>NZ_JBIBYW010000006.1:0-3671 GCF_043083605.1 Leifsonia sp. NPDC014704 | reverse complement strand
ATGCCGCGGAACAGATTCGCACTGCCGCCGGCCAGGACGGGGTAGCGGCTGTTCTTGACTTTGTCGGAATCGACACGACCATGGCCCTTGGCGCTGGAGCGGTGGACCGGCTCGGTATCTTTGTGCTCGTCGGGCTCGCGGGCGGCAGCTTCCCGTTCTCGTTCTTCCGCTTCGCCGCCGAAGCAGTGATGATGACGAGCAACTGGGGTACCCGGAATGAACTCGAGGAGGTACTCGCGCTAGCCCGTTCTGGGCGCCTGGTATCGGCGATTGAACGACACCCACTTTCGGAAATCAACGAAGTGTTCGAACACCTCGCCACCGGTCAGATCCCCGGTCGGGCCGTGCTGGTCCCGGGAGCACCCTCCTCGAACGGCTGAGCGCCCAACGGCCAGGACGATGCCCCTCCCACGAGAGAACAACAGGCTGGGGCATCGTCCGCGCCACCACGATCGGGAATCGCTGACGCAAGCGGAACTGATCATTCTCGCGGGCGTGCACTATATCGCTCAACTTGTCGAGAAAATCAGCGAGCCGACGATCGAGAAGTTGGACGTCCTGGCCTCTAAGCTCCCCGCCTGAGACCACGACCTCGTCGAGCGTGCCGCTGTCCGATTCTCATATCGCACAGCGGCACGGTCGTCACGATGGGGTCACGTTGGTCGCTGCCTGCAGTGCGGCGGCGAGGTAGCCCGCGGAAGCACCGACGCCCCTATCCGCGACGTGGGCGGGCGTGCCAGCTGCAACCACGGTCCCGCCGGCGTCGCCCGCGCCGGGTCCAAGATCGATCACGTGATCGGCCACCGCGATAACGCGCATGTCCAGCTCCGCGGCGACGACCGTGTTGCCTGCATCGACCAGCGTCTGCAGGTGCGCGACCAGACGATCCGTGTCGGCGCAGTGGAGCCCGGAGGTCGGCTCGTCCAGTACGTACAGCGTGTCTCCACGCTGCGCACGCTGCAACTCGGTCGCGAGCTTGACACGCTGCGCTTCACCCCCGGAGAGTTCGGTCGCCGGTTGACCCAGCCGGAGGTAATCGAGTCCGACATCCGACAAAGCGGTCAGCGACCGCGTGATCTCCTCATCGCCCACGAAGAAGAGGTTCGCTTCCTCGACGCTCATCGACAATACGTCTGCGATGGTGCGTCCCCTCCACGTGACCTCGAGCGTTGATGCCTTGTATCGGCTGCCGTGGCAGTCGGGGCATTCGGTGTACACGGAAGGCAGGAAGAGGAGCTCGACCATCACCGATCCCTCGCCCTCGCAGGTCGGGCAGCGCCCGCCGGCGACATTGAAGGAGAATCGGCCAGGCTTGTACCCGCGGGAACGAGCTTCCGGGGTGTCTGCAAATCGACGGCGGACATGGTCGAACAGCCCGGTGTAGGTGGCGACGTTGGATCTCGGCGTCCGGCCGATGGGCCGCTGGTCGATGACGACCAGCCGCTGTACACCGGTGACGGGCCCGGCGACGCGTCCATCGAGACGTTCCGGCGCATCCGCGAGGAGCAGTTCGTCGCTGACCGGCTCGTCATCCGCCGGGACGGCCCGGCCAAGGCGATCGCCAAGCAGCGAGGGAAGCGCCTGACTGACCAGACTCGACTTGCCGGCCCCGGACACGCCCGTAACGGCGGTGAAGACCCCCAATGGGATATCGACCGATATGTCGTGCAGGTTGTTACGCGTCACGTTCTCCAGACGCAGCCAACTGCGTGCCTCACGGGGTGTGCGAAGAGGGAGACCACTGTTGCCGAAGAGGTATCCGCGGGTCACGGACTCCTTGATATCGGCGAGCCCGTCGGTCGGGCCGCTGTAGAGCACGCGGCCGCCGTGTTCACCGGCGCCGGGGCCGATGTCGACCAGCCAGTCCGCGTGCCGCATCACAGCCACGGAGTGTTCGACGATGAACAGGCTGTTCCCTCGCCCCTTGAGTCCGTCCAGGATCCTGAGGAGCGCCGCCACGTCCTGGGGGTGCAGCCCCGCCGATGGTTCGTCGAGGACGTAGACGACCCCGAAAAGATCAGAGCTGAGTTGCGTCGCGAGCCGGAGTCGCTGTAGCTCGCCGCCCGACAGTGTCGGGGTCGTCCGGCTCAATGACAGGTAGCCCAGCCCCAGATCGACCAGTGGACGAAGCCGCTGCAGCACCCCTGAGGCGAGCTGGACCGCAGCGGCACGCTTCTCTGGCGAGGGACTCGCGGTGGGTCGCACATCGGACGCGGAGGAATGCGGGGACCCGCCAGCAGCGATTCGCTCTTCCGATGCGGCTCGCGGAGAGACCGCCTCAGAAGAAGCGGCCTCCTGCTCCTCCATGCGCGCTAGGACATCGGAGAGCGTCGTGGCAAGTTCCCGAAGCGGCAGTTGGGAGAATTCGGCGATGTCGAATCCTTCGAACGTGACAGACAGCGCCTCGGGCTTCAGCCGCTTGCCATGACAGACCGGGCAGATGGCAGCGGTGAGGAACTGCGCGACGCGCCGCTTCATCGAGGCGCTCTTTGTGTTCGCGAACGTGTCCAGAATGTACCGGCGAGCCCCGACGAATGTGCCCGAGTAGCTCGGCTCCACACCTGCTTCGATCGCAGCTTTAGCCTCAGAGAGGCTAAGCCGGGAGTGGACCGGAACGAAGGGGGTCTCATCGGTGTACAGGATCCAGTCCCTGTCTTCTTGCGGCAGGTCCCGCCACGGCACATCGACGTCGTAACCGAGAGCAACCAGCACGTCGCGCAGCTGATGGCCGTGCCACGCGGTCGGCCAGGAAGCGATGGCGCGTTCGCGGATGGTGAGCGAGGGGTCCGGGATCATCTGCTGCTCGTTCACCGCGTACACGCGTCCGATGCCGTGGCATTCCGAACAGGCCCCTTCGACCGTGTTCGCGGAGAAGTCCTCCGCATACAACATCGGCTGCCCGTCCGGGTAGTCCCCGGTTCTCGAGTACAGCATCCGTACCAAGCTCGACAACGTGGTGATGCTGCCCACGGTCGATCGGGCATTCCCGGCACCGCGCTGCTGCTGCAGGGCGACCGCAGGCGGCATCCCCGTGATCGAGTCGACATCGGGCACTCCCGCCTGATCGATCAGACGGCGGGCGTACGGTGCGACCGATTCCAAATAGCGTCGCTGCGACTCGGCGTACAGCGTCCCGAACGCCAGCGAGGACTTTCCCGATCCGGACACACCGGTGAAGACGACCGTTGCATCGCGCGGCACCGTAAGGTCGACATCCTGCAGATTGTGTTCTCGGGCGCCGAGAACGCGAACGTCGGGCTGCACGGAGAGCTTCGGCGGCACGAACGCAGAGAATTCAACCATGGTCGAATGTTAGCCACATACGGAACGGTCGTCGGGCTGCGGCCTGCGGCTTGCGGAAAGGGTTCCACACCGATTAGGTCGTCGGTTCGATTCCGACAGGCGGCTCCGGCGAACAGCCCCTGACCTGCGGAAACGCAGGTCAGGGGCTGTTCGGTTCTGGTGGTCGCGCGATGCGCTGGCCTCACGGCTCTGCCCGACATCGACATCGCTCTCCTCTGCGACGGACCCCTCGCCGGCTGAGCGCTCGCGGCCGGCATCCTGTCCGTGTGCCGCTAGGCCTCGCACCGCTCGGCAACGCAGCATGGCGTTGCGTCGCGACCTGGCGACGGCTCGGCGGGGCGCGATCGTCTCGTGCGTTGGCGGACTAC
>NZ_JBIBYW010000005.1:0-39488 GCF_043083605.1 Leifsonia sp. NPDC014704 | reverse complement strand
TAAGGGTGGGCCCGGTGGGGCTCGAACCCACGACCCGCGGATTAAAAGCTTTATGATATGGTCTATATAGGTCAGTCCGCCCGCGAGATTCCGCGGAATCTAGGGAACTAGCTAGTCGCAACACCTCGCACGGGGTCGTGACAATGGCTAAAGGAATGGCTATAGTGGTTCTGACGCACACAAGTCACACCGACGAGGATGCGTCAGAACCGCAGAAAAAGTGAAGGCCCCGGGGTGGAGCCCGAGGCCTTCGCATCGAACCTGACAACGGTGAAGGAGCAGGAACGACATGGATAAGTCTATCCACCTCGACGGTAGAAGAACCCAGCACACGGGAGTCCTGAGTAACGGGATGTGGTCCGCGCACGGGAGACGTGCCGAAGGGGCAACGGCGCCCCACACCACCTCCCCGACCACAGCTAAGAGAGAGGGCACCCGGTGCCGCACTACATTCTGAAACCGCGCCCCGAGCGGGACTTCTACATCGACTGGTCGACCGTCGTCGACCGGCCCGCCGACTGGGGCTCGCGCGAGATGCTCTCCGCGGAGCTCGACGGCCGCTCAGCCGCGCCCGAGCGGTTCGACCGTGCCGACGAGACGGGCACCTCGTCCCTCGTCGGCGAGCTCGGCTGGGGCGCCGAGGAGATCGTCGTGCACAACATCGAGGGCGGACCCGTCGTCGTCCGCCGCGTCGACCTCGAAGCCTTCTGCGGCTCGCTCAACTACGACGACCCCGCGCACCCGTACGACCCGGCGCTCGCGCGCCCATGGATGCCGGAGGAGGACTGATGTGGTTCTGGGAGTGTCCGAAGCGCGGATGCCCGTTCAGTGCGGTCGACGAGACCGAGGAGGCAGTCCGCGACGCTGCCGTGCAGCACATCTCCGAGACGCCCGATCACGAGGAATGGGCGCGCGTTCGTTTCAACCTCGGCGGCGCCGGCCAGCAGACACCAAATCACATGATCGGAGCGGAGCAATGAGCGGGCGCGAACTCGACCCTGACGGAACCGATAGCTACCACCCGGAGCACCCCTGGGAGCAGACGCGGCATCCGCTGTACCTGCCACCCGCGCAGCGCACGCGGAACAACTGGCCCCCGGTCGCCGCTCGTCCGGCTGGCCCGCACGAGCGCGACGAATGGAAGTCGCTGCCGGAGCGTGCTGCCCCTGGCGTCGAGCTTGGATGGTTCGGCCCTGGGCATAGCTACCCCGAGACACCAGACCACATGGTCGGTAGCGAGTGATGTTCGCGGACGTCGTGTGCATCGCGCTCGCCGCGGCCATGCTCGCCGGCGGAGGCGTCGTCGTCCACTGGCTCACCGAGCGCTGAACGAAGGGACCACATATGGCCGAGAAGGGCCCGAACAAGCTGGCCAAGGGGGAGGGCTCCATCTACTTCCGCGCGAGCGACGCCCGCTGGTGCGGGACGCTGACGCTGCCGTCGCACGACGGCAAGCGGCGACGGAAGACGGTGACCGGGCGCACGGAGACCGAGGCGCGCCAGAAGCTCGCGCAACTCCGCAAGAAGCTCCTCGTCGAGGGCGACCTCCCCACGAGCTCGCAGACGTTCGGCTCGTGGCTCAACGTCTGGTTTCAGTCCATCGCCCTGCAGAAGATCCGGCCGGGCACCGCGCGCACCTATCGGACGCTCCTGGAGAACCACATCATCCCGGCCGTCGGGAGCGTTCAGCTCGAGAAGCTCACGCCCGCACACATCCGCCGAGTCGCCGACCGAATCACGAGCACGCCGAAGGACCCGAAGCACCCGGAGAAGGGCACGCTCACCTCGACCTACGCCGGCCAGGCCTACCGCATCATGTCCGTGGCGCTCGAATACGCGCTCCGGGAGGGCCGTGTCTCGCGCAACGTCGCGAAGCTGACCGACGCGCCGCGGCGCACGAAGACAAAGCTCGCCATCCCGACCGTCGAGGAGGCGCGCCAGGTACTCCGCACGGTCTCCGGCGACCCGTCCCTCGGCATCCAGCCGGACCGTCTCGCGTCCCGCTGGTGGGCGGCCTTCCTCACCGCGGCCCGACAGGGCGAAGTGCTCGGCCTCGAACTCGACCGCGTCACCGACCGCCTCGACCTCTCGTGGCAACTCCAACGCGTCTACTGGGAGCACGGGTGCGGTGAGCCGAAGGGCAAGGCCTACCCGTGCGGCGCCAAGCGCGGCACCGACTGTCCGGACCGGACCATCACCTTCCCGCCCGACTGGGAGCACCGGCACCTGCAGGGCGGCCTCTACCTTTCCCGGCCGAAGACGAGCGCCGGCTTCCGCATCATCCCGCTCGTCGACCCGCTCCGCACCGTGATCGAGCAACGCAAGCTCGCCGCGGAGAGTGAGCCGAACCCGCACGGACTGCTCTGGACGGCTGACCCGAAGGGCCACCGAGAGCTCGCGCAACCGCGCTTCCTCGACGGCTCGCCCATTGACCCACGCGCCGACAACGAGGCCTGGCACGCCGTGCTCGCGCGCGCCGGTGTCCGCGACGCTCGCCTTCACGACGCCCGCCACACGGCTGCGTCCATGCTCCTCGCGGCCGGAGTACCTCAGCGGACCCGCATGGCAATCATGGGGCACAGCTCCTACGCCGTGACGATGCTGTATGAAGACGTCGACCTCCTCCAGCTCACCGACGCAATGACCCGCATGTCTGCCCAGATCGAGTCGTGAAGACTACCCCAAATCGGGGTACTTTAAACTGCTGCGTCTGTCCGTCAAGGGGAGGACTATTCGGGGTACAAGTTGCGGAAAACGAACGGTGCGCGGCGGTCCCTCGCCAGGTGAGATAACGGAGGTGCGCCCCGGGTGTCGTGGGCCGAACCTACGATCTTTCTCACAGAGGGAACACGTCAGGGGAATAGCCGCACATGAGAAAGCTCGCATACACCGTCACCGAAGCCGCGACCGTCGCCTCCGTCGACATGGCGGTCATCGTCCGCGCTATCCAGGACGGCGAGCTCCGCGCGCGGAAGATCGACACCGACATGCGCGTGCTGGACGCGGACATCGCATCCTGGCTCGACCGGTGCCCCGAGTGGCGCTCTACGCCTCCCGTTTGATCGGGCGAATGCCCGAGTCTACGAGGCGGCCCTGGGTGGCCGCGTCGGCCTGACGAAGCACCTCGACCACGTCGAGCCCGAGCGTCTGGCACAGAGTGTCGAGCACCTCGACGTCGAAAGTCTTCCGGCCGTCGATGATCGGCCCGAGGGTCGTCCGAGCGATGCCGGACGCCTCGGCGAGCCGGCTCTTATTGGACCTCAGCTGTGCCATGCGCGCGTGAAGGATCTCCGCGACGGCAACGCTTAGAGGCCCAACGGGCGTGTTCGTCCCCTTAGGCATGCGTCAAGTGTGACATATGTCCGTCAATTTTGGCAAAGACTTGCACGAGTGACGCATATACGTCATACTGACGAACATGAGTCAGTCCACCACACCACTGAGAAGAGTTGCTCTCGCCGGGGAAATCCGCGCCGAGATGGCTCGGCAGCGCGTGTCGGTCGCTCAGCTCGCCGATGCGACTGGGATCAGCCAGTCGACCCTCTACAGAAGACTCAATGGCGTCAAGCCCCTCCAGTTGGAGGAGCTTGACGCCATTTGTGCGTCTCTGAAGGTGTCCCTCGTCGCGCTGACGGAGCGGGCGAAGACGGCGGGTGCCGCATGAGCAGAGACCTCCGGCCCGTCCTGCAGCCCATCGCCCTCTCCATCCCCGATGCAGCGGCCGCGACCGGCTACTCGGAGACCGTCCTGAAGGCGGCAATCGCTCGCGGCGACCTCGCGCCCCACTACGAGAACACGAAGGGCGTGCTCCTCGCGGAGGACCTCGTCGAGTGGGTCAAGTCGCTGCCGACCGAGCCGCAGAGGAGACCGAAGCCGCAACGCGCCTGATCTCGGCCCGAACCCGATCAGTCGCACCCACACAAGAGAAACGCCTCGGGCGGCCACCCGAGGCGAATCCAGAGAAAGGAAATCCCTTTGACGAACCACACTCTACAGGCTGGGCAATCTGTACCGCCCATCTTCCTCGACGGCGACTCCGCCAGAGTCCACCGCGACGACCCGTCCACCTCGCACCTCGCGGCCGACAAGTCCCAGCGCACCGTCCACACCGTCCGCGAGCGCGTGCTCCAACTCCTCGCCGACCGGGGCCCGATGGCCGCCTTCGAGGTGTGCGACGCCTACGCCGAGCGCGTCAGAAGAGCCGGATGGGAGCGTGTGCACCACGAATCCCCACGCAAGCGCATGTCCGACATGAAGCGCGACGGGCTCCTCGTCGACACCGGCGAGACCCGCCTCAACCCCGAGGGCTCGCCCGAGGTCGTCGTCGCGCTCGCCGAGGCGGTCGCACGATGACCCGCCTGCAGTTCCTGGACATGCTGTACCGCCGCCGTAAGACGGTCGACTTCTCGAACAAGACGGTCGACTTCCTCGAAGCCATGAACCGGCCCGTTCAGAACGCCCACGGCGTCCCGACCGAGGTCGACGGCGACGCGCTCGCCGTGATTCGTCAGGCGGTGTCCGCATGAACAAGGCGCACCTGACCATGACCACGCGCGAGCTCCGTCACATCGTCGCGGCCACTCTCCCCGCCGTGTCGAAGGACGAGGTCACTCCATCTCTCACCGCCGCCCTCTTCACGCTCGACGCCGGCCGCCTGACACTCACCGGGACGGACCGCTACCGAGTGCACCGCGTCCGCGGTAAGTACAACGGGAGCAAGGCCGGTGAGTTCCTCGTCCCTCGCGACGCACTCGAATGGGTCGTGAAGAACGCCGGGTTCTTCCGCCGGCGCTCGACCGTCGAGCCTGTCGCGCGCGTCGACTTCGCGTACGAGCTCGGAGCGTTCAAGTCGCCCGGGGGGACTGTAACGATCACTCTCGCGGAGCACGAACACGCCGGCGCCCCGTCGCTCTCGTACTCCCTGCCGCTGATTCAGGCGAACTTCCCGCCCGTGCACCGTCTCGTCGAGAAGGCGCTCGAGCTCACGCCCGAGCCGTGCTCCGGCCACGTGAGTCTCGACCTCCTCGCCGACGCGAAGAAGATCGCGCGAGACCGCCACGAGGGCGGGAACCTCCGTATCGTCCAGCCGAACCCCGGGAGCACCAAGCCCGGCCAGATGCTCGTGACATTCGAGTTCGGCGAGGCGCTCCTCCAGCTCATGGAGGACCCGGCGAAGGACTCCCGCTCGTGACCGGCCGCCGCTCGACCTTCGTCTACCCGCACCCGAACCCGACCGCACGCCTCGCGCTGGCCGTCGCGGCGGTCGAAGCCGTCGCCGCGCTCGCCGAGGTCGAGGACCACGCCGAGGAGGCGACCTGCTGATGGAGGACAAGCGCCCCGTCGAGCGCCTCGCCGAGAACCGGTGCGCCTCGCGCGGCCGGGAGAAGGCGGGCCGCACGCACCTCTGCAAGCTCACCGCCGAGCACGGCGGCGACCACTACTGCATCTGCTCCAAGCACTGGAAGACGGGAGTCACCCGCTGATGTTCAAGTTCCTCTGCAAGCTCGGCCTTCACTGGTGGACCGAGACCTACCGCTCCGGCTGGGACGTCTACCGGTGCGAGCGGTGCGGCGCGGAAGCGTGGGTCGCCGAATGAACCGCCGCGACTACGACCCCGAGCACCCGCACCCCGCCGTCGTCTTCCTCGGCGTCATCGGCACAGGCTTCGGCATCGGCCTCCTCGCCCTCCTTGCCTTCGCGGCCGGTGCGGCCATCTTCTCGGGGGTGGTCGGACAGTGAACCGCAAGCCGTACAGCATCCACCGCCGCCGCGACTGGGTCCCGGTCACCGTGGCCCTCCTCGGCCTCACCGCCGCCGCGTGCGCGGTCGCCGTGTGGCTCTATGCCATCGCGGGGGTGAGCATCCGATGAAGCGCGTAACGCCCGTCATGGTGTTCCTCCTCGCCATGTTTGTCGGCGGCGCTGTGCTCGTCGTCCTCGCCCTCCTCTACGGCTCCGGCGAGGCCGGCATGACGCTCTATCGCATCGGCGCCGTCGTCATGCTCGCTTCGGCGCTCACCGCGATGTCCGACCGCCTCGTTCGCTACCTCGGTGGAGGCCCGCGGTGAACGCGCCCGATTACCTTCCCGAGCCGGAGACCCGCGCCGAGCTCGCGCGGAGTCGAAGAGACACCGCTCGAGCGCGAACCGCCGGTGCTGTCTTTGAGGCGCTGCACGTGAACCGCGGCCCGAAGCCCGCGTTCTACGACGCGGCCGAGATCCTCGCGTTCGAGCGAGCCAACCCCGGCCAGGGCGGCGGGAAAGAGCAGCGCATCCGCCGCACGTTCCGCGTCAACGCCGCCCGCTACCAGCAGCGCCTGTTCCATCTGATCCACGACGACGAGGCCCTCGCCCGAGAGCTCGACCCGCAGACGGTCAACCGTCTCCTCCGCCTCGAAGCGGAGTACGCCGAGGCCCGCCGTCACCGCACCGAAGGACTCAACCGATGAAGAAGAGAACGGACACGACCGTCTGTCCGCCCGACCACGAGCACGCCGCAAAGAGCACGTGCTACCGCTACCACTTCTGCCGGTGCCTCCCGTGCCGCGTCGGCAACGCCGCCCGCTCCGCCGAGAACTATGCACTCCGCAAGGCCGGCACGCCCCGCCTCGTCGACGCCCAGCCGGTACGCGAGCACGTCCGACACCTTCAGTCCTTCGGCCTCGGCAACAGGCAGATAGCCGCCCTCGCCGGCGTCAGCGACGGCGTCCTCACCAACATCCTCTGGGGACACCCACAGAAATCGGCCGACGGCCGCCGACGGCCGCCCGTGCCGGCCGCCAAGGTCCGACGCGAGTCCGCGGACGCCATCCTCAGCGTACGACCCGACCCCTGGGCGGTCACTCACCACACCCGCATCCCGTCCCGCGGCACCCAGCGCCGCATTCAAGCGCTCGCGACGCTCGGGTGGACGCTCACGGACCTCGGGCCGCTGGTCGGCATGTCCTCGGACGTCGCGCACCGCATCCTGAAGAAGGACGCCGTCTTCGCCGTGACGCACTGGGAATTCGCGAAGCTCTACGACGAGCTCTGGAACGTCGCCCCGCCGAGGGCAACGAAGGACGAGCGAATCAAGGCGACGCGGATGGTGCGCTTCGCCGCCGCGCGACGGTGGCTCCCGCCGCTCGCGTGGGACGACATCGACAACGACCCGACGCCTCCGGTTCCTGACGGGGGCAACGTCGTCGACGACATCGCCGTAGAGCTCGTCATCGGAGGGGAAACCGGACTCCGGCTGAACCGAGCCGAGCGACACGAGGTCGTCCGCCACTTTCACGCGCTCCGCTGGTCCGACGGCCTCATTGCCGACCGGGTCGGCGTCGACGAGCGCACCATCCTCCGCGACCGCGAAGAGCTCGGCCTCGAAGCGTTCGACCAGACCGAGCTGCTCCGGAGGGACGCCGCATGATCACCATGACCGACATGTTCTGCGGCGCCGGCGGCTCGTCGTCGGGCGCAATCCAGGTGCCCGGCGTCAGCGTGCGAATCGCCGCGAACCACTGGCAAACGGCGATCGACATTCACAACGCCAACCACCAGGGCACAGACCACGCCATCGTCGACCTCCACCTCGAACGACCGTCCTACTTCCCTCGCACCGATATCGCCTGGATGTCGCCCGAGTGCACGAAGTGGTCACAGGCGAACGGCGCGCAGCTCCCCGCCATCGAGGAGGGCCTCTTCGAGGACCCGCTCTCCGACGACGTCAAGCAGCGCTCCCGGCTCCTCATGTTCGACTGCCTGAAGTTCATCGAGTATCACCGCTACCGCCTCGTCATCATCGAGAACGTCGTCGACATCGCCACCCAGGCGAAGTACCGCACGGCGTGGACCGTCTGGCGCCAGGAGCTCCGAGCGCTCGGATACAACTTCCGGGTTGTGTCGCTGAACTCCATGCACGCCCAGACCTTCGGCGCGCCGGCGCCGCAATCGCGGGACCGCATCTACATCGTCGCGTGGCCCGAGGGTCAGAAGGGCCCGGACCTCGACCGTATCCTTCGCCCCCGCGCCTACTGCTCGAAGTGCGACAGGGTCGCCGAGTCCGTCCAATCGTTCAAGGCCGGTCGCACCGTGGGCCGCTACCGGCAGGCGTACGTGTATTGCTGCCCGACGTGCGGCTCCGTCGTAGAGCCCGGATGGCTTCCGGCCGCGGCCGCCATCGACTGGTCGATTCCGGGCGAGCGCATCGGCGACCGGCTGAAGCCGAAGACGCGAGCGCGAATCGCCGCGGGCATCGCCCGGTACTGGGGTCCTCTCACGCTCGAAGCGGCTGGGAACACGTACGACGCCGCCGACCCAGCGCACCCGCACTACGGCGAGCTCGACGCGTACTACCGTGCCTGGCCGGTCGAGGAGGCGCTCCGAGCACTCCACACCACGAACTCGAAGGCTCTGGCGGTGCCGGTCGAAGGACGCGACGGGAAGGACGCGTGGCCGGCCGACGTGCCGCTTCGCACCCAGACCACTCGCGCCGAGACAGGCCTCGCGCACGCGCCGTTCATCGCCGAGATGTACGGCACGAGCACCGCCCGGTCCGTCGCCGAGCCAGCGGGGACCTTCACCGCCGGCGGGAACCACCACGCCCTTGTCACGCGCCACTACGGAGTCGAGGGCGGTAGTGCCGCCCGCCACACGACCCCATCCGAGGAGCCTCTGCGAACGCTGACCGCGAACGGCGGCAACATGTCGCTCGTCCACCGGCACAACGACGGCGGAGCCGAGATGACGACTCCGAGCTCTGAGTACCTCCGGACACTGACCACGGGCGGGAACGTCTCGCTCCTGCAATCGAGGCGCCCCCTCAGCCCCGACGACCTGAAGGCGGCGGAAGCCATGGTCCCCGAGGTCCTCTTCCGCATGTTCCGCCCGCACGAGGTGGCCGCTGGCATGGCGTTCCCCTCCGACTACACCTGGCAGCCGGTCGACCGGCTCAAGCCCATATCCAACCGGGACCTCGTGAGGGCAGCGGGCAACGCTGTCACCCCGCCCGCCGCCCGCGACCTCGTCGCCGCCTCCGTGGAGATATTCGAATGACCACCCCCTACTACCAGGACGATCTCGTCACCATCCACCACGGCGACTGCCTCGACATTCTCCGGTCACTCCCGGACGAGTCCGTGCACGCCGTCGTCACCGACCCGCCCTACGGGCTATCCGCGACTGACCAGGACCACGTCACCGAGGCGCTCACGCACTGGCTCGCCGGCGACCGAGACTTCCTCCCGTCAACCGGCTCCGGCTTCATGGGGAAGGCCTGGGACGCGTTCGTCCCGCCGGTCGCCGTCTGGGACGAAGCACTCCGCGTGCTGAAGCCCGGCGGCCACCTCCTCGCATTCGCCGGCTCACGCACGCATGACCTCATGGCCCTCGCGATCCGCATGGCCGGGTTCGAGCTCCGCGACTCCATCGCCTGGCTGTACGGCTCCGGCTTCCCGAAATCGCACGACGTGTCGAAGGCGGTCCACGACGCCCTCGGCGCCGAGCGAGCGAAGGTCCGCAAGCCGAGCGCAGCTTCGGCCTACTCCGCCAACGCCGGCAACGACCGCCCCTGGATGCAGCGCGCTAGAGAGGACGGCTTCGTCGAGGTTGCGGGAGACGAACCGGCAACAGAAGCCGCCCGCGAATGGAGAGGATGGGGCACCGCGCTCAAGCCAGCATTCGAGCCCATCGTCGTCGCACGCAAGCCCCTCGCCGGCACCGTCGCGAGCAACGTGCTCGCCCACCGCACCGGAGCACTCAACATCCAAGCCTCCCGGACCGGCACCGACGGCGGACACCGCGACACCGGCGAAAACTCGCGCTCGCCGAAGTCGGTTTCCGCGTACGGCGACGGCCTGAACGGCCGCTCGTCGTCGCCGGTACCGGGTCTCGGCCGGTGGCCGACGAATGTCGTACTCGACGACACCCAGGCTGCGGTGCTCGACGAGCAGGCACCCGACACGGGAGCGGCCGCGAAGGCCTCCGGCCCCACTCTCCGTGGCGCGACGACTTCGTCAGCCGCCTTCGGAGCGCGTCGCGGCTTCGACGGCGAGCCGGCTTTCTACGGCGACAGGGGTGGCGCGTCGAGATTCTTCCCGACGTTCCGGTACGAACCGAAAGCCCCGACGTCGGAGCGACCGAAGGACGGCGAGATCGTGCACCCGACAGTGAAGCCGCTCGATCTCATGCGATGGCTCGTCCGTCTCGTGACGCCGCCCGAGGGAATCGTGCTCGAGCCCTTCGCAGGAAGCGGCACGACCGTCGAGGCGGCGCTCCTCGAAGGCTTCCGGTGCATCGCGGTCGAGCGTGAGGCCGACTACCTCCCGCTCATCGTTCGCCGAATCAGCAAGCCGCTGCAGCAGTCCCTCTTCGGCGAGTGGGAGGTCGGCGCATGAAGCTCTACATCGCCGGGCCCATGACGGGTTACCCGGACGCGAACTACCCAGCCTTCAACGCCGCCGAGGAGGCTCTCCGCCGTGCCGGGTTCGAGGTCCTCAATCCGACCCTCGGTGAAATCGCACCGCCGGCGGAAGACACGAAGCCGTGGGACTGGTACATGCGCCGCGGTCTCCGCCAGGTGCTCGAAGCCGACGGCGTCGCGCTCCTGAAGGGGTGGCGCGACTCGCGCGGAGCCGCGCTCGAGACGCACGTAGCCCGCGAGCTCGGCATGCCGGTCGGCACACTGTTCGACTGGCTGAGCGGGGGCGTCGCATGACCCCGGCCTACAACAACCCGGCCGAGATCGACGCCCGCGAGGTCGTCATGTACCGGGACGAGGGCGTGTGCGTGAAGTGCCGCCGCGTCGACCCGCTCTTCGGGGTCAATTTCGACCACCGAAAGAACCGGAGCCAGGGGGGCGTGTGGGAGCCCGCGAACGGGCAACTCCTGTGCGGCTCAGGGGCGACCGGGTGCCACGGGTGGAAGACGACGCACCCAGAGGACGCACGCCGTGAGGGCTACGCGGTCCCCGGCTACGCCGACCCGGCCGAGTACCCGGCGCGCCGGTGGTCGTGGGTCGGCTACGTCCTCCAGCCGGTGTGGGTCCTCTACGACAACGCCGGCGGGTGGCAACAGATCAGCGACGAAGAAGCAGAAGCACGAATCGAAGGGAGATGGGCGCATGCGAATCCGCTCGACGAGGCCTGAGTTCTGGAGGTCGGAGCGCATCGCCTCGGTCGACTGGGAGCCGCGCCTCTTGCTCAAGGGCCTTGAGTCCTACGTGGACGACAACGGCGTAGGGAAGGACGACGAGGAGCTCATCGTCGGCGACCTCTTCCAGCGCGACCTCGTTCGCAACCCCTCGCGAACCCTCGCGAGGGTGTCCGAAGGGCTTACCGTCCTCCGCTCGGCCGGTCTCATCCACCGATACAGCGCCGAGGGCACCCGTCTCCTCTTCGTCTCGTTCTGGGACAGCATCCAGAGGATCGACAAGCCCCAAGCGGGACGTTTTCCCCGGCCAGACGGCACTTTGAACTACAAGGACTCCGTCATTCGCGAACCGTCCACGACGGCTCGCGAGGAGTCGGGAAGGCTCGCGCCTGGAACAGGGGAACAGGGGAACAGAGGAACAGGGGAGCAGGGCAACGATATCTCTACCGTCAGTCCAGTCACTAACGTTCCTGATCGCGCGAGCAAGTCGCCGACTGACGAGCTGGATGTGTTCGCACTCGAAGTCGGGGTCGCGGACGTCGAGGACCTCCGCAAGGTGCTCTCCGGCACCCTCGGCCACTCCATCACGGGCATGGACGCCATGGTCTTCGCCCAGGAGGTCGGGAAGCTCGCCCTCGAACCGGTCGACAACCTCACCGGCTACGTCGTCCGGGCATGCCAACGCAACCCGGAACAGATCCGCGAGTGGTACGCGGACGCCGCACTGAAGGCGGTGAGCGCATAATGGCCGACCGTGTTCCCGTCGGGTGCACATTCACCGCGGCCGAGTACCGCGCGCTCACCCGCATCGCCGCCGAGCGCTCCACCCCAGAGCGACCGGTCCAGGTGCACCACCTCATCGAGGACCTCGTCGTCCGCGCGCTCACCCGCCGCCCCGAGACCCCGCGCGAGGTGCCGGCGCCCGCACCGGCCGTCGAGGCCCCCACCCGCCCTGAGGTCCCCGCCGAGCCGGCGCCGGCAACCGTCGCGGAGGAGCAGAAGCCGAAGGCGCACCGCGGGCGCCCGCGCACGAAGGTCGACCGCCGCCTCCTCCGCGAGCTCCACGCCGACGGGATGACCGACAGCGCCCTCGCCGAGGCGTTCGGCGTGTGCAAGGAGACCGCCCGCGCGCACCGCGACGCGCTCGGCCTGAAGCCGAACACCTCACGCCGGCACACCTCGGTCGACGTGGACCTCCTCGTCAAGCTCCACGCCCAGAAGCTCAACGACCGCGAGATCGCTGCCGCAATGGGCATCCGGCGCGAGACAGTCGGCGACTACCGACGCGAGCGCCTCAACCTGCCGAAGAACACGGCCACCGGCCGGAAGCGAACGAAGGGAGTGGAGGCAGCATGAAGATCCGCATCTACGGAGGACTCCGAGGCGCCGCCGAGTACGGCGTCGACGCGGAGATCACGCTCGAACGGGCGCTCCTCGACGGCTACCGCGTCTGGATCGACCCGGAGGGCTGGTACGTCGGCGACCCGACGTCCCGGTGCCGGTGGTCGGGGTGGAAGGCGAAGCCGATCAACGCCGAGGCGGAGACGCCGCTCGAAGACCGAATCGGCGTGTTCACCATCCTCGTCAACCCGGACTGCAGGAACGGCAAGCACGACGCCTGCAACGGCGACGGCTGGGACACCCGCACCGACCTCTCGCCCGAGCAGTTACTCACCGTCCTGGAGTTCGAGCACAGCGGGACCGACACCTTCGAGGAGGCCGAAGCGTGAAGCGCAAGACAGTCCGCTCGACCACCTCCCTCCTCAACGAGAAGCCCCTGCAGCCCCACCCCGGCGCTCGCCGCGTCGAGTACCGCGAGTCGCGGTGCAACGCGTGCTGCAAGAGCCCCTACGGGTGCGCTCGCAACTTCGTCTGCCCGTGCCACCGAACCCCGAAGGAGACCCGCTCGTGACCCTCCTATGCATCACGAATCAGATGGACGACTTCCGCTCGTGCACCATCCGCGGCGAGCACAAGGTCAGCTGCGACGGCTACCGCTACCGGTGGGATGAGCGGCGCCGGAAGTGGGAGGTCCTCGGCGAGTGCACCGGTTGCCTCGGTCGGCTCGCGAAGGTCGGCCTCCTGTGCATCGCGTGCTACGAGAAGGTCCAGCACGCGTTCGTCGAGTGGACGCCGGCGCGTGAGGCCGCCATGGGGAGCATTGACCGTGCGGTGAAGCGCGACACCGCGGGGCGCACGTCGGGGCCGGAGGGGTACGTGCCGATTCCGGGAACGATACTCGCCGTCAACGAGATCAGCTCATACCTCGGGTCCTTCCCGGGCCGCCTCGACCTCTGGGTGTCGTCCGAGCGTGGCGCGATGGACGCCGTCCGGTTCGGCCGTGCCGTGCCGGCCGCGCTCCGGACGCACGAGCTCGAAGAGAAGCAGCACAAGGTCCGCCGCACCCGGTGCCCCGAGTGCAAGCAACTCGCGCTCGTGTGGAAGCCTCCGGCCGAGCCGACTGCGCCCGTGAGAGTGGTGTGCACGGCGTGCGCGCACGAGCTCCCGCAGGACGCGTTCGAGAAGGTCGCCGCCATCGAGAAACCGGAGACGGCCGCCATCGACGGCGTTCTCGTCGAGGCGGGCCAGGCGGTCAACCGTCGCGGCTACTTCGCCGAGGACTACGACGGGCGCCGCCCAGAGCACGAGCCCCTCGACCCGCTCGAAGCGCTCACCCGTGCCGAGCTCGCGCCCATGGCCGAGGCCCTCGGCGTCGAGCGACACACCGGCCTGCGGAAGCCCGAACTCATCGCTGCCATCCGCTTCGCCCAGGTCACCGTCGCCGACGCCGCCGTTCAGGAGGTGACCGAGTGACCGGTCATCGTCAGATCGACGCAATCGTGCGTCGAATGGCCGAGCACCCCGAGGAGATCCCCGCGGACCGGTTCACCTACACCCGCGCCGGGCGAATCCAGTGCACCGTGTGCGGCCGTGAGGGCGTCAGAGGCTTCGTCGGCATGCCGGACCCGGAGACGGCGCTCGACTGGCGCGGCCTCCCTCGCCGGTGGCACCGCTGGCACCCGTGGGCGCCGTGGCAGGTCGCGTGCCTCCTGGACCACCCGTGGCCGTGCTCGTGCGGCCGCTCGTTCCCGTCCTACGTGAACCTCTGGCGCCATATCGGCGCCGCCCGGCCCGCCGGGTGGGGCCGCCAGGGGGACCACCGTCCGGTCCTCGCCGAGGCGTGGCCGCGAGAGGAGGTGGCTGCCGCATGACCGACACACCCGTCTGGGTGTCCGTCGCCGACGCCGCCGTGCTCGCGAACCGCTCGAGCCGAACCATCTACTCCTGGGTCGAGCAGGGCCTCCTCGACACCCGCACCGACGACTCCGGGAAGACGACCGTCAACGGCCGCCAGGTCCTCGCCGTCGAACCGACCGTGAAGCGCGGCCGCCGGCCACGCTCCGCCCGACCCCGCACCACCTACTGAGAGGGAGAACACCCGTGGGGAACAACCCGAACTCGCGCCGCGCCCGGCTCATCCGCCGAGCGCCTCGCGCCCGCACCATCTCCCGCGCGCGCATGTTGAGCGCCCGGCAGCGGAAGGCCGCCGCCGCCTTCCGTGCCGCTGGCCACCCGCTCCTGCCGTGGCAGCTCGACGTGCTCGCCCCAGTCTTTACCAGCATCCCGCTCGGCCTCGCGCCGCGCCGGCCGAGCCAGGCCCGGTTACAGCGCTACTACGAAGGGCCCCGCCGATGAGCGCCCGCTCGCGCCGCCAGACCCGCTCCCGCCGATTCGACCTCCCGTCGGAGCGGTGGCCGCTGAACCACAACGCCGCCGTCTACGCCCGGAAGCACCCGCGCCCCGGCCCGTCGCTCGGCGACGTCGCGGCCGCCCTCGTCGCCTTCGGGCAAATGGGGGCCGCATTCGAGGAGGCCGTCACCAGGCTCGGTGAGGCGGCCGCGGCCACGAGCTCGGCATTCGCTGAGATGCGGGAGACCGCCCTCCGCACCGCGTTCGAGCAGAACGAAGCCACGCTCAACCCGAGACGCGCCGACATCCGCCGCCGCTACGCCACCCTCGACCGCCTCGCCCTCAACGGCTACGACGTCCGAGACGAAATGGACGCGCTCGCCATCGAGGAGGCCGCACTCAACCTCGAAGCAGCCGGCATCACCGAACCCGAAGCGCTCGCGACGGCGAACCGTGCCGTCGCCGAGTTCGAGCTCACCCACCCGAAGGAGAAGACAGCATGAACGACAACGAGAACTCCGTCCGAGCGACGGTCTACCTCCAGGTCCAGCCGGAGTACAAGCGCTGGTACGGCACAGCGAATCGCGACACCGCCGACGCCATCGACGGCGCGAAGGTCGTCGGCTCGACTCAGAACAAGTCCCAGAAGCCGAAGCCCGGCACCGTCGAGGTGAAGATCACCATCGAGGTTCCCAAGGGTGCATTCCTGCCGCTGCGGCCCGAGGCCGTTGTCGTAGTACCCGAGTCGATGACGCAGCCGCACCCGGTCGAGGTCGAAGCGCTCGACGCCAACGAGGAGGACACACTGTGAGCGCCTCGACGTTCGTCCCGCCGCACGACATCGGAACCCGCGTCCGGGCCACGGCTGCGGCGGGCACCATGGTCGCCCCAGGCACCCTCGGCGTCGTCACCTGGACGCACCCCTGGCCCGAAATGCCTTACCGAGTGCGGTGGGACATTCCCGCCGAGGAGCGCGGCGCTGACTTCGGCATGTCCGACATCGGCTGGCTGACGAAGCCGGAGGAGTTGGAGGTCCTCGGCGGCCCCGAACCGGCCGAGCACCGTCTGCAGGACGGTGTGGCCGTGTGCCTCGGCGGGCCGTTCAGCGCGTGCCACGTCTACCCCGACTGCGAGTGCGAGTACTGGTCCGTCGACGAGGACACGGGCCGCCACGAGCACCCCGTCCAGGCGAACAGCGAGTGCTGGGTGCTCCCGTGGATCAACTCGACCGACCTCTCGGACTCCGCGACCGATGACGCCGAGACTCGACGCGACCCCGAAACGGGCGCATGGCCGGACGGGCGGATCTCGTACGAGTGGGAAGGCGAGTACGTCATCTGGTCCTACGACGACGAATCGGAGGTGAGCGCATGAGCTCCCACACCCTCAGCATCGAAGTCCCGAGCGTCCCGTACGGCCCTCACCACGTCGCGACCCTCGTCGCGGACGCCGACTACTACCGGGCCGCCGCGAAAAACATTCGCCACCAGGCGGCCCGAGGCGAGGCGTTCGCGGGCTCGAACCTCACCGAGACCGTCGCAAAGCTGTGCGACGAGGTCGCGGCACAGCTCGAAGCAGCCGCGACGGCGCCCCCGTGCGCCACGTGCGGACGCCCCGCAACCTACCGCCTCGGCGAACCCACGCCCGCATGGTGCGAACACCACGGACCCCACGGTCGCCCCGCGAGCAACGCGCTCGCCGAGGCGTGGGACGACGGCTTCACCGCGTGCGCCGGCGAACACATGAAGCAGCGTCGCGACCCGTCGCACCCCATCACCCGAACGAACCCACACGACACGAAGCCCGGAGGTCTCCTCGCATGACTCACACCGTCACGATCACCAAGCTGCCCGACGAGGAGAGCGACGACTACGAATACACCTTCGGAGGCGGCCACGGCTTCGACTGTGCCGTCCTGACGCTGTGCAAGCGTGCGGCGTGTCAGGCGATGAATCCCGACTACGGAGACGAGCGCGTCCGCCATGGTCGCGAGCACTTCTACCGCGACGGCGACTGGCTGGTGGAGAGCGACCTCTGCGCGCTCAGATTCGTCTTCGAGGACCGAACCGAGGAGGAGACGTTCGCGGGGCTCGATCTCGGCACGTACCCGGTGCGAGTGGAGTGGGAGGACGAGTCGTGGTGGCTCGAGCCGCAGGGCGCGAGCACGGCGGGGGAGGGGAAGCGATGAACAACGGTAGCGAGCGCATCGCCGAATACTCAGCCGGCCCGGGCGTCTTCGGGGCACTGTTCGACAACCACACCGCCGACCTCGTTGACGATGTGCTCCCGGACATCGCGGCGGCCCTCGACATGACGAACGGCCACCCGGACGCGGAACGGCTTATGAACCGGGCGCACCAGGCGTGCATCGACGCGTTCCCGGTCGAGGACGGCTGGTCGGAGGAGACGGGCAGGTTCGCGTTCCGTCTCCTCGCCGGCGTCGCCATGAGCGCCACGTGGGCGGGGGAGCGACCGTGAGAATCCGCGACCACCTCCTCCTAGCCGCGCACCGTCTCGCGAGCGCTATCGACGGTCTCACCGACTGGCGACACCTCACGACCGACCCGGCATGCGTCCACCACGTGCCCGTCACCCCGGGGTCGCGCCTTGACCGCGTGTCCCGGGGGGAGTCGTGCAGCCCGTGCCTCGCACGGCGCGCCTTCGGCTACGACCTCGACGAACCCGACACCGACGATGACAACGGCTACGCCCGCACCACGTCCGACCGCCTCTTCCGCCGCGGCCTCGACATCACCCGGTCAGAGATCCGAGAAGGCCTCGCGCTTGCCGGCGCCATCGGCATCGAGGGAGCCGACGCCGAGACCTCGCTCCACGCGTTCCTCCTCCGCCTCGTCCCCACCGACCCGGCGTCGACCACACCACGACGCTTCATCGGATGGGACACCCTCGGCCTCGCCCTCGACACCATGCTCGACGGACTCCCCGCCAAGGCCCGCAACGAGGTCCTCGCCCGCAAGTGGGGCAACGACAGCATCCGAATCGCCCACGCCGTCTGGCTTCACGGGAAGGCCCGGACGCATGCCTGAGACCACCACACTCCGCGAGCGCGACCAACGCCTCCTCGAAGAGTGGACCCACATCGTCTACGACCGCGCTCGCCGGGGCGGTGCGACGATGGCCGAGGCGGCCGCTCGGGCGGACGCGTATCGGAAGCGGATGCAGTTGACGCCGGAGCCGTGCTCGAACGCCGAGTGCGACCGGTGCCGGTTTCACGAGGGCGAGTGCGTACCGTTTCCCGAGTCGCCCGAGGCTCGAGCATGACGATGGTGGCCCGGTCGCGCGTGGCGACGCGGGCGACCGGGATTCGCCGTCAGGTGTTCGTCCACGTATACGACGACCAGGCCGAGCTCGCCCGGGCGCATGCTGAAGCACGAGACCGCGCGTACGACCCGGACGACGACGTCGCCGGCGGCGTGGCCATCCAGCAGGGCTTCCAGTGGCCGCGCCCCGAGACGACACCCGTCGTCGCCATGCGTCTCTGGACGGGACAGCTGACGACCCGCACAATCGCCCACGAGGCAACGCATGCCGCGGCCGCGTTCTACTTCATGGATTGCGTCGCCGGATGGGACAGCCGAGCACGCGCGCACCTTATGGGCGACCACGAGCCCCTCGCCTACCTCATCGGCGACCTCGCTGCGGAGGTAACCGCGGAGCTCTATCGTCTCGGCCTACTTCCGAACCGACCACACGAGGAGGCGGCGGGATGATGGTGCGTTAGACGCGACGCCACCGCTTGCGCGGCTGAGGCGCGGCCACGATGGGATACTCCCGGGCATCCCCGACGACGTCGAGCGACGCACTACGGCGGCTCCCGTCCACCCAAGTCAGGTCCAAGGTGTCTCCGCGCTGCAGCTCGAAGCTGGCGGTCGTCCGCTCGTCGGCGTCGTCCACGAACGGGAACCACCGTTCGCCAGGGTGCGGGAGCACTGCCTCCCCGGCACGCCAGATGTGCCCCTCGACCGCATACGCCACGGAGCGCCGTGCCCGCCGGAGCGTCCACTGTTGATGCGCGTAGGTCAGTATGAAGTCCGGCCGCTCTCGGCTCGACCAGTCGCGGATCGCTTTCCATGCAAGCGACGCGGCCCACCCGATCAGGCCTGTGAAGAGGAACGCGACGACGGTGGCGCCGACCGTCTCCCAGAAGTTCATGGCGTGATACTACGGGCCGGACACGCCGAAACGTTGCCTGCTTGCATTAATTCTGCAAATGCCGCAAAGTGAGAGCATTGGATGGAGAACTCCACCCAGACGAACTTCGAGAGGCCCCGACCGAAAGGTACGGGGCCTCTCGCATTTCTTCCGCCTCGCCCGCCAGCCTCCACTTCAGGACGGCCGGGAGCCTCGCCCAGCACACTGGAGATTCGGGTCTCGTGTCGACGGCGACGGACCGGCTCAACGTTGACGCTCGGGGTTGAGGCGGAACTTACGAGCGGAGGTCGGACCGTGGCACTTTCACTCGGCCCGGACTTCGAGGCGCGCGTGCTCGAAGCGGCCGGCATCGACCCCACCTCGATAGACCCCGGGTCTGTGGAGATTACCCTGCTCAACCCCGCAGGCCCGACCACGGTGCGAGCCACGCTCGTTCTCGCTGTTGAGACCGCAGTGATCGAGCAGGCCATCCGCGACTCTATCGGCGCCGACTGACAAGCATGTCGAAGGCTCCGCGTAACACGGCTCAGCGGGACCGGGACCGGGACCGTATCCGCCGCACCGCCGCCGCGTGCGGCATTTGTGGAGAGCCCATCGACTATGCGCTCAAGTGGCCGGAGAAGCGGTGCTTCGTCGTGGACCACGTCGTGCCTCTCCACCGCGGCGGCCTCGACGTCATCGGCAACAAGCAGGCGGCACACAACGAGTGCAATAGCGCGAAGCGCGCGCGAATCGTCGCACCGATAGTGCGTCGATCAGGCTCACTTGCTTGATCGACTTGCCTCGTCGTCCCTCGGACGTTGAGGGGGTGGGGGAGGTCCCCCCACGGCGCAGTGCTCCGGACCTCCGGGGCCAGGCGGTTTCTCTCTCTATCGTTTTTTTCCACGCGAGGCGGTGAGCCATGGCCGAGCGAAAGACGCACCTGCACGCCGTCGAGACCGGCCCCAAGCCCGCTCCGCGCCGCCGGACGACAACTCGGAAGACGGCCGCGAAGGCTGCGACGCCGCCCGAACCGCCGAAGCCCAAGACGGTGACGCAGGCCGCTCGGACGGGCACGACGCGCGAGCTCCTCGAAGCGACCCGCGACCGCATCGCCCTCGCCGTCGAGAACCCGAACACGCCTCCCCGCGACCTCGCCGCGCTGACCAAGCGCCTCATGGAGACCGTCCGCGAGATCGAGGCGTACGACGCCCGCGAGTCTCAGGAGGCCGGATCGCATGCCGAAGTCGGCGACGCAGACTTCGACGCCTCGGCTATCTGAAGCTGCGCGGCATGTCGTGATGCCTCCGGGCATCGTGACGACCGCCTGGCCGCGCGTCGTCGCGAAGTGCGCCGAGATGGGCGTGACCTTCGACACCTGGCAGCACGGCCTCGGCTCCATCGCCCTCGGCAAGACAAAGGACGGGAAGTACGCCGCTACCGTCGGCGGCATCCTCCTCGCGATTCCCCGCCAGGTCGGCAAGACGTTCCTCGTCGGCATGATCGTCATCGCGCTGTGCGTCATCTTCCCCGGCATGACCGTCCTGTGGACGGCGCACCGGACACGTACCGCGACGAAGACCTTCCAATCGATGCAGGGCATGGTGAAGCGCAAGCGAATCCGCCCGCACCTCGCCGCCGGCCGCAACGACGGAATCCGAACAGCGAACGGCGAGCAGGAGATCCGGTTCAAGAACGGCTCCATCATCATGTTCGGCGCCCGCGAGCAGGGCTTCGGCCGTGGCTTCGACAAGGTCGACATCGAGGTGTTCGACGAGGCCCAAATCCTCGGCGAGAAGGCACTCGAAGACATGGTGCCGGCGACGAACCAGTCTCAGCACGAGGCCGGCGCGCTCCTGTTCTTCATGGGGACCCCGCCGCGGCCGTCGGACCCCGGCGAGTTCTTCACGAACCGCCGCGAGAAGGCGCTCTCCGGCAAGGCGAAGAACCTCGTCTACGTCGAGTTCTCCGCCGACTCCGACGCCGACCCAGACGACCGCGAACAGTGGGCGAAGGCGAACCCGTCCTTCCCCTCACGCACCTCCGTCGAGTCCATGGAGCGCATGCGCGAGCAGCTCGAGAACGACGCCTCATTCAAGCGCGAGGCGCTCGGCATCTGGGACGCCCTCGACACCCCGCAAGTCATCGACCCGAAGACATGGTCGGACGCCGCCGACGGCGCGTCTATGGCCGTCGAGCGTCTCACCCTCGCCATCGACGTCCCGCCCGACCGGAAGACGGCCACGGTGAGCCTCGCCGGCAAGCGCGCAGACGGCCTCTGGCACGTCGAGCTCGACGAGGAGCGCGAGGGCACCGACTGGGTAGTCCAGTGGGTGAAGGACCGAGCGGCGAAGAACAAGCTCTACGCGGTCGTCGCCGACGAGATGTGCGGCCTCGTCGAGACACGGCGCGACCGGCACTACCTCGTCGGAACGAAGATCCAGGTCACGCTCGCGGGCGCCGAAGGCCGGGACATGGCCATCGCGTGCGCGAAGTACCAGGACGGCATCCGTGACGGATCGGTCAAGCACGCGAACCAGCCCCAGGTGAACGTCGCCCTCTCGGTCGCGCGGAAGCGCCCGCTCGCGGGCGCGTGGGCGTGGAACCGCAAGGACGCCGAGTCGAACATCTCCCCAATTGTGAGCGAGACGCTCGCGCTGTGGGGCGCACAGAGCCCGAAGGTCAAGCGGCCGACGAGTAGCACAGACGGCAATCGAACGAGGACGGCGGTGGTTTTGTAATGGGCGAGACCATCCGAATCGGCGCGCTGACCGAGGACGAGCGGGTGACCCTCGGCTTCCTCCTCGACCAGCTCGAAAAGAAGAAGCGTCGCAACCTCCTCCGGTCGTCGTACTACGACGGACGCCGTGCCGTGAAGCAGATCGGCATGACCCTCCCGCCTCAGTATCGGAACATCGGCCTCGCGCTCGGGTGGGCGGCGAAGGGCGTGGACGGGCTCGCCCGCCGGTGCAACATCGACAAGTTCGTCTGGCCCAAGGGTGACCTCGACGCCCTCGGGATGCCCGAGCTCGAGGACTCGAACTTCCTCCAGTCCGAGCTCGCGCAGGCCCGGACTGATTCGCTCATTCACGGCGTCTCCTACCTCATCACGACGCGCGGTGTCGAGGAGGACGGCGAGCCGCCGGTGCTCGTGCACGCGAAGGACGGCCTCAACGCGACCGGAGAGTGGAACACGCGCAAGCGCGCGCTCGACTCCCTCCTCTCCGTCACCTCGCGCGAGGACAACCGCGTCACGGGCTTCGTGCTCTACCTCGACAACGAGACGATCAACGCCGACAAGGTCGACGGCCAGTGGACCGTCGACCGGTCGGAGCACACCTTCCACGTCCCGGCCGACCCGCTGGTGTACCGTCCGCGCGCCTCGCGTCGCATGGGCCGCTCACGCATCACTCGCGCTGTCATGTCGCACGTCGACTCCGCACTCCGTGAACTCCTCCGGCTCGAAGCGCACATGGACATCTACTCCATCCCGAAGCTCTTCCTCCTCGGGGCGGACGAGAGCATCTTCAAGAACCCGGACGGCTCCCTGAAGCCCGCGTGGCAAATGGTGTTCGGTCGAGCGTTCGGCATCCCCGACGCGGACCCCGAGGAGAGCGACAACACCCGCGCCGACGTCAAGCAGTTCGACGCACAGTCGCCGCAGCCGCACCTGGCCGACCTCAACGCGCTGGCGAAGCTCATGGCTCGCGAGACGGACCTCCCCGACTCTGACTTCGCCCTCACCGACATGGCGAATCCGACCTCCGGCGACTCCTACACCGCGTCCCGCGAGAACCTCATCGCCGAGGCGGAGGGCGCCACCGACGATTGGTCGGTCGGCATCCGGAAGACGGTGCACCGCGCCCTCGCCATGCAGAACGGCCTGACCGAGGTGCCGAAGGAGTGGCGGTCGATCGCGCCGAAGTGGCGTTCCCCGATCTACCTCTCCCGGGCGGCCGAGGCCGACGCCGGCGGCAAGCAGCTCGCCGCGGTCTCGTGGCTCGCCGAG
Source organism: Leifsonia sp. NPDC014704 (assembly GCF_043083605.1). Classification (NCBI taxonomy): domain Bacteria; kingdom Bacillati; phylum Actinomycetota; class Actinomycetes; order Micrococcales; family Microbacteriaceae; genus Leifsonia; species Leifsonia sp. NPDC014704. The sequence continues at coordinate 16,512 of NZ_JBIBYW010000005.1, read as the reverse complement.
ACGGAGGTCGGACTCGAGCTCATCGGCCTCGACGAGCAACAGATCAGCCGCGCGCTCGCCCAGAAGGCGGCCGCGGAGCGCGCGGCGGCCGGCCGGGCGCTCGTGGCCAACCTCCGCCCGGCGGCGGCCCAGGCGGCGGCTCCGGCCCAGGCCGATGTCGTCGCCGGCTGAACAGCGCCGCGGGCTCCAGCTACTCACCGGGGCCGCGGTCGACACCGCCGGCACGCTCCTGGAGCGCGTCTCCGGGTCGCCGGAGGCGCGCCGAGCGGCCCTACTCGAGGGTGTGCCGGAGATCATCGGCTATTACACGGCTGGCACGGCCGCACTCGCCGCCGACTTCTACCAGGACCTCCGCGAGCGCGACGTGGTGCCCGACGGGTGGCAGGCCGAGCTCGTGGTCGCTGATCGGACGGTGAAGATCCGGCGGGCAGTGGCGTGGTCGGCGGCGCCGCTCTTCGACGGAAGCCAGGACCAGGCGGCTGTGCGCCTCGCCGAGGTTGTCCAGTTCGAGACGGCGAAGCCGTACCGAGACACGATCCTCGCCAATCGGAAGCGCGACCCGCTGTCCGTCGGGTGGAAGCGGGAGGCCTCGCCCACCGGTTGCCGGTTCTGTCGCTTCCTCGCCGCCCGCGGCGCCATCTACAAGCACGACACCGCCACATTCGCGGCACACCCGCATTGCACGTGCACCGCGGTCCCCGTCTTCCAGGGTGGCGAGCGCGGCCCGGAGGCATCGGTGGGTCAGTACGTGGCGAGCCGCCGGCGGCGGTCGGAGCGCGACCGCGAGTCCATCCGGGAGTGGCTCGACTACTTCGACGAGACGGGGAAGACGACCCTCTAGCTTCCCGCCCCACGTGGGCGGGTCCGTACGCGACGGCTTCGCGGTCATACGTCCGACGGGACAGAAACGGGAGAACACCGATGAGCACCCCCACCCTCTCAAGCGACACGTTCGCGCGAGGTCCGCAGTTCGCACCCAGCTACCACCGCCCCTGGTTCCGTTACGTCGTGACGCCTGACGGCGGCGACGGAGGAGACGGCGGCGACGGCGGCGACAAGGGCGGCGACGGCGACGAGGGTAAGACCTTCACCCAGGAGGACGTCAACAAGCTCGTGTCGAAGGCCCGTGCCGACGAGCGCCGGAAGGCGACCGAGCGGTTCGGCGACTACGACGAGGTCAAGGGCAAGGCGACCACGCTGGAGCAGCGCGTCTCCGAGCTCGAAACCACGCTCACCACGACCGCCGCGAACGCCCTTCGTGCGGAGATCGCCGCCGAGTACGGCATCTCCACGAAGAAGGGCGAGAACGGCGAGCCCTCCGACGCCGAGGTCATTCTCACCGGTGCCGACCAGGCCGCCATGACGGCGCAGGCGAAGCTCTTCGCCGGCGCCGCGGCCGACCGCAAGAAGCACGGCAACGTCGCGCCCAAGGAGGGCGGGACGAAGACCACCAGCACGAAGACCTCCCCGAAGGACGACGCGAAGCGTGAGTGGCTGCGCGACCTGACGGGGAACGACGCCTAGAGGAGGCACCGGCCATGGCCACCCTGAACACCAGCGACGTTCTCCTGCCCACGCAGATCGTGGACGGGATCGTCGAGAAGAGCAAGACCGGCTCGACCATCGCGGCCCTGTCGGGCTCCGAGCCCATGCGGTTCGGTGACGTCAACATCGTCACCTTCGACGACGACCTGACGGCCGAGTTCGTCGAGGAGGGCGGCGCGAAGTCCGCGGACGACGCGAAGCCCGGCTCCGTCGTCGCCCTGCCGCACAAGGCGGTCGTCAATTTCCGCACGAGCGACGAGTTCAAGGGCGCGGACGAGGACTACCAGCTCGGCATCCTCGACAAGTTCGAGGAGAAGTGCGCCCGTGCGCTCGCCCGAGGTCTCGACCTCGGCGCGTACTTCCGCATCAACCCGCGCACCGGCAACCCCATCAACACGTGGACCAACTACCTCAACGCGACCACCAACCGCGTCGAGGTGGGCGCGAATGCGGACCTGGACGTCGAGGCGGCCGCGGGTCTGGTCATCGGCGACGGCTACCAGCCGACCGGGATCGCGTTCGACCCGTCGTACGCGTGGAAGCTCGCCACCGCCCGCTACGCGGACGGTCGCAAGAAGTACCCCGAGCTCGGTCTCGGCGTCGACGTGACCTCGTTCGAGGGCCTGGCGGCGTCCGTGTCGAGCACCGTCTCGGGCAAGCCGAAGGACGGCGACGCGACCGACAACAAGGTCCGCGGCATCGTCGGCAACTTCCAGCAGGGCATCCGGTGGGGCGTCCAGCGGACCTTCCCGTTCCGCATGCTCGAGTTCGGCGACCCGGACAACACCGGTCGCGACCTGGCCGGCCACAACGAGGTCCTCTTCCGGGCGGAGGTCATCTTCGCCTGGTACGTCTTCGTCGACCAGTTCGCGGTGCTGGAGGACCTCGCATGAGCCCGCGTCTGCAGCACTCGCGCACCGGCGTCATCGTCAACGTCTCCGAGGAGCGGGCCGCCCGGCTCGACTCCGAATGGGGCCCGGTCGGCGCGAAGCCGACCGCGACCGCCCCGGTCAAGGGCACTCCGGCGCCGACCGGCTCAAGCGAAGCGCCCGACGCCTCGTGGAAGGTCGCGGACCTGAAGGCCTACGCGGACGAGCGCGGTATCGAGCTCGCGGGCGCCACCAGGAAGGACGACATCCTCGCGGCCATCGCGGCCGGGGAGAAGTCCGGAACGCCGGCCCCCGAGGGCACGGACGGCGCCACCGGCGCCACCGGCGCCCCGAGCGACGACAACGACGACGACGACGAGTCGGACGAGGACGAGGACAACTCGGACGACTCCGACGACGAGTCGAACTCCTGACGGGAAGGGGGCGGTCATGACCGTGGACATCGAGAAAATTGCGGTGGCTCTCGGGCAGACCGCCCCCGAACCCGACTCGCTGGTCGCGAAGCAGTGGGAGCTCTGGATTGACGACGCCGAGATGCTCATCGACGCACGCGTCGAGAAGCTCGGCGTCGAGACGCCCGACGAGGCGAAGATCGACTACGTCGTCCGCGAGGCGGTCGTCGCCCACATCAAGCGGCCCGACGACGCCACGCAGGTCACCGTGTCCGTCGACGACGGCTCCGCCTCGAAGACGTACCGGTCAGGCAAGGGGCGGGTCGCCATCCTCGACGAGTGGTGGACCTTCCTCGGCCTCACCGAGCCGTCCGGCGCGTTCTCCGTCGACATGGTCGGCCCCGTCGGCCTCGGCGTCCACGCGCCCTACTGCAACCTCATGTTCCCAGGCGGGACGACGTGCTCGTGCGGCGCCAACATCGCCGGCCGCCCCATATACGAGGGCGGCGAGGACTGGTGAACCTCGGCGAAGAGGTCCGCCGCGTCCTCCCCGAGCTTCAGGCCGCCGCCGAGTCCGCCATGGGCGACACGTGCGTCATCCGCAAGCAGACCGGACAGACGACGGCGCCCGGCGCGCTCGCGGCGACGCCCACCTTCGCCGAGGTCTACACCGGGCCGTGCAAGGTCCAATTCTCCGACATCCAGCCGGCTGAGAGCGAGTCGCCCGGCCAGGTCATCGCCACCCGGCAACTCGAGCTCCACCTCCCGGCCGGCACCACCGGCGTCACGACGTCGTGCGTCGCTGAGATCACGGCCGCCGGCCCCGAGAGCAACACCCGCGTCGGCGCGAAGCTCCGAGTGCTCCCCGCCAGCAGCAAGACGTACATGACCGCGCGCCGCTACCCCGTCGAGGAGGTCTCGTGAGCATCGTATCCGACGACCTGCGCGTGTTCTCGACCGATCTCGGTCGGACGGGCGTGCGCGTCACCCGCAACGTGCAGAAGGCCACCGAAGTCACCGCCCGGAAAATCAAGGACGACGCTCGGAAGAACGCGCGGAAGAGCGCCGGTCGACGTGCGCGTGGCTACGCGGCGAAGATCACCTACGACATGACCTACGGCCTCCGCGGGCCGGGCGCCGAGATCGGCCCCGAGACCTCCGGCCAGGGCGCCCTCGGCGTGCTCGAGGACGCACCGGGCCGCGTCCGGAGCGGCGCCCACCAGGACCTCGCCCGCGCCGCGAAGTCCAACGTGGCCGACTACGTCCGAGGCCTCGCAATGGCGGCGAGCGACCTGTGGTGAGCGTGCACGAGGCGTTCCTCGCCAAGCTCCGCTCGAACCCGCGGCTCGCGGACATCGTCTTCGACTCCGACGCGGATATGGACGACCAGCCGCGCCCGGTGCCGTTCGTCGTCGTGCTCCGCGACAACGGAGACCGCACCGACCCGACGCCCGACCAGCGGCTCGACTTCCGGCAGCGCGCTACCGATTACGAATTCCAGGTCCAGTGCGTCTCGAACTCGCCGACCGCGGCCGGGAACCTCGCGCTCGAAGTCACCGCGACCGTGCTGAACCAGCGACTCGCGGTCGACGGCGCGAGCACGTGGCCCGTGCGCCAGGTCGAGTCGAACCAGATCGAGCGTGACCGCACCGTCACGCCCAACCAGTGGTACTCGGACGACACCTACGCCGTCCGCACGACACCGAAGTAGGGAGAGCCCGCCATGGCCGAGAAGCCGTTCATCCGCGTGAAGGACAAGCGCACGCGCCACATGTACGACGTGCACGAGCAGGCCTTCGACCCGGAGATCCACGAAGAGCTCAAGCGCTTCCCGCGCTCCGCAACCGCCCGCGACGCGAAACCCGCGGTGCTGCGGGCCGCCAAGCCGCGAGCGCGCCGCGAGAAGCCCGCGGCTACGCCGCCCTCCGGCGACGACGCGTAGTCGCCCCAAGTCTCACCAGCACCGGCTGGTGTGGTCCGAATCAGTCAGTCCGTGGGGAACAGACGAAAGAAGGTAACCGCTATGGGCTCGCCCGCATCTGTGCCGGTGGATGGGAACACCAAGGTCTCGATCCTCTCGGCCGTCGCCGACCCCGCCGCCGTGACCGTCCCCGAGGCGGTCGCCGGCAAGGACATCTCCTGCTATCTCACCAGCGACGGGTGGGCGCCGGCCGGAGACCAGGGGTCGATCACCGACTCCCGCCTCTGCTCGACTCAGGACTTCGAGCAGCCCGGCCGCAAGACCGGCGTCGGCCTCACCGTCCGCTACGTCTTCAACCTCGACGAGCCCACCGACGACGAGGCCCGCCTCGCGCTCGCGGAGGGAACCAAGGGCTACGCCATCAAGCGCACCCAGAAGCCGAACGAGGACGCCTTCGAGACCGGTGACTGGTACGAGCTCTGGCCGTTCACCGCCGGCGAGCAGAAGGTGCTCCCGCCGGAGGCGAACGCCGTGGACCGCATCGAGCAGAAGCTCTTCATCACCGGCCCCGTCCAGCGCTTCAAGCAGCTCGTCGCCGGCGCCTAATACCCCTGCGGCCCGCCGCGTGCCCCCACGGGCGGCGGGCCGCAGGTCACCTTTTCACCGTGGGGCAATTCCGTGGGAGGAAACCATGTCGACCCTTTCCGAGAAGCTCAGCGCCCGGAAGTTCCCGCAGCGCGACGTCACCATCTGCCTCAACGGCGAGCTCTCGCTCCGCCGCGACGAGGCCATGGCCGAGATGGTCCGCGCGCTCCAGGCTGAGAAGGAAGGCCGCGCCACCGACGCGCGCCTCGGCCAGAGCCCGTCGGCCGCCGCGCAGCGCAAGGTGGACGAAATCGAGAAGGAGATGCGTGACGAGTCCGTCACCCTCCGCTTCACCGGCGTTCCGTTCGGCGAGTACAACAAGTTCATCATCCAGAACCCACCGCGCAAGGGCAACCAGATCGACCTCGCGAGCGGCTTCAACACCCAGGCATTCTTCATGTTCGTCGCGCGCCGCACCGGTGTCCACGTGGACGAGCAGGGCCGCGAGAACGAGGTCACCGAGGCCGAGTGGGACGCCATCGAGCTCGCGCTCACCGACGGCGACCACGACCGCATCGCCGAGGCCATCATCACCGTGAACCGCCGCGAGGGGCAGCGTGGCGTGGATTTTTTGTCACCCGTCTCCGAGAGGACCCCCGACTTCTCCGAGACGTCCGAGTCGCCCGCGACTGGGGAGTAGCACCCCGCCGCCTCTGGGGGTGGGAGCCGAAGTCGACGACAGTTCACGAATACGACGCCGACGGGCGGCTCGTGCGGTCGATCACCGAGCGCGAGTCCGAATGGGACGACGAGTCCTACGAGCTCGCGGCCGCGCTCCTCACGCACGAAGCCGACATCCATACGTGCGGGCACCCGCTGTCCGAGTCCTCGAGCTTCGACGCGAACCCGGACAACCGCGACGGGATGTACCGCTACGAGGCGGATGACCCCGTGCGGTGCTTCGCGTGCGACGCCGCCAACGCGAAGCAGTCACAGCCGGAGTACTCCGGCGAGAACTTCAGCCCCGCCCGCGTGTGGCGCACCCGCCGCGTCGAGCGGTAGCCGGAGCCGCAGCAGAACAACTCAACAGCAGGGAGGCCGCCGCCGATGGACCGCGTCATCAAGGTAACCCTCCTCGCTGAGGTGAGCGGCTTCGCCGCCAAGTTCGCCCAGGCGAAGAAGGCCTCCGACGAGCTCGGCACCTCGTTCAAGGACCAGTCCGACACCATCGGCAAGGGACTCCTCGCCATCGGTGTCGCGGCGGGCGCCGGCGTCGGACTCGCGGTCGCGAAGTTCGCCGAGTTTGACCAGGCAATGTCGTACGTGCAGGCGGCCACGCACGAGACGACGTCGAACATGCAGCTCCTCCGGGACGCTGCACTCGAAGCCGGCGCCCGCACGGTCTACTCCGCCACCGAGGCGGCGAACGCCATCGAGGAGCTCGCGAAGGCGGGCGTCTCCACCAAGGACATCCTCGCGGGCGGCCTGGACGGGGCGCTCAACCTCGCCGCAGCCGGCGGTCTCGACGTGGCCGACGCGGCACAGATCGCCGCAACGGCTGTCACCCAGTTCGGTCTCGCGGGGAAGGACGTGCCGCACGTCGCCGACCTCCTCGCGGCGGGCGCCGGGAAGGCTCAGGGCTCCGTCCAGGACCTCTCCATGGCGCTCAACCAGGGCGGCCTCGTCGCGAAGCAGACCGGCCTCAGCATCGACGAGACCACCGGCACGCTCGCCGCGTTCGCGTCTGCCGGCCTCCTCGGCTCGGACGCCGGTACGTCGCTGAAGACGATGCTCCAGCGGCTCACGCCTCAGTCCGACCAGGCGCGTCAGATGATGCAGGACCTGGGGATCAGCGCGTACGACGCGGCCGGCAACTTCGTCGGCATGTCTCGGTTCGCCGGCATCCTGCATACCGCGCTGAAGGACCTCACCCCGGAGGCGCGCAACAGCGCCCTCTCCGTCATCTTCGGCTCCGACGCCGTCCGCGCGGCGTCTGTCGTGTACGACCAGGGTGCACAGGGCATCGGCAAGTGGGTCGCCGCGGTCGACGACCAGGGCTACGCCGCCGAGACCGCACGCCTCCGCCTGAACAACCTCTCCGGCGACCTCGAACAGCTCGGCGGCGCCTTCGACACGCTCTTCATCAAGGCCGGGTCCGCCGCCGACGGCCCGCTCCGCGCCGGCGTGCAGATGGTCACCGACTTCGTCTCCGCTCTCGCGAGCGCCCCGCCCTTCGTTCAGCAGACCGCGCTCGCGGTGGGCGCGCTCGTGGCGGTCGTAGGTCTCGCGGGTGGGGCATTCTTCCTCGCGGTGCCGAAGATCGTGGAGTTCAACGCGGCCCTCGACGTGCTCGCCAAGTCGAACATCCCCGGCGTTGCGGGTGCGGTCGGCACGCTACAGACGACCGCAGGCCGCGCCGGCTCCGCGCTCGGGAAGGTCGCGAGCTTCCTCTCGGGGCCCTGGGGCGTGGCCCTCGCGGGCGCCGTCGTCGGCGTCGACATCCTCTCGAAGTACCTCGACTCGCTGAAGGCGTCGGGGGAGGAGATCACGAACAGCCTGAAGACCGCCACGAGCGCGCAGCAGGTGTTCGCGACGGCGTCCAAGGGGTACGACGTGAGCTTCCCGCTCGTCGACCTGAAGAAGCAGTTCGGCGACCTCGACAACATCCTCGACCAGAGCGCGGAACAGTGGCGGAACGTGTGGTCGCGGTTCAGTGGGAGCGAGTACTTCGGGGCGTTCGACGCGCTTCGGAAGATCGGCACTCAGCTCGGCACCCTCGCGAAGGACGACCTCCCGTCCGCGCAGGAGGCGTTCCGCACGCTCGCCGCCGACACCGACGGGAGCCACCAGCAGCTCTGGCGCCTTCTGTCGACCATGCCGGACTACAAGCAGGCACTCGTCGACCAGGCGAACGAGATGGGTATCAATGTCTCGACGTCGAACGAGCTCACGAACCAAAACCGCCTGCTCTCCCTCGCCCAGGGTGACACCGCACAGACCGCGCACGACACCTCCACGTCTCTCGGCGATATCGGGGCGGCGGCGAAGGACAGTTCCGGGAAGATCGGCGACCTCGCCGAGGCCATCTCGAACTTCAACAAGCCGGCGGTTGACGCGACCCAGGCGCAAATCGCGTTCGAGCAGGCGGCCGCCGACGTCGTCTCCACCCTCCAGGACCAGAAGGACGCTTACGAGAAGGCCCACGACACCCTCGACGGGTTCAACGCGAGCCTCGACCTCAGCACGCAAGAGGGTCGCGACAACATGTCGAACCTGATCGACGCAGCCGGCGCGCTGAACGATTGGACCGCGAAGCAGCTCGCCGCCTCGGGGAGCGTCGCACAGTCGAACGACATTCTGGCGTCCGGCCGCCAGCGCCTCGCTGATCTCGGCAGCCAGTTCGGGCTCTCGGGCCAGGCGCTCGACGACTTCGTCAACAAGTACGCCGCCTCGCCCAAGGACCTCCGGTACTCCGCAACGATCTCCGGCATCGACGCGATGCGCGACTCGCTCAACAACGTCTATCAGACGTACAACGGCAAGCGCATCACCTACTACATCGACGGGACCTTCTCGACCACTGACGGCCGCTTCAAGGGCAACGCCGACGGCGGCGCGATCTACGGACCCGGCGGCCCGCGGGACGACATGGTCATTCGCCGCCTCTCGAACGGCGAGCACGTCCTCGACGCCGCCGACGTCCAGGCAATGGGCGGACAGGCGGCCGTCTACCGGTTCCGTGAAGCCCTCCACTCCGGCGCTGGGCTCTACGCGTCCGCAAGCGCGCCCGTCGCGCCGACGTTCGCCTCGGCCGCGCCGGCGGCCGGGACCGAGGCGGGCGCCCTGTTCAACGTCGTCGTCCAGTCGAAGGGCGGAGTCGACCTCCTCCAATACGTGGACGTTCGCGTCGAGCGCGCCTCGCAACAGCGGAAGACGTCGCTCTCGACCGGGCAGCAGAAGGGGACGAACTAATGCCGTACGCGCCGACGCTGACCGTATCCGCGGACATGAACCCCTGTCCGCGCGTGCTCGTCACCTTCACCGCGCTCGCCGCGGGGACGCAGACGATCAACGTGACGCGGGTGGTCGGCGGGCGCTCGCAGAAGGTGAACGGCGGAGTTGCGCTATTCGCGCTCGGCGGTGCCGCGGTCATGGACTACGCGCCCGCAGTGGGCGTGCCGTCGTCGTACCGGGCGGACATGTTCGACGCGGCGGGTAACCCTCTCGGCTCGACGGACGCCGCGCAGGTCACTGTGCCGGCGTCCGTCGTCCCGGACGCCTCGTACGGCATCATTACCCAGCCGCTGAAGCCGACGCTCGCCGTCGCGGCCCCGCTCGACGCGCTCACCGCGGACGAAATCATCTACGGCCTCCCGGGGGACGTCCGCTATCCAGAGGGGGCGGCCGTCGGAACCCGCATTGGCTCGCGTCGGCACGGCATCGAGGGCATGAAGCTCGTGGTGAAGTGTCAGAACTACGCCGACGCGGCGGAGTTCCGGTCGATGTTCGGCGACTACGAGACGTCCCAGTTCCCCGCGATTCTGTGCGTCCGGACGCTCGAGCCCGTTCCGATCCCTCGGGTCCTCTATGCGTCCGTCCGCGAGCTCCGCGAATCGACCGACTACATCAACCAGCAGACCACCTTCAACCTCGTCGTGGACGAGGTTGCGCCGCCGTCGCCGGGCCTCATCATCCCGATTCTGCGGCGCATGGACCTCGACGCCGCATTCCCGACCCGCGCGGCCCGCTCCGCCGCGTACAGCAGCCGTCTGGCACGCGACACCGACTTCTCGAAGGCGGGGCTCGCCGGATGAGGTTCGGATCTCCGGCGCTCAAGGGCGCCCTCACCGGGTCCTTCGACTGGCGCTGGGTCGCCGATATCGTCTTCAACGGCGCCCGCGTCATGCAGGACGTCCCCGTCACCGCGCCGAACTTTCGCGACTCCGGGTCCTCGCTCGTGCAGAGCACCGGCGAGTGCACCATCCTCTATCAGGACGACTTCGCTCGGTCTATCGCGCCCTCCCAGATCGGCGACCTCCTCGCGCCATTTGGCACCCAGGTCGCCGTGTCCGTCATCGTGTCCGTCGGCGACGCGTTCCAGGAGCGAGTTGCCATGGGGAAGTACCTCATCGCCGACACCCCCTCGATCAGGACGAACCGCTACCGGTTCAACGGCGTCACTGTGAGCGCCGGAGACAGCATCGACCTCACACTCAAGGACCTTTTCCTCGGGGTTCAGCAGGACCGGTTCGACACCCCGGGCTCGGCGCCGGACCTGACGAGCGTGTGGAGGGAGTACCAGCGGCTCACCGGTCTCCCGGTCACGCGGACGGTCCCGGACGCCCCCATCCCGGCGACGGTCGCCTACCAGGAGGACAAGCTGCAGGCCTGCTACGACCTCGCAACGGTACTCGACGCCGTCGCCTACCTCACCCCCGACGGGACCGCCGCCATGCGTCCGAACGTGTGGCCGGCACCGGTGGACACCATCAACTCGAAGGACATCGACCCGGACGGCGGCACGCTCGTCGACGTCGTGCCGACCCTCTCGAACGAAGACGTCTACAACGCCGTCGTCGTCCGTGGCAAGGCCGCCGACGGGTCGCAGATCGTCCTGGCCGGCCGCGAGCTCACGGAGGGCCCGCTCCGGGCCAAGAACCCGGACGGCTCCATGAGCCCGTTCCGGCGGAAGCCGTACTACTACTCCTCCGACTACATCACCACGTCAGCACAGGCGGCGGCGTATGCGACGCAACAGCTTCCACGTGTGTCGCGGCTCCGCTCGCTGACTTACGAGGTCGAGGAGATTTTCAATCCGCTGCGCGAGGTCGGTGACGTCGTGAAGGTCAACCGTCTCGGCCAATCCTTCACAGCCCGGGTGACCGACATCGCCCGAAGCGGTGGAGCGACGCAAAAGCTTTCGGTGGTGGTGAACCCATGAGCGACGAGTCCGAGGTCCTCCTCAAGCTCATCGGCGCGAAGTCCCGCGTGCGAGTGCTGCAAGGCACCTTCGTCGCCGCGGCCGCGTCCGGCTACACCGTCGATGTCGGCGGCGGCCGCATCCCGGCCGACCTCGGAACGGCTTACCTCCCCGAGGTCAACGAAATCGTCTGGGTGTGGGCCATCGACGACAAGTACTTCGTCATGGGACCCGTAACCCCGAAGCCCGACCGCGGAACCGTCGTGAGCGTCGCCTCCGGCATCGCCACCCTGACCACCGCCCTCGGCACCGTTACCGCGCCCTACTCCGGCTCGACCCCGTCGGCGGGCCAGGTGATGAAGCTCGCCTGGCATGGCGGCCCCTTCGCGTCACTCATGTCCACCTCGCCACCACCGCCCGCACCGCCCGCTCCGCCCGCCCCAGCGACCACCACGCACGTAGACGACTTCTACGCCATCGACGCGGGCTCCTACCGCGCCGGAAGCGGATGGTGGACGCCGCAAGTCCGCGCCGGCGACACCAACTTCGGGGCCTGGTTCTACGGCACGAAGATCGCCGACACCATTCCCGCCACGGCCCAAATCAAGCGGGTGCTCCTCTACCTGTCCCCGGCGAGCATCGGCGGCGCGAACCCGAACTACGCCCTCCACCCGCACCCCTCCAAGCCCGGCGGGGCGCCCGCGCTCACGACGTTCACCAGCGGCCTCCCCGCGACCACCGGTGACCTCGACCTCCCAACATCCGTCGGTGACGCGCTGAAGGCCGGCGGAGGGTCCGCCGGAGTCGGCATCAACCACGGCGGTAACAGCATCTTCAACTCGCTCGCCGCGGACGGTCTCTCCGGCCGCATCCGCATTACCAGCGTCTACTAGGAGGCCCACATGGCACGCGACAACTCCGGCCTGAAGAACGAACCTGAGTACCTCGGCACTGGTGTCCCCGCCGACGCGGCGGATCTCACCGAGCTCGGCAAGTATGCCGCGTTCACCGGGAACAGGAAGGTCGGCCCCGCGGTCGGTACCGCGACCGGTCCCGGTGGGAGCAACACCGGCCGGACCACGTCTACCGGGAAGGACGTCTGGGAGGGCCTCGAGTGGGAGGACACCACCGACGGCTTCACGTACAAGTACCGCGGCGGAAGTTGGGTGCGAATCTTCGACGACACCGGCTGGATTCTCGTCGGGTCGGGTGGGACGGCGCCCGCATTCCAGAGCAACTGGGTCAACTTCGGAGGCTCGTACCAGCTTGCGCGATTCCGCCGGCTCAACGGAATCGTCTATGTGCAGGGAGCTATCAAGGGTGGACAGACATCCGGGACGTTCCCCATCTTCACGCTCCCCGCTGGCTTCCGGCCTGCGGCGGTCGTGTCGTCGCCCGCCGTCGCAATCAGCTCCGGCTCGGTGACGTCGGTAGACATCTACCCCGACGGCGGCATTCGTCCTGGCGGCGTGCTCAGCGCGACCCTACAGTCCATCGTCCTCGCGCCGTTCCCCGCCGATCAGTAGGAGTATCCGATGATCAACCTGCAGTGGGGCACGCAAAAGAACGGACAGATAGACAGGCTCCTCCTCGTCGACGTGTCTGGCCGTGGCGACTACCTCGAGCCGACCGCGGCCGCACAATTCAAGCGGATGCAAGCCGCCATTCGGCGAGACGTCGGATTCGACCTCCAGCCCGCTCCGGGCTCCTCCGCATACCGGCCCGCTTCCATCCAGATCGACTTTTTCACGGAGCGCTACACGAAGGTCGCATACAACACCGGCCTCTGGTGGAACGGCTCCTACTGGACTAAGAAGCCCGGCGTCGCGGTCGCGGCGATCCCCGAGACGTCCAACCACGGCTGGGCCCGCGCCGTCGACCTCAACATCTCGCAGCTCGACAAGAAGGCGTGGGCGTGGATGCTCGCTCACGCCGCCGAGTACGGATTCAGCTGGGCGACAGGCAAGGCCTCCGGCGAGGACTGGCACTGGGAATGCCTCACCCCACCCGGAACAGCCGTCGCCGGGCTCAACGCAACCCCTCTACCCAAACCGCAAATGCAGGAGGATGTAATGTCCATCATCCAGGTCGTCGACGTGAAGCCCAACCCGGTCTATATCGTCGCTCCGGAGTTCATCGCGCACATCCCCAACCCGGCCGCGCTCGCGGTGGCCAAGGCGAACCTGGCCACCTTCGACGGCGTCCACAACGTCACGACCACGGAGTTCAACGCCCAGCTCGACATGCTGCGCATCCCGGTGAACCAGGCGTATCACTTCGGCGGACACCCGGTCGGATACTCCTGGTCGCGCGAGAGTGACAACGCCGCGCAGCTCGCAGCCATCGCCAAGAAGCTCGGCATCTGACCTTCCCCCTCGAACCCTGAGAGGGGGACTCGTGGCCGAAGAGCCCAGCCTGTTCCAGATGATCCGCGAGGACATCGCGGCATTCCGTCGGGAGACGAACGACCGGCTGGACCGGCTCGTTTCGCAAGACGCGTTCGAGGCCGAACGTCGGCGCCGGGATGAGCAGCACGCCGCGCTCGTCCAGGACATCGCCGACGAGCGCGCTGCTCGTGTCGCCGACATCGAGCGCGAGCGCGCGGCGCGCGTCGTCGCGGTGAAGGAAGAGCGTGACATGCGCGAGAAGGTCGAGGAGGAGCTTCGAGCGAAGAACGCCGTCGTCGGACTGTGGGTCCGGTGGGGGCTGGGCTTCGTCGTCGGTCTCCCCGCAGCCGCGCTCGCCCTGTGGGCGCTGCTGCAGAGAGGAGTCGGCGGATGATTCGTCGCTCGTGGAAATGGGTGTGGCCGGTCTTCCTGGTCCTGATCGCGACCGTCTCAATCGGCCTCGCGTTCTCGGTCCAGCAGGGCCGAATCGACACCGGGGCGAAACGGTACGACTCGCTGAGCGCGAAGTACGACCGTCTCTTCACCCAGTACTCGCGGCTCTACGGCGACTGCGCGGAGGCGTCCAGCTGTGAGCCGTCCGCTCCACCGCCCGCCTTGATACCGGGACCAGTCGGCTCGGCCGGCCCTGTGGGCGCTGCCGGCCCGACCGGCGAGACGGGAGCGAAGGGCGACAAGGGCGACATCGGCGTGCCGGGACAGACCGGCCCGACCGGCGAGCCCGGCGCCGACGGATCTCCCGGCGCTGACGGAGCCCCCGGAGCCGACGGCGCCGACGGAGCGCCCGGACCGCAGGGCCAGCCGGGCCCCGCCGGCGCGACGGGCGCCCAGGGCCCGCCGGGCACGGACGGACAGCCCCCGCTCTCATGGACCTACACCGACGCGCTCGGCATCCCCTACACGTGCACCCGCACCGAACCCTTCGACCCCTCGGCGCCGACCTACGCCTGCGCCCCGACTCCGAATGGAGGCTCACAGTGAGCAAGCACCTCGCCGTACCCGACATCGTCAACAAGGGACAGCGCGTCCTCCGAACCATCGTGCAGGTCGGCATCCCCGCCTTCCTCGCCTTCGCGCTCGTGCTCCCGAAGATCATCGAGGCGCTCGGTCTTCCCGTCGACTCCCAGGTCTACATCGCCCTGGTCGCGTTCGCCGGCGCGGTCACGGCCACCGCCGGAGCAATCGCCCGCGTCATGGCCATCCCGGCGGTCGACCAGTGGCTCACGAGCATCGGCCTCGGCTCCGTCCCCAAGGCGCAGGCACAGACCACGCCCGCCGCAGTGACGCCCGCAGACCCCGACCAGCCCGCCGCCGGGACGCCACCCTCGGCCGCCGAAAGCACCGCCGACTGACAGGCACCCGCGGCGAGCACCGCCGCCGCCATGCACAAGAGCCCCGGCCCACCCGCGAAGGGTGGGCCGGGGCTCTCTCGTCGTCGCTACGAGGGGCGGACGCGGTGTCGGTCGACGATGTCCTGCGGCGCCGGCGTGCGGTCGAGTGGCTCGAGGATGACGTGCCGCTGGGGCTCGCCGAGGTCGCCGATGCCGCCGAGGAGAGCGTCCATCGAGGAAAGTACGCGGATCTCGTTGAGGTTTATTTCTCGGGGCGTCGGAGCGGAGAGGATTTGCTGGGCCCGCTGGTGCGAGACTCCGAGGACGGTTCCGACGTCGCGGACGGTGAGTCCTTCGTCGGAAAGGCGCTTAGCCAGTTGCGAGGAAATGTGCGAGGCAGCTTCGTTGAGGAGCATGGCCGCCTCGCGGAAATCGCGCACGGTGTCCAGCGCCTGGTGGAGTTCGACGACGCCGCCGATGCGGTCGAAGGTGACGACGACGTCGACCTCCTCGAGGGGGATGTCTTCTGTGACGGCGATGTACTCGCGCGCCATTTCGGGCACCTCGGAGAGGCGGCGAGCCTGGGTGAGTCCGTCGAGCTCGGGGATGGCCACCATCCACCACTTACCCTCGCGGGTCACAGTGACGTCGTAGGTTTTCACTTCTGGGCCTCCGCAATCTTCTCGTCGATCTTCCGAACCACTCCGGCCGAGATGGTCTTGTGTCCGTCCGGCACGGTCACCTGGACGCTGCCGTTCTTCCAGACGCTGTGGCTGCCCTTCGTGCGGACCCGCTCGAAGCCCGCGTCCCGGAGCCGCTTCACGACCTTCTGGGTGGATTCTTCCTTCGCCATGATTCTAGTCTAGTGCGACTAGACAAAACAAGTCAAGCGGGACTAGACAAAAACTAGGCCTCGTGTCGCGGTGCCGTGTCGTCCCTCGGATCTCTGGGACCGACCACCTTGCCGTCTTCGTACTCAAGCAGCCACGGTGGTTCCATCCCGGCTTCGCGATAGGCCTTCACGACCCAGTCGTCCTCGGTGGTCGGGTACTGACCCTTGAAGCCATCGGCGTTGCCACGGGTGTTGCTCACGCGGTGAGTGTAGGCCGGGCCGCCGACAGTGCGCTATGCCCGGCTGCGGCGGCCGCGGAGGACGATTCCGACGACGAGCGCCACGGCGCCGACGATGGCGACCGTGAGTGCGAGCGCGGGGAGCGCAAGAGCGCCCTGGGTGAGGAAGTATCCGAGGTACCAGACGATGCCGACGACGGCGAGGGCGAGGCCGACCCAGACGAGGACGCGGCCGATCTGCGCCGCTGTGGAGCGGGGCGCGGGGTGTTCAAGAGCCATGTCGCGAGTGTACCGAGCTGTCTCCTTCGGGCCAATGGCTGTCGGGAATGGCTAATGGCTGTCGGGTTGGCTATACCTGCCCCGATTCGGGGTGGCCTCCATGGGGCGTCTCGGCCAACAGTTTCTAAGGGTGGGCCCGGTGGGGCTCGAACCCACGACCCGCGGATTAAAAG
>NZ_JBIBYW010000004.1:0-114586 GCF_043083605.1 Leifsonia sp. NPDC014704 | reverse complement strand
TCCAGCGGCTCGCACGCGACGGATACGTGCAGAAGGTCACCACCACCGACGGCGGCAACGCCGCCGAATGGCGCTTGACCCTCACACTTTCCACAACCTCCGGCACAGTCCGGTCACAACCTCTAGATAACCCCCGCCCCCCGGCTGATCTCTTCAACGCTCGCGCTGTGCAAGTAGCCCAGCTCGAGGACGAACTAACAGACAGCCGACACGACCTCTTCACCCGCGCCGGCCTCGGTCATCTCGCCGGAAAGCTCTACGCCGCCCTCCGTCAACACCGGGCACTCACCATTGAGACCGCATCACGCATCCTCGGTACTGGCACCCGCCACACCACGAGGATCCTCAGCCGTCTCCGCCGTCATCGCCTCATCGTCAAACACCGGGAAGGATGGGCGAGAGCCAAGCGAGATCTCCGAGACCAGGCAGCTCGCATGCTTGGTCTCGACGGAACGCTTCTCGATCGAGCCGAACGATATCGAGCCGAACGCGAAGTATGGGCATGGTGGCAAGCCGAGCTGACCACCATGAATGCCTCCCCCAGGATGCGTCCAAAACGCCGAAATGCATCGAGCCGGCCACTGTTCGAGGCCGACGCGCCAGGCGAGAGGATCTGGCCTCGCTACCCGCGATCCGCTGACCGTCGAGCTGACCACCGAAGCGCCCGAGAACTCGTCACAGTCGGCGCCCTCAGCCCCGAAAGCCGCTGGCAATACCTCGGAGACGCCGCCTAGCGCCGATCGCGAATTGCCCGAGCCGGCGTGGCTATGGTGGACGCGTGGATACAAAGGCTTTCGGTGCTCTCGGGGCGTGTGTTGCCGTTCTCGCTGTCGTCCTCTGCAGCTTGGCGGTCGCCATGAAATTGCCGACGCCCGTCGAGGTCGGCATGATCGCAGGAGCCTTACTGCTGTTGGTGTCTGCCGGTGGGCTGATCGGTGCCGGTATCGCCGCGCAGAAGAAGTCTGCGCGCTAGATCCATTCGTCCGGCATGCCCGGCCGGCGGGAGCGTGACGAGCTCAATTCGAGCCGCTGCGCGGCACTGTTCTTGCTGCGCTTTTTCGTCTGTCTGGCCGTTCATCGTAGTTCGCTCCGCGCCTAAGGGCCGGGCTTTCGCGGCATATCCTCGCTGCGCTCCGGTATTCCACGACCCGGTACTGCGGCGCTCCCGCTCTCTATCGATTTCTCTCGCCAGACAGGCAAAAAAATCAGTTGATCGGGAGAGAGAACCGTGAACACCACTACCGCAAGCCAGGGAACCATCGAGCACATCGACCCCAACGCGATCATCATCGAAGCCAACGTGCGCCCCAGCGCCCCGCTGACCAAGGAGTTCGTGGCCAGCATCCGCGAGAACGGCGTTCTGACGCCCGTTCTTGCCAGGCGCGACGCCCAGGGCAACGTTCTGGTCCGGGCAGGCCAGCGACGCACCCTCGCAGCCCGCGAGGCCGGAGTGACCAGCATCCCCGCCTACATCGTCGAGGCGGACGAGGCCACCGTGGAGCGCATTGTGCAGCAGATGGTCGAGAACGACCAGCGCGAAGCCCTCACTGACGGCGACCGGGCTGCAGCGTTCCAGCAGCTCGCCTTCGAAGGACTCAGCGCGACGGCGATCGCCAAGCGCACCGGGACCAAGCAGGCCGTGGTCAAGAACGGGCTGGCCGTCGCGGAGAATGCCGTCGCCGCCTCTGCGATCCAGGAGCACCAGCTGACCCTAGACCAGGCCGCAACGCTGATCGAGTTTGAGGACGACGAGGCCACTCGCGCCGAGCTGATCAAGATCGCAATCGACGACCCCGGCCAGTTCGCCCACGCGGCCCAGCGTGCTCGCGACGACCGCGCCCGGGGACAGGTCAAGGCGCAGGCCGAGGACGAGCTGCGCGGCCGCGGCTACGAAATTCTCGACCGTGACCGTGGCTACTACGACACCGACTACATCAGCATCCGCGAGCTGACCACCGCCGAAGGCGAGCGGGTCACCCCGGATCACATCGAGAACGCCGAAGGCCGTGCTGTCTTCGTCCGCGTCTACTTCGATGGCGAACCGAACGTCAGCTACTTCCTCAGCGACCCGAAGGCCGCAGGCTTCAATAGGGCCAGCAGCCAGGGATCCACCAGCGGCCCAATGTCCGACGAGCAGAAAGCCGAACGGCGCACGCTGATCGCCAACAACAAGGCGTGGGCATCCGTGGAAACTGTGCGCCGCGAATGGCTCACGGAGCTCCTGACCCGCAAGTCGCTGCCGAAGGACGCCGCGAAGGTGATCGCCCAGGGCCTCACAACCCACCGCCGCGACGTGGGGGCCGCTGCCGCATCGGGAAACGAGCTGGCCCACCTGCTGCTCGGCATCGAGCGCGGAGGCTACTACGACGACAAGCTCGCCGCTCACGTCGAGCAGTCCCCCACCAAGGCGCAGCATGTCAGCCTCGCCGTGGTGCTCGGCGGCATCGAATCCGCAACCAGCAAGAACACATGGCGATACCCCGAAGCGACCAAAGCCGCGTACCTTTCCCAGCTCGCCGCCTGGGGATACGCTCTCTCAGAAGTCGAGCAGATCGTCATCGACCACGCAGGGACGAATAACGCGCCCCTCGCTGACAGCGAGGACGACCCTGACCTCGACGGCTAGTGAGTGAACGAGCGGCGGGTGTCCCCCACACCCGCCGCTCACACGGCCCGGGTCGCTCCCCCGGCTGCTGCCCGGGGCCGCTCCCTCCCGGCCCGGCACGGAGGCCGGCCCTGCACCTGAAGTGATATCACTCTGGTATCGGACTGAAAGTGATGTGGGGCAGCGCCCGAGGGGCACAAAATTGCGCGGCGACGCAGCCGCCGCCCTGACTGGTCGCAGCGGAGCCGCTACGCGGCACTCCTCTATTTGGACGTCTTTTGTGACCTTTCCGGCTGGTCATCGTAGTTCGCTCCGCGCCTGCGCCCCGGGCTTTCGCGGCATATCCTCGCTCGCTGCGCTCGCCTGCGGTATTCCACGACCCGGGGCTCCGGCACTCCCGCTCTCTATCGATTTCTCTCGCCGGAAGGCACAAAGAACAGTTGTCCACGCAGGGAGAGAATCGTGACCAAGACCCGTCGACCCGGCAAGACCAGTGAAGAGAAGAAGGCTCAGGCAGAAGCCCTACACAACTCGATCAGCGACCAGGTGAAGCAGCTGCGCGACTCCGACCAGTGGCGGGCGTTCCTCGACTTCGCGAAAGCGTTCCATGCCTATTCGCTGAACAACCTCCTGCTGATCCTCTCCCAGATGCCCGAGGCATCCCAGGTCGCAGGCTTCCGGAAATGGCAGTCGCTCGGCCGCCAGGTGCGCAAGGGCGAGAAGGCTATCCGGATCTTCGGCTACAGCACGAAGAAGATCACCGCGGAGGACGAGAACGGCGACGAGGTAGAAATGCGGGTCGCCCGCTTCCCCATCCTCTCCGTGTTCGATATCGGACAGACCGACCTGGTGGACGGCGCCCAGGACGCGGGAACCCTCACGGCACAGCTCACCGGAGGGGATGATTTCGGCATCGTCGACGCCCTTTCCGCCTACCTCGTCGAGGAAGGTTGGACCGTCGAGCTCCGACCGATCCAGGGCCCCAGGAACGGCTACACCGACCCTGAGGAAATGGTCGTCGTTGTCCACGCCGACCTCAGCCCCGAGCACATGGCTAAGACCCTGATTCACGAGACCGCGCACGTCATCCTGGGCCACACCGAGGACTTGGCCGAGTACGTCGAGCACCGCGGACTGATGGAGACCGAGGCCGAGAGCGTCGCCTACGTCGTCGCCGGCCTGATCGGATTCGACACCAGCGCCTACAGCGTCGGTTACATCGCCGGATGGTCGGGCGCGGATACCGACCTGATCAAGTCCACCGCTGCCCGCGTCCTCCGCGCCGCTCACCAAATCGCCGGAATCCTCGACCCCGCCGATGAGGGCGACGACACCGAAGACGCCGCCTGACACCTGGGAGGGCCGCTCTCGAGCGGCCCTCCCCCACCAACCCAGAAGGAAACCCCATGATCATCACGTACGAGCGGCCCGCCGCTCTCAACTCACAGCAGCTCGACCCCGCCGCGCCCGACGCGGGCCTCAGCCCCACCGGCCAGCAATGCGGAAACACCACCTACGACGTCGGCGGCCTCGAATGGCACTGCACGCGCGCTCCGCACCCGGGAGACGACGAGCACCGCGCCGCATTCGAGCGCAACGGTGAGGGCCCCGAGGGTGCAGTCGGATTCGCGTGGACCTACCAATACGCCGACGACGAGCCGAGCGACGGAATCGACCACGCCGCGCCGACACATTCCCTCACCGTCACACTGCGCTATCCCGAGCGAGCGGGACGGGGCATCGATACCGAAAGTGTCGCGGCCAGCATGATCCGCGCCGCCCTGGATCACTTCTGGGAAGGCGACCACGACGACGTGACAGCCACCACAACCTCCAGCCGAATGGTGCGCCGCCGGTCGTGAGGGAGCCGGCGCCCCTCACACTCCCCCGCACCCGCACCCGCACCCGCAGTCGGCGCGGAGGCTAACCCGACAGGATCCTCTTCGCCGGTCTTTTCGAGCGAGCCGCCGGCTGAACTTCGTCGCTGCCTGAAGGTGCTACGCCAACGGCCGGCCGGCAGGCAGGTTTTTGCCTGAATCCTCGAAACGCTCACCCGCGTTGTACTCCGACTCACGGCGATTCACTTCAGACTCCAGCGCTCGCACGAGGAATGCTGACCATGTGCGATCGCCTGCCTGGAATGCGGTCGCGCGGAAGGCGGCTTTAGCTCGTCGACTCAACTCATCAGGAACATAGAACGAGATCCGGGCCGTATCCTTCGAGCTCGCCTGAGCAGCCGCCTCTAAGGATGTTGACGTGCGGCCTTGAGCGCTATGACGGGTGGCACGAGGACGGGATTTCGAGCTGCTCACTCCCGAATCCGAGCTCCCCTCCTGCCCTTTGGTCGTTTGCTTCGACACCTCGACCGCGGGCTCGTCCACCGCGGGCTGTTCGCGATTCTTCCGCTGGAGCAGGCTGAGATCCAACTGACGTCGAGGAGTAAGGCCCTCAATTCGGCGTGGGCTGTCAACGTCGCTCATGCGGACTGCGCCTCCTCCTGTTCGGCCGCGGTGATCCGCGAAACGATCTCTTGGCTCAAGTTGAAGTAGTCGTCAGCGACTGAGCCTGCTGTGCGCGGTGCGAGCTGCGACGCTGTCGCTTCGCCGCGAAGCACCTGGTACCACTTCGGTGCCCGCTTGACACTCTCATCGAGTTCATAGACCAGAAGTCCGCGCTCGCGCGTTGCCTGGGCGACGGCCTCAGAATGACGAATCGTGCTGCTGAAAAGAACGTCAGGATCGCTGTTGAAGAGGTTGCTCACATGGGTGCGGGCCTCAGCCTGAATCGCTGTGGCGCCCTTACCCGTGGCAACAAGCACAACCCCAAGGAGATCAATGCTGGGGTTCAACGTCAGAACGCCCTCAAGGCGAGCGGCGACACCAGCCATACCCTTCCGGCTAGACGCATCCGACTTGATCGGCACCAGCGCGTACCGCGCGGCCGCAACGGCAGCGGACTGGAGCGTCTCATCCCCTGGCGGACAGTCCAACAAGATGATGTCGTAGTTCGGCGCGATAGGAGCCAAGAGGCGAGCCAGTGAGAGCTTTGCACCATCGGGGTCTTTGCTCGCTTTTACCCCGAGAACCGCGACTGCCTCGTCCAGGCGAGGTCCCCCGACAAGCACATCAAGGTTCTGCCTGACGGCGGTCACGGGACCAACCTGCTCGCCAAGCATGAGCGCTCGAGCGAACGACTCCCCCTCATCGTCGGTTTCCTGGCCCGTGTATCCCAGGTCTTCGGCCAAGTTCCCCTGAGGGTCAAGATCGACAAGAAGCACACGGAAGCCGCTGGAAGCCAGATAGCCGGCGACGTTCGCAGAGATCGACGTTTTCAATACGCCACCTTTGCTGTTGATTACTGCGATGGTGCGGTTAAGCGCAGCGCGCTCGTTGGCGCTTAGAGGTCCTGCAGGCATCTTCACTCTCCCGTTCACATGACAAGTCTCGGGCAAAATAGCTCCATTGGCGGCAATGACACGCCTGGAGCCAATAGAACGATTGGCTCCAATAGCACTAATAGAGCGGATGGCCCTAATGGTGCGATTGCCACTATTAGAAGCATTGGCGCTAATGGCGGCAATAGTGCTATTTATGCACTGTATGCGATCCGTGCCTTGGCGGGGCGGCCCCATGCCGAAGACGTCACCCGGGCACTGCGGTGTAGGCCGCGTCGCGGATCCGTTTTGCATATAGTGACCGTTCGGGGGACTGTATGCACGGGGGAGCGGTCTACAGCGGGGCGCGACGGCACGGAGGCCGCCCGCCGACGGAGCCGCTGCGCGGCGCTGAAAGTGCTCTGTTTTCTTTGACCTTTCCGGCCGATCATCGTAGCTCGCTCCGCGCCTGCCGTTCCGGGCTTTCGCGGCATATCCTCACTCGCTGCGCTCCCTCCGGTATTCCACGACCCGGCACTCTCGGTGCTCCCGCTCACTATCGATTTCTCTCGCCGGAAGGCAAAGAAAAACGGTTGGTTGAGAGAGAGAAGAGGACGATGAGCACACTCATCACGGACACCGATGACGTCACCCGGTTCTGTGGGGTCTTTTCCGACGTGACCCTCGCACACGACGTCGCCACGATGCTGGGATGCCGAGAGGCCGAAGCGCTGGCCGGGATCCTCCGGGCGTTGGGAGAGCCTGCAGCAGCCGATATGTGGCTGGACGCACACGCACACGGTGACGAGCCGGGGGACCAGCACTACCAGGCTGCACCCGAGCCCTGCATCGTCCCGATCGACCCGATGGAGGACCTTCAATGCGACTCCTGCCAGTGACGGCAGACAAGACGCAGGGACGCACGCGTTGCGTGCGCCCCCTTCGATGTGCCTGAGCGGGGCATCCCCATGACCGCGTTCACGCCGGCAGAAATCATCGCCGGAGGTATCCAGGACACACGCGAGAGCTTCGCGAACCTGTACGTCGAGCTGCACGAGCTCCGCCAAGAAGCGGCGTACTACTACCACCGCGCCTTCGTCGACGACGGGCCCGAACCACAGCAGGAGGGTGTGATGGACTTCCATCCCGCACCACCGGAGTTCGGTGGCAAGGATCTCGAACGGCCAGCACGGCGAGTCCGACTGGACCGTCTCACCCAGAAGGGCCTTGCGCTGTACGTGCACGGCGTTCGCGCCGCCCTGGAGGAACGAGACGAGCTCCTGCACCAGACCGATGAAGCCGAGCACGACATAGAACGCATGCTGATCGCGATGGACGGCACGATCGCCCACATTGTCGATCGCCACCTGCGCTACATGGCCGTGCTCGAGCACCGAGCAAAGAACGACTACGAACCGGCGTCGCTCGCCCCGTGGGACGTGCCGATCCGGCAACCAGGCACCGGTGACTACCTGCCGCCGCTGCAGGACCGCGAATAGGGAAAATCAACGCCGACTCCCGACGCCACATCCCACAAGAAGCAAGCCCCGGCCGCTCTCTCTCGGCCGGGGCTTTCTTGTTCCCAGGTGGGTCACTTCCGGTGAACGAAGTTCCCCGCTACCCAGACATAGACGGGAGTGCGAGCGCCTTCGGGGACGTAACGGATCAGCACCAGCCCGCCAGTGGTCCAGGCGATTGCCTCCGCGTCGACGAGCTGCACATCGGTGTAAGCCACTTGGACCGGCACGTGAGCCTTGACCGCGACCGGTTGGGGTTCGTCTCGCCGGCGGCCGCTCGCGCGCACCATCGTCTGGAAGGCTGATCGGCCTCGGCTGCCGCTCCGCGGCCTTGGCAATCTCTGCCAGCGGCGCCGAATAGACGTCGTAGCGTTTGTTGGTGCCCACGAGTTCAGGCCGGGTCGACGTCGACCAGGATCCAGCCGACACCGTGACGCTGCAGCTGGAACAGGCGCACGTCCGCAGGATCCCGCTCGCTCCGACCGATCACGGACCAGCCGACCAGGCGCTCCGTGGGGTGAGTGAGCGCGTCATGGTCAACCCTCGAGCGGATAGCTTCAGCGCTGACAGCTCGGTACCGGTGGCCAGTCCACACCAGTCGGACCGGGGCTCCCTGCTCCATCCAGAGGTGCACAATGTCTGCGGCGGGCGCGATGCTCATGACCAGGACCTCCAGATGCTCAGTGTCACCGGCGATCTCAGAGCGTCGTTGCAACGCTGACGACGATCTGAGGGATGAATGCTCAAGCTTCGACACCACCGGCACACGTTCTGGACGACCATCTCCGAGGGCGGTTCGAGTGAGAAGGCCGCGGCGTCGGTCGATGTGAACGCGGAGACCGCCAGGCGATGGTTGCGGCATGCTGGCGGGGTGGCACCACCGCACTTGCTGAAAGCTCCATCGGGTCGATACCTCTCTCCAGTCGAACGTGCGTCCATCATGGTGGCCGACCGGCAAGGCATGTCGATCCGTGCGATCGCCACGATGCTGGGCCGGGCGCCGTCGACGATCAGCCGAGAGATGCGACGCAACCGCCGGCACTGGATGCCGCGGTATCACGCCGGCCAGGCGCAGCTGATGGCCGAGGGACGAGCACCGCGGCCGCAGCCGAGCAAACTGGCGACCAATCCGCAGCTGCGCCGGTTCGTGGAGGAACAGCTGGACCGCCGCTGGTCGCCCGAGCAGATCAGCGCGCGGCTCCCTGTCCTCTTCCCGGCGGATGAGTCGATGCGGGTCAGCCACGAGACCATCTACCGCGGCCTCTACCGGCAGGCCAAGGGATCCCTCCGGCTGAAGCGAGCTCCGCGTCTGCGCAGCGGCAAGCAGATGCGCCGACCCCGCCGGCAGGCCGCGCTCAACCGGCACGTCTTCCGCGGTATCCCTGATCTGATCCCGATCGGGCAGCGCCCGCTCGAGGTCGCCACCCGCTTGATCCCCGGCCACTGGGAGGGCGACCTGATCGTTGGACCCGACACGCGCAGCCACATCGGCACCCTCGTCGAGCGCACCAGCCGCTACTGCGTCCTCGTCCACCTTCCCGAGTCGAAGAAGGCCGACGCCGTAGCGGCCGCGCTCGTTCGCACGCTCAACAAGATCCCGCGCCGACTGCGGAAATCGCTGACCTGGGACCGGGGAACTGAGATGCGCGATCATGCAAAGGTCACTCTCCAAACTGGCACTCAAATCTACTTCTGCGACCCAAGGTCACCTTGGCAACGAGGTTCGAACGAAAATACGAATGGACTCCTCAGGCAGTACTTCCCCAAGGGCACCGATCTGTCTCGTCATTCGCCGGAAGACCTTGAGTTTGTTGCCCGAGAGCTCAATACGCGACCACGCAAGGCTCTCGGATGGCGAACTCCGGCCGAGGTCTACAACGAGCTACTCTTGACCACGAAACAGAATCAGCGCGTTGCGACGATGACATGAATCCGCCCACCGGATTGCACCACAATTCGAAGATATGTTCGAATGTGGTGGGAGGTCGGAAACGTGAAAACGCTGCACGCGGGGGAGAAGGTCTGGCTTGTCCTCGACGACGCTGGGAACCGGATCGAGTTCCAGATCGAGTACGCGCCGGCAACCCGCTCTGACACGCACGAAACACTGATGATGTACCGCGTCGACCACTGGGTGCTCAAGCGCACCGACCGGTGGCCGTTGGGTTACTACGACGAACTGCGTCAGGCGCTCGATGCGTGTGCACTGGCGCTCGGGATGCCTAACTTCCTCGCGCCGGCGACGGCCCCGGATGGCACAATCATCACTCCCGAAGAGCAGCGCGAACGATGGCGGGCCGGTCTCGACCCGCGAACCGGCCGCAGCCGTAGTGCAATGCTCGCCGATACCGCCCGCGGGGCGGGTTAACCAGTTGACTTGGGAGAGTCGTCGGCGGTTGTCACTTGGATGCTAAACAATGGGAGGGTGAGTTCCGTGTCCCTGCTTGATGCCTCTGACACGTCGGAGCTGCGCAAAGCGCGGGGCGCATTCTTCACCCCGCAGCCGTTAACCCGGTTCATCGCCGAGTGGGCGGTCCGCACGCCTGCCGATCAAGTGATGGAGCCCTCGGCGGGTGATGCTGCATTCCTCATCGAGGCGGTACGCCGGCTGGTCGAACTGGGTGTGGCGGCTCCCACCGTTGCCGGTGTCGAGATCCATGAGCACAGCGCTCGCGTCGCGCGCGAACGCATCACCGACGCTGGCGGTGCTCCCAACATCACCCACAGCGACTTTTTCTTGGTCGATCCTGCCCCCCGGTACGACGCGGTGATCGGAAACCCTCCCTATATCCGGTACCAAGACTTCACTGGCGAAGCCCGCAGCCGTTCACGCGCAGCAGCGCTCAAAGCCGGGGTGGCTCTGAGCGGGCTCGCGTCGAGCTGGGCCGCCTTCACCATTCAGTCGGCCCTGTTTCTGCGCCCGGGGGGCCGCATGGGGTTGGTGCTACCCGCAGAGCTATTGAGCGTGAACTATGCAGCCCCGGTCCGGCAGTTCCTCTTCGACCGGTTCAGAAGTGTCGAGTTGGTGCTGTTCACCGAGCGCGTCTTTCCCGAAGCTGAGGCGGACGTCGTCCTCCTTCTCGCGGACGGCTTCGATGAGGGCCCCGCGGATCACGCCACCATCCACGAAGCCCGCGACGCTGAAGCCCTCGAAACGCTCGGTGTGCCCCTCACCTGGTCGCCCAAGACGCCGGCGGACAAATGGACTGGCCTTCTGATCGGTGTGGAAGCACTTCGACCTCTGCGGGAGCTGCGTGAGTCGGGTGCGTTCAATGTGCTCGAAGACTGGGGCGACACGACCTTGGGGATGGTGACGGGGAACAACGGATACTTCGCCCTGTCACCTGCCCGCGTGAAAGAACTCGGCCTGAGCCGAGCGGATCTTTTACGGTTGTCTCCTCCGGGCAGCTCGCATCTTCGTGGGCTTTCCCTCACTCGGCACAACATGACCGACCTCGGCAACGCCGGCAAAGCGACCTGGCTGTTCCGACCGGGGGATACCCCCTCTGCGGCTGCTGAGGAGTACATTAAGGCCGGCCACACCGCTGGCGTCGACCAGGCGTACAAGTGCCGCGTCCGACGCACTTGGTACCAAGTGCCCCTCCTTCCGCCGGCTGACTTGCTCCTGACGTGCATGAACGCCGACACGCCTCGCCTGACGACCAATGAGGCCGGCGCGCTGCACCTCAATTCAGTACACGGTGTCTACCTCTCGGCCGAGCACAGGAAGCTCGGCCGCGAGCTACTGCCGCTCGCCAGCCTGAACTCGGTGACGCTGCTGAACGCGGAAATGGTGGGCCGCTCCTACGGCGGCGGCATTCTGAAGATCGAACCCCGGGAAGCAGACATGTGGGCCATGCCCTCGCCCAGCCTTGTGACAGCGCGCGCGGACGCGCTTCGCGCCATCAAGCCGCGTGTGGCCCGACTTCTACGCACGGGTGAACTGCTCGAAGCCGTCCAAGTTGTCGACCAGGCCCTCCTATTGGACTCCGCAGAGCTGACGGATCATGACGTCGACGTCGTGCGCCGGGCACACCAGACGATGACCTCACGACGAGTAGCAAGGGCAGAAAGTGGCCGCTGAACAATCCGCCCGGTCCAAGGCATGGGCGGTCTTTGACCGGATCTGCTCCGACGCGGCTCCTGGCGGCATCCACACCAATCCTTGGGCTCAAGGGGCCGACGGTGAAGTCCGCTACGACCCCGACTATGACGTCCTTGAAAAGCTTCTCGGGGTCCCTCTGTACTTGGAGGCACCGACAACCTCCGGTGTCCCTGCTCTGGCTCTGGACGTGTGGGTCTCTTACGAGCTGCGCCGTGCCGGTTTCGATCGGAATGCAACGTGGCCACGCGCCGAACATCCTCGAATCCTGCCGACGGCGATCGCGAACCTGCTTCAAAGTCTGAAAGGTAAGGAACGCGCGCAGCTCGTCGCCCGCCTCGCAAAGCCCACACCGATGAAGGGTGTTGTCTCGGCTTCAGCGAACATCCTGGGGAAGAACTACCTCAAGCAGGTCGACGTCGTGATGTCGGACTGGGACACCGGGCCCGAGCTGCTGATCAGTACTAAGCGCATGGACTCCAGCTTCGGCAAGAACGCTGCGAACCGGGTAGAGGAAAGCTACGGCGACGCGAAGAACCTCCGGCTCAGGCACCCCCTCGCTGCTCTCGGCTTCGTCTACGGTCTGCGTTCAACAATCCTGACTGAGGAAGCGAAAAAGGCGAGGTGGCTGATCGACCTCCTTCAAAAGCTCGGTCGGGAAGACGACGCCTATCACGCAGTCGCTCTCATCATGATCGAGTACGGCTCTGAAGTGCCCGCCGAGAGCGACGTGGATCAGGACGATACCGAGAACCCTCTCGCGGCCGCCGGCCTCGAACCGGACGAGAACGAAGTCGAGAACGAAGACGAGGTGGAGGAAGTTCCCGCCTCGGCTATTGACGAAGCGCTCGATAACCTGCCGCGCGTGACCATCCGTCACGACGAGGTGCCGCCGGCACTCCAACCGTCGCGATTTCTAGAGCTCATGGTGCGGAGAGTCATTGACGCCACTCCAGTCGATCGTCACGAGGAAGCCCGAAAACGACTGGATAACCCCCGAAAGGCTGAGCGCGCATCTAATTAAGATCGAGCTTGCTGCCGAGCCGGCTTTCGCACTGGCTGCTGTTGACATGGGCCACTAGCCCAAACCGGCCGTGCTCGACGAGGGGCGCCCACGGTGCGGAAAACGATCGTTTTCGGAAGGCTTCACTCGGTGGTCAGCGCTACTACCCGGGCATCGCCGCAGCGCCAAGCGAGTCGTGCCACCTGAATAGCCTGCGAAACGCTCGTGAGGAATGGACGCGACGGCATTACGGCCGCAAGTACGCCCAGCCATTTCGCTGTCGGATCACGAGATGAGCGATTCCCGACGGAACGATAACGGAGTCCGGCACGAGTTGTTCAGGGCCGATTTCCATACTTCGAAGGGTGTTCTGGCAGGCGTCGACGATGAGCCCGCCGTGTTGGAGGGCGCGGAGGGTCTCGCGGTGCGGGCTATCCGGTAGGACGATGCTGATTCCCGGCCCGTGGACGACGAGTTCAAGATCGGTTCCCGCTCCGAGCGCGTCCATGAGGTTGCGGATGTTCCGCAGGACAGCGCCGTGCTTGATCGGATCGGCCTCGTTTAGGTGGATGACCACACCAGCCGTCGGTGCCTCGTTCACTGTCTTCATGCCAAAGTCAGAAAGAGTTTTTGCAGCTCTTCGACCGTCATCGGGTCGGAGGTGTCGTCGGGGTCGGTCAGGCATTTCTGCATGGCGGTGGAGATGATCTGGAAGCCGGCCTTGTCGAGCGCACTCGATACTGCGGCGAGTTGGATTACGACGTCGCGGCATTTGCCGCCGTTCTCGACGGCCGCGATGACGGCGCTGAGCTGACCCTGCGCGCGGCGGAGCCGATTGAGCACGGGCTTGATGTCAGAGGCGGTGGTGATGGCCACGGTATGTTCTACTTTCTCGATGGCGCCGAAGGGGGCGTTGCGGTACCCGCCAGGGTATCTCTTCGGCTCAGGTGCGGGCCTTGGCGGCGGTGAGCTCCGCCCGATCGATGGCGCGGATCTGACCGATCAGATCCTCGAGGTCCCGAGCGGCGAGGGCTCCGGGCTGTGAGAACACGAGGATCCCGTCGCGGAAAGCCATGAGGGTGGGGATCGAGGTGATCCCGGCGGCCGCGGCGAGCTCCTGCTCGGTCTCGGTGTCGACTTTGCCGAACACGATGTCCGGGTGCTGTTCGGATGCGGTCTCGAAGACGGGGGCGAACATGCGGCAGGGGCCGCACCAGGCCGCCCAGAAGTCGATCAGGACGATGTCGTTCTGCTCGATCTGACCCTTGAGCGTGTCGGCGGTGAGGGTGACGGTGCTCACGGTCAGCCGCGTCCGAAGAGCCGGCCGAAGAACCCGCCACCGGAGGCGGCAGCCTTCTCGGCGTCGGTGTGATTGCCGTTGCACCACTGGTTTGCGGGCACGCGCCGGCGCACGTCGGCGACGTGCTGACCGCAGCCGCTCCAGGTCGTCTTGCCGCAGACTTTGCAGGTGGCGGGGTAGCACATGGGCTGGAACTCTCTTTCTCGGGTCCGGTAGGGGTGGTTCTGTATACCCCCCTCCGTATAGTACGATACCGGGGAGGGTATAACCAAACCGCCCTCGGGAGGTGCACAGGATGAAGACCGTGATCGTCGGCGGAGTCGCCGGAGGAATGTCTGCCGCGACACGATTGCGCCGGCTCGACGAGACAGCGGAGATCGTGGTGTTCGAGCGCGGCCCGTACGTCTCGTATGCGAACTGCGGGCTGCCCTATTACGTCGGCGGCGTGATCACCGATCGGTCATCACTCCTTCTGCAGACCCCGCAGTCGTTGGCGGCCAGGTTCCGGCTCGATGTGCGCACCGGCCACGAGGTCCTTGGGATCAATCCGGTTGCGCGCACTGTCTCGGTGTTCGACCTCGCCGCGGGCGAGACCATGACCGAGAGTTATGACGAGCTGATCCTCGCGGTCGGTGCTACCGCGAGGGAGGCCGCGGGGCATCCCGGCATCCCGACGCACACCCTCCGCACGGTGGAGGACGTGGACGCGATCAGCGTGCTGGTGGACGCGGCAGCGGACAACCCTTCCGCCCTCGTCCTCGGCGCCGGCTTCATCGGCCTCGAGGCCGTCGAGAACCTGGTGCGGCGCGGCATCCACGTGACCCTCATCCAACGGTCGGCGCAGATCCTCACTCCACTGGATCCGGAGATGGTGGCTCCGTTGGCGGCGCAGCTGCGCAGTCACGGCGTCGACGTGCGCACCTCCGTCACTGTCGACACGGTCGAGGCGGGGGCGGTGCTGCTCAGCGACGGCGCGACGGTTCGGCCGGACTTCATCATCGACGCGTCGGGTGTCGTGCCGAGCGTGGACCTCGCGCGCTCGGCCGGGCTCCGGCTGGGGCCGACCGGCGGGATCGCGGTCGATGCCCGCAACCGCACCAGCGACGCGCACATCTTCGCCGTCGGCGATGGCGTCGAGAAAGTGGATGCGCTCAGCGGCGCAGAGACGCTCGTCACCATGGCCGGGCTCGCAAACAGGCACGGCCGCTCCGTCGCCGACGTCATCGCCGGCAGCAAGGAGCAGAACACGCCCGCCCTCGGCACCGCGATCGTGAAGGTCTTCGACACCGTCGCGGCGAAGGTCGGCTGGGGGGAACGGCAGCTCACCGCTGCCGGGCGGGCGCACCGGGTCATCCACACGCACCCTGCCTCGCACGCCACCTACTACCCGGGCGCCCAGTCCATGTCGATGAAGCTGCTCGTGGACCCGGAGACGGATGCGATCCTGGGCGCGCAGATCGTCGGCGGCGAGGGTGTCGACAAGCGTATCGACGCGATCGCGGTCGCCATGGCGGGCGGGATCACCGCCTCCGGTCTGATGCGTCTCGAGTTGGCGTATGCCCCTCAGTTCGGGTCGGCGAAGGACCCGATCAACCAGCTCGGTTACGTCGCCGACAACCTCCGCAGCGGTACCACCCGCTCCCTGCAGTGGCACGAGCTCGGCGCCGCGCTGGACGCGGGCGCCACCCTGGTCGATGTGCGCACGGCCGGTGAGCACGCGGCCGGCTCGATCCCCGGCGCTGTGAACATCCCGGTCGACGAGCTGCGCAACCGGTTCGCCGAGCTGCCGGCCGGCCCGATCGTGGTGCACTGCCAGGTGGGCCAGCGCGGTCACACCGCCGCGCGCATCCTCGACCAGCATGGGTTCGACGTCGTCAACCTCGACGGGGGCTACCGCACCTGGGTGGCCGGCACGTCGCAGGCTGCGCCCGTACCGGCCAGATCGGCTTGATGGTGTGGCGTCACAAGCGCTACTTGTGACGCCACAACCGGCTCGATCTAGCCGGATTCGGGCAGATCCGTCACGGTCGAAGCATGGAATTCTCTCCCGTCCGGACTCTGCCGAGAAGGATCGCTGCGCGGGGAGCCGAGGTCGCGCCCGGCGTTGGCCTGACCGTTCTGATCGCGCTGGTCGCTACCGGTGTCTCGCGCGTCGTGCCAGCGGTCGGCAGCGCCCTCCCGGCCCTCGTCATCGGAATCGCGGTGAGTCTGATTCGCCGGCCAGGCGCCCGGTTCGTGCCGGGCATCGGCTTCTCCGGGAAGTTCGTGCTCCAGCTCGCGGTCGTCCTGCTCGGTGTCCAGCTCTCGTTGTCGAGCGTGCTCGTCGTGGGTGTGCAGTCCCTTCCCGTGATGCTCTCCACGCTGGCGGTGTGCCTCCTCGCCGCATGGGGCGTCGGCCGGGCTCTACGCATTCCGCGCCGGGAACGCGCCCTGATCGGTGTTGGGACCGGGATCTGCGGCGCGTCGGCGATCGCGGCGATCTCCCCCATCATCGGCGCCGCGAGTTCGGAGATCGCCTACGCGGTCTCGACGATCTTCCTGTTCAATGCGGTCGCCGTGCTGGTGTTCCCGCTCATCGGGCATGCGCTGGGGATGAGCACCCATGCGTTCGGTCTGTTCGCGGGAACTGCGGTGAACGACACGAGCTCGGTGGTCGCCGCCGCGAGTCTGTTCGCGACCTCGGCGCTCGGCTTCGCCGTCGTCGTGAAGCTCGTGCGCACGCTCATGATCGTCCCGATCAGCATCACGCTCGCCGTGGTCGAGCATCGGCGGGCGAACGCCGGTGCTCCGCTGACCGTGCGGCGGTTGATCGGTCTCGTCCCGTGGTTCCTCGTCGGATTCCTCGTCGTCGCCACGGCCAATACGCTCATCGCGGTTCCCACCGACCTGCACGAGGGGCTCGTGACGGCGAGCGTGTTCCTGGTAGCGGTGGCGCTCGGGGGTATCGGCCTGTCCACCGATGTGGGGGCGATCCGTCGCGCCGGCTGGCGGCCGCTGCTGCTGGGCGCCGTGCTGTCGACTCTCGTCACCGTCACCAGCTTGGGAGTGCTCGCCATCAGCGGGCAGCTCTGACCGCCGTCACGAGATCGCGTGCACGACCTCCAGCAGCGGACGTGCGCTCGCGGGCACGCCCGACCCGCTGCGTCGCCACACCGCGGTCAGCGGCCGGGTGATGCGCAACTGCCGGATCGGGACCTTGACGAGGGTCCCGGCGGCGATCTGCTCGCGCACAGCGAGGATGCTCAGCACGGCTGGGTGGTCGCCTGCCGCAGCGGTCGCGCGGATCGCACTGGTGGAGGAGAGCTCCAGCGCCGGCCGAACCGGCGGATGACCGGCGCCCGTCAGGGCGCGCTCCACTGCGAGACGGGTGCCGGAGCCGCGTTCGCGGGAGACCAGGGGAGCGCGGGCGAGCTCCTCCGCTGAGATGCCGCGGGCCCTCCGCGCCCACGGATGGGTGCGTCCGACGACCACGACCAGCTCATCCGACGCGAACTCCATAGTCGCCAGATCGGTGGGCACATCCGGCGTCTCGATGAACCCGATCGTCGTCGCCGAGCTGCGGACGGCCAGGAGGACCGCTTCGCTGTTCGCGGCCGTCAGCTCGATGCGCGGCCCACGCACACCGGTACTCAGCGCCGTGAGCCAGCGCGGCGCGAGATGCTCCGCGATCGTCATGCTGGCGGCGATATGCAGCGTGTCGTCCGTCGTCTGGCGCAGGGAGGCGACGGAGGCGTCGAACCGTTCCGTGGCGTCCAGGAGGTCGGCGGCCCACTCCACGATGAGGGCGCCGGTCTCGGTCGGATGCGCGCCCCGAGTGCTGCGAACGAGCAGAGCAGCGCCCAGATCCAGTTCCAGCGCCGCGAGCCGCATCGAGGCCGCCTGTTGCGTGACGCCGGCTTCGCGGGCTGCGGAGGAGATGCTACCCGTCCGGGCGACCGCCACCAACAGCCTCAGGCCTGCAATGTCCACGAGCACCTCAGTCTTCGCACTCGCCCACGCTATCCCTCCTCGACGCCCGAGCTTCTCGCGGCGGCGCCGAAGTCAGCAGTTGCACCGATCCCTTGGCGGCGGCTGCCGGTCAGCTCCGCTGAGTTCGACGGTCGTCCGTTCGGCCGCTTGGGGTTTCAGGTCGGTGAGTGCCGGCCGCAGATAGGGGGAGGGTTCGGCGCCCGGGTGTCGACGGGCCTGGACGATGAACAGCGTGATTCCGACGGCGACGGCGGCGAAGGAGGCCCACACGTTCGCGGGGATTCCCAGCCACCCGTCGCTGGTCGGGTCGATGCGGATCGCTTCGAGCCAGCTGCGGCCGAGTCCGTACCAGATGAGGTAGAGCGCGAGCACGCGACCCCACTGCAGGCGGAATCGCCGCTCGAGGAGCAGGATCAGGGCGACACCGACGAGGTTCCAGATGATCTCGTAGAGGAAGAGCGGGTGGAAGAGCGTGTCGGGCGGCATGCCGGCGGGGAACTTGGGATTGGTGGCCTCGATCTGCAGACCCCACGGGAGTGTAGTGGGGAGGCCGAAGAGTTCGTGGTTGAAGTAGTTGCCGAACCGCCCGAGTGACTGGGCGACGAGCAGCGCTGGGGCGAGCGCGTCGGCGAACGCCCAGAACCGAAGACCTGCGCGTCGGCAAGCGATGTAGACGCCCAGTGCTCCGCCGAGGAGCGACCCGTAGAGCGCGTTGCCGCCGTCCCAGATGGCGAAGACATTCCAGAGGTTCGCGCCGGGGTAGAAGTAGTCGCCGACGTGGGTGAACACGTGGTAAAAGCGGGCGCAGACGATGCCGAGCGGCACGGCCCAGAGGACGACATCGAGCACGATTCCGCGGTCGACGCCGCGGCGACCGAGCCGGCGCGCGGTGATCAGGGCCGCGGCGATGATGCCGCTGAGAATGCACAGCGCATAGGCGTGCACAGTCAGTGGACCTATCTGGAACTGTGCAAATTGCGGGGGCGGGCTGGGGATGCTCAGGGCGAGCACGGATCTCCTCGTATTCAACCGACGGTGAGCTAGTGCATGTTCTGCCGAAGAGCGGAAGCGCAAAGCGGGAGCCGGACAGCGGGCAGTAAGTGTGTGTGCCGAGATGTTCGTGCCTTCTCGCTCGTTCCGACCGCGGGGCGTCCCAGCTCACGCTCCGACCCTAAAGCACAGGCCCTGACCAGCGCGGGGTAAGTAGTGCGCCGAGGCTAGCAGCGGCTGCGAATGTTCACACGGTCGGCCCTTCTCTTCCACTTCGGGGTTTCTGAGCTGTGAACGAGATCGCGGGCCCGCTTGCATGGGTGTGCGAAAACGATCGTTTGCGAGCAGCTCCTCGACCGGCGAGGCGTGCCGCGAAACTTCGCGGATCGCGTATTGATCAAAACCCTTGCCGAAACCCTCTTCTGTTCAGAACGCTATCTGGGGGTTTTTGAGCAGGTCTGGTAGAATGAAGAGGTCGAAAGGGGCAGCGATGAGCGTCAAGACCGCGAGCACTATCTCCGCCGCTGAGCGCGAGCTCCGCGAGCGTGTGGTGGCTGACGCCGCGCACAGCTCCGAGATGGAGGGTCTGTCTTCCACGGCCGAGTACCGTGCGGACGCTGCAGCGTTCGTCGAGGGGGAGTTCGACGCCGACGAGCTGGTGCGCCGCACCCGCGCCCGCTACGGCCTTGCCTGAGTTCGTCGACCCGTACCTCGAGCCCGCCTCGGGCATCCTCCGCAATAACTTCGGCATCACCGATCAGCGTGCCCTCGACGCAGCTGAGGCGGACCTGGTTGAGGCGCGCCGCGTCCAAATGATCATCCGACCGGTGAAGGTCACCGGGGATCTCCGACAGCTGCAGGCGATCCACGGTCAGTTGTTCCAGGACGTCTACGACTGGGCCGGCCAGCTGCGCACCGTCGATATCCGCAAGGGCACGGATGCGGAGGCGGAATTCTTCATGCCGGTGTCCCGGCTCGAGTCGGGGGCAGGGTTCGCGTTCGCGGAGCTCGCGGATGACAATCAGCTGCACGGGCTGGACCGTGACCGGTTCGTCGACCGCCTGGCGCACCACTACGACCAGGTGAACTACCTCCACCCGTTCCGGGAGGGCAACGGGCGCACCCAACGGATCTTCTGGACGCAGGTCGCCGCAGGCGCCGGTTATGACCTGGACTGGAGCCAGGTCACCGGCGCCGAGAACGACAGGGCGTCGCGGGACGCGATGGAGCGGCGAGACTTCTCCGGGCTGCACATGATGTTCGACCGGATCGTGCGGCCGGCGACGCCGGGCGGCCGGCTCACACCGGAACGGCTGGAACAGCTGCGGACGTTCGCAAGCATGGGCGGCCCCGCCACGCCGTCGCGTGGCATCTCGTCGGCCTCGGCGCGGCCGACGCGATCGCAGACGCAGGGATATGAGACCGATCTTGGGAGGGGACGATGACCGTCGTCGGATACGCGCGAGTGTCGAAGCGGGAGCAGAACCCACGAGCGCAGGAAGCTGAGCTGAAAGCGGCTGGTGCCGAGCGCGTCTTCATCGACCACGGCGACTCCAGCCGGATCAAAGACCGCCCGCAATGGGTCGCCTGCATGGACTACATGCGGGCCGGTGACGTTCTGCTGGTGCGGCGCCTGGATCGCCTCGGCGGCACCGAGCGGATCCTGATCGAAACGTTGCACGAGCTCGAGGATAAGGGTGTCGATATCAAGAGCCTGACTGAACCCGTCATCGACACCACAAGCCCGATGGGCCGCGCGCTGTTCGGCATCGTCGCCGTGTTCGCGCAGCTGCGCGTGGACACCATCAGAGAGAACACGCGACTGGGGCTCGAGTATGCACGCGCCCAGGGGCGGGTTGGCGGCCGCCCAACTGTCATGACGCCGGAGCGCATCGAGGTCGCGAGGCAGATGCGCGCGCAGACACCGCCGGCGACGTGGGACGCGATCGCCAAGACCCTCCGCGTTGGCTCCGCCACCGTTCGACGTGCTTTGGCGCAGGCGACCGAAGATGAGAACGCTGCTCGCGAGCCCAAAGTGCGCGCGGGCGCGAAGTAGTGTCCGGTTTCCGGAGGGACGAGCTCTACGCAGTCGGCGTCGTGGAGCATGTGTTGGGTGCGAGCGTGGTGCAACTCGATGTGCCTGGCGCACCGCGGAAAACGATCGACGGTGAGATCCGCTACGAGGACGGCAGGAGAGCCGGCCTTGAAGTGACAAGTGTCGAGGACAGTTCCGAGCACCACCTCAGAGCGAAGCTCAAGACTCGGCCTAGTGCGCCGGCACCTGGACGCCTGACGTGGACGATCCACGCGCCTAGCGTGCGTGACCTTGCTCGGCTGGAGAAGCTCTATGAGCTGGCGATCGCGTTGGCTGAGCGACACAACGTAACCCGCCCGGAGGACTTGCCGCTAGACGTAATCCACGGTGATCCTGAGCTGGAGTGGCTCGCTTGGGAAGCGGGCCCGGTGATGTGGGGATACCTACCCAGCGGAGAGCCGAAGGTCCATTGGATGCCGCCTGTTACCTCCGCCATATTCAGCAGCGAGGGCGAGGCGATCGCCGAGGGTGTCGACGCCGCTCTCCAGGTCGATCCCACCCGCGACCACATTGCGAAGCTGTTGGCCGCTCCGTACGACGAGCGGCACCTGTTCCTCATCGTCGGGACGACGGGTCTCAGCAATGCGGCCGCCTATGCGCTTATCGAACCCAGCGAGGTACCGTCCGAGGATCCCGCCCTCCCGATCGGGATTGATCACCTGTGGCTGGCGCCTGGCTGGGGGCAGACGGTCACGGTGTGGAGCCGTCCGACTGGATGGCGGCACGAGCGGCTGCCAGATCCGCCCCGATCGGCTGAGCGGAGCACAGCCACTCGTTGACGTCGACGCGGATATATCGCACCGTTCGTTTGCCGATCGTGACGTACGCCGGCCCCTCGCCGCGCTCGCGCATCCGGCGCAGCTCGTCGAGTGTCAGCCCGGTCTCGGCGGCTGCCTCGTCGGGTGTGTAGGAGCGCAGCTGTGCGGGCACGGTGACGCCGTGCCGGCGGAGGTATGCGGCGCTCATCACTGGCAGCTTTCGCAGTAGAGGGCGTCCATCGGATCGGCGGGGACCTCGTACACCTCGAGCGCCTGGTCGGATGCGAGCCGCGCGATCAGATCCGGCCGGTACCCGTCCCAACTGCTCCCGTCGACGACCGTGACCGGTGCCGTCGCGTACGAGGTTCCCACCGCCTGCAGCGGGTAGTCGTTGGCCGTGACTGACACCAGCTCGTATGCGATGCCGGCTGTGCCCATTGCTGCTTTGGTTTTGTCGCTTGTTGTGGATCCGGATTCCACGTACAAGGTGACGTTCGTGCTCATGACTCGCTCCCTCTCTCATCTCAACCCATTTGCCTTTCGGCGCTTTTGCCGAAACAGCGCCGGGGGTGAATGAGCAAGAGACCGTGGAATACCGGAGGGAGCGCAGCGAGTGAGGATATGCCGCGAAAGCTCTTGCTCGGAGAGGAACGGTGCGTACCATCACCTAGCCGAAAGGCAACGGAGTTGCCCAACGAACAGGCCCCACCGAGCGACGCTCGGCGGGGCCTGTTCTAGAAGCTGAGGAGCCGTAGGCTCACCCTTCAATGTTCTGCGCGGGTGGCGCAGCTGCAGCACGTCGCTTACGCGCACGGGGCGCGGACTGACCGGGGGCTCGGGCGCCAATCTCGCGCAGGTTCTTCTCTGTCCATCCCGCGGCAAGCGCAGCACTCCACGCCTTATCGTGCGCGGCAGCAGCGTCCTTGACGGCCTGCTCCGCAGCGTCGAAGGCGTTGGTGGCAGACACGAGCTCTTCCACCGAGCGCACGCGTGCGTTCTGCTCCGCCTCGATGATCGCCCGCGCCTTCCGGGCGGCTTCCTGTGGGTCCAGTTGTACGTCGCTCATAGCCTCAGATTAACAGGGCCGTGGGCGCTCCACTAGGCGTAATGTTGCACCCTCGAGGTGCTGCCTCACCGATGCTTGCGCACCGTTCGGGCGGAGCCCCCAGACGAAGCAAGCTATACAGTTACCCGGGGTAACTGTACCACGGTGCTGGACTGTCGCGTCCGGCACCGGCATACTTGTCGTATGGTCCCCGCCGGAAGGCGGGTTCGCTGCGCTGGGCGAGGAGGACGGGGGAGGGGCGATGTCGGAGCAGAACGAGACCCGACTGTTCGGCCGTTCTCGACGTGCCAACGCCCCTAAGGGGGCGAAGCGCGACAAGCGCTACGAGGTGTGGGTGACTCCTGAGGAAGACACGCAGCTGCGAGCCCGTGCCGCCGTTCGTAGTGTGACGGTGCCGCGTCTGTTGTTCGAGTCCGCGATGAGTGGGCACGTGCAGACCGACAGTGATCGCAAGGCGGCCATTGTGGAGATCTTCGCGGTGCGCCGGTTGCTTGCGAACCTGGCGAACAACGCCAATCAGCTCGCGAAGTACGCCAACAGTGAGGGCACGTTCCCTGCCGAGGCCGAGGCGATCGTGACCGAGTATCGGGCGATCGTGCCGCGTCTGTCGGCGGCGATTGAAACGCTGGCTGATTCATGATGCCGAACATCACCCGGGGGAGCCGGATGGGTGGGCTGATGGTCTACCTCGCCGGGCCGGGTCGGTCGAACGAACACGAGGAGCAGCACCTGGTCGCCGGCAACTCCGCCATCATGACGATGCACGGTTACGGCGTGCTCGATCGTGAGACGGCGTTGGCGATCGCGAAGGACCTCGACGAGCCGCGCGTCGCGCTCGGCGTCGAAGTGACCCGCACGCAGAGCATCACCGACCCGGAAACGGGTCAGGTTCACTCGACCACGACGCCGGCGGATGTGTGGCACTGTTCACTGTCTCTGCGCGCGGACGAGGGCCAACTGTCCGATGAGAAGTGGGGCGCGATCGCGCAAGACTTCGTGGACCGGATGGGATTCACCGAGGCCAGCGGCAAGGCCGAGTGCCGGTGGGTTGCCGTCCGTCACGGACTCTCCACGAACGGCAACGACCACATCCACATCGCAGTCTCACTGGTGCGCGAGGACGGCACCAAGGCGAGCACCCACAACGACTTCAAGAAGGCGCAAGACACCTGCCGCGACCTCGAGCGCGAGTACGGGCTGCAGCAGCTCTCCAGCCGTGAGCACGGACTGGGGGAGCGGGGCATCAAGCCCGCCGAACAGGAACGCGCCCGCCGCACCGGCGCCATCGAGGTTGACGCTCACCGCCTCGAACGGAGCGTACGTGCTGCGGCGGCCGCGTCGATCGACGAGGGCGAATTCGTACGCCGCGTACGCCGCGCCGGCGTCCTCATCCGGCCCCGCTTCGCGGCCGGCCGTGACGACGTTGTCGCCGGTTACTCGGTGGCGCTGCGCACCGAGCACGGCACACCCCCGGTCTGGTACGGCGGCGGCCGGCTCGCCCGCGACCTGACACTGCCGCGGCTGCGCGAGGGATGGCCCGACAGCCCCCAGGCGGCGCAGGGCGCGGTCGACGAGTGGAAGGCCACCAGCCGCAACCCGTGGCAGTACCGGCCAGTCGCACCGGGCCGTGAAGAGTCTGAGCCGGCACCGGAGCTATGGCAGAAATACTCCGACGACATGCGGCGGATGCGCGACGAGCTGCGCAGCGTCCCGCCGGGCGATCGTGCGGCGTGGGCGCACGTCGCACGCGACACGGCCGGTGCATTCGCTGCCTGGTCACAGCGCGTCGAGACGACGCCCGGACCGCTTGCCGCTACCTCGCGTGAGTTGGCGCGGTCGGCGCAGATCAAGGCGCACACATCGAAGCCGAAGAAGGTCAGCATGGGCAGCGCCGGCGGCGCCGCCATGCTCCTGATGCAGGCCGCGAGCCAGGGTCAAGGGACGATGGCCGAGGCGATCCTGATGCGCCAGCTCGCACGGCTCACCGTGGCGATCATCGACATGCACAAGGCCATCGGGGACGAGGCCCGCGCAGCGGAAATCTCCCGCACCCTGAACTCGCGGATGGCCACCGTCGCGTCCCGGCTCCCCGAGGTTCCCCGCAAGGGTCAGAACCCCGCGCCCGTCGACGTCGACGAGCGCACGGCCGAGGCGGTGCGCATCGCACAGACCGGCCTCAGCGCTCCCCGCCCAGGCTCGCCCGTGCCAACAAAGATCGAACCCGCAAAGCCCTACAAGCCCGCGACCGGACCCGACCAAGACCGCGGCATCGGACGATAACGGAAGGTGGCAATTATGGCCGAAGAGAACGACGGCATCGCGGACGCCCTGGACGGTCAGCTGCGGATCGCGCTCACCGTAGCGGCCCAGCTGGGCGCACGATTCTCGCGGATACGCGAAGAACTCGCCCGCACCCGACAGGCTCAGACGGAACAGCAGAACCGTGAGCTGCAAGCCCGATTCGACGCCGAACGCGCCGCGGCCCGCGCCGAGCTCGCTCCTGTTTACGACCGCACCTGGTGGGACGCCGCAAGCGTCGACCAGACCGCCGGCGTCCACGAAACGGCCACCGCCTGGCACGGCATCGACCCAGAGGCCGACCGTGCGGCCGAACGCATCGCAGAGGAAGTCCGCGACCGCTATGGCCTGGACGTGCACGACCTCGACGCTGACCCTGCAGCTGTGCGCGAGGCGCTGGCAAGGGCAGAGCGCACTCGCTCGGCGGCGGCCACCTCGCGCGGGGAAAGTGTCGTCGACGTTGCAGAAGCCGGCGCTTTCCTCACCGCGGCCGAGACGCTGGATCGAGTGGCCGAGGATCGCCAGCGACAGGCCAACGAACGCGACGAGAGAGCCGCCGAAACGGACGCAGCCCTGGACGTCGACCAGCTGCGATCTGAGGCGGAGAACGACCGAGACGTCACCGACGCGCTGCGCGGCGATTCGAACGACAATCGCGCGGATGCAGCGGAGGCGTTCGATAGCGCCGAGCGGCGGGAGCGCTTCGCATCCTCCCTCGAGGGCAACGCCGACAGGGACGTTATCGACGCCCGCATGACGAGCGCGGCCGACCAAGCTCGGCATCCGCGCGAAGCCGTCCTGGCCGCACCGAAGCGTGCCGCAAAGGCGCGTAAGGCATCGACGGGCCAAGCACAGCAGCGAGAGCGCCATCTGGGCCGCTGACCCGAGGCTGGTGGCTAATTACCGGTCACCGAAGCTGGCATGCTCAAGAGGCGGCTCAGCTCGATGAAATCCTCACTGTCCTCGGGATCTTCATCCACAAGGAACTCGTCGT
The DNA here is from genome assembly GCF_043083605.1 of Leifsonia sp. NPDC014704. Lineage (NCBI taxonomy): Bacteria > Bacillati > Actinomycetota > Actinomycetes > Micrococcales > Microbacteriaceae > Leifsonia > Leifsonia sp. NPDC014704. The sequence continues at coordinate 88,516 of NZ_JBIBYW010000004.1, read as the reverse complement.
TCCAAACGCCGATCGGTTGCTCGAAATACCAGCTGACGTACCTCGTGCTCCACGCAGATTGCCGCGAGCGGAGAGCGCGCGCGAGGGATTCTTCAACCTGGAGTCGAGCCTCCCGATCCTCGTCAGTGGGCGGTAGGCGAACCAGCAAGAGCGTCCGGGGGCCCTGGTAGGTGTCATCCTCATCGGTACGACGATTGCCCCTGTAGCGCCAGTATTTCGACAACCGCTGTGACTGCCGGTGCGCATGCAATACGTCAATAAGCCGGAGCTTTTCCAGAGACAGAGCCGCGCGTCGAAAAGAACTGCCCTCAGAGGCGGATGTGCCGACGCCCAGCGCGTGTTTCTCGTACCAGAACAGGGGAGGAGTGTCCTCCTGCAGCGCTTTGAGCGAAGACAAAATGCTTCGCTGCATCGACCCCAATCCACGACTCACAAGCTAAGTGTTGCAGGACTCATTATGAAATGTAGGGAGAGGTCGGGACCATTGATGTAACGAAGAAGACCCGCGCTGGTGGAACAGCGCGGGTCTGAGGTTCTTCGCGATCGGTGTGTGAGACGAAGGAGAAGATATGACCATAGTACGACGAGACCCCCGACCGAGAAAAGGTCGCGGGCGCGATCACTTGGTCGACGTCAAGCTCCGCATTCGAGTCAGGGTTGAAGTGGTGCTCACTGCAACCGTCGCGGTGGCCTTGCCTGCGGCCTTGATCGTCGCGCTTTTGCGCTGATAAGTCGCGGGCCTGGAGCCGATGGGCCGGCCTGGGTGGGGGTCGGCCCGTCATGCTTCCAACGCGAACGGACATCCGGACGATCGGTAGATAATCGGAGCGTGGGAAGGGCGAAGCCCAAGCGCGCATCCAAGGCGCGCAAGACGTCGACTGCCTAGGCACAACAACGAGAGCGGCACCTAGGCCGCTGAGCGTGCCATAGTCAGCGGTTGCGTCGACGAACCGATCAGCCGTCACGGGCCTAGGCGACCCTCTAAGGCATTCTGGGATCATGTTCGAACAGGTCTCTAATGCGACGCAACGACTTAGGATCAGGTATTTACGCGCTCGCGTGAGGGCGGATGCGGTGGGCCTGGCCGCAGAGCGCCACATTTACAACGATCTGACGAGAATGCACGACAAGCTGTCCGCGTTCACCACGGCATCTACTCGCGTACAACAGCGGGCGATTGCTGAGCTTGACCTTCGGGCGGAACAGGCCGCACCTGGGTCCAGAGCCACGGCGCTAGCCACTTTTCTCACTGTTCTGGGGACGTCCGTGACCGTCTTCGCCGCGATCTTCGCGGCGCTAACCGGCGGGTTCTACACCGCGGCGGCGCCCCTGCAGGATTCCACCGGTCACCTTCACGTTGCCGGCGCAGCAGAAGCGATGCGCTCCATCAACGAGCTCATGCTCTTTCTGTTCGTGGTGGCGGCAGCCATCAGTACTTGCGCAGGATTCTCCTGGGGGCTCGCCGTGCGGCGCGACCACAAGCGTGCGATCTATCGCACTTGGGCGAGAGTGTTTCGCGACTCCGTCCTTGGGCCGACAAATCCTGGCGACTACGTAACGCTGAGACGTTAGCGAGGGGTCCTACTCGTCCTTCTTGGCGAAGTAGAAACCGACGACCGCAGCGGCGAGAGCTTGGAAGGGGGAGATTGCCGCCACCATTGCGGTGAGATCATCACGGTCAACCCAGTGGAGGATCAAGGCAGCTAGGACGGCTGCGTAGAAGACAACGGTTGGGATCAGCACCACGAGCGCGATACCACGCCGGGTGATCTGGTAACCGTTCTAGGCACTGGTGTGCCCGCGCGTAGGAATCTTCTAATCGAGAGTTGACGCCTAGTGGCTCTGAGCAGGAGTGGTTGCAGTCGTGTTAACTTTGCGGTGCGCGAGGGGCGGACCCGAGAAGAAATTCCTCTGAGGGCCCGAGTTCCGCAAGACGCGCCAAAGCGCGGTGACCCCTACAGCGCTGGTGAGCGCGATGCCGCCGATGTAAAGCACGGCGGCCATCGATCGGACCGTTTCCGCGGTCTGGGGGAGGAGGAACCCGTATTGGAGCTCCAGGAGGGCGCTGCCGTTGGCGAGCAGGGCAATGACGGACGAAATTTCTCCCATTGAGTCCCACAAGGCGTGGAGCAGGGCAACTCCGACGAAAGCGCCGAGAGCTGCCAGCGAGAGACGGAACCGCTGGCCCTCGCGTGCTGCACCGAAAATCACGGCACCGAGAACTGCGGTCCACAGCACGTGTCCGACTGGGGCCAAGATGGCGCGGATAACTTCGGTTTGCAGCAGTGACACGAGGTCGATTCCCTGCGCTGTGATGGCGGCATTGAACGCATAGCCGGCGGATTCGAAAGCGGCGAAGCCTGCCCCGACGGTCGCTCCCAGCATGGCACCCTGCCGACGATTCTTGGGCGCCACTCTCCAGCCAACGACGATGAGGATGACGCCCTTGACGGACTCTTCGATGAACCCGACACCGATATACGTGCCGACACTCGGGTGCAGGCTTGCTTCCAGGAGCGACGCACCGAGGACGCCGCTTACGCCCCCGACGACGAAGGCCAGGAAAACTTGAAGCACGCTGATGTTTCCAGTGATTCGTTCGATGACGAACAGGACCACGCAGAACGGCAATAGGAAGCTTCCGAGCAGGATCAGCGTGGGAACAAGGTTGGTGTTCGCCGTAACTATGGTGACTACAACAGTTACTGCCCAAAGCACTAGGCCGGCGGCGAGCGATTTCCACCACCATCCATGGCGGTAATGGGGTTGGGTGTGGTTACTCCTGGTGAGCGGAGAGTGGACCGTGTCGACCATTCCGATGTGTCTTCTGCTCGTTATCCCACCAGGGGCCGGAGCACTCGGACCCAGGTGGGGCCGTAGATTGAGTCGATCAGCCCGGTGAGAGCGGCGATGAGGAAAACCAGCGCGGTGCCACAAATCGTTGCCGCAAGGAGGAACTGAGGGAGAGCGTCGGGGTTCTCGAATGCGAGGTCTGACGCTCGGATGGCGGGGTTGACCCGCCGGAGCTTGAAACGCGCAATCTTGCGTGCGCGCCGTGCGGCCTCTATCGCACGCGCGAGGAGAGGGTAACTGGGGCGCGGCCGCAGTACTAAGAACCCGGGGTGTCCGACGGCTCTGAGCGCATTAATGATTCGTGGCAACGTGGACTTCTCCTTCCTAGATAAGGCGGTCGCGCGGGCGGGGAGCGGCCGCGGAAACCCGATTCCTGTGACCGCTCCCCGCGCATTCGGGGAAGCATTCTGCGCCGCCCGCCCCATGCGGTCCGGCATGCACATCCGAGCGCCTACCCGCGTCGCCCTCGGATCCGATTTAGGGCATTCGGTGTTCGTCTACGACTCGTTTTGCACGACCAGGGACGGCGATTCCACCTTGATCTTGCGCGGCTTCGCGCGCTCCGAGATGGGGATCAGGAGGTTGAGTACACCGTTGTCGTAGGTCGCGCTGATCTTGTCGATGTCGACCTCGTCGCTGATGGTGAACTGGCGCTGGTACGTGCCTGATGGGCGTTCCTGTACAAGCCATCGGGCGTTCTCGCGCGTGTCCGCCGATCGGTGAGCACGGATCGTCAGCAGTTGCCCGTCGACGTCGACTTCGATCGAGGCGGGGTCTGCACCGGGAAGGTCCGCGTTCAGCATGTAGTGCTCACCCTCGCGGATCAGGTCGACCGGCATCGTGCGAGGTTGACGGCTCGTGTCAAAGACGCTCTGCGCGATCTTGTCGAGCTGGCTGATGGGGCTGTATGACATGGTCATGTGGTTCTCCTTTCCGCATTAGTTGCACATCGAACTCAGTCGACTCAGAACTGACGCGCCGCGAGTGCGGCGCGTTCTCACGGAGGCGAGCGGACCCGTGAGATCGGCGACGGCGGGAGAGCCTCCCTCGCCGCGGCCGTGTGGGCCGCCTGATGCTCCTCCGAGCGGCGAGCCGGGCTGAGGGGTGCCCACGGCGGAGCGATGACGGTCTGCGGCGTTTGCCAGAACTCAGCGACGATCGCTTCGAACTCCGCGTCCGTCCAGTCCGGTTCTGAACAGACAATGTCTGCGAACATTTCCGCTAGCCGTGGCGAATCCTCCGCCGTGGGCATACCCATCACAGTTCACCTCCTGGGTTCCTGCCTGTCCGGAAGTGCCTGCCTAGTTCATGAGCGGGCGACCCCGGAAGAGATAATCTGCATGTTGTAGTACCAATTTTCTACATCGTCACATTGACAAACGCAAGCGGTGGGCGGAAAATTTCCAGTGTGAGTGATCGTTCTGAGTCCACGCCGGTTTATAGCATCGCAGTGGCGGCGGAGCTTGCTGGTCTGCCGCAGGCGACACTGCGTCTCTACGAGAAGAAGGGCTTGTTGACGCCAGCTCGCACTGAAGGGGGCACCCGCCGGTACAGCGATGACGAAGTCACGAGGCTTCGGCAGGTAGCTGATCTGCAAAAGGACGGCGTCAACTTGACCGGGATCAGTATGGTGCTGGAACTGCAGGACCAGAACGAGGCTTTGCGTAAGCAAGTCGCCGACGCGGCTGGCAGCGCGCCGACCCGCAGCCAGGACGGCGCGCCGGAAAGCTAAGCGGCTGGAGCCCAAAGGAGTTCACAGTGCAGCAACGTCTCCTGCTCGGCAGAGGAAGCAGCGCAACCTCGCTCGCCTCGGCACTCCGAGAAGATAGCTTCCGACAAGGCCATCTGCGTGTTGATAAGGCCCTGCGGCGGTGGCCGCTGGACTCAGCGAACCGTTCGCGGTGGCCACTTCATCAGCACCGGGCGCCCCAAGCACCTCCGCGATGACCATGCGTAATCCCCGTCGGCCCGATAGCTACCCAGCCGGCCCCACAATAGGCGCCCAAGGGGGTGCGCCCTTGCCTCCTAGCATTGGAGACCTCAGCGTCTAAGCGATGACGGCCGTCCGGGGACAGGACGCACCGCCAGGGCGAGCCGCTCGTACTGGTTCATCGCAATGGCGCAGCTACGGATGCTGCAGGGGCTTCCGGATGAGCAGATCGCCAATGCTCACCGTCGCATGGCAATGGGTTTTCCAGGAGTGGTCGCTGACAGCGTTCCCAGTGCGCTGCTACCGGCCGCCGGCCGAACGCTACTCGGCTCGAACGTGGCGGCCGCCGTTGAGGTAGTCGTGCAACTGGCGGACTACGCTTGCGCCTTCGCCGATTGCTGACGACATTCGTTTCACTGACCCGCTTCGGACGTCGCCTATTGCAAAGATGCCGGGGACACTGGTCTCCAGCGGCAGCGGATGACGTTCGGAATCTGCTAACGCCACTTCATCGTCGGGAAAGCGAGCCGCCTCGCCCGTGAGGAGATAGCCGGCTTGATCGCGGGCGACCGATGGGTCGAGCCATGTCGTGGAGGGTGAAGCGCCGGCGAAGATGAACAGGTGCCTCGCCTGCAGAGCCCGACGTTGACCGGACCCGTCCTGGACCACGAGCTCCTCGAGGTGTGTCTTTCCGCGCGCTTCGACAACCTCCGTTGAGAGCAGAACATCGATTGTGGGGTTCTGCTCGATTTGGTCGACCAAATAGCGGGACATTCCGTGGAGGAGATCTGGTCCGCGGACGATGAGGTGGACTTGTGAAGCGGTCCGGGCGAGGAAAAGCGCTGCTTGACCGGCAGAGTTGCCGCCACCAACGACCGCGACCGGGGCATTGCCGCAGAGGCGTGACTCTTGCGCGGTCGCGGCGTAGAACACGTCGGAAGTCTCGAACCGTTCCAGTCCTGCCGCCGACAGATGTCGATACTGCACGCCGGTTGCCACAACGACCGCATCAGTGCTGACTTCGTGTCCGTCGGTGAACTCCACCCGGAAGCGGCCGTCCTCCCGAATCACCCGCTGCACGGTTGCCGGAATGTCGAGAGTCGCGCCGAACTTCCGCACCTGCAAAAGCGCGCGTTCTGCGAGCTCGGCACCGGAGATGCCGGATGGGAAGCCGAGGTAGTTTTCTATGTGTGCGGAGGTGGCCGCCTGACCGCCGGCGGCGACTCGGTCGCACAGGTATACGGAGAGTCCGTCGGACGCGGCATAAACGGCGGCCGCCAAGCCGGCGGGGCCCGCGCCGATGACCAGGACGTCGCAGTTACTAGGCGGGACAGGTGGGCGCATGCCCAGCTCGTCGGCGAGGCTCGCCGGTGTCGGGTTCTTCACCAGGCGACTGCCGCCGAGGATAACGAGGGGGAAGTCGGCGGCTGTCAGGCCGGACTGGCGCACAAACGCCTCGGCTTTCGGGTCCTCGTCGAGGTCGATCAATCGGTGCGGGAGGCGGTTGCGTGCCACGAAGTCCAACAGCTCGCGGGTGCGGGGAGAAAACCGCGAGCCGACGATCCGCAGTCCGCTGCCGTACCCGATCGCCAGCGAACGGCGGATCAGGTAGGCGCGCAAGATGGTCTCACCCACGCTGGGGTCGCTGAGCACAATCGATTTCAGTTCCGTGATCGGCACCTCAAGGACCGCACCGTCATCGATCGCCATAATGGTGACGAACGAGGGTTGGCCTTCTAGGAGCCCAACGTCGCCGACGAACCGCCCGGGCCCGTGGATGGTGACAGTTGGTTGGCTGGTGGCGGCCGGCTCTGTCGCTTCCGGTTCGAGATCCGCGGCAAGCAGATGTCCATCCAACACGGCGAAGAAGGCGGCAGGGTGCTCACCGTTGCGGGTGAGCACCTCCCCAGCCTTGACAGTTCGCGTTCGACCTCGCAACGCCAGCTTTTCAAGCTGCGCCCCGGTCAATCTCGGGTAGGCGCCGACGGAATCGGGGGTTTCCGCGCGTACCGGGACGTGATGGCCCGAATCGTTGGTTCCCTGACCGGTCTCGCTCATACATAGTCCTGGTCGATGTAGCACCAGCTCCAGTTCTCGCCCGGTTCCAAGGACCGCACAATTGGGTGGCCTTCCCTTACGGCGTGCGCGTGGGCGTGCCGCATCGGGGAGGAGTCGCAGCAACCTACTTTGCCGCAGGTTCGACACATGCGTAGGTGAAGCCACGGGGTTCCCGCTGCGAGACAGTCCTCGCAGGCTCCGGGCGTGCGCGGCGCAACAGGACGGACATACACCAGGTGTGGGTCGTAATACGGCATCAGGTGTTGCTCCCCGCCTGGCTCGATTCAGCCTCCTTGTGGTTCTTGAGCGTCTCGTCGAACCAGGCACGCAGCACGTGCACGGGTGCTGCGCCGGCCTGCCGGGCAAGTACCTTGCCGCCCTGCAGGATGAGCAGGGTGGGCACCGCCTGAACGGCGAACCGGTTGGATAGCGTGGGCGCCTTGTCCACGTCGACCTTCACGAGTTTGACCTGCCCCGCCCGTTCGGTGGCGAGCTGTTCCAGGACCGGGCTGACCATCCGGCACGGCCCACACCAGGTCGCCCACATATCAACCAGCACCGGCTGGGACGCCTTTTCCGCGACCTCAGCGAAGTCGGCGTCGCCGGCGTCGACGATCCAGGGAAGGTCTTTGTGACATGCGGCGCACCGGGGGTGCCCCGCCGCTGCGGCGGGGACTCGATTTCGCTTGCCGCAGTTGGGGCACGCTATGACGGTCGTTCTCATGCTGCCTCCTCCGCGTCGGACGGGTTCTCAATGTCGAATACCAGTTCCGAGTCGACGACGTCGAGTCGCACCGTTGCACCGTCGGTAACCTGCCCAGCCAGCAGTGCTCGGCCCAGCTTGGTTTCGATCTCGTGCGAGATGTACCGGCGCAGCGGGCGTGCCCCGTAGACCGGGTCGTACCCGCGCTCCGCGATCAGATGCCGCGCCGCGCTGGTGAGTTCGATCGAAATTTGCCGCTCCGCTAGCCGGGAACGCAGGTCGGTGAACTGCAGCTCCACGATGTTCTCGATCTGCTCCAGTTGCAGCGGGGCGAAGACGATGATGTCATCAACCCGGTTCAGGAACTCCGGACGGAAATGCGAACGGAGCTCACCAAGGACATCCGCTCGCACGTCCTCGGGGATGCTTCCTGCGCTAGCGGCACCCAGCAGGTACTGCGCGCCGATGTTCGAGGTCATGATCACGATCGTGTTGCGGAAGTCGACGGTGCGACCCTGACTGTCCGTGATACGACCATCATCCAGCACCTGCAGCAGCGTATTGAACACATCCGGGTGGGCCTTCTCGATCTCGTCGAACAGCACCACACTGTACGGGTGGCGTCGGACCGCTTCGGTGAGCTGGCCGCCCTCGTCATAGCCGACGTATCCCGGGGGCGCCCCCACGAGTCGGCTGACAGTGTGTCGCTCCTGGTACTCGCTCATATCGAGTCGGATCATCGCGGACTCGCTGTCGAACAACGACTGAGCGAGGGCCTTAGCCAGTTCTGTCTTTCCCACGCCGGTCGGCCCGAGGAAGATGAACGAACCGATCGGCCGGCGCGGGTCGCGAATGCCGGAACGGGCGCGGATGATCGCGTCGCTGACGAGCGAGATCGCTTCATCCTGGCCGATCACCCGCTCCTTCAGCGTCTGATCCAGCGACAGAACCTTGTTCCGTTCACCCTCCTGCAGGCGGGCGACGGGGATACCCGTCCAGGCTGCCACGATCTCGGCGACCTCCTCCTCGGTGACGACCTCACGGAGCAGCCGCTGCGCTCCCTGCTTGGACGCCAGCCGCTCTTCTTCGGCCTTCAGCCGGCGCTCGGCGTCGGCGAGCTGCCCATAGCGAAGCTCCGCCGCACGATTCAGGTCGTATGCGCGTTCGGCATCCTCCGCCTCCCGGCGCAGCCGCTCCAGCTCGCTGCGCAGCTCCTGCACCTTACGGATCGCCTGACGCTCGGCTTCCCATTGGGCTCGCTTGGCGTCGGCCTCTCCGCGCAGATCAGTCAGCTCACGGCGGAGCTCCTCAAGGCGGATTTTGCTTGCTGCGTCGGTCTCCTTAGCCAGTGCCGCCTCCTCGATCTCCAGCCTGGTCACCCGACGCGTCAGCTCGTCCAGCTCGGCTGGCATCGAATCGATCTCCGTCCTCAGCCGCGCGCAGGCCTCATCGATCAGGTCGATTGCCTTGTCCGGGAGGAACCGGTCGGTGATGTACCGGTGGGAGAGCACCGCAGCGGCGACGAGGGCATTGTCCTGGATGCGGACACCGTGGAACACCTCCAGTCGTTCGCGGAGGCCACGGAGGATGGAGATCGCGTCTTCGACATTTGGCTCATCAACCAGGACCGTCTGGAAGCGACGCTCCAGGGCGGCGTCTTTTTCGATGTGCTTGCGGTACTCATCCAGGGTGGTCGCCCCGATCAGGTGCAGCTCACCACGGGCGAGCATGGGCTTGAGCATGTTGCCGGCGTCCATCGCCCCTTCGGTCGCTCCGGCACCCACCAGCGTATGCAGCTCGTCGATGAACAGCAGGATGCGCCCCTCGGCGGCTGTCACCTCAGCCAGGACTGCCTTTATGCGTTCCTCGAACTCGCCGCGGAACTTCGCGCCCGCGATCAGCGAGGCAAGATCGAGGGAGAAGATCGTCTTATCCTTCAGCCCCTCCGGAACGTCCGCGCGAACGATGCGCTGGGCGAGGCCTTCGACAATCGCTGTCTTACCTACACCAGGCTCCCCGATCAGAACCGGGTTGTTCTTGGACTTGCGGGAGAGGATCTGAATGACCCGTCGGATCTCCGAGTCCCGACCGATGACCGGGTCTAGCCGGCCGGCTCGAGCATCCGCCACCAGGTCACGGCCATACTTCTCCAGCGCTTCGTAGGTCTGCTCGGGGGTGGCCGAGTTGACGTGCTGGTTGCCGCGGATCGCAGTGAGGGCGGAGAGGAACGACTCCCGGTTGACTCCGTAGTTGCGCAGCAGCCGCGCGGCCGCGCGCCCTGATGTGTCGTCGGTGAGGGCGATGACCAGGTGCTCGACCGAGACGTAGGAGTCCTTCAGCCGCTTCGCCTCCCGCTCCGCACGTTCCAAAGTCGCGGCGAGACTGCGGCTGAGAAACACCTGCCCAGGTGCAGCAGCGCCCCCCGTTGTGCGGGGTTTGCGGGCGATCTCGGCTTTCAGATCCGACTGGAGCGCGTCCAGATCGACCCCGGTACTCTGCAGCAGCCGCGCGGTGAGCCCTTGCTCCTGGGTGAGCAGAGCAAGCAGGAGATGCTCTTCGTCGGTTTCCGTCTGACCGGCGAGGACGGCAATGCTCTGCGCCTCGGTCAGAGCCTCCTGCGACTTCTGAGTCAAGGTGTTCATATCCATGAGCGTTCTCCTTTCAACTGGATGAATCGCTGATTTTCGAGGGCTTCGATACGGGCCAGTAGGTCAAGGACGAGCCCGATGCCCGCGTAGTTCAGCGAGAGTTCGGCGTGGAGCCGGCGGATCGTCTGCACCCGTGAGGGTGTGGACAGTGGAAACCACAGGGTTCCTGATGCGTCCCGGTGGGACTCGAGTAGTCCGAGTTCCACGAAGCGGTGGAGTACATCGGGGTGCACTCCTGCCTTGAAAGCCGCGCTCTCAAGATCCAACTGAACGATGCGGACTGGGAGGTATCGAATGCTCATTACGATGCCCTCCTCGACTCCGTACGGGACACGTCGCGCAGCTGCTCGAACAGCTTCCGCTGCTGCTCGTTGAGCTGTTTGGGTACCACGATCTTCAGCCGGGCGTAGAGGTCACCCGGCTGCCCGGTGCGTCGGGGCATCCCTTGTCCGCGGAGGCGCAGTCTGCGGCCGCTCGAAGATCCGGGCGGGACGTGAACGGTGATCGGGCCGGCGGGGGTTTGCGTATGGACGTCAGCTCCGAGCGCTGCTTCCCACGGCAGGATCGGCAGCTCCATCTCAATGTCCGCACCGATCAACTCGTACCGGCGGTCGGGTTTGACCCGTAGGGTGACGATCAGGTCACCACTGGTTCCACTGTCGCCGGGGCCGCCAGCGCCGGGGATCCGGATGCGTTGACCATCCAGTGCGCCCGCAGGGATGTTGATCTCATACTCGCGGGTGCCTCCGGCGGGATCCTCGAGCCGGATAATGCGCGGGCCTCCCCGGTAGGCTTCCTCCAGGGTGAGCTCCAGGACGGCGGTGTGGTCCACCCCTCGGCTGGCTCTCCTTCCCCCGAACATGTCGCCCACGAAGACATCCCCGAACAGGTCGTCCCAGTTCATGTTTCGCGTACCGGCGCCCGGGGAGCTTGCCCACCCGGATCGGCGGGGCCGACCGTTTGCGTCGGTGTGACCTGCGCCGCTTGGGCTTGGCGCGCCGGCGTATTGACGGAAGTTCTCTCCGAAGCGGTCATATTGCGCCCGAGTTTCGGGGTCGGACAAGACGTCATTCGCTTCACTGATCCGCTTGAACTTCTCCTCGGCGGAGGGGTCCTTATTGATGTCCGGATGGAATTTGCGTGCCTTCTCGCGGTAGGCCCGCCGGATCTCTTTCTGATCTGCGGACCGCGGCACCCCCAGTACCTGGTAGAGATCCTCAGCCATCGTTAGCTCCCCTCGGTCTCACGGGTCACGACAACGCCGGCCGGTCGGAGTACTCGCCCGATCGATCCGAAACCGGGGCGGAGGACCGCGACCACGGTTCGTGGCGCCACGCTCGGGTCGTCGGTGACGGAGACCACCTCGTGTAGGCGCGGATCAAATCCTGCACCTTCTGCGGCGATCCGCGGATAGCCAAGCTCCCGCAACGCGTCGATGGCTTGCTGGTGGACGGCGGTGATTCCGCTGACCAGACCGTCGTCGGAGGACTGTGCGAACTCGAGCGCTCGCTCGAGCCCATCGACTACGGGGAGGAGGGCGCGGGCGGCGCGCTGCCGCTCCTGCTCGCGCGCCGCCTCCATCTCCCGACCCATCCGCTTGCGATGATTGTCCAAGTCGGCGACTGCCCGCCGCCAGCGATCTTCAGCGGTCGCCAGTTGGGCGGCGAGGACCTCCTGCGCAGCGCGGAGATCCTCCGGCGTTGGCAGGTCCAGGTCGTCCTCTGGCGTTGCTGCCGCTGAGGGCTGTTCCCTCTGGCGGGTCACCTCGGCCTCTTCACTCATTCTCGGCTCTCCCTAGATAGTCGTTCTCCTCGATGTCTGTCTGGCCAGCGTGAGCTGCCTACCGGTCGAACTCGGCATCCACGACATCATCGGTGTCGTCGGCAGAATCCGTGGACGAGGTGGACTCACCGTGCGTTGCGCGCGCGGCTGCCAGGGAGGCTGCCATCTGCCGTAGCTCGCTTGTGAGGTCCTTAGCTTCCTGCTCGGAGGCTTCCTTCTGGACGGCTTCACGAGCCTGCCCGATCAGCAGTTCGGCGCGAGCGCGCTCGTGCTGCGGTGCGCCATCACCGAGTTCCGTGAGCGTGCGCTCGAGCTGGTACGCAGCGGAATCCAGTTCGTTGCGGGCCTCGATCGCCTGGCGCAGGGCTTGGTCTTCCGAGCGGTGCTGCTCCGCCTCCTTGACCATGCGGTCGATCTCGCTCTGATCAAGGTTCGACGTGTCGCTGATGGTGATGCCCTGCTCGGTCCCGGTGTCCTTGTCACGGGCGGTGACGTGGAGAATGCCGTTGGCATCGATATCGAACGTCACCTCGACCTGCGCTTCACCGCGAGGTGCGGGGCGGATCCCGGTGAGCTGGAAACGCCCGAGGACACGGTTGTCGCCTGCCCGCTCACGTTCGCCCTGCAGAACCACGATCTCGACCGAGGGCTGGTTGTCCTCGGCGGTGGAGAACACTTCGCTGCGTCGTGCGGGGATGGTCGTGTTGCGCTCGATGATCTTCGTCATGACACCACCGCGGGTCTCCACACCCAGCGACAGCGGGGTGACGTCCAACAGCAGAACATCGTCGACGTCGCCCTTGAGCACGCCGGCCTGGATGGCCGCGCCAACGGCGACGACCTCGTCCGGGTTCACCGTCATGTTCGGCTCCTTGCCGCCAGTGAGGCGCTTGACCAGAGCCTGGACGGCGGGGATGCGCGTGGACCCGCCGACGAGGATGACCTCGTCGATGTCGTTCTCGGTGACCTTCGCGTCGGCCATCGCCTGCCGGACCGGGCCCAGGCAGCGCTCGACGAGGTCATTGGTCAAGTTGTCGAACACGGACCGCTTAAGCGTGGTGGTCAGGTGCTTGGGGCCCGAGGCATCCGCGGTGACGAACGGCAGGCTCACCTGGGTCTGGCTCACCGAACTCAACTCGATCTTGGCCTTCTCCGCGGCTTCGAACAGGCGCTGCAGCGCCTGCGGATCCTTGCGCAGGTCGATACCGTTTTCCTTCTGGAACTCATCGGCGAGGTGATCCACTACACGACGGTCGAAATCGTCGCCACCGAGGTGGGTGTCGCCTGCGGTCGAGCGCACCTCCACCACGCCGTCGCCCACGTCCAGGAGGCTCACATCGAACGTTCCGCCGCCGAGGTCGAAAACGAGAACGGTCTCGTGCTCCTTCTTGTCCATGCCGTAGGCCAGAGCCGCGGCGGTGGGCTCGTTGATGATTCGGAGCACTTCAAGGCCGGCGATTCGTCCGGCATCCTTGGTCGCGGTGCGCTGAGCATCGTTGAAGTACGCGGGGACGGTGATAACCGCCTCGGTTACCTTCTCACCGAGGAACTTACTGGCGTCGTCGACGAGCTTGCGGAGAACGAGCGCGCTGATCTCCTCAGGCGCGTATAGCTTTCCGCGGATATTGAAACGGGCCTCTCCATTCGGGCCGGCGACGACGTCGAAGCCGACCGCCTTCGCCTCCTCCTCAATCTCGTCGAATGTGCGTCCGATGAAACGCTTGGCGGAGGAGATCGTGCCCTTCGGGTTCAGGATCGCCTGGCGCCGTGCAAGCTGCCCGACCAGACGTTCCCCATCCTCTGTGAAGGCCACGACCGACGGAGTGGTCCGTGCGCCCTCGACGTTCGGGATCACCTTCTCCTCGCCGGCTTCCCAGACGGCGATCACGGAGTTCGTGGTGCCCAGATCGATACCTACTGCCTTTGCCATCAGAGTCTCCTTTCATACGGGAAGGGATTTCGCTGGTGAAAGCGATGGTGCCTGTTCCGGTCCGCCCTGTCGGGCGACCCCGGATTACTTGGTTTGCTCGTTCACGGATTATTCGGTTTGCTCGTTCAGTTCGTTCCGGCCGAATGTGAATGCGCGCACGATGCCGAAAGCACCAAGGACGATGAGCGCGATACCGGCGAAGACGACCAGTACGACGGCCGAAGACGCGGGAAGGAAGAGCATGATGATGCCGGCGAGGATGCTGAGGATGCCGTAGGCGACCGGCCATGCGGGTGTGGTCGTCCGCACCGACTCGGTGATCGCGATCACGCCCTCGATGATCCATCCGACCGCGATGAAGGCCACCGCGAAAATGACCAACGTCGCTGCGGCGGCAACCGAATTTCTGAAGATCACGATGCCAGCCACGACCAAGAGGACACCGAGAATCACGTTCAACGCCCGGATCCCGGCGCTGATCCCTTTACTGAATACACCCATTCCAAGCCGGATCGCGCCGGCGATGACGAAGTAGATGCCCAAGATCACAGCCAGTGCTGCGAGGGTCTTGATCGGCTGCACGAGCAGCACGATGCCCAGGACGAGGGCGAGCAGACCACTGACCCCGATCGCAGCGCGAATGCCGTTGATCGCAGACCGGGTAAGGTTTCGTGCATCCAGCGCAAAGTCGTGGATAACGGCGTTAATCGGGTTTGCTGAAGTCACAGAAGTCCCTTTCTCTGAGTCTGGCCGTGTGAACGGCAACGAGATTCCGGGCCCGTGGCGGGGCGACGATGGTCGCATAGCCCACCGCGGTCCGGGCGGTGTGGGAAGGACCCCCGCCCTCCCCACACCGGCTTGGGTTCACGCCCCGAGGAGGCGCTTCTTCTTTTCCGGCTTGCCAGTGATCTGGATCTTGCGCGGCTTGGTCTTCTCGTTCACCGGGATGCCGATGCTCAGAACACCGTTCTCATAGTTCGCGCTGATCTGATCGAGGTCGACGCCGTCGCCGAGGCTGAACTGGCGAACATACGAGCCATAGGGGCGCTCCTGGGTGAGCCACTTGGCACCCTCAACGCTTGAGGCGTTCCGCTCTGCTCGGATCGTCAGAACCTGGCCATCCACATCAACATCGACCGAGTCGGGGTCTACTCCCGGAAGGTCCGCGGTGAGAACGTAACGGTCACCTACCCGGTACAGGTCCACCGGCATCAGCCGCGGCGCGCGAGCCGTGTCAAGCACGGTTGCCGCAAGGCGGTCCAGCTGGCTGAAAGGGTCAAACGACATAGCCACGAGGAATCTCCTTTCTTGACTTGAGTTAGCTCGACTCAACTTTGTTGTACTACTTCTGACGCCATCGGTGCAGGTTTTATTTCTCCTCCAGCCGATTTTTTGGGCTGGTGAGAGCCGGTATCCCGGCCACCAACCGACTGTGTGTCGCAGATAATCTCTATCCGTCGCCATAAATTTTCTACTCGGGACGTCGAAAGTCAAGTCTGTCGGGCGTCGATTTCGTGACGGAGGAAAAGGCCCCTCCCGCTCCGCGTGGCCAGGGGTAGATAGTCAGCGGGTCATTGCATTTAGTAGCCGAAGCGACCGGTGCCAGAGCGCGTCACTGGTGAGGCGGGCGAGGATCCGGACTACCGCAGCGCCCGCGCTGCACTCGGGGCAGCGATCCCGGAGGATCACCGACGGCTGTACGTGCTCGCCCTTGAAAGTGTGGTCTAGGACGGCAAGCCGCGGCTGCCGAGACTCTGCACGATTGGAAGTAGCTCGTACGCGGCATCGATGATCGCGTTGCGACGCGTAGCCGGGTAGGCGTCGAGCAAGTGCCGGGGCTCAAAGACATTCGATGCGCTCACTGAAGAGGTGGCAATCTTCGCCACGTGATCCCAGACGGGAGCGGGATGCCCTACCGCGCGTTCGAGAAATTCGCTCGAGATCCCTGCCGTCGGAACCTGCGCGGCTGTCAATTGTGAGCGTAGAAGCTCGTTGTTGGCGAGGTCATAGTCGCCGAGCGTTATAACCAGCCCGATGAGGGGACGATCGGCTGGAATGTCTGCGAATTCTGGTCGCGCTTCGCGGATACGCGCTGCAGTCCTGTTGATCTGGTCGATACCCCTGCCGATCACCTTCTGATGGGCCTCGACGAGAGTCGCGCGTCCCTCTCGGACGTCAGCACTCGGGAAGGCGCTCTTGCATTCGATCAGGAATGTGGCAGTCGGCGTGACCAGGACCCAGTCGACCGATTGATTTGAGGGGCGGAAGTGGATTTCGGGGTGGACGACGGCCCCCCGGATCAGGCGCAGGTGTCGACCGATGTAGGCCTGGAAGAGGTATCCCAGCTCGTACGTGAAGTCGTTCTTGAACTTTGCGAGGCCGGCATACGCGATCGAAGGGCTGGATGCCTTCTGCAGCACGATAGGCGCGCACGGAGCGATCCAGTGCCCATCGCTCATTCCCCCTACGAAAGGACGATCCTGCAGGGCGTTGAATCCCCAGGGCTCGAGGTCGAACTCCGGTACCTGCCATTGCTCGGCGGCTTCGGCAAGCCGGGGTATCGGGCGTTGAAACTCTTCGATGGTGGCCAAGAAGCTCCGGTGTGCGATCCGGTGAAAAGACTCCTCGTCGTCTTTATCCGCGAAGAGCGGAAGGTCCTGCGTCGGCAAGCCGAACGGATACGGCAATCCTTGGACCGCCAGCGAGTGCATCAAGAAGGCGGCAGAGCAGTACTCCGTGATCGATGCTCCAAGCAAACGCTCCTGCCAGCCCTTGGTAAGGACCCGGCACGGCGCGTCTTCTGGGTACGGCGTTTGCTCGAAGAGTGCAACTGTGCGGCCGAGCGTGTTCAACGGTGACCGCTGAAACAACCACTGCGACGAGACACCTCGCGAGACCATCCCGATCATCCCGTTGGTGCCGTCTTTGTGGTCAACAGGATGATCTAGCAGCGTGAAGTCGCCGACGAACCGCGAGAGTTCCATCACGGTCGCGACTCGACTTCGAGACCGGCCGTGGCGCAATAAGGTTGCCGCGGCCCCTGCCACATCCCAAGGCAGGAAGGATTGCACCTGCCCGCGCGAGTCATGAAGCTTGCCATCCCAGCGCGCGCTCTGCTGCGCCAATAAGCGAAGAGCTGAGTCGCGGTCGAACTGCCTACAACGGCGCACGTACGCCGCGTACGTGGTCCGAGCGGTCGGCGCGTGCGTTGCGATGACTGAGATTGGGTTGCCATCCCGGGCAGCCCGGCTCCGACCGAAGGCGCTACCCATTGTGTGAACGAAGGTGGAGCCATCCGGCGACGGTTGTTAAGGCGGGATCATCCTCGTCGATGCGTGCGGTGTTCACAACCGCGAGGCCGGTGGGCATCTCTTCCTGGTAGGGAAGCCAGATGGCTCGGCACCAGGCGCCACCGTGCTTGCTGCCGAAATGGACGCCCCGCGGGGTGGTGCCGTCGTCGAGTTCAGCGTCCCGCATGATCTCGGCGAGCATGGTCGTCACGTAGCGGTTGTCGCTGGTGAGAACTGACACGTTCAAGGCCGGAATGCCCTGGTTCGCCAGGAACCGCGACACGACGCCGTCATGGGCGGATTCCAGGGCCGAGATCGTGGCCGGGTGCGCCACGTCTACGAGCCACCCATCGCCTTCGATCGCGAGCTGGTACATGCGCCGCTCTGATCGCCAACGGGCAGGGATAGCGCCAACGGCGCGATAGTCCTCCTCGCCCCAGTCCTCGGAGATTTGAGCGAGCAGCTGATCGACTGTCAGATCGAGGGCCGCCGCGATTGGCGCGAGCGGGTCTACCTCGCCGGCCTTGCGCTTGTACTGGGAGAGAACTTCGGCGTACGCACACTCGGCGGTTTCGGCCACGTAGTAGGTGCGTCCGAGGGTGTCAAAGCGCCCCCACTCCTGGCGGTGCACATCCGGCGTCCGCCAGGGTGCGGATGGTTGCGCGTAACGCGACTTGGCGACGTGGAAGCCGGCAGCCTGGTCGACGGGGACCAGGCGCAAGCCCGTGGCACTACAGATGCGCGGTTCCGCCGCCGTCATTCGTCGACGTCGCCGTCGATGAACGCCTGCGCCGCCCGCCGAACCTCGGCGTGGCGGTCCTCGCGGATCGCCATGATCGGCGTGCTCTCACCGAGCAAAGGATTCCCACCGATGAACCACCGGCGCGCAACGTCTCGCCCTTCTTCTTCCCGCAACGCCGTCCAAACCTGGTGCGCGAACTGAATCCGGTTCCATGCCGCCGGCCGCGGCATGCCGCCGCCAGGCCGCGCCCACTCGTTCGGCTGCTGCCGACTCTTCACCCCAGCCAGCGCCGCCACGAGCGTCGCCCCCAGGGCATCATTCAGCTGCCGAACGATCTCATGCTCGTCAGTCATGTTCGTGCTGCGGTGCAGGCCCAGCGGCGTCAAAGTTGCCATACCTTGAGTTTACGTGGGATTGACACCGTGAGGTCAAATTCTGAGCGAAAAACCACCCTTAAAATTACGCTGAAAATGCGCGTCATGTCATGGCCTGGAGTGCGTCCTCCAAATTCGGCAGGATGCACGCTAAGGGTAAGAGAGAAAAGCGCGAGCATGGGGAGCCGCCATCTAGCGCGCCACGGGCAGACGCCAAATCGACTACGGCGGCGAAGTGAATGCTCTTAGCACGCGTACGGCATACACTCAGACTGTCATAATCACGCTTATCAGCGCTTAAAAGCATGAGGTTTTTATACGGCAGGACGACGCTGTCGACCGGCGATATGGAGTGTCTTTCCGCCACGAAGACTGTCCCCAAATTGTTCGGCGTGATTCGTTCCTGGAAGCGCGAAACAAGGAGGGGTGTGTCCGACGCTTCCGATCGATCCCGCCCCGGTGACCGATAAGGCGCCGAGATGGAGTCAGCGTCGGCGGATCCTGATCGTTCTCTGCCTCAACCTCGCGCTGATCGTCGGCTTGGTCATCGCGGGGTGCCTTGCTCACTCAGTGAGCGTGCTCGCCGCCGCCGGCGACACGGTTGCCGACTGCTTTGCCCTTGTTGTTGGGCTCATCGCGATCGCTCTTCGCGATCGGGACCCTGACCACCCGCACGCGCAGCGGCCGATTGCGATCGCTGCGCTCGTAAACGCGACGCTTCTGCTTGCCGTGACGGTGGCCGTGACGATCGAGGCAATCTCTCGGCTGCGCGAAGGCTCACCTCCGGTTGAGGGCCTGCCGATGGTGATCGTCAGCTTGGTCACGCTCGTCGTGATGCTCGCTGGCGCGCTGGTTCTCGGTCGCTCGGCTGCGGGCGAGGATCTGCACATGCGCTCTGTCCTGATCGATGCCCTTGCGGATGCCGCCGCAGCGGCAGCGATCGCGGTGGCCGGCGTCGTCATCCTGGCTGCGAACGGCCTCTACTGGCTCGACCCCGTGCTCGCGCTGGCGGTGGCAGTCCTGATCGCCATCGCCGCGATCCAGCTGATCGTCAAAGCGATCTCAGCCCTACGGGGTAAGCCGGTCGATTTCGACGACGACTGAGCCCTCAGACAGCACATTTGATGCGGAGCGTCTTGCAGGAACGTTGTGCCGGGCGGCCTCGTTTCCTGCGTTTCCCGGCAGCTGCTCTGGGCCCGCGAGTACTCAGTGTTGGTGGTCGGCCTGGACGGGAGTGATGGTGAAGCTGTCGAGGTTCCGCAGCTCTTTTCGTACGTGCTGCTCGGCGCGTTCGGCAACCTCTCCTGCTTCGTGCAGAGTGACGGCTTTGGTCTCGATTGTGGCGGCGCCGGTGAGGCGGTGGCCGATCCATCGCAGTTGGATGGTTCGCACGCCGGTGACTCCGGTGGCGTTTTCCAGTGCGTGCTCGGCCTTGTCGAGCAGGTGTGGGTCTATGCCGTCCATGAGGCGGCGTCCGATCTGCTTCACCGTGCCCCAGAGCAGGAGCAGGATCGACACCGCAATGAGCAGGCCGATGATCGGGTCCGCGATCGGCAGCCCGAAGAGGACGAAGATCGCGCCGAGCACCACCGACAGGGAGGTGAAGCCGTCCAAGCGTGCGTGTACGCCATCGGCCATCAGAGCGGCGGAGCCGATGCGGCGTCCCACCCGGATCCGGTAGATCGCGACGATTTCGTTGCCGGCGAAGCCGATCAGGCCGGCCAGGATCAGCAGCCACGCGTTGCGGATGTCGACCGGGTGGAAGAACCGACTGATCGCTTCCCAGCCCGCCACGACGGCGGAGAGCGCGACGACGAAGACGATGAACATGCCGGCGAGGTCTTCGGCGCGCCCATACCCGTAGGTGTAGCGGCGTGAAACGACGCGGCGCGCGAGGACGAAGGCAATCCACAACGGCACCGCTGTCAGGGCATCGGCGAAGTTGTGGATCGTGTCGGCCAGCAACGCGACCGAGGCGGTGAAGACCACCACGAGGGCTTGCAACACGGTTGTGCCCAGCAGCACGAACATCGAGATCTTCAGGGCCCGAACACCGGCTGTGCTGGCCTCCATCGCGTCGTCGATCGAGTCGGCCGAGTCGTGCGTGTGCGGCACGAACATGTCGTAGAGGAACCCGCGGACGCCACCGTGCGGGTGGTCATGTCCATGCTCATGCTCATGCTCATGCTTATGCCCGTGCCCGTGCTCGTGCTGATGGTCGTGACCGTGGTCGTGGTCGTCGGCTTGGTCGTGCCCGTGCTGATGGTCGTGGTCGTGGTCTTGGTCTTGGCTTGTCGGGTGCGGGGTGGTCACGCGGTCGCCTCGTCGCTCTCGGGTTGCGCGTGGTGGTGGCGGGGGCTTCCGCCGAGGGCGTGTTCGGCTTGGAAGATGGCGTCTGAGACGAGTTGGCGCGCGTGCTCGTTGGCGAGCTGGTAGAAGACTCGGGTGCCTTCCTGGCGGGTCGAGACGATCCGGGCGAGGCGGAGCTTCGCCAGGTGCTGGGAGACGGATGCGGGGGTTTTGTCCAGAATGTCGGCGAGATGGTTGACCGAGAGTTCCTGGTCGCGCAGGGCGAGGATGATTCGCACCCGGGTGGCGTCAGCGAGCATTCCGAACACTTCGACGGCTAACTCGACGTATTGACTGTCAGGCAAGCGCCCGCAAATCGCGTTATCTGCATCCATACGCAAATTATTGCATTAAGTCTGGCCGGAGTAGATTGCTGCCACGAAAACAGAGGGCCCGAGCATCGCTCGGGCCCTCTGGGAGTCAAGGAAATGCGCGGTGTTCGGGTCACCAGCGCTGAGCCCCCTGTCCGCTTCGGGTGCGGACACACATTCTTATCATGTCCCCCTTAATGAGGACAAGGAAGCGGCCGATGTTCCTACCGAACGATGGGCTCGGTCGCGGTGACCGCGTCAGCTTGCCGTGGCAATGCAGGTGTGAGGGTGCGGTGTCCTTTGAAGCTGCGCAGTCGGAGGCTGTTGCTGACCACGAATACACTGAAGGGTGCCAAAGGCACCGCCAGCTAGCAGTGGTTCACTGCACTCAGCATGGCGTGCATGGCGTGCATGGCGTGCATGGCGTGTTGTGAAGTCATCTCCGGTCCGGTGATGAGTTCGTTATCAACGCTCGTGAGCGTACCCGCGCGGTCACGGGCTCGTTGGGCGGACGCTCACGGGCGCATGTGTTTTGGCTGGTTTGAGCCCGCCATTCACCTGGCGGCCGCCAAGACGCTGAAGCCCGTAGCGGGTCTTCAGAGAATGCTGATGAGGTCGGCGCATGCCTGCTCGCAGCGCCGGCACACCTCGGCGCAAATTTGGCAGTGCTCGTGCATGTCGGCGTGCTTTTCGCACTCGTCCGCGCACGCGCCGCACACGGTACGGCAGGCTTCGAGCGCCGCTCGGGTGACGTTCGCGTCATAGCCGGTGTGACGGGAAAGCACGGCTTCGGTGGAGGCGCAGATGTCAGCGCAGTCGAGGTCCGTGCGGATGCATTTGACGAGTTCGGCGACCATTTCTTCGCTGAGGCATGCATCGGCGCAGGCGGTACACGCTTGCCCGCATTCGCCGCACGCTTGGATGCAGGCGACGAGTTTCTCCTGGTCGACGCCGCTGAGATCGGCTGGGTAGCTCTCGAGCATTTGCTGAACGGTGGACATCGGTTTCTCCTCATGGATTGGCAGTCCCCCTACGGAAGTGACGGTACGCCGATCGGAACCCAAAGACTAGAAGAATACCCCCTGGGGGTAGTAGCATTCGTATATGAGTCCTTCGGTCCGGGTTCGCGGCATCGGCCAGTGGAGTGCGTGGATCGTCGTAATTGCCAGCATCGCGGGTCTAGGTTCCGCCTACTGGGATGACTCCTGGCACACCACTCTTGGTCGTGACAGTGTCTTCATCCCGCCTCATTCGTTGCTGTACCTCTCGTTCGCGTCCGTCGGAACTGTGTTGGGGTTCTGGGGAATACGGCTACTCAGCCGGAGCGGGTCGATTCGAGCCCTCGCCAGGGAGCCCGGCTTCCTGCTTGCGGCCGCAAGTGCGGCCGCAACTGTCGCCGCCGCACCGGTGGACGCGTATTGGCACACCGCGTTTGGCCGTGACGCCGTCCTGTGGTCTCCCCCGCACTTGCTATCGGTGATTGCGACAACCGTTCTGCTGGCCGCGATACTGGTGAGCATTGCGGATCGGCCGTGGCCGCGACTTCACATCGGCGTGTCTGCGGTGCTTCTAGCTGCGTCGCAAATCGTCGTTATGGAATACGAAACCGATGTTCCACAGTTCACGGAACTGGTGTATCTACCGATTATGTTGTTCGCGGCGGTGGCCGCCGCATGGGTGATAACCCGAACAACAGAATTCCGGTTTGCACTGACCGCAGCCGTGATCGTTTTCCTCGCGTTCCGCGCTGCGCTTACTGTGGGTTTGACTGCTGCGGGGTGGTTGCCGCCGGATCTTCCCCTTGCGCTGCTGGGTTTGGTCGCGGTCGATGTTCTTCCCCAGCTGCCACGATTGCGATGGGCGGTCGCGGCCGCGGCGGTCGCGATTCTTCAGACACTGCTGGCTGCTACGGGCTTCAGCAGCGTCGCAATCTCGAACACGATTCCAGCAGCAATCGCCATTGCGGGTCTCGCCCTCATGGTGGTCGTCACCGCACGATTTCGGAGTCGAATATCCATGGCAGTTGTTGTCGTCCTGGTTTGCTCAATCGGCTTTGCGCTGACTACTCCGTCGCCCGCATCAGCTCACGACCCGGGCCAGGGAGCCCCGTTCGGAACCGTCACGTTGTCGATTCTGGGGAATGGGACCGGTGGGCTCGAGGTCCAGGTCACTGATATCCGGATGGCTCCGGCCCTGTCGGAGCCGGCGCATCTGATTGCGCGCAGAGCCGGCGTGACCATCACCGCACCTTTGCGCTTCGTTGGGACGAATGACGCTACCGACCTTGCGGGATCGATTAGGGTGCCGAGTTCTGGTCGATGGTTCGTTTACGCGGAGATCTCGTCGTCCTATGGGACGCTCGAAGCGTGGATGCCTGTTGAAAATGACCTCTCGGGATCCCTAACAGAGGCCCGGACGCTCTACCAACCGGCGGGATCAAAGCCGTGGATCTTCGGGCAGTTTCTCCTCGCCGGACTGCTTCTAGGTACAGCCGCCGGACTCGTTGCATGGCTAGCAACGGCTCTCGTTCGCTTGCCTCGGTCGCGCAGGAGATGACGGTTTCGAACAACTCATGACACCTCCCGGCTCCCTCACTGAATAAGGTGGGGCGGCCAGACGGAGGCAATCGGTCCGCCGAGACGCGGGCGACGGCCAGACCCATTTCAAACTTCGGGAGGACGTTACTCAACACCTCTCGTGCCGCACGAACTGGGGGGTTTGCGTTGTCCATAGCTGGTGCGCCACCAGCTGCGCCCGGGCGGCTCTTAGGTGGACATGGCGATGGCGAGCAGTGGTACGAGCAGGGCCGCCACAGACTCGACCACGGGCTCGCCTCGCACCGATCGCAATCCGCTGTTGCGGCGGTATTTAGGAGCGAACGAGCCTGGCGATAGCGTCGGAGGCTTCTTTGATCTTGGCGTCGGCCTCGCCGCCGCCAAGTTTAACCGCGTCGGTGACGCAGTGTTTGAGGTGATCGTCCATGAGCCCGAGTGCGACCGATTGTAAGGCTGAGGTGAGCGCGGAGATCTGGGTCAGGATGTCGATGCAGTACTTCTCCTCATCGACCATCCGGTAAACGCCGCGAGCCTGCCCTTCGATCCGCTTCAGCCGGTTCAGGTACTTATCCTTGTCGGTGATGTAGCCATGCGCCGAGTCAGTTGCGGTGTCCATCGTTTGTTCTACTTTCTATTGAGTCTCGACTATGCCTGGCGTGCTGGCTCTGGCACCGAGGTGTGGCCTGCAGGATCGAGCATGGCACGAGTGCTGATCTCAGGGCGCAAGTCAAGTCGGCGCAACAGTTGCGCGTTCAGGGCGACGACGATTGTTGAGAGTGACATCAGGATTGCGCCGACCGACATCGGCAGCACGAATCCTATGGGAGCCAGCACACCCGCTGCCAATGGGACGGAGATCAGGTTGTAGCCGGCTGCCCACCAGAGGTTTTGCTTCATCTTTCGGTAGCTGGCGCGGGACAGCTGGATCACCGAAAGGACGGAGCGTGGGTCGTCGCTGGCGAGGATGACCCCGGCGGAGGCGATTGCCACGTCGGTGCCGGCGCCGATGGCGATGCCGACATCGGCCTGGGCGAGCGCGGGGGCGTCGTTAACGCCGTCGCCGACCATGGCGACCTTGCGGCCCTCGGCCTGCAACTCCTTGACCTTCGCCGACTTGTCTTCCGGTCGCACGCCGGCGAAGTAGCGGTCGATGCCGAGTTCGGTGGCGACCGACTTGGCGACGGCTTCGGCGTCGCCAGTGATCATGACGACGTGGACGCCTTGAGCATGGAGAGCTTCGATGGCTTGCCGGGATTCCTCACGCACCTCGTCGGCGAGTTTGAGCGCGCCGATGACCTGCCCGTCGACGAGCACGTGCAGGATGATCGCGCCTTCTTCGCGCCAGTCATAGGCGATGTCGAGTTCGTAGCCGTTTTCCTGTTCGAGGAGGTGCGGGCCGCCGACCTGGACTCGGGTGCCGTCCACTGTCGCGGTGACGCCGACTGCCGGCGACGAATCGAACCCGGTCGCCTTCGGCACCGTGAGCTGCCGTTCCTTCGCGGCGGTGACGATCGCGCGGGCAAGCGGGTGCTCGGAGTCGGTTTCCGCGGCGGCGGCGAGGGCGAGCACGCGGTCCTCGTCGTGGTTGGGGGTCGCCTCGATGGCGGATACGGTCGGTTCGCCCTTGGTGAGGGTGCCGGTCTTGTCGAACAGGACAGTGTTGACGGTGCGCATGCTTTCCAGCGCCAGTCTGTCTTTGATCAGAACCCCGCCACGGGCTGCTCTTTCGGTCGCGATCGACACAACGAGCGGAATCGCGAGGCCGAGGGCGTGGGGGCAGGCGATCACCAAGACGGTGATCGTGCGGACGACAGCGTCATCCGGTAGCCCGATCAAGGTCCACACGATTGCGGTGATCACACCGGATCCCAGCGCGAACCAGAACAACCAGCCGGCAGCGGTATCGGCGATCCTTTGAGCGCGGGAGGAGGAGTTCTGCGCTTCGGTGACGAGTCGTTGAATGCCGGCCAGGGCAGTGTCGTCGCCGACGGCGGTGATCTCGACGCGAAGGCCGGAGTCGGTTGCGACCGTTCCGGCGATAACCTTGTCGTCTGACCCGCGACGGACGGTGCGGGATTCGCCGGTGATCATGGACTCGTCCATGCTGGCCGAGCCGTCGACGACCCTTCCGTCAGCCGGCACGCGACCACCAGGCCGAACAACGACGACGTCGCCGACCCGCAGTTCGGACGGCGGCACCGAGATGGTCTGGTCGCCTTCGACTCGTTCGGCTTCGTCCGGGAGGAGGGCGGCCAGGGAGTCGAGTGCGGAGGTGGTCTGGGCGAGGGAGCGCATCTCGATCCAGTGTCCGAGCAACATGATCACGATCAGAAGGGCAAGCTCCCACCAGAAGTCGAGCTGGTGATCGAGGATGCCGAGGCTTGCCCCCCAGGATGCGAGGAATGCGACCGTGATCGCGAGAGCGATCAGGAGCATCATCCCTGGTTTCCGGGAGCGGAGTTCGCTGACGGCGCCGGTGAGGAACGGCTTGCCGCCCCAGACGTACATGATCGTGCCGAGGACCGGCGAGATCCAGGCGACCCAGGCGGCATCGGGCAGGTGATAACCCAGGATCATCGCGAACATCGACGAGAAGACGACGACCGGAACGGCGATCACCAGCATGATCCAGAAAAGTCGGCGGAACTGCCCGACGTGATCGCCGTGTCTACCGTGCCCGGACATGTCATGACCGGCGTGACCGGGCATCTCGTGACCGGCGTGCGCGGACTTGTCGTGCTCGCCCGGGCCGGCCATGTCGTGTCCCGCGGGCGTTTCCGAAGCCGTTGACCCTGCCTGCATGGTGTCGGTGGGGACACGGTGGTCCTCGTGTCCGGAGTGGTTGGTCATGGTTCCTACCTTGTAACGGTTGGAGGTTTCTGTCGAGATCGGTTCTGGATGGTGGCACGGGTGGCCGAGCGGGTCACCCGTCTTGAGTCGGTCAAGCGGTTGCGTATTGGGCCGGGGCGGCGTCGAACTTGGGTCCACATCCGGCGCAACAGAGGTAGTACCTGTTGCCCTCGTAGTCGCGGAAGAGACCGGCGGCTTCTGCGTCCGCCTTGACGACGATGCTGCCCTTCATGACCGGGCATTCTGCCAGGTCGGCAGCGGTCGGGCCGAGGAGATTCTGGGCGCCGGCAGGTGCCCCATCGTGGTGTTCGTGTACGTCGGTCGTGCCATGGTGGTGCTCGTGTGCCATGCTGTGGTCGTGGCTGTCGGTCATGGTTGTGATCCTTTCGGTGCGGTGGGTTGCTTGTGCTCAGATGTTCTGAGGGGCCAGCGAAGCGGTTGTGCTCTGCGGGAGACGTCCGACGTCGTTTGCGTCGGATCGGAACGATCGCAGACGCAGGCTGTTGCTGACGACGAAGACACTGGAGAACGCCATGGCGGCGCCGGCCAGCATGGGGTTGAGTAGGCCGAGAGCGGCCAGCGGGATCGCAGCCACGTTGTAGGCGAAAGCCCAGAACAGGTTGACCTTGATCGTGCCGAGCGTTCTGCGTGCCAGACGGATCGCGTCGGCGGCCGAGCGCAGATCGCCACGCACCAGGGTGAGGTCGGCGGCTTCGATCGCGACATCGGTGCCGGTTCCCATCGCCAGCCCAAGGTCGGCCTGCGCGAGCGCTGCGGCGTCGTTGACACCGTCGCCGACCATCGCGACGACCTTGCCTTCAGCCTGCAGGCGCGTGATGACGTCCACCTTGTCTTTCGGGAGAACCTCGGCGATGACCTGGTCGATTCCGACCTGAGCGGCGACCCGACGGGCCACGGTCGCGTTGTCGCCGGTGAGCAGCACCGGGGTGAGCCCGAGTTTCTTGAACTGGGTGATCGCTTCGGCGCTCGTGTCTTTGACCGCATCCGCCACGACGAGCACGCCGCGAGCGACTCCATCCCAGGCGACCATCACCGCACTCTGCCCAGCGGCCTCGGCCTGCTTCTTGGCCGCAACGAGCGCCGGGTCGCTCGGCACCGACCAATCGGCGAGGAGCGAGTCCCGGCCAACAAGGACGAGGTGCCCGTCGATGACGCCCTGGACACCCTTACCTTCGATGTTGACGAACGACTCAGCGGTCGGCAGGTCGCCGACGCGTTGCGTGGCGCCCTTCGCGATCGCTTGCGCGATGGGGTGCTCGGAGGCGTCCTCGACCGCTCCAGCGAGACGGAGCAAGTCAGCTTCGTCGACGGCGGACGCCGTGTGGATGCCGAGGAGGGTCATCTTCCCGGTGGTGACGGTTCCGGTCTTGTCGAGCACGATGGTGTCCACTTTCCGAGTCGACTCGAGGACCTCGGGACCCTTGATGAGGATGCCGAGCTGGGCTCCCCGGCCGGTACCGACCAGCAGGGCGGTCGGTGTTGCGAGGCCCAGCGCGCACGGGCAGGCGATGATCAGCACAGCGACCGCGGCGGTGAACGCCGCCTCGACGGGGAATCCGCCGCCCAGCCACACGCCAAGCGTTGCGACAGCGATCACGATCACAATCGGCACGAACACCCCAGAGATCTTGTCCGCCAATCGTTGCACTTCCGCTTTGCCGGATTGGGCGTCCTCGACCAGCTTGGCCATCTGCGCCAACTGGGTGTCTGTCCCGACCCGGGTCGCACGGATGATGAGGCGTCCGCCGGCGTTGACGGTGGCTCCGACAACGGCGTCCCCTTCGGCAACTTCGACGGGCACCGACTCGCCGGTAAGCATGGAGGCGTCCACCGCACTCGTGCCGTCGACGATCGTGCCATCGGTGGC
Source organism: Leifsonia sp. NPDC014704 (assembly GCF_043083605.1). NCBI lineage: Bacteria > Bacillati > Actinomycetota > Actinomycetes > Micrococcales > Microbacteriaceae > Leifsonia > Leifsonia sp. NPDC014704. The sequence goes on along the minus strand of NZ_JBIBYW010000004.1, from coordinate 60,253 downwards.
GATCTTCTCACCGGGACGGACCACGAACTGGTCGCCGACAGCGAGCTGGTCGGTGGGGATTCGGGTCTCGACGCCGCCGCGGAGTACGGCGACCTCTTTCGCGCCGAGCTCCAACAGGGCGCGCAGGGCCGCACCGGCCTGCCGCTTCGAGCGCTTCTCGAAGTAGCGACCGGCGAGGACGAACATCGTCACCCCGGCGGCGACTTCGAGGTAGATGTCCCCGGCCCCGCTGCTGGGGGCGATCGAGAACTCGAACCCGTGTGTCATTCCCGGCATCCCGGCGGTCCCGAAGAAGAGCGCGTACAGCGACCACAACAGGGCCGCGAGCGTGCCGACCGAGACGAGGGTGTCCATCGTCGCCGCACCGTGCCGAAGGTTGGTGAGTGCTGCCTTGTGAAACGGCCAACCAGCCCATACGATCACCGGGACCGCGAGCGTCAGCGACAACCATTGCCAGTAGGTGAACTGGAACGCCGGAACCATGGCGAGCACGATCACCGGAACGGAGAGCACGATGCTGCCGATCAGTCGTTGTTTCAGTGACGTGAGTTCGGCATCCGGTGCGCCGTCGTCGGAGTTCGCTCTCGGTTCCTTCGTGACGGGGATCATGGCGGTGTAGCCCGTCTTCTCCACCTCCGCGATCAACGATTGCGGATCGAACCCGGCCGGAGCGGTCACTCGCGCCTTCTCGGTGGCGTAGTTCACCGTGGCGCTGACTCCGTCGAGCTTGTTCAGTTTCTTCTCGATCCGCATCGCGCACGAGGCGCAGGTCATCCCGCCGATTTCGAGCTCGATGTTCGCGGCGGAGAGCGGAGTGAGCGCTTCGGGTGTGGTCATCTGGTCCTCCCGGATCCGGGGGCGCCGACAGGCGCGGTTGACTGATTTAGTGTCCGGCCGGACTGCTGCTGCGGGTCGTGATCGATTGCTCGCCAGCGTGCGACATGGCAGCGGATACATCCGCCGGAATCAGCAATCGGCCGAGGGTGAAGCTGGCTACAAAGACGGCCGCCAGCCCCACCCCGTACAAGCCCAACTTGGTCGGAGCGTTCACCTCAAGCCCGCACGGCTGAGTAGCCAGCCTCCTTGACAGCTGCAAACACCTGTCCGTCGTCGAGGGCGTCGGCGCTCGTGACCAAAAGCTTTCCGCTTGCCGCCGACACGTCGATGTTCTCCACCCCGGCGATCTGTTCCACTTCTTCACGCACGGACATCTCGCAGTGTCCGCAGGTCATCCCGGATACTTGGTATTCAGTCGTCGACATTCGTTCTTCCTCCGAAAATACGGGCAAGGGGTATCTCGCCACCAACAACATGATACCCCCTGCCGGTATTCCCACAAAGGCGTGGGCCATCCCGACCAAAAATCTTGTGACTCGTGCCGTCCGGGCAGAGGCTGTCGCTATTTCTGGTAGGCGAGAACAGTCATCATGCCGGATTCGCCGTGATAGATGTTGTGGCAGTGGCTCAGCCACTGTCCCGGGTTATTCGCGTCGAAGTCGACCTCCAGGCTCTTGCCCGGGAGGATGATCGAGGTGTCTTTGCGTGGCCCCGCGTTCGGGTGCTGGTACGTGTGGCCGTGGAGATGCATCGGGTGCCACATGGTGGTGGAATTCACGAATTTCAGTCTCACCCGCTCCCCTTCGCGGACAATGAGTGAGTCCTGCAATGGCCGGTTCGGGTCGAATCGGCGGCCGTTGATAGCCCACCTGTAGGAGTTCATGTCGCCGGATAGCTTCATCGTGACCGTTCGGTCGATGCCGCGGGTTTTCAGCTGTACGGCATCGGCTGCGGTCAGGTCGCTGGCGACGCCTATTCGGGTGGAGTTGAGTTCGGGTAGCGTCTTCAACGCAGCCGGTGCGGTCCCGCCGCCAGAGCGGAGGACGGCGTACGCGGCCGCGTCCTTGCCCTCGGCGGCGGCGACAAGCGGGAAAACCCCGTCTGCGGCGGTGACGATCACGTCGTACCGCTCCCCCATCCCGATCAGGACACTGTCGACTTCTTTGGGCTGGACCGGGTAGCCGTCGGTGTGCGTGATGGTGAGGGTGTGGCCGCTGAGGGCGACCCGGAAGGCAGTGTCAGCACCGGCGTTGATGAACCGGATGCGCACCCGGGAGCCAGGTTTTGTGGTGAACGTCTCCGGATCGGCCGCCGACCGGCCGTTGATCAGATACAGCGGGTAGTAGACGTCGCCGGTGTCGCCGCCGAGCAGCGCCGAATTGGTGCCCATAAGCATGTTCCCCATCCGCATGAGCATGCCGTCCATCCCCATCGATCCCATCCCTTTGGAGAGATCGGCCAGGACTTGGTCGGGCGTGGCGGTGACTCCGTCGAGCCAATCATCAAGAATGACAACCCACTCTTCGTCATACGCCAGGGGTTCCCGCGGGTCATCGACGATCAATGCCCCGTAGAGGCCACGGTCGATCTGGACGCCCACATGCGGGTGGAACCAGTAGGTGCCGGGGTGCTCGGCGGTGAAGTTGTAAGTGAATGCGTCACCGGCGGCGATCGCGGATTGGGTCAGTGGGGGCACACCGTCCATGTCGTTGCGCAGGGCGATGCCGTGCCAATGCACCGAGGTCGGCTGCGCTAGCCCATTGGATACCCGAGCGTGAACGGTGTCGCCGGCACGGATCCGGATGGTTGGCGCCGGTGTCGAGCCAAACGTCCAGGTGTTCGCGACCCGACCGGCGAGGTCGAGCTGGGCTGGTTTCGCGTCCAACCCGACGGTGGCGACGCGTCCCGTGCGGCGGCGCGCTTTCTCGGCCGCAACGACAGCAGCGGACGTCGGTGAGATCAAAGTCGGGGTCGCCGGCGTGCAGGCGGCCAATGCCGCAAGAGTGGCCGCGCCGAGGCTCGCACCAAGAAGGGCGCGTCGAGACAGCGGGCCCGAAGGGATCGGAGAAGTGGGCATGAAGGAACCTCGCAGAGTGAAGCAAGCAGAAGAAGGGGCCCGGTGAGGTGGCGCAGGGGGAATGCGTGGTCCACCCCACCGGGGTCGAATCAGACCGAGGCCGAAACGCCTAGCCGAGCGCGGCCAGCATGGCCTTCATGTCGGCGATCTCCTGAGTCTGCGCTTTGACGATGTTGTCGGCGAGTTTCTTCGCGGCGCTATCTTTGCCGCCGGACTGCTCTTGTTCAGCCATGGTGATCGCGCCCTGGTGGTGCTGGATCATCAGGGTAAGGAACTGCTTGTCGAACGCGGCACCGGTTGCTGCTTTCAGACCAGCCATATCTTGCGCTGTCATTCCCGGCATCGAGCCCATACTGGACGTGTCGGTCGGCATCGGAGTGGACATCTCCATGCCGGCCATGGTGGTCGGTTCTCCCCACGACTTCAGCCACGATTTCATCAGGTCGATTTCGGGCTGCTGGGCGGCCTTGATCTTCGCGGCCAGGTCCTTCACCTGGGTGGAAGTCGCCCGTGTGGGAGCGAGGTCAGCCATCTGGATTGCGCCTTCGTGATGCACGATCATCATCTGGGCGAAGGTGACGTCTTGGGTGTTGTGGGACGCGGCGGCCGTCGAGGACGAATGGGACATGCCGGACATGTCGCCCATGCCGGAACTGGTGCAGCCGGCGAGGAGCCCGCCGGCGGCAATGACGACGCCGGCGAGGGCGAGACGGGTTGCGATTTTCATGGGTACTCCAAAGAATGGTGGGTGAATTGTTGAGGTTGCGTTCATGGAAAGGAACTCAGCGCAGAGTTCTCCCACGAGCCTCTAAATCCGTAGTACCTGGAGAGCCAGAGTCCGGTCGGTTCCGCGCATCGCAGTGCCCGGCCGCCGGTGGAGCGTGAGACGCGGGTGGCTGACTGGAAGTTTGTCGCCCACGGAGGGAAAGCAAAGAAGAAGCAGAGCCGCCGCGATCACGAGGAACAGGCAGGCGTGCATGGCGTCATGGGTCATCGAGCCCATCAGTTTCTCGACCGCTGAGAGGTTGGCTGTGCCGACCGTCGGCATCGAGGTGAGCGGCATCGTGTGGGCAACCAACTCCGTCCCCGACGAAGGCAGCTCAGCCTGCTCGGCTGTTACCGGAGCGGTCGGGCGTAGGGACGCCATCGGCATATCGATCGCCGAGTGCATGGCCGCGATTCCGGCGATCAACGCGAACACGATAGAGAGCCGGGCGAGAAGTCTCGTCATCCCGGTCTGTACTCGCGACTTGCTCGTTGCCACCCTTCGAAGATACCCGCCAGCGGTATACGGAGAGAAACGCACCCGGCGCATTCTCAGTTCTGCGCACTCTTACCGGCGAATCTGACAGCTCTCGTTGCAGCGAGGTTGTCTGTGGCGTAATTTCTACCCCGCGGGGGTATGCGCGTCCATGCCCTGGAAAGGGTGCGCTGTGCTTATCCAACCGATCGACTATTTCCTGGTCGTCTGGTTCCTGCTGGCCGGGATTTCCACGTTGTACGTCGCCGTCGATCAGTTCCGGAAGAACCCGGAGCCGACAGTGATGAAATGGGGTTTCATCCTCGTCACGCTCTACCTCGGTCCGATTGGATTGCTGCTCTACGTGCTGGTCGACAAGGAACCGCATCCCGGCGAGCATGAAGAGTTCACCAAACCGTTGTGGAAGCAGGGCGTTGGTTCAACGATCCACTGCGTGGCCGGTGACGCCACCGGCATCATCGCAGCGGCGGCAATCACCGCCGTCCTCGGCCTTCCGATGTGGTTGGACCTGATCATTGAGTACCTGGCTGGGTTCGCGTTTGGGCTGCTGATCTTCCAGTCCCTTTTCATGAAGAGCCTGATGGGTGGGACGTATCTGCAGAACGTGCGGAGCACGTTCCTGCCGGAATTCATCAGCATGAACTTCATGATGGCGGGGATGGCGCCCGTGATGACGCTGCTGATGATGGGTACGGATATGCGGGCGATGGAACCAACCGAGCTTCTGTTCTGGGGAGTGATGTCGGTGGGCGTCGCCGCAGGTTTTGCGTTCGCGTATCCGGCAAACGTGTGGCTGGTCTACAAGGGGTTGAAGCACGGTCTGATGACCACACGCCACGCCGGCACGCACAATGATGGGGACCGTAGTCACGACCAGAAGGCCATGCCGGGTATGGCGGGTAGAGGCGAGCGCGGGGCGCGCCAACCAACTCGGCCACAGGTGGCGGCAGTCGCCTTCGTTGGCGTGATCGCCTTGGTTGCGGGGATCTCCGCACCGTCGAACGCGGTGAACATGTCGCTGAGCGCTCAGGACGTCGGTGGGGCGATCATGCCGCCCGGGATGATCATGACCCGCGACACTCCGGGCGCGGCAATGCGCGACATGGCAGCAGTCGACCCCCGGGACGTGACCGAGACAGCAACGGCTGACGCGCGCGGTGACCGACCGCTCGAGGCGCACATGGTCGGCGGGGTGAAAGAGTTCGACCTCACTGCATCGCTCATTAAGTGGCAGATCCTCCCAGGCCTCTGGGTGGACGCGTACGCCTACAACGGGCAGGTTCCCGGCCCGCGGCTGAACATGGTGCAAGGCGATCGCGTGCGCATCAATGTCACCAACAAGCTGCCAGAATCGACAACGGTGCATTGGCACGGCCTCGACATCCCCAACAACATGGACGGACCTGCCCAGATCACCCAGCATCCCATCGATCCCGGCACAGCCTTCACTTACGAATTCACGGTCAAGCAGGCTGGCACGTTCTTCTACCACTCGCACGACCACGCCGACCGACAGGAGTCGCTGGGGCTCTATGGGGCATTGATCATCGCGCCAGCGAATTCGTCCGACGCGGTTCGCGCGGATGTGGACTACACCATCCAGCTTGGCGAATGGCTGAGCCGGAATGGGCTGACCTGGCCGGCCATGCCGATGGAGGGCGTTCTGGCGAACTACTTCACGATTAACGGGAAGGCCTATCCGGCGACGGAGACGATTCGGATGAACGTTGGACAGACGCTCAAAGTTCGGTTCATCGGAACGAACTCGGTCGATATCCACCCAATGCACATCCACGGTGGACCGTTCGAAGTGGTCGCCCGGGACGGGGTCACGCTCGCCCCGTCGGCCCGGTTCCAGGCCGATACCGTCAACGTTGGCCCCGGGCAACGCTACGACGTACTGTGGAAGGCCCGTGCGCCCGGCAAATGGCTGATCCATTGCCACATCAATCACCACACGACGAACAACAACGTCGAGCAGGACGGCGCCGGCGGCCTCACCATGGTCATCGACGTCACCCCATAGAAGACCGAAGCAGGCAAAGAAGTGCAGGACGAAGAACGCGACCAGCCCTGGTGGGAGACGGGAGCCCCATCAGAGCCGGCCCTCTCCCCCAACTTCCGCAAACACCGGACACTCCTCATCACCGCAGCGTGCGGGGTCTTCCTCGCGTTGGTGGGGTCCTTTGTCAGGGTTTTCGCAATGCACATGTGACGATCGAAACCCCGCCGTGCCTAACCAACCGGTGCGCCGTCTAGTGGTGATTGGGAGAGGCTCCGGTCAATCGCGTTGGAAACCGACGAAGAGACCACCGGTGAATCGTGCGCTGACGTTGTACAGGAGCGCAACGATTGCGCCGACAACCATGGTGAAGATGGCTCCGAGAAGACCGAGCGCGGATGACATGAGTATGACGGTGCCAGGGTTGACGATCTTCTTCACACTGGCTGTGCTCGCGGCGTCGGCTGGGGCGGGGCCGGACAGGATGGAATCCAGCTGATTAAGCACGCCACTCTGGTCCAATACTGTCCACAGAATGAGGCCGGACACGGCTGTCACGACCGCCAAGATCAGCCCGGCGAGGAGGGACACTTTCGCGACCGACCAGACGCTCGTGTAGACCAGGTGGAGGCGGACCGGCCGGTGGTCTGAGGGTTTCCGCGCGGTATGGGGTTCCATAGGTTCCTCGTGTGTTTGACGCTTCCTTTGGTTGGCTGATGGATTTGTGGCTAGATCGGCAGGGTGACGCCGCCGATCAGCGCCTGAAGGCTGTAGATCCAGGCGGACCAGACGCCGGTGACCATCAGGACACCGATCAGGATTAGGAGTGTTCCGCCGGCGATGTTGATCGTGCGAATGTGGCGTCGGAGGAAGCCGATGGTTCCGGCCATCCATGCGAATCCGAGCGCGAGCAGTATGAAGGGGATGCCCAGCCCGAGTGCGTAGAAGCCGGTCAAAACCGCACCGCGCAGCGCGGATTGGCTGGAGAGGCTGAGGGAGAGAACCGCGGCGAGGGTCGGGCCCATGCAGGGTGTCCAGCCCAACCCGAAGACCAGTCCGAGGAGGGGTGCGCCGGTGAGGCCGGTTGCTGGCCGGATCGGCAATTTGAGGGTGCGTTGGAAGATCGAGAACGTGCCGATGAAGGCGAGACCCATCACGATCACCAGGAGGCCGAGGATGCGGGTGATGAGGTCCTGCCAGCGGATCATCCACGATCCGAACGCACCGAAGAGGGCTCCGTAGGCGATGAAGACGATTGCGAAGCCGAGCACGAATAGTGCCACACCGGTAACCGTCCGTCGGCGGCCTTTGCGGGCATCTGGCCCAGAGACGCCGCCAACGTAGGCCAGGTAGCCGGGGACGAGCGGTAGAACGCAGGGAGAGGCGAAGGATACCAATCCGGCAAGCACGGCCACTGGAATGGCCAGCAGTAGGCCGCCGTTAGCAGCGATCGCAGCGAAACCGTTTCCCATTACCGTTCCGCCCGCATTGGTGTCCGCGCCGGGAGGTTCACTTTTGGCCGGCCGTGATGGCGCCGCCGACGAGCAGAACGGCGGCCAGCGGGTAGCCGGCGGCGAGGTCGACCCAGCCAGGCGGCTGGGCGCCAAAAACGCCGAGGTGGGCGAGCCAATGCTGCAGACCGACGATCAGACCGATTGCCATGAGGCCTTGGCCGATGCGCAGGAATCGGCGTTTGCGGAGGTAGCGGGCGCGGAGTTGTTCCGGGGTGGGTTTGACGTCTTCGTGGGTGGAGCGCCGGCGGGGCGGCTCCTCCTTGTTCTTTCGTACCATGATGTGCCTTTCGGGTGGGGAGTGTCGTTGGGAAATGGGACTGGGGTCAAAGACCGCTGTAGGAGTGCAGGCCCTTGAAGAAGACATTCACGATGCCGAAGTTGAACATCACGGCGCAGAAGCCGATGATGGCTAACCAGGCCGACCGCGAGCCGCGCCAGCCGCGGGTGGCTCGGGCGTGGATGTAGCCGGCGTAGGTCACCCAGATGATGAAGGTCCACACTTCTTTGGTGTCCCAGCCCCAGTACCGACCCCAGGCTTTTTCCGCCCAGATCGATCCGGCGATGAGAGTGAAGGTCCAGAGGAGAAAGCCGACGATGTTGACTCGGTAAGCGAGGTTCTCGAGCGTTGACGCGTTCGGCAGAGTGCTGAGGAAGTGCATTGGCGCTGGTGCGCCCTCGGCGATTTGGTGTTCCCTTCGCGATTGCACGAGCTGCACCCCTGACAGGGCGAATCCCAGAGCGAAAAATCCGGTAGCGATGATGGCCACCATCACGTGGATGACGAGCCAGTACGACTGCAGGGCCGGCGGGAGCGGGGCAACCTCGACGTAGTAGCGCATGCTTGAAATGCCCAGCAGCACGAGCACCAGCCCGGTGACGAACGAGCCGAGAAAGCGGAGGTCATATCGGAGGGTCACCAACAGGAACACACCGACGATGATCAGGGTGCCGGTCATCGAAAATTCGTACATGTTCGCCCAGGGCACCCGGCTGGCGGCGATCCCACGGAGGATGTCAGCGCCGAGATGGAGTACGAACCCGTTGATCGTGAGGATATAGCCGACCTGGAGACTTCTTGGGGTGGAACCCCTCTGCGTCGGTCCGTTCTCGAGGCGGCCGCTGAGCCGGGTGAGGGTCGCGGTCACGCCGCCGATGGGACGGCTGTCACTGGTGGTAGCCGCAGCTGTCTGGGTTCGTCGTGCGACTGCGCTTGGCACGGTGGCGGTTACCTGAGCTCCACGGCGTGCCAGATCGATCGCGAACGCGATGAACGCGGCAGCATAAACGGCCATCGCACAGATGAGGAGCAGGACAGAGAGTTGCGACAGGGATTGAGTCATGAGGGTTCCTTCGGATCGGTGTTCTCCGGTGACCCGCTCGCCACGTCACGGAGCGTGGCGGAGTGGGCCGCAGTGAGGGCAGCGACGGTTGCCTCCAATTGGGGGTCGTCACCACGGGCAAGGCCGGCATACTCGACGCGGAGTGGGTCGCCGGCGCGTCCGATGACCTTCACCCACAACCGTCGTCGCGGGACGAAGAGGGAAGTGAAGAGGCCGCCGAGCGCGCCGATGGCGAACAGCAGCACCCAGCCTTGGGCGGGGTCGTGGTGAACTTCGAAGGAGGCGAACCGGGAGACGCCGTCGAAGGTCACCGAGCCCAGCCCGCCGGGTAGCTGCTGTGTTTGGTCGGGTTTGAGCTCCAGGGATTGGACCCCGGTTTTCCCGCCAGTGAGTTGGGTAAGGGTGGACGTGTTGAGCGCATACACCGATTTGGGTTGCCCGGTATTGAGGCCGAGGTCCCCGGCGTAGGCATTCAGGGTGAGGACTGGATCTTTCAGGTCCGGGTAAGCGGAGAAGAACGCGCCAGTGCTCGAGGTCGCCTTGGTGGGGTAAAAGAACCCGATCAGTCCGACCTGCTTTCCCAACCCGTCGGGGACTTTCACCACACCGAGCGAGGTGAGATTGGCATCCTGTGGGAGGAAGGGCACGAGGTCGCTGAACACGGCGCGGCCAGCCGGGTCGCGGACGGTGATCCGGGGTGCGTAACCGTTGCCGAGCAGGTAGACGTCGGTGCCGCCGATGTTGAGTGGTTCGTTTACTTTGATCGTCGCCTTGTCCTTGACCGGTGACCCTTGCTGTTGCGTGGTGACCGTCGCGGTGTAGTCGGTTGGCAATCCGCGGGCGCTCTTGTTTTCGGTTTCGTAGGTGACGGCGAGTTTGTCGAGAGTGAGGGAATACGGGGTGAGCCTGTTGCTGTTGAAGAACCGGCCCGGGTTGAAGGAGTCGTAGGCGGCGAGAGTGTTGATCATCGACTGGCCCTCCACGACGACTCGGTTGCCATTGAACCCGAACCCGCCACCGACACCGACGGCCACCAGGACTCCCACCAGCGCAATGTGAAAGAGAAGGTTTCCGGCCTCCCGGAGGTAGCCGCGCTCGGCGCTGACCGACATCTCGAACCCGTCCGGTGTTCGTCTTCCTTCGTAAAGCGCGACCCGGTAGCCGCGTTTGCGCAGCAGGTCCTTTGCGGTCTCAACGGCTGCCGGAACGGTGACCGGTACACCCGTCGCATCACGCAGGTCGGTGGGGATCTGAACGGCACGGTAGCCGCTCATCCGGGACAGCCGGGCGGGCGTTTTCGGTGGGGCGGCGCGCAAGGCTCGAAGGTGATGAACCGTGCGTGGCAGGACGCAGCCGATCAGCGAGATGAACAGCAGCAGGTAGATGCTGGAGAACCAGAATGAGGTGTATGCGTCGAATGCTTGCAGCTTGTCGAGGATTGGTGCCAGTGACGGGTTGTCCTTGAAGTATTGGACGACTCCGTTGGGATCCGAGCTGCGTTGTGGCACCAGCGACCCCGGGACGGCCGCGAGAGCGAGAAGCAGCAACAGGAACAGGGCGACGCGCATGCTGGTCAGCTGCCGCCACATCCAACGCAGCCAACCGGTCAGAGTCAGTCGCGGCTGGTTGTAGTCGGATCCGCCAGGGGTGCGCTGGGGTGGCGTGTCGATGTGGTCAAGCGGTCGCGACATGACTGACCCTTCGACACGACGATTTGCGGCTAGTTGTGGTTGTCATCGCGGCCACCCCGAGAGGAGGTTGTGCTTTCGGTTTGAATCCGTTCGCCCTCGTCGGACCCCTGCGTTGGTTCGCGGCCGTCGCGATATGGTGACGATTCTGGTTCCGGATGACGTTTGGTTTGGACGACGAAGAGCACGATGCCGAGTGCGACGGCGGCGAAGGACGCCCAGACGTTGGCCGGGATGCTCAAGAACCCATCACTGGTGGGGTCGATCCGGATGGCTTCCAACCAGCTGCGGCCGAGTCCGTACCAGATCAGGTAGAGGGCGAACGCTTTCCCCCAGCGCAGGGCGACGCGACGCTCTAGGAGCAGGATGATTCCGACGCCGATCAGGTTCCAGATGATCTCGTACAGAAACAGTGGGTGAAAGAGGGTGGCGGCGGGCAGGCCGGCCGGGAACTTCGGATTGCTGGCTTCGATTTGCAACCCCCATGGCAAGGTGGTGGGAAGGCCAAAGAGTTCGTGGTTGAAATAGTTCCCGAACCGTCCCAACGCTTGCGCGACAAGCAGGGCGGGAGCGAGGGCATCGGCGAATGACCAGAACCGGATCCCGGTGCGGCGGCAGCCGATGTAGGCGCCGACCGCGCCGCCGAGTAGCGACCCGTAGAGGGCGTTGCCGCCATCCCAGATGGCGAATATGTTCCACAGGTTCGCGCCTGGATAGAAGTAGTCGCCGGTGTGGGTGAACACGTGGTAGAACCGTGCGCCGACGATTCCGAGCGGGACCGCCCAGAGAATGATGTCGAGGACAACGCCACGTTCGGCGCCGCGGGTGGACAGCCGGTTGGAGGTGATGAGTGTTGCTGCGACGATCCCGGCGAGGATGCAGAGGGCGTAGGTGTGGATCGTGAGCGGGCCGATCTGGAATTGCGCGAACGCGGGGTCGGGGCTGGGGATACTGAACCGGTGGAGCATGATCTGTCTTTCACTCAAGAGGGAATTGTGGGCTCATCCGGCCGTCGATGACGGCGGGGTTCGCTGTTAAGGTCCTTGCTCGCTGAGGACCCTGCTGATCAGTGCGGTGAGTACGGACGCGTCGGGAAGCTGCCCGAGTACACGGGCTGCGACCCGCCCTTGCCTGTCGACGACCAACGTGGTGGGTACCGCGTTCGGGGCCACCACCCCGCTGAACGCGAGCTGCATGGCACCGTCCGAAGCGTCCAGGACGGACGGATAGGTGATGCCGTAGGTGCGTGCGAAAGCGAGCGCCGTGTCGGCCTGATCGCGCACATTCACACCCAGGAACTCGACTCCGCGACCGCTGAACTTGCTGTTATTCTTTTCCAGATCAGGCGCCTCCGCCCGGCAAGGGGCACAGCCGGCGTACCAGAAGTTGAGGACCAGCACTTTGCCGGCGTAGGCGGCGGAGGAGACCACGTTTCCGTCTTCCAGCTTTCCGGCGAACCGGACCGCTGCGGTCCGGTTCTTGGGTTGGATTTCGGTGATGGTGCCGTCGCCGGCCACAAAGTTCTTGCCGGAGCCGTCTTTGAATTGCTGCGCGAGAGCATCGTTGCTGCTGCATCCGGAAATGGTCACGGCGAGCGTGACGGCGGCTGCCGCAGCGAGGATCGCAGTCCGGATCCTTCTGGCTCGAGCGCTGATCCTAGCCAAGGGTGACTCCTCTCGCGCCCATGAAGGGTTGCGGGTCGACGCGGTTGCCACCGACACGCACCTCGAAGTGCAGGTGGCAGCCAGAGGATGCGCCGGTGGTTCCGACCTGGGCGATGTTCTGTCCGGCCTGCACGGTCTGGCCGACGTTGACCAGGACGCCGCCCTCTCGAATGTGGGCGTATCCGGTCATCACATCGGATCCGTGGTCGAGGAGAACCCAGTTTCCGTACGTTCCCAGCCAGCCTGCGTAGACGACACGGCCCGCGGTGGCGGCGTAGATCGGGGTGCCGCAGCCGGCTGCGAGGTCGGTGCCATAGTGGAATGCACCTGAGCTAGCCGTCGGTCTGTTCGGGCGCGGTCCGAACCGGTCGCTGATCCAGCCGGTGACAGGTTTTGTCCACCCTTGTCCGCTGAGTTGTCCACCGTCGGCAGATGATCCTGCCCCGCCTGCTGCTGCTGCCGCTGCCGCTGCCGCTGCTGCGGCGGCGGCGGCGGCGGCGGCCTGCTGCTGCCGCCGTATTGCTTCGCCCTTGCTGAAGTCGGCTTCGGTCGCTTTCCGGTTTTCAACCAGCACCGAGAGTTGGGCTTGGAGGGTTCCTTGCACCTGTTGCTGTTCAACCAACTGGGTTTGGGCGGCGGTCGCATCCGCGACTGCGTTCTGGAGCGCCTTCTCGGCTTCCCGGTTGAGGTCGGCAAGCGCTGCTTGGGCGACGGTCGCCTGGTCGGTCAGTGCCTTGGCCGTGTTCGCGTCGGTGCTGGCGGCGGCGAAAGCCTTGTTGGAGTTCTGGCTGAGTTTGCTCATTGTGCCGAGCTGGAAGAGCAACGCGTCTGCCCGTTCCCCGTTTACAAGCAGCTGGGTGGTGGGGTCTGCGTTGCCGAACCGTGCCAGTTGGGCAACCAGCCTGCCGACCCGCGCACGTGACACATCGGCTCGGCCTCGGGCTTCCCCCGCCTGACCGCGCAATGTGTTCGCCCGGTAGGTTGCGAAATCGAGTTTCGATTGCGCTTTCTCGTACTCCACTCCGCGTTGGACGGCGGCCTCCCGCGACCTGCGCACGCTCGTATCGAGAGTGCTCAGCAGTCCGTTGATCCGGTCGATTTCTGCCTTCTTCGACGCTTCACTCGAGCGTGCCGCTTCAACGTCTGGCCAGGAAGGATAGCTGACCGCCTGCGCCGGGCCGGCGGTGATGAGCGCACTGGTGACGACCGACGCCACCAGCAGCCCCAGCAGCGGACGCCGCCACAGCCGTCCTCGCCGAGCTGAGCCGTTCACAAGTGATCCCGCGTTCTAGTCAAGGGGTGCCTCCGACGAGTACCGTCCAAGTGATGCCGTCATCCGGTGTTGCCACGATCCCGCGGCTATCGGTGCCGAGAATCCACAGCTTGGAGGAGCCCTTCACCGTTGCCAGTGACCCGGGAAGTGACTGGAAGGTCCCCTTCGGGGTCCACGTCGCAGCGTCGTCGACGGAGGTCCAGATCTTCTTGTCCGTGTCGACGCCGACGAAGCTTCCCGCCGTGGAGTCGATCGGCGAAAGCAGAAAGAGCGCAGGGGTGCCAGGTAGGGGCGCGAACGTTGCACCGGCGTCGCGACTGATCTGCACGCCTGTCTGCGTGGTGGCAAGGACGGTGTCCGGCGCATTCTGGTTGACCGAAAGCTTGCGGAGGGCGACGGTGGCACCGTCGTGCCAGTTCCGGCCGCTGTCATCGCTAATCCGGACAATTTGGCGGGCCGCATCGTATCCGTAGACACGCACCTGGGCATCACCGGTGGTGGCGGTGGTGATGTCGTGGAAGTCGGTTTGACCGGCGAGCGAAACGGTCGACCAAGTTCGAGCGGCGTCGGTGCTTTCGATCAGTCCGAGATTGGCTGGGTCCTGGTGCGCGTTATTGGCAGGGTCCGGATGCCCCGAGGCGAACATGACCCCGGAACGGGCAACAGTGAATCCCATTGTGTCCTGGGTTCCGTCTCCGACCCGGGCGGTCTTTTCCGATGCGAAGCCATCATTGAGTTGCGCAGCATCGAGCGCCCACACACCCTGGTGGGTGGCGGCGAAGATGCGGCCTCCGGTGGAGTCCAGCCCGTGTACGTGGCCGAGGTCGTTCATCGTTGCGGTGGCCGCGCCGGCTGCGGTGCACCCACTGAGCGCCACGGCGGCGAGGGCGGCGGTGGCAGCGACGGTCCATGAGCGTGTTATCCGGTGTGTTCGCATGGTTACTTCACTCTCTGCGTGAGCCACGCGTATGGATCGACAGGGGTTCCGTTGACGGAGATGCCGAGGTGGAGGTGGGCGCCGGTGCTTGCGCCGGTGCTTCCGACGAGGCCGACTAGTTGGCGGACTTTGACCGTTTCTCCGACGCTGAGGTTCAGGGAGCCGTAGGCCATGTGCGCGTAGAGGCTGCTGACGGTCTGCCCATCGATTTGATGGTCAATGATCGCGTAGACGCCGAGGCTGCCCGCTGGGTTCCCGACCTCCCTGACGACCCCGTCTGCGATCGCCTGGATCGGCGTTGCGGCCCCGGGGTTCATGTCAATTCCCTCGTGGTAGGAGGAGCAGCCTGAGCACGGAGAGACTCGATATCCGAACCCGTCACTGATCGGTACGCCGACATCGAACGGCCATTGAATTGGCGACGCCGGATTGTTCGTGAAGGTGTTGGCGGTCGACGTGAACCCGGCGGCTTTCAGTTTCGTGACAGGCACCGGCTTTGGTGGGGGCGCGCTAACCGACACGACATCGCGCGTGACAACAGCCGACTGCGCGGACACCGTGGTCATCGTCTGCAGGTCACCGGGCCGGGCGGTCGCCACTTGCTGTGTCTCGCCGGGCACGATCGCGTAGGCCGGAAGCGCGTACGTTCCGAACAGGGTCCCCGCTAGCGATAGGGCCGCCAATGGCGCCCACCTCTTGCGAGGTGTCACTTGCCGGCGAGAGGTCGCTGAAGTTGCGGTGGGCGGTCGTCGCTCGGCATTGTGTCGGGCGCGACGGGATCCGTACTGGGCTGCCGACGAAACATTAGCGCTCGAAGTCAGAGAGGAAGTATGTGTGTGCATCGTGAATGGGGCTCCGACGGGTCAACACGCGAGGACGAGAGACGGGTCGGCTCGGTGTTTAGGACGGTCTGGAATACAGGTGAAAAGCTGCGCTTATGAGACCAGATAAGGGATCGGTTCGGTGACGGATGCGGTAGGCATCGGTCGATGGGCGGTCATCACAGGCGGCCAGAAACCAAGAGGGCGCAGATGTCTGCGAATGGTCGCTGTTCGCTGCGCGAGGCGCTGCGCGATTAGCGCCGAGGCGCTGTTGCGCTGTTGGGAGCCGGTTTAGGTACGGCTGATCGAAAGCGCGAGCAGGGAGGGGGCCTGAACCAAGGTACGGGCGGCTGAGAACAGCACAACAGGCGCGCCCCGTTGGGCTACGTCGAGCAACGCCAGCCCTCGATGGATCGCCAATAGCGAGACCGCCACCGCAATCACCACAAGGACACAGGCAGCGCCGGCAAGTGCGCAGCCGAGTTCGCAAACGCTGTCGCACTGCTGTGCCGGTGTGCTCGACAAGGCGGCCTGCTCAGACCCCACGCCCGCAAGCGGCCCCGCCACAGGGTGGACTTCAAACTGGTGGCCGCCCGAATGCGTGCCTGCCGAAGAAGCTGCCACGGAATCGTGTGCGTGGGCCGTGCTCATCGATGTCATCACGAACATACCGAGCGCCAATGCCAGCAACGACAACATTGTCACGACAACCCGGCGCGCACGCGCACGAGCCGCCCGGCTCGGGTCGTGATCGTACGTGGTCGTCATGTCGGCAGTGTCCTAGAGGTGGCGGGTATTAGCACCGCATCTTAGCGAATGGGGTTGAGGGCGAGGCAGGCAAATAGGCCTCGCCTCGCCTCGTACGGTCGGGTCTAAATCGTGAGAGTGGTTCCTTGCGCTTGGCGGAAGTCAATGTGCAGGTGATCGCACGTATCGTCGAACGGGAGGAAGTTGGTCACGCTAATGGCGCTGCGGCATCCCACCTGACCGAGGTTCGTGGTTGGTGGCATTACGGGGTCGAGCGCGCGGATGAGCTTCAACGATTCCGGGTCGCCACCGGTAAGTGGGTGACCGTTCAGGAGATAGAAGTCAACCGCGTGGCCTCCCCCGTTGGCATAGTGTGATGACGCACTACCGGCACCCTCGATTTGGCCGGTGCACTGCCTGTTGATGTCACTGACGCCAACCGTGGCGAAGTTCGCCAACGCCACCTCGATCGTTTGCAGTACCCGGTAGTCGACGCCGCAACCGGGAACGGCGCGACCCTCCGCAAGGTTTCGGATCTCCGGAATGTGGTCCGGGGCGTAGCCGGTCAAGCGGCCCTGGCCGACAGCAACCATAAGAGATTGCGCCAACCGCTGCACCGTTGGCGACACTGTCGACTCGACCGTTGAATCGAGTTTCGCGCTGTTCTCGGTAATCGAGAAGCCCTCTCGGCTCGCCGTTGACACCGCTTCCCCGCTACCAGTGAGGGTCTGTACTGCAACGCTGGCGCGGGACGGTCCGGACGAGCCATCCGCCATCGAGGCATACGCCGGCAGCGCAGTGGTACCAACAAGGCCACTCGCGGCCAGGATCACGATGGCCTTCGCCGACCATCCCCTCCGGGTTCTGCTAGCGCTGGACCGGTCGGCTTCCGATCTATGATCGGCCGCTTTGGTCTGTAGGAGTGGTGGCCTTCTCAGTTCCCGGAAGTGTTGGGCGGAAAGGGCATCAAGGGCAGCCAGCGCCTTCTCTCGGTCAGGCGGGTCTCCCCCGAATGTGTCGTTCGTTGGCGCGGGCCTCTGGAGCCCGTCAGACCTATCCCCACCCGTGAGAGCTGTCTGCGAAATGGAAGCGACACGGGCTCCAGGCCCGGATGAGCGCTCGAAAGTATGCCTCTCGCGGCGGGACGAGAACGCCTGCCCTGGACTTCCCCGGTCGGCTCCGCGCTCTCGCCGATGCGGTGGACCGCCATTGTGTGCCGGCGCGAGGTGGGGGGTCGATGATGAACCAGCAAGTGTGCTCGAGCGTGTCACACAGTGCCTTTCGCCGGGGGAGCAGATC
Source organism: Leifsonia sp. NPDC014704 (assembly GCF_043083605.1). Classification (NCBI taxonomy): domain Bacteria; kingdom Bacillati; phylum Actinomycetota; class Actinomycetes; order Micrococcales; family Microbacteriaceae; genus Leifsonia; species Leifsonia sp. NPDC014704. The sequence continues at coordinate 42,793 of NZ_JBIBYW010000004.1, read as the reverse complement.
GGAATACCCCGTAATGGTATGTGTTCGTTACCGAATTGTCACATTCCGGCGTCCGAGCTGGTGCTGGTCGTCCTGGCAGCGGGTTGCGCGGAGCTACATCGGATCGTTGATGTGGAGGTGGTTGCAGGTGTCGTCGAAGTCTTGGAAGTTGTGCAGGGAGGGCTCGTTTCCTGCGTTTCGTCGGCAGGTGCTCTGACCTAGGCCCGAACCGTATGGCATCCTCGGGTCGAGGACCCGGATCAGGGCCAAGGAGTTGCCGTCGGCGCCGGTCGCGGAGCGGCCACCCAGGCTGTAGAAGTCCACCGCATGGCCGCCACCTCCGGCGTAGTGCTGTGAATTGATTCCGGCGCCTTCGATTTGGCCTGTACAGCGACGGTTGATGTCGCTGACGCCGACGCTTGAAAAGGTGTGCAGAGCAATCACCATTACTTGGAGAATCTGGGTGTCGATCCCGCAGTTTGGCACCGAGCGGCCGTCCGCGATCCACTGGATCTCCATAATGTGGTCGGGGTAGGAACCGGATAGCTGTCCGGCAGAGACGTATCCCATTAGCTCTTGGGCGAGCGCGCGCGCATCGGTGGCTACTGGCGCGCTGGGACCCGCGGCACGAGCGGCTGCGGCGGCGGCGGCTGCTGCTGCGGCTGCGGCAGCCGCGCGCGCCGCAACTCCGGCTTGATACTGCTGTTCCGTCACCGCTGTCGCGCTCGTGAGCGACGCCAGCTGGGCCTGGAGTTCATTCTCGTGGGCAGTCTGTGCCGACAGGGCGGCGATCATCTCTCTTTGCGCCTGCACGGCCTTTGCAAGCGCTGCCTTCGCCGCGGTAGCAAGGGCAGCAAGGGCATCCTTTGCCGCGGCAGCCTGGTCGCTGGCTGCTTTGGCATTGTTGCTGTCCTGAGCCGCTTGCGAGTACAGGCCGTTGATCGTTGAAGTGAGTTTTCCCAGGCTGCTCAGTCGATATAGCAGTCCGGCTGCGTCGGTCGACTTGCTGAGCAGCAGGGTCCCGGTGAGGTTCTGGTTTCCCGTGCGGGCCAACTTTGCCATCACCGCTGCCGACTGCCGGTGTGAGGTCTCGGACTTCTCTTTCAGTCGCGCAGCCTCGGCGGCTAGCAAGTCCGACTTGTTCTGGCCGGCGGTCAGGGCGAACTGGGCCGCCTCGTTGTCCTTTTCCCGGGCGGCGGCGGCATCCTCGGCCGCTTTCGCTTGTGTTTTGAGCCCTGCAATCAGCGCGGAGATCGCAGTGACCTGGGCCTGCTTGGCAGCCTCACCGGACCGAGCGGCCTGTACGTCGCCCCACGATGGATAGTTGTCAGCGAACGCTTGAGGGACTGCGACCCCATTCCAGGCGGTGAGAACCGCCACGACCACAAGGATCACCCCCACCCGTGACCAAGAGGGCCTGCGGGTAGGCGTTGAGCCGAGAGGAGGTCGCATTTCGCTTCCGAACAGTTGGAATCTGATTTTGGGCGTCGAACGTGCTCGATCGCTGGCTCCCGACGCTAACCCCCGGCTGGCGGCAGTGGTCCAACAACACGCCGTTGGTGAGCTCGGCCGTCGAGGAGGGTCCTGCGGCAGGGAGCGTGCCCCGGAATGTGAGTTGTTACATCTTCCATTTGCTGATCTCGCGACGCGGTTGCGCGACATCCTCGGTGTGCGCCTCGTGGCGTATATCGGTGGGGTGAAGTCCGCCCGCCCGCTCGGTGACCGCCTGGGCCGATGCCTTGGGTGAGCCCTGGGAAGCCGATCGTGATCGGCTGCGGCACCCCTACCATGCGGCTGCGCTGTTGCGTGAGCGGTACGACGCGACCACCGTGCAGTCCTGGTTTAAGGGAATGAACCCCTCGCTGGGTGATCAGGCGCCGGCGCGACCGCTTCGCGAACGTGAGCCGCTGGCTGTTGCTGGCGATGTTTATCGCTGCTGCGAAGTCATTCGCATACGTCGGATGAGCGTGCCGGATCTTGAAATCACGGGCCACCCCCGGGCTGGTGTGGCGGGTTGGGTTCGAGCCAGACATGTGGGCGTGGACGCTGTGGTATACGCCACGGACTCCGGCCTTTTCGACGGGCGCTAGGATGACCTGCTCGGCCAATTCCGCACCCTCTACGCGCCCTAGGCTTTCTGTTGGCGCAGGACGAATGCAGCCATACCCGGCACTGTGAACGCGACCACGCCGTGCTCGGGAGCGTATACAAGGCCCTTGTTGATCAGGTTCGCGCGGACAGGGCCGAGACTGGCTCCAGAACGGCCCAGTCGCGCTGCGACTTCTCCCGACTGGCTGCCTTCGTCTCCGTCCTCAGCCATCGCCCGGAGATAGTCTTGCTCGCCGCGAGTAGCACGATCCCAGCGCACGCGGAAGAACCCGGTATCGAGCTGCAAATTGCCTCGGGCGACGCCCAGGAGCGCGTCCTGAGCGGAGATAACAGGTCCGGATGCCGCATTCCATGAGTCCTGGCCGAACTGCTGAAGGAAATACGGATATCGGCCAGACGCTTCAATCACAACATCGATAGCATCGTCATCCCATCGGGCGTGCTCGGAAGCCGCCGGAATCGTCAAAGCCTCCGCGGCTGAACCCTCAGTGAGCTCGCGCACGTTTACGTACCGAAATCGTTCGGCGTATGAGCGCGCCTCGGCCAGAATCCGCGGAAGGCTAGGAAGCCCTGCGAATGCGAAAGCAACAGGCCAATCGTCCTGAGCGGCCGCGTGCGCTATCACGCAGAGTGTGGTGAGTTCCTGCTGGTCGAGGTCCTGAGCCTCGTCAATCAGGATCGCCAGACCAACATTCTCTTCCTGAGCTGCGCCGGCAAGGTCAGAAATTAGCTTGCGTAGGTCCGTCTCGAGAACGCCCGTGTTGGCACCACCACCGCTGACCTCCGTGAGATCCAACCCGAACGTCCAAACTCCGTTCGTGTCATACGAAGCCTTGAAGCTGATTGCCGTCTTGAGCGCTTTTAGGAGTCGTCGACCGGCGCTCGGACGGGCAAGGTCCGCCAGCGGCGCGTAGAGCGCTTCGCCGATGAGTTCACGCACGCCTTTGTCTCCGCCTCCCTCAACCTGCGCGACGATCCATTCGCGTCGGCTCGCGTTGCGTCGGAGTTCTGAGAGCAGCACGGTCTTTCCAACGCCCCGAAGTCCATACAGAACTGTGGGCTGGATGGAACGGCCGCCTTCAGCGCGCTGTAGGTCGTTGTGCCAGTCCTGCAAAGTATCGTCGCGACCGACAAGCGCTGCAGGCTTACGTCCTGCGCCGGGTTGGTAGGGATTTCGAACTGGATCCATGACTCCAAGCCTAGCGAAGTATGTTGAAGTATAGGAAAGGCCTATACTTTGCTAGACATACCTACATTCACCTTCCGATAATGTACGTTATGTCAGATTGCGCGTCTCCTGCACGTTGGCTGCGCGGTTTTCGCGCTCCCGTACCCCTGCTTCCATACGTCCTCTTGATGCCCTGACCAGCGGGGCTGGGTCTGGCTACGTCTTATCTCGACGCCATCGCAGTGCGACCCAGAGTCCGCAGCGTCGACAGATGTATGCGGCGCCACCGTCGAGCATGTGCACGTTGCGTCGTAATCGCTCGCGGCCACAGCAGGAACAGACCACCGTCTCCTCAGCGCTCATGGTGGCCGATCGCCTGGCTCAGCTGTTCGACGGTGGGTAGGCCGGCAACGCCGTCCGGGGTGAAGTAGATCCGGCAGGCGAGATCCGGGGTGCCTCCGTCGCTGGGGAAGAGATCTTCGCCGTCAGCAGTGATGGTCGGCGATCCAGCAAACGGAACTCGGGCAGCCTCTTCGGGCGTGCTGAGCAGTCGGAACTCGACTGTCGCGGTCTTCCCGAGTTGGGCGAGCGCCTCCTTGACCCGGTCGCCCGCCGCTTCCCAGTTCGGACATTCATCGATGTGGAGAACCTCGATCTGCATACACATCTTCTCTTTCTGCCCCTGCCGGGCAACGCGACGTGTCTACTCTTCACCCATGTCTGAGAGGACGTCGAAGGGCGATTCGATATCGCCCCGCCATGCTTCGATCCCTTCCCGGATCGCCAGAACCGCCACAACCAGTGCCGCCACCGAATCGGCCCACCACCAGCTGAACAGGCTGTTGAGGACCAGACCGATGAACACAGTCCCAGAAAGGTAAATGCACAGGATGAGCTGCTTCGCGTCGGCCTGCACGCTCTTGGAGTCGAGCTCTCGTCCGGTGCGAACCTCGAACCAGGCAAGCACCGGCATAATGATCAGGCTCAGCGCGGTCAGCGCGATGCCAACGGGGCTGTGATCAACCTCCTGAACGCCCGTCAAGCTCAGTACTGAATCGATCAGGACGTACGCAGCGAGAGCGAAGAACGCGATCCCGATCGCCCGCACGGTCGCCTTCTCCCACCGCTCGGGGTCTTTCCTTGTGAACTGCCAGGTGATCGCGAGGGCCGAAAGGACCTCGATCACCGAGTCCAGCCCGAACCCGATCAAGGCGGCCGACCCGGCCACGGTGCCAGCCCACACGGCGACGATGGCCTCGATGACGTTGTAGCTGATCGTGAAGGCGACGATGAACCGCACCCGACGATGCAGACGTTCCCGCCGTTCCTGACTGAGGGTGCCGGCCGCGGTCATCGAACCGCTCCCCCACAGCAGCCGGGGACGGTGCAGGTCTCGTCCATGCATAGGGCGTTTTCGTCCACCGCCAGCGTTACATCCACCAAAGCGGTCAATGCTTTCGCCAGGTGCGGGTCTGCGAGTTCGTATCGGGTTTGACGGCCTTCGGGCTCGGCCACAATGATGCCGCAGTCGCGGAGGCAGGTGAGGTGATTCGACACGTTCGAGCGGGTCAGTTCCAGTTGCCGGGCGAGGAGGGCGGGGTAGTTTGGGCCATCCAGCAACGTCATCAGGATCCGCGATCGTGTCGGATCTGCCATTGCACGGCCTAGCCGGTTCATTACGTCGAGTCGGGAAGCAATAGTCAGCATCCGATGACTATACAGTGGGCACTGACCTAATGCATGTGTGGAGGAGCTTGCCTATGTTGCGCAGGTCCAAACCTTGAAAGACCTGCGCTGTCCGCAACAGTGACCTGCAGGGCCGGCTGGCTGCCTGGCCGCGTATCGTTGCGATTAGAGCTGAGGCGAGGGCAGCATGGTCGAGTTTGAACCGTTCTTAGGTTTAGATGTTGCCTCGACGACTGCGGTCTTCTTGACCTTCCTGAGTGTGCATGTGGCGGCGGCGCTGGTCGCGATCGTTACTGGGATTGTTGCGATGCTCGCCCATAAGGGTCCAGGACGGCATCCCCGTGTTGGGCGCTGGTATCTCGGGGCACTTCTGGTGGTCTTTGCTACTGCCTGCGTTCTCGCCGGGTTCCGCTGGCCGGCCGATCTGCCGCTCGTCCTTGCTGGCGGCATCAGCGTGGTGGGAGGGCTCTATGGGTTCATCTTCCGCCGCCTTCACCGGCCAGGCGATGTCCCGCACATTCTGGCGATGGGTGTCTCGTACATCGCCATGCTGACCGCCTTCTACGTAGACAACGGTCCGCATTTGCCGGTCTGGCAGCTGCTACCAGTCTGGACGTTCTGGGTGCTTCCCAGTGTGGTCGGCGTGCCCCTGATGGTTCGCGCGGTTCTCAGACGAAAGCGGCTGACGACCGCCGCCACCTAGGCAGACACCGCGACGGAAGTACCCGCCCCGGTGTGCGTTCCTAGGCCTTGTGCCGCCAGATAGTGCTCGGCGTCCAGGGCGGCGGAGCAGCCGGTGCCGGCGGCAGTGATGGCTTGCCGGTAGCGGCGGTCCACGAGGTCGCCGCAGGCGAACACGCCGGGCAGGTTGGTCTCGGTGGTGGGGTGCTGGACCTTCACGTAGCCGTCCGGGTCGAGATCAACCTGTCCCGCTACGAGAGCGCTGCGCGGGTCATGGCCGATAGCGATGAACAGCCCGGTCGCGTCGAGGACGCCGTCCTCGCCGGTGATGGTGTCGCGGAGGCTGAGCCGGCTGAGCTTGTCCTCTCCGTGGGCTTCGACGATCTGAGTGTTCCACCGCATCGTGATCTTCGGGTTCGCGAGTGCGCGGTCCTGCATGATCTTGGAGGCCCGAAGCTGGTCGCGGCGGTGGATGAGGGTGACCGAGTCCGCGAACCGGGTCAGGAACATCGCCTCTTCAACGGCGGAGTCTCCGCCGCCAGCGACGGCGATGTTCTGGTTGCGGAAGAACGCCCCGTCGCACACAGCGCACCAAGACACTCCGTAGCCGGAAAGTCGCTCTTCGCCGTCGACGCCGAGTTTGCGGTAGGCGGAGCCCATTGCGAGGACGACCGCGTGTGCCTGGTAGACGGTGCCACTGCCGGTGGTGATGGTCTTGACGTCACCGGTGAGGTCGAGGGCGGTGGCGTCGTCGTAGACGAGGCGGGCCCCGAACTTCTCGGCCTGCTGGCGCAGCTTGTCCATCAGGTCAGGGCCCTGGATGCCGTCGACGAAGCCGGGGAAGTTCTCGACCTCGGTGGTGTTGACCAGGGCGCCGCCGATCTCGACGGAGCTGGTCAGCACGATCGGTGCGAGACCCGCGCGGGCGAGGTAGTTGGCGGCGGTGTATCCGGCGGGGCCGGAGCCGATGACGACGACGTTCTCGATGCTCATGCGGGGGCTGCTTCCAGGCTGGTCAGGAGCGCGCGGACGTGCTCGGTGATGGTGTCGCGGATCTGCCGTACCTGGTCGATGGGCAGGTCGGCGGGGTCGGTGAGTTCCCAGTCCTGGTAGCGCTTGCCCGGGTAGATCGGGCAGGCGTCGCCGCAGCCCATCGTCACCACGACGTCGGCGGCTTGCACCACGTCGTCGGTGAGGGGCTTGGGGAACTCGCGGCTGAGGTCCAACCCGATCTCGCTCATGGCCTCGACCACGGCGGGGTTCAGTTGGTCCGCGGGGGCGGAGCCGGCGGATCGGACGTGGACGCGGCCGCCGGAGAGGTGTTCGGTGAGCACGGCGGCCATCTGGGAGCGGCCGGCGTTCTGCTCGCACACGAACAGCACCTCCGGCACGCCGACGTTGAGCGCTCCCTTGGCCTGGGCGAGCGCGGTGAGGCGTTCGGTGGCGAAGTGGATGGTGCGGGTGGCCAGGTGCGCTTTCACGCTGGCGGTACGCAGGAGTGCCGTGTAGGACTCGAGCACGTAGCGCTCCACCGTCTCGCGGTTGAAGATGCCGGTGAACTTCTCGGTTAGCTCATCTGCCAGACGCCGCAGGTACTCCTCCGGGTAGCTGAGCCCGGGGAGGCCGCGGCGATCGTCCACGTCGAGGGTCATGGTTCAGACCTTGGCGGGAAGGATCTCAGCGAGCAGGTTCTGCACTCGCTGCTTGATCTCGTCGCGGATCGGGCGAACTTCGTCGACGGGACGGCCGGCCGGGTCGGTGAGCTCCCAGTCCTCGTAGCGCTTGCCGGGGAAGATCGGGCAGGTGTCGCCGCAGCCCATCGTGATCACCACATCCGATTCCTTCACGGCGTCGGTGGTGAGGATCTTCGGGACTTCGTTGGCGATGTCGATGCCCTCTTCGGCCATGACTTGGATGGCGATGGGGTTGATCTGGTCCTTCGGCTCGGAGCCGGCGGAGAGCACGTCGACCGCTCCCCCGGACAGCTCCTTCATGAAGCCGGCGGCCATCTGGGAACGGCCGGCGTTGTGGACGCAGACGAACAGGACGGTGGGTTTCTCGGACATGGTGTTCCTCGCTTTCGTGGGTCTACGAAAAGCATAGACGCGCATCTATGGTTAAGGGAACGGGTAGGCGGGAAAGTTCAGCCTGCGTTCACATCAGAGCGTGTCGAGGAGGTCCCGAACACGGGCTTCGATGTCGTCGCGGATCTCGCGCACGCGGGCGAGCGGGAGGCCGGCCGGGTCATCGAGTTCCCAGTCGAGGTAGCGACGGCCCGGGTAGATGGGGCAGGCATCACCGCAGCCCATCGTGATCACCACATCCGCAGCACGCACCACCTCATCGGTCAGCGGCTTCGGATACTCCCCCGCCAGAGAGACACCGATCTCGTCCAGCGCCGTGACAACCGTGGGCCGCACCGCATCCGCCGGCTCTGAGCCGGCAGTGCGCACCCGCACACGATCGCCCGCCAGATGCTTAAGGATCGCAGCCGCGATTTGCGACCGACCGGCGTTCTGCACACAGACGAACAAGACTTCCGGCGTCCGCGTGGAGACGCCTTGCTCGCGCGCGAGCGCGTCAAGCCGGTCGGCCGCGAACCGGGACGTCAGCGAGGTCAGCTGCCTGGTGATGTGCGCATCGTTCGCGAGCAGCTGGTGGCTCTCCCGGACGTAGCGGTCAACTGTCTCGGGCGCGAAGACGCCGGCGAAGCGGGCGCTGAGGTCGCTGCTGATCCGGTCCAGCACGTCGTCAGCCTGCGCGGGCGCGGGCTCTCCGATGAGTTCGGAGACGCGGTCGATTTTGTCGGGCTCGATCGAGTACCAGACCTGTCGACCCTCCGGCGACCGCCGCACCAGACCGTCCTCGTGCAGCACTTTCAAGTGATGCGACACGGTTGGCTGGCGCAGCCCCAGAGCGTCTGCCAACCGGGTGACCGATGCACGGCCGTCGGCGCTGTCCAGGATGAGGGACAAGATGCGGGCGCGCGTGGGATCGCTGATTCGCTTCAGGCTCCGCAGCGTCTCGCCGCCCGATGGCACAGCACCCATAGACGCGAGTCTATGCGGCGCCGTGTCCGGTTCGGCTAAGAGCAGCACGATCCGCCGGCAGCCGCCGGACCGCTCGAGCAGACGCCAGTAGCCGGTAGCACCAGCTCGACGTTGGTTGCAGCGGCGACATCGCCCGCGATCCAGGCGGTGATCGAGCGCACCTGCTCATAGCCGGTGGCGAGCAGGAAGGTCGGGGCACGGCCGTAGGACTTCATGCCCGCAAGGAAGAAGTTCGGCTCCGGCTGCTGCAGCTCGGCGAACCCGTGCGGGGCGACCGTTCCGCAGCTGTGCAGGTTCGGGTCGATCAGCGGCGCCAGACGCTTGGGCGCCTCCACGATCTCGTCCACTTCCAGCCGGACCTCGCGCAGCATGTCCAGGTTCGGGCGGAAACCGGTCGCATTCACCACGACGTCGGTCTCGTGCTCGACCAGCTCACCGGCGCGGTGGCCGATCAGACGCACGCCGTCGCCGGCAGGCGCGAGGCGGACGATCTCGAATCGGTCGAGTTGCTCGACAATGCCAGCGGCGAGCAGCCGCTCGACTCGAGAGCCGATCGCGGCGCGGGCGGCCAGCTCATCGTCCTCGGACGTCGTAACGCGCACGGCGCTGGCGTTACGGATCAGCCACGTGATCCGCGTCCCGGGTTCCTCGCGGGCCAGTGCGGCGAGGTTCAAAAGCGTGTTCGCGGCGGAGTGCCCGGCTCCCACGACGGTGGTGTGCTTGCCGGCGAACCGGGCGCGCTCACGCCCCAGCACGTCCGGCAGCGCGTGCGTCACCCGGTCAGCGACCTCGCACAAGCCGAGCGGTTCGAGACCCGTGGAGGCCAGGCTGTTAGGGCTCAGATAGGTGCCCGAGGCATCGATCACCGCGCGAGCGGTGACTTCCTCGACCACACCTGACGCATCCCTCAGGCGAAGCAGGAACGGGGTATCGGCACGGTTGGCCGTGCGTGTGCGGTCCATGCCCTCCCGGCTCACCGCCGAGACCGTCACCCCAGTACGAATACGCGAGGCAATCGCCGGCAACTGGGACAGCGGGCGCAGGTAGCTCTCGATCAGGTCAGCGCCGGTCGGCAGCACCTTCGGATCAGGAGCCGTCCATCCGGTTGCCTCGAGCAGTCGGCGCGAGGCCGGGTCGATGGCGTGACGCCACGGGGAGAAGAACCGGATGTGCGCCCATTGGTCGACGCTGCCAGCGACGTTCTCGCCGGCTTCGTAGATGACGAAGTCGATCCCGCGCTCCACAAGATTCGCAGCGGCGGCCAGGCCGATCGGTCCGGCGCCGATGATCGCCACCGGCAGGTTGTCGAGACGGCTGCTGCGCACCACGGGGGCGGTCAGGTCGATGAGAGTCATGCTTCCTCCGGTACATCGAAGTTTGTCGATACGCAGAGCTTGATGCATCTATCGAAGTTTGTCAATATTCAGTTAGAGTGACGTTCATGACGAACGTCGAACTGCTGCCCATCAGCGTGGCAGGCTCCTGCTGCACTCCCCTGACCAAGGAGACGCTGAGCCTGCAAGACGCCGAGTCGATGGCCGTCGCCTTCAAGGCACTGTCCGACCCGACCCGGCTGCGGCTCATCTCGATCGTCGCGGCGTCCGAGGGCGAGGAAGCCTGCGTCTGCGACCTCACCGACCCGATCGGCCTCAGCCAGCCCACCGTGTCGCACCATCTGAAGATCCTGATGGACGCCGGCTACCTCACCCGGTCCAAGCGGGGCACGTGGGCGTACTACAAGCTGGTTCCCGGAGCGCTCGACCGCGTGTCGCAGCTGCTGACCACCGCGTGAGCGCCCTCCGTCGCGTCGCCGGCGAGTTCGTCGGCAGCGCCATGCTCACCGCACTGGTCGTCGGCTCCGGTATCGCTGCCCAGCAGCTCTCCCCCACGGACACCGGTCTGCAGCTGCTGGAGAACGCGATCGCCACAGCGTTTGGCCTCACCGTCCTGATCCTCGTTTTCGCTACCGTCAGCGGCGCACACTTCAACCCGATCGTCTCCGCAGTGGATGCCGCTCTGGGCTACCGGCGCTGGGATGACGTCGCCCGGTACGTCCCCGCACAAGTCGTCGGCTGCATCGCTGGGGCGATCCTCGCCAACCTGATGTTCGCGAAGGCCGCCGTCCAATGGAGCACCACCGACCGCCTCACCCCGGCCCACTTCCTGGCCGAGATTGTCGCCACAGCGGGCCTGGTGCTGGTGATCTTCGCTCTGGCCCGGACGGGACGCGCGCAGCTGGCCGCGCCCGCGGTCGGCGCCTACATCGGTGCCGCCTACTTCTTCACCAGCTCGGCTAGCTTTGCAAATCCAGCGATCACGGTGGGACGCATGTTCACAGACACCTTCGCCGGCATCGCACCGAGCTCATCGCTCGGCTACATCGCGGCCCAGCTCCTCGGCGGGGTCGTCGGGCTCGTCGCGGTCAAGGCGTTCTTCCCTGCCATCCGGGTCGCCAGCGCGGAAGGTCGGCTCACCGTCTCCCAGGACGCCTGATGACAAGTTCCGGCCCTCAGACCGATGCTGCCAGCATCGTGCGATCGGGTTGGAGCCTCGCGGCGCTCTCGATCGGACAAGTCGTCAGCTGGGGCATCCTCTACTACGCCCCCATCGTGGCCGCACCTGTCATCGCGCACGACACCGGGTGGAGCCTGCCGGCGGTGACCGGCGCTATTTCGGCGGGGCTCGTCATCTCTGCCGTATCCGGAATCGTCGTCGGTCGACTGATCGATGGGTCGAATCCGCGACTGGTCATGTCGCTTGGCGCCGTCGTGGGAACCGGCGGCCTCGTCGCTGCAGCGTTCGCACCGGGTCTGCTGTGGTTCTTTACCGCGTGGCTGGTCGTCGGAGTTGCCCAGTCGGCGGTGCTATATCAAGCTGCGTTCGCCGTCATCACTCGGCGTTACAGCGATACACGGCAACGCGCACTCACCGTCCTGACCCTCGCCGGCGGACTGGCCTCGACCGTGTTCGCCCCGATCACCGCGGCTCTGCTGGCAGTCTGGAACTGGCAGACGACGTTGCTGATCCTCGCGGGGGTGCTGCTGGTCGTCACACTGCCGTTGCACTGGTTCACCGTCGAACGCTCCTGGCCGCTGCAGCCCATCAATGAGAAGGCCGCGGAGCGCACCGTCTCCACTGTGATCCGCACCCGCCGATTCTGGTTTCTGGTAGTCGCGATGGGGCTGCTCACCGCCAGCCTCTACACCGTCACGCTCTCCCTGATCCCCCTCCTCACCGAAAAAGGAATCAGCTATGGGGCGGCCGCCATCACGCTCGGACTCGTCGGGGCCGGGCAAGTCATCGGCCGACTCCTGTTCTTCGTCACGCCACACGGTCACAGCCCGTGGGTTCCGATCGCAGTCATCGCCGCCAGCTCGGCGCTCCTCCTGGCCGCACTCGCGCTCGTTCCCGGTCCGCTGTGGTTGCTGATTGTCGTGGCGATCGCCACCGGTGCAGTACGTGGCGCACATACCCTCGTTCAGGCATCCGCGGTGGCAGACCGGTGGGGCACCCGCAATTACGGCTCGATCAACGGCGTATTTGCAGCGCCCATCACCATCCTGACGGCCCTCTCACCTGCACTGGGGCCCACCATCGCCGCCGGCCTCGGCTCGTATTCGATGATGGTGTTGGCAACGGCCGGCGTCGCACTCATCCCGCTCCTCATCGCCCGCGCAACCTAGGACCTGGACACCATGACCCTGATCACGATCCGGCCCCTTGCTCACGCTGATTGGCCAGCAGTCGAGACCATCTACCGTGAAGGCATCGCCACCGGCAACGCCACGTTCGAGGCCCAGCCTCCGAGCTGGGAGAACTTCGACGCCAGCAAGCTCGCCGTCGCTCGCCTCGTCGCCGTCGACAACAGCCCCACCGTTCTGGGGTGGGCTGCCGTCTCTCCCACATCCGCACGGCCGGTCTATCGCGGCGTCGTCGAGCACTCCGTCTATGTCGCTGGTGCGGCGCAGGGAAAAGGCGTAGGCCGCGCACTCCTCGCCTCGCTCATCGACGCGTGCGACGCTGCTGATATCTGGACAATCCAGTCGAGCATCTTTCCGGAGAACGCTGCAAGTCTCGCTCTCCATGACCGGGCGGGGTTTCGGCGCATCGGCACCCGGGAACGCATCGCCCTTATGCCCTATGGACCTTGGGCCGGCAAGTGGAGAGACACAGTGCTGATCGAACGTCGTCGCTCCTGATCAAAGTCGCTCTGCGAGGTTCGGACGATTCGAACCCTGCCCCACGCGCAGTCGTCGGGCGCGCCGCTATACCGGTGAAACAGCAAGCTGACAGGGATGCGATACACCCCGTTATCCAGTCAGGTACCGTGTGTTCCGTCAGATGCGAGTAGGCCGGGTGTTGGGCGGTACTAGTGGATGACCGCCTTAAGCACGATCATGACGACACCGAACGCTGCGGTCCCCAAGCAGCCGAAAATGCGGATCGGCCAGCTGCTGCGTCGCAAAGCGAACGCTGAGTAGCCGAGCACTCCGAGGATGACCACCCCGAGCCAGAGCGCAGCCCAGAGGGCGGCCTGGTCGGGCACGATACGAAGCGCCCCTAAGAGCAGTACGATCAACGGCGGCACGGCAGAAATGAGGAACCCGACCGAGCGGCGCAGTGACTGCCGCAACGCGGTTCCCAGTGTCGTTTTGTCCCCCTCGGCGACCCCGTGACCCGCAACGGTGCCGGCGTAGACGTGAGCCCCCAAAAGATCACGACGGTTGCGGCGACAGTTGAGAACGTAGTCCAGGCGCTTGCCTGTTGGGTTCCCGAGGCGACGACGAGACCGCTGACGAGGACGGTGCCATAGACCGATTCCTCAGTGATGATTTCGGTACGCGAACCCATGATGCTCACCCTACGACCGTCTCAGCGCCCTGCCTGGGGGTTTCGGATCGGGAATGCGCAACAGCCGAGAGGACTAGAGCAGTCTGATGACTGCGGCGAGGATATGAATCAGTAGCTAGATCTGACGAGCAATCGGCCGCGAATCATCAATGTTTAACATGCGGAGCAGCTGCTGGAGGGTGATCGGTATCCGGGACGACCGAAGCCGGGAGCGGCCACTCCGATCGATAGCGAGCCCGAGCTCTCGAAGCTCACTGGCCAAACCCAACGATGGTGACCACGACAACGGTAGCCGCGAAAATCGAGTCGACCCCCATTGCGGCCTCCCGCTTCGAAAATAGGTCATCATTCACTGTATAGTCATCGCATGCTGACTATTGCCTCGCGCCTCGACGTGATGAACCGGTTGGGCCGGGCCATGGCGGATCCGACGCGATCCCGGATTCTGATGTCTCTGCTCAATGGCCCGAGCTACCCGGCCGTGCTTTCGCGCGAGCTGGGGCTGACCCGTTCCAATGTCTCGAACCATTTGAGCTGCTTGCGCGATTGCGGGATCGTAGTCGCCGAACCCGAAGGCAGGCAGACCCGGTACGAGATCGCAGACCCGCATTTGGCTGCGGCGCTCACGACCCTTGTGGATGTGACGCTGGCGGTGGACGAGAACGCACCGTGCATGGACGTTTTGTGTACGGTGTCGGGTTGCTGCGGAACTGGGGAGAGCGCGTGAGCGCCGTGTCGGGGTCTCAGGTGGATGCGGTCGACATCGACGATGACGAGGACCAAGGCCGGGCGTGGTGGAAGGATCGCGAGATCCTGGCCCCGGTCTTCTCCGGTATCGCATTCATCGCCGGGCTGATCTGCGAGTGGTCCGGCGCGGAACTCACAGCTCTGGTGTTGTTCTGGGCAGGCCTACTGCTCGGCGCGTCGACATTCACCCCTGGGGCGATCCGGAAGCTGTTCAAGGGCAAGCTCGGCATTGGTCTGCTGATGACGATCAGCGCGGTCGGCGCAGTGATCCTCGGTTACGTCGAGGAAGCGGCTGCGCTAGCGTTCCTGTACTCGATCGCCGAAGCACTCGAAGACAAGGCGATGGACCGCGCCCGCGGCGGCCTGCGCGCACTGTTGAAGCTCGTCCCGGAGACGGCGACGGTGCGACGCGACGGGGCCTCGGTCGAGATCGCGGCGAAGGACCTCACCGTCGGCCAGATTATGCTTGTCCGCCCCGGGGAGCGGATCGCGACCGACGGGATCGTCCGCTCGGGCCGTTCCAGCCTGGACACCTCCGCGATCACCGGCGAGTCGATCCCGGTCGAGGTCGAACCCGGAGACGCGGTCTCCGCCGGTGCGATCAACACCGCCGGGGCGCTCGAAGTTCAGGTCTCTGCGGCGGGGACAGACAACTCGCTGACCACGATCGTGGAGCTGGTCGAGCAGGCCCAGGCCGAGAAGGGCGACCGCGCGCGTCTCGCGGACCGGATCGCCCGCCCCCTGGTCCCCGGCGTGCTGATCCTCGCGGCCCTGGTCGCGCTGATCGGCTCCCTGCTCGGTCACCCGGAGCTATGGATCACCCGGGCTCTGGTCGTGCTCGTCGCCGCGTCGCCGTGTGCCCTGGCGATCTCAGTACCGCTCACGGTCGTCGCCGCGATCGGCGCGGCCAGCAAATTTGGCGTGATCATCAAATCCGGCGCAGCCTTCGAACGTTTCGGGACGATCCGGTACGTCGCCGTCGACAAGACCGGCACCCTCACCCGCAACCAGCCGGCCGTTACGGCGGTCCTCACGGCCGACGGCGTCACCGAACGCCAGGCGTTGGAGTGGGCGGCTGCGCTGGAGCAGCACAGCACCCATCCGCTCGCCGCTGCGATCACCGCAGCCGCCCCCGGTGTCCCTGCGGCCCTCGATGTGACCGAGCAGGCCGGGCACGGCATCGAAGGCACCGTCGACGGCGCACGGATCACCGTTGGCAGCCCCCGCTGGATCAACGCCGAGAGCCTCGGGAGCCAGGTCACGAGCCTAGAGGAGCAGGGTATGACCGTCGTGATCGTGCACTGTGACGGGACATCGGTCGCCGCGATCGGCGTCCGAGACGAGCTGCGCCCCGAGATACCGGAGGTCGTGCGCACCCTCGCGGCCCAGGGTGCCGGCGTGACCATGCTGACCGGCGACAACGCCCGCACCGCGCGCGCTCTCGCCGCGCAAGCCGGTATCGGCGACGTGCGCGCAGAGCTCCGCCCCGAGGACAAGGCCGCGGCGATCGGCGAGCTGTCCCAGGCAGGATCGGTCGCGATGATCGGCGACGGCATCAACGACGCCCCCGCTCTCGCCGCCGCCGATATCGGCATCGCGATGGGAGCGACCGGCTCCGACGCCGCGATCGAGTCAGCCGATGTCGCCTTCACCGGGCATGATCTGCGGCTCATCCCGCGCGCGTTCGACCACGCCCGCCGCGGACGCCGCATCATCAACCAAAACATCATCCTGTCCTTGCTGATCATCACCGCCCTGCTCCCGCTGGCGCTGTTCGGCGTCCTCGGGCTCGCCGCCGTCGTCCTGGTCCACGAGATGGCGGAGGTCATCGTGATCCTCAACGGCCTCCGTGCGGCGCGCACCCGGAAGGCAACCTCGTGACCGCTGGGCATCGGGCAGCGCACCGTGGAAGCTGTGTACGCGCTCGATGAGTTGTCTCCCGTCCGGAGGAGCAGGACGCGTCCGCATGCCTTTGGCATCGCCGTTGCCGTCGCTAGGCTGTGCCCTGATCTTCGACCAGGGGCACACGGGTACTCGTGACGGCCCAGCTGCAGCCCGGCGGCCGCGTCTCGCTGATCGGGGGCTTGCTGTCTCTGTCGTTTGTCAACAACCCCGGAGCCGCGTTCTCCATCGGCTCTGGACTATCTGGATGTTCACGATCGTCGGCGTCCTCGCCGCCGCCCGACGTCGGTCGGCAGCCTTCCCGTGGGTCACGGACCCGCGAACCGACAGGTGAACTAACAGGCGACCATTGTGCCCAGCGCTAGGAAGGTTAAATGGCGGCGAGAATGTAGATCGTCAGGAAGCCGAGGAAGAACATTGCGGCCAGTCCGACCGTCTCAGCCTGCTCGTGCGCTTCGGTGAGGAGCTCCTCGACGACAAGGTAGAGGAGCGCTGAGGCTCCGAACGCGAGGACGAACGCTAGGACTGCCCGGGTTGCCCCGCCTAGGATCGCAGCCCCTCCAATCGCACCGACCGCAGTTGTCAGTCCGAGGCCGGCCGTTATCACGACGGCCCGTATCTTGCTGAGGCCGGTTTGGGTGAGCGCAATCGTGACCGAGAGGCCGATAAAGAGGATTTCAATCGTGAGCGCGATGGTGAGGATGAGTCCTTGCCTAGCACCGAGGCTGGACCCCAGCCCGACCAGCAGTCCGTCCAGAAGCAGATCGATTCCGATCACGATCAGGAACGCCACCGGCAGAGTGGGTCCGGCGGATTGCTTGCGTTCGATTGTGCGGCTAAGGGATCCGAGGGCGAGCATAACCGCTGTTCCGACCACAAACCCGGCGATCGCCCACGGTAGGTTTCCCTCGGTCCGCAGGTCTGGCAACACTTCACCAGCTAGCGCTGAAAGAACGACACCGGCGGCGAAATGCTGGATGGCGCTAGTCAGCTTAGGACCGGGCGGCCGCACGACTGCAACGATCGAACCAACGATCGCGGCAGCGACCGGGATCGCCACTAACATGGCCGCTTGTCCGACCGCACCCACAGTGTTGACCATTGAACCTCCCCCCATTCCTACTGACCGGCTGCGGGCTTCAACCATGACAGAACCCACGGTCTTTGACACGCAGCACCGTGCCGAAATTCGTCAGGTTAGACCGGCAGCTGAACGCCCCCGATGAGGAACTGCAACTGGTAGATGATGGCCGTCCACATTCCGGTGACCATCAGCCCCCCAATGCCGATCATTGCCACACCGCCGGCCACGTTGATCGCGCGAACGTGTCGACGCAGAAACCCGACCCCGGTTGAGATCCACCCCAAACCGAGCGCCACCAATACGAAGGGAATCCCGAGCCCGAGCGCGTAGAACCCGGTCAGGACGGCCCCCCGCAGCGCCGACTCGCTGGACAAACTGAGCGAGAGCACTGCAGCGAGAGTTGGACCCATACAGGGAGTCCAACCCAAACCAAACACGACACCGAGGACCGGTGCCCCGCCAAGACCGGTGAGGGGACGAATCGGAAGTTTCCACGTTTGTTGGAAGCGACGGAACACGCCGGTGAAAATGAAGCCCATCAGGATGACCACGACACCCAGGACCCGGATGAGGAGATCCTGCCATCGGGTCAGCCAGGCCCCCAACGCGCCGAACAGGGCACCATAGGCGACGAACACGGCCGCGAATCCCAGCACGAAGAGGCTGACGCCGAGCACGGTGCGTCGGCTCCGATGGGTGCGGTCGGCGGTGGAGACGCCACCAACGTAGGCGAGGTACCCGGGAACAAGGGGCAGCACGCACGGTGATGCAAAGGAGATCAACCCGGCGAGCACGGCGACCGGAATGGCCAGAAGTAACTGACCGCTGAAAACAATCTCGGGGAAAATCACGCCCATCGGTGGGTGACTGTCTGACGGGTGTGCCGCGCCCAGCAGGTGAAGGTGGCGCTCTTATCCATGGGTCGCGATGGCGCGGTCGGCAGGCCGCTCGAGAAGAGTGGTCAGGATCCAGACGCCGATCCCGCCGACTGCAAGTACGTCGGCGAGATTGAACACCGCGAACCAGTCGACGGCGATGAAATCCACAACATGGCCGGAGAGCAAGCCGTTCTGGGCGCGGAAGATCCGGTCGATCATGTTACCCCAGCCGCCAGCCGCTACCACAGAAAGCAGAATCACTCCGAGCAGCCGGTCGTGGCGGCGGATCTTCCAGGTGACCCATCCGGTGAGTGCGACCAGGAGGACGAAGATTCCCGCGGCGAGCAGGGGTCCGGACGAGGCGCCCAAGCTGAACGCAACCCCGGGATTCAACGCTAAACGCAAGGAAAGGGTCGGCAGGAACAGCGGCACGGTTGCGCCGTAGGCCAGGGTGTCCAGCGCCCACAATTTCGACGCCTGATCGATCGAGATGGCCGCTATGAACACGATCATCGCCCATCGTGCCATCCGCCACCGGCTCGTCATCGGCGGCGAATCGTGCTTGGGCAGAGGGATCGAGGATTGCATGCTGGTCTGTGTGTTCACGGGTCAGCACACCTTCGTCAGTGTGGTGATCTCGGCGGTGAGCTGCTTCTGCAACTTCGCGATTGCGGCAGTATCCGCAGAGCCTGTAGCCGCGGACTCGACCAGCGGAATGAGTTTGTCCAGCGTGCTTACGGCGGCCTGCACGTCGCCTAGCTGGGCACCTTCGGTGACCTGGGTACTGATGCCCTGCAACACAGTCCGCGCTGCTTTCAGCTTCGCCACAGCTTGTGCCGGGTCGACGCCGCTGGTGCCCACCGCGTCCTGCACGTCGGTAGTGACCTGGTCGATGACTGGGGTGATAAGCGAGCAAGCAGCCGTGGCCGCCTGTTGCCTGACAACGTTGCCGACCGAGCACCCAGAGAGGGCGATCCCAGCGGCGAGGGACAAGGCGAGGGCTGACGTCAGACGGTGGTGTCGTGGTCTCAAAGTCATGTGAGTTTCTCCATCAGGGTTTGAAGTGAGTGCGGGGCGGTCGGGGGTCGCTATCACGGAGGACTTCGTCCACCGCTTCAATCAGAAGGTCAGTGTCGTGCCGGAGTTCTGCCACTACCGCGCCCATCCCGTCGGCACGCTCGAGCAGTTGGAGCCGCGTGTTGAGCCCGGTCAGTGGAGTACGCAACTGGTGTCTTGCGCGGCGGATGAACGCACGTTCATCCGCCCGGGTCTGGCGCGCCAGACGAATCAGCAACCGGGCGGTAATAAAACCCAATACCGCGGAAAGGTACAGCGCGATCGTTCCTGCTAGGAGGGCAGGAACGAGTACGGCAGTTGTGGCGACAAAGACCTTAGTGAAACTGTCGGACTGTGTTAGCACTACGAGCAAGCTCGCGCAGGTCGTTGCCGCAAGGACCCCGATACACCCCAGGGTGATTTGAGTGGCGACGACCGTGGCCGCAACCCAGCTGGGCGAGGACTGCGGTTTGTGGTCGCGGTGAGGACGGTTGGCCGCACGAGCAAACACCGGGCGACTCATCGGGGTGCCACGCCCGCCCGGAGGATGACGATCAATACGGATACCGCCGCGAGCAGCAGTGTTCCGATGGCCACCCACGCTCGTTGCCTCCGCCATCGAAACGTCAGATCCAGGATTGTCGCCGCTGCCAGGCAGCCGGCGGCGATGGGCACCAGCGCCTCCCCGGTCTCGAACAGCACCGGGAAGATCAGCGCGATCGCACCGACCAATTCCGCACCGCCGAGCAGGCGTGCAGGCAACGGGGTTCGTTCGCCATCCCGCAGTCGTTCGTTTGGGGCGAACAGTCTGCTGAGGCCGAGGTAGCCGTAGCAGACCGCCAGTACGAACTGGGCGCCCCACAGTGTGAATTGGGTGAGCTCGGCCCAGACGGTCCCGTTCATCGCGATCGACCCGTAACCTGTTGTTCCAGCTCGCTGATGGTGGGCCCAGCTTGTGCCGCCTCGATCAGGGCTTCTAACGTGGTCTGGCTCTCGATCCTGCCCAGGATTCGGGCGGCCACTCGACCTTGGGGGTCGAGTACGAGGGTGGTGGGGACCGAACGGGGCGAGAAATTGCCAGCAAAGTCGAGCATTACTCCCCCATCTGTGTCCATGAGTGACGGGTAGGTGACGCCGTATTTCGTGTTGAACGAGTTGATCGTCGCCGCTGTGTCGTAGAGGTTCACGCCCAGGAAGGAGACACCTTTTCCGAAGTAGGTCTGACGGACTGCTTCGAGGTCGCGGGCTTCGGCGCGACACGGCGGGCAGCCGGCGTACCAGAAGTTGAGGACGAGCACTTGCCCTCGGTACGTGTCGGCGCGGATTGCCTCACCAGTGGTCGTCTTCTCCGCCACGAAGGTGGCAGGTTTTCCGCGCGCGGTGGGCGGCCATTCGGTGATGGTGCCGTTGCCGGAAATGTAGCCGGCACCGGACTTTGCCGCTTCATCGGTTCCGCTTCCTACGGCACACCCGGCCAGGAGCGACACCATCACGCCGAGCGCCAGGCCAGCCACGACTGTACTGGCGAACCGTGCTGTACGAGTTTTCATTTTCGCAGCGCCGAGTCGATTGCGTTGATGAAGTCCTGTCCTGAGGTAAGGGCAAGTTTCTTGCCGTTGAGGAAGAACGTCGGGGTGCCAGCGACCCCAAGGTCGGTGCCGTCCTTCTGGTCCTTTTCGACCCGTTGCCGAACGGCTGGGTCAGTGATGTCGCGGTCGTACTTGGCCATGTCGAGCCCGATCCGTTTGGCGAGGGTTCGCAAATACGGGGCCTGGGAGTCCTGCTTCTCTGCCCAGGTCTTCTGACTTTGGAACAGCTCGTTGTACATCTGCTCGAATCTTCCCTGACGTGCAGCGGCTTCGGCGGTCAGCGCGGCGTTCATCGCGTTGGTGTGGCTGGGGATTGGGAAGTACCGGGTGATAAAGGTGACGCGGCCGTTGTACTGCTTGCGCAGTTGTTCCACGAATGGGTACGCCGCCCCGCAGGCTTCGCACTCGAAGTCAAGGAATTCGACGATGGTGACTTTCGCGTTTGGCGCCTCTTGCAGACGATGGCTGTCAGATCTGACCATTTGCGGTTCGCGGGCTTGTTCGGCAGCGCTTTGGGCGCGTGCGACGAAGACGACGATCAACCCGATGACGATGACCAGACCGATCACGATCAGGTTGATCCAAACACGGCGACGTTCACCGGGAATCTTCTCGGACGTCTGGCGAGTAGGCACGTCGGTTCTCCAGGTCATTTGACTCGGGCACGGAGCCACGAGAAGGGATCGAATGGTTCGTCGTTGGGCCCCCAAATTTCCAAGTGGAGATGGTTGCCGGTACTCGCCCCCGTGGTGCCGACCCGCCCAATCAGCTGTCCGACCTTGATGGGCTGCCCTGCCGTTACCGCGAGCGAACCGAACTGCATGTGCGCGTACAGGCTGGTAAATCGTTCCCCGTTCACCCGGTGGTCGACGACAACGTTCACTCCGAATCCGACATCCGACTCCTCGGCGGAGCGCACTATCCCGTCCGCGATCGCGCCGATCGGGGTCCCGCCGCCCGGTGTCATATCGAGCCCCTTGTGGTTGCTCGAACACCCCGAACACGGTGCCGATCGGGCGCCGAAGTCATCGCTAATCGGGGTGTCGCCGGGGAATGGCCATTGGATGGGCCCGGTGGAATTGGAAACACGCACGCCGGCAGGGTCAAGCTGAGCCTGTTTCCGAAGCTCGTCTTCGCTTGTGGCGGTCGCCGTGTCCCGAGCGACGGTGACTACTCCAGCGCCGGCGGACGTCAGTTCTTGTGATCCGGGTGCTCTTGTCGAGGTGAACGTCATCTGCGCCACGTCAGTGCCGAAAGCGTTTGCCGGGAACGTGGTCGCGACGAACAAGGACAGAGCGAATGCAGCCGCCGTCAGCACGCGGCCGAAGTTGGTCGCAGCGTGGCGCCGTCGGGGTGTCCGCCAAGTTCGGTTCCGCTCCGCGAGGATCGCGGTGCGGCGTGCGCCGCCGGGACGCGCGGTCTGACGGGTTCCGGCGGTGGGGGTAGAGGGAACGTAGGATGCGCGCCGGGTCAGCGCGCGCCGAGAGTGTTTGCGCATGTGAGAAAAGGGGGGGGGTCAGTCGAATCGGCTGCGCCGGAGGGCGTCCAGGTCGATCGGGAGGGTTGAGGGGAAGCGGTGTGTCTGGCAACCCGTGTCTCGCGGGTCTCCGAAGACCGGCCCCCTACGTCCGGCTGACCGACAAAGAAATCAACGATGGCCCATCCGTCGGGCGGGCCGCGAGAGCGCGCAGGAATGCAAATACTCGGGGCCCGGGTGCTGCAAAGGTGCGCAAGAGAACCGGGCCACCGATTGCCATCGCGACCGCCGCCACGAGCACAGCCAGGATGCAGCCCACGTCGAGGAGGCTGACGCCCGGCGTGCCGTCCTCGGCAGGTGGCATCAGGTCCTGTTGGGCAGTCGCGGGGGCTTGCGGATCAGCTGTGGCAGGTGTCGCGCTCACGGTGGACCCGACTCCGCTGTGCTGCGATTCGTAGGTGTGCGCGAGAAGCAGGGATACGGCGGCGGTCAACACGGTCACGAGGACGATCAGCCAGCGACGAAGGTCACGACGCGAAGCAACCGCTGTCGTGTTCACCTTCACCTCCTGGCACCGAGTAAGCGCCCCATATGACGCAGTTTCCACTGCAGGTTAGCAGGCGGTTCTGTGGTCGGCTGAGAAAGTTCTCACGATCAGCAGTCTCCCAGACACCCTCCTTACGCTCGCTCGCCAACCGAAGGAGACAGCATCATGAAATGCCCCGTTGACGGCGCAACACTGGTACTTGCCGATCGTTCCGGCATCGAAATCGACTATTGCCCCGACTGCCGCGGAGTCTGGCTCGACCGCGGCGAACTCGACAAAATCATCGACCGATCACTCGGTCAGGCGCCCGAAGCGTACGGCCCTGTTCCACTCCCACAACAGCCTTATCCCCAAGGCGGATACGACAAGCACGGGGCCGGGCACGACTCATCCGGGCACGGCTCGCGCGGTGGCCACGGTTCCCAACAGCAGTACGGCAACAGCAAGCGTCGCGGCGGCTGGCTGGGCGAACTCTTCGGCGACTAACCAATCACGGATGCGTGTGGCTGAGGTGGCTGATCGCCTGATCAATGAAAGACGCCACGTGGTCGTCGTACAGCGAATAGATCACCGACCGACCATCACGGTTGCCGTCGACCAGCTTTGCGTGACGCAAAACCCGGAGATGGTTGGACACCGTTGCCTGGCTGAGCCCGAGATCCTGAGCGAGCGCAGTCACCCCGATTGGTCCGCGCCGTAGCCGTGCGACGATCAGTAATCGGGTCGGTGAGGCGAGCCCTTGCAGAACTTCCGCGAGGGCGGCGGCGGCCGCAGCATCCAGGGCAATCTCGGTCGTCATGCTCCAATTCAACCAGACGAGCCGAGAATGCTTCTCATAACGCTTATCGATTGCCGTAAATATTCAAACATGTAAATGTGATGATGTATTGTGAGTGCGAAGCGCGCACCGGCGCGACCAGCGAACGAGGTGAAGATGAGCGGACACGACCACACGTCGTCCATTGAGGCCTTCGGGGAATCCGCGAAACGGCACCGAGTGCGCATCAGCATCGCGTTCGGAATCACCTTCACGATTCTGTTGGCAGAAGTGTTCGGCACCATCCTGACCGGTTCGCTCGCCCTGCTTGTGGACGCGGGTCACATGCTCACCGACGCTGGAGGCTTAGCGATGGCGTTGGTGGCTTCGTTCCTGAGCACGCGCCCGGCGACAGCCAAACGCACCTGGGGATACCGCCGCGCGGAAGTCCTCGCGGCCACGGCCCAGTCGGCTGTGCTGCTGGCCGTCGGCATCTTTGTCATCGTCGAGGGCGTCCGGCGGCTGCTAGAGCCGCCAGAAATTCCCTCCACCGCGTTGCTCATCTTCGGCGTCATCGGCCTTGTCGGAAACATCGCGTCCCTAATCGTGTTGTCCTCCAGCCGTGCCGAGAACTTCAACCTCCGTGCTGCCTTCCTTGAGGTCATGAACGACGCACTGGGCTCGGTTGCGGTGATCGTGGCCGCGATCCTGATCGCGACAACCGGGTGGGGTGGCGCCGATGCGGTAGCCGCCATGCTGATCGGTGTTCTCATCCTCCCCCGCGCATTCAAGCTGCTGAAGGAGACCACCAGTGTCCTGCTCGAGTCCACCCCTCCGGGGCTTGACCTGGACAAGGTGCGACAGCACATTCTCGACGTGCCCGAGGTTCAAGAAGTTCATGACCTTCACGCGTCGCAGATCGCGACGGGCCTGCCGGTCTTGACCGCTCACGTCATCGTCGACCCAGAAACGTTCGAGAACGGTCGTCTGCCGGAGCTGCTCGATAAGCTGCAGAACTGTGTAGCCGAACACTTCGACGTGAGCATCGAGCACTCAACGTTCCAGTTCGAGCCGCCGAGCCACGTCCGACACGAACACACCGCCCACAACTGATCGACCACCCGGAGTGCGCAACAACATGACTTCCCCCGCCATCCAGTCCACGCGACCCGGTACGGTAGCCCTCTGGTTCGCGGCGATGGGGTTAGCTGCCATAACCGCCACCGGGATTGTGTTGGCAACACCGAGCGCTGCTTTAGCGCATGACGCTCTCGCTTCGGCCGACCCAGCTGCGGACTCGACCAGCAGCAGCGAACTGACATCGATTGCCCTCACCTTCAACGAAGCGCCGCTCGGTGGGCTCCAATCCGGGGTGATCATCCAGGTCATCGACCCCTCAGGCACGGACGTCTCCATGGGTGACGTCCAGGTCAATGACCGAGTCCTATCCAAAGCTGTCACCCCCTCCACCAAGGGGCAATACCAGGTGGCATGGCGCACCGTCTCCGCCGACGGCCATCCCATCTCGGGACAATACGAATTCGCCTACGCCGGCCCACTCGCAGCAACGCCCACGCTCACTGCAACCCCCCTCGCGAAACTGACGGCAGAGCCCGCCCCGACACCTTCCACGGCCGCGGCAACCGGGAACAACTCCGTATCGCCGGGACCGGACTGGCCTATTGTCAGCGTTGTTGCCACGATCGCGACCGCTCTAGTTCTGACAGCGATCTTCGCGGTCCGTGTCCGCAAGAGGGCCAACCGGAACTAGTCGCCTACCCGGGCCAGCGCTGCACGTCGGCTTCATAGATCAACTGCAGACGCGAAATGTATGCCTTCGATTCGGCGTCGCGAAACTGGGATGGAGTAGCAGCCATGCCGTTCGGGGCTGCGGGATGAGACCGATCGGTTCTTCCGCATTCGCGGCAGGCTCGGCAACAGAACAACCTGCTCACCGCTGGGTCGTCGATGAGGGCACCGAGTCAATGGACACATCCTTGCTCGCCCGGACGAGCTCCACGCTCACAAGCGCGATCTGCGCAATGGCCGCGAGAATAGCGGTGACCCAGATCGTGACAGCACCCGACAACTGATCCACGATCGGATCAAGCCCCCACGCCGAGACTGTCACCCCATACCAGCCGGGCAGTACTCCCCCAGGCTGGAAGGCAACAAACACTCCCACGCAGGCCGCGGCCAGGACAAAGCCGAGGATGAGAGCAATAACTCCTGGGGCAGCATTTCGCCCCCCTCGCGAAACACTTTCGCGCAGCGACGTCGAGAACCCGAGTCCCAGCACGAGAAACACGGCGACGGTAACGCCACGACCGAGCGGATCCTCAACAGCCCACGCCAACCACGGTGTGAGATAGAGCAGAGTCAGCGCGGCGAGAAGCGCACCACCGCTGATCGCGGGGATCCGCCACCAAGCAGCGACACGAGAGCCACGGGCTGCGAGTAGCCACTCACGCAACCCACGGCTGCCGTCCGACCGATACTCCACCGTCAGTTCGACAAGACGGACCGGCCGACCCAACACGAACAGGACCGGAAGAAGAACCGTGACGGTCATCTGCATGATGGCGAACCCGGTGAAACTGAACGTCGAATACACGCCTGCCGCCCCGCACATTACGTAGACCAGGCCAAACCAGCCAGCGAGCCAGAACACCGAGCGGCGGGCCGGCCACCACTTCAATTCCCGACGTGCACGCACCACACCAAGTGCGTAAAACGCGATCCCCAAGCAGGCGGCCACGACAGCGGCCGGGTCCAGCGTCCACGTGTCAAGCAACCGGGATCCCGCCGGCACCGCCGGCAGCACGTTGCCCGTGAGCTGCTGAACGGCCGAATCGGCGATGGCCGGTGGGAGGGGAGTCGGTGTCCGGGCAAGCACAGATCCAGCCCCGGCTGCAATGCCCATCAACGCGAACTCGGAAACCAGAAGCACGAGCAGCAGAGCACGCCATGACCCTGCATTCGCCGTCGGAAGCCGACCCAGAATCCATCGCCGCTGCGCAAAGCCCGCTAAGCCCAACGCGACAATCGCGAACAGCTTCACGAGAACAAGAGCGCCGTACATGGTGCTGAAGACCTGGTCTACCCGTTCGAACCGGAGAGCCGCACTGATCACCCCCGACAGACCGACCACGACAAATGCGATCAGCGCAATCACCGAAAACCGTCCCAAGGCCCGAAGCGTGTCTTCGCGATCAGCTCTACAAAAGACGACGACCAGTACCGCCAGGCCGCCGACCCAGACACTTGCCGCACTCAGGTGCAGCCATAGAGCGCTGGTGGCTGCCGCATGGCTGCCGGATCCTGCGGCGTGGCCTTGAAGCGCCAATGGCACGAGGGTGGCAAACCCGATAACAGCTACCGCGGCGACCCCACCAGGAGAGCGTGTCGCGAAGCACAACACGGCCAGGACCCCTGCGCCAAGAATCGTTGCGAGCCATGCCTGACCATTACTGATTTCCGTGAAAAATTGAAACAAGCTCGGACCGAGCATGTGGACCGGAACCGGTCCCGTCAAAGTCAGTGAGGCCAACGTCGCGGTCCCGAAACTCGCAACGGTCCAGCCCATCGCACACCAAGACGCGACGTCCAGGCTGCGTTCCCAAGCCGCAGATCCCACCGGTAGAGCCACCAACGTAAGGACCAACCCGCCGACTGCTCCGGCGGCAGTCAAATTGACGACGGTCTTTGCCACGGGAAGCCCGTAGGTGACAAGAGGTCCCGGGTCGAACACTGTGGTGTCTTCGCCGACCGCAAGGAGCCCAAACCCAAGTGCCGCGCCGATCGCAAAGACGGCAAGCGAAGCCAATGCGGGGAACATCCGTGAGTAGGAAAGTCGTTTCACCGTCATTCTTCGGACCTGCTCTCATCGGGTACTGCGAGTTGTTGCGCCCGCCGTGCGCGTTCTTCACGCTCGGCGCGAGCGTAGGCGTCACGCTCCTTCTGGTCGGCTCGGAGGATCGCGCGCAACACCAGCCAAAAGATCAGTCCGACGAGAACCGTCGGGGTCATCGACCACAGGGCATTCACCCAGTAGTTGTCCATTCAGAAAGTCCCAACATCCGATCAGATGCGCGAAGCTCGTGTTGACTTCGTCGCGGAAACAATGGAGCAGTGCCGCTCGGGCGGCAAAGCTGGCTCGATCAGATTCGAGCTATGCCAAGTTCCGGAGCGGAGAAGGGTTCACGACGACGTAGAATGGCGCGCTGAACGGAGGGGAGCAGGTTCAAACGAACGAGCGAATGCACCCTTGTTGAGGCTTGGGCACCGACCGATGCAAGCAAGCCGACCACCGCGGACGCCCCGCCAACACACAACGCGTCGCATGCGATCGTGTGGCTGCCTGTGCCCTCGTCAGAGGCTGCAACCGCGACGCTCGAAGAGGCAGCCGCGAGGGCGGGACTATAGGACAGAGTCGGCTGATGTTGTAGGTCAAGATTGTGGCCAAAAACCAGCGCGCAGAATGCTGTCACGATGAGCACAATCGCCCGCAGCCGTGGCGCAAAGGAGGCGTTGATCATACCCGCGATCCTTCCTGCGCCGACAACGTAGACAGACTACCAATCCCGCGGGAACGCCGAGCTACGGCATATTAGGCAGGCAAGTGCGTCGGCCGCGGATCCGGACCGATACTACCTGCGGTACTACCGCATGTCGGGAAACAGGTCTTCCGGCGGAGCTGTGTAGGGCAGCGGCTCACCGCGTTTGTTCTGATCGTCGGAGGCAGCGAAGGGGCCGTTTGGGCTGAGGAGTGCAGGCATGTGGTGGTCGGCGTGGTCGCGCCACCAGACGCTCATCCCAGTTGCCGGGTCGAGGCGCAGGTGTTCCCAGGCGCGCCAGAGCGCGTCCAGACGGCTCAACGCTTCGGGATACTCCCACCACCGCGCCGCCCATTTCATTCCACCCTGAGCGCCAACAGGGCGCCGGTAAACCTTGATCAGATACTCACGCACGAACTCGTCGACCGAGCCGTAGAACAAGATCGCTTCCGGCGTTTCAGTGATCTCGTCGGCCGCCGTGCCCTGCTCGTCGAATTCGTCGTCGCGCATCTCGTCCTCGTAGCTCACGTCTAGTCCTCTCGCGACGCAGTCGCGTCGAGCCACGCCTGTGCACCAGCCGTGGCGTGGTTCGAGTTGGCGGGGTCGTGGGCTGCGATCGACGCGCGCACCGCGTTGGCTTGGTCGCCGCGCATCCAAGGAACCGTCGCGACCAGCGTCGCCGGAGCGCCGGAGGCGAACACGACGGCGCGGCCGCGCGGGAGCGCGGCTAGGTCGGCAATGTCCATCGTGCGCTCGCGACGCACCTGGGTCGACGTCGACCGGCCCCCGCGTCCCACACTTACTGAGGCGGTGCGTTTGTCGTGGTCACCGATCAGCTGCGACATTTCGCTCAGGAACTCGGTCTCGGCGACGCCGCCGCCGTAGACCTTGACGTTCGAGGCGGACCAGAGCTTGCGCATGCCGTTGCGGCCCCAGACTTCGACGCCCTGGGACCAGGACTGCAGGATGGTCATCAGGACGATGCCGCGGGAGCCGTAGTGCGAGTACAGGTCGGGCAACGCCTCCCATCGGCAGACGTTGGCCGCTTCGTCGAGCACCCCGAGCATCGGTGTGGCGAGGCGGCCGCCGGCTTGCGTGGTGGCCAGCTGCTCGGCGGCCTCGATCGTCGCGGCGGTGAGCGCTGTGACGAGAGGGCCGGCGGTGCCTTTGCCCTCCTTGGAGAGGCTGTAGAGAGTGTCGGAGCTGCGCACGAACACGTGCGGTTCGAAGTGCGGTCGCCGGTCGCCGGCGATGTTGCCGCCAGTGGGGGTGACCCAGGCGGCGATCTTCCGACTCTTCAAGCAGGAGGCCATCTGCTGCGCGGTGCCGAATACGCCGGAGCGCTGATCGGGAGCGGCGAATACGTAGCCGGCGACGGCATCGGCCACCTGGTCGTAGCCGTGGTCGCGCAGGATATCGATCGCTTTCTCGTCGCTGGGTCGGGTGGTCCAGGTGAACACCTGAGTGATCGGCAGATTGTCGAGAGCGGCCGCTAGGAGTAGCCCGGCAAGGAGATCCTGCCCGGCAGGGTCGAAGTACGCATCCGCGCGGGCATCGCCCGCGCGCGAGCCGGAAGCGAAGTGATTGGCGAGCTTCGCCGCCTGCTCCTCGTCGGTGACGTAGGAGAGCGGATTCCACCACCATGACGGCGCTTCCAAGGCGATCCCCTGAGGATCGAACGCCCACACCGTGCCCTTCTGCGCCCGCACGTCGCGGGTCGCGTCGAGCACGTCACGCTTGTTGGAGGTGACGATGACAGCGCCCGGGGCGCTGAGGATCGCAGGGATCGCGCGGGAGGTCGTCTTACCGGTCCGCGGGCCCCACACGTCGACGTGCATGTCCTCCGGGGAGCCGTAGAGCCACCTACGGCCGGCGACGGTGATGCCGATCGGCACACCGAGCCAGCCAGCGACTCCGAGCCGCTGCGCCGTGCTCTTCGCGCCCTTGGTCGAGAGCGCGGCCAGGTCGCGGCCGCGGCCCATGTGTCCGGCCGCGTGGTCCACGCGCGAACGGCGCCGCGCCCGCTTGGCGATCGCGACCATGATCAGGATCGCAAGGGCAACGACGATCGCCGCGGCAACGACGATGATCCACGTGGCAGATGGCGGCCACACGTAGGTGCCTTTCAGCGTGCCGAAGAACACCGTGAACGGGTTACGAGGCAGGCCGGGGTTTACCCCGTCGAGCTTGGAGCCGAGGGTAACGGCGACCCACAGACCGCCGACGAGGACGACGACGATGCCGACGAACACCCAGACCAGGGCACCGTCGCCGCCGGAGGCGGGCTCCTTGATGCGGTTCGTGGGGCTCATGCCGGAACCTCGGCGCGGCCGACCGTTCCGGTCCGGGAGACGGCATGCCACAGCTTGTTCGTGTCATTGATGTGCAGCTCGGCGTCCGTGAGCTCCACGGTGAGCGGGATCCCCGGGCGACCGCCGACCTTGATCAGGAACTTGCCGCGGCCGGGAGGGTCGGCCTCCTGGCCGGTGATCGGGTCCCACGCGGGTGGGTCCTGCCAGCCCTGGAGCATTTCTTGCTCGGCGCGGGACATGCTGATGGCGCTGTTCAACAGCGGCATCTCCTTGGACGGGAGGCCGCCGCAGATGACCATGCCAGAGCGCTCGACGAAGCCGGCCGCTTTCATCCGGTCCTCTTCGGTGGGAAGCGACATGAGGTCGCTCATCGTGTGGGAGATCATCGCCATGCCGACGCCGCGCTGCCGGTTCAGCCGAGTGAGCGCGTCCACCCGGTCGACCATCCCGCGGCCTGCGCGGAGCGCCCGCCACAGCTCGTCGAGGATCACGAAGTAGTGGCGGCGAGGCTCCAAGCCAGCATCCGCAAGAGCGTTCGACACGTTGACCGTGCCGAACCCAGCCGACCAGCACGCCAGCAGCACGGCGGCCTGTAGGTCCGTCTCGGAGTCGTCGATGGTGGAGACGTCGTAGACGACGGGTCGGTCGCGACGCATCGGCGTGGAGGTCTGCTTGGAGAACAGCTCGCCCAACCGGCCTCCGGTGGTGAGGCCGATGAGGGATGCTTCCAGATTCTCGGTGATCGCGTCGTACCGGGCGCGGTCGCCGCGATCCAACGCGACGGCGCGCAGCTCCGGCGGCGCCTCACGGATCAGATCGAGGAGATCCTTCAGTACCGGCACGCCCTCATGCTGCTCGTCGAGCAGCTTCAACGCCCGATCGACGATCGTCTCTTCCCGATCGGTCGGAGGCGATTTCCGCATGATCGTCAGCAGCGCTGACACCATCGTGAGGCGGCGGCCGTGCGCATCCTGCAGCACTTCCGCGGCCAGTTCGTCGTCGCGCTTAGCCCGCTCGGCCCGGGTCGTGACGGAGCCGACAAGCGCGGCGATCCGCTCACGGATCAGCTGCGCCCGGTCGGGATCCTCCGGCACCTCGAGCGAACGCAACTGCGCCAGCTCGGCTTCTTCCGCCGCGGCTGCCTCCCGTTCGGCCTGGCCGGCGTCGCGGAGCAGTTGCGCCGCCTCCTTCGCCTCGCCCGGGTCGAGGATGTTCAAGAAGCCGCGGCCGCGGCCGAGGCGGATTACCTGGCCGCCGAGGGCTTCGATCAGATCTACGTAGTCCGGCTTCAAGTCGCCCAGTACAAGCGGCTGGACGCCGTATCCGGCGAGGCCGGTCGCCATCCGGCGAACGATGGTCGACTTCCCCAAGCCCGGCTTGCCGAGCACGAACGCGGACGGGTTGGAGATCAGGTTTGCGCGCTGGAACCACGAAATCGGGTCGCAGCAAACCGTCCCCCGATTGACCAGGTGCCGGCCAAGCGGCACACCGATCATCGGCGCACCGGTACCGACACCGAACGGCCAGAGCCCGCACACCTGAACGGTGGTGCCGCGCCACTCGGGAGCGGCGGAGAGCACCATCATCTCGCCGCGGCCGCGTCCCGGGTAGCCACGCGCCGGAACGCGCCGCGGCGTTGCCGGAGACGGTGCTGCAGCTTGGGCAGCGGCCTGCTCGATGCGGTTGCTCGAGCGGGAGAGCTTCTTGAACCAGCTGGTCATCAGAGTGCCCCTCTCAGCTCGGCCGGCAGTTTCAAGTGTTTGGGAACAACGATCCCCAGCGGGAGGGCCGCAGCAAACGCGGAGTCCTGAGCGCCTGTCACAACCCGCAGACGAAGACGGGCCGTTGCTGACAGGTTCTCAATCGCCGCTTTCGCGTCAGCGGCTCGGGTCGGGTCGGTCACGGTGGCGGTGACGACCATGCCGAAGTTCACCAGGCCAGCGCCGTTCGCTTCCTCTTCCGCGGTGGCCATCGCGGCGCGGGTTCCCACCACGTCGCGGGCGGTGGGCCGGTCGCTGGAGGTCATGTTGAAGCTGGCCGCTCGAAGGTCTGACTGGACGATCGCCGCAGCCCTGGCGACGTCGATCGGCCGGTACAGCCAGGTCACGCGCTTGCGCGCGATATCCCGGTGCGGGGCCAGGAATCGGGTAAGGATGTTGGCCTGGACAATCCCGCGGGGAGCCTCCGTCATCTGCCAGGTCACCGACAGCGCCGAGTCGTGCCGGTAGCTGTCCCAGTTCGCCTGAGCTCCGGAAGGGCCGACGTCGGACCAGCGCAGCTCGAACGGTTCGCCCGACTGATGCGCATCGTCGATCAGCTCGGCAATCTCCGGGTCGTAGGCGATCCGGATGACCTCACACAACTGCTGCGCGCCCAGAGGGCGGGCCGCACCAGCACCGGTCGCTGAGAGCGCCTGAGTCAGGCCGGGAAGGCGTGCCGCGAGTTCACGGCCCATCTCGTCGGCGTCACGCCGTCGACCATTCGTGCGGGTGGCCGCAGCGAACGTGATCGACACGTACGCCCGAACCGTGGCAGATCCGGACGGGTAGCTGGCGACGACCTCGCGGAGCATCGCCTGAGCGAACGCGGGTGCCTCCGGGTCGATGTTCAGATTGACCTCACCACGCAGACGCCGCCCGGTGTCGGGGGCGGTCTCGATGGTGACGGCGGCCGCGACGATGCCGGCCTCATCGCCCAGGTTCGCCAGCCAGTGCCCCCAGTCGGCTACCCAGCTGTCGATCTGTTCCTGATCGACCAGCGCGGCACCATCGGGTTCCGTGCCGATCACGACGGTGTAGTCACCGGCAGAGGGCACATAGATCATCGCGAACGGTCGCCCGTAGGAGTCGGTGTACTCGCTGAGCCGGGACTGCGCCGCCAGGCCCGGCAGCTGAGCGGTGCCCCAGTCGGTCCGCCCGAGAGGGCCCGAACGGTACAGGTTGGAGCCGGACGAGCGGGCGCGCGTCCAGTTCAGGCGGTTCGTGGTGCGCGTGAGCGCGCTCTGACCGTGCTTGTCCTTCACCGCGACGGTGAGCAGGAAGCCGGCCATGATCGCGAACACGATCACACCGTTGATGAGGCCGCCGAACATGACGGTTATGACTGTCGCGACCAGACCCGCCAGGAGCACGATCGTTCCCACCATCCCCAGTCCCAGGAGGCCGGGTGTCGTCGGACGACGCCAGTTCCCGTATGTACGGACCTGCGATTGCGTGTTCGCCATGCTCGCTCCTAGTTACTTCCTGACGCGCCGTCACCGGCCGCGTCTGCTGCAGCGGTGCGCATAGCACCGACCGCCTTCTGTCCGCCTTCGAGGCCCTTCTGAGCGGCCATCACGCCGATGCCCACGGGACCGGCCGCTGCAGCGCCGGAACCGGCACCGGCGCCCGCAGCTTTACCCGCGGTAGCGGCCGTGCCGGTCGAGGCTGTGCCTGTCGGTGCGGGCGCAGGCTTGGTAGCAGGCGTGTTGGACGCACCCGTGGCTTTCGGATTCGGGGTGCCGCCACCGCCACCGCCGGAGCCGCCGCCGGTGTTCGCTTTGCGGATCGCGCCGGTAGCCAGCTCGGCGGCTCCCGCTCCCGCTCCTGCGGCGAGGGCCATGCCCGCGCCGCCTCCGCCGCCGACCTGTGACACCATCGGGGCGACGAAACGCATCAACGCAGGCAGTGCCACCAGTGCCATCGCCATCAGCGCGAGGCCAGTGAGGATCTTGATCAGGCCGGTGCCGTCATCCTTGAACAGGTCAGCCCCGGTTAGCTTGAACGCGGCCGCGTACACGATCGCCGCAGCGGGCTTATAGAGAATGAACGCGATCAGCCAGCCGGTGCACTTCTTGAACCACGACCGGCCCGTCTCCGTGTTCGTGAACGCGGCGGATATGGGGAAGATCCCGGCTAGGAGCACCAGCATGCCCCCGCGAATCACCATCAAGATTACCTGGATATAGGTAAAGAACGTCGCGACGATTCCGACGATGAGGAGAGCGATGAGGCCGATTCCGCTTGTCGAGCTGATGCCGATCATGGCAGTGATGTTCTGACCAAAATCCTTGCCCGTCGCCCCGTCAAGGATCCAGGTCGAGAAGCCGTCAGCCGCCGCCACCGCGAGACCGATGCCTGTCAGACCGACCGCTGAGACCACCACCAGAGTGAAGAGCGACTGCAGCAGGTCCTTGCCCGCCTGAGCCCGCTGCGTCCACGCCATCCGAGCACCAGCGATGATGACGGAGAGCACTGCGAGGCCGCCTGTGTACCACCAAAGCGAGTCCTGGATGTAGCCGACCGCATCAGAGGCGTTCGAGGACCCCATGCCAGGCAGAAGTGCCGCGACAATCGCGGACGCTCCGGAAATGAGTATCACCGCGCCGAGGATCACACCCAGACGCCCGAGATGCCGCTCACCGTCGCCCCGACGGCGGTTCACCGCCAGGAGTGCGCCTCCAGCGATCAGTGAAAGAACGCAGATCGCGAGCGAGATCCACACCGACCACTGCAGAATCGTCAGGAATCCCGACGCCCCTGCGGCGCCCTCCGCAGAGTGATTGGCTGCGGTAGATCCGCCCCCCGTGAGGTTCGGGGTCGGGACCAGTACCCAGACCGAGCCAAGTGCGGCGAAGGCCTTGCCGACGCCCTCCAGCACGTTGTTGACGAGCTGCTGCAGGCTGTCGTTCGTGGCCTTAGAAACAACCCCGCCGAGTTGGCACCCGACGTCAAGCCAGTCGCAGCCAGCCATTTAGGCCCCCGACCACGGGATGTAGCCGCCGAGGCTCTGCAGCGGAGACGGTGGGATCGGCATGTTGCCGGTCTTGTCGAGGGCGACCTTCCAGTCGCCGTCGTTCCATTCGAGGCTTTCGACGAAACTGACGAGTTGTCCCGTCGCTGCGTTGACGGCGATATCCACTTTCGCGTGAGAACCGTCATACGACAGAAGGCGGAAGCCGGCGATCTGGTAACGGACGGTGGTGTCGCTCGTGCTGCCGGCCGAGGCCAGGGCCGCGTCACGACCGGGCCCGGGGACAACCAGTTTGTCGCTTACTTCATGGCGAAGGCTTGAATCGGAGCCCATCGCGATGATGTTGGCCGCGGCGTAGACAGCGCCGGTCGTGGTGTGTGCAAAGCAGCTACGGAATCCCGAGGACTCCACGTTGCCGGGGCCCGCCCCCTTGGGGTCCGTGGGGGCGGCGACGGTTCCCACCAGCTGCCACTTGCTGTTCGGTGCTTGAGTGAGGGTCCCCGACTTCTCGAAGCCGGGGAGCCCGCAGGTGCTCCGATCGGTCGCGCTCACGCTCGTCTGCGTGGGGGTGCTAGTGGGAGCGCCTGATGAGTTCGCACTCGGCTTGGCCTGCCCGCCGATCACTGAACTAACGACGAGGACGACCGCGCACAGCAAGACGACCCCGACGATGACCGCGGCGACGATGAATCGCCGAGTGGTGAAGGGGTTCGGCTCGGATGGCTGGTTGTCGGACATGCGTGTGTTCCCTTCGGTCAGCTGACGAGGAAGCCGACGAGGCTGGCAGCGCCGGCGATGACGATCACGCCGGCCATCGCCATTCCGAGTGAGCCGAGGTGGGCTCCGCCCTCGCCGCGGCGGCTCTCGATCGCGAGCTTCGCGCCGATGATCATGAGGCCGATGATCACGACGCCGAGGGCGAGCCACTTCACCCAGCCCATGACGGCGATGAACTTCTCCGATCCAGGAGGGGCTGAGCCGTTCCCGGGGTCGGGAACGTCCAGCGGGACGAAGGAGTTCACGGTGTCGAGAACGGTGTGGAGGGTGTGCATTGTGCTTCCTTTCGTTCAGGCCGGTTAGGCGCTGGTCGCGTTGGTCAGTGCGCTCACCGTGGAGATGAGCGTCCGAACGTCTTTGGGTGCGTGCTCGAGGTCGGGCGTCTCTCCGAGCCGCCATGCCTCTACCCACGGGATGTGCCAGGTGTGCGGTACTCCCCCGGAGACCAGGTGTGCGAGCTCCCTCAGGGGCTTGGGCAGCTTGCCGGGCGCGTCAGCGACGATCACGAGGCCGAGGAGGTTCACCGAGGGCAGCACACCGGATGCCCACTCGATCGCGGCGCGCTGCGCGGCCGCGAGGCCCGATGCATTCGACCGGGCTACAAGGACGACGTTCGTCGTCGCACCGTCGTAGCCGATCGGCCAGGCATGGCCGGCGGTGCGAGATCCCGCGACCAGGTTGGCCAGGGTGGACTCCCCCGCGCCGCCATGGACGCCGAGCCACCACAGCGGTGCGGGACGGTTGACGTCTCGCCGCGGAAGCCGGTCAGCGTGATCAGGCGCGGGAACGCCCGGCTGAGGAGCGGCCGGGCGTGGGAGTTCGCGGCGAGCCCGGACGGGGGGCGGTGCCTGTTGAGACACGGCCGGTCCGGCAAGCCACGGATGTTGAGAGTCCGTCACCGAAGATCCCCCTTCTCGGAGTCGACTATCTTGTCTACCGCCAAGTATCACCCGAACGGGGGACGACTATCGACATACTGTCAACATGGTTACTTCAACCCCCGGAAGGAAGCTTACCCCGAATGAATGCAAATAGACCCGAACAATGGCAAATAATGCCATTTCACTTAAATAGTGGCATTCTTACACAACATGCAATGGTTTTCGGTTGACATGGGGGCGCTCGACGATCTCTTCGAGGGTCTCCCGACGACTCTCAGCGTGAGCGAAGCCGCGAAAGTGTTCAACGTGAGCGAGCACATCATCCGTGCCGCAATCGGCTCAGCCGACCCCGAAGAAAAGCTCCCAGCCCTGAACTTGGGCCGCGGATACACAATCCTCACCGCGGACTTCAAGAAGTGGGCGCTACGGCGCTACACCGGCCACAGCGACGACTAGGAAGGCGGCCACATGGCTCAGCAGGAATCCTCCCACCCCACCATTCGGGCGATCGTGAACCCGGACGCGACCGGGCTACTGGTGATCGAGGGGACTCACCACGAGGTCGCCGGCAACAACGACACCCACGTCCGCGAACAGATCCTCACCCAAGTCACCGGCCGCGCCCGCATGTACGGCCGACCGGTGATGCTCATCACGCAGGACGTGATGGGGCAAGGGCAGCTGATCGTGTCCCCGGACGGCAGTGTGGAGGCGGCCGGAGAATTCATCCCTGCTGAGCTACCGGTGACCGCAGAAGACATCGTGCAGCGGGTGGAGGTGCCGCCGGCCTACGACGTCGAGCGCGTACCTCCGCCCCCTGCCGCGGTCGCTGCGCCGCGAGCTGCATCTGGGCAGACCTCCGTGCCGCAGCAGGCGACGATCAGCGAGCGGCGCGCGGCCCGCGCATCCTTCCTCGAGAAGGAGGAACCCGAGCAGCCCGCCACGCAGGGATGGCGCGGTGTGCTCGCCCGCGTCGGCGTCCAGATCGCACCCTCCGAGTCGGAACTGGCCGAACGCCGCGACGTGCACGCCGTGAGCCAGCATTGGCCCGGCCCGCGCACGATCGCGATCGTCAACGGCAAGGGCGGGGCGAACAAGACCCCGACAACGGCGCTCCTGTCCGCGGTGTTCGCCCGCTACGGCGGCTCGGGCGTGCTCGCCTGGGACAACAACGAGACACGCGGCACGCTGGGCTGGCGCACCGAGCAAGGCCCGCACGAGGCCACCGTGCACAACCTCCTCCCGCAAACCGAGCGGCTGCTCTCCCCCGCAGCACAGTCATCGGACCTGGCACATTTCGTGCACCACCAGACCGGCGACAAGTACGACGTACTGCGCTCCAACCCGCAGGCGCTCTCCGCTGACCAGCGGATCAGCCGCGTCGAGTTCGACGCGCTCCACCAGGTCGCCAGCAAATACTTCCGGCTGATCTTCATCGACTCCGGCAACGACGAATCCGCCGAGCGGTGGCAGCAGATGATCGACCGCAGCGACCAGCTCGTCATCGCCACCACGGCGCTCGGAGAGCACGCGGAAGCCGGCGCGCTCCTGCTCGACGGTCTGGCACAGCGGGACGAACGCTCCGCAGCCCTGGCCGACAACGCCGTTGTCATCGTCTCCCAGTCGGAGAAGAGCGCCGACAAGGGCGACGCGCAGCAGATCGCGAACGGCTTCGCGGCGATCGCGCGCCGAGTGGTCACCATCCCGTTCGATGAGGCCCTACACAGCGGCAAGATCCGTTACGACGCCCTCAACCCGATCACGCGCCGCGCGTGGCTCGCCGCTGCGGCCGCAGTAGCGGAGGGCCTGTGAGGCGCGCCGCCGGCGTTGTCGGCGTCGCCCTCGCGGCTCTCGTGCTGACCGGGTGTGCACCGCAACTGTCACCGGTCTCAACGCCGGTCGCGACCTTTCCCGATGGGACGACCAAGACCCCGCGCTCGACGCCCACCGATGGGCTCGATGACGGGCTGAACGCCCCAACTCCCGCTGCAGCCGACTCCAGCAGCCAGGCGGCGGCCGTGAAGCTTGCAGAGAAGTTCATGACGGCCTTCGCGCGGCCGCAGCTGGACGCGACGACATGGATTAACGCCCTGTACCCGATGCTGACCCAGCAGGGCGCAGCCGCGTACGAGGGCACCGACCCATCGAACGTCCCGGTCCACCGCGTCACGGGCAGCGGGACGGCCGTCGACGGAGCCACCCTCTATGCGCTGGTCGTGACCGTCCCGACCGATATCGGTACCTACGCGGTCTCGCTCACCCGGAAGGCACCGACCGACCCCTGGCTCGTCGACAGAATCACGCCACCGGGGAGGTAGGCACATGCAGCAAGGCGGCAAGGGGGTGCTCGCGTTACTGCTCGTCCCCGTTCTCTTCGTCGGACTCCTGTTCGGCTTCATCCTGCTCCTCGGCGGCAGCAACGCCGCCGCAGCCGCGTGCGGGCCCACCGGTGCCGGCGTCAAGGTCGACGAGAACACGGTCCCGTCCGCCGCAGTCGCCGGCTACGGCCACGATCAGCTCGTGAACGCCGCCTACATCATGAACGCCGCCGAAGCCCTCGGGCTCAGCGCCCAAGCCCAGCAGATCGGCGTCATGACCGCGATGGGCGAATCCGGCCTCCGGGTGCTCAACTACGGCGACCAGGCCGGACCCGACTCGCGCGGTCTGTTTCAGCAGCGCGACAGCTGGGGCAGCCTCGCAGACCGGATGGACCCCTTCAAATCCGCGACGCTCTTCTTCGAGCGCTTGAAGAACGTCCCCAACTGGGAGACGCTCGAGCCCACCATCGCCGCGCACAAGGTGCAGGTCAACGCCGACCCGTACTACTACGCCAAATACTGGGACGCCGCCGGACAGGTCGCCGCCGCACTCAGCGGCGTCACCGCCGCCCCGGCCACCGGATGCGGCAGCGGCGCCCTCGGAATGCCGCTGGATATGCCGTTCAACATGACCGACAAGTTCGGCCCGCGCAACTCGCCCACCGAAGGGGCAAGCAGCTACCACCCAGCCGATGACCTGCAGAACTGGCCGAACCCGTGCGGCAAACCCATCTACGCAATCCAGCCCGGCACCGTCGTTCTCTCCGACCGCCTCTACCTTTCGATCAAGAGCCCGGACGGCTACACAATCTCCTACCTGCACAGCCACCAGTCCGACCGACTCGTGAAAGTCGGAGACACCGTGCAAACCGGCCAGGAGATCTCCCTCGTGGGCGATGAAGCACCGGCCACCGGATGCCACCTCGACCTCCGCATCAACGTCGTAGGCAACATCAACCCGCAAGTCGCCACACTCCCCCTCGACCCGGCCGTGCCCGGCTGGGTCGACCCCGAGAAGTTCTACGAACTCTTCGGCATGTCCCTCTGCAACGACACCTGCCACAGGAACTACTGATGCCGACCTTCATCCCCGCCCAACCCCGTCTGAGCGCGATCGTGCGCGCCGACGCATCCGGTGAACTCACGATCAGCGGAACCTCGCGCCCTGATCGCAGCCGACACCGCCCGCATGCGGGCCGGCATCATCGCCCGCTGCGCGGCGATCGGCCGGCAGGTGGGCCGCCCCGTGAGGCTGACCGTCGCCGACGTCGACGGCACCTACCAACTCGGCATCCACCCCGACGCCTTCGTGCAGATCCTCAACCCGGACGGCACCGTCGACGACGCTCCCGAGAGCGCACAGCGCATCATCGGAGACTCTCCCTGCCGGCACTGCAGCAAGCCGCAGTCCCTCCGCAACAACTACTGCACCTTCTGCGGCGTCAAGTCTCCACACGACGTCGAAGCAGGCCCTGCATCGCTGCGGGAGCGCAACTACCAATGACCCGACATGTCAACTTCGGATCGCGCCATACCGGCGCGCCTCACTGTTTCAGTTACAGAAACTGGATTGAATCGGCACATGAACAAGCGCACTGCTACCGGCGGTCGTCCAAGCAAGGGACAGCGCAAGGCTCTTATGTCCCGAGTTGCAGTCCCCGTCGGCGAAAAGATCGAAGAGCAGGCCGCCGCGGCCGGCTATCAGTACGTCGGAGATTACATCGCGTCGATCCTTGCCCGCGAAGCGGGCATGCCGGAGCTGGCGCCTGTTCAAGCCGATCGAACGCGACTGGAGCTGCCTATCCCAGCCGCTTAAATCAAATGGCCCGCCACCTAGGTGACGGGCCGAAGCTTGATGCCGCTCATCTGACTAGTTTGGCGACCGGGACGATGAGGGGCTGTTTGAAAGATCCGGGACAAGCCCGGGGCTTTGTTTTACCTAGAACCGGGAAGAACTAGGAGTGACGACATGGTAACCCCTCATGCCTCGACGGCGACACATTGTGGTGTCACTTCGGCGTGTCGGCACCTGTCGCTCGCGCCCCTTTCCGGGCTCTCCTCCACGGTCGCCCCCAGACTCCCTCTGTCATCCCGCAGAGGTTCACGGCCGCGCAACCAGCGCGCCTATCTCCTCAGGAGCCGCCCCATAGCAACCGGTTAAACAAAGGTGGCCCGCCATCGAGATGGCGGGCCAAAGCCGATGCCTTTGCGTCTGAGAACTTTGGCCAGGGACCAGACGCAAGGTGATGTTCAGAAGACCCGGAAGGACCGGGGGATTTGTTACGCCCAGATCCAGGACCTGGAGGTGAGACCATGATAGGCACAAATAGTCCCAAATACGACGATTTGGCCGGCTTCAACGTGCGCCAGTCTGCTGGCGATGTTGATGCAGCTTGGGAGCTGACCCGCCGAATCAGCCCGCGCGATCGCGTGCGCGTGATGAAGCGAGACGCCTACGGCCGCCTCGACGAGAACAGCTATCCCAGCTTCTACCGCGTCGGACCGAGCGCACCCGCAACGCCGTGGTGCATCCGCCTGGCCGACGATGCTGGCCTGTTCCGGCTGCTCTGTTTCGACTTCGACGGCAAGGACAAGCACGGCGTCGACGCCGAGCTCATGGAGCGCGCCGTGGACGAAGCCGACGCCCTCGCCGTTATCCTCGACGAACTCTCCATCGCCTATGTGCTGTGTCAGTCCTCCGGCACCGGGGGCCGCCACATCTGGATCGCCGTACCGGGCGGCGCTCCGGCCGGCGTCGTGGCGTCACTCGCCCGCGCCGCCCGCGCGAACTATCGCACCCTCGACCACGGCATGCTCCTGAACGTGCGCGAGGGCGCCGCCCGGCCGCCGCTTTCACCCCACCGCGACGGCTCCTCGTCGACCATCATCCGAGGCAGCCTCGACGCGCTTACGGCCAGCAGGATCGTTCCTGACGAACTTCTCGCCCTCGCAGCGGTCCTCGACGAGCGGAAACCCGCTCTTAGAGCCGCTGAGAGCGCACCATCCGGCCCCGTCGACCGCTCACACCGCGCGCACCGGCAGCTCACCGCCGCCGGCGCCGCCCACATGGCCACGATCGACGGCGGCAGCAACCCGTCCTGGACCGGGTTCATGTGCCTCCTGGCAGCCGCTAACGCCGGGTGGTCCGAGGCCGACGTCGAGCACGCCGCCAAGACCGCCCCCGGGATGGAGCACTATCGCACCAAGAACACCGGCCGCGGCACGCGCCGGCGCCGTTCGCCCGCCGAGGCGCGCGAACGGCTCGAACGGCAATGGGCCAAGGCCCAGCAGTACGCGGCTGTACAACGGCCGCTCCCGGCCGCACGCGAGCCCCGCGACCTAACAGAGCTCGACGCCATCGTGCGAGACGTCGACGACCTCCTGACGCGATTCCGCGTCGCCCCCGGCCGCTGGGGACGGACAGAAGCCGCGCTCTCCGAGCGCTCCATCCTGACCGCCCTGGCCTACCTCACCCTGCAGACCGGAAAACGGGTCGTAGCGGCCTCCATCCGTGACCTCGCCCTGATGGTCGGGCTCGGCCGCACCACGGCCGCAGACGCCCTCCAGCGGCTCGCACGCGACGGATACGTGCAGAAGGTCACCACCACCGACGGCGGCAACGCCGCCGAATGGCGCTTGACCCTCACACTTTCCACA
>NZ_JBIBYW010000003.1:110444-124027 GCF_043083605.1 Leifsonia sp. NPDC014704 | reverse complement strand
GCCGCCGAACACGACGACCGCGTCGCCGACCTCGAACCCGTTGCCTTCTGCGCCGGGACCGAAGGACTCGATCCAGCCTGCATTCTCATGACCCAGGGTGTGGGGGAAAGCGACACCCGGAATCTCGCCGGATTTGACGTGCAGGTCGGAGTGGCATGCCCCGGATCCACCGATTCGTATCAGGACCTCCCCAGGCCCAGGTTCTGGAGTCGGGATGTCCTCGATGACGAAATCCGACCCTACTTCGTTCAGTCGTGCTGCTTTCATGATGTGCTTCCTTTTCTGTTCACAGATACGCCATTAGCGGGCCTTGTTGGGGATGATGGTTTGCGGTCGCCTGGTTGCCCTGCGATCGCAGGACGCGACTCGTCGAAGCGCCAGTGTTGTTTGATCAGGGCGTTGAGTTCGCACCTCCCATCGACGTCAGGTTCGCGTGGCGAGGCGGGCTGCCCACCTCGGGGAGGCGGCGCGGGGTGGCAACGAGAGGTCTCGACGTGAATTGTGCGAGGGTCCGCACGTAAGCGGTCTCCGGATCAGCGCCCGCTGTGACCATGTCCTCGAGGGCGATCCGAATCGAACTCGCCACGGCTGCGGCAGCCGCGCGGGCGGCGACAGAGTCCGCCGCCAACCCGAGCCGGGGCGCCAACACGGGCGCGACTGACAGCTCACCGTCATGAACCTTTCGCATGAACACCGACCACATCTCCGAGTTG
Organism: Leifsonia sp. NPDC014704; assembly: GCF_043083605.1. Classification (NCBI taxonomy): domain Bacteria; kingdom Bacillati; phylum Actinomycetota; class Actinomycetes; order Micrococcales; family Microbacteriaceae; genus Leifsonia; species Leifsonia sp. NPDC014704. Next base: position 123,314 of record NZ_JBIBYW010000003.1, on the reverse strand, counting down.
CGGAACACGAGGGGAAACAGCTGCAAAGTGCGCTCGGCCGATTCGCCCAGCAAGCTTGCCCGGAACGCGAGGCGCAGCACCTCCGTCAGGGCGATGTCTGGATTCGTTTCGACGATCACCGCGTTGAAACGTCGAATGGACCAGTCGAACACTGGCCCAACCGACTCAGCCTTGACCGGAAAGTACCGATAGAACGTTCGCTGTGAAATGCCGATCTCGCTCGCGATCTCTGTGATCGTCAGGTCCGTGGTGCCGCGGGCGATGAACAGTGCGCAGCATTTTTCCGATGCGCGAAGGCGCGCGCCCTCTCGCGGCTCGATTTCGCGCTCCATCACGGGGGTGATGCTACACCTGCCTGGCAGAAACTGCCACGCACTACCCAGGTGCGAAGTCTCCTCGCTGGAGGTTCGACCCTGCAGCAGATCTCCAATCACATCCGGCTCTCAGTTCCCGCCGGCACTGCTGCCTTCGTGTCGTGGTGCGTAAATCTATACGCAGCCTCTTACTGCATCGGTGAGCAAGGATCTTGTTCACCGAACGTCGGGCTCGTGTGTTCGTCAGCGGATCACTCACGGACGGGCTGCGCACGCTAAGACCTCGCTGCCTCTTCTTCAGCGACGGTCCCTACAGTTCCGCCATCTTCACGACGATGTCTCGCATCGGTTCCTCCGCCGTGCTGAACCCTCCACGAGAGGCAAGCGTCGGGCTCCCCTGATCGAGTTCTTCGAATGTCACGCCATGCACAACCGGTACGAGAAGGCTTCGGCGGAACAAGGCACTCAACTCATTGCTCCCTATGCTCCGGTCGGCACGCAGCTTCTCAAGCATTGCGAGCGTCACCAGCACGATTCCCATGCGCGAGCTCTTTGGGGGTGAGGCGCAGCGTGTCAAGCTCGCGACCGAGTTGCAGCGTGCGCAGCGTGGAGACACGCTGTACGTACTGGACGAGCCGACGTCCGGGCTCCACTGCGCCGACACGGATCGTCTGGTCGCGCATCTGCAGACGCTGGTCGATGCGGGCAACACGGTCGTCGCCGCGGAGCTGGACATGCGCGTTATCGCGGTGGCCGATCACGTGATCGATCTTGGACCCGGCGCGGGCGACGCCGGCGGGACCGTGGTTGCAGCTGGCACGCCTGCGCACGTCGCGGACAAGGGCGTCGGGGCTTCGGCGAGATACCTCGCCGCGGCATTGGAGGAAACGACAGGCGTGACCCCATTGTGACGGCAGAACCATCGCACGGGTACTCGCCGCACCGTCGCCGGTACCTCACCCGTGGACTATGCCAACAAGGGTGAGGTACCGGCGACGCTCGACGAGATCATGGTCTCAGGCGAGGAGTTTGGAGCCCAGGACGTCCAACTTTTCGATCGTGGGCTCGCTGAACAGTTTGCCGGTCTGCTCGCCGAGAGCGGTCGCGACTGCGCCGGACAGGTGCGCGTCGCGGCCGGCGTCATCGGGGAACACGTCGAAGATCCCGAAGGAGGACGGGCCCGAACTCAGGGGGCAGGTCCCGCCACGCGATCCCGGCCCGGTACCGGTACCGGTAGATGATCCCCTCCACCACCGTGCGGTGATCACGAAAACGTCTACCTCGCTTACCATCCGGGGCCGGCATGAACGGCTCGAACAGTTCCCAGTCGCCATCCGAAAGCACCCTCATCCGCGGCATGCTGTCCAGAATCGCGGGTCACCCCCACGCGATTGGGAGAAACGCCCTAGCTCTGGGCCTCGCCGAGGCGCGCTTCGGGCGTGAGCTCGGCGCGGAGACCGCCGCCGGTCGCAGCCCGGGCAAGAGCGCGACCCAGCGCAGGTGCCTGCTTAAACAAATTGTGACCGGCCACAAAAAGGACAGAGCCTGCCTCCCACACGGCCACGCCGTCCTCACTCCACGGCAGGTCGGTCACCCAGCAGTGAAGGAAGTCGCGCGGCTCTGGGTGGAGACCGGGCAGCGCCCGTGTCACGTATTCGCGTGCGCGTTCGTCCAGCGATCGAATCGCCGCCGGGTCGATGAAAGTTCCGTCGTCGCGGACGCCGACGGTGTCGCTGAGTCCGACCGAATAGTTGCTGTTTCCCGGTAGCGGCGTCGCGTAGACGCCGACTTCGCCGAAGACGCCGCTGCTGTCCTGCAGGCACGCGACTCGTGCCGGGGCGGCGGCTTTCACGTCGAAGGTCAGCCTGACGTGTGCGGCAAGGCGAACCGGCAGCGACAGGCCGACGCTGCGTGCCAGGCGGGCGGTTTCGCGGCCGGCGCACACGACCACCTTGGAGTAGACAGCCCGGTCGGTGACGCTGCGCACCTCGACCGTCCCGTCGGCGCGGGGATCGATGGAGATGACCTCACCGGTGGTGACCGCATCTGCGAGGGCACCCGTGAGTGCCGTGATCGCGGCTCGGGTACGGATCGCGCCGCCCGACTCGTCGAGCACCGCTGGCCCCGAGTACCCAGCGAGCAGCGGCATCCGCTGGGCGACCTCGCCCGCGTCGATCTCGTGCGCTTCCACGCCGCCGACCTGGTCGAGCACCCGCAGCCGCGCCAGGGCGCTGTCTCCGATCGCCAGGACACCGTCTGATGAGACCAGCTCGACGTCGAAGTGTTCGGCCCACTCATCCCATACGCCGCGGCTTTCGCGCGCGAAAGCGACGAGTCGCGGGTCGTCGTGGGCATGCCGGAAGATCCGCGCCTCGCCTGCGGACTGACCCATCCCGGGCAGACCAGCCTCGTACAAGCGCACCGGCACGCCCTGCTCCCGCAGCGCGTACGCCGTCGACAGACCGACGATCCCGCCCCCGATCACTGCTACCTCGGGGGAACGCGTCGTGGAAACGCCGTCGTCAGTTCCTGTCATCGCGGTTCCTCGATCTGTTAGTGATTAGCGATAGGCCGCAAGAGAAGGGGCCGCTGCCACGACGTCAGCGGGCTGTGTAAGCCCGAAGTCACCGCGCGCAACGACCCCTCCTTTCTGGGTCACTACTCCCGGTCTGTGGTGTCAGGCGGGGAGTTTGGAGCCCAGGACGTCCAACTTCTCGATCGTCGGCTCGCTGAACAGTTTGCCGGTCTGCTCGCCGAGAGCGGCCGCGACTGCGCCGGACAGGTGCGCGTCGCGGCCGGCGTCATCGGGGAACACGTCGAAGATCCCGAATGAGGACGGGCCGAGACGGATCGCGAACCACGCGACGGTGGCCGGTTCCTCCTCGACGAGTCCTCGCCCGATGCCGAGGAATTCCTGGACCTCGTCTTCCTTGCCGGGCAGGGCCTCCAGCCTGACAAGCAGTCCCTTCGTCACGCTCATGACATCACCTCTTCCTGGGTCGAATTACTCGCAAATTTCACTACGACCGTCTCGCAGAACGCAGGCAGGTCATCGGGCGAGCGGCTGGTGATCAGGTTCCCGTCCACCACGACGTCCTGGTCGACGACGTCAGCACCGGCGTTGCGCAGGTCCGTGCGGATGCTCGGGAAGGACGTCAAGGTGCGACCTTCGACCACACCGGCCTCGATCAGCGTCCACGGCCCGTGACATATCGCCGCAACGGGCTTCCCGCTTTCGACGAACTCGCGGACGAAGGACACGGCGCCGGGGTCAACCCGGAGTTGGTCGGGGTTCACCGTGCCGCCCGGGAGAAGCAGGGCGTCATAGTGGGTGACGGAGGCGTCCGCGACCAACTTGTCGACGGTGAATGTGCCTGCTGCATTCAGATCGTTCTCACGCGCCTGAATCTCACCGTCATGGATCGACAGAACCTCAGTCTGTGACCAGCCCGCTCGAGTGCCTCGCGGGGCTGTTCGAGCTCGACTCGCTCGACTCCGTCGGCGGCGAGGGTGGCGACTCTCCTGCCCTGCAGCGTCTCGGCCATATCAGTTCGCCTTCTTCTCGGTCGACATCCCGGGCTTGATGAGGACCTTGGTCCAACCCTTGGACCGGGCGTCGAAGTTCTTGTAGGCATCGGCGGCTTGGTCCAGCGAGATCTCGTGGGAGACGATCCACGAAGGGGTCGCCTTGCCGGCGGCGATCAAGTCCCGCAGCTGGCGGTTGTACCGCTTGACCGGGGCTTGACCGCTTCCCATGGTCTGCCCCTTGAACCAATGTGTGCCGAAGTCGATGGCTGCCTTGCCCTGCTTGGCCAATTCGCCCTTAGCCCCCGGGTCCTGGGGGACGAACACGCCAACGGTGCCGATTCCTCCGGTGAAGCGGACCGAGTTGATGAGCATGTTCAGCGTGGCGGCGGTGTCCTCGTTGCCCTGGGGATCGTGGGCCTGGTAGCCCACGCATTCGCAACCACGGTCAGCTCCCAGCCCCATCGTCTCGTCGAGAACAGCTTGCACGGGATCGACCTTGGAGTCATCGATGGCGATCGCGCCGATCTGCTCGGCCAGCGCGAGCCGGTCAGGGTGGCGATCGACCACCATCACCTTCGCGGCGCCCTTGATCATCGCGGACAGGGCGGCCATCAATCCGACCGGACCCGCCCCAGCGATCACCACGCTGTCGCCGGGTACTACGCCGGCCATCTCGGTGGCGTGGTAGCCGGTGGGGAAGATGTCAGAGAGCATGGCGTAGTCGTTCTCCCTCTCCTCCGCATCCTCGCCCAGGCGCAGCGCGTTGTGGTCACCGAAAGGCACACGGAGCAGTTCCGCTTGGCCACCGCCATAGGGACCCATGTCGGCGAACCCATAGGCCGCACCCGCGAATGATGGGTCGGGCTGGGTGGTGAGGCAGTAGTTGGTCAGGCCGCGTTCGCAGTTCTTACAGAATCCGCACGAGATGTTGAACGGGAGCACAACCCGGTCTCCGACCCTGACCTTCTCCACGCCACTACCGACCTCGATGACCTCCCCCATGTTCTCGTGACCGAACGTCCGGCCTACCTCGAAGGACGTCCGCCCCTCGTACATGTGGAGGTCCGAGCCGCAGATGTTCGTCGTCGTCACCCTGACCAGCACATCGGTGGGTCGCTCGATCTTCGCGTCCGGGACGTCCTTCGTGCTGACCTGACGGGGTCCCTCGTACACCACTGCTTTCATGTCTACTCCGATCCGATTGTGTTGCTCGATGTCTTTCTAGCAATGCCTCTCCGACGCCGGCCCCATTGCCAGACAGCAAACGCCCCCAGGAACCACGTGACAAGGGGCTCGCCTAAAGTTGATGTGTAGCGATCGAGCCGGGATAGTGCCCTGGTAGTCGCATTGGTCGCCCGAGAATGACGGTTACAGCGCGAGCAACCTGGAAGACCGCGACTTGAGTGGGACTGCTGCACGGTTAGGTGACCCCTGATCTGGCTCGCTCCGATAACGTCTGCCGAAACACGCTTATGGCCCACGGTCACGGCGGCCGGGATCAGTGTCTACGGCCGCTGCGCCGGCCGCAAACGGTCGTTTTTGGCGTTGAGGCCTGTTGCGTATGACGCACCCTTGCGGGCATCGAAGCCGGGCGGGTCTACGCCCTTACCAGCGTGGAGCCCGGTGACTTCTCGGGAGCGGCGGGCGGGGTCGTTGCCGCACTCCACGCGGCATACCTGGAGCTTGGTGTTCAGCCACCGTCGCTGTCCGCTCTCCCGAAATCGAACGCGCTATCTCTCCAGAGCATCCACGACATCCGCGTATCCGTCTGACCCTCTCGTGCCACCGAGACAGACGCGTAGGGGGGCTGGTCACGGTGGTCAGTCAGGGTGCAATCGAAGGCCGCATGGGTTCGTGCGTGTTCCGCGACCCCATGCGGACATCGACTCGGGCTAGGCGATCGCGGCGCGCAATTCGGCGGCAGCGGCGCCGACGTCTGGTGCGCCGTAGATGGCTCCGCCAGCGACGGCGACCTGCGCGCCGGATGCCTGGACGGAGGCGATGGTGCTCGCATTGATACCACCGGCGACCGAGAACGGCGAACCGGATGCTTCTCCGTCACGCAGGAGAGTGGCGAAGGTGAAGCCTTCTTCCGCCTGCTCATCGAGTCCGGCATGCATTTCGACGAACTCGGCGCCGAGGGCGACGACCTCGCGGGCACGGGCGGGCTTGTCGGCGACACCGATCAGGTCGACGACGATGCCTTTGCCGTGCTTCTTCGCGGCCTTCACCGCTCCGACAATGGTGCTGTCACCGGCGACACCGAGAACGGTGACGAGGTCAGCGCCCGCGGCGAACGCGATGTCGGCCTCGAGCTCGCCGGCGTCCATCGTCTTGAGGTCGGCAAACACGATCTTGTCCGGGTGCGCAGCCTTCACTGCGGTGATCGCCGACAGGCCCGCGCTCTTGATCAGCGGCGTGCCGAGTTCGAGGATGTCGACATGTGGCGCAGCGGCAGCCGCGAGCTCGAGCGCTGCTTCGGTGGTCAGGGTGTCCATGGCGAACTGCAACTTCATAGTGTTTCTTTCTGGTTGTGGTGCGAGCCTCCGCGTATACAAGGAGGTGGTGTCATTCAAGATTCGAGTGCCGGGGCCAGAGCTCGTCTGCGCTCTGCCCCGAACGCAGCCAGAGGCTGTGGAACAGAGCGTCGCCGAGCAGCATGACGGTCTGCTCGAACAGACCGCCCGCGTACTGCGCCGAGACGGTGCCGGAACGGTCCAGCTTTCGCGCGGCCGGCACGACCACCACGGCGGTGGCGAGCGCAGCCAACGGCGACGCTGCGGCTGTTGTGATGACGGCGACCTTCGCGCCAGCCTTCACCGCGGCATCCGCCCCACGAACGATCGATGTCGTCGTTCCTGAGCCGCTCGCCGTCAGCAGCACGTCGCCGGGGCCGATCGCCGGCGTGGTCACGTCGCCGACGACGTGCACGGTCAGGCCGAGGTGCATGAGGCGCATGGCAGTCATCTGCAGGGTGATGCCGGAACGGCCCGCCCCGAGCACGAAGATCCGCCTGGCATTCGCGAGGGTTTCGGCGAGGTTGTCGAGGTCGTCCGCTCGGTGTGTCATCACCGCGTCGATCGTCGCCCTGACTTCCTCCAGGATGAGGGAGAGGGATGCCGTCACGTCGGGTGGCGAGGGCGTCGATACGTCACGGTCCACAGCAGTCATGTATCCATGGTCGCCGGGTTGCGGCAGCGACGCACCCGCCCGGCGGTGGAGTGGACCTACCCATTGCGGTAGGTACAGGTTGGCCGGGTAGGTTGAAGCGGTGAGCAACAACAACGAGCTCGGTTCGGTCTCTCGCAGGCTTCAGGTCGAGCACGCGCAGGCGATGGCCGAACAGGCTGATCGGCACGCTGTGACGCTCGAGTCGATTCTCGCGGTCCTTCGTTCGACGCGACTGGAGGACCGCGCAAGCCGCGCGACGGCGCTCGATCTGGCATCCGCTGCCCTGATCGAGCTGCGCAGCACGACCGACCAGCAGCTGGGCACCATGCTGGAGCCGGTGGATGGGGCATTCGCGCGGCTCCGTACCGACCTTCGTCCGCTCGCGCGCTTCGGCGGCCTGGACGTGCAGTTCGTCGAACCGCCGACCGGTGGGCGGGCGCTGCCAGGGGAGGTGGCTCATACGGCTCGCGCGATCGTTCGCAGCGCGGTGCTCGCGCTTGTCGACCAGGAGGAGGCGAAACGGGTGCGCATTCAGTGGGATTGCGACGGCCTCAACCTGCTCATCGGTATCCGCGACGACGGTCAGGGCGAGATCAGCGCCCACGACGACGCGCTCAGGCCCATCGCCGAGCGTGTCGCTACTCTCGACGGCGACCTGGAGGTGTCGTCGACGACAGGCTGGGGGACATCCCTCGACATCCGGCTCCCGCTCGACCCCCCGGCAGAAGCAGAGCCGCTCGAGGACTCGGTGAACTTCAGCCCGCGGGAGCGCGATGTGCTCCGCCTGGTGGCATCGGGAGCTCGCAATCGTGCAATCGCAGATCAACTGGGAATCAGCGACAACACCGTCAAGTTCCACGTGTCGAATCTGCTCCGCAAAACGGGCGCTCGGTCGAGGGGAGAGCTGACAGCGATTGCCGCGAGCTCGACCAGGAACAGGGCCTGACTCAACGGACCCTCGCCCCTTTATAGGCGCTGGAGCCTGACGTCGAGCGGATTTGTCTGACCACGCGAGTATTCGCGTAGTTCACCCTCTCGGGTCACGAAATACGATTCACGGAAGGAGGTATGGAAACCCGACCACCCGTGTCTTCCGCAGTGCGTCTTTTCAAGGGGAATGCCCCTTTGTTGGAGTCCGGCGCTGGCCTCGATCAAGAGTGTCGACATCGCGCGATGGAGCTTAGCGAGGTCTCTCTGCTTTTCTTCGTTGGCCGGGGGTCGCCGTCGCCCACGCCATGAGGTGATCGTGCACCATGGCGGAGGACATACGCTGCGCCGTGGCGAACACGCTCCCCCGCGTCTTGTCGGCCTGATTCCCGAGACCGCGGAGAGCCGTCACCGGGCCGGTGTAGCCGGCGGTCTGGAGAATGTCGGCTGGGTCGCTGTGGTTGCCCTCACCGACCCAGCGGTGCACTTGCTGGAGCGGCTTGCGTGACCAGGAGTCTTTGCCCGCGAGACCTGCTCTGGCACCGGCAAGCGAAAGGTCGGTGCAGGGCGACGACGCCCATGCGAGCTTCGCATCATGAGGAAGGTCATCCGCGCTGACGGCGCCGATGTCCCCGAGGTGAAAGACGTGGTCGCCCGCAGAACCGAAGTGCGCCTCGTACATCGCCTTCTTGTCGGACTCATAGTCGTTAGACCAGCCAACGCGGAAGCCCGCCGACTCCAACCCCATCCGGGCCAGGCCGATCCCTGCGAAGAATTCGATCACTTTCGGACGCGCTACGTCGATCGGGGTTACGTTCTCCACTCGCACAGCCTAAAGGGCGGCACCCACACTCCCGGTTACCGCGCCGTAGCATCGAAGACATGTCCGGCTCCTGGGCGAGCGACCCCCGAACGCGCACGGCCATGCGCGGCAATCGCTCGCGCGACACCGCTCCTGAGCTGGCGGTCCGGAGACTTGCCCACGCGGCGGGCTTGCGCTACCTCGTCGACGCGCGGCCCGAGGCAGCAATCAACCGCCGTGCAGACCTGGTCTTCCGCGGCCCCCGCATCGCCGTTTTCATCGACGGGTGCTTTTGGCACGGATGCTCAGAGCATCACCGCGCGCCTCAGCGAAATAGTGACTACTGGTCGAACAAGGTGGCGCGGAATATAGCCCGCGACCGGGACACTACCGCCCGCCTCACGGAGGCCGGCTGGACGGTTCTCCGCTACTGGGAGCATCAAAGCCCCGACTACATAGTCACGGACATCCGTTCGGCAGTTCTATCCGTCCGCGGGCGTCGACTCGGAGAAACGGGGATACAGGAAATAGCCGAGGACGAACAGCGGGAGCCCGAAGAGCACGAGAGCAAGCCGGAACAGCAGGAGTAAGACCTCCAAACCGAAAATTTGGAGTGTGTCCTTGAAGCGATCGGCCCCGGTGGGGTGCTCGTAGCTGTCATAGAACTCTTCCATCGCACACGCGATTAACAGGGCGATGAGGGTCAAACCGCCAGTCGCAGCCAGCGCCGTGATCAGGGAAACGGGAACGCCGGCACCAAGAGGTTCAAGCGACCTCGGCTGAAGCTCAACGGCGATCCCGGCTACCAGCCAGTAGGACGCGGCACACTGGAATTGCAAGGAGCCCTCGTATTTTCGGAGCTGCCGCTCGTACTTCGCCTTCTTCTCGTAAGCCTTCTCCGCCAGCTGCACGCGCTGCATTTGCAGCTCGCCTGTTTCTCGCACCACTCCATCGTCGAAGGCTCGAGACTTAGCGCTCCCCACTGCGCGGCCCGCCGACTGGCTTTCCTTCCGCGCCTCGCGCTGGTAATACACGGAGGCCACATAGCGAGCCCCTACCCCGAGGGCCAGCGCTAGAACGCCCCAGGACGCCCAAGTTGCGCGGGGCTCAGCCACAATCCAGTCGTGTACCGCGCGTGCGCCGTCAGCCACCCCACTCGGCAGGCCCAGTGCCAGCAGGAAGTCCCCGACTGCAGTTGAAGGAGCGATCGAATGGAAGATCGCCCACACGGTGAAGAGGGCGACAACAGACATCAAGAGCGAAAACCACGGTGCTGACTTCAACCGCAGCAGATCGAGGATGTTCATCGGGTTCACAATCCGAATAGTGGCAGCTAACCTACGCGGCACGAAGAGATTCTGACGTTTTCTCACCCAACAAAGGTCGGGGAGATGGCGAAATCGCCGCTGTTAGCATGTGCGCATGGCCGGCTACCCACTCATCGACTGGGCAGACCTCGATGCGCTGAGCTGGTACGAGCTGCGTTCCGTCGACAGCGACATGGTTCTTGTCGCTCGCTTCACCGGGGTGCTCGGCAAGGAGAGCGAATCGGCGTGGTTCGAGGTCGACGGGAAGAGGCCGTCCCGCGAATTTTGGAAGAAAGCCTGGACCGCGGCGCGGGCCCAAAACCCGTACAGCTAATGCCCAGGAGATCCACAAACTGTCATAAGATATATTATCGGCGTCTCCGATAGTGGCTGCTTGGGATGGATCTACGGCGTTGTGCGCCCCCGGAGTTCGAGCGATTCCCGAGTACCTATTAGTATCTGCGTATGGACGCAGATAAGCCGATATGTGGGCGTGAGCCCGATAGCCAATTCGTCGAGTTGGCCGTCGAGGTCTTTTCGATGCTCGCCGACCCGACCAGGGTCAGGATCATCCTGGCGCTGCGCGATGTTGAAGAGCTATCGGTGAACCACCTGGCAGACATCGTCGACAAACCGCCCTCGACGGTCTCCCAGCACCTGGCCAAGCTGCGCCTGGCCCGGATCGTGGCCACCCGTCAACACGGGCAGCGCGTCTTCTACCGACTGGAGAACGAGCACGCCAAGCAGCTCGTCTCCGACGCCATTTTCCAGGCGGAGCACTCGCTGGGCGACGTTCCCCGGCACCACCATAGGCAGAACAGTGAGAGCGCATGAATCAGCAGCACCCTCATACGCATCACACCGACCGCGACCACTCGCACGACCACGACCATGACCATGACCACGACCATTCGCATCCACATGGCGGGATCAGGGGGTTCCTCTACGACCTGTTCGTGCCGCATACGCACGACTCGGCGGACTCGATCGATGACGCGATGGAGGCGAACGCGGCTGGTGTCCGGGCGCTGAAGATCTCCATGTTCGTGCTGCTGGGCACCACAGTGTTGCAAGCTCTGGTGGTGGTCTTCACGTCCTCCGTCGCGCTGCTGGCCGATACGATCCACAATTTCGCGGACGCCCTCACGGCGGTTCCGCTCTGGATCGCGTTCGTCCTCGCGCGCCGCGCGGCCTCCCGGCGTTACACCTATGGGTACGGGCGCGCCGAAGACCTCGCAGGAATGTTCATCGTGTTCGTCGTCGCGCTCTCCGCCGTTGTCGCCGGATGGGAGGCGGTCACACGCTTCTTCCACCCGATCGACATCCGCAACGCCTGGTTGCTCATCATCGCCGGCCTCATCGGTTTCGCCGGCAACGAGATCGTCGCGATCTATCGGATTCAGGTCGGCCGGCGCATCGGCTCCGCCGCCCTGGTGGCCGACGGTGTGCACGCGCGTTTGGACGGCTTCACGTCGCTGTCGGTGGTTCTCGGCGCCGTGCTGGTGCTGCTCGGCCTGCCGATCGCGGACCCGATTATCGGGCTGCTGATCGCGGTGTCCATCCTCATTTTGCTGTGGGGAACCGTGAAGCAGATTGGCCGCCGTCTCATGGACGGTATTGAGCCCGAACTGGTCCACCGCGCTGAGCATGCGCTCCACCATGTGCCCGGAGTGGTCGACGTCGAACGACTGCAGCTGCGCTGGATTGGGCACCGCCTGCACGGGAGCGCCACAGTCACTACGAAGGCTGAGACTCTTGTCGACGCCGACGGGATCGCGGAGACGGCCGCTCAACTGCTCCGGCACGAGCTTCCCAAACTCGACGACGTTGCGGTCACGCCGCGGCCCGTAATGAAGGCTGCCTCCGGTCTGGGTTGAGATAGAAGAGCATGCAACCGAGACGGCACATTTTGTGGACATTCCTCGGACATATTCTTGCCACAGAGGTAGACTGAGAACCGGAGGTGGCACGATGTCGAGGGTTCTGGAAGCACCGACTCCGCGTCGGAAGCGGCAGCAGGCGCATCTACGTGCGCTCGAGTCGGAGATCACGCCCGCGGTCAAGTCTCTGGTCGAGACTTTGGGCAAGGCGCTGGTGGCTGTGATCGTGAATCGTGACGTGAAGACCGTGACTCGCTGGGTTGCTGGGCAGGGCCCGCGTGGTGATGATGAGCAGCGCCGGGTCATCGACACGCTGCAGATCGTCGAGTTGCTGCTTTCCGGCGATTCGCCCTCCGTGGTGCGGGCATGGTTCATGGGAATGAACCCGCAGCTGGACGACGAGAACCCTGCCGAGGTCCTTGCCGCCGGTCGTGCTCGCGAAGTGATGGCGGCGGCCCGGGCGTTTGTGAATGCGGACTGACGTGCGAACTGTGCGGTTCGCGCACGGTTACGCATTGTCGCTGGGGCGCGGCCGCCGTGCCTGCCCGCCCTATTCTGATCGATCCGCCTGCCCGGATGGTGCGGGTTGAACGGCTGGAGCCAGCCTTGCGGTACTCACGGATTACCGCCGAGACCGCTGGCCTGGATCGCTCCGGAAACCGATTCGATGTACCCGGTGCGGGTGTGTTGTACGCCGCCAGCACCGAGCAGGGAGCATTCGCGGAGACAACCGCGCACTTTCGCCGAAGCGCCTCCGTTCTTGAACGGATGGCGAAGGCTGGGGCCACCGTTGACGAACTGCAGATTCCGTCTGTGGACGCATCGTGGCGTGCGACGCGGGTTGTTCGCAGTCTTTGCACGCGGGAGGCGCTGCCGTTTGTTGACATTGAGGCAGCACAGACTCACACCTACCTGACCGAGCATGCCCGCTCGGTGCTGCT
>NZ_JBIBYW010000003.1:108596-110349 GCF_043083605.1 Leifsonia sp. NPDC014704 | reverse complement strand
TGCTGAGTCTGGGTGTTCCGGTGCTGGACGTTCCTGCCGTGAGCGGACATTCGCGGCGACTTACCCGTGGCCTGGCGACCTGGATCTATCAGGCCAGAGACGACGCCGGCGAGCCGCTGTATGGCGGCATCCGCTACTTGTCGAAGCTCAGTAACGAATACGAGTGCTGGGCGATCTTTGATGGGACTACTGTCGAGGCTCTTGGCGAGCGTCGGATTACGATCGATGATCCGGATCTGGTTGCCGTGACGGCTCGCCACGGGATCCCGCTCACCTAGCAACCGTCATGCCTGAGGAGTTAGCTCGGCCCCGATGCGCCGCAGCCGGGGCCGAGCAACTGTGTGAAACAGCGTTGATCGTTACAAGCTGGCGATGAGGTCGGCGCAGGCCTGTTCGCAGCGTCGACAGACCTCAGCACAGATTCGGCAGTGTTCGTGCATCTCCGCGTGCTTGTCGCACTCGTCGGCGCAGGCCTTGCATACGGTGCGGCACGACTCAAGGGCGGCCCGGGTGACGTTGGCGTCGTATCCGGTGTGGCGTGAGAGGACGGCACCGGTGGAGGTGCAGATGTCGGCGCAGTCCAGATCGGTGCGGATGCACTTGACCAGCTCGGCGACCATTTCTTCGCTCAAGCAGGCGTCGGCGCAGGCGGTGCAGGCTTGGGCGCATTCGACGCACGCGTCGATGCACGCGACCAGCTTCTCTCGATCGACTCCACCGAGATCGGCCGGATACGTGTCGAGCATTTGTTGGGCAGTGGACATAGTGTTCCCTCTTTCTGATCGGTCCCGCCTGCGCCCGTGACGCTACTCCCGAGACAGCCCTTCCCGGCACCCCCAAGCTCGACCTGCGAACTTGCGGAAATACCGTCGGGGGGTATTATCATTGTCACGTATAGATACCCTTATGGGGTATCGAGATTTTATGGAGGACTGATGGCAACGATCGAGTATCAGGTGACGGGGATGACCTGCGAGCACTGCGAGCGAGCAGTGACCGAGGAAGTCACCAAGGTATCTGGGGTGAGCACCGTCGCGGTGTCTGCCGGCGATGGTGTGCTGCAGGTGTCTTCGGAGGCCGGAGTTCAGGATGACGACATCCTTGCTGCGGTCGAAGAGGCCGGATACAGCGCCACCCGCAAGTAGTCCCGAACCCGAATCTGCAAGGAGCGTCGTTATGACCAGTTCTTCCTCCCCTGCCGGTGCGCGCGCCGACGTTGAACTCGAGGTCGGCGGTATGACCTGCGCTTCCTGCGCGATGCGGATCGAGAAAAAGCTGAACCGGCTAGAGGGCGTGAGCGCAACGGTCAACTACGCCACCGAGAAGGCCCGGGTAAGCCTGCCCGACGGCATGGATGTGCACGCGGTCATCGCCGAAGTGGAGAAGACCGGGTACACGGCCGTCCTGCCACAGCCGGCCGAGCCCGCTGTCGCTGACTCCGGTGACCCGGAGCTGAAGGGGCTTCGGAACCGGCTAATAGGCAGTGTGCTGCTTTCGGTGCCGGTGATCGTTTTGGCGATGGTCCCGGCGTTGCAGTTCACCTACTGGCAGTGGCTGTCCTTGACGTTGGCGGCGCCGGTGGTGGTGTGGGGGGCCTGGCCATTCCACAAGGCCGCCCTGACCAACGCCCGGCACGGCGCCGCCACCATGGACACCCTGGTCTCCCTCGGGACGCTGGCAGCGTTCGCGTGGTCGCTGTACGCGCTGTTCTTTGGAACCGCCGGCATGCCCGGCATGACACACGGGTTCTCTT
>NZ_JBIBYW010000003.1:87463-108500 GCF_043083605.1 Leifsonia sp. NPDC014704 | reverse complement strand
CCTTCACCGTCGCCCCAACCGACGGGGCGGGAAACATCTACTTGGAGGTCGCCTCCGGGGTGACCATGTTCGTTCTCGCCGGCCGTTACTTCGAGAAGCGTTCCAAGCGGCAAGCCGGAGCCGCATTGCGTGCCCTGCTGGATCTCGGAGCGAAGGACGTCGGGGTGATCCGCGACGGGCACGAGGTCCGGGTGCCGATCGACTCGGTCAAGGTCGGCGACGAGTTCGTTGTGCGACCCGGAGAAAAGGTGGCAACAGACGGTGTCGTCATCGAAGGCGCCAGCGCCATCGACATGTCCTTGCTGACCGGTGAATCTGTTCCAGTCGAGGTGACCGAGGGCGACCCAGTGACGGGTGCGACGGTCAACGCCGGCGGCCGGCTGCTGGTGCGAGCCACCCGGGTCGGAGCCGACACGCAGCTCGCCCAGATGGCCCGACTGGTGGAGGATGCACAATCCGGCAAGGCCGACGTGCAGCGCCTCGCCGACCGGATCTCCGGCGTGTTTGTGCCGATCGTCCTCGGCATCGCCCTGCTGACCCTTGCCGGCTGGTTGCTGACCGGCCATCCCGCGGCCGCGGCGTTCACGGCGGCCGTGGCCGTGCTGATCATCGCCTGCCCGTGCGCGCTGGGTCTCGCGACCCCGACCGCCCTGCTCGTGGGCACCGGTCGCGGTGCCCAGTTGGGCATCCTGATCAAGGGACCGGAGGTGCTGGAATCCACCCGAACAGTGGACACCATCGTCTTGGACAAGACCGGGACCGTCACCACCGGCAAGATGTCGCTGGTCGATGTGATCACCACCGCTGAGGTGAGCGAGGACGAGCTGCTGCGCCTGGCCGGCACGGTCGAGAACGCGTCCGAACACCCGATCGCTCAGGCCATCGCCCGCGCTGCCATTGACCGGGTCGGCCCACTCCCCACACCCGACTCCTTCAGCAACATCGAGGGCCGAGGAGTGCAAGGCACCGTCGGGAAGCACCTAGTGCTGGTTGGACGAGATTCACTGCTTCACGACTGGTCACTCCCCCTCCCCCCTGCCCTGGCGCAGGCCAAGACCGCTGCCGAAGCGGCCGGGCAAACGGTGGTCTGCGTCGCCTGGGACGGCGCCGCTCGAGGCCTGCTGGTCGTCGCGGATGCGATCAAGCCGACCAGCGCCGAAGCCGTCGCAGCGTTCAAACAGCTCGGGCTCACCCCCATCCTGCTCACCGGTGACAACACCGTCGTCGCCCGCCAGGTTGCCCAACAGGCCGGCATTGACCAGGTGATCGCCGAGGTTCTGCCCAAGGACAAGGCCGAGATCATCGCCGGCCTCCAGGCCGACGGAAAGATCGTCGCCATGGTGGGTGACGGGGTGAACGATGCCGCCGCCCTCGCCACGGCCGACCTCGGTTTGGCGATGGGGACCGGAACGGACGTCGCCATCGAGGCCGCCGACATCACCTTGGTGCGCGGGGATCTACGCGCCGCAGCCGACGCCGTCCGCCTCGCCCGCCGCACCCTGGCCACCATCAAGGGCAACCTGTTCTGGGCCTTCGCCTACAACGTCGCCGCTCTCCCGCTGGCAGCCTTCGGCTTGCTGAACCCGATGATCGCCGGAGCGGCGATGGCGTTCTCCAGCGTGTTCGTGGTCAGCAACAGCCTGCGTCTGCGCGGCTTCCGCGCACGGATCAGCGCACCCACACCGACCACCGCCCGATCCCGGACCCTTCAATCCGCCTAACCACCGACAGAAACAGAAAAGGACGACCTCGATGAGCGACAGCTGCTGCAGCACCGACTCCGCCCACCAGAACACCACCATGCCAGCAGGGGCAACAAACCTGCTCGGCACCGGCACCGGCACCGACGACCTCACCGAATGCGTGGTGATGAAGGGTGCCACCGTCAGCAAGGCCAAAGCGGAAGCCGCCGGCCTGTTCCGCGACCACAACGGGCAGCGGTACTGGTTCTGTTGCGCCGGCTGCGCCCCGAAGTTTGACGCCAACCCGGCCGCCTACGTGGCGGCATAACACGCGACCTGCCTGCCAGGCGCACCGAATACCCCGTATCGGAAGGTCAGCATCATGAGCGACCAGTACTCGCATGACCACGGACACACCGCAAGCACCCACACACACCCCGATCACACAACCGACGAGCACGCCGGCGCGCTACCCGCTGATAGCCACGCCGGGCACGACATGTCCGGCCACGCCGGCATGTCCGGGCACGACGGGATGTCCGGTAACGCCGGGCACGGCGGAATGTCCGGGCACGCGGGACATGGGGATCACGTCGGCCAGTTCCGTCGGCTGTTTTGGATCATGCTGGTGCTAGCCATCCCGGTTGTCGCCTTCTCCGGCATGTTCGCGATGATCCTGGGGTACTCGCTGCCGGACGCCGCCTGGGTGGCCTGGGTCTCCCCGCTTCTGGGAACCGTGATGTACGTGTGGGGCGGCCGCCCCTTCCTCACCGGTGCCGTCAGTGAGCTCCGCTCGCTGAAGCCCGGCATGATGCTGCTGATCGCCCTGGCAATCACCGTCGCCTTCCTCGCCTCCTGGGGGGCGAGCCTGGGGATCCTGGACCACGAACTGGATTTCTGGTGGGAACTGGCGCTGCTGATCGTGATCATGCTGCTGGGGCACTGGATCGAAATGCGGTCGCTGGCGCAAACCACCTCCGCCCTGGATTCACTGGCAGCACTGCTGCCGGATGAAGCCGAACGGGTCGAAGGGGAGACCACCGTCTCGGTGGCCCCGTCCGAGCTGCAGGTGGGCGACGTCGTCGTCGTCCGGCCGGGCGGACGCATCCCGGCCGATGGCCGCATCGTGTCGGGCTCGGCGAGCATGGACGAGTCGATGATCACCGGCGAATCCCGCACCGTCCGCCGCGACAGGAGCGACCCGGTGATCGCCGGGACCGTTGCCACCGATTCTGGCCTCCGCGTGGAGATCACCGCCGTCGGCGAGGACACCGCCTTGGCCGGCATCCAACGGTTGGTCGCTGACGCCCAGAACTCCTCCTCCCGGGCGCAACGCATCGCCGACACGGCGGCGGCGTGGTTGTTCTGGTTCGCTCTCGGATCGGCGGTCATCACCGCGCTCGTGTGGACCATGATCGGCCTGCCGGATGACGCGGTCGTCAGAACAATCACCGTGTTGGTCATCGCCTGCCCGCACGCCCTCGGTCTGGCCATCCCGCTGGTCGTCTCCATCGCCACCGAACGCGCCGCCCGCGGTGGCGTGCTGGTCAAAGATCGGCTGGCGTTGGAGAGCATGCGCACCGTGGACACGGTGCTGTTCGATAAGACCGGGACCCTCACCAAGGGTGAGCCCACCGTCACCGCCATCGAAACCACCCGTGAGAGCGAGGACACGGTTCTTGCGCTGGCAGCATCCGCGGAATCCGACTCCGAGCACCCGTTGGCGCGCGCCATCGTCAACGCCGCCACAGCCCGCCACCTGACGATCAGCCCGGCGACCGGTTTCGAATCCTCCCCCGCGGTCGGGGTGTCTGCGACCGTCGACGGACACAACATCCAAGTCGGCGGGCCGAACCTGCTGGAGCAAGCCGGGACAGCCGAGCTCCCCGTCGCCGATCAGTGGCGACAGGATGGGGCGATCATCCTGCACGTAGTGGTCGATGGGGAAGTCGCTGGCGCGTTCAAACTCGCCGATGAGATCCGTCAAGAATCCCGGCAGGCCGTCGACGCGCTGCACCGGCAGAACGTGCACGTTGTCATGATCACCGGCGACGCGGACGCTGTGGCCAAGTCGGTGGCCGGGGAACTTGGCATCGACCGGTACTTCGCCGGTGTGCGCCCGGAGGACAAGTCCGCGAAAGTGAAGGAACTGCAAGCCGAAGGCCGCAAGGTGGCCATGGTCGGCGACGGCGTCAACGACGCGCCCGCGTTGGCGCAAGCAGATGTCGGAATCGCCATCGGCGCCGGCACTGATGTTGCCATCGCCTCCGCCGGCGTCATCCTGGCCAGCGACGACCCCCGATCGGTGCTCTCGGTCATCGAGCTCTCGAGAGCCAGCTACCGGAAGATGAAGCAGAACCTGTGGTGGGCCGCCGGGTACAACCTGATCTCCGTCCCGCTGGCCGCCGGAGTGCTCGCCCCCATCGGGTTCGTACTGCCCATGTCCGTCGGTGCGATCCTGATGTCGCTGTCCACGATCGTCGTAGCGTTGAACGCTCAGCTGCTTCGCCGCCTGGACTTGCGCCCCGAAACCAGCGCACGAGCGGCGCAACAACCGCAGGCCAGCCGGCCCGCACCCAAACTCACCACCCGAACCTGACAGATGGAACCCAAAATGAACGACACAACCCTCACGGAACACCCGCACGAACACGGGTACATCACCGACAAGGACAGCTACCGGCGTCGCCTGAGCCGCATCGAGGGGCAAGCCCGCGGGATCGCCCGGATGGTCGATGAGGAGCAGTACTGCATCGACATCCTCACCCAGATCTCCGCACTCACCTCCGCCCTGAAAAGCGTTGCCGTGAACCTGGTCGATGACCACCTCAAGCACTGCGTCACCGACGCCGTGCTGCTCGGCGGCGACGAAGGGGCAGCGAAGATCAAGGAAGCCAGCGACGCCATCGCACGACTGGTGAAGTCCTAACCAGAAAACACCCCCTGGGTGTATCCAGCAGGCCGCGCTACCCTAGGCGGGGTTCCCGGAAAATTGAGGTCGGAGGTGTCGTGGTCAGCAACAGCATCCGCCTGCCACGACTGGCTCCGCTGCAGCGCGTAGTCATGCTCCTGCTCGCCGTCACCGGCACCCTTATCGGCCTCCTGGCGATGCACACCTTGACCACGGTCACCGGCGACCACACCAGCCACCATGCAACCGCCATCAACGTCGACGGCGCTCCCGCGACCCTCGTCGACCACCACGCGATGAGCGATTCGGGTATGACTGGCGGCGCCGTCATGACCGACACCAACACCTCCAACGATGCCCACGGGGTTGGCGACTGCAACGGCATGTGCGAGCCCGGACACACCATGGCCAACATGGCCTGCCTGCTCGCGCTGCTGATCCTCACCCTCATCCTGACCCTGCGCGTAATCACAACACGGTCCGGCAACGCGCTGCACCGATTGATCGCCGCGCTCACCGCAACACTCCCGGCAGTTCTGGCACCGCCTGCTCCACCGTCTCTACACGTTCTCTCGATCAGCCGAACCTGATTGCTCCCGCCCCGGGCTTGCCCGGGCAACCGCCGACCCGTCCAACGGTCGGGCCGGGAACAATCCTTTTCAAGCAAGAGAGAAGCATTCGCTATGAAGCTGAAGACGATAGCGCTCGCCTCGGGCGTCCTCGCGACCGCATTGGTCCTCGCCGGCTGCTCCGGCACCCCGAGCGGCGGGCACTCTGGCATGGAGATGGGAGGCTCGTCGACCACCGCAACCACTGCCAGCGGGCACAACGACGCCGACATTTCGTTTGCGCAGAACATGGTCATGCACCACAAGCAGGCCATCGAAATGTCCGACATGGTGCTGGGCAAAACCGGCGTCAACGCCAGGGTCACCGACCTCGCCCAAAAGATCAAGGACGCCCAGCAGCCCGAAATCGACACGATGAACGGATGGCTGCAGTCGTGGGGTGGGTCCGGCAGCATGTCCGGCCACGACATGGGCGGAATGATGTCCGACTCGGACATGGCAGCCCTGAAAGACGCCTCCGGCGCCGACGCAGGAAAACTCTTCCTCACCCAGATGGTGCAGCACCACCAGGGCGCCATCAACATGGCGAACCAGGAAGTAAAGACGGGAAAGAACACGGACGCTGTGGCCCTGGCGAAGAAGATCGTCACCGATCAGACCGCCGAAATCGCCACCATGCAGAGCCTGCTGGCCAGCCTCTAGTCCGTCCCACCCACGCGGGTGTCGTCGCGACCCCACAGTCCCCCCTGCAGCGGCGGCACCCGCCCTATCCTCTGCGCCGTGCGCGCACGGAATTGAGCCATGGCCAATACGTCATACTCCCTCCCCGACCCGCGACGGCGGGACCTGCGAGCCAAGCAGACACGACGGGCCCGAGCAGTGCGCAGCGAGCGGCCGCGGCCGCGCTCCTCCACCGCCCATATCAGGCGATTCAGGCTGCGGTCCCTGCTGGCCGGAACCGCCGCCGCCTTACTCGTGGCGCCGTTCGCGATTCCGGCATTTGCTGACACCGGCGAACCCGACGCCGTCCCCGTCATTCGAACACTGGAAGGGGCGCAGACCGTCACCATCGACGCTGGTGCGAGCATCGGCGCGATCGCCCGCGAGCAGTTCTCGGTGACCACGCCACCGCCGCCCAAACCCGTCCTGCCTTCCGCGCCCCGCGGGTACACGTCGACCGCCGAGACGTTCACCAACAATCCGGACTCCGCCGTGCAATGGCCCTTTACTCAAGGCGTCCCCATCAGCGACGGTTTCGGGTACCGGAACGCCCCCTGCGCGGGTTGTTCCTCGCTCCATCAGGGTCTCGATATGAATCCTGGCGCCGGCACACCGATCCAGATCATCGCCGACGGCGTCGTTGCCGAAGTCGGCAATCCCAGCGGGGAGCTCGGCGTGTACGCGATCGTCGACCACGCCATCGACGGCCAAAGGGTCAGCAGCCTCTACGCACACATGCTCTCCGGCTCACTGCGGGTACAGGTCGGCGACCAGGTGAAGGTCACCGACATCGTCGGCCAGGTCGGCAACACCGGCATGAGCACCGGCGCGCATCTCCATTTCGGCATTCTCATCGACGGCGTCGCCGTCGACCCCTTCCCCTTCATGAAAGCAAAGGTCGGTTCGTGAAAGCCACAACCCGAAAGCAAACCCTCAGCTCCGCGCTCACTATCGCAACACTCTTAGCGCTCACCGGCTGCTCCCAAGCTCCCGCTACCGCGTCGATGTCGGCGCTCGAGCATGTACACGGGTTAGGCGTGGACCCTGGCTCCGGCGACCTGCTCGCCGCCACTCATCAAGGGGTCTGGAGGGTGCAAGCCTCCGGCTTAGGCGCCGGCTTCTCAACCCGCCCAACCGCTCGGATCGGGGAAGGCACCCAAGACACCATGGGGTTCACGATCATCGCCCCCGGCCGAATGCTCGCTTCCGGCCATCCCGACCCGGTGAACAACCCTGAGGGCGACCCGGGCAACCTGGGGCTCATCGAAAGCACCGACGCCGCTCATAGTTGGAAACCTGTTTCGCTGAGAGGCGAAGCCGACTTCCACGACCTCACGGCTGCACCGTTGCCCGACAACGCACAGCGAATCTACGGATACTCAGGCGGCACGATCCGGGTAAGTGACGACAGCGGTCACACCTGGCGAGATGGAGCGACGCTTGCGTTGCCCCGGCTGGCCGTTGACCCAACCGACGCAGCCACCGTCTATGCCACCACGGAGACGGGACTGAAGATCAGCCACGACGCTGGCTTCACATTCGCCCCGGTCGCGGACGCGCCGCCCCTGTTCCTCCTGGAAGCAACATCGGATAGCGCTAACCGGATGTGGGTGTGGACACACAAAACGCCCACCTGGGTCCTCGGAGACGACAATCGCTGGCAAAAACGCGAGGAATTTGTCTCCCTACCCGAATCGATCTGAAGCAAGGAATCTTCATGAATCACATTCCGGCTAAACCTCCCACAGAAGCGCCGTTGCACATTCTCCGCCTGCCCGCCGGCGCCGAGGCTCACGTAGTGCGCGGAAGCAGTGGGCCAGAGTCGCAGCACCTCGCTGAGGTCTGCCAGGCCGAATCGGCGGCGAGTCTCCTGGTCGCTATGACCGATGCGGGGGAAGCGTGATGCCCGCCTACCGTCTCAGCTCTCGCCTCCTCCTGCCCATCGCAGCCATGGCCGCGGCGACGGCGCTCGTCCTGACCGGCTGCACCGCGAACGACAGCCTGGCCACCCAGTACCGCTCCGGAAACGGGCAGAACTACATCGCCGGCGACGGCACGGTGAGCGAGTACGCCGCCGCCAACCGGGGAGCGCCCGTCTCGTTCACCGGCACGCTGCAGGACGGCAGCACCGTCAGCTCGGCGAAGTACGCCGGTAAGGTCCTCGTCGTGAACTTCTGGTACGCCGGCTGCCCGCCCTGCCGAGTGGAGGCTCCGATGCTCCAGTCGCTCAGTCAGAAGTACGCGGACCGGGGTGTCGCCTTCCTCGGGGTGAACCTCTACGACTCCGCGCAGACAGCGGCGAGCTTCGAGAAGGACAAGGGCGTCACGTACCCGTCGGTGCTCGACCGCGACAGCGGTTCGGTCCTCCTCGCGTTCAGCAAGACAGTGCCGCCGAAGGCCACGCCAACGACCCTCGTCGTGGACAAGAAGGGCCGCGTCGCCGCGCGCATCCTGGGCGCCATCCCGGACAAGAGCATCCTGGATTCCCTGATCTCCGACGCCGTGGATGAGCACTGAGGTGGGCGACGTCGGTCAGATCGTCTTCAGCGGCCAGCTCCTGGTGGCGCTGCCGATCGCGCTCCTCGCGGGGCTCGTCGCATTCGCGTCCCCGTGCGTGCTGCCGCTGGTGCCCGGCTACCTGGCGTATGTTGGGAGTTTCAGCGACCCGGGGGTCAAGCGGGACCGATCGCGGCTGCTGATCGGCGTTGCCCTGTTCGTCCTCGGGTTCGGCATTGTGTTCATCGCCTACGGGGCCGCCTTCGGGGCTCTCGGCTTCTGGCTGGTGCGCTGGCAGGATGTGGTGGTTCGGATCCTCGGCGCGTTCGTGATCGTGATGGGGCTCGTCTTCATCGGGCAGTTCTCCTTCCTCCAGCGCACCATCAAGCCGTCCTGGCGTCCGGCCACCGGGCTGATCGGTGCACCCGTGCTCGGCATCGTGTTCGGGCTGGGATGGACGCCGTGCATCGGCCCGACCCTCGCAGCCATCAGCGCCCTCAGTGTGGGCAGCGGTTCGCCCTGGCGCGGAGCCCTGCTCGGCCTGTTCTACTGCATCGGCCTCGGCATCCCGTTCCTCCTGGTCGCCCTCGGCTTCGACAGGGTGGCGGGATCCGTCGCTTTCCTGAAGAAACACATTCACGCGATCAATATCATTGGCGGCGGGCTCCTGGTTCTCATCGGCATCCTGATGGTGACCGGTCTGTGGAGCGAGCTCATGTCACAGTTCTTGGCGGTGATCCAAGGTTTTGAGCCGCCCCTCTGATCACATCGATTGGGCCCCGCCGGAGGACCCAGACGCCACGGCCGAAGCTGCGCACGGCCGCCGGGCCGACGCACCACCAGGTACTTCATCCCCGACAACCCGCCGCTTGCCTGCCTCATCGGGCCTGGCCTGGCCCTGATCTAACGACTTAGGCTTGAATCGTGACCGAAAATCTGGCTCAACTGTCGACCGTGTTCCTGTACACGGCGATGGGGCTCTATGCGGCGGCGTTCATCGCTTTCGCGCTCGATCTCGCCCGGCGCGGCGCTCGAGCGACCGCAGTGGAGGCTGCCGTCGTGCCGAGTGCGGTGGCACGACGTGCGGAGGCCGCCGCTCCGGTGGGAGCACCGGCGACCACGGTGACCGGCGGCAGCAGCACTGCGACGCCACCCCCGCCCTCCTCTGCGCTCGGCAGGCTCTCCTCGCGCATCAGCACGCGCGTCGAAGACGATGTGATGAACGGCGCAGGAGGCGGAGCGTCCCTGAAGTGGGCGTTCACTCTGACGATCATCGGCTTCGCGTTCCACCTGGTCGCCGACGTGTTGCGCGGTTTCGCGGCCGCCCGGGTGCCCTGGGCGAACATGTGGGAATTCTCGATGACGGGGACTCTCGTCATCATCGGGGTCTTCCTCATCGCCAACCTGAAATGGCCGATCACCTACGTTGGCACCTTCGTCCTCGGACTGGTTTTGGTGCTGCAAGGCATCGCGCTCCTGCGGTACTACGTGCCGGTCGTGCCCTTGCAGCCGGCGCTGCAGTCGTACTGGCTGGTCATCCACATCATCGTGGCCGTGCTGGGCACGGCGTTCTTCGCCCTCGGGTTCGCACTGTCGGGTCTGCAACTGCTGCAGTACCGGCGGGAGCGGCAGGTGGCGGAGTCGCGCCCTCAGCAGTTCCGGTTCCTGGCGACCCTGCCGAGCTCGGGCGCTTTGGAGAACCTGGCGTATCGGATCAATATCGTCGGCTTCATCGCGTGGACCTTCACGTTGATCGCGGGAGCCATCTGGGCAGCAAGGGCGTGGGGCCGGTACTGGGGGTGGGACACCAAGGAGGTCTGGACCTTCATCATCTGGGTGATCTACGCCGGCTACATCCACGCCCGCGCGACCCGCGGTTGGCGCGGATCCCGTTCGGCCTGGCTGGCGATCATCGGCTTCGCCGCGGTGCTGTTCAACTTCGGCATCGTGAACGTCTTCTTCAAAGGCCTGCACACGTACAGCGGTCTATAGCGGATGCCTTGAACCTTTAGCTGCATCGGTTGAAGCGAGCCGTACAATCAATCCCCGAACAGTTCACCGAGCCAGCCGCCACGCCGCTTGCCAGCGGGGGCATCACCTCTACCGTGATAGCGGCCGGAGCTGTCGGAGCTGCCCCAGTCCCGATCAGCGGGACCGGATGGGGATGACACACCCGGTTCTGATCGCTCGACGATCTTGTCCAACTCTCCCCGATCCAACCACACGCCTCGACACGCTGGGCAGTAATCGATTTCGATCCCTGAGCGTTCCGAAAGGAGAAGAGTCTCTCCGTCAACTGGGCACTTCATGAACCACCATTTTCTGGAGTTAGCTCCGGGATCCAGCTTCCCCGGGTGACGGACGGACGGATCAGGTAGAGCAGCGGTACTCACCTGTGCTGTGCCCGGTGAAGCTACGGTAGCGCAGAGCGAATCGTTCAGCAAAGGATGTATAGTCAGCGTGTGCTGACTATTGCTTCGCGTCTTGATGTCATGAACCGGTTGGGGAGGGCGATGGCTGATCCCACTCGATCGAGGATCCTAATGACGCTCCTGGACCGACCTTCGTACCCCACTGAGCTGGCGCGAGAACTCGACCTTACACGCTCCAACGTTTCAAACCATCTGACGTGTCTGCGCGATTGCGGAATCGTGGTGGCTGAGCCGGAGGGCCGTCAAACGCGTTATGAGATCGCCGATCCTCACCTGGGCCGAGCTCTTGCGTCTCTCATTGACGTGACGCTGGCTGTTGATGAAAACGCGCCGTGCCTCGATCCTGGCTGCTCGACTTGCCACGACGTGGGAATGGAGGAGCAAGCATAATGTCGGTCGCAGGGTCACGGGTCGATGACGTGGACTCCTTCGAGGAGGAGGACGAGGGCGACGGCCCTTGGTGGAGGGACCGAGAAGTCCTCATCCCTATCAGTTCCGGGGCCGCCTTCTTGGCCGGCCTGATCCTCCAATGGACGGGCTTTGAGCTAGCGTCCCTGGTGCTGTTTTGGATCGCGCTGTTGTTGGGTGCCGCAACGTTTGTCCCGGGCGCACTCCGAAAGCTGTTCGGCAAAGGCAGGCTGGGAATCGGCCTTTTGATGAGCATCAGCGCCACGGGTGCAGTAATCCTCGGCTTTGTTGAAGAAGCTGCTGCGCTTGCTTTTTTGTACTCGATCGCTGAAGCGCTCGAGGACAAAGCAATGGACCGTGCACGGGCGGGTTTGCGTGCCTTGCTAAGGCTTGTCCCAGAAACAGCGACGCTGCGCGAAGGGGAACTCATTCGCGAAGTCTCTGCTCGCGAATTGGCGGTCGGCGACTTGTTGCTAGTGCGTCCCGGAGACCGGGTCGCCACAGACGGTGTCGTACGGTCGGGCCGAAGCGCCTTGGATACCTCGGCGATCACGGGGGAGTCGATTCCGGTGGAAGTCTCGGCTGGCGACACGATTTCAGCCGGGTCGATCAACACCTCCGGGGTCTTGGAGGTGGAGGTGAGCGCCGCCGGCACGGATAACTCTTTGACCACAATCGTCCACCTGGTGGAGCAGGCTCAGGCCGATAAAGGGGCGCGGGCTCGACTGGCCGATCGGATCGCCAAGCCGCTTGTTCCCGGCGTGATGATCCTTGCCGTTCTAATCGGGGTCATCGGTTCCTTGTTCGGTGATCCAGAGGTGTGGGTTACCCGGGCCTTAGTGGTGCTGGTTGCTGCGTCACCGTGCGCCCTGGCTATTGCGGTCCCTGTGACGGTTGTGTCGGCGATCGGCGCTGCCAGCAAGTTTGGAGTGGTGATCAAGTCCGGAGCCACCTTCGAACGGTTCGGTGGGGTGCGCCGGTTCGCTGTGGACAAGACGGGAACCCTCACACGCAACCAGCCGACAATCGCACAAGTCATCACGGTCCCTGGAACGGAGCCGGCCGACCTGCTGAGAAGGGCGGCAAGTGTTGAGATGCATAGTAAGCACCCACTTGCGGCCGCCATTGCCGCCAGCCATCCAGACGCGCCCGAAGCTGTCGATGTAACTGAAACAGCCGGACACGGCGTGACGGGTGTCGTGGACGGGATCACAGTATCCATCGGCAGTCCCCGCTGGCTTCCGCCGGGAAAGATGGACCAGGAGGTCAGCGATCTCGAGGGCCAGGGCATGACCGTCGTGATCATTTACTTTGACAATCAGTTCGCTGGAGCGATCGGGGTCCGCGATGAACTGCGTCCGGAAGTGCCAGAGGTGATCGAGTCTCTCCGTGAGCGAGGAGTTGAGGTCACGATGCTGACCGGGGATAACGAAAGGACCGCGCACGCGCTCGCAGCGCAAGCACGGATTCAGGACGTCCGCGCTGAGCTTCGACCCGAAGACAAGGCGGCAGCCGTGGCGACGATGAGCCGCGTCGCTCCAACCGCAATGATCGGCGATGGCATCAATGACGCCCCGGCCCTGGCCGGCGCGGACGTTGGAATCGCGATGGGCGCCACCGGCTCGGATGCCGCCATCGAATCGGCCGACATTGCTTTCACCGGCCATGACCTACGACTCATCCCCCTCGCGCTAGACCATGCACGACGAGGCAGGGCCATCATCAATCAAAACATCCTGCTGTCGTTGCTGATCATCGCCGTGCTGTTGCCGCTGGCGGCATTCGGGATACTTGGGTTGGCGGCGGTCGTACTCGTCCACGAAGTGGCCGAGGTTATCGTCATCCTCAATGGGCTACGGGCCGCCCGCTCGCGGCGACCGCGGTTGGAACCATGATGCGGCGGAAGCGAGGGCCCGCTGCATGACGCAACCAGCACACGCACCTCGACGCTCGCGCGTGGACGTTGTTTCCGGTCGTGCCCGATGGTTGTTGGTTCTCATCACCTTTGTGCTCGGAGCATTAGTGGTAGCCCTGGATCAGTCAACCAAGGAACTTGCGGAAGTGATGCTTACGCCAGGCAACCGGACCCCTCTGATCGGCGATCTCTTCGGCCTACAGCTGACATACAACCCGGGCGGAGCCTTTTCTTTGGGCGCAGGTGCCACCTGGATATTCACCATCGTCTCTGTGATTGCAGCCATTGCCGCGGTCGTCCTAGCGATACGTGTCCGGCGTGCCCGGTGGGCAGTCGTGATCGGCGTTGTCGGAGGCGCCGCAACCTCTCACGCCGCGGATAGGTTATTTCGCTCACCGGGGTTCGGGCGCGGTTACGTTGTGGATTTCCTCGCCTATGGCAACTGGTTCATCGGCAATATCGCTGACATCTGCATCGTCGTGGGCTTGGTCGTCGCGGCCCTGTTCGCGCTCACGAGCACCCGGAACAACGGTAAGGGTCCGCGTGATGCCGCCGACTCGGTGTGAATTGATCCCAATGCTGATCAAGAGAAAGGTACCTGGATGTGAGTGAGACGGCTAAGGAATCCAACGCGGTACTGCCCGCTCGCACCGCAGCAATCCGGATCTCACTAGCACTACTTGCGGCGACACCTGCAGTTGCCGTTCGGCTCACCGGCATGTCCTTGGCCCCGGCTGTTGCCGTGATTGTGTTCGGTGTGGGAGTTCTAGCATCAGTAGCGCTCCTGATGTGGGCGGCAGAAGCGGTTCGCGCAGACATCTCCGGCAGCCTCGCTCTTGCCCTGTTATCGGTTGTTGCAATCTTGCCGGAATACGCCGTGGACATCTTCTTCGCCTACCGCTCCGGTAGTGACCCCGCCTACGCCGCCTACGCCACCGCCAACATGACCGGCGCAAATCGTTTGCTGATCGGTGTCGCCTGGCCGATCCTGACCTTTGTTGCAATTTGGGCCATCCGCCGCCGCCGCCCCACCTCCGAATACAAAGGATGGTTCCGCAGCGGAATACAACTCGACAAGCAGCGGCGAATCGAACTGTGGTTCCTCGGCGCCGCCACCCTGTACGCCCTGATCATCCCCCTAACCGGGCGACTGGCGTGGTATGACACCCTTGTTTTGGGTGCGCTCTTTGCGGGGTATCTGTGGCGGATCCGAGGAAACACCGATTCAGAAGAAGAACTCACCGGAGTCGCCGCTACCGTCGCAGCGCAGCCGCCGCTGCGCCGGCGCCTCCTGGTTGCCGGCCTATTTGTGGCAGCAGCCATCGTAATCCTCAGCGCTGCAGAACCGTTCGGACAAGCCCTCGTGGAAGCCGGCAGCCAACTAGGGGTAGACCGATTTCTCCTCGTTCAGTGGCTGGCACCAATCGCGTCCGAATCCCCCGAAGTCCTCGTTGCCATAACCTTCGCGCTTCGCAACCGCGCCAATGACGGCATGACAGCCCTCCTGGCCGCGAAACTCAACCAATGGACCCTGCTCATCGCCTGCCTCCCCATCGCTTACTACCTCGGTGGCGGCGCAGCGGCAGGATTGCCGCTTGATGCACGCCAAACAGAAGAACTCGTTCTGACCACTGCACAAACCATCCTTGGAATTGCAGTCCTGGTAAACCTGAGACTGACCGGCGGAAAAGCGCTTCTCCTACTTGGCTTGTTCACCGCACAATTCGTCCTCCCAGACGAGCACGCACGCTATGCCATGTCGGTCGTTTACGTCCTCGTGGCAGTGGCCTTCCTCCTTGTACACCGTCACGACGTGCCCCCCCTCCTCCGTGCCGGAGTCCGTCCGCGCCCAGGGTCGCGCAAAGCGGAGGACAATTAGAGGTCGCCGGCACTGATCCGATGCTGGCACCTCTCACAAGCCGCCACCTCTACCACGGGTAGGTGCGATGAGTCACTACGACGAATCCTTTTGCTTCGCGAGGCTCCCATCATTGACTCGTACATCGCGACAAAACAGAGGCCAGCGATTCTGATGATGCTGAAACCATCCGCTCGGCGTCCCCGATATCAGGGTTCAAGTAGTACAAACCGAGCTACCGCCGTGGGGCTCCTAGACGCTGGCTCTCGGATCACCGGCGCTGACGTTGGCACGTCGCGGAAAGTCGATTTCACAGCCCTCAGTTCGCCGAGTACACACTCGACGTCACCAGCGACTGACGCTAAAAGCGGCATTGGGCCATGCGGGCGTCATCCATCCCCGCCTATTCGGATAAGTCTTGGTGAGTGACGCGCGCGTTACTCACCAAGTCGCTGCATAAGGTGGACGGGTGCCACGAGTCTTCCGCGTGATCGGCCCCGCCGCGCTGCTGCTGACGGCTGCGGTGGCGATGATGGCCGCCCTCGCGTTCGGCGGCGGAGCGTCCGCTCCGCTCCTGGCCGATCCGGGCGCGCTGGTGCGCTGGGGTCTCCCGGCCGCGACGCTGGTGGTCAATCTCAGCCTGGCCGGCACGGTCGGTGCACTGGTGCTGGCGTGCTTCGCGTTCAGCCCCGACCGTGACGAGTACGGCACTGCGCTCGACTTCGCGGCTGGGAGCGCTGCGGTCATGACGGTCGCCTCCGCCGCGACCGGACTGTTCACCTTCGTCAGCGTCTCGAACGTGCCGTGGTCGTTCGACGCCACGTTCAGCAACGGGCTGAGCTCGTTCATCACCAGCGTCTCGCTCGGCCAGGCATGGCTGGGCATCACCCTGATCGCCGCGGCGGTCACCGTGCTGTGCTTCGCGGTTCGCAACCAGACGGCGATCGTGTTCGTCACTCTGCTGGCGATGGCGACCGTCGTCCCGATGGCGCAGCAGGGTCACAGTGCCGAGGCGGCCGGGCACGATGCCGCGGTGACGTCGTTCGGCCTGCACGTGCTGTTCGCCGCGATCTGGCTCGGCGGTCTGGTGACGCTGATCGTTGTCAAGCACACCTTCGGCAAGGGAAGGCTGCTCACGGTCTTGGAGCGCTACTCCACGGTCGCTCTCATCTGCTTCATCGTCGTGGCCGCCTCCGGCTATGTGAATGCGGAGCTGCGCGTGGGCACGCTCGCCGAGCTGGCGACGCCGTACGGCATCCTCGTGCTCGTCAAGGTGGCTGCGCTGGTGGCGCTCGGCCTGTTCGGCCTGACGCAGCGCCGCTACCTGATCGGCCGGCTGAAGACGACGGGCGAGACGCGCAGCTTCTGGTGGATCGTCGTGGCGGAGCTTGCCTTCATGGGCATCGCCTCGGGTGTGGCCGCGGCGCTCGCCCGCACCGTCACGCCGGCCCCCGAGACGCGCGCTGCCACTCCGACGCCCGCCGAGATCCTGACCGGCGAGAAGCTGCCGCCCGCGCTCTCGTTCGAGCGGCTGTTCACTTCGTGGAACTTCGATCTGCTGTGGGTGCTCGCCTGCGCGTTCGCCCTCTTCTTCTACTTCGCCGCCGTGTGGCGGCTGCGGCGACGCGGCGACAAATGGCCCATCTACCGCACGATCCTGTGGACGCTGGGCATCGTCCTGCTCTTCTACATCACCAACGGCGGCGTCAACGTCTACGAGAAGTACCTCTTCTCGGCGCACATGTCGGCCCACATGGTGCTGACGATGGGCGTCCCGCTGCTGCTCGTACCCGGTGCGCCGATCACGCTTGCCGCACGCGCCATCCGCAAGCGTCGTGACGGGTCACGCGGCGGCCGGGAATGGCTGCTGCTGGCCGTCCACTCCCGCTTCGCCGCGGTCATCTCCAACCCGATCGTCGCGGCGATCCTCTTCGCCGGCTCGCTGTGGGTCTTCTACTACACGCCCGTGATCCGCTGGGCGACCACCGACCACATCGGGCACGAGTGGATGATCGTCCACTTCCTCATCACGGGGTACCTGTTCGTGCAGTCGCTGATCGGCATCGACCCGGTCAAGTACCGGCTGGCGTACCCGTTCCGGCTGCTCCTGCTACTGCTCACCATGGCGTTCCACGCCTTCTTCGGCCTGTCGATCATGCAGATGCACGGTCTGCTCCTCGCCGACTGGTTCGGCGCGATGGGCCGCACCTGGGGCGACTCGCCGCTGGTCGACCAGCAGGCGGGCGGCGGCATCGCGTGGAGCATCGGCGAGATCCCGACGGTCATCCTGGCGATCGTGGTCGCCATCCAATGGAGCCGCAGCGACGAGCGCGAGACGAAGCGGCAGGACCGCAACGCCGACCGGACGGGAGACGCCGAACTGAACGCCTACAACGAGCGAGTCGCTGCGCTCGCACGGCGCAACCCCTAGCGCTTCGCCCGCCCTATTCCCAAGCGCGGGGAGGAAAGAATCGCCAACGGGCTCGCTGCAGCATGCACCGCACTCATCCTCGGCGGCGCTTCCACTTACGCTCATGGCCGAGTCCTGCTACCGGTCGCACGCGTTCACTGCCGCGCTCGGCGCAAGCGTCCAACACCAATTCACCCGCCCATACCGGCCGCAGACTAACGGCAAGGTCGAGCGATTCAACCGCACCCTCGCCACCGAATGGGCCTACGCCGCCGCCTACCTCAGCGACGAAGCCAGAGCAGCCACCTACGACATCTGGCTCCATCACTACAATCACCACCGACCCCACACGGGAATCGGAGGCCAAGTCCCCTCAGCCCGCGTTCACAACCTCGGGGAACTACAACTAGCGATCGATAGCTAGTGCTGTTGGCGATTGCCTTATGTTGGTCGCTTCGAGCGTGTCGCTTCAGCGGCCCAGTTGACGCTCGCGCTGCTGCCCCTGGCCAGTGGATACACGTCGCGCTCTTGCCGCACGCTTTGGGGCGGTGGAGACCGCCTCGCGCGGGTGTCGGGCCTGGTCTGCGGCTGCGGTGAGGCGGGCGTCGATCACGGCAGGGTTGACCTTGCCTTCGAGCGATGCGGCGAGCTGCGCGCGACGCTCGGCGCTGTCGAAAGCGTCGGCGGCGTTCCCGCGGTCGACGTCCGCGCGTGCGGTGAGGTCGTCTGCTGCGTCACGGTTGCTCTCCGCGTCCGCGCGCACCTGGTCGACGTCGCCGGCGTCGCCGTTGAGGATGCGCTGATCCTGCTCGTTCGCCTCACGCGTGCGTTCCTCGGCTGCGCGATCCATGGTCTCTGCTGCAGCGAGGAACGCGCCCGCTTCGACCACATCGACGGCGCTCTCGCCGCGCTGTGCAGCTGCGTCCGCTCGAGCACGCTCCGCCTGGGCGATCGCCTCACGCACCGCGGCGGGATCCGCGTCGAGGTTGCGAACGTCGAGGCCATAACGCTCCTGCAACTCCTGGGCGATGCGCTCCCCTGCACGGTCGGCCTCCGGGTCGATGCCGTGCCAGGCGGTCACCATCTCGTGCACGCCTGCGATCTGCTCGACGCTCGCGGTGACCCACCAGCTGCGCTCGTAGACCGGAGCCAGTTCGGCACGGGCGGCGGCCCGCTCGGCGTCGAAACGCACCTGAAGCTCGCGGTTCTGCTGCTCGGTCTGCGCCTGCCGGGTGCGGGCGAGTTCTTCGCGCAGCCGAGCCAGTCGGGCGCCCATCTGCGCCGCGACCGTGAGCGCGATCCGCAGCTGCCCGTCGAGGGCGTCTGCGATGCCGTCGTTGTCCTCAGCCATGATCTGCCACCTTCCGTTTTATCTTCCGATGCCGCGGTCTTGATCTGGTCCCGTCGCGGGCTTGTAGAGCTTTGCGGGTTCGACCTTTGTCGGTAGCGGCGACCCAGGCCGCGGTGCGCTCAAGCCCGTCTGCGCGATCCGCACAGACTCGGGGGCGCGCTCGTCGACGTCAGTCGCCGGCCCCGTCTGTCCCTTCCGCGGAACCTCCGGAAGCCGGGATGCGACCGTGGCCATCTGCGTGTTCAGGGTGCGCGAGATCTGCGCCGCGCGGGCCTCGTCACCGATAGCCTTGTGCATGTC
This sequence comes from Leifsonia sp. NPDC014704, assembly GCF_043083605.1. NCBI lineage: Bacteria > Bacillati > Actinomycetota > Actinomycetes > Micrococcales > Microbacteriaceae > Leifsonia > Leifsonia sp. NPDC014704. The sequence goes on along the minus strand of NZ_JBIBYW010000003.1, from coordinate 89,448 downwards.
GATGATCGCCACGGTGAGCCGTGCCAACTGCCGCATCAGGATCGCCTCGGCCATCGTCCCTTGACCCTGGCTCGCGGCCTGCATCAGCAGCATGGCGGCGCCGCCCGCGCTGCCCATGCTGACCTTCTTCGGCTTCGACGTGTGCGCCTTGATCTGCGCCGATCGTGCCAGCTCACGGGAGGTTTCAGCGAGCGGTCCGGGCGTAGTCTCCACACGCTGCGACCACGCGGCGAACGCTCCGGCCGCGTCACGCGCGACGTGCGCCCACGCGGCCCGGTCCTCGACCGGGATGCTACGCAGTTGCTCGCGCAGCTGGCGCACCTCTTTCGAATACTGCTGCCACATCGCCGGTGCCGGTTCGTGCTCTTCACGGCCCGGCGCGACCGGCCGGTACTGCCACGGATTGCGGCTGGTCGCCTTCCACTCGTCGACCGCACTCTGCGCCGACAGCGGACTGTCAGGCCACCCCTCGCGCAGCCGCGGAAGCGTCAGATCACGTGCCAGCCGGCCCCCTCCGTACCAAACCGGAGCGGTGCCGTGCTTGGTGCGCACCGCCACCGAATAGCCGGCCACCACGTCATCGCGGCCCGCCGCGAAACGGGGCCGAATGAGGACACCGGCCCGGCGCACGCGACGCACGAACTCTCCCTCATCCAGCGACGCGGCCGCCGCCGCACGGACGGCCCGCTCGAGCCGATGCGCGTCGACCTCGACCGCGCCAGTGCGTCGTGCTCGTTCCTGTTCGGCGGGCTTGATGCCCCGCTCCCCCAGTCCGTGCTCGCGGCTGCTGAGCTGCTTCAGCCCGTACTCGCGCTCGAGGTCGCGGCAGGTGTCCTGCGCCTTCTTGAAGTCGTTGTGGGTGCTCGCCTTGGTGCCGTCCTCGCGCACCAAAGAGACCGCGATGTGAATGTGGTCATTGCCGTTGGTCGACAGACCGTGACGCACGGCCACCCACCGACACTCGGCCTTGCCGCTGGCCTCGGTGAATCCCATCCGGTCCACGAAGTCTTGCGCGATCGCGCCCCACTTCTCGTCGCTCAGCTGGCCCTCGTCGGCTCGGAGTGACAGGGAGCAGTGCCACACATCCGCGGGCGTCGTGGCAGTTCTCAGGGCGATTCCGGTATCGCTTCCGTGGGCGTTTTTCATACGGAAATTGCTACCCATCTCACAGTCTGTGCGAGTAGCCTGGCGATATGACCACCACAACGACGCAGAAGCCAGGAATGCGCGCGTACGACGACGCGGTACGTTCAACCTTCCCTGAGCTGGTGACCAAGCTCCGCGACATCATCGGCGTGCGACTGGTGGCCTACATCGGCAACGTCAAGTCGACGAAGCCCGTGGCAGAGTGGGCGGTCGGCCCGCGGGAGCCCGGCGAGACCGACCGCGACCGCCTGTTCGTCGCCTACCAGATCGCCGCTTTGCTTCGCGAGCGGAACGAGGCCGTCACGGTCCAGTCCTGGTTCAAGGGCATGAACCCTGCCCTCAATGACGCCTCTCCGGCGCGAGTGCTGCGCGAGGGCGACCCGAACGAGGTCGGCCCGGAGGTGATGGCGGCCGCCAAGGCGTTCGCCTTCATCGGATGATGGGGCTGGCGATCGCGGAGGTCTCCGAGCAAGTCTGGCGGGTGGGTTACCGCCCCGACCCTTGGGCATGGGCTGACTGGCGCTACGCGAACGACGCAGGCCGGTTCAACGGCCGCTGGGACGATCAACTGGCCGAGCTATTCCGGACGCTCTACACCGGCGAGAGCTTGCTAGCCTGCCTGCTGGAAGTGCTCGCACAGTTCCGGCCCGAGCCGCAGACGGACGCCGAACTCGACGAGATCGAGGACGAGGCCGGTGAAGTGGAGCTCTATCCGGACGCCCCCTCCGGCACCGTCGGTTACGGGTGGCTCGAGGAGCGCTTCGGGGGCAAGGCAGACCAGACCGGCCGGTACTGCTCCGTCACTCACAGCGAGAGCCTTGCGGCGATCCAAGCCAATT
>NZ_JBIBYW010000003.1:85088-87366 GCF_043083605.1 Leifsonia sp. NPDC014704 | reverse complement strand
CTTCCCGTTCGCCCGCTTCAAGCTGACCCCGATCCAGCTCGACACCTCGGTCTTGAAAGATGCGCGGCGGCGGGATCTCACTCGCTCGATCGCCAGATGGATCTTCGAGCTGCGTGACGAGAACCAGAACGACCTGGTCGACGGGATCCAGTTCACCTCACGCTTCGGTGATGAGTACCGCATGTGGGCGATCTTCGAGCGGGCAGCGGATGGCGTGACCAGCGGACACCTGACGAACGAGGAGACGTTCGAGCTGCACCCGGAGACACCGGAACTTGTGGACGCGTTTCGCCTCCATAACCTTCGCTGGAAGGACTAGCGCTCAGTCCAGCGAGAGGACGCTGAGCAGGCGGTGGTCCGCCGGCATCTTGGCCAGGAGGGCAGCTCGGGCACTCTGGTAATCGGAGCGTGTGGCGTCGAGTTCGTCGACGGCTGCAGGGCGAATCCGGCCGGTGGCGATTACGCGGCCGCCACGGGGCATGGCGTTGTGGACCTGGATCAGTTCGTACCCGTCGGGCACCTGTTCCTCGATCATCGCGCGTGCCGCTTGGGCGTCGTCCGCCTCTGCGGTGATTTCCGTCACGACGGTGGACTGGATCAGGCCCCTGATGCGCATGAGGCCAGGCTACGTTGCACGACCGACGGCGATCCGGGGCTGTCTAGCCGGGGATATTGCGGGGGTCGTTGCCGTGGCTGGAGCGGTCGCCGATCTGACCGTTGAGGTTGTGCACGATGTGCTCGACCTTGCGGCGCTCGGCTTCCGCGCGGCCGGCTGCGATCGCGGCGTCGCGGGTGTTGTGCGCTCCCCCGATGGTCTCGCCCGTGCCCTCGATGCGGTTGTGCCAGGCACCGTTCTCATGGAAGGTCTCTACGTCTCCTCTGGGCATGCCCGCACCGTACGCCGCCTCATTTGACTCTTCTAGCCGCCTGGGGCGTACGTCAGCGCGGGCGGACTCGATCCCGGGTGCCAGATACCGGTCGGTCCCCGGGACGCGCACCGGCACATCTGGCCACGGAATCGGAGCAGCTGAGAGCAGCGGCGAGGAAGGTCGAGCGGGCTGGTCTTTGCGGAAGCCGATCGCAGCCCGTCTCTGCCGGGTTGCGCGATCAGGAATCGCTCGCAAGGCTTCGAGCTCGATGCGGGCGCCCTCCAGGGCGCGCTCCAACACCGCTCGCTCGACAGCAGCGAGTCGGACGCCGAACGCGTAGAGGACTAAGCCGTCGTCGGTGAGCCGGTCGACGGCGATCGGCACGGGGCGCCGGGCGAGATCCTGACCGCCGAAACCTGGCGCAGGCCGATGGCACGGAAGCCGCTCGACACCGTCCAACAGCGGTACGGCGGGATCGACGAACGCTCGATGCCAAACCCACGCAGACGCGGCACGCACTCGGTCGAGCTCCACGTACAGCCAGGCGAATGTCTCGCGAGAATCGCGAGTGCCCGCATCGATGATTTCCACCGGTCCGAAGCGTCGAGCTGTCATGGCACCTCCCCTCATTACCTAGAAGGGCCGGGCGCGCAGCTGCAGCGCACAGCGCACAGCGCACGGTCTCAGCGCCGCGGCGGCACCTGCCTTCTGGGTCGACTACGCACGGCGTCCTTCCACACCCATCCCTCGTGCTTTTGCCCGTCCCGTGTGGTGAAGCGGATCCGCACCGCATGTTCGTTCCATGCAAGAACCTCGACCTCCGGACGGATGACCGCCTCGTGGAACCGGACAAACGCGACGGCCGGCGCAGGAGCCGGTGACTCCACCGCCGGATCATGTTCGAGATCGACTTCCTCGTTCGTCAACCAGACCGGTCGAGGGCGGGTGACGATCTGCTCGATCACCCGGTCCATCCCCGCCCCGGGATAGCGCCGATTCTGACCCAATGCCCACCTCCCTCCTTGCGACTCATTAGAACATATGTTCGAATCTTGGGGGAGGTTGCGATGAGAGTCCTGCGCACAGGCGAGAAGGTTTGGTTGGTCGTCGACGACGTCGCCAGCAGGATCCACTTCGTCATCGAATACGGACCTGCGGTCAGCCAGCTCACGCACGAGACACTCATGAAGTACCGAGTCGACCACTGGACCCTCAAACGTTCGGAAAGGTGGCAATTGGGCTACTACGACGAACTTGGAGCCGCTACCCGAGCTTGTGAGCTGGCGCTCGAAGAGCGCGCGTTCATTTCACCAGCGACAGCACCAGACGGTTCGATCGTGACTCCGGAGGAACAGCGGGAGCGTTGGAGAGCCGGTCTTGATCCACGCACGGGTGAGCCAACAGAGCAG
>NZ_JBIBYW010000003.1:55456-84991 GCF_043083605.1 Leifsonia sp. NPDC014704 | reverse complement strand
AGCGACAGTGACCGCGTGCCGCCAGCACGGCGATATCGTCGCAGCATGGCGATATCCGACAGCGCTGCGGCAACCCACCGGGCGCGGATCCGGGTCTTCCTCGAACGGGTCGCTGATCGGTTTCCCGACAATCCGATCATCGCACTCCGGGAAAAGTACGGCCGCACTCTCGGTCTCGTTATCACCTGGGAGTCACAGGGTGATGGAACCTTCGCGGTCTCGGACCTGGAGACCCCCGACCTGGAGCGGCGCATCCTGGAAAGCGCCATCGTTGACTGTCGAGCGTTGTTCGCTCAGAAGGACACCTGCTATCTGCCCTCAGTTCTCAAGGCCTACAAATCGCTGGTTGGGCCAGAGCGCGCTCGTAAACTGACCGAACTGTCGCAGTTAGTCAACGCCGTGGTGAGGGACGGAAAGCTGACCTCCCCGGTGATGTACTCCGGTCGCCTGGAGGAAGACAACGGGCTCGGCCCCGGGCGCCTCCTCGGCGATGATCAAATCGCCATGGACTACATCTACGGTGTTGCCTTCCATGATGATCCGGAGCGAGCGCAGCGATTGGCGAACGTCTCGGACACGGCCACCGTCCGGTTCGCCGTCATCCTGCAGCTCAATCAGCTCATCTATGCGGCCGAATGTCTGCGGGACCAGATCCACCACGACGTCGAGGCGCGCTACCTCCGCCTTGACGAATGAGCCAGGTGGGCGAGGAGCGTTGGGTCGCCGTCCGAGCGCGGTGGTCAAGCGCTGCACTCGAAGCCGCACTCGTGAGGCTGACCCGGTCTACCCTTCCTCGATGTCGCGCCAGTCATACACGGCAACGTCCGTGTCATTGCTCGTGAGGACGAAAGTCTCATAGGTGGTCCGTGATTCGTTCAGCGGGCGCTTGAACTCGCTCGGGAGGCGGCCGTCCATCGCGACGATGCGATAAGGCTCTGTACGCCCGCCGGGGAAGCGCAGCAGCGCGTTGCGCCAGCGCGCGAGTCCGCCAAACTCTTCAAGGCCGTCGACGTCGCCCATCTGCTCGACGATACTCACCGGCGTTGCAGGGGGGACAGACATAACTGCTGGGATGAGGGGCGGGACTCCCACGGCGGTAAGGATGGTGACAATGTTGGCCATGTTGGCCACGAGCTCGCTGGCGGCCCTCCGGGAAGAGCGTGTGGCGACGGCCAAGTGGCGGCCGTCCTTTCGGTGTCGTACATGAGGTGTAGTCATGCGCACTCTGTGCGGCGGCCCGACGACCGGCTGGGCTCACCCCTATGGCTTGCGGGATCTCAACCGCGCTTGCCCTTCTTCCGCTGCTCCCGGCGCGGGGTGGGATGGCCCTTGCCGCTGCGCTCATTCGCGGGCCGGCCAGATGCGGGTGTCGCACCCCTCTCAACGGCGTCAAGACCGGTGTGTTCTGCAGCGATCAGCTGAAAGATGAGCTCGATGATGACGTAGCCGGCGCTCAGGAATCCAAGCATGGCCCCAATCTGCACAACCCAGGCCTGCCACCCAAGAATCGCGCGGCCATCGTTGACGGCAGTCCAGCACAATGAGGCTGCCATAGCGCCTGCGAACGCACCGAATCCGACCGAGAGAGCCGAATAGCGCGAATACATGAACCTGCCGATTTTCACTCGCGGTTGACGCGCCGTTGCACGCGCCTCTACTGCGATGATGAGAATGGCGATCGGCAGAGTCTGCAGGAGCATCCCCGCACCGTTTACTGATACCCAGGGCACAGCGGGACTCTATCCGGAAGCGCCTCAATGTCTCGCCGAGTTCGCACGGCGAACGCAGAAACCCACGCCGTGGCGTGGGTTTCTCGAGTCGGCGCCCGGGGAACTATTTCAGAAGCTGATGCGGACCGCAGACGGCGACTCCTAGACCTAATCCGTCTCCATCGACTGCCGTCGCGCGGTCACCATAGCGCCCAAGGTGGGCCGCAGCAGCTGTCGGAGGTAGGCCATGACGATCGAAGCGCCGATGAGGACGATGCCGAGTGTGGGCAGGATGGCTCCGAGCACGCGGACAAGGATCTCCACGAACGAGAGCAGGCCATTACTTACTCCCCCGGCCGAGTTGCTGGAGTCGACGAGGTAGTAGCTGAGGCTCGGGACAAAGATCACGAGCAGAGCGCCGACAACGGCCAGGCCGACACCCCACCAGAGAACGACATTGGGTCGAAGCTTGGACGAGTTCATCGTTTCGGTTCCTCCTACGGTCGGGAGCCGGCTCGCCATTTCTTCAACGAGCCGGCTCCTTTCACCCTATGTGGGTCAGGCGCGCCAAAGGTATGCAGCCCCGGTTACGCCGGACAGCGAGAATCCCTGCATCTGGGTGTAGGCCAACACGTTGCCCCACGGAACGCTGTAGTCCCCACCGGAGCAGCCTGTCGAGTACCAGGCGGCCGCGTGACTGGAGTTGTAGCCGCGCCCGTTGGTGCACAGCTCGACGTCCGAACCGTTCTCCCAGTGGTACTGCCGGTTGTACCCGTTGTATCCGGCGACCGCGCACCCCTGAACGCTCGTCCACCAAGTCCCAGGGCCGGCGACCGAACGCACCGTTTCCCCGCAGCCAGACATCGGCGCCATGACCTTTCCGAGCGTCTGAGTCTTGCCTGCCCGGTCCGCGGCCTGGACATCAGCGATGACCTTCGGAGCGTCCCCCGCCTTGACGTTCACGACGACCTCGTGGCCGGACGGAACGGCGATCACCAGCGGACCGGAGAACGTCGACGGGTCCAGGGCGACTGTAGGCGGCGCTGCGTCTGCAGTGACCGCCTGGGTGGCTGCTGCCGGCGCCGGCGAGGCATTGGCTGCGGGCGCGATTGCCAGCGTGCTGATCGCTGCCGCCACAACAGCGACACCAAGGGCGAACTTCCTCGTTCTTACTTGCATTCCTTGCTCCTTACGGATCCCGCGCAGCATCGACCGCCTCGTGAGCTGCCGCTCCCGAGCGAGATTCCATCACATCCAGCGACCGAACCCCCGCCGGTCGACTTACGGAACCTTTGGTCAGGCTATGGATCACGGTCACCGAAAACGAGTCCTGTGAAATCGGTTCGCTTTCGCTAGACTCCGCCGTCTACCCACTCGCCCCTTCGAGAGTTACTCTGGAAGAGAGGAGGATGAATGCGCCCCACAATTTGGGTTCTCATTGGGCTCGTGCTCGCGGCTGCGCTGGCGTCCTGGGCTTTTGTCGTGGGCGCGCCGACGGGCCTCTATCTCGCGATCGCGTTCTGGACCGTCGTCGCGATCGGCACGATCATCCGGATCATTTCGGCGGTGCGTGGGCGGAAGGTCAAAGCTGCCGCCCAGCCTGTCGTCGACGGCGTCGAGACATGGGAGAGCTTGTACCTTAACCATCGACCACCACGCCTAGCCACGGTCGAGGCTCCCCCATACACGGTCACTGAGCCGACCGACTTCAACTCGCGGAGTGGAATCGACCTCGACCGGAAGCGGGCCGAACTCTAGCGCTCAGCCCGCGAGCGAGGGCTGAGCTTTGCGTTGGCTACGACAAGGCTCGATGGCGGGCCGGCCTCGAACCCGCGCATTGGCAAACTGCGTGAAGATTTAGCCCTACCAGGGAGTGTTCTCCCCCGGACCGGGGCGGCGCTTCGCCTCAGATATCCCTGGGCGCAGCGTGGGCGGCAGGTTCAGCCTCTCCGACTCCTCATTGATCCGGGTGAGCGCCGCCTGATCATCGACCAGCTCCATGATGATCGCGACGGCGAGCATGGCTGCCATCGCGGCCATGTTCGTCGCCGGGCCTCGCAGCGCATGCGAGGGTTCGTGGCGTAGCAACAGGTCCTCGGCCTCGCCGGCGAAGTATGAGGTCTGGGTGGTGGAGCGTACATGCACTGCGAGAGACAGGCTGCCGTAGGAGTTCTCGAGGAAGCGCTCTTCGTCGAGATCGCGCATCATGTCAGTGAACGATGGCAGGCCCCTCCCCTGCGGGACCGTGATCGCTGCGGCCGTGGCGAGCAGCCCATCGTCGCTGAACCATTTACCGACCATCTCGATGTTCTCCTTCTCATCGCGGATCATCGAGACCCGCAGCTTTGAGAGTCCGTCGTTCCGATGGAACGCCCACTGGGCCGTGACCGCGTGCTCCAGCGCCGCTCGCGCGAGCACCATCGCCTCGCGTTCGAACTCTGCGTCGACCAGCAACACATAGGCGCGCGCGTGCCTGATCGTTTGGACGCAGATACCCCAGAGCTGCTTGAACACAAGTTCGTCGGAGACTCTCACGACAAAGTCGTCGCGGTCGATGAGCTCGGACGCCTCTCGGATCCAGGCGATCCAGTCGCCCTCGGTCGGTCGAGGTTCAGAGGGATCGTTCATTGACGCCTCGGATCATTGGAGTGGGCAGCGATGTGCTGGATGAGTTGCCCCCAAGCTGCGTGAGCCTGGTCGACGTCGGGATATCGGCCGAGGTGCCACCGACCCTCCGGCAGACCCTGCAGCTTGTAGTCGACCACGAGTTCAACGTCGTTCTCGCCCTGCCGGGTAACGGGGATGAGACTCGTGATGTGATCGGGGTTGATCCATCGCGCGGGAGGCGGCCCACCCAGCGCAGCGTGGATGAGCGGAACGTCGGCCGCGGCCGGCGGAAAGGCGACTAGAGCCACGCGCGACAGCGTAGTGGGGCCCTCGTCTGCAGAGGGACACGGCGGTACGGTCATGCCATGGTTGCGACCCCGCTCGTCGACGTCGACGGCCGCCGCCTGCGTCTAACCAACCTGGAGAAGGTGCTGTATCCAGAAACCGGGACCACCAAGGGCGACGTCATCCACTACTACGCGAGCATCGTGCCGGCTCTCCTCCCCCACCTCGCAGAGCGGCCGGTGACCCGCAAGCGCTGGCCGGACGGTGTAGGCACCGCGGCCGCACCCGTCGAGTCCTTCTTCGAGAAGGACCTTGGCGTGGGCGTTCCCGATTGGGTACTGCGTGAAGCGATCCTCCACTCCGGTGGGGAGAAGCGTTACCCCGTCGTCGCCGACCGAGCGACCATCGTCTGGCTTGCCCAGAGCGCGGCGCTCGAGCTGCACGTCCCGCAGTGGCGGTTCGACACTGAGCGCCGGCCGACCAGGATGGTGCTGGACTTCGATCCCGGCGAGGGCGCCGGTCTGTCCGAGTGCGCCGAGGTCGCTCTCTGGGCCAAGGCCCTCCTTGACGACATGGGGCTGCCGACTTTCCCGGTCACCTCCGGGAGCAAGGGCATCCACGTCTACGTTCCCCTCGACGGCCGACTGACCTCCGACCAGGTTTCTAACGTTGCGCACGAGCTCGCTCGCGCGCTCGAGGCAGATCATCCCGACGAGGTCGTGTCGAGGATGCTGAAAGAGCATCGCGTCGGAAAGGTCTTCATCGATTGGTCGCAGAACAACGGAAAGAAGACCACGATCTCCCCGTACTCGATGCGCGGGACACCGCGCCCCTTCGCGGCGGCGCCGCGCACGTGGGACGAGATCGCGGCCCCGAATCTGTCCCAGCTCAGCTACACCGACGTGCTTGATCGCTTCGAAGAGGTCGGCGACTTGCTCGCAGGCCTAGACCCCTCCCCCGCTGTACGGCCGCCTGAGGCGCTACGCGAGCAGATCGACCTAGCACTCGCTAAAGCCGCCGAACGCCTCCCAGAGGCCGCGGCACTGCCCGGAGGAAGCCGATACGAGCCGAAGCTCGACGGCTGGCGTACCGCAGCAGTCGTCGACATCGACCGCGTAACTCTCTGGTCACGGCAAAAGACGAATTTGACGGACTCTTTCCCGGATGTCGCCGAAGCGATCACCGCGCAGGTCTCCCCCGGCGTCGTACTCGACGGTGAGCTCGTTCGCTGGAACGACGACCGCCTAGACTTCGATGCGCTGCAACGGCGGTATTCGTCGAGCAAGCGCCGCCTGCAGCAGCTTGTCGACGACGAACCGGTCGAGTACATCGTCTTCGACATTCTCGCCGCCGGCGGCCGCGATCTTCGCCCCCTCCCCTACGACGAACGACGTCGCGTCCTCGAACAGACTGCAGCCAGCTGGCGGACGCCGCTCGCTGTGATCGACGCATCCACTGACCTGTCGGTCGCGCGAGTCTGGTTCGACGAGCTGCCGGAGAGTGGCATCGAGGGCCTGGTCGTGAAGGGCGGCGCGCAGCCGTACCGAGGAGGCCAGCGCGACTGGATCAAGGTCAAGCACCGCGACACCTTCGAGGTCGTCGCCGGCGCCGTCACCGGGTCGCTCACACAGCCCGGCGAACTGATCCTCGGCCGCTACGAGGACGGCGAGCTGCGCATCATCGGGCGCACCGCACCGATCAAGCCCGGCGCAGCGCGCGCCCTCGTACCGCTGCTGCAGCCGGCGGCCGAAGGCCACCCGTGGCCCACCGTGATCTCTTCTCGTACTTATGACCGCTTCCAGCCGAAACGGGAGACCCAGCTAACCCTCATCGCACCACTCACAGTCGAGATCTCCGCCGACACCGCTGTTGTAGGGGGAACGATCCGACACGCGGCCCGATTCGTCCGGGCGCGGCCGGAAGCGGACCCCCGAGACATCCGCTAGACGTCGAGGGCCCGCTTCCAGTTAACTTCCGAGTGGCCGCCCCGTACGGAAGCCCTGCTGATTGGGCGGGTATGGCTCGCCGTTATTGAACTCACGCTGCAGGCGGTCGAGCTCCCGCAGCATGGCTCCCTCTACGAAAGCCTGCATGGAGGTGTAGCCACCTTCAATGCCTGCCGTTCGCAAGACCGCAGTCTGCGCCCGCTGTCGGATCCACGCCCTGAGCTGGAGTGTCGTCGGCACCTTGGCGTTCGGGTCTTCATCCGCACCTGGCTCTGGGAGCTTCGGGGTACGACTGGTGGTCTTCTTGGACCGCGGAGTCGCCTGCTCCCCTGCTGCGGGCCCCGAAACGTCCCTTGCCTCCCCCGACGTCAACTGCCCGGCATCAGGGGCCTGTGGGGCTGCACTCTGTTGTGCAGCAGGGACCGCGCCCGGCTCTTCGTCCACTACTTCCGTGCCGGTGTTGATGGGTTCCACCGCCGGAGGAAGGGTGGGGAATTGGACATCACCTGGTCTGCGTCGCTGAGGGCTCATGCGGCTTCCGCCTCTCGAATGACTCGTTCGACAAACTTCTCAGCCAACCGGTCGAAGATTGCGGTCGTCTCACGGCCCTTGCGGTTGCGGTACTCGCTGACGGATACACCTGCCCCGTCGGCTTCTTTGATGCGTGCGATACGGGGTATGTACCTGGGGAGCCGGTAGTCCTCTCCCCCGTCGTCCAGACCGACGACTGCACCGCCTGCGTCCAGCTCGACCAGCTTGGACTTCAGCGATTCCGGCAGTCCAGCGAGCTGGTAGTCCTGCTCGGAGCTGCGGTCATATCGGTTTACGAACGCCATGCCGACTCGAAGCTCTGGGTTGCCTAGGTCTTCCCCGTGCTCTTCGACGAACTCCTGCATTCGGATTGCGCCGGCCACAGTGTCGTAGTCGGGTTCGAACACCAGGACCACCTCGTCGGCCGCCGCCATGGCGAGCTGCACTAGGTGGCCAAGGTCTGGCCGAGTGTCGATGAGGATGAAGTCGTAATGGCTCGTCCACCCGGTCAGAGCCTTCTTCAGTCGGCGTACCGCACCAACGGCGCCGGCCTCCTGCTCACGGTTGATGAGGTCAAATCGCGCTGGGATGATGTCGATCAGTTCCGCCTCGGAGGTCGGCTGGCCCGTGCGTTCGTCGTTCCAGTTGACGCCCAGAACGACTCCTGCCCCCACGCCTTCCCTGTTCTCTTTGACCGCCTCTGACACGGTAGAGAACGGATCATTCTCGTCGTACTCAAGGCCCATGCGCCGAGTCAGGTTGGCCTGCGGGTCCATGTCGATTACAAGGATCCGGAAGCCCATCCGTGCCAGCGCGGCCGCCAATTGCAACACAACCGTGGTCTTGCCCACTCCCCCTTTGTGGTTGCCGAACATGAACACTCGGGAGCGCTTCGACAGCTCGAGCAGCTTCCGCCTTAGAACACGGGGTCCCATCAGTCTCCTCATCCGAAACACTTGCCTTTCAAGTCTTGTCTTTCTTGCTTTTCTTGTCAGTGCGACTCGCCGATCTGACGATAAGGCAAGGAACACAATAAACACAAGTCTTTCTTGTCTTGTGTTTATTGTTTGGCTTTCATTGCTTGCTTGTGTTGCTTAGCTTGCTTGTCAATCCGAGCATCTGCCCTACATCGAGACCGCAGCGCGGATGAGGGCGCCTAGGTTGATGCGACTGTCAGTGTGTTCTTGACCGGCGGTATTGAGCACATAAGTTTCGCGGTCGTCGGCGGTGCCTGGGGGAGTGAAACGGATCGTGCTGATGGCGTTGAGGTCTTCGTGGTCCTCGACGTCTGCAGAGCTGCGGGGATTGGTCCAGAGGACGTTGCCGTGGTCGAGTTCGTGGTGGTCGAGCTGCCAGCCGCGGTTGGTGAGGAGGTCGTGCACCTGCTGGACTTCGGTGTGGAGTTTGCGGACGACGGTGGGGAAGTCGGAGGGGTGCATGCCTTCGCCGAGGAGGACGTCAGTGATGCGCCTGCGGTCGAGTGCCCGTCGCGTGCGCTGGGTTTGGAGGTCGTCGGCGGCCTGGCGGTGGATCTCGCGGATGGTGGCGTCCACCCGCTCACGCTCAACCGGTGGGAGCGGCGCCGGCCGCTGGGATTCCTCGGCTCGGGCGGGGGAGGGGGTGGCGTGGTCGACGGGGGTGGTGCGGATGATGGTGCGGGGCTGTTCGCCGGGGGTGATGACTTGCTTGACCATCCAGATGAAGTAGCGCAGCGGGTCGGCCGCTGCGGCGATGCGCTGCTGCGCTGTGGTCTTGTCGCCGGAGTGGCGGGCGTCGACGAGGTCTGCGATCTGCCACCACGTCCAGGCGTCGAGGTCGACACCTGCGGCGGTGAGGGCGTGATCGAGCTGGCCGATGTGGCGGGTGAGGAGCTTTCCTGACCTTCCGAGTCGGGGACCGGCGAGTACGCCGCCGTAGTGGCGGTCCAGGTGCGCGACAAGACGGAGTCTGTCGATGGATCGCCCCTTCTCGGGGACGGGAGTTGACGGATTGTCAGCTAAAACCTTGTTCCTATTGGGCCTGGCGCGCGGAGCGCGCTCCATTCCCCTTGGGGATTGTTGTTCTAGATCTACCGAGGAAGAAGGTTTTGATGGGTTGGAAGCGGTTAGGCCCAAAATGGGATCTACAGGTGCCGAGTTATCCACAGCCTGCAGGGCGGGGAGCGTCAACGCCATGACGTTCGCAGCCTGCTCCTGGTGGGCGCCGTGCGTCTCGAACGCTTCGGCCTTCTCCTCCCGGGAGAGCAGGTTCCGGCCGGTGGCGTGGACGTGGACAAATCCGCCGGCCTCGAGGGTGCGGATGGCTAGGCGGACGCTCTCGTCGGCTTTCAACCGGATCGTGCGGCCCTCGGCAGCCTCGGTGTTGGCCAGGACGCGGGCGCGGATCGTGGCGTAGGAGAGAGTGACGTGCCGGCCGGTGGCGGGTTCTGCGGCGTACCGGAGCACGTGTGCGATCGCCAGCAGCGTGGCGTCGGCAACGTGCCAGCGCTGCCGCGCCTTCTCCCGCTCGGGGGTGAGCGTCCAGTCCAGGAGCGCGTCGAACCAGTGCCCTCCCGACCACCACGCGGGGATCTTCGCCCATTCCTCGGCCGGGACGTGGATCGCCCAGCTGCGCGGCGCCGGTTCGCTTCTGAGGGACGGCGGCCGCAGGGTATCGCGGGCTTCCTGGGCATGGAGGGCCTCGGCGACTTCGCCGGGCGTGGGCAGCCATGAGCGGTCGCCGGCATTGGCCGCGCCATGGCGGCCGCGCACGGGTGCGACTGGTGTTCTCATGGCTTCTGGTGACCTCCACGGCCAGAAAATGGGCGCAGCAAAGCTGCCGGTATGTGCTCGGCTCTGTTTTCGGGCGCACCAAAATCGCCGACTGTGACTCGGCGTTCCTTCGATGCGATGTGCCGGAGCCGCGATGCGGTCCGACCCGTACGGGTGAGGGCGGGCGTCTGGCGCCGGCCGCGGTCTCTGCGCTAGATCAGGTGGACCGTCCTCCTCACCGTGAGGAGCTGCGCGCACGCGCCGTCGACCAGGTCGACCGAGCGTGCAGGACGTGACCCGTCAGCGGCCGCGCACAACGTCGTGGCAACTCGGGACGGGGAAGAAACGGGGGAGAGGGACAGCTGGAGCTCGACGTCGACGAGACGGGCAACGGAGCGCTTTGTGGCCGACACGCCGACACGCGGATCGCGTGCGCACGTGCAGGAACCCGAAATCTGGGTTACGATGCTGCCAACTCCTCTCAGAGGGTACGGAAAAGCCTCCGGGCCGATCCGGATTTATTTGGGAAGAAGCTCAAGCCGAAACTTTGGCGAGGATGGGTTTGAGCTCCAGAGTGAAAACCTGGGACGGGCCGCCGTGAGGCGGCCCTTTCTCGTTAAGCGACTGCCTTATGGGCCTCCTGGCTGTCGAGGGTCATGTTGACCACAGGGAGCTTGCCGTCAGCGTCGCGGAGGCTGTTGAGCACACCCTGGACATAGAGGGCGAACGAAACTCCGCCAGAGGCTTCCAGCGCGTCGTTCAGGTCCTCGTTGAAGTCTTCGGAAAGGAAGGCTTCGCGGCGTACGCGCTTTTCGCCTGCGCGCCCACGGTTACGCTTGCGCGGTGTGTTCGCTACCTGGGTCATGCGACGAGTATCCCGAGTTAACTCCGTTGTTAACGGCAGGCTCGCGGGCGTGTTGGCGGAGACGGCGGAATCCGGCGTTTCTCTAGCTCCGGAGTTATGCATGGTGAGCACATTACCGGATATAGAGACTGCCACTGTCTCTATTCACGACCCCCGTTAGCGTGTCGTGGAGTGGACCCACCCGGTGATAGTCGAGTTGAACAGCTCGGGGTTGAGGTTGTACTCCCATGCGTGCTCTGCGCCGTTGATTTCGACCAGAGTGACCTGCCGCGGGTTGGCGGCCGCGAATGCCCGACTGAGGCTCACGGGGATCTCAGTGTCACCGTCGGAGTGGATGACGAGCGTGGGCTTTTGCAGGCGGGTGCTGCGTGTCCAGTCGAGGGCGTCGAGGTCGATGGGGGAGGGGAGGCCGACGATTCGGCTGCTGAGGCGTCCCCCCAGGGCTGCTGCGGCAGCTGAGGCGAGGAATCGAGGCAGGTGTGCCTTGCGTGCCCCGTGGCGGATGACGGCTCGCCAGTCGGTGGATGGTGCGACGAGCACTAGGCCGGTGATCGCTGCTCGATGCTGGGATCGCTCAGTCAGAAGCAGCGCGATGCTGGCGCCCATGGACCAGGCGAAGAGGATGACGCGTTCCGCCCCTTGCTCGAGCGCGTACGTGATGGCTGCGTCGACGTCAGGCCACTCGGTGGTGCCGAGCATGGATGCCCCGTTGGCCACATCCGGCCCCTCCGTGTCGCTGCGGAAGGAAACGACGAGTGAGGTCATGCCGAGCTGGTCTGCTGCCGGCACCGTGCGGAGGGCGGTAATTCGCGTCGTTCGCACGCCGTGGATGTGAATCGCCCAGGTCGTCGACGGCGTTCCTTCCGGCTCGATGAGCCAGGCGGGCGCGGTACCGCCATCGACGGGGATGAGGACCTCGCGATCGTTGCGACCTAGGACGGCGGGCGAGCGGAGGACGTGCCCAGTCCATCGGCCCTGGGCGGCCTGTGAAAGGCCCTCCCCGTCGATTTCGAGCAGCTGACGGGTCACGCTCCCGTCAGCCTCGTCTTGACGAACGACGTCGCCGACCAAAGCGTGACCGTCGCCGTCAGTCCAGAGCCCGAATTTTCCAGCGTGCGAGGTCTTACGATCCGCCTCGAGGGTGATGGTTCCGGCGTCGAGGTCGACGCCACGGATGGTGGTGAGCTTGGCTGCCCGCGGCATCACGACTCGGCGTGCCAGGAGAACGGCCAGACCAACGGTGGCTACGGCGACCAGGATGATGATCGCGACGACGGCGATGAGGATCCACGTCATGCCGGAGCTCCGTTCGTGATCGTGAGGGACTCGACCATCGACTCGCGGGGCGCGTTGTGCAGGCTGCTCGCCACGAGGCGTTCGGAACCATCCACGAGCATCACTTCCGTCCGGCTGAGCGTGATCTCGTCCATGGTCTCCAGATCACGGATCGTGATCACGTGGTCGTAGACCCTTCCCAAGGTGTCGGTGGAGGGGACAGAGCGAGGGCTTTGAAGTCCACGACGTGCCAGTATGCGCCCCAGCAGGAACAGCTTTACTTGAAGCCGCAGCGCTCGCACGGACCGGGCAGCGGTGAATGACGCGATTCCTACGACGATCAGGATGACTCCGATGTAGAAGAACGGGTCGAAGGCCTTGTTGAGGAGCAGGATCACTGCGAGCGATGCCATCTGGAAGCGCGCGAGCGTCAGATAGACGATCTCGTCGACGCTGGCCAGGATGACGAGAGCTGCGCCGACTCGGAAGAACCAGTAGGCGCGAGCGGGTCGGGTCGCCACCCCTCGAAGCAGCTCGAACGAGATCGCGGCGATCGTTGCCATGTAGATCGACGCGTAGAGCCACATCGCCGTCTGACCGGTGTGATGAGGAATGAAGCTCGAGTCCGTCGCGCCACGTTCGGTGATGAAGAGGAACGGGATGATGAAGGCGATCAACGCAAGCACGAGCGGCCACCAGCGCAGTCGCCGGCGCTGACCGTCTTGGGAGATTGCCGCCTGAGTGACCAGCCAGAAGGCGACGGTGCAAAGGACGTTCTGGGCGAGGTTGATCCAGTTCTCGCCGCCCAGCCACCCGTCGATGGTGCGCTGAGGGATGACGGTGCCGAGGGTGAGCAGCGCGAGGGTTCCGACGCCGGAGGCGAGCCAGGACAGTCGGCTGCGCGGCTCGCGGATCGCTGAGGCAGTGCGGAGCACGAAGACTGCAGCGAGGATGATGGTCGCGACTGTTTTCAGTTCGTGCATCAGCCGAAAACCCGCTCGTCGGAGTCGTTCTTGGGCCGCAGAAGGACCCGTGACAGGAGGAAGGCGAGATGTTCTGCTTCTCCCTCGAGTACGGCGTCTGAGACCGCGCTTTCGCTGGAGCTGGAGGCGATCACTTTGCGGGCTCGGACCTCGGCCGAGGTCGCGTCGATCGGCACGCCCGGAGCGGTGGCTCGGGCGGTCTTGCATCCTGGGTGCTCGAACAGGATGTGTGCAAGCTCGTGCAGAACGACGTGCGTCTGATACAGCGGGGTGTCCGTCTTGCGGATGAGGATGCGATGCCGTTCGGCGGTATCGACCCAGAGGCCGGTGACCGTTGCCCAGCTCTTGTCGCCGATGGGCTCGATCGCGATCGGTTTGCCAAGTCGATCGACGACGAGGCCAACGATGTCGACGAGGGTGGAGGTAGTGGTGTTGAGATTGAGGCTGTCGAACTTCCGCTGTGCGTTCTTCGCGATGTCTGCAGGCGTTCGACCATGGGGCGTCCCCGAATTGACGCTCATTGATGGCTCTACTTCTGGTCTGTGGCTGAAATGTCTTTCGCTATCTGAAGGAGTGCGCTGGCGGGAACATTGCCAAGCGCGCGCGCCGAGACGGTCGCGCCTCCGATCTGTTTCAGCGTTCTGCGGAGGACGAGCTGTGCCTCGACGTGCTCGGTGACGTCTTCCTGCGCGAAATTCGTGAGATAGACCCTATCGACGTCAAAGAACGCCGCTATCTCGACCAGTAGTTTCTCGCTTTGGCTCGTCACGGAGGCGGTCTCCTCGCTCAGGGAGGCCCAACGCTCGGGAGTGAATTCAATTTCTTGCGAGCGGAGGAAGTCCACGAGGTCGGAGATACGAAATTCGTCGCCATGGGCTGTGGGCGCCTCTGCGAGCAGCCGAACGCGCCGGGCGAGTTCCGGACCACTGAGCCGCAGCGCTCGGTTGCCGACCATCCTCTTGGAGGTGAGGTCCTCGGGCTCGACGCCCAGCACGCGGGCGAGAGCGTCGATGTCGTTCGTGGTGAAAGTGAGCTCATGATTGAGCCGCTTCCAGTAGTAGTTCTTGCTGAGGCCGGCGTCGGTGAACAACTGCTGGTGGGTCTTGCCCACTTCCTGGCGTCGGTGCTCGATGTTGGAGACAACACGCATCGAGAACTCTGTCGACGGCGCGGCGCTCCCTCTGCCCATCCCTGGAGGGTACCGAAATAGGGCCTAACCGGCAGAAAGTCCCTATTGGCGTCCAAATGTCCCCAGCTCCAGCTATTATCGTCCCCGTGAGGGGACATCAGCCGGACCTATTTACGGACATTGACGGTTTCAGCCTGTCCGCCGATCCTCGTGAGATCGGCGACGTAGAGGAGATTTCTCCTCGCCATCGACAGGTGCACGCGTGGGCTGATGACCCCCGTGTAAGCGCTACAGAGCGCACAAAGATTCTGTCGGAACTACCGAACCTTGACGATCCCCTAAACGGGGAGCGTGCTATGAGGCGCGCGCGCGACGTCTACTCCAAGGCTGTGGTTCCCGAGCCAGCCGTGCTGGACCGGCGCGCGACGCTGCTGGTCAATCGTGTCCTCGACCCGATTCTCAAGTGCGGAAGCACCTACAAAGGCGTCGACGTTCACGACGTCGCGGCCGCGATCAAAGCCGATCCCACCAGCGTCGAAGACTTCCGCGCCGCAGTCGCCGTGGCCTACGACGTGCTGGCCAAGGTCGACATGATCAGCGAGCTTGTCAGCGGTCGCCCCACCGCGCTGGCGTCATGAACCCGGACGCGTTCCGAGCGGCCGTCGCCGCGTTGGGGGAGAACCCGACCGCATTCTTGAACTCGGCCCAGCTGATCGACTTCCTCGACCACATCCGACGACACCTGATCCCTAACGCGATCAACCTCGCCCAGAAGCTCGGCCACCCCTACCAGGCACGGGACGAGGACGATCTGGTCAATCTGATCCTCGTCTCCTTCGCGACGAGCCCCGAGCAGTGCCGGGCGCTCGTCGAGAACGCCGCGTCCCCGTTCGCTTACGCCGCCTCGCTGGTGCGCGAATGGATCGGCATTGAGACCGGGCGCCCGCGATTGCGCCAACGCGTGGCAGTTGACCGCGAGATTCACCCCACCGGACGGAAGATCTCCCAACGCCCCCAGTTCGATTGGCTGGAAAACCCTGAGCTGCGCATTCCCCACTCCAGCTTCCCGGACCCGGCGTCATACGGCACGCGCGAGGGTGCGACCATCGACGAAGCCGTTGATCTGACCGTCGCGACCCTCGAACCGCGCACACCCGCCAAGCTGGCCAAGCACTTGCCCGACGTCGTGGGCTGGATGGCGGACAACCCGTCGACGCGACAAGGTCACGAGGGCGAGCGCATCGCCGAGGCGGCAGAGCTGTTCTCACCGGTCAGCACAGTCGAGCTCCGCGCAGTGGCGAACATCAGCTGGGGCGGGCGACCGAACCCGCAGGAGACCTCCTTGCTATACGCCTTCCTGACGGACCGGGACTTCAACCCGCGCAAGTCCGAGACCCACCTCAGCGCCCTACGCGTCTTCCAGGGTCGGGTACGTCAAGAGTCCGTGCTTGCCGGCGTCGCCGACTTCGCACTCTGAGGCTGACCGAAGCTCACTGCGCGCTTGGACCCTCTAGGTAGTGAAGGCCGGATGAACCCGCTCCGGCCCTGACCGCCGCGGATTTCCGCGGCAGGAGAGGACCAGTCGCAGCATGCAATCCGCGAACGAACATCCGAAGGGGCGTGGGATCCGCGCCGCTCTGACACGCACGGCCGGTAAGCACGCGCCGCTTCCCCGTCGACGTCACCGCAAGTCGCCGATGATGAAGCGACTGCAGCGGTTCGCCCTTAGCGTGGGCGCGTTCGCCGTCGTCGGCGCTATCGGTATGGGAACGCTCGCTCCTGCGGAGGCAGCGTCCACCGGTGCCGGCTATAGCGGGATCACACCGGAGGGCGGCTACCTGGGCAACTACGTCGTCCCCGACGGCTCTCGCGCTTACTGCATGGACTCCTCCGCTGACTGGCCCAGCGGCGCGACCGGGGGAGCTTCCCTCGTCGGCGCGCTGACTACCGAGATGGGCGACGCGCTGAGCAGTTCCGTGCTGCAGCGGCTCAACTACGCGCTCACCACGTGGGGTCAGACCGCCGACGCCACCCAGGCGGCCGCGGTGAACGCCTACGTCTACGCGTACACGTCCACCTGGGCCCACTACAACGGCCAGGGCTACAACACCGGCGTCCACTACATCGACGGCAACCAGGCGGTGCTCGGCGCGTTCAACTACATCTGGGACCAGACAGAGACCCAGTACAACCAGCGCCAGAACGTTCCCGCCTTCACCGGCTCCATGAGCTTCAGCGTCGACAACAACAACTACACCGGTTCGCTGCGCGTGGTGAACCTCCCGGCCGGAGCCACCGTCAACCTGCAGCTGAGCAACGGCATCTTCACCGATTCCGGAAGCAGCGCCAAGAACGGCGTCGGCAACGGGACCTACCCGGTGAAGGGTGTCCCGACTGACGGCACCCCGTTCTACAAGATCAGCGCCACGGGCAACGTCAACGCGCCCGCCGGGTGGACCTACGACGGCAACGTCACGATCTACTACACCGGCGGCCAGCAGCGCGTCATCAAGGCCGGCACGACGACCCCGCAGCGCGGCAACTACACCATCACCGCCAGCGACCCGGTCGAGCGTTCGACGCTGTTCTCTCCCGTCGTCACGACCTCTGTGCAGAGCCGGTTCGTCGACGAGGGCAGCAGCTTCACCGACACGCTGCAGGCCGACGTCGCCACCGGTTCGCAGCCCTGGCGGCAGACGACGTCGGGTCGCTACATTCCCGTCGTCGCCAAGGGCACGCTCTATGGCCCGTTCGCCGACCAGCCGACCCCGTCCGCGACCGTGCCGGCCGGGGCATCCGTCGCCGGAACCGCCACGGTGACACTCAACGGCCCGGGTACGTACACGGCACCCTCCGTGCTCGCAGCCAACCACGCACCCGGTTTCTACCAGTGGGTGTGGGACATCGACGCCACCGACTCCTCCGTCGGAGCACAGCTGTTCATGCCGGACGGATACCGTTGGGCTGATCAGTTCGGCCTACAGGCGGAAGCGCACGTCGTCGCCGCCAAGCTCTCCGGCGTCTCGACGGCGGCCGCGGACGAGATCGGGTTCGGGCATGCCGCCTCGGACACTCTGACCGTCTCGCTCGACCAGGGACCGTGGCCGACCATCGGCGGCGCACCCATTCCTGCGCACTTCCAGAACAAGACGTACTGGGTGGAAGGCGACACCGCTCCCACTCCTGGTGACAGCATCCCGGCCGACGCGAAGCTATTCCACACGACCGACGTCACGGTGACCGCACCTGGTGACTACCACTCCGACGAGATCACCGCTCCGCCGACTGCTGCCGGCTACCTGGTGAACGTGTGGACGATCATCCAGGACGGCCCTGGAGCCGGGTACTTCGCGGACTGGACCGACGGGTGGGCGACCAAGGGTGAGGTCACCAAGGTCTCCCCGCCCACAGTGTCGACGGAGGCGATCGCTTCGGTCGCGCTCGGCGACGAGACGAACGACACCGCCATCGTCGACGGCCAGATCCCCGCCTCCTACTGCGGCACCACCCAGCCCGCTGACGGTGCAACGAGCTGCCCGAACACGGTGACTTTCGCCGCCTACCTGCAGCACGACCTCGGCGACCAGCCGGTGTGCGAGGCGGACAACGAGGTGTTCAACACCGGATACATCCCTGAGTCCGACCAGCCCGTTGCCCCGAACGCGGCGGCCGCCGGAACACCGACGCCGACGGCGACTCCCGACGCACCGATCGAGCGCGACCCGGCGTACTTCTACAACAAGCCGGTCCCCGTCGACCAGGCGGGACGGTTCCCGTCCGCCGATGTGATCTTCAAGAAGGTCGGCGTCTACTACTGGGTGGCCACCTTCCGCACGGGTGACGGCACCGTCATCAACACGGGGGAGTGCGGCGACCAGAAGGAGAAGACGGTCGTCGCCGAGGACGACGTCGTTACCAAGGCCACGCCGCTGCTCAGCATCGGCCAGAAGGGTCATGACACCGCGGTGGTGACGGGCGTGATCCCGAAGGACGCCACCATCGAGTTCGCTGTCTACAAGCAGCAAGGATCCACCCCGGTGTGCGCGGCCGCGAACGAAGTCAAGGTCGGCAAGCCCCAGCCGCTGCCTGCCACCGGCGAGTACACGTCCGACGACTACACCTTCACCGAGGCGGGCACCTTCTTCTGGGTGGAGATCGTCCGAAACGCGCGCGGTGAAATCACCCACCAGGGCAAGTGCGGCGCCGACGGGGAAACCACGACCGTCACGGCACTGGCCAAGACCGGCTCTGACGAGGCAGGTGCCGTGTGGATCGGCAGTGCCTTCGGCGGCATCCTCTTGGCCGCCGGGATCGTGCTCTTCGCGGTCACTCGACGCACCAAGCGCACGACCACGAAGTAACCAGACCGGGGCGCGGGCGCCCCTCACACACGCCCGCGCCCCCTTCACCCGTCCAACCAGCCACCGAAGGACCGACTATGACCCTGGTAACCCCCACCTCCATCAGCGCGGACGACGTCGCGTACATCGACCCGCTGGCGGCGCTCCGCGAGAACCTCACCGACCTCACGCCAGCCGACTGGCCGGGCGAGGGCCTGCGCCGACTCGTCGAGGCAGGAGTCTCCGACCTGCACGCCGTCCGCGATGGAGCCTCGGGCCGCCTGTCGATGCGCGCGCGCCATGAGCTGGACATCCACGAGGTCGCAGCGATCGACGACGCCGACGAGGCCGAGGCGACCATCAACCTCCTGAAAGCCGCTGCGGAGATCGACACCAGCGGCTCGCAGGAGTCCGCTGATGGGCAGATCGAACTGCCGGTCGACAACTACCCTTACCGGGCCCGCGTCGTCCACCTGCCGCTCTTCGATGACGGCGACAATATCGTCATCCGCCTCCCGCAGCTGGGGAAGCCGCGAACCCTCGACGCGCTCTCGATGACCGCGACCAACCGGGAGGCCCTCGACCAGGCACTCGCCAAGCCGCACGGTCTCATCGTCATCGCCGGCCGCACCCGGGAGGGCAAGTCCAACACCGCGCACAGCATCGTGTGCCACCTGCGCGACGCATCCCGCACCAGCTACTGGCGCCATGGCGAAGAGCGCTTCGAGTTCACCCGATCCATCACCTCCGTCGAGGATCCCGTGGAGCGAGTCCTCGAAGGAGTCGAGCAGCTCGAGGTCGTCGACAACCCCGACATGCGCGCCACCTTCGCCGACCGAATGCGGCACCTCGTACGCTCCGACTCGGACATCCTGTTCATCGGCGAGATCCGGGACGCTGAGACCGCCCGCGCGGCCGCCGACATGGCCCGCACCGGCGTGCGAGTGATCACCACAATTCACGCGGGGGACAACCTCACCGCGCTGCGCCGACTGATCGAACTCGGCGGCAACAGCCCTCTCTCTGTGCTCGACGTTGTCACCGCCGTCATCTCTCAGCGCTTGGTGCGCACCCTCTCGTCGCACCGAGCGACCCGGTACGCCGGTCTGCAGGCCGTCCACGACATCCTGCGGATGGATGACACCCTCATCGACGCGTTCATCGCAGGCCAGTCCGCCGCCCGAATCCGCGAGGTGGCTGACGGGTTGTCCACCGGCTTCGACCACAACGTGCGCTCGCTCATCGAGAGCGGACGCACCGATCAGGACGAAGCACTCCGCGCCTTCGGACGGAGCTTCGCATGATCGACACCGCCCTCCTTCGCAATGTCATGGACGAATCCGGTGCCGCCGGCTACTCCGATCTCCACCTGGTGCCCGGGGGAGTGCTGCGTTCCATCGGGAAACACACCGAGCTCATTCCCGATCTGGCCTTCCCGGTCGGCGATCTGGTGAACAGCCTCGACATCCCCGACCTGGAGGCCCGCCTGCAGGCCCGGGCATCGCTCGACATCCCCGGCAGCCGGTATCGCGGCCGCATCGCCGCGAGGATCGGTGCGGACGGTCCGAGTGCGACCATCCGGCTCATCTCGCGCACCATTCCCACGCCCGACCAGCTCGGACTTTCCCCGATGATGCGCGAACTTGTTCGTCGACAGCGCGGCCTGGTCGTGTTCTCCGGCGAGACGAACTCGGGCAAGAGCACGACCACCGCCGCCTGCCTCAACGAGCTGCGCGACCTGCTGATCTACACGGTCGAAGACCCCATCGAATACCGCTACGAATCGACTGATCGTCTGGTCATCCAGCGCGAAGTCGGTACTCACGTCGCATCTTTCGCCGCGGGCATCGAGGACGCCAAGCGCTCCAACCCGCGCGTCTTCGTGCTCGGCGAAATCCTCGACGTCGAGACCGCGCGCGCGGCGCTCGAGATGGCCCTGTCCGGTCACCTGGTGATCACCACAACTCACGCCGGAAACGCCGCCGAGACCATCTCGGGGTTCGTCGCCCGATTCCCCCGCGCCGAGCAGCCACTGATTCGCGTGCAGCTCACCCAGGCGTTGCAGGCGATCGTCACCCAACAGCTCCTTCCAGGCACCGACGGCCGCCGCGTCCTCGCGCAAGAGATCGCCCTGAACTCGCCCGAGTTCTCGCTTCTGATCGCCGGAGACGGTGAGTCCTCCGACGTGCACCTGGTCACCCAGCACCTGCTGGGCAACGGCGCCCACGAAGGCAGCGTCGGCATGGAAACCTCGCTGGCCAACCTGGTGCGCGACGGGCGGATCACCCACGACCAGGCGCGCGGCGCTCTCAAAGATCCCAGCCATTTCGACGACCTCTACGCCTACGCGGCCTGAAAAGGACAGTCCAGACATGACCGACACGCTCACACCTCGCACGGCACTCAACCCGGTGACCGCTCCCGCCGAACAGCCCCGTGCTGCCTCCTCCAAGCGCAGTCCGAAGAAGAAGCGGCTGCAGCGTGAGGACATCGCCGAGACCTTCGACGCGCTGGCCGACCTGCTCGAGGCAGGGTCGCCGGAGAAGTCGGCCCTGCAAGACATGGCAGACCAGTACGCCGGCACCAACGCGGGCAACGCCTACGCGGCCGCCCTGCAGTTGATGGGGGAGGGCAAGCGGATGCGTGAGGCGCTGGCCGATCAAGACCAGATCCTTCCCCGCACCGCGCGGGAGATGATCTCCTCCGCCAAGACCACTCCCGACATGGTCAAGGTCCTCCGTCGCTCCGCCAAGCAGCTCAAGCGCGAGTCCAACATCAAGCGGGACGCCGTCCTTTCTGTTCTCCCGCCAGCAGGGCTCGCGGGGATGACGTTCCTCGTGTTCGGCGTGTTCGCCCTCTACCTCGGCCCGATGCTCGGATCCAACGCCGACATCATGGGACCGGGGTTCCCCGTCGTCCTCGCCGTCCTCTCCATCTCCTTCTGGGTGCTCCTCGTCGTGGCCGTCGTGGCCACCGTCGTCGGTGGCGGTTTCTGGTTCTACTGGCTCAGCGGCGGACGCAAGAATGCGCGCCTGGTGGCGAAGATCGACCGCGCATCCCTGCGCATTCGCGGATACGGAGAAGTTCTCAAACTCGACGCCGCCTCCCGCTTTTGTGATGTGGCCGGATCCGCACTCTCGGCCGGACGCAGCGAGGTCCAGGCCCTCCGCGCCGCGGCCGCGGCGTGCGGCAACGCCGCGGTGGCCGAGCACATCAACGCACATGCCGACCGTCTGGAAGGACGGGACGCCGGAGCGCCGCTCGAACCCGGCGAGAAGCGGGAGAGGCTCAACTTCGCCGCGGTCGCCAACTCGCCGCTGTTCCCCTGGATGCTCGCCCGCCGGTTGTCTCTGACCTCTTCGCAGCGGCAGAAGAACGAAGTGCTCGAGAAGCTGGGTGACGAGTACCGCGAGCAGTCGCTGCGGGCCCTGCAGAAGACCACTCGCCGACTCACCAAAGCAATCGAGAACACCGTCCTCGCGGTCGTCTCAGCGATGAGCCTTGCCATCGCCATCCCGATCGGCCTGTCCCTCACACAGCTCGGAGGACAGATTGGGTGAGCTGCTCGCCGGCGGCACCGGAGTGCCCTTCACCGCCGCGGCCGTCGCGGCCGCTGGCTTTCTGGTCCTCGCCGCAGTAGACATCCGAACCGGGCTCATCCACGGCAAGGTAGTCGTCGGTCTCGGTGCGCTCGTTGTCGGCGCGCTGGGACACGACGGAGTCTCAGCCACCCAGGTCATCACTGCGGCGTTGGCGGCCGCCACCGCCTTCGGCTTCTACCTGACCGGGTGGTTCGCCGGCGGATTCGGCGGAGGCGACGTGAAGGCGGCCCCGCTACTGGCACTTCCGTTCGGTGCTTCCAGTCTCGCGCTGGGTCTGGGCGTCGTGCTCCTCGCCCTGGGCGCTCACCTTCTTCTCACCTACACGATCCGGCCTCATCGCGACGACGCGCTGCCTCACGCACCGGCCATGGCGATCGCCGCGGCCGTCGGTGCCGCCGCGCTGCTGGCTGGAACGGGCTGAGGAGGCAACCACGACCAATCGACCTGACCGACCCGACGTCAACTAACCAATCCCTGAAACGGAGAAACAACCATGGAAACCAATCTCAAATGGATCATCGCCGCGATCATCGTGGGCGTCGTAGCCGCCGCAGCCGGCATCGTGAGCCTCCCGGCCATCATGGCGAACTCGAGCGACGGCTCAGCGAAGACCCTCATCAACAACGTGGAACTCGCCGAGGACACCTACATCCTTAGCGGTGGCTCATACGCAACCCGTGCTCAGCTCACCACCGGCACGGACCCGCTGGTGAAGGACAAGGGCAAGTGGGATGTCAGCACCACCGACGGCCACTACTGCATCACTGCCCGCAGCGACAGCGGCAAGACCTTCTACAGCTACAAGGGCGCCACCGATGTGATCGAGGGCACCGCTCCTGACGCCGCAACCGCCGGCGTCGCCTGCCCGACCATCCCGTAACCACCGTTGGGGGCGCGGTCCGCCGCGCCCCCACCCTCCGGAGGATCGCATGCACTCAATGCTCGGCTTCACCACCGCCCGACGGCTGTTTACCGACCGTCGAGGCGGATTCCGCGACGTCCTGATCGCGCTCATCGTCGTGTCGATCGTCTCCGTGACTGCGGCGATCGCCGCCCCCACCACCACCGCCATCATGACCGCGACCACCAGCTCGGCCGAACGCCTCAGCGCCGCTACGGCGCTCGTCGACGACCGCCGCTCCTCTACCCTTTGGGGCACCGTCGCCGCCCCGCGCAGCGTCGACCTCACCCTTCCCTCCGGCACGCACGCGACCGCGGTGACCTGGAGTGAGCCCGCCCCCGGCGGCACCACCTACCGGGCGATGCTCTCCCGCAGCGTGAGAGTTCCGTCCACCGCGTGCAAGACGTCCGATTCCGTCTCCGACCCGCAGTGCGTTCTGGCGAGCTCGTTCCGTGCTGACGACGTCACGACCCTCGTCCCAGCCGCGATCCTCCGCATGGACCCGTCCATGGCTGCACCGATCGGCCAGGTCGATCCATCGGTGAAGAAAGAGGCAGTCCCGGTGCCCACCGGCGGCGTGCTCGCGACAGCACAGCCCACGACGAATCGTGCGTGGCGCTACCTCGTGCACGCGTGGTCGACGCGGCCCAGTGGCGAGCTGCGCATCATGCAAGGAGGTGTCCGGCTTACGACCATCCCGCTCACCAACGCCCCCACCAACTACTTCGGAACGGTCCCCGTCCTGGCCGGCGCCCCCGTCACTTTCGTCGTCGCCGACGGTCCAGCCGCGGCCGACACCGTTCTCGTCTACGACGCTGGAGCCACTCAATGATCGCAAACGTCCGCCGCCTTCTCGCCGACCGACGCGGAAGCAGCATCCCGGCCGTCGGGCTCGGGCTGATTGCCCTCCTCGGCCTCGGCGCGCTGGCCGTGAGTACCTATCAGACGGCCGCCCAGAACAACACCAGCGCGCAGCTCCGACAGCTGACCCTCGCGGTCGAGAGCCGTGCAAACCACTATGCGGCCGAACTCGACGCCAACCTCGCTCAGCCTGCGTCCACTACGACGGGACGCGAATGCTCCGTGAACCCGGGAATCTGCACGCAGATCCTGACCGTCACGCCCAGCGCCGACGGGGCAGTCCAGACCCTGCGCGTTCAGGCTGACTCGCTCGACGCTGAGACCACGATCACCCGCGACATCACCATCAAAGCGTCCGACGTCACCCACATCACGGCCCTCGATGACCGTGGCCGCCCCACCTGGGTGGAGACCAGCGAAGGACACACCTTCACGGTCTGGGGCGTCGCCTCCGGCAGCATCACCAAGGTCACCCCCGACCAGATGCAGGGTCCGACAGCAGGCACTCAGTGGGTTCTGGCAACCACCAACGGCGGCATCGACAACACCGGCCAGCTCTGGGCCTACGGTCCGAACAGCAAGTGCGAGACGGGAATCGGCAATGCCACCACCTCGCCGCTAGCCCCCACCAAGCTGAGCTTTGGAGGGGTCACCGTCCGCAGCATCATCAGCGGCAACGGTTCCACGTTCTTCCTCGACTCCTCCGGCCAGGCCTGGGCAGTCGGCGACAACACGCGGGGCCAGCTGGGCATCGGCACTACAACCAGCACGTGCACGCCGACCAAGATCCCGAACCACCGCTTCGTCGCCATCAGCAGCGCTGGTGCCACGACGTTCGCCATCGACACCGCAGGTGTCCTCTTCGCCTGGGGCGATGGTTCCAACGCCCAGATCGGCGACGGCGCTGGCAAGAGCTACAGCGCTCCCGTCCAGGTGCCCACGACCGAGCGCTTCACGGCCGTGGCCACAAGCGGCACCAACACCTACGCGATCTCCACCACCCGGCGGCTGTGGGCCTGGGGGTCGAACACCAGCGGTCAGCTCGGATACGGAACTCCCGGAACCGCGTCCCCCACCCCGAAGCTGGTCACGCTCGCTTCGCAGTTCACTGCCATCGCGGCCGGCGCGAACACCGCCTACGCGGTCGACACCACCGGCAAACTCTGGGCGTGGGGGATCAACGCCAAGGGGCAGGTGGGCGACGGCACCCTCACAACCCGCACCGTCCCCACCGCAGTCGCCGCGCCGGGCGTCTACACCGCGATCGCGGCCGCCGGATCGCGCGCCTTCGCGACCGACGTCAACGGGCGCGTCTGGGCATGGGGCGACAACGCCGGCGGGATCCTCGGACTGCCCACGCCAACGGTCCTCTCCACCCCGACCCTGATTCCTAACCTACGCACGCTCCGCCCGCTGCAGCTGACGCCGGCATCGACCGCTACGGCCCTCCTCGACGCCGACAACGTGCTCTGGAGCATCGGCAGCGGGGGCACGGGTTTGTGGCCCGCCACCCTCGACGCGACGACCCCCGGAACGCCCATCCGCATGCCCCGACCCGACGGCTTCACCGCCCCGACCTGGAAGTGAACGACATGAAGCTCAGAACTCACCTCCGCACCCTGCTGACCGACCGTCGCGGCGAGCTGAATCTTCGCGAGGAGGTTGTGGCGCTCCCAATCGGCGTCAAGGTCTTCACCGTCGCGGCGATACTGTTCGTCGTCGTCGCGACGCTGATCGCGTCAGTCTCCGCCACGGCCGCCACCAACGGCCGGTATAACGTCAATAGCCTGCAGTTCGAGAAGGACGTGCAGGCCTCAACCGTGGTGAAAGGCCTAGGCGATAGTGCGATCGCCATCCTCACAACCACCGCAGCCGGGAGCTGCGGCGTCAAGGTGTGGGAGGCGGGCGAAGCAGGAGGCCACAAGGCAGTCTTCACTAAGGAGACGACGACGGCGGGCGCCTGCACGGCCAGCACCCCGGCGGCGACCTTCCCAAGCACCGACGGCACGCTCGAGGTAGGGGAGCTGAGCACGGTGACCTTCGCCGTGGAGAACCTCGGCGGCCGAACGATCACCTTCGACATCGCCGGCAACCCCACCCTCGCGAGCGGATCCCGCCCCTCCACCGTCTCAGACGCCGACTGGACGGACCTGCGCCCCTACCGCGTCACCCTGGACCTTTCGACCGCTGCCGATCGCGTCGGCACGTACGCGAAGAGCCGCCAGTACGTCGGCACCACCCGGATCACCAACGTGCCGCAGGCGGACCCGAGTCTTCACTACGTCCCCCCGGCGACACCCGTCGTCGCGCCGTCACAGCTGACCATCACCGGGATCGGACGCTCGACGAGCGCGGGAGCCGCCTACTCCGGCGTCCGAGAAGGTGCCACCATCACCATCACCGGGGGCGTCTGCGCGGCAGGAACCACCACGTTGACCATCACCTACACCCCCACCGCCCCCACCGGCCTGCCGCCAGTCTCCACCATCACGGTGGTCCCGCTCACGGGAGCCGCATACGCCGTGGAACTCGCAGGCGTGCAGAACGGCAGCGAGGGCACCGTCCTTGCCGTTGCATCCTGCGGCGACAACAGCATGACCGTGCAGGATCAGCGTGACTATCACCAATCGGTGCCGACGCCTCTACTGACCGTCAAGCAGGGCGCCACGCCCGAGCAGTATGTTCTCAGCTGGTCGGCGGTCTCCAGCCTCTCGACCATGTACCGGCCGGAGTGGGCGACCAACTTCGGCACCGACAACGACATGGCCAACACCACAGCGCTCACCGCAACGATGACCTTTACGACCGGTACGACGTACGGTGCCACGATCACGTTCTGGGTCAACGCGACCGTCAGCCAGGACGTCGTGAAGTCAGCGCCCGCCACGATCGCCACGGCCTGGCCGACCACCCCCGCGGGGGCCAACATGACCTACACACGCACGGGCTACAACGGCAACTACGTCTCGGGCAATGTGAAGTGGAACTTCACCGGCACGTGCCCGGCGGGAACGACGCTGCAGGCGTCGCAGCTTGAGAACCATGCAGGCACCACGAGCAAGACGTACAACAACGCCATTCAGTACCAGGGCCCGTGGACCGCGAACCTCACCCAGGTGAACTGGGGGCCCTCATACGCGCTCCAGGGCTACCCCTACGGGATGGGGCTTCAGACCCGATGCGCGTCGCCCACCGGGCTCTACAGCCCCGTCGTGCAGGTGCAATCGCGCGAGTGGATCACCCCCATGGCGCAGCCCGGCGCGCCGGTGTGGAATGCCTACAACATCTACACGTACACGGCCCCGGTCTACTGGACGCACTCGACGTGCAACGCCCCCAGCGGCTGCTCGTCGCTCGCGGTGAACTACGTCACCTATTGCGCCGCCGGATCGAACCTCAACTCGAACGGCTGGATGTCCACCGACTGGGGCGGCGGCCAGTATTGGCACAACTTCGGGTTCGGGGATTACTGGCAGCTTCCCAACGCGGTAGCCCGCAACGTGACGTACACGAACGCGCAGTACAACTGCGCCACTCCGTGGGGATACGTCAGTCCGATGAGTCCGGTCGGTGCGGGCGTGACGGTGACGGTGCTCCCGTGAGCGCGCACAGGAAGGGAATGTCGCCGCGGGGGAAAGCCTTCACGGTGGCTGGAGCCGCCGCCGCGGTGGCGATCGCCGCAGGAGGTCTCTTCTTCGGCGTGGGCGCGCTGGGTGCCCAGTCGGCGGCCGACCGTGTGTACGCGCAGCACCACCCGGTCGGCGAGACGAAGGAGAAACGCGCGGCCGCGGAGCTGAAGATGAGGCAGGAGGCGGCGGCCGACGAGAAGAAGCGCGAGGAGGCGAACGCGAAGTCCGGTCAGGACCCGGAGGCGGCCTACACGCCGCCACCGCAGCCGCAGGTGGCCGCCAACCGCACGATGCCGGCAGGTGCGGCTGATCCCGCATCGCCGGCGCGCTCGACGACGGCGCTGTTCGCCGACTCCTTCACGAAGGACCTGCTGATGGCGCGCGCGATGGTGAGCGGATCCGCGGCACAACCCGTCGCCGCGACGTTAGTGCCCGACACGTGCATGGAGAGCTGGGTGCGCGAACATACTCACGATTACGACGGGAAGTCTGCGTTCGGCGTCACGACGCTGTGCGGGAGACCAGTCGCCTTGATCGCCGGCGCCGGCGGCATCGACGAGAAGATCCTGCTGTTCGGCTCTGCGCAGAAGGATGGCCCCGCGGACGTGCGGCAACTGCTGCTGGCGTCGACAGGCACTGAGGTGTCGTTCGCGTCGGCGTCGACGGAGGACGGCCGCACGGTGGTGATGGTCGCGGCCGTGGCTCCCTAAGCGCGAACGCCAGACCATCGGAAGAACCCCGCGGGCTCATCAAGCTCGCGGGGTTCTGGCGTGTGGACGAGAAAAAGCGGCGCCCCGCCCGGGGGAGGGCGGGGCGCCGAGAGCATCCCAAGGGGGAGGGATGCGGCCTAGATGCAAGCGTAGACCGAGAGGCCCCACCCGTCGGAGGTCGAGAACGTGCTGTAGCTGTACGGGTAGCCGACGTTGATGCTGATCGCCCCGCCGCTCGAGGTGGTCTGCGAGTAGCTGAAGGCTCCATCGCAGCCGGGCGTGTATGCGCCGCCCGCGTTGACGTGCGGGGTGTGGTCCACCGGCGGAGGCGTATAGCCGCCACCGCCGCCGCCACCGCCCGTGGAACCGCCGCCGCCGGCAGAACCGCCACCCCCTGTGGAACCTCCGCCACCGGTGGAACCTCCGCCGCCCGATCCGCCACGGCCGCCGCCGCCGCTCCCGCGTGGGGTTTGGCGAACCTCTCCCGTGCTGGGATCTGTGTAGCTGGACTGACCAGCCCGAGCAGCCGCCTCGGCCGCGGCCTGCGCTGCCGCTGCCGCCTCTGCCGCGACTGTCTTGTCATGCGAGTCGTGCACTGCCTTGGCCTTGGCCAGGAAGTCCAGCAGCAGAGGTGCAGGGCTCTTGCCGTCCGTCACGGCCTTCTTCGCCGCGGCCGCAGCATTCGCCAGTGCGTCCTTTTCGCCCTGACCCGCCTTCGCCAATGCCGTGATGATGCCCTTCGCGTCGACATCGAGGGCGGGGACGGCGGCCACGTTGGCCGATTTGTCCAGGCCCGTGACGATCTGAGCGAGTGCTCGATTGGTCGTCTTGACCTGGGCAGTAATCCCAGGGCCGCCCTTCAGCGTGTTGCCCGCCGCACCGGCCTGACGATCGAACAGCGCCGTCAGCCGTGCTGTCTCACTCCGAAGCTGCGCGGTCGTCGAGGACGGCTTACCAGCTGGGCGCGGGTCCTGGACCGGAGCTCCGGCCTTGAAGGCGGCGTACATCTTCAACTGAGCGAGCTGTGCATCCAGCGCCTTAACCTGCGCATCCGGCAGGTACTTCCCGGCCTTGGCCTCGTCGTGAATCTGCGTCAGCTGCTTCTGTAGGGCACCGGCGGCCGCGAGAGCGGTGGCAAACTCCTTCTGCGCCTTGAGGTCCTGCCGGTACTGCGTGACCGCCTTAACGCGGGCAGCCTGATAGGCCGCATCGGCGTCGGAGTGCTGCACGGTGCTGATGCCCGCCGGGATGCCGACGGCGGCCGCCGCGATGATGACCACAGCGCTCGCACCCGCCGCGATCGCGGACCCGCGATGCGAGTGTGCCCCTGTCCAGAGCCGGTTCAGACCTCGCGGACGCGCGGCCTCGGTGTTCTCAGTGCTCAAGGTGATTTCCCCCTTGGTTAGGTTAGA
>NZ_JBIBYW010000003.1:33982-55361 GCF_043083605.1 Leifsonia sp. NPDC014704 | reverse complement strand
TAAAGCGCTCGGCGCTCACGGATTCGCCCGAAGCGGGCTGATGCTGTGGTGAGACCGAGGTGGTTTGTTCTCACTCTCGGTCGCTGGTCCGGGGTCGGTAAGGTCGTCAGGCGGTAGCGGACTCCTTTTCCTGCTCGGCGTCCGTGCGCGGGACGGTGTGCGCCTCGTAGAGCCAGGCGGAAGCCGGCTCACCTCCAGCAAGTCGTTGCGTTACCGTCACCACGGCGCCGCACTGCCCGCACCGGCGCGTGCCGGCCCGCTGCTTCCCGTGAGACCCGACCGGCCGAATGTCCTCGACGTCGGGGTCATCCACGAAACGGGTACGAACGGCCGGGCAGGAGGGCGCGGGTGCCAACGGGTCGGCGGTCGTCTCCGCCGTTGACTTCGGCGCATCACCCGCAGGGGCAGCCTCGATCGGCGGATCCGAAATGCAGACCGCCCACTGTCGGCGGTCCAAATCCACTGTTTTGTCGTCGCGTCTGATCCTGATCGTCGAGGTAGTAGCCGAGAGGTACTTCCCCTCCACGATCTCGGAGGACCAGCCATCACGAGTCGGGAAGTAATGGACGAGCTGAATAGCCCCTCCACGACCCGGGAGCGGCTCGGCGATCTTCGTGTGTGCTGTCATCCGTGGTGGCCCCTTCCTTTCGTTTCTGTAGACCAATAACCGAAACCGTAGACCAATAACTCGAATAGTGTCAACGTTTTTGGTCTACGGATATACTCGCGTCATGCCACGGCCACCGAAGAAGGACGATGAGCGGCTTTCCGCCGACAACCATGTGCGAATGAGCGCTGTGCAGCAGGCGTTCATCGAGCGCGCCGCGCAGCGCGCGGAGGAGAAGCCATCGCCGTTCTTGCGAACGGCGGGACTGCTTCGCGCGAGCAAGGTCTTGGGGGAGCCGATTCCGGGAGAGGCACCGACAAGCGAAGCTGACTCCGAGACCTGAGTCTCGAAGGCCGCGAACGTGCCCCGCACTCGAGTACGCCATCAGAATCATTCGAGAGCAGACGGAGAGAGCTGCTCGTCTCACAGGAAGGCCCACGTGCAACCGTTGACAGGTTCGCTGTCCAAGGCAGGCTCGATCATCGCTGCCACCGCGCTGCTGCTGGTCGCAGGAGTGATTGCCTCGGCTCCAGCCAGCGCCGACACGGGAACCTTCACGGTGGGCAACAATCCTGCGTCGGTGGCGTTCTCGCCTGATGGCTCGGCCGCGTATGTCACCAACGACCTCGACGCGGAGAACCCGGGCAGCGTGTCGGTGATCAACCCGAACACCGGGCAGGTTGCAGCCACCATCCCGGTGGGGATCAACCCCCACGGCGTGAGCGTCAGCAAGAGCGGCGCCAGAGTTTACGTGGCCAACTACAGCAGCCACACCGTCTCGGTGATCGACACCGCCACCAAGACGGTCACTGCCACCATCACTGGGTTCAAGTATCCCGAGCGGATCGCACTCACCGCTGATGGTTCGACCGCCTACGTGAGCAATGGCTCGCCGGGGACCACTCAGCAGGGGACCAAGACGGTGTCGGTGGTGAACCTGAGCAGCAATGCCGTCACCGCTACCATCCCGGTGGGTGAGTGGCCCACGGCACTGGCGCTATCACCTGACGGCACCCAGCTGTACGCGCTCAACCACGTGGACTCCACCATCTCGGCGATCAGCACGGCGAGCAACACGGTCACCGGCACGATCACGTTGCCCTGGTATCCGCAGGACGTGAAGTTCTCTCCTGACGGGAGCAAGGCATACGTCTCGGAGCAGGGCGCGTCCAGCAACTCCTACACCGCCTCGCTGTCGGTAATCGACGTCGCCAGCGCTCGCGTGATCCAGACAATCAGCTACGCCCCTGCGACCTACTTCCCCACGCCCAACGGCGGAGCCGACCGAGGACAGCTGGCGCTGACTCCCGACGGCCAGAGCGCCTACATCACCAACCTGGTCGCCGGCACCGTCTCGGTGATCAACCTGGCCAGGATGAAGGAGGGCGCTCCGCTCGCCGCCGGCAAGTACCCGCGGGACATCGCCATCTCGCCGACTGGGAACGCGGCGTTGGTCGCCAACGGCGGCTCCGCATCGGTGACTCGACTTACGTTGGCCTCCACGACGCCGCCGACGACCGCGCGAGTCAGTGGAGGGGATCGCTTCACCACTGCGGTGAGCATCTCCCAACAGTCCTATCCCGGTACCGCGCCGGTGGTCTACGTCGCCTCCGGTCTGGGCTACCCCGACGCGCTGGGCGCCGGCCCTGCCGCGGTCAAGCAGGGCGGCCCGCTGCTCCTCACCACAAGCTGGTCCCTTCCTGATGCCACCGCAGCGGAGATACGGCGACTCCATCCCAGCCAGATCGTCGTGGTGGGCGGTCCGAACAGCGTGAGCGGCAGCGTGTACTCCGCGCTTTCCAAACTGGCTCCGTCGATCACCCGCGTCACCGGCGGGGACCGGTTTGCCACCAACAAGGCTCTGCTCTCCTACGCCTTCCCTGGCAACAACGACACCGTGTACGTCGCCTCGGGCCTGAACTTCCCCGACGCGCTGTCCGCCTCCGCTATCTCCGGGTCCACCAGTTCGCCGGTGGTGCTGATCAACACCAACCTGGGGCACATCGATGCAGAGACGATGAACCTGATCCGCTCGATGGCACCTTTCAATATCGTCACGGCGGGTGGGGGCATCAGCATGCCGCCCTACCTGGTCAACGATCTGCGCAGCATCGCCAACGTGACCGAGAACGATGGCTCTGACCGCTTCGCCACCTCGCAGATGCTTAACGAGGGCAAGTACAGCGCAGCGAACCCGCCCAAAAACGTGTACTTGGCCAACGGACTGAACTTCCCCGACGCGCTGGCCGGGGGAGCGTTGGCAGCGAAGGAGGGTTCGGCGCTGTTCACGGTGCCCGGCTGGTGCATCCCGCAGCGCACTTTGGCCGACATCCAGAGCTGGGGCATCAAGAGCGTCACCCTGCTTGGAGGCAACGCGTCGCTCAGTACAGAGGTGGCTAACCTGAGCGCCTGCGGCGCCAACATCGGTGGCGCGACCTCCGGGGCTGTGCCCATCCCGGACAAGCCGTCACAGGCCGCCTACGTGGGCCTGAACAGCTACTACGTGCCGTTCGCACAGTGCACCGACCCGGTCCAGTTCGGAGCTCACGATCCCGGCCCCCAGGGCAACGCCTACGAGACCTATGACTTCAGCTTCCCCTGGACCTACAACCTGAACGGAACCTACTTCCGGTTCTTCTATTGCTTCAGCGGGTTCTGAGTCGGTACGCGCCTATCTGATACCCCGAGGCGCTCATGAAGGAGCGCCCGGTGCCGTTGGGCACCGGGCGCTTGGACCCTTCCAGTTATTCACTCAGTACGGAAGCGGCTCGTCTGATGGTGCCTGGTTCCAACGGTCCCAGGGTTCCTCGTCTGGTGCGTTGGCCTCTGGGCCGCCGGACGACTGGGCGCGGGTGATCTGAGCGGTGGCGTAACGCAGCGACGGGCCGATCTCGTCGATCTCGAGCTCGATGCTGGTGCGCTTCTCGCCTTCCTTCGTCTCGTAGGAGCGCTGCTTCAGGCGGCCCTGCGCGATGACGCGCGACCCCTTGGTCAGCGAACCCGCGACGTGCTCGGCGAACTCGCGCCAGACGCTGGCGCGGAGGAACAGAGCCTCACCGTCCTTCCACTCGTTCGCCTGACGGTCGAACGTGCGGGGGGTGGACGCGATGGTGAAGTTGGCAACTGCCAGCCCGTTCTGCGTGTAACGCAGCTCGGGGTCGGCCG
Organism: Leifsonia sp. NPDC014704; assembly: GCF_043083605.1. NCBI lineage: Bacteria > Bacillati > Actinomycetota > Actinomycetes > Micrococcales > Microbacteriaceae > Leifsonia > Leifsonia sp. NPDC014704. The sequence continues at coordinate 51,589 of NZ_JBIBYW010000003.1, read as the reverse complement.
TGAGGTTTCCCACCACGGTGATGACGGTCTCGCCGGCCATCAGCGGGCCGCCTTTCGGTGTGAGAGGTGTAGTTGACGGTGAGCGGGATTCGACATGGTGTCCTTCCGTTAGGCGCCGATGATGCGGCGGGATCGTGCTGTGATTCGCGTGTGGTCGAGGATCGTGTCGTCCAAAGCGGTATCGGTGGCGGCCGGGCGCGAGATAGCGCGCAGGGGCTCTTTGCCGCCTCTGACGCTGGTGGTGTCCCGCCAGGGCCGACCGTGGACGATCAGCGCGTACGCGACGATCGGGATGATGACTGCAGCAGCCCAGCTGCCGAATTGCACTGCGACCACGACGACGGCCACAGGGACGCTCAACCAGAGCGGCCAAGTGGCTACTGGTGTTGCGATCGCCTGCGGGGTAAGGGGATTCAGTAGCACGATCGCCACTGAGGCAAGCCACAGGCTCCCGCCGACCAGGACAATCCGCTTGGTCGTCGCGACCACCCAGGTCAGCATCGGTCCCCGATGGGCCGTTCGAGCATGTGCTGGATCATGTAGGTGCTCTCCTCCAGGTTGGTCATCCTGTTCTCCCGTTTGACCCTCCAGCCCTGTTGGGCGAGCTCCGCTAGTTCGGCGTTCATCCGCGCCAACGTAGAGGCCTCGGCCTTGCGATCTTCAGCATCGACTGGGGATAGCGGCATTGGTTCTGTGCAGCGTGCGAGCCGTTCAACCTCGCGCCGCTGTGCCGTCATTGGCATCCGTCGCACTGCAGCAGCTCCATCGGGTCGACGGGCACCTGGTAGCCGTCGACCGTGTCGGACTGGCCGGTAGGGCTGGGGGGCGGGCTGGGGGGCGCCGATGTGCGGGGGGCTTCTTCCACGATCGTCCTTCCGAGGTACAGAGAGCGAAGTCTTGCTCACTACCTAGAGGGGCCGACCGCGCAGTCGCATCTGACGATCGGCGTTCCGGCTCCGCGCGAGCTCGGTGCGCGCTCGGCCCCTCTAGGTAATGAGGGCAGCTGGGCCGGGGCCTCCACCCCCGGCCCAGCTGACCTCGACACCGACCTGTGGAGGAGACCGGAAATGACGAACAAGATCACGCGAACGCTGAGGACGCTCTGGTCGACGAAGAAGGGCAAGGCCGCGATCTTCCTCGCAGCCTTCCTGGTCGCAGCCGTGGCCGTCGTCGGCGTCGGCGGAGCTCTGGTCGGCACCCGGACCGCGCCGACGGGACGCGCGGCGTCGCACGAACCGGGCCACTCCACGAACCCTGCGGACCAGGGCACCGGAAGTTCCGATCTGTTCGCGACGCAGGCACCGACTCGGACGGGCAGCCCTCAGCCGTCGGCAGACGGGACCGTGGAGATCGGCGGACCGGGCATCCCGGCGAACACGAACACACTGGTCAGCCCGGATGCCCCGGAGACCACCGCCGACCCGTCGACCGGGTTGGCGGCCTTCCCCGCACCCGTGCCGCATTCGAAGCTCACGGTGCCACTGGAGCAGCGTTGGACGGTCCAGCAGTGCGCGTCGTCACGCGTTCCGCAGGCTCGCGCGTACGCGAACCAGCTCATCGGCTACCTGTTCACCTTCGACGCCGGCCGCGCTAGCTGGTCGGACTTCGTGACCCCCCTGCACGACACCTGGTACGAGACCGTCGGCGGATACGGGAACGGTCCGGACCAGAAGGAGACCCCCGGCAGCAGCTGGGACAACCGCATCTCCTCGCTCGGCTACTCGGAGCAGCAGTGGCAGCAGTGGGCGAACCGCGGGATGCGCAGCGAAGTGCGCATCAACGCCGTCACCACCACGGCGGGCAGCGGCGCCCGGCCGGCGACCACCTCGTACGAGACGCGGCTGACGTACGACGTCACGATCACCCGCAGCGCGCCCGGCATCGAGCCGCAGTCGGAGCAGCAGACGATCTTCGTGGTTGTGGACGCTCCGTGCTCGGCCGAGTACGTCGTGCCTCCCGCGTTCCGCGAAAAGCTGACCGCCCTGCAGATGGGCGACTTCGGGCGAGTGGGCGATGGCCTCCAGTAACGACACCGGCAGCAAGCCGCTCCTCTGGGGCGGCATCGCGCTGACCATCATCATGGCGCTCTCCCCGCTGGGCCTGATCGCTTTCATCGTCCTAGTCATCGCGGGAGGCGCGCAGGCCTGCCAGCCGGGCGGGTCGACGCCGACCACCTCGCAGTTGAGCGCCGAGCAGGCACAGAACGCTGCGACGATTCTCGGCGTCTCTAAGTCGGCATTCACCGACCCTGCCGTTCAGCAGAAGGCGCAGCTCGTGGCCCTCATCGCCGCCCTGCAGGAGTCCGGGCTGCGCAACCTCGACCACGGCGACGCCGACTCACTTGGCCTCTTTCAGATGCGGCCCTCGATGAACTGGGGCACACCCGACCAGATCATGAACCCGGTGTACGCCGCCGGGAGGTTCTTCCGGGCGCTGAACGACGTCTCCGGCTGGCAGGGAATGGAGCCGGGCAAGGCCGCGCAGGCGGTGGAGGTTTCGGCGTTCCCCGACGCCTACGCCAAGTGGATCCCGAAGGCCACCGCAGTCATCAACGACGTCGCGGCGACCATCCAGCCGATCGCGATCCCGGTCGACGTCGGATGGACTGGTGGTAGCCAGGGCGCGGGGGGAGCGTCGGCCGGCGGGGGAGTGCAGTGCCCGGTATCGGGGGACGCTCGCGCCCTGGCCGGTGAACTCGTGAAGGCGATCGACTCCGGCAAGCTCTACGGCACCACCCCAGACCACCTCAAAGAGATCCGCTGGGTTGCCGAAGGCAAGACGGTCGCCAACTGCCAGATCGACACTCGCATCCTGCAGGTCGCTGTCGCCGCAGTCCGCGCCTTCGACAAGGTCGGCGTCTCGGACATCAACCGAAAGTGCACTGGCCAGGTTGAAGGTGCCGGCACCGACAGCCTCCACTACAAGGACGGCGGCGGCCACGCGATCGACTTCTTCGCAATCAACGGGCAGCCGTTGACCGGGGCCAACCCACCTTCACTCGAGCTGATTCGAGCGCTCGATAAGGCAGCGCCCGCCGACGCGATGGGGCTAGGCCAGCGCCAATGCCGAATGGCCGCTCACACGCAGGCCACGTTCACCCACTTCGTCGACTTCAACGACACCTGCAACCACGTCCACGTGGACGTCGGCCGCTCCAACCTCTAACCACCCCGGGCGGGGCCCCGCTCACCACCCTCAGCAAAGGAAAGCAAATGCCAAACACCGCACTCTCCGAGGTCATCGTCCACACCGACGACATCCCCGTCAACGTGAAGCCGTCGAGCACGTGGCCGGTCTTCAACTTCATCGGTCAGCAGGCCGGCAACCTCATGACCCTGGGCATCACCGTCATGGTCGTCTTCCTCGTGTGGGGCATCGTCATGTGGGTTGGCGGGTCGAGCGGCGACAACCACCGTCGCGTGGTCACCGGGAAGGTGATGACCTTCGGCTCCGTCATCGGAGCTGTCGTCATCGCCGCGGCGCCCGCGATCATTGGGTGGGCCACCAAGCAGAACCCGATCTCCTAAGCAAGCGGGGGCGGACAGTCATGGATTGGCTCTTCGGTTGGATCAACAACCTGATGGGCGGGATGATCGTCGGTCTGGCGAACTTCGCCGCCGACGTGGTGAAGAACACGTTCAACATGGACTCCACCAATCTCGACGGGACCGTCGCAACCGCGGACCTTGCGGTCGGCACAGACGTCGGGAACCTCATCCTCTGGCTGGCCGCCCCCATCACAGTCGCCGCAGTCGTCTGGCAGATCATGCGGTCAGCGGCCGGCGGCCGCCTTGACGGCGTACTCCGAGCACTGATCGGCGGTGTCGGGTTCGTCGTCCTCACCCGCGTGGTGTTCTGGTACGGACCCTACGCAATCCATGGCTTCGATGAGACCACCACGGCGCTCGTCGACTACTTCAACCAGTCAGCAGGCGGAATCACTGACTCGCTGATGCAGTCGCTCAACTTCACCTACAACACGTCCAACGGCCAGTGGGAAACCACCGGCGGAGGCGTCTGGAACGCACCATCCTGGATGGTCGGCGGCGCAGTGTCGACCATGGTGATCCCCATCATCCCGCTCATCGCGGTCGGCTGCCTCGCGCTCGGCGGCTTCCTCTTGATGGCCATGCTCGGGTTCCGCCGCTGGGCGCTGATCGTGATGATCGGGCTGAGCGCCCTTGCGTTCATGTTCCTGCCTACCGAGAAGGCTGGACGGGCCGTGCCCGGGAAGTGGCTGCAAATCGCGGTCTCACTCCTCGTAGCCAAACCCCTCGCGGCAATCATCATCGCGATCTGCGCGAAGATGCTCGCTGCCAGCGGGCAGATGAACCTGCTCATGTTCACCGTGGCGGTGGTCTCCTTCCTGGTCGCGGCCGCCTCACCGCTCATCGCGATGAAGTTCTTCGGTTTCCTCGGTGTGGAGATCGGTCACGCCTACGCGCAAGCAGCGGGCGAAGGAGCAGTTCGACAGGGAGCTGGCAAGGCGATGAATAGCGCTTCGCAAGCGGCGCAGGCACGACAGTGGCTCCCCCGCAAATCGGCCTCCGATGGCGGCGGCTCCAGCGACCCGGTAAAGCCCATTCAGAGCTCGGGCGGCCCAGCTTCTACGGGATCCCCGGCACCGGTCGCCGCATCGACAGGCGCGAAGGCTGGCGCTGCCGCGGGAGCGGGCGGAGGCGCCGCCGCCGGAGGGGCCGCGGCCGCTGCCGGGCCGGTCGGCCTCGCAGCCGGAGCGGTGGGTGCGGTCAAGGCGGGGGCGACAAAGGCGCGCGAGGGCTTCGAGGGAGCTGCCGGAGCTGCCGGCAACGGGATGGACAACGCACCCCGCCTGGCCCGCCACCGCCCCGAGGAAGGAGCACGCCTGTGAGTACCGAACAGATCGACAAGCCCCGCGAAGTCTCGTTCCCAGGACGCCGGCGCGCCGGCTTCATCGGCAACTTCACCAACCTTCAGGTGATCGTCGCCGGATCCGGCGCCGCACTTGTCTTCCTCTGGGTCATGCTCCACCTCGACGACCCAATCGGCGCGCTCACGGCGGCGCTCCTGCCCGGCGCGGCGCTCGTTGGCGTCGGACTGTGGACAGACGAGCACGGGCATCCCCTCATCAACCGATTCATCGCACAGATTGGACACACGATGCGCACTCTGCTCGGACAGACCGAATGGCGTCGCCCGGTCGTCACCCGCGTGGAGAAGTCCAGCACCTTCCAGCTTCCGGGGGGTCTTGGCTCGATTTCCGCTTTTGAGACCGAACTCGGAGAAGCGATCTTCGAGGACCGGGTGCACGGCACCTTCATCGCGGTCCTCGCCGTCACCACCCCGGGATACGCGCTGCTGGATGACCCACAGAAGCGCGAGCGCGTGGACTCCTGGGCCCTGTTCCAGTCGTCGCTGGTGAAGCACCCGGGTCTGGCGCGCATTCAGGTCCTCCTGACCTCTCGGGTGTCCTCACCGACGGCGATTCGGGACTACTACGAGCCGCGTGCGTCACAGGCGGTCAGCGGGTGGGCGCGCCAGCAGTACGAGGTTCTCCTCGACAACGCCGTCGCCAATTCCCCACAGCACGAGCAACTCATCGTCATCGTGCTCAACAAGGAGCGACTGGCTCGCGACATCAAAGCTCAGGGCGGAGGCCGGATCGGCCTCGCGAACGTCATGGCGCGAGAGGTCGACACAAGCACTGCGTCCCTCAGAGACTGCGGCATCACGGTCCGATCTTGGTTGGGTGCACGTGAGGGCGCCGCCGTCATGCGGAAGGCTTACGACCCGCAGGCCGCCGACGCGATCGAGAACCGAACCGACGCCCGCGCGGGCGTGGCTCCGTCCAGCGCCGGCCCGATCTGGGGGAAGGAGCTCGTCGACCACCTCCGCACCGACGGCGCGTTCCACGCGACGTATGAGGTCACCGAATGGCCCCGCATCCCCACCCTCCCTGATTTCTTGCGCGCCGTCACCACCCTCCCGTTCCAGCACTCGGCATCGCTCTACTTCACGCCGGTGCCCCTGAAGACGTCTCGCCGGCGGATCCGAGCCGAACGGCGCAAGATCAACGCCAACCGGCTGGAACGACAGCGGCGGGGCAACGATCGACCGGACGACGAATTCGAGATCCAGGAGCAGATGGACATCACCCGGCGCGAACAGGAGCTGGTTCACGGTTTCGGCGACCTCGAGTTCCTCGGCCTGGTCACCGTGACAGGACTTAGCAAGGAGGAGCTGGACGCAAACTGCTCAGCCTTCACCACCGCAGCCGAGGGGCAGGGCATGGAGGTCCGTCTGATGTACGGGCAGCAACTTGCCGCATTCAACAGCGCGTCGCTCCCGCTCGCGTTGGCTCCCTCGGCAACCGCCTCAGTCCGACGGAAGGCCAGCTGATGGAGCGCAAGTTCGTCGGCGTTGTCGTTCCGCCGCGAGAGACGCGGAAGCAGCGTAAGGCCAGGGAGAGGCTCATCCGCGAGCTCATGGCGCCGGACGTCGTGAAGAAGGCCGCGTCCGGCCCGACGGAGTCGGTCCCTCCGGCATGGGGCGTCCGCACCCCGCACTCCTGGTGGGGACCAACCTGCGTGAACCCGATGACGCATCGAGCGACCGCGCTGACCGCGTCGACGGCCTACCCCTTCCTGAACGAGGTCGGCCTCGGCCACCGCGGCGCATGGATGGGAAAGCTCGGCTCGCTCTCGGGTGGCGGTGACTTCGTATTCGACCCCTACGAGCTGTACCGACAGAAACTGGTCACCGGCACCTCAATGGTCTGGATCGGGACCGTCGGCACCGGTAAGAGCGCCGGAGCGAAAGCCTTCGCCTGCCGCATGTGCACCCTCGGAATCAAGGTCGCGGTCGCCTCCGACCCGAAGGGCGAGTGGGTAGCACCGGCGCTAGCCATGGGCGGCACCGTCATCTCGCTCTCCCCTTCCGGAGCGAACCGCCTCAACCCCCTGGACGAGGGACCGCGGGATAGCCGCCTTTCCGATGAGGAGTGGGCAGCGTTGGTGCTTTCCCGCCGACGGCTGACCCTCACCGCGATCATCCCGTCGCTGATCCACCGCGACATCAGCCCGCGCGAGCACACCGCGCTCGACGTCGCGCTCGTCGCCGCGATCGCGGCGCCCGCGGGCGACACCGTGACGATCACCGACGTCTACCAGCAGCTGACCGGCACCGAGGATGACCAAGCCCGCGAGGACGGCGCTGACATCGCGCACGGTCTGCGCCGCCTGGTCCACGGTGACCTCTCCGGTGTATTCGACGGCGAGTCGACGGTGAAGTTCGACGCCGATTCCCCGTTCGTGGTCATGGACACCAGCGGCTTCATGGGCGCCTCCGCCACCCTGCTGTCCGTTGCGACAACCTGTGTAGCCGCCTGGCTCGAGGCGGCCGTCATGGACCCGGCCGCCGGCAAGCGCATCGTCATCTACGACGAGGGCTGGCGGATGCTCCGAGACGAACAGATGCTCTTGCGAATGAGCGAGCAGTGGAAGCTCGCCCGTCAGTACGGCCTGTGCAACCTGCTGATCATGCACCGCATCACCGACCTGGACATGGTGGGCAACGCCGGATCGGCAACGCGCGCGCTCGCACAGGGCCTGCTCACCGACGCGGAGATCCGCATCGTCTACCGGCAGGAAGAGGACGTACTCCCGGCCACCAAGGAAGCGCTGGGGCTCACCGACGCGGAGGTGCGCGAGGTCCGCAGTCTCGCTCAGGGTGTGGGCCTATGGAAGATCGGCAAGCGCCCCTTTATCGTCCGAAACTACTTGACCGAAGACGAGCTGGAGACGTTCAAGACCTCCGACCGGTTCGAGGAATTCGGGTCCGTCGCGGCCGCGCCGGCGCCCGCGGCCGCCGAGCCCGCGGAGGCCACCGGCTGGACCGCCGACGCGGCCGAGGAAGAGCAGCACTGGGACATCGAGGCAACTGGTCGACATCGCGTCGGAGCGCCGCCCGTAGCGGCTCCTCGCCCGTTCATCGCACCGCCCCTGCTGAAGCCGGCAACCGGATGGGAGGCGGCTGAGGACGAAGTCTCCGCGGCTGAGGAGTACCGCGAGATCGAGTTGACGGGCCGCAGGTCAGAAATCATTGCGGCGGCGAACCGCGCGAAGCACGCCGACCTCACCGACGACAACTTCTTACACCTCGCCGCCGACTGCATCGCACCTGAAATCCACGCACAGACCACGCCAGGCGCGTTCTGCACCCAGTGCGGCGTGTTCCGTCCCGCCGAAGCGCTCGTCGCCAGCTGAACCCCCAACGGAAGGCCCCCATGCCCACTTTCGCATCCCTGATCCAATGGACCTCCTGGCCCGCCGTGGCCGTCGGAAGCATCGGAGCACTCACCTTTCTCGTCGCCCTGGCGATCGCACTGCTGGCCACGAAGGTGCCGCTGCCGCAGAGAGCTCACCGAGTTGCGCGAGCAGCGGCCGTGTGGTCGATCGCGGCGTTTACGTGGGCGCTGCTGGCGAAGGCGGCCACAGACATGGAGGTGCTCACGTACACCCTCGCCGGAGGGTTCGCGATCGCCACCATTGTCACCATCGCCTCGGTCATCTTCCGCATCCTCGGCGGCCGCAAGTTCAAGGGCATCACGCTTCGCTACGCGATCCTCTGGTCGGCCGGTTCGGCAGTCGCTTTCGCCATCGGCATGGCTCTGATCGCTTCGACGCCCGCCTGGAGCGGTCTCGTCGCCGCACACAACTAGGGAAGGTTCGCATGTCCTCCACCACATGGAAGTTCCGCCTGCAGGTTGGGATTGTCCTGACGCTTGCAGCCGTCTGCGCCCACCTCGCTCTGGCTATCACAGCCTCGGGGGTGCCATTGTTCGACCCGTCGAACGACGTCCGGATACTGCTGGCCGTGATCCTCGGCTCGCACTTCGGGGCGTCCGTTCCCGCCGGCGTGGGGCTTGCTCCGCTCCCGATCTTCCTCGCGGTGTTCGCTGTGTTCCTCGCCGCGGTCGCGGTGGTGTGGTGGCTGATCTATCGCGCCGCCCACCGCGGGCGTCCTGGGCGACCGGCAAAGGATCAGGGACTTATGACCGGTAGGCACCGGCGCAAGCAGAACGCGCGTGACCTCTCCCTCCCTGACCCGTTCGCGTTTGTGGGCCGCAAACCCTTCCACGCCACCACCGAGGACTCGTTCTGCGTGGTCGCGTCCTCCGGTGCGGGTAAGACCACGCGGTTCGTCGTGCAGATGGTCGCGCGCGCCGCAGGCGCGTGCGTCACCACCTCAACGCGCCTGGATGTCTTTCTCCTCACGGCGTGGATTCGTGGGCGAGTGGGCCGGGCGCTGACCTTCGGGCCGGAGTACCGGACGCTTCTCCCGTGGAAGTGGCGAGTCCATTGGGACATCGTCGCCGGCTGCGAGAAGCCCGCCGTCGCGATGGAGCGGGCGGATGCGATCGCAAATGCCATGCCACTGTCCGGCGACTCCAAGAACTCGGGGTTCTTCAAGGAGTCGGCCTCGTTGATCCTGCGCTGCATGATGCACGCGGCCGCGCTCGGAATGCCGGGCAGCGACAAGAAGTACACGTTCCGCGACGTCATCGACTGGATGCAGGACCTCAGCAACAACACACCCTTCACCATCCTTCGAGAGCACCCCGAGGCCAACCACCGCTGGTTCGGCGACCTCAAGACGTTCGCGCGTGGAGAGGCGGTGGAGACCCGCAACAACATGCAGCAGACCATCACCATCCTGCTCAAGGCGCTGGCGATCGACGAGATCCTCGACGCCGTGTGCCCGGCGGAGGACGTGATCATGCTCGACTTGGAGCAGTTCGTCGCGTCGACGGACACCCTGTACCTGATGAGCAAGAAGAAGGGCCTGGCCGCCCCCGTCATCACAGCGCTCGTCGAGTCGCTGCAGTCGGTCGCCATGGACGCCGGCGAGCAGAAGCCCCTCGACCCGGTGCTCACCATCGTTCTGGATGAGCTGGCGAACGTCTGCCCGCTGCCGTCCGCGCCCTCGCTGATGACCGACGGCCGCGGGCATGGAATCCAGGTTGCCGCGATCCTGCAAGGCCGCAAGCAGTGCGAGCAGCGCTTCGGGACTGAGGGCGCCGACACCATCATCCGGCTCTCCTCGTGCTTGCTCTTCTTCGGCGGTTCGCGTGACTACGACTTCCTCCGCGAGCTGTCCAACCTCGCCGACAAGCGCGAGATCAGACGAGAGTCCACCACAGACGGGCCCAACGGCATGTCCACGTCCGAATCCACCCAGGAACAGGACGTCTTCACCGTCGGACGGCTCCACGCCTTGGAAGACGGGATGGCCGTCATGTTCTACCGCAACTTGCCCGCCGCTATCGTGCGCCTGCCGGCCTGGTGGGAGGGCGCGGACGCTGCAGACTACGAAGCGAGCCAGGCACACACCCGTGACCAGCTGGGGCTGGCAGCATGAGCGGGAACAAGAAGACCCCGCTCGGACCGCTCACCCTGCCGGGTACCGTCGCCGAGCACGAGCACCGTCTAGGCGAGCACGGCGAGGAGATCGAGTACCTCAGCGGCGCCGTCGGGTCGATCGGCGGACAGGTCACCAAGATCGTCGACTGGCTCGAGACAAGACCGGGCGGACCCTGGTCCTGGCGAACCCTCGACCAGGAGGCCGCGAAAGAGCTCTGGATGGAACTCTACGACTGGGTGAACTGGCTCCGCGACCGTTACCTCGTCGCCTTAACCGATGAGACCCACCGGCTCATCAACGACTGGTACAAGCACCCGGTCGCCGTCGAGCTGCTCACCGCCCTCATGGTGTCGCACCAGTACGTGTATCGGCGTACACGTGCCGCACCGTCCTTCGACCTGGTCGAGTGGCACGAGCGCTGCCTGTGGCCCACGTTCGCCCGCATGCGCAGCCTCGGACTGTTCCCCGCGAACCTCCGCACCGACGAGCCGTGGACGCTGCCGGACACTATCGCGCGCGTTGACGACTCGGAGAATTTCGCGGAGTTCCTGGTCAACGACCTGGACGGGCGTCCGAAGCCGGCGCCGAACGGAGACGGCGCGAGTTGAGCCCCTCCGATGATGCGACGGTGACCACCGTCGTCACCAGCTTCCGACCGAACTCCAGCACGGAGCAGGCGCGGAAGATCGGTGAGCGTGAGACGCACCTGGCCGGGCTGATCCTGCGCGGCTGGACCCTCCTCACCACGACCGCAGTTGAGGCCAACGGCGCGATCACAATCGTCGACACTCTGATCCGGCCGTCGGCGCTCACACGAAAGGTGGGGGAGCCCTCCCCTGCAGTTGCGGCGTCTGGGCTTCACCTGGTCGCGATCTAACGAGCTGGCCGTCCGTCGGGGCGGCCACCGACCCCGGCCGCGTGCCGGGCAAAGGAAGGGAAGGCCGAGATGACCGATCTCACTATCGACGCGGGTTGGGAAGGAAAGGACAGCCCACCGTCCGCCGGATCTCTGGATGTGCTGCGCGAGCTTCACCAGGAGGCTCATACGGATGTCGCGGCCCTGCAGGCTGCGCTTCGCATGGCGGAAGAGGATCTCCTTGCGCCTTGGGAGGCGCGCTCCCGCGAAGCGGCGGCGCGGAATCGCCACACCGCGGCCGCCGCGGTATTCGCGCAGCGTCAAGGCGACCTCGCTCCGCTTCGGGCGCAGCTTGTCACCGACGCGGCACGGATCCGGCGCGCCGACCAGCGGCTGTCGGCCTCGGTCCTCCTCCGATGGTTGCGTCAGCGGACGGCTGATCGATTGCGCGCCGACGTCGCCAGCCGCAGCGCGCTTGCCCTGCCTGCGCGGAACTCCGTCACGCCGGAGTGGGATCGGTGGCTGACCGACTCAACCGATGGTGCTCTGGCGGCGGCACGCGCCGCAGAGCGAGCCGCCGCAGATCAGATGCGCGCCGCCGAGGCCGCACGACATGAAGCGGAATCGTGGTGGGAGGAAAACGTTCAGGACAACGTCGAGCCGAGCGCTCTCGTCCGGGAGGAGTCCGACGCCATGGACTATGCATTCGTGGACGACGACTCGTTCGATCGCCGCGCGGTCTACGAACGACAGCTCGAGCGGGCAGAGGCACGCGAGAACAGCATCGCGGCCGACCTCGTCTCGGCGGCCGCACGCATCGGACTGGTTTCCTCGATCGCTCCCGGCGCCGTCTCCGCCGTCGTGGGCGCGGTCGATGGCCTCTTCGACCTGGACCACGCCGCCGAGGTCGTCGCCGCCGTCGGGACGTCCGCTGCTCCGCCGGCAATCTTCGGTGGCACTGGGGATCGCACCCTGGAACAAGTCATGGGCACTCCCTTGGGCGGCCTCGACGCCCGCGTCAACGCACTCGTGGAGCCCCCATCGGCTGCGGCGATCGAATCTCAGCCCAACCTCCCGAGGACCACCCTTGGCGCCTAGGACCGCTACCCATCACCATCAGGAGACCACCGTGACCGACCTCACCTACATCACCGACCTCGGTGGCTTCGAGCGCCTGGTCGGGGTGGGACCGCTCACACTCGTCGTGAAGTCATGGCTGCAGGCTGGGGTCGGCTCCCGGGAGGAAATCACGTCCACGCACGTTGGCTCGGTGGTCTCGATCGACGAGGTACGGCGAACCCCGGCCGCCGCATCTGCAGCGACGGCCTCCGAGGTGAACGTGTGGATGCGCGACCGTGCCCAGCCTGCACGCATCCGGCTCACGGACGACGACGGTCAGCCGATCACTACGGAGATCGGCTACCGCGTACATCCCGTCTTCATCTGACAAGTCGCGCTCCGCGAAACCCCTGCTGCTTCGGTGGCAGGGGTTTCGTGCGTTTGTACCCGCGGCCGCGAACCTGGCGGAGGCTTTCGCCGCGCTCTAGTCCGAGAATCGCGCCCGGACTACCGTCGCCTGGTCCTCATCGAGTTCCCACCTGGAGCCGTGCGGGTGGTCTGGGTACTCCACGCGCAGGAAGGCTCTGATCGTCTTCGCGGACACGTCCAGCTCGTCAGCAAGTTCGCGCGGAGTCGTGGTCATGGGCGCCATCGTATCGACGGCGCGCCGGTAAGCGCGCACGTATCGGGCAGGGCCTGCGAGGCATTGCCGCATCTGCCGGTGAGAGCCCCACGCCCGGTGGAGCCGTGACCCTGGGAGGCCCCATGCCCACCATCCCCGACCGCTACCGTCTGCCGCTGAACGCGACGCCGGAAGAACTCGAGCGCGACGGGTTCGACACCCTAGCCTCGACGGTGAACTCAGCTCCGGAGCAGGCGACAGCTCGAACCGATGACTGACCGCGGACGCCGGCGGATTAGATTCGGCGCTCCGGACGCATTCGGGCCGTCTCGTCGACGGCGGCGTCACGCGTCTGCTGGGTGGGCTCGGCCGTGATCTCGCCCACACGGTCGGGCAGCGCCGCGGCCGCCGTCGGAGGCGTCGGTGTAGCGTCCGACGGTGCGGGCGCTGCACCGCCGCGGAGCGCACGGAGCGCGGCGACGGCGTCCGCGTAAGCCGGGTCATCGTGCGCTGGCGGCGGCCCGAGCGGAGTGTCGGCGGTGATGTGGTGGAAGTCGCGGTAGGCGATGATGCGCGCCAGGTTGCGCCGCCAGAGAGCCCGCTGAGTGCTGTCCTCCGGGGCGCTGCCCAGCGACTCCATCCACACAGGCCGGGTTGCTTCGGCGAGGTCGGTGAGGGTGCTGATGCGATCCGCGATGAGGTCGGCCTGCTGGTTCACCCAGTCACGTACCGTCTGGTCGTGTCCCACGCTGCCCGGCGGCGGGGTGATCCACGACGGCAGTTCGACGGTGGGCGCGCCGGCGGGGTCTCCGACTCGGTAGTGGAGCACCTTGGCCAGGGAGCGAGCTTCGTTGAACCCGTCGATCTCCCGGGTTGCGGTGGCGTCGCGGAGGAGCGCTCGCACGTCCGACCCTCGTGCTTCGTGGGCGGCGAGACGTTCGGCAAGGGTCGCCCATGCCGGGTCGTCGGTGATGCGGCTGACCGCATCGCGGTCCATCACGCTGCGCAGGATGATCTCCATCTTCATCTTGGTGACGTCGCCGAGGACTCGCACGTTGGCGTCCTCGTAGGCCGGCACGAGCCGCTGCAACGAGTTCGCAGCCTCCTGCTCCTGCTCCAGCGTCTCGGTGGCGGAGAGCTCTGCCTGCTCGCGCGCAAGGACCCGTTCGAGGCTGTGAAGGATAGAGTCCTTGTCCCGGTCAGGGCTGTGACCATCGGCGGCCAACGTGTCGTCGGTGATGACGTACAGGTGGTTGCCCTGGCGGCCGCGGGTTGCTGCCACGTAGAGCTGTTCGCGGGCGGTTCCGTCCGGGTCGATCATCGTGTGGGTGGTGTCGACGGTCATGCCCTGAGAGCGGTTGACGGTGGTGGCGTAGCCCAGCTCGACGTGCTCGGCGACGTACCAGGCTGGGAGCGTCACGACACCGTCGTGGCGGATGCTCTTGACCTTCAGCGAGCCGTCGCCGCCGACTTCGAGGACGTGCCAGAGGTCACCGTTAGCGACAAAGTCCTTGCCCTGGTTCGCGCGCAATCGGCGGTTATTGTCGCGGGTGACGATCCGGTCGCCGACACCGGCGCGGTTGCCGTCGTGCAGGGTAGGGCCGTTGGCGGAGACGGTTCCGGCCGCGATCTTGTCGATGCGGGCGCGGGCCGAGAGGGCGACGACTTCCTCGTTCGTGGCCGCCAGCATCAGCGCTTCCTTGCCCTCTGCTTCGTCGCGGAGGAAGGCGTCGTAGATGTCTTCCAGCAGGGTCATCCTTAGGCCGCCGTGCGTGCGGCCGCGGGTGACGTAGAAGTCCAGCGCGGATTCTTTGCCATCCCGCAGACGCAGGGTCGCGGCCGCCTCGTCCTGGTCGACGAACCGGTAAACGTGTTCGAGCGCGACCGCGCCGACGGTCTTGTCGAGTAGCCGCAGCGTGCCGCCGGCTTCGACGGCGGCGAGCTGTTGGTAGTCGCCGAGTGCTTTGATGCTTGCCCCGTGTGCCTCGGCGAGTTCGAGGAGTTTGGCATACATGGGGAGGCTCGCCATGCCTGCTTCGTCGATCAGGAGCACGGTGTTGGCGTCGATGCGGTACCGGTCGCTGGCGCGCTGTTCGGGGGTTCCGGTGGTGTGGATCTGGATGAGCTTGTCGGCGGTGTCGGCCTCGACGTCGATCTCTTCCGCCAGGACGGTCGATGCCGCGGCCGAGGGTGCTACGGCGAGCACTCGGCCGCCGGCGGCTTCGACGGCGCGGGCGAAGGCGCGCATGGAGGTGGTCTTGCCGGTTCCGGCGGGGCCGATTCCGATGTCGATCAGTCCGCCGTTGCAGGCGAAGTGGCGGGCGAGTGCAGCTTGGGTGGGGTCGAGCGCGTACTTGCCTGCAGCGATCTGGGCGGCGTTCACCTGCGCGAGGGTGGCGTCGAAGACTTCCTCCGGGACGCGGAATCCGGCGGTGGTCTGTGCTGCCTGGACGAGGCGTTCTTCGGTGTCGAGGATGCGCTGAGAGGTGTAGGTCTCACCCCGGTAGAGGCGGTAGATGGAAGCCCCGTTGGCGAGCTGCAGGGCCGCGGGGACGGGGTTCGGTTCGTCGGCGGTCAGCCGCACCGACAGCTCGACGGTGCGCTGCAGGAGGGCGTCGCGGAAGGCGAGCGGATCGAGGTTGGGGTGGGTGGTGAAGTAGGCGGCGACCGCGCGGTTGGCTTCGGCTTCGAGGTGGTCGATGCGCCAGGTGGTGCGTGAGTTCTCGACGTTGCGCAGCACGTACTCGGCGACCTGGTCGAGGTTCATCGGCTCCAGGATGCGGGCGCGTTCGCCGATGTCGGTTGCGCTGAATGCGGCGTCGAGCATCGTCTGGGTGCCGCCCGCACCGAGGTACTGTTCGGCGAATTCGGCCTCGGTGTCGCGAATCTCGTCCAGGCTGCGCAGCTGGTCTTTGGCTTCGCGTGTGGCCAGGTTCGCCTTCTCCAACATGGCTTGCTGCGCCTTGCGTGGGGGAGTGTGGCCGTGGGTGGTGACGTACTCCTTGACGAGCTTGGCGTACTCGTCTTCGATGGCGACGCGGCGGCTGGAGCGCGCCCGGCAGAGGTTCTGGTCGACGCCGGCGATCTCCGGTACGGGGCGCTTGTCGCGGCCGCGGGTGGTGTCGGTCCAGGCCAGCCCGAGGCGCTGCATGGACAACACCTGGACGAGCATGTTGTACCGCTCGGAGGCCGCGACGCCGAGGTTGTGGAGGATGCGGCCGTCCAGGCTGCGCCACTTGCCGTCGACGCCTTGAACCTTCGTGGAGACGGCTGCGTGGGTGTGCAGGTTGGGGTCACCGGACCGGGAATCGAAGTGCTCGAACATGGTGACGGTGAGCCCGTGGGTGTCCATCTGGGCGACTCCGCCGGCACCGACCCGGGTCTTGCCTGCTTCCTGTTCGATCCAGTTGAGGGTCATGCGGACTGCGTCGTTGTGGATCTCGTGGAGCTGCTGGGAGCGTTCCTTGTCGGCGAGGATCCAGAGCACGGAGAAGCTCTTGGAGGGGGTGAAGACGAGGTCATATCCGGCGACGGGCTGACGGTCCTGCTTGCCGATCGTGGCGAGGAAGCGGGAGACCTCGTTGTCCTTCGGCGCCCGCCCCAACTGCTCCTGCAAGTGGTTCGTGGCGAGGTCCCAGCGGATCAGATCGCGCTCGACGCCCGGTTCGGGGACGCGGCCGTGAGCGGTGCGGAACTCGCGGTATGCGGCGCCGACCATCTTCGCCCACTCGTCCGTCCCGGTCTGCGGCACCATGAAGCGTCGTCCCAGCCGGGCGGCGGCGTGCGCCTCCTTGGCGCTCATCCCTTCGGCGATCTTGGCCTTGATGAACGCGTCCGCGTCCGGGCGCAGCCCCTCACCGAACAGGGCCTTCATCTGCTCTTCGGAGACCTCTCCAGCCATCCCGAGCGCGGCTGCCCCCTTGCCGAACCAGACGCCAGCAGGGTTGCCTTCGGCGGTGTAGTAGTCGGTGAGATCTTCGCCGCGTTTGCGTGTCTGGTCGTGGGAAGCGACCTGCCGGGTGAGGTAGGTGTAGCCGTCACCGGCGTGGAGGACGTGGACTGTCATCATCGGCAGTCGTCCTCCTTTCGGATCAGATTCCCGGGCTTATCAGCCCTTTTGCTCCTGCTTGGCCGTTCCGCACACTGCTAGTGCAAGAGGTGTGTTGTTTCTGGTGTCTCAGTGTAGCTGGTCGTTGCTCGGAGGTCGGGTATCGCATAGCTCGGCGGTTGACTGTGGCTGTGGTGCTGCCTGCTCTGGGGGTGGGCTGCTGATGATGCTGGCTGGTGGTTGCTGAGCTGCTCGGTACGCAAGGTGGCTTCGTTGCTTGAAGTGGTGCGCCGCCTGCGGCGAGGGCCGGCGGCCAGATAGAATCGCGGCGTTAGGTGCTCAAGTGGAGGTTGAGCATGGACAACTCGATGAAGGAGTGTGCCCATGTCGGCAAAGACCACGAAGCCCAAGTCCGCCTCCACCCTCGCTCGTGAGCGTGCGCGCGCCGCGCGTGCGGCGCAGCTGGAGGAGCAGAAGAAGAAGGAAGCCCGCATCGAGGATGCGGCGACGGCGTACTACCTGTCGCTCGACAAGCTCGATCAGCTCGCGGGTCAGCGCGAGGAGGCCATGCGGGAGTTCGATGCGCAGCAGCGTGCGCTCGAGCTGCAGCAGGGGAAGGTG
>NZ_JBIBYW010000003.1:29477-33886 GCF_043083605.1 Leifsonia sp. NPDC014704 | reverse complement strand
GTGATCGGGGAGCTGCGCTCATTGGAGACGGTCGCGACCATCGCCGAGCTGCTGGGCATCAGCACGGCGGAGGTCACCCGGCTGTCGAAGCTGGTCGACGCGGCGCCGGCCGCAGGCGCGCCGGCGGAGGGGCAGCCGACGTCGGAGGTCGCGGGGCCGGCGTGGCCCAACGTCGCGACGTCGCAGGCTCCCGCGGAGGAGTCGTACGAGTCCGAGGGCGACGGCGAGCACGTCGCCGCGTAAGCATCGAACCGCGCTCACGACGAAGCGGCGGGGAGAACCAACTTGGTTCTCCCCGCCGCTTCGTTGTTGCCAGGGACCAGCCTGGGGTCACTGCTCCTTCTGGTTCGCGGGCCGGGTGAGCGGGGTGGCGAAGGTGCGGTGGTTGTAGAGGTCGAGCGCGTCGAGCCACGTGTCGGTGGTGACGTCGATGCGCGCGACGGTGGGCATCGGGCCTTGGTAGCGGTGAGCGTTGGGGTAGACGCGGCCGCAGTGGTTACAGACGGTGTAGCCAGCGAGGACATCGTTCTCTTCTGCCGCGTCGATTCGGCGGCTGTCCCAGAGGTAGCCGTCGGCGGCGAGGTAGGAGACGTCCCAGTCGCCTGCGCACTCGGTGGCTCCGCAGCCGATGTAGTCGACGCCATTCTCGTCGTCCGGGCTGGTGGTTCCGGCGGGCTCCTGTCCGGTCAGCTGGAGGGACGGGTACGGCAGCTCCGGCACGGCTGCCTTGACGGCGCCGCGGGCGGTGTCGTCGTCGAGGTCGAGGAAGTATCCGCGCACGGCGCTGTAGAACTCCTCCCGGCTGTCGACATCGAGGTCGGCGCTGCGTTCGGTGAACGAGCCGAGCGTGCTGGCCCCGGAGGCGACGAGGTTGTTCTGCGCATCGCGGGTGACGGTGATGGTGATGTTGGGGCAGAGCTCGGTCAGCTTGCGCTCCAGCCAGGTCGCGTCGTTCTTGGTGGCCATGAGTGTTCCTTTCGAGGAGGTGCGGTCTAGGCGGCCGCGGTCAGCGGGTGGTGGGAGACCGCGGGGAGGATGGTGTCGGTTCCGGGAACGCGGACGGGCCATGCCGACGGGGCGACGGGGGTGGCGGTCAGCGGCTGCTGGCGGTGGAGGTAGGCGTCGTGGTTACGGATCAGGGTGGCGACGTAGCGACGCCATTCCTCGTTGGTCGGGAGGTTGCGAGCCCAGTCGAGCTGCTCGGCGAGTCGCTCGTGCTCCGCGATCAGCTCGTCTCGCTCGAGGAAGGCGGTGTGTGCGCCGATTGCGAAGAGCGCCAGTCCAGCGTCGGTGAGACGACTCAGGTCGACGTAGGGGGTGGGGAGTGCGATCTCGTTGCCGAAGCCAGCGCCGGCGCCGTGCTCCCGCAGACGCTCTTCGCCGTCGATTGGCTGGACGTCCGGGTCGACGTTCACGCGGTGCCAGTGGAAGTCGATCGCCTTGCGGACACGGTCGACGGCGACGTACAGGTCGGCGAACGTCTCGCGCGTCTGATCGATCCCTGCCTGCAGGATCTCGGTCGGCGTGTAGCGGATCATCATCTTCTCCTCTCGCGGTGTCGGGTGATGGTCGGGGTTACTGGCAGGAGTCGCAGCCGAGCAGGTCCATCGGGTCGACCGGGACCTCGTAGCCGCCGATCTGGTCGAAGCTGCTGGTGGTGTTCTGCGTGCTCATCGGTTCTTCCCTTTCGTTAGGTGTCCGCGGAATCAGAGGTGGGCGGATCATCGAATAAGGGGACCGACTTGGCGGACGCCGGAGCCTGTCAAGGGTTCCGACCGACCCCCAGCGCGCACGAGTCTTGGACCGCAGGTGCGGAGCACCTTCCCCGACCGTTTGGAGAGGCAGGGGAGGGAGCGGCCCTTGACAGGCGGAGAGCGGCCGCTAGTACGATTCCCCCTCTCGATGCTCCGGCTACCCGTCCCGTTCCTCGTCAAGCTGGTCGTCGCCCGGCTCGCATCGGCCACGGGAGTGTGAGGGCGGCGGAGCCTGCCTTCACGCCGGCCGGGGCCGGCCCCGCGGCTACAGGAGCGCGAGCAGATCCTGGTCGGGCTTCGCGTACGGGGTGCGGGGCAGTCCGATCCGCGTACGACGCCTCTCGCTGGGGGTGCCGATCGCCCACGCGTAGCGGTAGTTGCCCGGGTGTCTCACGCGCGTGACTTGCAGCTCCTGGAGTGCATGACGGAGCCACGATGAAGCATCTTCGTTGGCGCGGCGAGCTGGTGCGCCGAGAGCGACGAGGCGGCGTTCTGCACCTTCCGCGCCGGACTCCTGCGCGCGGATCTTCTGCAGGGTGCGGTCGCTGAGCACGAGGCCGTGACGCGGCAGGTAGGTCAGTGTCCGGCGGGTAGAGCGTCCGAGGGCGAGCGCGTTCGTCGCCTGGTAGCAAACGCCGATGTGACCGGCCTTGTACTCGTCGACGCGCTCGTGGCCGTTCGCGTCGATGACGGTTCGCGTCCGGGGCATGGGGTCGGAGAATGAGACTATGCCGCGGATGCCCTCGGCGGCGGCGCTTTCGAACACGCGGCGAAGAAACCAGGACTCGGCATTCGCCGGTGTGTCGGTGAGGACCAGCCGGCCGAGTTCGAGCGTCTCCGTGTTCGGCTGCAGCTCCGGGAAGACGTTGCTCAGTACGGCGGCGCGCATGGGGACGCTGAGGACCGCGACGCCGACCAGGGCGCGGCCGCCGATGGTGGTGCCGTCGACGGCGAGGCGATCGTCCGTGGTCGTGAGCCCGTAACTGAACCGGGCCGCGGGGAAGGATGCGGCGTAGTGGTGACGGGTGACGAACTCGCGTGCGAGCTGCTCGGGCAGCCTCACGACGTCGAAGGACGGGGCGTGGAAGCCGCCGTCGGCGGGGTGCCGCCAGCTGTGCTGGCGGAACCCCCACCGCTGCGAGAGGAGGGGCGCGGGGGCGCTCATGCCACCAGCCCCATCGTCTCGACGCAGATGCCGACGATGTCGCGGGCGCACGGCGGGCAGACCGCATTTCCAGCCGCCTTCGTGATGTCGCGCTGGGAGACGGGCTTCAGGCGGTTCGTCGGCTGCCACATGTAGTCAGGAGGGAACGCCATCCCGGCCGCGACCTCAGTGGGGAGGAACATCCGCAGCAGGGTGTCGGGGACCAGCTCCATGGCGGCGTCGAGGTCCTTGGCGCTGATCGGTGCGCGCTGGCCACGGGGTTGCTGCATGATCGCCTGGTGCCCGGCGGTGGTCAGAGTGCGCATCGGCTCGGTGGCAGGGGTAGTCATCTCGGCTCCGCCTCCGTTCATGCGGTGGATGAGGGCGTGGTTCGCGCCGTCGGCGACCGCCGTCCGCATCGGCTCGGTGTACGGGTCGAGGTCGCGCACCCGGTCGCGGAACTGGGTGACGAAGGGGGTCACCAGCGCGTGGTGGTTCCCGCCGGCGGTGAAGGTGCCGGCCGCTTCGGTCACGGGGCGGGCGGTGCCCGTGCCGTACATCTCGGCGATGAAGGGTGTGCGCTCGGGTGCGTAGGCCAGCGCGGTCTCCAGTCGGGTGGTCTGCGTGCGCAGCGCCTCGTCGACGGGGTAGGCGTTCTTGCCGTCGCGGCCGTCGACGGGGATGGCGAGTGCTTTCGAGTTGCTGGTGTGCAGCGCCTTCAGCGGCTCGGTGATCGGCCAGCTGCGGTAGTAGGCGTCTGCTTCGCCGTGGTGCGGGTGGCGCGGGTCGGCGGCGTCGTAGGTGTTGCCTGCGGCCTCCAGGTGGGTCGGTCCCCAGTAGCGGGCGATTCCGGCGGCCACGCGCAGGCGCGTCTTCGGCTTGAGCCGGTCACCGATCGGACGGCCGGGGATGGACCAGTCGATCGCGACGGACGCGGGGAGGTACCCGGGCTCGACGATGGAGCCGCAGCCGGGGCAGCAGTAGACGTAGGCCTGGCGGTAGCGGCCGACCGTGCGGCCGGGCTTGAAGGACTGGACCGACTCACGCATCTCCCCGCACTTCCAGCAGTAGGCGAGCGGGCGCAGGATGCGGTCGAGGTCGGGTGCCTTGTCGGCTTCCGGCCAGGCGACGACGTAGATGCGGTCGCGGGACTGGGGAGCGGGAGCGCCGAACTTCTGCGCGTGCATCGCGTTCAGCGAGACGACGCGGAACTTGTAGCCGAGCGCCCGCAGCTCCTGCCGCCACACGGTCCAGGCCGTGCGGTACTTCGCGTTGATCGCGATGTCGACGACGTTCTCGACGACGACGAGCCGGTAGCGGTGGTGCTCGATGAAGCGCAGCACGTCGAACATCAGCAGGCGCGAGCGGGTCTTCGCCTCGTCGGACAGCGGGTCCTCGAACAGGCCTTCCTCGATGTCCGGCAGCTTCGACCCGTTGGCCTGCGACCACTTCGTGCACTCCGGGGAGGCCCAGAGGATCGTGGTCGACGGGAAGAACGAGGGCCGTTCCTG
>NZ_JBIBYW010000003.1:19869-29379 GCF_043083605.1 Leifsonia sp. NPDC014704 | reverse complement strand
AGTGCAGGTCGACGATCGCGTGATCGGTGCTCTGGTGGTTCGCCGCGTGGATGTCGATCGCGACGTCCCAGTGGTTCGCGGCGACCTTGACCTTGACCCCGGGGACCTGCCCGGCGCCGGTCGAGGATCCGCCCGCCCCGGCGAAGAGGTCGGTCATCGTCACGTCGGATTCGAGAGTGGCCAGCATCAGCGCTTACCCCCCGTGCGCTCGACGTGGAGCTGCAGGGCCGCAACGGCCGGGATGACGAAGACGAAGATGACCAGCGCGGCCGCGAGGCTGCTGCTGGCGACTGGCCGCGCCCCGGTGTCACCGGCTACGAGGGCGGGGACGATGTCCGCGGCCGCGACGATCACCAGGGCGGCGATGAAGCCGAGGAGGACGCTGTACGCCGCGGTGAACATCCGCGCCTGCTTGGCCCGCGGGATGCGGCGGGGGCGCGGTGCCCGCACCCCCGCGGTGGTGGTGATTCGGATGGTGGTCACGGTCGGTGCCTTTCGTTGTGGGGTCTCTCGCCTACCTCTCTACTCTACTTTAAAGTAGAGTCTACTTTCAAGGGGAATCTACGTTTTAGTAGATTTTACTGGGTGCGATGGTCAGCAGACCGATGAGGCCGGCGACGTCTCCGCGGCACTCCAGGTCCAGCTGCCACCGCCAATGGAGTAGACGGTGACTCCCCGGGAGTCATGTCCGCGGACGATCTCCGGCGGATCTCCCGCTGATTCGTACTGGGCGCTCTGGAGGAGGTAGGCCTGCAGCTCGTCATTCCAGCGGACGAGGGTGCGGAACTCGTCCGGTGCTTGAGCTTCATCCCGGGCGAGGTCGGCGGCGATCTGGTCAGCGACTTCGCGCGTGAAGGCCGGGCAGAGGTATCCGTTCCAACGGATGCCGCTGACGGTGTGCGCCATGTAGACGCGGCCGTCGCCGTAGGTGACAGGGACGTTGAAGCATTCGTTGGTGTCGGTCATCGTGTTCTCCTGAGGGTGAGGGGCGAAGGGTCGGGTGCTGCCGCGGAAGGCGCAGCGTGTGACGAAGGTGGGTTGGCCCTGGAGCGAGACGAGGGCGGGGAAGCTCTCGGCGCTGCCGCAGCGCGGGCAAGAGCTGGCATCGGCGTCGGCTCTCCCGGCCTCGGTGGCGAGGACGAGCGCCCGCCGCCACTCGGGGCCGGTCGTGTTGACTCGAGCGAGGACGGGGGAGCCGATGGTGGCGGTGCCGGTGGAGGCGAGGTCGTTCACGGCGTCGTCGTAGACGCGGCCGCAGTCGGCGCAGATCGCGAGGCAGGTCTCGGGCATCTCGCCCAGTCCCTCTGGTGCCGGTCCCGGCCTCTCGCTGACCAGCCGTCCAGATCGGTCGGCGGCGTGGAAGCGGGTGGAGTTCCCGCAGGGGCACTGCACGTAAGTGCCCCTGGTTCGACGCGCGCGACCTCGCCCACCGCGACCGGAAGGGTCGGGTAGGGCGGGGTGATCGCCCCGCCCGTGACGTGGCCACTCATCGGATCACCTCGGCCGCGAAGTCGTACCCTCCGAACGGGCTGCGGCCCGGGACGGCGCGGGTGCCGATGCCGCTTCGGCTCGTGAGGATCGGCGCGCCTGCGAACGTCCACTCGGTGGGATAGGCGTCGAGGAACTCGCGGCCGCCCTTGCTGAGCTTGCCCGACATGTCGTTGCGCCAGCCCTCGGGGGCGACGGGCAGGGTGCGCCAGCCCGGCATCGCGTGGTCATGCCAGGCTCCGAGCATCTCGTTCTCGGATGCGCTGATGTAGTGCCAGCCGCAGGCGGCGCAGATGACCTGGTAGAGGGTCGACCCGAGGCAGGTGCACGGGGTCTCGCTCTGGTACCGCGATCCGGGGCAGAGGTGGTAGTGGCGGAGGTCAGCCTCGAAGCGGTCCATGGTGTGTGCGCCGACGGCGAGCGGCTTCTCCTGGATGTAGGGCCGGTGCCACATGTGGCTGGCCTGGAGGCAGTTGAAGTGGCCGTTCTCGAAGAGGTAGCGGCTCCAGGCTGCGTCGAGGTCGGCCGGGTTCCAGTAGGCGGTGGTGAAGTGCAGCGGCGCTCCGCTCCACGCGGGCGCGGCTGCGACGTCCATCTCGTGGATCATGGCGTCCAGGTCGAAGGTGAGCTGGCTCATCGCTGGACCTCCTGGTGGGTGGCGGGCTGGAAGGGGGCGAAGATTCCGGCGATGATGCCGACGATCAGCGTGACGAAGGAGGTCAGGGTGATGATGGCGGCGATGATGCCGACCCACGAGGGGATGAAGGTGGGGGCGCTGGCGAAGATGGCGGCCAGGCCGAGCACGGTCAGCAGGACGAGGGCCTTGCTGTGAGGGAAGAACCGCATGGGATGTCCTTTCGGTGGGGGTGGAGGGGTGCCGCCCGGCGGCGGCACCCGGGAGCTGTTAGTCCGCGAGCTGGATGCGCTCGGAGTCGTCGGCGCGCTCGATGGTGACCGGCACGTTCCCGTAGACCACGAGGCGGACGCCGCCGTTTCCGTCGGGTTCGGCGAAGACGGTGAGGAGGGTGGCGCCCTCGTCGTCGTCGAAGTCGACGCGGCCGAAGTCGTCCGGCATGGCCTGCCGCGGGAGCCCGGACGGGGAAGCCACCTCGCCCTTCACCCAGTCGTGCGGCTCCAGACGGTCGCCGGTGTCGTAAGGGGTCAGCCGGTAGGTGGTTGCGTAGTCGCTCATTGGTTTCCTCCTCGTCGCTTGCCTACCCCTCTATTCTACTTTAAAGTAGAGTCTACTTTCAAGGCGAATCGCCTTTTTGGTAGAGTGAGTTTGCTCGGAGCGAGTCCGGGAGAATGGGGGCGGAGAGTGGAGGACCTGATGGCCGGATTCGAGCTAGACCTGGTGCGGAAAGCCGCGGGCCTGACGCAAGGGCAGGTAGGGGAGCGGCTGGAGAAGTCGTTCAAGACGGTGAGCAAGTTCGAGCGTGAAGCGGACCGGATGACGCTGACCAGCTTGCGCAGCTACCTGGTCGCCGTCGGGGCCGAAAGCGCCACCATCTCGGTGACCGTTGGCGGCGAGGTCATCGAGCTTCCCCTCGATCTCACCCCTGCTGCAGCTGGCGACTCCTGAACCTGCCGCACCGTTCGCGCAACGGGGCCGGCTTCCCAGCAATGCTCGATAGCGGCGCCGACGAACTGACAGGGGCCGGTTCCGGTCCATCCGCCCGTCTGGCGGCAGAGCGCAGCTGAGGGCGCTCTTTTCGTGCCGCTTGCGGTACGAAAAGAGCGGCAACCCGGACGGCGACCTTCACCGCGCCTGGCGTGCGCGTGACCTCTGCAACGTCACCCCCTCCGCGCACACCGAGAAGGGGCGCGCATCGCTTGGATGCACGCCCCTCCGACGGCTTCCCGGTCGTCAGCGGATCTGCTGCGTGGGCGGAGGTACTGTGTTGGGCTGCCAGGTTGGACGCGAGTCAGTGGGGGCCGTGAGCGCATCGATCCGGTTGGCGATGCCGTCCACATCGACCCGAGCGGCCCGGGCACCAGCGGCGGTTGCGCCCGCGGTGGCCGCGTCGGCTGTCGGCGCGGCCGCCGGAGCGGTCTTGGACGCTTCTGCGGCCAGCGCGTTGAGTTCCGCCGTGATCGAGGTGAGGCGTTGCTGGGCCTCGGCGAGTTCGTCAGCCCGAGGGAATGGCCGGCCGATGCGCGCCTGTGCGTCCTGCAGCGTGGACTCGGCCTCACGGAGCACGCCGCGCTGATCAGCGAGGAGCCTGGGCAGGGAGGCGGTGAGATTCTCCAGGCGTGTGACGTAGCCGATGCCGGGCGAGGCCATCTCTTCCCGGCCCACCGAGACGGTGGCATTCGGGACACCACGAAGCTCCGCCACGATCTGAATCGAGCCGAGCTGCGGTCGGGTTCGCATGTCGATCGTGAATCCGCCGAGCTGGCCCAGCTCGCCGAGGTCGCGTTCGGCGTACACGGGGAGGGAGCCGAGGTACTTGCTTCGCGCCCAGACGGCGATCGCCGCGGCCGCGTCGGCGCGCTTGTCGTACGAGCGCCCGTCGATGACTGCACGGAAACGGTCACCGTCGGTTGGGACGGCCGCGGGGATCATCTGCTCCAGGATCTCGATGCGGTCCTGGGCGAGCTGCGCGCGCTGGGTGGCGACGGCGTGCATCTCGTGGAGGTTGCGCTGGGAGCGGGCGTGCGCCCGTTCGAGGCGTTCCAGCTTCGCCGCCTGGTCGGCTGCTTGCGCCTGCTCGAGTAGCAGCGGGTTGCCGCTGGAGAGGGCCTTGGCTTCGGCGGCAGAGAGGGCGAAGTCGCCGATGTCTTCCATCTCGCGCACGTCGAGCTTGCCGCGCATCACCTGGGCGATGAACTTGGCCTTCCGCTCCACGGTCTGCCACATGTACGCGTCGAAGGAGCGCTCCACAACGTAGTTGTGCACGGCGATCTCGGCGTTCTGGTTTCCCTGTCGGATGCCGCGACCGTTGCGCTGCTGGATGTCGGCCGGTCGCCACGGCACGTCGATGTTGTGCATGGCGATCGCGCGGGCCTGCACGTTCACACCGGTGCCCATCTTGCCGGTCGACCCGAGAAGGACGTCGACGTGCCCGGAGCGCGCCGCGGCGAACAGTCGGCCCTTCTCGGCGTCGTTGCGCGCCGAGTGGATGAACCGGATCCGGTCGGGGTGCATCCCTCCGGCCACCAGGAGCCGCTTGAGCTCGTTGTAGGCGTCCCACCGGTCCTTGGCCGGGGTGCCGAGGTCGTTGAAGACGATTTGCAGGCCGCCCGGGTTCTCGGAGACCTCGCCGGTGATCGTGTCGAGGTAGGTGAGATCCTTGCCGGCCTGCCACTCGTTGAGGATGGTCGCGGCGACGACTTCAAGTTTGCTGCCGGGCTGGGCGTGCTCGGCGCCGACCATCCGCATGTCCAGCGCAGCCTTGCGGCCGTCCCCGGCGATCTTGAGCATGTTGTCTTCCTCGGGCGGGACCGCCTTCGCGGCGACCATCTCGGCGCGCTGGCCGATGTGCTCGAGGTAGGACTCCAGCGCGGGAGTGGGCGGGATGACGTGCACGTGCTGTGCACGCTCGCCGTCGGGGCGTGCGCGCAGCAGGGGGACCGGCAGCCCGAGGTCCTCGGCGGTCTTCACGTCGGCGAAGACGTGCCACATCCGCAGCATCTCCGGGACGTTCTGGAACTTGGAGAACCGGGTCTTCAGCCGGAAGCCACCGGCCGGGCCCATCTCCATTTCGGTGACGAGTTCGCCGAACGTCGCCGCCCAGGTGTCGAACGTGAGCACGCCCGCAGCCTGGAGCAGGTCCGGGCGCAGGTAGCGCTGCATGACGTGCGCCTCGGTGATGGAGTTGGCCAGCGGGGTCGCGGTTGCCAGCGTCCCGGCGCGGAGGCCGTGCCGGGAGCGCAGGTACTCCATTTTGAGGTGGAGGTCCGTTGCGCGGCCGGATCCGGGGAGGATGGCGGCGGCGTCGATGTTGGATTCGGTGGTGAGGTTCTTGTAGTCGTGGGCCTCGTCGACGATCACGTAGTCGATGCCGGAGGATTCGAACGTGATGCCGGGGTCGGCGGGCTTGTCGAGCTTGGCCTTGAGCTTCTCCTCGAAGCGGACCTTGGCCTTCTCGATCATCTTCACGGTCGACGATCCGGCAGAGCGCGCGGCCGCGATGTTGGCCTCCAGCTCGTGCACGCGTTCGCGGATGTATTCGGCCTCGAAGGCGGGGGAGACCGGGATGCGTTCGAACGCGGTCCGGGTCGCGATGATGGCGTCCCAGTCGTTGGCGGCCGCGCGGGCGACGAACAGGCGGCGCTTGTCCCCGGCGAGGTCGTCGGTGGATGCCGCGAGGATCTTTGCCTGCGGGTAGATCTGAAGCCACTCGCGGGCGAACTGCTCCAGCATGTGGTTCGGGACCACGACGATGGGCTTGTTGATCAGACCCATGCGGCGCATCTCGGTGGCGCCCATGGCCATCTCCGCCGTCTTTCCCGCGCCGACTTCGTGGGCGAGCAGCACGGCGGGTTCAGAGATCATGCGGGCGACGGCGGCGCGCTGGTGCGGTCGCGGGGTGAAGTTGGCCGCCATGCCGGGGAAGGTGAGGTAGTCGCCGGCGTCGGTGTAGTCGCGCAGCACGATGGAGTTGAACCGGCGGTTGTACTCCTCGGTGAGGCGGTGGGCACGTTCGGCGTCTTCCCACACCCATTCCGCGAATCGGGCCTGCAGCTTCTCGGCCTTCTCGGTCGCTGCCTGGGTCTCGGTCGGGTTGAGGATGCGCTTGCCGTCGTCGAGCTCGTCGTAAACGGTCAGCGCCCGCTGCTCCATGACCGCCTCGGCGACGTCTTGCGCAGGCCGGCGGCTGGTGCCCCATTCGTCTGTGGCGAGGATCGAACGCCGCGTCTGGGACTTGACCACCCACTTGCCGGGCATCGGGTTTTCGACCGTGAGTCCTTGGTCGCGGAGGATCTCGCGTAGGAACTGCTGGTGAGTGCCCGGGTCGATCCACACCGCGCCCATCCGGACGGCGATCTCCTCCATGGTCAGAGGCTCTGGCACCACCCTCTCGAGGGCGGGCACGTTGGGTGCAAAGCGGTCCGGGTCGGCCTCGGCCGCGGCACGGGCGGCGTCGAGCTTGACGCGGATGTCTCCGGAGAGATATTCGGCGGCGGGGACCAGGCGGTCGAGGGCCGGGTCGTCGTAGACGAGGGTGCCGAGGGCGGCGCGCGCCTCGCTCTCGTCGGTGCCGAGCAGGTGCGCGATCAGCGGGAGGTCGATGCCTCCGGTGCGGTCCATGGAGAGCGCGATCGCCTCGGACGGGGTCTCGGCTCCCTGAACCTCCGGCCGCGGTACCACGACGCGGCGCGAGAGCAGGGAGGCGGGGACCGCGTCCTGCTTCTCGTCGTCGAACACTTCGAGTGCCATCACCAGCGACCCGAACGGGTCTTGGCGGAGGATCCGTGTGGCGGTCGGGGTGATCCGGGCCATCCGGGGGGCGCCGGTCTCGTCGTCGACACGGCCGGTCTCGCGCATGGTGTAGCGGTTCAGCGGGCCGTACTTGGTCGAGTAGCGCTCGTAGTCGGTGCGCAGTGCCTCGCGCGCGTGCTCGAGCTCGGCGGTGTCGTCGGCGGACGCGGCTTCCATCTCCAGGAGGATGCGGGCTTGGTCGCGCAGGCTGAGCAGGGCACGCACCTCGACCGCGGCCGACTTCGGAACCTTCACCGGTTCGGCGCGGCCACCCTGCACCTGCGCGAAGCTGCCGTCCTCCTCTGCGAGGAGGGTTCCGTCGAACACCTCGGCAAGCTCCGGTCGGTGATCTTTCTGCTGCAGCTGGGACTCTTCGGAGCGGGCGGTGAACAACTGGCTACGCTCGCGCGCATCCGCGACGATCCCATCGAGCGCCGTGCGCAGGTTGCTCTCGACGTCGGTGAGGTCGCCGGTCACGTAGAGGGTGGGGCCGAACTGGCTCGGCCCGATCGTGTAGGTCCCGAGGACGTTCTCGGGGCGGGTGTCGAAGTACGCATTGGTCTTGACGACTTCACCGTCGACCTGGTGCGCGTGAACGGTTTCCCCGACGTCGGATGCAGCCGGGCGGCCCGGCTCCCGACGGCGGAAGACCAGTAGGTCGGTGACGACCTCGGTGCCGGCCGCGCGACGGTGTGCGCCCGAGGGGAGGCGGACTGCGCCGACCAGGTCGGCCATCTTGCTCATCTCGCGGCGGGCAGCAGGGTTCTGGGTGTCGAGCGTGTACCTGCTGGTCAGCACGGCGACCATGCCGCCCGGTCGGGTCAGAGCGAGCGACTTGATGATGAAGTGGTCGTGCAACGAGTGCCGTCCGGCGTTGTGCACCGGGTCGTGAAGGGTGACGTTGCCGAACGGGACGTTGCCGATTGCGGCGTCGAAGTGTCCGGCTGGGTACTTCGTGTCAGCGAAGGACTCCGCGCGGATCTGCGCGTGCGGGTAGACGGCGGCCGCGATTGCTGCGGTGGTCTCGTCGAGTTCGACTCCGACCATGGCCGCCGACTCCGGTGCCATGCCGATGAACGTTCCCGCGCCGGCGCCCGGCTCGAGAACGGTGCCGCCGTCGAATCCCAGCTCCTGCAGGGTCGACCACATCTGCCGCACGTAGGCGGGGTCGGTGTAGTGCGCGTTGATCGTGGTGCGCCGTGCCTGGTCCCACTGCTCCTGGGACAGGAGGTCACGGAGTAGGGCGCGCTCGGTCGACCACGAGGTCTTGGTGTCGTCGAACACATCCGGGATGGCTCCCCACGACGAGAACCGCGCCAGGGTCTGCTTCTCGTCGGAGGTGGCAGGGCGTCCCTCGTCGACCAGTGTGCGGGCGAGCATGATCGCGCGCACGTTCGCGTCGAAGCGGGCCTTGGCCCCAGAAGGCGCGAGGTCCTCCTGCGATGTCGGGATGAACCGGCTCAGTCCTCCGTCGGCCGCGTCGCGAACCGGGCCCGCAGGCGTGCCTCCAGCAGTTGCTCGTTCTGCAGCAGGAACCGGTACGGGTTCTCCTGCTGCTGCAGCTCCCTCAGGAACTCCTCCGGCAGGCCGTGCTGGCTCGCCAGTTCCTCGATCGGCATCGCGGCCGAGTCCCGGCTCTGCGAGGTCTCCGCCCAGTCCGCGAGCCAGTCCAGCGACAGGCCGTTGGTCGCTCGCCACTCCTGGTACGCGTCCTCGCTGGTCGTTTCCGGGCTGGGCGTCACCAGTTCCGAGAACGCGATCTCCTCGGCCTGCGCCTTCGCCGCGTTCAATCGACCCGTCTTCTCCAGCACCGACTCGCTCGGGCTGTCCGGCCCGGCTAGGTCGGGGATCAGCTGTGCCACCCGCACCCCGATCTCCTCCCCGAGGTCCTCGAAGAACTCCTGCGGTCGATCCATCGTCGCCAGCGACGTCGGGGCGAGTCTCGCCCACCTCTCCATCGCCTGCCTGCCGTACAGGTTCATGCGTCTCTCCTTGCGTGTTCCAGAAGTCCTCGAAGCTGAGCTGCCCTGACGAGAGGGCGTTCTCGGTGGGCGACGGCTCTGCCGTTCGCGCCTCGTCGATGCGGGCGTCCGCCGACTGGTCTCCCAGCCCCCACAGGTCGAATTCGAGCTGTGTCTCGGGGGATGAAGCCTTGCGGCGTCTGCCTGCCATTCGGTGCCTCCTCGTGATGCGTGGACATCGCCGAGATTAACAACACCGAGGCTCGATTAACAGCACCTGGCCTGGAGAAAAGCTCCCAGTTCCGGCGCCGTCGACGGTTCTTGTAATTCGATCGTCTGGACGTCTCGTGTGAGTGCGCGAGCGGTGGGCACTGGCACGTGCGTCTTGTGCGCCGGATGGCGGTGCGCATCAGAGGAATTCCGTGTCGAAGTCGGGCTGCACGATGCAGCCGAGGAGCTGCTTGTTTGTCCGAGGCACGGCAATCAGGACCAGTACGAAGGCGGGGACGATCAGGATCAGCGACCACGCTGCGACATGCCAGATCATCGACACGATGAAGACGGTGACCAGCGTCGGCAGAAGCAGTGCCAGCCCGGCGAGAAGCCATCGCGATCGCCGATGGAGGCGTCGGTATG
>NZ_JBIBYW010000003.1:0-19773 GCF_043083605.1 Leifsonia sp. NPDC014704 | reverse complement strand
GGGCACGCTTGGGGCGAAGTTGCCTCATCCAGAGCACACGCACCAAGGTGCATGCGATCACCGCGGCCATCGCCAGGAGAACGGCCAGCCCGTAGACGAGCAGCAGGACCGTCAAGAGCGCGTACGTCGACGGCGCGACAAACATCAGCGCGTCCAGGACGAGCCCGGGGACAAGAAGTGGCAGCACAAATCGCAGCGCGACGGCCACGAGCTGGTGTCGACGCCTGATCTGGACCGTGGCCTCGCCCGATCTGAGCAGGTACAACACGCCTTGAGTGCTCGCGATCCACGTCGAGATGACGGTCGACGGAGTGATGAGCGCACGATCGAGCCTGGATACGTCTCTGAGACGGCCGCCTGTCTTGCGCGCCTTGCGCTCGCACTCCTTCTGGGCGGCCAGCAAGTATGCGTCGATGGTGATGCGGTTGACACGGCGGCGACTCGCGCGGTCTCGGACGGGGACGGGGGGAGAGGTCGATCCGATCTCGGACATCTACCGCGCCTCCTCAGCCAGCCGCGCGAGCGGGGTGCCGGGGAGGTCGGCCGGCGAGAGCGTTGCGGCGATGGCCGCGTCGAGTAGCTGCTCCGCTAGTGGGTCGATCAGGTGCTCCACCATGGGCAAGGCAGGGTCCGACCCCAGGGTCACCTCGACTGGGGCTTGGAGCCCGGGGACGGCCAGGGCACCGGCCTCGACGGCACGCGCTATCGCTTCTCCGTAGGTATCCCACTCGCGCCGCTTTTGCGCGTCCAGCTGCTCGAATTGGTGTCGGATTCGGTCGAGTCGTGACTCACGTGCATCGGAGAGCCGCTTGTATTCGGCTCCCGCCTCGGGGGAGAAGGGGATGAGGAGCGAGCGCCACGAGGTGTCGCCTGCTCGTATGTCGCGTTCGATCCGGTCGGTCCACTCACCCCATTCGGTGTCCTGGAATGAGCGCCATGCCTCCCAAGACCACGG
Source organism: Leifsonia sp. NPDC014704 (assembly GCF_043083605.1). NCBI lineage: Bacteria > Bacillati > Actinomycetota > Actinomycetes > Micrococcales > Microbacteriaceae > Leifsonia > Leifsonia sp. NPDC014704. The sequence goes on along the minus strand of NZ_JBIBYW010000003.1, from coordinate 18,818 downwards.
TGGGGCTGCAGGGTCCGCCGAAGTGAGCTCATTGGGGCCAGTGACCTCGTACACCCACCCGTAGGATGCCGGATCGGGTGCCGGGTCTGCCTTCTCCGCCTGTTCCACTTGGGCGTCGATCGCCTGCTCCGCGTCGTCATACTGTGACAAGGCGTCGGTTCTGGTGGCGAGGATCTCGTCAACGTCGACAACCACCCGCACCGGCTCGGTGCGGTGTCGCCAGAGGTCCGATGGCTCGGTCCCGACGGTCGCGTACAGCAGGTCCTCTACTTTGGCCGCTTCCCACGATCCGGGGCGTCCAGCGAGTGCGCGTTCGATACCGCCGAGGTTGGCCGCGGCACCCGCTAGAGCGAGTGTGACGAACTCGGCCCAGTCAACAGGGTCAGATTCCGTCGGGTGCGGTTCCAATCGTCCGGACGGAGTCTGGTGCAGGCGCGGTCGACGCTGCCTGCCGGCTTCGGTGAGGGTCGCGATGGCGTCGTTGAGCACCTCGGAGAGTGCACGCTGTGACGGGTGTCGCGCTGGCGCGGTTTCGAGCCTGCCGTACGCGACGGGGTTGGCTGAGCTGTTGTCCAGCGGATCGCGCTGACCGATCAGAGGATGGGTGGGGTCTGGGAGGCCGGTGATCGCGACGCGGCCGTCGTGGAACGTCACCCCGCTGATGCTTCCGGCCATCACGACGATGCCGCCGGAGGCGATCAGCAGCAGCTGCGCGTCGGAGACCTTGTCCAGTCGGGCACGCCACACGCCTCGGCCTCGTTCCCACAACTCGGCCGTGGGCAGGCCGTGGGCAAAGCCGATGCGATCCCGTCCCAACGCGTCGGGCTGGGGTGCGGGCTTGTCGGAACCGAGCTTGATTCGGACGACGTCGACTTCCGAACGATCTGTCATGGGTGGAGAGTAGCGCACTTCAACGCCATCGCGCCATGATTTTAATAGTTGACTAATGCAAACATGACATAATAATTATTATCAGCGATCATTTTTACGCACATTCGAGATCAGCCGAAGTGCGAATGCGGCGATCACGCTCCGTTGGAACCTGGCAGTCGATGTGCTCGCCGGAAAGCCGTCCCGCCGCCGCAGGCTGCCGGACGAGTTCCCGGACAACGTACGCGAAGAGTTGATCGAAATCGTGGACGTGCTGCTCGCACGGGCGAACCTTGTGCTCGACTAGCCGGCGACGGGGCAACGGCGCCCTCGAACCAGGTCGTCATCGCCGCCCGTGCCCGTGGGGTGCACAAGGCGGCCTTGCCCGGGGACGGCCGCATTCGCCTCGGCGGCCGCCGTGGCGACGTGCAGGGCGGCATCGACGGTCTTGTGGGCGGCGAGTGCCGCCACGAGGCCGCCCAGGAATGCGTCGCCGCTGCCGGCCGGATAGCGGCCGGTCAGCGTGGGCGCGACGAGTCGGTGAGCTTTTCCTCCGAATACCGCCGCGCCGGGGCGCACGCCGTCGGTCACCACAGCGTCGCATGCCCAGCGGACGGCGAGGGCGCGTGCCGCCTCCTCCGCCGGGACGTCTGCGCCGAGCAGTTCGGCCGCCTCCGCGCGGTTGACCTTCACCAGGTCGGCCGAGCCGACGAGCGCGCGCAGGCCTTCGCCGGACGAGTCGACGCCGTCCGCACCCCGGCAGCCCGGGCCTGGTCCAGCAGCCGCGCCAGGTCGCGCAGTCCGATGCCGGGCGGGACGGAGCCGGAGACCAGCAGCCAGGCGGGCAGCGCGTCCGTGAGGGCGGCCTCCACCGCGGCCACGATGCCCGCCCAGGCGTCGGAGGACAACGGCGTCGCCGGCTCGTAGAAGTCGGTCGAGCTCGCCGCGCCGTCGTCGGCCACCACGGCGACGCACGTCCGGGTCTCCGCCTCGAGCGGCACCACCGTGGCGTCGACGCCGTCGCGCTGCAGTTCGCGGGCGATCCATGCGCCGGGTTCGCCGCCGAGCGGGATCACCGCGCGCACGGAGGCGCCGAGCGCCGCGGCCGCGCGCGCCGCGTTCAGCGCCTTGCCGCCTGCGACCTTCGTGGCGCGCTGCACGCGGTTGACGGCCTGCGGCTTCACGGCGGCCACCTCGTACGTAACGTCGACACTCGGGGACAGCGCGAGAGCGAGGATCACGGCCGCTCCTCCCAGGGGCGGATGCGCCCGAGGACACGTCCGCGGCCGTCGCGCAGTACCTCGAGCGCAGCGGCAGAGACCTCCTCGGGCGTGTGCCAGCGCGTCCCGTCGTCCGGCCCTGTCGTCCAGCCGAGCTGCAGCACGTCCGGCCGGATCGCCGGCTCGCGGTGGACAAGATCCGCCGCCGACGATGTGCGGATCAGCACGACCCGTCCGCCCACCGCCCGCGTCAGCGTCGGCAGCGACTCCGGTGAGACGGCGGGCGCGTAGACGACCGCGCGGTCCCACCGCGCTTTCCCGATCGCCTCGGTGACCGCCGCGACGGAGGTCGCATCCAGGAGGATCGTGTGCGCGCCGTCCGGGGCGGGACGGGTGCGGGCGATCCCGGTGACGTCGTCGCCCGTGGCGACGAGCATCGCCGCCAGTGGCGCGAGGATGCCGGAGGCTCCGACGACCAGGGTGTGGACGGCCATGTCGATCAGAATGCCTGCGGGCCTACGGCCGCGCCGCTGCCGCCCTGCAGGAAGTCTAGGTCGGCACCTTCGTCGGCCTGGGTGACGTGCTCGACGTAGAGCCGGGTCCAGCCGCGCTCGCTCCCCGGCACCTGCCGGGGCGCCCACGCCGCGCGCCGCGCGTCCAGCTCCGCGTCGTCCACCTCGAGGGTGAGCGAACGGGAGGGCACGTCGAGCGCGACGATGTCGCCGCTGCGGACGAGCGCCAGCGGTCCGCCCGCCGCCGCCTCCGGCACGACGTGCAGCACCACCGTGCCGTACGAGGTGCCGCTCATGCGGGCGTCGGAGATGCGGACCATGTCCTCCACCCCGGCCTCCAGCAGCTTCCGCGGCAGCGGCAGGTTGCCGACCTCGGGCATGCCCGGGTAGCCGCGCGGGCCGACGTTGCGGACGATGAGGATGTCGTCGGCAGAGACGTCCAGTTCGGGATCGTCCGCGTCGCGCAGGTAGTCGGTGAGCGCATCCCACACCAGCGCCCGGCCGCGGTGAGACATGAGCGCCGGGGATGCGGCCGACTGCTTGATGACCGCGCCGCGCGGCGCCAGGTTGCCGCGCAGCACCGCGATGCCGGAGCCGGCCGGCTTCACCGGGTTGTCGAGCGCGCGGATCACCTCACGGTCGTACACCTCGGCGCCCGTGTAGTTCTCGCCGAGGGTGCGGCCGGTCACGGTCAGCGTGTCGCGGTGCAGCAGGTCGCCGAGGGTCTCCGCGAAGCCCGCGGTGCCACCGGCGTACTCGAAGTCCTCCATCAGGAAGCGCCCGCTCGGCATCAGGTCGGCCAGCACCGGCACATCCCGGACCAGTGTGTCGAAGTCCTCGAGCGTCAGCTCGACGCCGACGCGGCGGGCGAGGGCGAGCAGGTGGATGACCGCGTTCGTCGAGCCGCCGAGTGCCGCGTTGGCGCGGACGCCGTTCTCGAACGCCTCGCGCGTGAGGATGGCGGACGGGCGGAGGTCCTCCTCCACCATCTCGACGATCCGCCGTCCGGCGAGGTGCGCGGCGGTCGCCCGGCGCGAGTCGTTCGCAGGAAGGGCGGCGGTCCCCGGCAGCTGCATCCCCATGTACTCGGAGATGCACGCCAGGGTCGACGCGGTCCCCATCGTCATGCAGTGCCCCTGGCTGCGCGCCATGCAGCCCTCGGCCTCGGCGACCTCGTCCGCGCCGATCTGCCCGGCGCGGTACGCCTCGGTGAAGCGCCACACCGACGTCCCGGAGCCGATGTCCGACCCCCGGTACTTACCGTTCAGCATGGGACCGCCGGTGAGCAGCAGCGTGGGAAGGTCGACGGAGGCCGCACCCATCAGGTACGCAGGCGTCGTCTTGTCGCAGCCGGCGAGCAGCACTACACCGTCCAGCGGGTTGGCCCGGAGCGTCTCCTCCAGATCCATCGCGATCAGATTGCGCAGCAGCATCGCGGTCGGGCGAACCAGTGGCTCGCCCGCGGACGTGGTCGGGAACTCGAACGGCACCCCGCCGGCCTGCCAGATGCCCCGCTTCACATGCTCGGCCAGCGCACGCAGATGGATGTTGCAGCTCGTCAGCTCGCTCCACGAGTTGGCGATGCCGATGACCGGGCGCCCGCGGAAGCTGTCGTCCGGGAGGCCCTCGCTGCGCAGCCAGGAGCGGTGCATGAAGCCCGTCTTGCCCTCGGCGCCGAACCACTGCTGGCTGCGCAGACCGGATCCGGTTGCCGCCTCCCGCTCCTCCTTGCCCAGGTTCCGCGCGCTCATGCGAACCTCGACAGGAAGCGGGCCTGCTCCGCTAGCAGGTCGTCGGTCAGCGCAGCCGCGCGGTCGGCGTCGAGGACGGCGCCGTCGGCGATCATCGCCTCCACGACGAGGTCGCGGTCACCGGTGAGCGCGGCCTCCACCGCGATGTCCACCGACGACAGGCGGCGGCTCAGGATGGCCGTGAGCGGCTTCCCGAGGTCGGGCACGAGCACCGGCCGGACACCGCGGGCGGTGGCGACACCGGGGATCTCCACCGCCGACCAGTCCGGCAGCCCCGGCACCAGACCGCGATTGACGACGTTGCAGCTGAACATCTCGCGCGAGTCGAAGGTGATCGAGCGGATGATCGCGATCAGCTGCTCCTGCTCGCCGCCGCTGCGCTCGAAGACGCTCTGGTCGAGCGGCTCCTCGCCGAGCGCCTGGCGCTTCATCCCCTGATACCGGTCCTCGCCCCACTCCAGGATCTCCGGAAGGGAGAAGGCGTCGACGCCCAGCTTCTTGCCGTAGTAGTCGCCCGATGCGAACCGCTCGGGGAAGAACTCGACGACGTGACGGTCCCCGGCCGCCGCGAACGCACCGTAGCGCTCGAACAGCTCCCACGCGAACGGGTTGTGCCAGGCGGTCGGCTTCTCGTAGAAGATGTTGCCGATGTCGCCCGGGTCCGGCGCCTGGGCCAGCTCGCGCCGCACGCGCTCACGGATGAGCGGCCACGCGTCCTCGCCGTCGAGGCGGAAGTCGTAGATGAACGTGAGGTGGTTGATCCCCGCGTACAGCGTCGAGGTGCGCTCGAAGGGAGCGTCGATGAGCTGGGCGAGCTCGCGCTGGATGTGGTGCATCCCGTGACAGAGGCCCACCACGTCGAGGCCGGTCTCCTGGTGGATGGCCTGCACGTTGGCGGTCATCGGGTTGGAGTAGTTGAAGAAGAAGGCGTCCGGCGCGAGCTCGGCGATGTCGCGCGCAACCTCCACCAGGACCGGCGTCGTGCGGAGCAGCCGCGAGATGCCGCCGGGCATGATCGAGTCGCCGACCGGCTGGAAGACACCGTGGCGCTGCACGATCTCATGGTCGCGCTGCCACGCCGGCCGGCCACCGACGCCCACGCACGTGACGATGAAGTCCGCGCCTGGGAGGACCGCACGGCGGTCGGTGCTGCTGGTGACGCGGATGCTGTCGCCGGCCCCGCGCGCCGTCACCATCGCCTCGGCCAGCCGGGTCGCCACGTCGAGGGCGACCGGGTCGACGTCGACGAGTCGGATCTCCCACGACCCCAGATCGTCCGCGCCGATCAGGTCGGCGAGGAGTCCACGGGTGAAGACGGCGGATCCCGCCCCGATCAGGACGAGCACACGGTCTCTGCTGGTCATCGTTCCTCCTGTCCTGTCCGTCAGGCCGCGGCGCGGGCCCGGAACACCACGCGGTTGCGCAGCTCGCCGATGCCCTCGACGCCGCAGGCGACGACATCGCCGTCCTGAAGGTAGCGTGCGGGCTGCCGGAACGCGCCGGCGCCGGCCGGGGTGCCGGTAAGGATGAGGTCGCCCGGCTCCAGGGTGACGCCGTCCGAGATGAAGGCGAGGAGGGCGGGGATGTCGAAGATCATCGCGCCCGTATCGTCGTCCTGCAGCAGCTCGCCGTTGACGGTGGTGCTGATGCGGTGGCCGTGGGCATCCCCGAACTCGTCCGGGGTCACCAGCCAGGGGCCGAGCGGGGTGAAGGTGTCGAACGACTTCCCGCGGCTCCACTGGACGTCGGCGAATTGCACGTCGCGGGCAGAGACGTCGTTGGCGACGGTGTAGCCCGCCACGTCGTCGAGCGTTGCGGGGGTGTAGCCGCCGCAGCGCCGGCCGATGAGGAGGGTGAGCTCCGCCTCGTAGTCGACCTGGCTGGTGACTTGCGCCGGGACGACGATGTCGGCGGTCGGTCCTACGATCGAGCTGGTGTACTTGGCGAAGGTGAGCGGTCGCTCCGGCTGCGTGAAGCCGGTCTCGCTGGTGTGGTCGGCGTAGTTGAGGCCGACGGCGATCATCTTGCCCGGCTGGGCGACGGGGGCGAGGAGTTGGAGGCCAGCCTCGTCCGTGATGGTGGGCCAGGCGTCCGCCTCGCCAGCGGCGGTCGCGGCGATGGCGCTGAGCGCGTCGGTGATCGTCCCGGGCGCGAGGCGGACGTCGGTGCCGCGGGCGACGACCACGCGGGGCGTGCCCTCGATGAGGGCTCGTGCGATTCTCATGTCTCTCCTTCGAAGCTGATCCTTCACAATCCTGTCACAAGCGAGCAGAAATGAGCAAGAATAAGCACATGCTTTCAGAACAAGTCGCCGCGGTGGACCCGGCGCAGCGCACGGCCGGGGGCGCGACCGTTGCGCAGGGCGTCTACGGCGCCCGCGGCAACCTCGAGCTCATCGCCTGCGACCAGAAGGACGGCCTCTGGGTGTTCTGGTTCAACGCCGACCGGGAGTCGGACCCGCCTGCGGCGCCCGATGTCCCGCCCGGCACGTGGAGCAGCGGCTTGGCCTTCGCCCACGGCGTCGGGTACCGCGACGCCTGGATCGCGCAGTCGCCGCTCGGACCCGACCACCTCGAAGCGCTCGCACTCCGCGCCGACGGCGTGTTAGAGAGCTGGTACTGGTCGCCCCGCGCGGGCTTCCAGCGGCGGCCCGGCCCGGTCGCCACGGCCGCCTCGTCCTTCCGCGCGGTGCACCACGACGGGAGTGTCTTGCTCGAACTGACGGACGAGGGCGGGCGCACTCGGCACCTCCTCTCGACGCCGAACGGCTACCCCGCCCGCAGCTGGCGCGAGACGCGTTCCGCGTTCGCGGCCGCCGACCCCGCTGCAGATCTCGCGCTGCTGATTTCGGCGGGCGTCGATCCGGCCGCGGTCGCCGTGGACACCCTGCGATCGGCACCGTCCACCCGTGCCGGCGGGACCGTCGAGGTGATCTGGCGCGACCCTTCCGGACGCCTCCACCACCTTGGGGTACCCCGGTCCCCCGCGACGGACGCGTGAGACCGGGGCTTCGACTCAGTTGACGCGGTGGATCATCGTGTTCGCGAACTGATAGCGGTATCCGGCTGAGCGGACCGCCTCGTCGTGGCGGGGGCTCTGCCCGTACGAGGAACCGTGCAGCCAGACGAAGGCCGGCGCCTCCTGGCCCGTTACCGCCTCCAGCTGCCGCTTCGCCCCGACGACCTCGCGTTCGATGTCGTCGTCCGACAGCACCGTGTCGAAGCCCTCGTGGTGGGCGGTGTGGGGGAACACGACGTGCCGGGCGCTGAGGTCGGCGACCTCGTCCCAGTCCATGGCGATGCGTCCGCCCTTCGTGTCCTCCTCGACCAGCGAGATCCAGTGGGCGCGGGCGAAGGCCTCCTGGTGCTCCGGGTCGCAGTCGACGAACGACGTGGCGATCGGGAACCACCCGGTGATCCCCAGCTCGTCGCACAGCGGCGCGGCCACGGTCGCCGAGTTCCGGTAGCCCTCGTAGAACACCGGGATGAGGCCCGGCTTGTCCTTGTGCCAGGTGCCGGTCTCGAACAGCCGGTCGAGGTCGTCGAGGGTGACCGTCGCGTAGTCGCGGGCGAAGCCGGCCAGCTCCCGGGCGAGCTCGTCGCGGGCGACGCGCGGGGTGGAGTGGTAGTTGACCACGCGGATGAAGTGGCCGCGACGCAGCTGCTCGCGCTGCGCGGTGAACGACGGCCGGGTCATCGGGCGTCCCCTTCCTGGATGGGCGCCGCACCGGGCGCGAAGTTCGTGAACGCCAGCACCTGCATGGCGGTGATGACCGCACCCTCGTCCTCATCGCGCGCCCACGGGACGAGGGCGGCGGAGTAGCGGTCGAACACGTCGGCGAAGGCGCGGCCCTCACTCAGCTGCGCTCCCTCGGGGGACGCCGGGATCGCCCGGCGCTCGTCGGCGAGCCCGAGGACCATCGGGATGCCCTCCCGCTCTAGCCGGCGGTCGTGGCACGCGCGCATCAGGCCGACGATGTCGCCGGCGGCGAGCAGCGCTGCCGGCGAGGGCTCCCCTTCGTGCGAGCTGGGGCCGCTCACGGTTGCGGACATGGGGATGGTCTCCTTTCAGACGGCCACGGGCGCCGAGACGGCGAGCAGCAGACCTTGGACGGTGGAGGCGATCGCGTCGCGCCCGGAGGCGATCGCCGGTCGGGGGTCCGCGGCGCCGCCGAGTGCGGCGGCGACGGCGGAGCTGTAGGCGGCCGAGAGCGCGGTGCCGACGTTGACCTTGCGTATGCCCGCGTTGACCGCGTCCCGGATCCCCGCATCCGGGACGCCGGAGGAGCCGTGCAGCACGAGCGGGACGGGCACCGCCTCTCGGAGCCGCCGGATCAGGTCGAGGTCGGGCGCCGCGGTGCGCTCCCGCATCGCATGGGAGGTGCCGACCGCGACGGCCAGGCCGTCGACGCCGGTGGCCGCGGCGAAGGCGGCGGCCTCGGCCGGGTCGGTCCTCACGCCGAAGGCGTGCGCGCCGTCCTTGCCGCCGATCTCGCCGAGCTCCGCCTCGATCCACAGGCCGGCCCGCTGGCCGAGCGCGGCGACCCGGGCGGTCTCCGCGACGTTGTCCGCATAGGGCAGCGTGGAGGCGTCGAACATGGCGGAGGTGAACCCGAGTGCTGCGGCGGCCTCCACCAGCGCCGGATCCTCGCAGTGGTCGAGGTGCAGCCCGACCGGGACCTCCGCCGCGCGAGCGAGCGCGAGGCAGGCGGAGCCGATCGGGTCCAGTCCGCCGTGGAAGCGGATCGCGTTGTGGCTCACAGACAGCAGCACCGGCAGCCCTGCGGCCTCCGCACCCGCGACGATCCCCTCGGCGAACTCGAGGGTGATGACGTTGAAGGCGGCGACGGCGGGCAGGACCGAGCCCGGTGCGAGGAGCTCTCGGGGGCCGCTCAGCATGTCTCGACGGTGACGCCGGCCGCGCGGAAACGCTCCAGCGCCTCCGCCTCTGCGCCGTCGTCGACGATGAGCGTGTCGATCGCGCTGATCGGGACAAGGCGCGCCGGTCCGCGCTGCGCGAGCTTGCTGTGGTCGGCGAGCATGATCAGCTTCGGGGCGGACGAGGCGAGCGAGCGGTCGGTCTGCGTCTCGCTGAGGTTCGTCCCGGTGACGCCGATCTCCGGGTCGATCCCGAAGGCGCCCGAGTAGACCTGGTCGATGCCGAACTCGCCGAGGCCCGCGATCGTGAGGTGCCCGAGGAGGCTCATCTCGGTGCGGCGCAGGAGCCCGCCGAGCACGATGATCTCCAGGTCCGGGTACTGCGCCAGCCGGTTGACCACCATCAGACTGTTGGTCACGACCGTCAGGCCGCGGACGGCACCGAGATACGGCAGCATCGACTCGGTGGTCGTGCCGCCGGTGATCAGGATGGTGGAGTTGTCAGCCACGTGCGCGGAGGCGGCCTGGCCGATCCGGCGCTTCTCCTCGGCGAAGGCGATCTCGCGCAGGGGGCGCAACGGCTCCACGTCATCGGAGAGCGGTGCGGCGCCTCCGTGGATGCGCTCGATCAGCCCGCGCTCCTGCAGGTCGTTGAGGTCGCGGCGGACCGTGGACGTGCTCACCCCGAGCAGGCGCGCCATCTCGTTCACCGAGCCCGTGCCGTACGCGCGGATGTAGTTGAGCAGCTCGCGCTGCCGCTTCGGTCCGAGCAACGGTTCAGTAGCCTGAGACACGGTCCACCTCATTCACGATCGGCCGCCCGTCGGCGAGCCTGGTCAGGTTCTCGACCACCAGGTCGAGGGTCTGGGCATGGTACTGCGGGGCGAGACCTGCGACGTGCGGGGTGACCAGCGCGTTGGGCTCCGACCACCAGACGGAGTCGGGAGGCAGCGGCTCGTCGTCGAAGACGTCCACGGCGGCACCACCGATCCTTCCGTCGCGCAGCCGCTCGAGCAGTGCCGCCTCGTCCACGATCCCCCCGCGCGCGATGTTGATCACCAGCGCACCGGGCGGCAGCAGGTCCAGCTCCCGCGCCCCGATCATCCCACGCGTCAGCTCGGTGAGCGGGACGACCACCACGAGGATGTCGCTGCGCGTCAGCACCTCGTCGAGCCGGTCCATCGGCAGCACCTGCGCGCGGTCGCCGTCGGCGGTCTGCCGGCCGGTGTCGAACTTGGCCTGCGCCGCATTGGGCACGCCGGTGCGGCTGAGGCCGAGCACGTCCATCCCGAACACGCTCGCCAGCCGCGAGATCTCGCGGCCGATGCGGCCGTAGCCGATGATGCCCAGCGTGGAGCCGGCGAGCTGCCGGGGCGTGAGGGTTGCCAGGCGTTCGGCCGGATCCGGCCAGCTGCGGTCGTTCCTGTGCCGCACGATCAGCGGCATCCGGTGCGCCAGCTCCAGGACGGCCATCATCGCGTACTCCGCCATCGGCACCGGCGCGATGCCGCCGAGCGTCGCGAACGGCACGGCGCTCGCCCACAGCCGGGTCTCGCGCACGTGGTCGACACCGGAGGTGTCGAGCTGCACGCAGCGGAGCGCCGGCACCTGCTCCGGCTCCGGGAACCACGCGGTCGTGTGCAGCAGATCGACGCGGCGGAGCAGATCCGCGGGGGCCGCGGCCGCCTCCGCCGGAGTCAGTCGGTGCACCTCGACCTCAGGAAGCCGGGCGGTGAGCTCGGCGAACCAGGCATCCGGGAGCGGCAGGGTGGACAGATAGGTGACGGTCATTTGATTCCTGTTCGGGCGAAGCCCTGGACGAAGTAGCGCTGGAAGGCGAGGAAGAGGACGACCATCGGCAGCACGGAGATCAGGGCCAGCGCCATGATCGAGTTGTAGTCCGGGGCGGTCTGGTTCTTCAGGTACAGCATCCCGATCGGGAGGGTGAAGAGGTCGTTGTCCTTGAGGGCGATCAGCGGCCACCCGAAGTCGTTCCAGCTGCCCAGCAGGGTGAGCAGCACCAGCACCGCGATCAGCGGCTTGCACAGCGGCAGCACCACCTGCAGGAAGATGCGGACGTGCCCGGCGCCGTCGATCCGCGCCGCCTCCACGATCTCGTCCGGGATGCCGATGAAGAACTGCCGCGAGAGGAAGATTCCGAAGGCGGCGGCCGCGCCAGGGAGGATGACGCCCCAGTACGTTCCGAAGATCCCGAGGCCAGCGACCAGCTTGAACTGCGCGACCATGATCGCCTGCACCGGGATCATCATGGTCGCCAGCGCCAGGATGAAGACGGCGTTGCGGCCGCGGAAGCGGAGCCGGGCGAACGCGTAGCCTGCGAGCAGGTTCACCGTGACGGTGAACACCGTGACGAAGATGCCGATGACGGCCGAGTTCCCGAACCAGGTGAACACCGGGTACTCGGTGAGCACATTCACGAAGTTCTCGAGGGTGAACGTGCTCGGCCACAGATGCAAGCCCGGCTCGAACACCTCCCCCCGGGGCGAGAACGCCACCACGCACATCCAGTACAGCGGGAAGATGACGATCGCCGACACGACGACCGCAATCAGCATGCGCCAGCCCATCCCCTTCCTTGCCTCGTCGGAGCCGCGGCGGCGGGCCGGGCGGCGCGGGGTATGGGCGGGCTCGTCGACAGCGGTCGCCACCTCGAGCAGGACGCCTGAGTTGTCGGTCATGGTCTCTCCTACTCCACCAGGTCGCGGGTCCGGCTCGTCTTCCACTGCACGAACGTGAAGGCGAGCGTGATGAGCAGGATGACGATGCCGATGGCGGCGCCGTAGCCCTGCTCCCGGATCTGGAAGCCGTTGCGGTACGCGTACGTGACCAGCACCGAAGTGGCGTTGCCCGGGCCCCCGCCGGTCATCACGAAGATGAGGTCGAACACCTGGAACGACGCAATCACGTTCATGATCAGGAGGAAGAACGTGGACGGGCCGACCAGCGGGACCGTCAGCCTCCGGAACTGTTGCCAGCGGCTCGCGCCGTCGATCCGTGCCGCCTCGTAGAGCTCGGGCGAGATCGACTGCAGGCCGGCCAGGTAGATAATCATGTTGAAGCCGACGCGCAACCAGATGGCCACGATGACCACCGAGATCATCGCCGGCACGCCCTGCGACTGCCACGCCACCGGGCTCAGACCGAGCGCGCTGAGGATCTTGTTCAGGAGGCCGCTGGACTCGTAGAAGATGATCATCGCGATCATGCCGGAGGCGACCCCGGAGATGACCATCGGCAGCACGATGATCGTGCGGAAGACGCCACGCGCCGGCAGCACCGAGTTGAGCAGCACGGCCAGGCCGAGACCAGCCGCCAGGTCGATCGGGACCGTGAGCACCGTGAACACGAGGGTATTCCACATGCTCTGCCAGAAAACCGGATCGGAGATCAGCCGGACGTAGTTGTCCCAGCCGACCCACTCCGGCGTGCCGAACCCCTTCGTCTCCTGGAAGGACAACTGCAGCGCCCAGAGGATCGGCAGGAACAGGAAGATCGCCATCAGCACGAGGTTGGGGCCGAGGAACCCCCAGCCGACGAGCGACTCCTTGAACCGGGCGGCGCGGCGCGCCGCCCGGGGGCGGCTCGACGCGATGGTGCCGTCGCGCCGCCCGCGGGCGGTCATGGTGGACATTACTTCGTTGCTTCCTTCACCGCGTCGGACAGCTTCGCGAGCGTGTCCTTCGTGGACTGGCCGCCGATGAAGGCGGCGTCGAGCTGGTCCTGCAGGGCGGTGTTGATGGCCGACATGGCCGGCGAGGTCAGCTGCTTCACGTCGCTCGGCTCGATGGTCGTGGCCTGGTCGACGAACGCGGGCATGACGTCCGGCCGCACGGCGTAGGCGATCTTGTCGCCGCCGAGGTCCGTCCGGGTGGGCAGCTCGTTGGTCGCGGCGCAGAAGGCCGACATGCTGTCCGCCTGCACCATGAACTTCAGGAACTCGGCGGCGAGCTTCGGGTTCTTGGTCGCCTTGGTCGCGACCAGTGCGTTGCCGCCCAGGTCGGTGGCGCCGCGCTCGTCCTTCGGCATCGGGATGGCGGTCCAGTCGAACTTGGCGAGGTTCGCCATGTCCGGCACGAGGAACGAGCCGAGGAAGCCCATCGCGGCGGTGCCCTCGGAGAAGAGGGAGTCGGCGTACGTGGACGACTTCACCGAGCTCGTCGGCGGCACCCACTGCTTCTCGAAGAACGACTTGGTGAAGTCGAGGGCCTTGGTGCCCGCGGCGGAGTCGATCGCCGGGGTCTTGCCGTCCGCGTCGATCAGCTTCCCGTTGGCCTGGAACAGCCAGCTCAGCCAGCGCGCGGCGCCCGCCTGCTGCCAGTTGTAGACGAACGGGTACTTGTCGGCGGGGAGGGAGGCGCGCAGCTTGGCGGCGACGTCGGCGAACTGGTCCCAGGTCCACGCGTCCTTCTGCGTCTTCGGGAGGGTGGAGGTGTCGATGCCCGCCTGCTTCAGCATGTCGAGGTTGACCAGCAGGGCCGACACGTCGGTCTGGTGCGGGACGCCGTACGGCTTGCCGTCGTACGAGACCGCCTGCCACATCGCAGGCTGGAACGCGCTGATCTCGCTCTTGCTGAAGTAGCTACTGAGGTCGAGGAGCTGGTCCTGGCTCGAGTAGACACCGAGGTTGCCGTAGTCGACGCGGAAGACGTCCGGTGCATCCCCCGACGACAGCTGCGCGTCGATGTTGGAGAACATCTGCTCGTACGGGACGACGTTGAGCTTGACCGTCGCGCCCTTGTGCTCGGACTCGAACTGCTTCACCAGCTTCTTGAACGAAGCCTCCTCGGACTTGCTCGCCCAGGTGGTGAACGTGAGGTTTCCGGAGGCCGAGTCGCCCCCGGAGCCGCTGCCGCCGCCGAAGCCGGAACAGCCCGCGAGCGCGAGCGCCGAGGCGAGAGCGACCCCGACGAGGGCCGTGGCCCTCCTCTTGCTGAATTTCACGCTGCGATCTCCTTCGTGATCGTGGCGACAGCCGGTGCTTCGCTGCGCCAGAGTGGTTTCCGGCAGTATTCAACAAACAACATCAATTAGTCAAGAACTTCCATACTCTGCTCATTTCTGATTGAATTTGCTCAGATTGTTCGAGCTCGCTCACCGACCAAGGAACACAAGTATGAACGAATACGCCTCTGACGCCGGCGCCGTCACCCGCGCCGAGCTCACGAGCCAGCCCGAGGTCTGGGCGGCGGCTCTCCAGCTCCCCACAGCGCAGCTCGCGCTCCTCCCCGCCGCCGGCGAGAAAGCGCTCGTCATCGGGTGCGGCACCTCGTACTACATCGGCGACGCCTACGCGTACCTGCGCAACGACGCCGGGCTCGGGCGCACGCGCGCCGCCATCCCGACGGAGCTCACCTGGGTCGACGACGACGAGCACATCGTCGTGATCTCCCGCTCCGGGACCACGGCCGACGTCATCGACGTGGTGCGCCGCTACGGCGCCACCCACCGCATCACCGGCATCCTCGGCGACGTGGACACCCCGCTCGGCGAACTGCTCGCCGACCGGACCGTGCACCTGGGCTTCGCCGACGAGAAGTCGATCGTGCAGACCCGCTACGCGACCACCGGCCTGACCACGCTGCGCGCGTCCATCGGCGCCGTCCCCGACACGCTGGTGGCCGACGGGCGGGCTGCACTGGAGCTGCCCCTCCCCGCCGACCCCTCCGACCTGCGCCACATCGTGTTCCTCGGCCACCGCTGGAGCGTCGGCCTCGCTTACGAGGCGGCCCTGAAGGTGCGGGAGTCCGCCGGTTTCTGGACGGAGTCCTACCCGGTCTGGGAGTACCAGCACGGCCCGATCTCGTGCGCCGGGCAGGGCACCCTGGTGTGGGCGCTCGACGAGCTCCCCGACGTGGTCGCCGACGACATCCGCTCGACCGGCGCCGAGGTATACGTGAACGACCTGGACCCCCAGGCGAACCTCGTCCTCGTACACCGCCTCGCGCTGGCGCTCGCGCTGCACCTCGGGCGCAACCCCGACACCCCGCCGTATCTCAACCGCTCCGTGCTGACCACCAGCTGATGCCGCTGGTGACCGTCGCGATCCTCCCGCATTCCGCGGAGGCCGCGCTGCTCTCGCGCGTGGCCGATGCAGTCGCGGACACCCTCGGCCTCGCGCAGGGCGACGTGATCGCCCTGACGACACCGGTGCGCTCCGCCGCCGTGAGCGGCCGCGGCCCACTGGCGACGTGGTGGCCCCTCCTCACCGTGCACGGCTCGGACCGCGGCGAGGAGGCCATGCGCGCCGCCCTGGCGGCCGCGGAACACGCCATCATTGCCTGGGGAGAGACGAACGGTGTCGCGATCGAAGGAGTGTGGACCGAGTGGGCGCTGCCGCTGAACCGCTGAACGGATCCGAGCTGCTCGTCCTCGGCGAGCTCTGCGTTGACCTCATCATCCCGGTCGACGACGAGATCCGCTTCGGGCAGCACGAGCAGCTCGTCCCGGCGACGACGCTCACGATGGGCAGCTCGTCGGCGATCACCGCGTGCGGTGCAGCGGCACTGGGCACCGGCACGCGCCTGATCAGCGTGCGGGGAGACGACACGTTCGGGCGATTCCTCGACGCCGAGCTCCGGCGCCTGGGAGTCGGCACCGCACTCATCCGCGTCGACGCCACACTCCCGACCGGCGCCTCCACCCACCTGACCCGGCCGGACGGCGACCGCGCCATCCTCACATCGCTCGGCTCGATCGGAACGGTCAGCGCGGACGATGCCCCGGATGCGGTGCTGCGCACCGCGCGCCACCTGCACGTCGGCTCCTACTTCCTGCAGACCGCGCTCCAGCCCGACGCCCGCGCGCTGTTCGCCCGCGCCCGCGCACTCGGACTGTCCACCTCGCTCGACGGCAATTTCGACCCCTCCCAGGATTGGGACAGCGGCGTGCTCGACGCCCTGGCCGAGGTCGACGTCCTCTTCGGCAACGATGCCGAGCTGTGCGGCATCGCCAGGGACGACGACGCCGCCTCCGCGGTGCGTCTGCTCCTCGACCGGATGCCGGAGGGTGCGATCGTGGTTCGCAAGCTCGGTCCCGCCGGCGCGCAGGCGTGGGAACGGATCGGTTCCGGCCTCCGCGTGCTCTCCTGCGGCATCCCCGCGGTGCCCGGCGCTCTCATCGACACGGTCGGCGCCGGCGATACCCTCGCCGCCGGCTTCGTCTCCGCGCGCCTGCGGGGTGAGCCGACAGGCCGCAGCCTCGCCATCGCCGTCTCCTGCGGCTCCGCCTCCACGCGCGGACCCGGCGGCGTCGGCGCCCAACCAGGGTGGGACACCGCCCGCTCGCTCGCCGCGACGCTGACCGTCGCGCAGAACGGAGACTGACCATGCGTATCCTGCTCATCGGCGCCGGCGGCGTCGGGAACGCCATCGCCAAGATCGCCGCACGCCGGGCGTTCTACGAACTCATCGTCGTGAGCGACTACGACCCGGCGCGTGCACAGGCCGCCGTCGACTGGATCCGCGCACGGCACGGCGACGAGGTCGCCGCGCGCTTCATCGCGGCCCGGATCGACGCCTCCGACCCGGCCTCGGTCGCCGCGGTCGCCCGCGAGCACCGCGCCACCCACGTGATGAACGCGGTGGAACCGAAGTTCGTGGAGGCCATCTTCGCCGGAGCCAGGGACGCCGGGGCCGACTACTTGGACATGGCCATGAGCCTCTCGCACCCGCACGCGACCGACCCGTACTCGCAGCCCGGCGTGAAGCTCGGCGACGCCCAGTTCGCCGAGGCGGACGACTGGGAGGCCGGCGGCCGCCTGGCCCTGGTCGGCATCGGCGTGGAGCCGGGCCTCTCGGACGTCTTCGCCCGGTACGCCGCCGACGAGCTGTTCCGCGAGATCGACGAGCTGGGCACCCGCGACGGCGCCAACCTGGTGGTCCGCGACGACGACGGCAACGAGATCTTCGCGCCGTCGTTCTCGATCTGGACCACCATCGAGGAGTGCCTCAACCCTCCCGTCGTGTGGGAGAAGGACCGCGGCTGGTTCACCACCGCGCCGTTCAGCGAGCCGGAGGTCTTCGAGTTCCCGGAGGGGATCGGCGCCGTCGAGTGCGTGAACGTGGAGCACGAGGAGGTCCTCCTGATGCCCAGGTGGGTGGACGCCCGCCGCGTCACCTTCAAGTACGGGCTCGGCGAGGAGTTCATCGGCGTGCTCAAGACGCTGCACCTGCTCGGCCTCGACTCGACCGCGCCGCTCCGCGTCCGCAGCGCCTCCGGCCCGGTCGAAGTCGCGCCGCGCGACGTGGTCGCCGCGGCGTTACCCGACCCCGCCGGCATCGGCCCCCGGATGACTGGCAAGACATGCGCCGGCCTCTGGGTCACCGGCACTGGCACCGATGGCGCGCCGCGGGAGGTCTACCTCTACCACGTCGCCGACAACGAGTGGACGATGCGCGAGTACGACGCGCAGTGCGTCGTCTGGCAGACCGCCCTCAACCCCGTGATCGCGTTGGAACTGCTCGCCACCGGTGCGTGGTCGGGCGCGGGCGTGCTCGGTCCGGAGGCCTTTCCCGCCGGTCCGTTCTTGGAGCTAATGGCCCGGCCGGAGGCGGACGGCGGCTACGGGCAGGCGTGGGGTCTCGAGGAGCGCATCCCCTCTCGGTAGGGATCTGCGTCACGGGGTTCGCACAATGCGGCCCAGGCCGGAGCTCACTATCTGGCTGGCTCTGGAGGCGATGCATCTGCTCGGCGAGCTGCTGCGCCTGCGGGACCGATGTGCGGGGTGCGAGATGCCCCCAATGCCTGAGGGCTCACCCGACTCCGGGCGTCGAAGAGAGCATCCAAGCTCCCTCAGCTGACGCGAGGAATATTACCAGCGTAACTTTTCTGTCACTTTTTACAGCGTTTTTTGACACGTAGGAGTCAATGCTGGGTAGTCTTGGGACATGGCCACCCTGACACCTTCGGGTCTGCACCGCAGTACCAACAGGATCGATGAGCACGAAATCGTGCGCCAACTGAACGACGCGCTCGGAGCGACACTCGTGGCGGCTCTGGCCGGGGTCAAGAGTCGGCAGCAGCCCAACGATTGGGCCAAGTCTGGCGGCGGGATGCCGCGGCCGGACGCGTGGAATCGCCTCCAATTCGCGCACCAGATCTGGACGGCGCTGCAGGAGGAAGAAGGCCGGGACATCGCCCGTCGCTGGTTCATCGGCGGGAACCCATTGCTGGGCGAGAGCACGCCGATCATGGCCATCCGCGAAGACCGTCATGCTGACGTGCGCCGAGCGGCGCAGGCCTTCATCGACGGCGACGTCGACGAATGACGCCGGCGGAACCACGCATCTGCACCATATCCGGGCTGCGTCTGATCCCCGTCGATCAAGCGGTGGGGTTCCATGTAGCAACGGCTCGGTGGAAGCAGCCGTCTGCGCCGCTTCGGACTCCGGATGTGCACCGACAGGAATGGGGACGCTTCGACACCCTGGGCCGTACGTACTATCTCGCTGAGACGCCCGAGTGCGCGTTTGCTGGCTCTTCCCAGATGAGGGTGTAGGTCGGCCGGGCGCGTCGGTCCGCAGATAGACGTCGAGATCTCCCGACGACGGAGGTTCCTACGCCATCCAT
>NZ_JBIBYW010000002.1:0-1549109 GCF_043083605.1 Leifsonia sp. NPDC014704 | reverse complement strand
CGCGGAATCTCGCGGGCGGACTGACCTATATAGACCATATCATAAAGCTTTTAATCCGCGGGTCGTGGGTTCGAGCCCCACCGGGCCCACCCTTACAAGCATTGGGATCTCGGCCCATCAGCGGCCGATTCGGAACTCGCGATTCGGTTTCTGGAGCGGCTTGTCCAGTTCGGCTTAGCGACTCTCGAATGCGATAGCCTCGCACCGTGGAGCTGAGCAATCGAGGCACCCCGTCGGAGGCGCGCATCCACCCCCACTGGCTGCCGCGCGTGGGCGTGCTGCTCCCCACCGGCGTGGTCTCGGTCGCATCGATCGCGGCCCTGCAACAAAATTTCAACGCAGGCGGTCTAATTATTGCCGTCGTATACACCTCAGCGAGTCTTTACGTCGCCGCACGCTAGGTCCTTTTCGCGGGAATCCGACGACACGGCGATCGAATCATCGTCACGGGAATGCTGTGGTCGCGCAGCATCCCCTTGCGGCAAGTCGACCGTGTCACCGGCGGCTACTCCTTCATCCGCTGGCACACCCGATCCGGGCTCGGATTGATCACTCCACTCAGCGCCTTGTGGTCGAATCCGCATCCACTCCCGGATGTGACGGAATACAACAACAAGCGGCTGATGATCCTCCGCGCATGGGTCACGGAAGCGTGGAAGTCCAGACGGCCTCAAGGGATGGACCGCGTGTGACTATGCCGCGAGTTGCCCTCCCTGAACGACGTGGATCGGGTTCGGCGATCTACGCGAAGCGCGCTCAGAAACGGCCCGGCGGAGCGAGGCCCTACTCTCTCAGCGCCGCCAGGCTGCGCTGGCGTCGCAAGATGACGACTCTCAGCTCGAGACCGCATACCTGCTGCTCTCTCCAAGAACGCACACCGTCTCATGGATGCGGTCGAGAGCGCGCGAACGCTTCCCGAGCGGTCATGGGGCCAGACCGCTCTGCTGAGCTATCTTGAACGACTCCGTCGGGCGGCCCGACCGCCGGGCAGGAGGTTGCTGTCGCCGGAGGAGTTCGGGATCGACATCGAACGGCTCTCACTGGACGCCGACGCCAGGGCTGGAGGGGGGATCCACCCTTCCCCGCTCGGACGCGTGCCCCAGCGGACTAGTGCGCCTCGGCGTGAAGCAGCTGACGGTCCCCAAGGGGGCCGCTGAGATGCACGACCTCGGGAAGCAGCTTCAGCGAGTCGGCACATGCACCGAGGGAGACGGTCTGCACGATGGGTGCAATGGTCACGGCTGAGCCGGTCTCGGTGACGCGAACCTTGTCGAATTCGTCACAGGAGCCTCCGACGACGACGCCGATGGTGATGTCCTGGCTGCTCGGGCTCGAGGAGAGCAGTCGCCAGCTCGCCACCCTGGTGGGCGACGACGGCTCGTTGCGCACGAGTCCGACAGCTGCGGGACTGGACTGAGCGGAGGCCGCGCTCTCCACAACCGCCGGGGTCGAGCGCGCGCCACCGACGACGGCCGGTACGAGCACCAGGGCGACGAGCGCCGCAGCAACTGTCCCCACCACGATTGCGACTCGGTGAATTGTGCTCACGGCTCACCCTTCCTTCGGCATCAGGCGAATGCTACGCCTTCCGCCGCTGTGCCGCCCGTGCGGCGCCGAGAAACGCGCACGCGCAACAGCCTGCACCGCTCGAACCGGTTCGACATTCGCCGTCGCGCCGCGCATCAACACCGAAAACCACGCGCGAACACGGCTAAATGTAGCGCGAAACAACATCTATTGGCTGCACATAGCGTTTGCGCTATGGTGACTGTCGAACCGGTTCGACAACGCGGTGCCGAAGTCCGTCACCGTTTTGATGCGAAGGAGCATCCGACCATGTCACTCACCCACTCGACCGTTGCGAGCAGGCGATCTCGCCGCCGGTCCCCGCTGTTGCGCGTGTCCGTCGCGGCGGCTGCAGCCGCTTCTCTGGTCGCTGCCGGAGCAGCACTTCCCGCCGTCGCGGCCACCGGAGGGAATACCCTCACCATCGACGCGGCGTCGGTCATGCGTCCCGTCACGCATGTCGGCGCAGGCGGCCTGTACGGTCTCGCGACCGCGAGCACGCCCGATCCCGCCTCGTTGCTGCCCCTGCACGTCAACCAGTTCACCCAGCCGGCACCGGGCGTCCAGCAGTTGGGGAACGGCGCGACCACTCCATCCGGCGACGCGCTGAAGGTCGCGCCCTCGCTGATCTCGGCGGGCGGGCAGGAGACCATCCGCATGCCGGATATCTACCCGGATTGGCCATACAAGTGGGTCAGCTGGAGCGATTATCTGTCGAAGGTCGACACGATGGTCCAGGCGCGTGTCTCGGCCACCTCCACAACCAACATCAACGGGTGGGAGTTGTGGAACGAGCCGGACGGCACCTGGAACACCTCGGCGGCCGGTCCGTTCAACGACGGCTGGTCGCGCATCTACAACGAGGTCAAGAAGTACGACACCGTCACCCCGATCGTGGGCCCGAGCATCTCCAGCTACAACCACGACTGGATGACCAGCTTCCTCACCGCCGCGAAGAACGCCGCCACCCTGCCGGATGTCATCAGCTGGCACCTGTGGAACTCGGACGCCCTTCCCGGCGAACTGGCCGACCTGCGCAGTATCGAGAACTCACTCGGCATCTCGCCGCGCCCGGTGTCGATCAACGAGTACGCCTGGCCCGACCAGGTGGATGTGCCTGCAGCATCGCTGCGCTACCTGGCGACCTTCGAGCGCGCCACCGACGTCCGCGACGCCGAACGCGCCTACTGGTACGAGTCCGGCACGATGAACGGGCTGTTCGCCAACGGGCAGCCGACGGGCACCTAC
The DNA here is from genome assembly GCF_043083605.1 of Leifsonia sp. NPDC014704. Classification (NCBI taxonomy): domain Bacteria; kingdom Bacillati; phylum Actinomycetota; class Actinomycetes; order Micrococcales; family Microbacteriaceae; genus Leifsonia; species Leifsonia sp. NPDC014704. The sequence goes on along the minus strand of NZ_JBIBYW010000002.1, from coordinate 1,546,295 downwards.
TGGCTCTACAAGTGGTACGGCGACATGACCGGCAACATGGTGTCCGTGGCCCAGAACGGCCTGCAGGACGGCATCGCCTCGCTGGATACGACCCGCAAGATCCTCACGGCCGTCGTCGGCGGCGCAACCGGCGACAACACCGTCTCGGTGAAGAACCTCAGCGGCTTCGGCTCGTCGGTCGCGGTCACCGTGCTCTCCACGCCGGACTCCGGCCGCCTGCACGCCGTGTCCGCTCCGACGACCATCTGGTCGGGATCCCTCACGGCCACCAACGGGGCCATCAGCGTCCCGCTCACCGGGCAGGACCCGGGCGCCGCGTACGAGATCGTCGTCACGCCGACCAGCGGACCGGTCACCTCGTACCAGCAGACGTACGAGGCGGAGAACGCCTCCGTGGTCAACGGCATCCGCTACTCCTCCTCCGTCGCCTCCAACGGCGGATACGTCGGTGGGCTCGACAACAGCGGTGACATGCGGAACGACAGCTTCGTCGACTTCCTGGTCAACGTCCCGGTCGCGGCCGACTACAGCCTCTCGATCCGATACGCCAACGGCACGGGTGCCACCTCCACCCAGGGCATCGCCTACGACGGCGGCGCCTGGAGCACGATCAGCTATCCCGCGACCGGCGGATGGGGCGCCCAGGGGAAGTTCGCGACGGTCTCCGGACCGACCCTCCACCTCACCGCCGGATACAACATGATCCGGCTCGCGAAGGGGTCGCCGTACTTCGCCGGCGGCACCGGGTACGCCGAGCTCGACTCCATCTCCCTGTCCACGACCGCCGCCGTCCCCGGTTGGTCGCAGCCGTCGAACCCGCCCGCGGCGACGTTCGTGCAGCGGCTGGAAGCGGAGTCCGGAACGGTCTCCGGCGGCAAGGTCATCGCGTCGTCGAACGCGTCCGGCGGCAGCTTCGTCGGCGGACTCGACTCCTCCACGAGCTCGGTGACCTTCCGTCCCAACGTCCCCACCGCCGGCACCTACCGGCTTCAGCTCGGCTACGCCAACGACGGAGGTTACACGCAGAACGGAACGCTGGATGCGGTGGTCGGGCTCACCGTCAACGGCGGAGCCGCGACGAACCTGACCCTTCCCGTCACGGGGCCGTGGGGTGCGAACGGCGGATCCTTCCCGGTGGCGACCACGACGGTGCAGCTCAACGCAGGCACGAACACGGTCACGATCGCCCACCAGGCGAACCAGAACTACGCGGAGCTCGACTATGCGCAGTTCTCCTCCCCGGCGGGTGCGGTCGTCCGGTAACGGACACCGCTTCTCGAGTAGCGCCTGTCGCCCCCAGCACGACAGGCGCCGCCCGGAAGGGCCGGACCCGGGAGCTCGGGTCCGGCCCTTCGCTTGCTCCTCGGCGCCGCATGCGAGATAGGTTTCTCTCGTGGCTGTGTGGGAAGCGGACGACCAGGATCCCGGATTCCAACTGGCCAGGAACGGATTCGTGACGAAGTTCCACTCGGCGGCCGTCGTCGATGAGTCGCTCGCCTCCTTCCGGTCGGCCGGCTACCGTGTCGTCCGGCTGGATACCGCATCCTGGACCGACGAAGCCGACCTTCACGACGCGCTGAGCACCGCCCTCGACTTCCCCGCCTACTACGGGCGCAACTTCGCCGCGCTGTCCGACTGCCTCCAGGACGTCGTCGAGCAGGCGTACGGATGGACGGAGGCCGACACAGGGCTCGTCATCGAACTCGACCACCTCGATCGGTTCCGCGCGACGATGCCGGCCGCCTGCGGGATCCTGCTCGATATCCTCGTCGACACGGCTCGTCTCGGAGCACTCCTCGGCAACCGGATCCTGTGCGTGATCCGGTCGGATGACCCGCGGCTGGACATCGGACCGGTCGGTGGCGCAGAGCCGCCGTGGAACCCACGCGAGTGGCTCCTCTCCGACCGCGTGGAGAGGACTGCGCCGTGAGCGGGACCACAGCGCACAGCGCAGCGATCGACGAACTGCGGACCCTGCACAATCGGTCGTGGGGGCAGACGGCTCTGCTGAGCTGTCTCGAGCGTCTCCGTTCGGGCGGCCCGACTTCCGCAGAAGAGGTCACCGTCGTCGACGCCTGGGCGTTCGACGACGGCTTCTGCGTCATCTACGGATCACCCTGGGGTCCCACGGCGGGGCTGCGTGTCACGGCAACCGGCGAGCAATACTCGGGTGCTTGCACCGACCACCCGAGCGCGGAGGAGTTCGGGATGGACATCGCCGACTTCAGCATCGCCGAGCCGCTGGGACGCTTCGCCGACCGACTCGTCTTGGATGCCGGCGGTGTGGGTGATCCTCCGTTTCCAAGCGGGTCAGTTCACCGCCACGCCACTCAGTACCAGGTGCCGCCCCCGTCTTCGGCGGGTTCAGCTCGGTAGTCGAAGAGTGTCCACATCTCGTCGTTGAACCTGCGCCCAGCACGTAGTGGCAGGTGCGTGGTCCACCAGCTCTTGCCGGGCGCAACCGGTGTCGGAGTGAGCAGTCGCCGGAATTGCTCATCCAAGTCATCGACCTGGCGAGCGAACTCTTCGAACTCCGGGAACCGTTGAGCGATGGGATCGCGGAGGACCTGTTCGATGAAGTCTCGGGGCGCGAGATCGTTGAAGTACTCGTCAACGTAGTCGTTATAGCCACCTGCGACGTTGGTGATGATCGCGTAATAGTCGTGGAGCAAGCTAGCGGGGTCGCGCTTCTTGCCCGTCCCCGGATACGGCCGCACGACGTTCTCCACGTAGGTCGCGAATTCAGACACGCGTGAAGGATAGCGGCGGCCAGAGCCCGCGCCGTGCGCGGTGTTCACCCGCGGCGCGTCGCACGCGGAGCTCGCACCAGCACCACGGTGAGGACGACGGTCACCAGAACGCTGTAGAGCCAGCCGACGATGACCGCGAGCACCACGAGCCAGTGCTGGGACGACGGCGTCGCCGCGACGGACCAGATGGCGGCGCCGAGGAAGGCGGACATGACCACCGTGGCCGTCCACCGCGCGGTCAGCCGCCAGGCCATCCCCCATGTGCTCACCGGCCGCGGGGGCATCGTGACACCCGCCAGCCATCCCCCGGGCTGCGCGAGTCCCGGCGCTCGGCTCTCTTTCATGGGCGTCAGCGGGCGCGAGACCGCGCGGTCCCAACTGTGCCGCCGTCCCGGGTCGCTCACATGCAGAATCTACACCGGAGCCGCGGCGACCGCTCAGCGGGTGGGCCAGTGCCAGGTGGGACGGTCGAGGAGACCCTCCTGGCCGCGCAGGTGGGTCTCCCCCAGCTGCTTCTCCAGGTGGATGCGGCTCACGTCGTCGACGAGGTCGCGGTCGGCCGCGGAACGCTGGATCGCATCCTGAAGCTCGGGAGAGTGCGTGACCACCACGAGCTGCGCGTTGGCCGACGCGGCGACGATGAGGGAGCCGAGGGCGGGCAGCAGGTCCGGGTGCAGGCTGGTCTCCGGCTCGTTGACGACCAGCAGCTGGGGCGGACGCGGTGACAGCAGCGCGGCCGCCCAGAGCAGGAAGCGCAGGGTGCCGTCCGACAGCTCCGCGCCAGCGAGCGGGCGGAGCAGCCCGGGCTGCCGGACGGCCACCGAGAACTGGGCGCCGTCGACCACGATCTCGACCCGGCTGCCGGGGAACGCTGCATCCACGGCCGCGTCGAAGGGGTCGCCGCCACCCGACTCGCGGATGGTCTGGATGGCCGCCGCGACATCCGTGCCGTCGGCGGCGAGCACCGGGGTTCGGGTTCCGAGCTGCGGTAGCCGCGCCGGGGCCGCCGTGTCGGTGCGGAAGTGGTCGTAGAAGCGCCACGCGCGCAGGTTCTCGCGCACCCTCAGTACCTCCGGGGCACGGACAGGATCGACGACCTCGGTGAGGATGCTTTCGAACGTGCGCAGGGTCTTGCCCAGCTCCGTCCAGTCGCCGTCGTCGCCGCGTACGCGGACGTGCCCGCCGCGTCGCTCGGCGGCCAAGCTCGACGGTCGGGGTGCCGGACCCGTCCACACGGTCTCCAGCTTCAGCTCGGGATCCCGGCCGAACGCGGTGTCCTTGCTCGGCTGCGGCAGTCCGAGGTCGAGGGCGTAGCCGAGTCCCATGCCACCGTCGTCGAGCTGCACGCCCAGCCGGAGCGCGACCGGATCACGACGGACGGTTCCCTGGACGGGCGCGTCGCCCTGGAGCATCGCCCGGCCCAGCCGCTCGGGACCGGCCCACAGCGTGGAGTCGAGGCCGCCCTCGCGCGCGATCGCGACGACCACCTCATCCCGCCCGCACCCGGCCAGCAGGCGCAGCGCCCGATAGAGCGACGACTTGCCCGCCCCGTTCGCGCCCGTCACCACCGTCAGGCGCCCCAACGGGATGACGAGGTCGCGCAGCGACCGGTAGCCGGAGACGGCGACGGTGGAGATCACTCCGGGATCGTATCGGGGGCCGCCGACGCGAGTGGATGCGCGCGACCTGCCATCAGACTTCGTCGCTCCACGGAAGGAAAGGATTTCCGGACCGGGCGCGCTCGATCCGCTCGTGGTCGGAACCTCCCAGCATGACGACGTCGCCGCCGAGGGGAAACCGCGAGACGGTCGTCGTCGCCTCGTACGCGCGCCCGTCTGCCGTCGTCGCAATGGAGAGGATCGTCCAGTCCTCCTCCGTCTCGGAGAACCGCCCGACCGAGGCCGCAGCCACGAGGTCGCGGAGGACGGCGACGCCGGCTTCGTCGTCGGTCAGCGTCCACTCCGCATGCTCGATCTCCGCCGTGAGCTGATCGAGGTAAGCGTTCCACCGCACAGCGGCCGCACCTTCCCGACGCGGCTGCAGCGTGACGGAGGCGTCCTCGCGGCCGCGGAGCACATCCACCGCGTCTCCGAACTCCGACGCGACTTCCGCGACCAGCGTCGTCAGCAGGGGCAGTATGCGCGGCGGCGGAGGGGCGTCGATGCCGGGAGCAGGCGACAGCTCGACCTCGGGAGCGGGATCGGGCAGGCGCGTATCCGACGGGATGCGGATGCGCACCCGGTAGTCCGGGCCGCCATAACCCGCCGGGTGGTTGTCGGTCGGCACCCGGTCCACGTCGCGCTCGATCCGATCGTCGGGGTCGTTGGTGCGGTGGTGAGCACCGGCGACCGGCACCATGCGCTCGTACCACGCGACGATCCGCTCGACGCGCCCGGTGACATCGGCGAGAGGCACACGGTCGTCATACGGATGGAGTTCGTGGAGATAAGTGGGCACGCCATCCGGAGCCGACAGATCCTCAACCGGGGCTCGAACCGTCAGCGTCACGTCCTCGCCCGCTGCGAAGGGGACGCCGCAACAGCCGAACTCAGCGCTGAACACGAGAACGTCGATGGCGGAGGTGGCGTCCATGGAGCAACGGTACCGGGAGGCGCCAGCCTCGACGAGCTTTCGGATCAGTCGCCGAGCGTCCCCTCGTGCGCATCCAGGAACGCCGCGACCTCTCGATACCGGATCAGGCTCACGATGGCGGACCCGGCAAAGAGCAGCATGGCCGCAGCGAACAACCAGGTCGCCCAGAACGCCCGGCTCGAGATCGCCGATCCGACCATCATGAGCGTCAGAGCGACCACCAGCGGCACGTATCCCCACGTCGCCCGCTGCGACTGCCGTGCGGCTGCGACGATCACGGTCGCATGTCGTGCGTCGAGCGTCTCCTTGCCGCGAAGCTGTCGGACAGCGGACTTCCGTTCCTCCCGCGAGAGAGGGCTCAGCACTGCCCGCCACCGAGGGATGTAGTGGCCGGTGCGTCTCCCCCAGACGAACGTGACCACTGCGACCGCGAATCCCAACCCGCTGATGCCCCAACCGATGCCAACGCGCGGCTCGATCCCGTCAGAGGCCGTATTCTCCGGGCGCGACGGCAGCAGGAGAGCGATGACGACACCTGCCGCGACACTGACGAGAAGCAGTACCACGATCCACAACAGCGTGGTGCCGCGACGTCGCGTCAGGCGTTCGTCGACCTCTCCCGCCGCGAGCCGCTCCGCAGCGGCCCAGCGGTCGTTCTCCTCGATCCGCGTCATTCTGCGCCTCCCGGCGCCACGGTATCCCCGATCAGCCCGAAACGCGAGGAAAACTCACGCGACGCCGGTGACCCGCGCCCGCTCGAGCAGGTAGCCGACGGCGACCGCCCCGGCGATGCACAGCATCACGGGAACGAGCAGGTCGGGTCCCTGGCCGGTGAACTCCATGGTGAGGAGCAGTCCGGTCACCGGCGCCCGCATCGTGACGGCGAGGAAGGCGGCGGCGGCGATCAGGGCGAAGGCGGGCAGCTCGGCACCCGGCCAGAGGAGGTTCCAGGCGGCACCGCCCGCGAGTCCCAGCCCGGCGCCGATGGCCAGCGAGGGAGTCAGGGTGCCGCCCGCCGCGCCCGCTCCGATGGTTCCCAGCGTGGCCGCTGCCTTGACGACCGTGGTCAGCAGGATGAGCAGCACCGGCACCGTCGCCGCGAACGCGAGCTGGCCGAGCGCGCGGCCGTTGCCGAGGATCGCGGGCAGCCAGAGCGACACGACGCCGACGGCGACGAAGGTCAGCGGCATCACGATCAGGATGCCCCACGAGCGCGGTCGGTGCGCCTGCGCGAACCGCGCTGCGCGCACGAAACCGACGGCCGCGCAGCCGATCAGCGGGCCGGCGAGCAGCGACCAGACGACGATCGTGGGACTCAGGTGCAGCTCGGGGAGCACATAGAGCGGGTTCGCCGGAACCCAGATGCGGGCGACGAGCGCGGCGATCGCGGAGGCCGCGAACGCGGGAAGCACGGTCGCGAAGCTGATCTCGGCCAGCAGGATCTCGACGGCGAAGACGGCGCCGCCGAACGGGACGTTGTAGACCGCGGCGAGGCCCGCCCCCGCCCCGCACGCGACGAGGATGCGCCGTTCGCGCGCCGAGAGTCCCGCGCGCTCGGCGAGCCATCCCGCCCAGAGCGCTCCGACCTCCCGCGGCGCCACCTCGCGGCCGATGGAGGCGCCGAGCCCGACGATGACCACCTGCAGAGCGGCGTTCAGGAGCGTGACGACCGGGGGCATGCGGCGTCCGTTCACCGACTGCTCCACCGAGACGACGGCGTGACTCGGCGACCGTCGCCCCCAGCGGCGGAGCGCCCACCAGCCGACGCCGCCGATGACGCCGGCGACGGCGAGCGCCACGACCCGGTTCAGCGGCGGCGCGTTCAGCAGGCCCTCGAAGAAGTCGCCCTCCGAGTAGCCGAAGGCGAGGTGCTGCAGGGCGTGCAGGCCCAGCGAGACGAGTCCGCCGCCGATTCCCGCTCCCACCCCGACCAGGGCGGTGACGACGACGAGGCGCACGACCCACCGCGGGGTCGCGGAACCGGTCGCGGGTCGGGCGGGGGGCACGGCACCCAGCGTATCCGCAGCACTTCCCGCCGGCTCGTCGGTGGAAATCGTGCAACGAAGTGTTCACCGAGCGCCCCTAGCGTTACGACCGTGACCCTCTCGCGCCCGGGTGTGCCGGATGTCGACGCCGAACGTCCGCGCACGACGGTTCTATTGCCGCGCGGCGCCCGGCGCGGGGTGGTGGCGTGGGTCGTGCGCCTGTGGCCGGGCGCGACGGCACTGACCTTCGGCTGCGTTGCAGCGATCGCGATGCTGGGCATCGCGGCGGGTACGGAGTTCCCGCTGTTCTCCGAGGCGTCGGCCGAGCGCGGGCGCGACTGCACGACGATCCGGAGCGCACGTCACGCCCTCGACGCCGCGCTGGATGCGCACCTGGCGGCGCTCGGGGCGCATCCCGTCGAGGCGGGATCGGCGATCCAGGATGCGGTGACGAGGTTCCGCGCGGAAACGAGCGACATCGCCACGGACGCGGTCGCTCGCGCCCTCGACCCGGTCGACCGGACGCTCGACGAGCTGCGGGGCGCCGTCGACGGACGGACCTTCGCCCGCGACCCCGGGGCGGCACTCGCCGCTGCCAACGCGGCGGCGGTGCAGCTTCGGGGATCCTGGGACGGACCTCTCGCCCGGGTCTGCGACTGACTCCGACGCCGATCAGCTTCCGGCGACCAGCGCCCCGACCGTGAGCAGCGACACCGAATCCTTCGTGCACGCCGTCACGCCCGCGTCCTTGACGAACAGCGACTCGGTCGAGCCGGGCGGGTAGACCCGGAAGCCGTCGGCCTGCTTCGGGGCGCAGTCGGCCTCGGGATAGTTCAGCGCCTGGGTGATGCGCAGCGGCGCCTGCGCGGTCGCACCTGGCTTCAGCACGACGGTGGGATGCGGGGTGCTGCGGTCGAATTGGGCCGCGGCACCCAGCTGCGTGCCGTTGCCGTCTCCGACGAACGACACCCCCGGCCATCCCTGCAGCGAGCATTCACCTGAACCGTTGTTCGTAAGCACGAGGGTCACCTCGACGCTTCCCGCCGCCCCGCCTCCGCCCTGGGCGATCGTGCCGGAGAGGTCACCCGTGTCGCACTGCCCGTCGATGGGCGTCGCGGTCGCCGTGGAGGTCGGGGTCGGCCGCGACGTCGAGGTCGTGGACGCGGAGGGCGATCCGGTCGGCACCGGGCTCGGCGAGACGCATCCTGCCAGGAGGACGGCGAACGTGAAGGCGACGGCGGTCGCGGAGACGGCGCGGAAGGTCGTGTTCCCGGTCATGCGCCCATCCAACCGGTGCACGGCGGCTGGACCCGCAGGACCCGCCGGACGACGGTGACGGAGTCCGCCCGAGGGCCTCGGAGGGCGGCCTGGCAGGATGGATGCATGAAAGCGCTCGGCACCTGGCTCGCACGATGGTGGACGATCGGGGTGCCGGCGATCGGTGTCGTGGTCCTGGTGGCCTTCTGGGCGGTGGAGCTGAACACGATCGCCGTCATCGTGATCGCCGTGGTCCTGGCCGGGACAGTGCTGGCGGCCGTCCAGCACGCGGAGGTGGTGGCCCACCGGGTCGGGGAGCCGTTCGGTTCGCTCGTCCTCGCCGTCGCGGTCACCATCATCGAGGTGGCGCTGATCGTCACGCTCATGACCACGGGCAAGGACTCCCCCGAGCTCGCCCGCGACACCGTCTTCTCGGCCGTGATGATCACGATGAACGGCATCGTCGGGCTCTCGCTGCTGCTGAGCGCATCCCGCCGCGAGTCCACCGCCTTCAACGCTCAGGGCAGTGGAGCGGCCCTCGCGACGGTCACCGCGCTCGCCACCCTGACGATGGTGCTGCCGAGCTTCACGTCGGCGCCCGGCCCGGTGTTCTCCGGACCGCAGCTGGTGTTCGCGGCGATCGCCTCCCTCGCCCTGTACGGGATGTTCGTCTTCACCCAGACGGTGGCGCACCGCGACTTCTTCCTCCCGGTGGGCGAAAAGGGCAAGCCTCTGACCGAGGACGACCACGCCGAAGCGCCGACCAAGCGCGCCGCCCTGATCAGCCTCGGGCTGCTGCTCGTGTCGCTGGTCGCGGTCGTCGGATTGGCCAAGCTGGAGTCGACACCGATCGAGCGGGCGGTGACCGGGATCGGGCTGCCGCAGTCGTTCGTCGGTGTCGTCATCGCGCTGCTCGTGCTGTTGCCGGAAGGGATCGCGGCGTCGAAGGCGGCATCGCGCAACCGCACGCAGACGAGCCTCAACCTGGCGCTCGGCTCGGCGATGGCGAGCATCGGGCTCACGATCCCGGCGATCGCCGTCGCGTCGATCTGGCTGCCGGGCGCACTGCACCTCGGGCTCGGGTCGAGTCAGATCGTGCTGCTGGTGCTGACGGTGCTGGTCAGCATCCTCACCATCGTGCAGGGACGCGCCGTGCGACTGCAGGGCGGCATCCACCTGGTGCTGTTCGCGGCGTTCATCTTCCTGTCGATCGCACCCTAGCTCGCGACATTCGTGCCGAATGTGCGGAATGGCGGCGCCAGAACGCACATTCGGCACGAATGTGCGCGGGTCAGGCGGCGGTCGCGGCGTCGAAGAGCTGGGCGGCGGCGAGGCGGGCCGCGGCGGGCGTGCCGCCGCGCATGGCGGCATTCGCTGAAGCGCCGTCGAACAGCAGGGTCAGCTGGATGGCGAGCGTGCGGGGGTCAGCTGCTCCGGCGGCCGCGGCCTGGCGCTCGAAGTAGGACGTCAACTCGTCCTTGAACCCGCGGGCGACGACAGCGGCGGGATGCTCGCGGTCGCGCAGCTCGGTCGCCACGTTGACGAAGGGGCAGCCGTAGAAGTCGCCGGCCGCCGCGGCGGCGTGGAGGGCGTCGAAGACATGGAGCACGCGGTCACGCGGGGCGGCCTCCTCGTCGCTCTCGAAGTATCCCGTGACGACGCTCGGCCCGTACTCCTCGAGCATGGTGGCGACGATCGCATCCTTGCCGTCGAAGTGCTGGTAGATCGAGCGCTTGGAGACCTCGGCCTCCTGTGCGAGCCGGTCGACACCCACCGCGTTGACGCCCTCGCGCACGAACAGGCGCGCGGCGGCAGCGAGCACGCGATCGCGCGGCTTCGGCCGGGAGGGTGCGGTGGCTGTGGACATGCCTCGATCATAATCCGACGGTTGCAAAAAGTAAACCGATCTGTGTACATTGCAGTACACAGATCGGTTTACTTTCGGAAGGACCCTCTCATGACCGACATCACCGGCCGCGTCGCCCTCGTCACCGGCGCCAATCGCGGCCTCGGCGCCGCCTTCGTCGCAGCACTCCTCGAACGCGGGGCGACGAAGGTCTACGCCGCCGCCCGCCGCCCCGAGACCGTCACGAGCGATGACCCGCGCGTCGTCCCCCTCGCTCTCGATGTGACGGACCCGGACAGCATCCGCCGGGCGGCCGAGGTCGCGAGCGACGTCACGATCCTCGTCAACAACGCCGGCATCGCCGTCAACGAGTCACTCGTCACCGGCGACCTCGATGAGATCCACCGCGAGTTCGACACCAACTTCTGGGGACCGGTGCTCGTCACGCGCGCCTTCGCCCCCGTGCTCGAAGGAAACGGCGGCGGCGCCATCGTGAACATGCACTCCGCCCTCAGCTGGCTCGCCTTCGGCTCCTACAGCGCGACCAAGGCGGCCCTGTGGTCGGCCAGCAACTCGAGCCGCGTGGAGCTCGTGCCCGCGGGCATCCAGGTCGTCGGCGTCCACGTCGGCTACGTCGACACCGAGATGGCGGCGGATGCGACGGGCGTCAAGGTTCCGCCGCGCCAGGTCGCCGACGAGGCCCTCGACACCGTGCAGGAGGGCGGAGCGGAGGCGATCGTCGGAGAGGTCGCGCAGCAGGTCAAGTCGCACCTCCACGAGGATGTCCGCGTGCTCTACCCCCAGCTGGCCAGGTAGGCCTCTCCGCCGAATCCTTCCGGGCGGACGCCCCAGCTCACCGACCAGGTCTCTCCCGGCTCCAGCCAGCGCAGACCGCGGCCCGAGTTGAGGGCGTTCGCCGGGGCGGTCATCGGCTCGATCGCAAGGGCTACTCCCCCGGGCTTCGTCGCGAACGACCGGTGCGTGAACACCTGCACGTAGCGGAACGCCTCATCGGCCCAGAGCACGACCCGGCGGCCGTCGTCGGCGGCGAGGATGTGCTCCACCGGCCCCTCGGGCAGGTCGGCGAACCCGGTGTCGAGCTCCAGTTCGCTCACCCGCCGGCCCGCCGAGAGGTCGAACGGCGTGCCCGCGACCGGCGACTCGCCGGTGACGTTGCTGCGGTCGTCGGTCTCGAACCGGGTGCGCGCCGCCACGGTGACGGTCAGCTGGTCCGGCGGGACGTCCGCGATGCGGAGGTAGGGGTGCGCGCCGACGGCCACCGGTGCCGCCGTCTCGCCCGCGTTGCTGATCGTGTGGGTCACCTGGAGCCCCTCGGTGTGCAGTTCGTGCGTCACCGTGGTGTCGAGCAGGAACGGGTACCCGGGTTCCGGATAGACGGTCGCGGCCTGCGTGACCATCGAGTCGGACTGCTCCACCAGCTCGTACGGACGCCGTCGCAGCAGGCCGTGGATGGCGTTCCGCTTCGCCGGCTCGGTCAGGTCGAGCTGCCGTGGCTGCCCCTCGAACTCCCACCGGCCGTCCGCGACCCGGTTGGGCCACGGGACGAGCACGATCCCGCACGCCGAGGGCGGCTGCTCCTCGGCGGGGTAGGGCTCTGTGAGATCGGATTCGCCGAAGCGCAGGGAGCGGATGCCGGCTCCCACCTGCACGATGGTCGCGCTCAGGTCGCCGAAGTCGAGTTCGTACTGTTCACCGGTGGCGGGTCGCATGGCAACAGATTAGGCCTCAGGCGACGATCACCGGCAGTCCCGCATCCCGCAGGGCCGCCACCGCCTCCGGCGCAGCCGACTCGCCCGTGACCAGCTCGGACACCTCATCCACCGCGGCGATCCGGCCGAGATGCGTGCGGCCGAGCTTGCTGCCGTCGGCCACCACGATCGCGCGCTCGGCGGAGCCGACCATGACGCGTTTGAGGTCGGCCTCGGGCAGGTTCACATTGGTGATGCCGCCGGTGGGATGCACGCCGGTGCAGCCGATGAAGGCGATGTCGGCGTGCACGCGCCCGAGCAGCACAGCGGCCAACGGCTCGACGAGGGAGTGCTGCAGCGGCCGCAGCGTGCCGCCGGTGACGACCACCTCGAACCGCGGGATGGCGCGCTCCAGCTCGAGCGCGATGGTCAGACCGTTCGTGATGACGGTCACGCCCTCCAGGTCGTCCCGCTCGACGAGGGCGCGTGCGATAGCGGCGGTGGTCGTGCCCACATCGAGCAGCACGCTGCTGCCGGAGGCGACCATCGCCGCGGCTTCCCGGGCGATCCGGCGCTTCTCGTCGGCCGACGACTCCAGGGACTCCTCGAAGCTCGGCTCCCGCATCCCGGCTGTTCGCAGCACGGCCCCGCCGTGGACCCGGCGGATGCTCTGCTCGCGGTCGAGCGCATCCAGGTCGCTGCGCACGGTGACGTCGGAGACCTGGAACGCCTCGCTCAGGTCCGACACCCGGGCGAAGCCGGCGCGCCCGATCAGTTCGAGCATGCGTTCGCGCCGGAGAGCCGCGGGGAGGGCTTCGCTCATATGCCCATGCTGAGGCGCTTGCGATTCCTTGTCAATACGAAAGCGGACGCGGTATTCTCGCTTTCGTATTCGAAAGGATGGCATGGCCTCGATCACGAAGCGTCCCACCCGTCTCTCCGACGGCCGCGACCTCATCTACTACGACGACGCCGACACGACGCTCGGCGCCGAGCGCAAGCCCGACCTGCGCGAGCCGGCGCCCCGGCCGCCCACCGCGACGATGCGGCAGGACCCGCTCACCGGCGAATGGGTCTCCATCGCGGCAGCGCGCCAGAACCGGGTGATGCTCCCGCCCGCCGAGCTGGATCCGCTCGCCCCCGCGACACCGACGAACCCGTCCGAGATCCCCGACCTCTACGACGTCGCCGTGTTCGAGAACAAGTCGCCCTCCTTCGGCCCGCTGCTCGTCGACGACAACGCCCCCGAAGGGATCGACGACCTGGCCCAGGTGGGGTTGGGGCGCACCCGAACGTCGGTCGGCCGCTGCGAGGTGGTCTGCTTCAGCCCGGCCACCACCGGATCCTTCGGAAGCCTCAGCCCGTCGCGCGCACGCACGGTCATCGAGGCCTGGGCGGACCGCACCACCGAGCTCTCCGCGCTGCCCGGCGTTCAGCAGGTGTTCCCGTTCGAGAACCGCGGCGAGGCCATCGGCGTCACGCTGCACCACCCGCACGGGCAGATCTACGCCTACCCGTACATCACGCCGCGCACCTCCGCGCTCATCCGCTCGCTCGACGCGTACGGACCGACGCTGTTCGCCGACATCCTGGAGCGGGAGCGCGCCAGCGAGCGCGTCGTCCTCGCCGGAGAGCACTGGACGGCATACGTGCCGTTCGCCGCGCGCTGGCCGATCGAGATCCACGTGCTCCCCCACCGCCACGTCGCCGACATCTCCGAGACCAACGCCGCCGAGCGGGACGAGCTGGCCACGCTCTACCTGCGGGTGCTGCGCGGGGTGGATGCGCTCTACGACTCCCCCACGCCGTACATCGCCGCGTGGCACCAGGCTCCCGTCGGCGTTCGCCGGCACGAGATCCGCCTCATGCTGCAGCTGACCTCGCCCCGCCGCGGCGCGGATAAGCTGAAGTTCCTGGCCGGCTCGGAGTCGGCCATGGGCGCCTGGGTGGGCGACATCCCGCCCGAGCAGGCGGCCGCTGCGCTCCGCGAGGCCGTCGCCCGCGCCGACCGCGACAACCCGGTCGGCGAACTGCCGGTCTCGGTGACCGGGCTCGTCACCGAGCCTGTCGTCGCGCCGGCGGGCACCGCATCCACTTCCGACCGAGAGGCTGACCGATGACCGACCTGCGCACGGGCGTCCGCGACGACTTCGCCGAGGTGTTCGGCCGCGAACCCGACGGTGTCTGGTCGGCGCCGGGCCGGGTCAACCTGATCGGCGAGCACACCGACTACAACCTGGGATTCGTCCTGCCGTTCGCGATCAACCGGCGCACCGTCGCCGCGGTCGGCGCGCGTGACGACCGCATCATCCGCGTCGGGAGCACCTTCGCGGACGAAGTGGTCGAGATCTCGCTCGACGAACTGGCGCCCGAGGTGCTCTCCGGCTGGTCGGCGTACCCGCTGGGCGTCGCCTGGGCTCTCGGCCAGTTCGGTGCCGACCTTGCCGCTGTGCCGGGCGTCGACATCCTGCTCGACTCCAACGTGCCCGTCGGCGCCGGCCTGTCGTCCTCCGCGGCGATCGAGGGTGCCGTGGCCGTGGCACTCAACGACCTGTGGCGTCTCGGGTTCGATCGCCGCACCCTCGCCCGCGTCGGCCAGCGCGCCGAGAACGTCGCGGTCGGTGCGCCGACGGGAATCATGGACCAGTCCGCGTCCCTCCTCGGCGAGCGTGACGCGGCCGTCTTCCTCGACTGCCGGTCGCTCGACTCTGAAGTCGTGCCCCTCGGGCTCGAGGCCGCCGCGCTCGAGATCCTCATTATCGATACGGGCGTGACGCACTCCCACGCCACCGGCGGGTACGCCGAGCGTCGGGCGTCCTGCGAAGAAGGCGCGCGCATCCTGGGCGTCGACGCGCTGCGGGATGTGTCGGTCGGCGACCTCGACCGTGCGCGCGAGCTGATGGACGATGTGACGTTCCGCCGTGTCCGTCACGTAGTCACGGAGGACCAGCGTGTGCTCGACACCGTTCGTACGCTCCGCGAGCAGGGACCGGCCGCGATCGGCGAGCTGCTCGACGCGTCCCACGTGTCGATGCGCGACGACTTCGAGATCTCGGTGCCCGAGCTCGACCTCGCCGTGGAGACGGCGCAGGCGAACGGCGCGATCGGCGCGCGGATGACCGGCGGCGGCTTCGGAGGCTCGGCCATCGCCCTCGTGCCGACGGACGCGCTCAGCCGCGTGCTCGTCGCGCTGGACGGCGCGTTCGCCGAGCACGGGTTCGGCCAGCCGGACCTCTTCACGGTGCAGGCGTCGGAGGGTGCTCGGCGCGAGAGCTGAGCGGTTCACCTCCCGGTCACCCGGTGGTGCCACACTGTGACGCGTGAGTGGACAGGGAGTGAACGATCCGGTCGTCGTGTGGCTCGACGCCGACACCGTGCAGCTGCGGCAGCCCAAGGCGTCGCACTGGGAAGCACCGTTCCTGTATCTGCTGTTCGGGCGCGAACGGGCGCTGCTCATCGACACGGGAGCGACGTCCGACGAGGCGGTGTTCCCGCTGCGCGGGGCCGTCGATGGCCTGATCTCGGAGTGGCTCCGACGCAACCCGGCCGTGTTCGTGCGGCCGTATCCGCTGGTCGTCGCGCACTCGCATGCGCACCGCGACCACATCGCCGGGGACGCTCTGCTGCGCGACCGCCCGGGCACGACGGTCGTCGGCACCAGCCCGGCCGAGGTGATCGGGTTCTTCGGGTTCCCGACCTGGCCGGATGCGACCGTGTCCTACGACCTCGGACGCCGGGTGGTCGACGTCATCGGCGGACCGGGGCACGAGCCGTCGGCCGTCGTGTTCTTCGACCGGCAGACGGGCATCCTGTTCACCGGCGACACCGTGCTCCCGGCCCGGCTGTACGTGCGCGACCTCGGGCAGTACCGGGCGACGATCGAGCGGCTGATCCGCTTCCGCGACGACCCGCCCGCGCCCGTCCGCGAGCTGCGCGGTGCGCACATCGAGATGTCCACCGAGCCGGGCGTCGACTATCCGGCGGGGACGGTGGACCAGCCGGACGAGGCTCCGCTGCCGCTGCGCCCCCGCATCCTCGACCGCGTGCTCGCCGCCCTGTCCGAGCTGCGCGGCGCCCCCGGCGAGCGCGTCGTCTCCAAGCGCTTCATCGTCGTCGTGGACCGCTGACCCGCACCTCTCCGCCCCCCGTCGAGTCCGCAAACTTTGCACGCCGCGGCGGTGTGTCGTGTGCAAAGTTTGCGGACTCGACGGCGGGCGGCGGGTTCAGGAGGGGCGGCGTGCGGCGGCGATGAGGAGGGCCGCGCCGGTGGCGACGAGGGCGTAGGTGAGCGCCGAGAAGGGGATGCTGCCGTTGCCGCTGCGGATCGTGCCACGGCCATCGGCGCGCTGCCAGTCGCAGACGCTGCCGATCGGCCAGAACGAACGGTGCTCGGTGACCACGTCGCTCCGCTCGGAGATCAGGGCGCCCGCCGGAGCGGGACCGTAACGCGCGCACGGATTCTTCCAGGCCGCGCCAACCGCCATCACTGCGAGGTAGGCAGCGAGCAGGAGGGCGAGCGCTCCACCCGCGACCAGCAGGCGCGTGGTGCGACGGCGACGGTGGGGGTGAGGCACGCAGCCGACGCTATCCTGCAGCTCCCGCCCGGGCGTCCGCCGGCGGAAGGACGTGCGTCAGTCTGCGGACGGAGCCGGCTCGACGGGGTGCGGCTCGCCGCCGGTGAGGCGCACGAGCTCGTCGAACGCGGTGGGGAAGACGGTGTGGGCGTGACCCGCGGCCGCCCAGATCTCCGGGTAGCCGGCGAGCGCCACATCCACCACGGTTCGCAGGCGCTGCGGGTGACCGACGGGTGCGACGCCGCCGATCGTCTGACCCGTCGCCGCCTTGACGGTCTCAGGGTCGGCGCGGCGGATGCGGCCGCCGAGCCGCTCGCCGAGGAACGCGGTGTCGACGCGGTGGGCGCCGGAGGTCATCACGAGGAGCGGTTCGCCGTCGATCGTAAAGACGAGCGAGTTCGCGATCGCACCCACCTCGACACCCAGTTCCGCAGCGGCGGACGCCGCGGTCGGCGTGGCCGATTCGAACCAGCGGACCCGAGGCTCGACCCCCGCCGCGAGCAGCGCCGCTTCGACACGTTCGACGGCGGGGTGCGTCCGCTCGCGCGGCGCGTCGGTCACTGCAGCTCCCGCTCCGCCGACTCGACGACGTTCTGCAGCAGCAGCGCGCGCGTCATCGGGCCGACCCCACCGGGGTTCGGGGAGACCCAGGAGGCGACCTCGGCCACATCCGGCGCCACGTCGCCCGCGACGACGCTCTTGCCGGTCACCGGATCCTCCACGCGGCTCACGCCCACGTCGAGAACGATCGCGCCGGGCTTGACGTTCGCGGCGGTGACCAGCCCGGCGACGCCGGCGGCGGCCACGATGATGTCGGCACGGCGGAGGTGCGCGTCCAGGTCGTGGGTGCCGGTGTGGGTGAGGGTGACGGTCGCGTTGTACTCGCGACGGGTCAGCAGTGCGCCGATCGACCGCCCCACGGTGACGCCGCGGCCGACGACCACCACATCCTTGCCGCGGATGTCGATGCCGTGCCGCAGCATCAGCTCGATCACACCGCGCGGCGTGCACGGCAGAGGCGAGGTGATCGGCCGGTTCACATTGAGCACCAGGCGGCCGAGATTCGTCGGGTGGAGGCCGTCCGCATCCTTCGCCGGGTCGACGAGTTCGAGGATGGCGTCGGTGTCGAGGTGGCTCGGCAGAGGCAGCTGCACGATGAAGCCGGTGCAGTCGGGGTCGTTGTTGAGCTCCTCGACCACGGCTTCGAGCTCGGTCTGCGAGATGTCGGCGGGCAGGTCGCGGCGGATGGAGGCGATGCCGACCTCGGCGCAGTCGCGGTGCTTTCCGGCGACGTACCACTGCGAGCCCGGGTCGTCGCCGACGAGGATCGTCCCGAGTCCCGGGACGATGCCCTTCTCACGCAGCGCGCCGACGCGCTCCTTCAGCTCCGCCTTGATCGCGGCGGCGGTCGCCTTCCCGTCCAGAATCTGTGCGGTCACGTTCGCTCCTTCCACAGAACGAAGCCGCCAGCTCCTGAGTTTTTCGCACGAAACGACGCGAATCGGCGGAAAAACTCAGGAGCTGATGGCTGGGGTAGGGGGTGGGTCAGATGGAGGAGGGGAGCTCGACCTGGACGGCCTCGGCGCCGGACGGCGTCAGGCCCGGGTAGAGCGGGAACGCCGCGGTCAGCGCGTCGACGCGGGCGCGCAGCGCGCGGGTGTCGGCACCAGGACGGAGGGCCAGCGCGATGATGTCGGCCACCTCGGTGAACTCGGTGTCGCCGAAACCACGGGTCGCGAGCGCCGGGGTGCCGATCCGGAGACCGGAGGTCACCATCGGCGGGCGCGGGTCGAACGGCACGGCGTTGCGGTTCACGGTGATGCCGACCTCGTGCAGCACGTCCTCCGCCTGCTGGCCGTCGAGCTCCGATGTGCGCAGGTCGGCGAGCACGAGGTGCACGTCGGTCCCGCCCGTGAGCACGTCCACACCGGCGGCGCGGGAGTCGTCGGCGGTGAGGCGCTCGGCGAGCAGCTTCGCACCGCGGATGGTCCGCTCCTGGCGGTCCTTGAACTCCTCGGTCGCCGCCAGCTTGAACGCGGTCGCCTTCGCGGCGATCACGTGCATGAGCGGCCCGCCCTGCTGGCCCGGGAACACGTTCGAGTTGAGCTTCTTGGCGAGCTCGGTGTCGCGGCTCACGATGAAGCCGGAGCGCGGGCCGCCGATGGTCTTGTGGACGGTCGAGCTGACCACGTCGGCGAAGGGCACGGGCGAGGGATGCAGCCCAGCGGCGACGAGACCGGCGAAGTGCGCCATGTCCACCCACAGCTTCGCTCCGACCTCGTCGGCGATCTCGCGGAACGCCGCGAAGTCGAGCTGGCGCGGGTAGGCCGACCAGCCGGCGATGATGACCTGCGGCTTGTGCTCGAGCGCCTTGTCGCGCACGACGTTCATGTCGACGAGGAACGTCTCGGGGTCGACGCCGTACGACACGGCGTTGTAGAGCTTGCCGGAGAAGTTGAGCTTCATCCCGTGGGTGAGGTGGCCGCCGTGGGCGAGCTCCAGGCCCAGGATGGTGTCGCCGGGCGTCGCGATGGCGGAGAGCACGGCGGCGTTGGCGGAGGCACCGGAGTGCGGCTGGACGTTGGCGTACTCGGCGCCGAAGAGGGCCTTCGCCCGGTCGATCGCGAGCTGCTCGGCGATGTCGACGTACTCGCAGCCGCCGTAGTAGCGGCGGCCCGGGTAGCCCTCCGCGTACTTGTTGGTGAGGACGGAGCCGACCGCTTCGAGCACCGCGCGCGGCACGAAGTTCTCGGAGGCGATCATCTCGAGGTAGTCGCGCTGGCGGCCGAGCTCGAGCTGCAGCACCTCCGCGATCTCGGGGTCGACTTCCGCCAGAGGGGCGGTGAACGTCGAGGGGAGGGTATCGGTCATGGCCGGCTCCTTCGTACAGGGATGGACTATTGCGTAGCGACCCAGGCGCGCGGCCGCATCCATCCGTGTTCTCGAGGTTCCGTGTCGCTCCCCGATGGTGACCATCTGAGCGCCAGTCGCGACGGGCCAAGCATAGCAAAGCGGACGCCGGGCGGAACCCTTGCCCATCGCCGGAGGCCCTGCGATACTCGCTGATGGCCGACGCATGCGGGGCGGGCGGAGTCGGTCTCATCCGCTCTGCCCCGACCCGCAAGGGAGCTCACCGTGGTCGTGCCCCGCCCTGTCTCCGTCTCGCCATCGGAGGGTTCGCCCTTCGTGCTGGCCCCGACCGCGCGGATCAGCGTCGCCGGGCCCGGAGCCGACGCCGTCGCGCGGCTGCTGCGCGACGCCCTCGCGACGGACTGCTCCCGCGACCTCGCGATCGTGGACGAGCCGCCCGCGTTCGGCGACATCGCCGTGGTGATCGCACCGGGCGAGGGCCCGCACGAGGACGGCCCGGACAGCGCGGAGGGCTACACGCTGGAGGTCGCCGTGGAGGGCGTGCGCATCGGCGCAGCGACCCCGGCCGGCGCGTTCTGGGGCGTGCAGACGCTGCGCCAGCTGGTCCCGGCCGTCTGCGACGGCGACCCGCTGACGATCGAGCCCGTCCGCGTCCATGACCATCCGCGGTACGCGTATCGCGGAGCGATGCTGGATGTGGCGCGCCACTTCTTCACGCCGGCCGAGGTGAAGCGGTTCATCGACGCGATCGTCCTGCTCAAGATCAACCACCTGCACCTGCACCTGACCGACGACCAGGGCTGGCGCATCCACATCGAGTCGTGGCCGGAGCTGACCCGCGTCGGCGGCTCGACCGGCAGCGACGGCAGCCGCGGCGGGTTCTACACGCAGGACGAGTTCCGCGACCTCGTCGCCTACGCGGCCGAACGGCACGTCACCGTGGTCCCGGAGCTGGACATGCCGGGCCACACGAACGCGGCGCTCGCGTCGTATCCCGAGCTGAATCCCGACGGGGTCGCGCGCCCGCTCTACACGGGCTCGGACGTCGGCTTCAGCACGCTGCAGACGGGGGACGCGGTGACCCGCCGCTTCGTGCGCGACGTCGTCCGCGAGGTGGCCGCGCTCACGCCGGGACCTCTGCTGCACCTCGGCGGCGACGAGTGCCTGAGCACGTCGCCGGCGGACTTCGTCGCGTTCGTGGAGGAGGCCGCGCGGGTCGTCGCCGAGAACGGCAAGACGCCGGTCGGCTGGCACGAGATGGGCAAGGCGGGCGCCCTGCCGGCCGGGACCGTCGGGCAGTACTGGGACTTCACCACGCCGCGCGAGCGATCCGCCGAGTACGCGGTGACCTTCGTCCGCGGGGGCGGCTCCCTCATCCTCTCGCCGTCGGACGCCGCCTACCTCGACATCGTCTACGCGGAGGGCGACGCGATCGGCCAGGACTGGACCGGCAAGCCGACCACTCTGCGCGACGCGTTCGCGTGGGACCCGGCTCGTGTCATCCCGGGCGTCGGAGATGCGCACATCCTGGGCGTGGAGGCCGCGCTGTGGACGGAGACGGTCACCTCCATCGAGGAGGTCGAGGAGATGGTCCTCCCCCGGCTCGCGGCGGTGGCGGAAGTGGGGTGGTCTCGGGCGCCCGCCGACACCGAGCCCGTCGAGGCGGCGCGCGACCTGGACGACTTCACCGAGCGCGTCGCCGAGCTCGCCGAGCACTGGGACGCAGCAGGAACCCGCTACCGCCGTGTGCCCGAGGTGCCGTGGCGACAGGTCACGGGTACCCGATGAACCACAACAGCACGATCGCCACCGGCTGCAGAGCGATGCACGCGATCAGGGCGGCCTTTCGCGCCTTCCGATGACGCGTGAGTCCGCGCGCGCCCGCCAGGGGTGCGAGCGGCAGCAGCAGCCGGAAGGTGCTCTGCTGCGGCAGGAACACCGCGAACAGGTACAGCCCGTAGCTGGCCGCGTACGCGACGGTCTCCGTCCCGAGCGCGCGGACGGACGGCCGGGTCACCACCCAGGTGAACCCGGCGACGATCGCGAGCACGATCAGCGCGCCCAGGATGCTGAGGTACTTCCAGCTGAGCAGGAACCACGGCGTCAGCGGGATGAACGCCACCTTGCCGATGAAGCCCGTCCACCAGGAGAGCTCGGTGCTGACGTAGGCGTCGCCGGTGCCCGTCACGGCTGCCGCGATGATCGGCCAGGCGAGGCCGGCCAGCGCCATCAATCCCCCGGTCACCACCATCGAGAGGCGCTCCCGCGGCAGGAATGCGTCCGTGCCGCGCCGGGCCCGCACGGTCCGGACGACGAGAACGATGGCGAGCGCGAGCGGCAGGGCCAGCGCCCCGGGCCGGGTGAACGCCGCGGCGACGCCGAAGGGCAGCATCAGCCAGTACCGCCGCTGAATCATGGTCAGCAGCGCCGCGAACATGAGGAAGAAGAACATGCTCTCCGCGTAGGCGATCTGCAGCACGAACGAGAGCGGACCGAAGCAGAAGAACGCCGTCGCCCAGAACGCGCTGGAGACTCCCGCCCGCGCTGCTACCAGCCGGAACAGCACCACGCTGGCGGCGGCCCCGAAAACCATCGCGACCGCGAACCCGGCGGGATAGAAGCTCAGCCCGGTGAGGAGCATCACGACCCGCACGACCATCGGGAAGAGGGGCAGGAACGCCCACGGGTTCTGCTGCACAGAGCCGTCGCTGTCGCGCGGGAGGCTGGTGG
This sequence comes from Leifsonia sp. NPDC014704, assembly GCF_043083605.1. Taxonomy (NCBI): domain Bacteria; kingdom Bacillati; phylum Actinomycetota; class Actinomycetes; order Micrococcales; family Microbacteriaceae; genus Leifsonia; species Leifsonia sp. NPDC014704. The sequence continues at coordinate 1,523,981 of NZ_JBIBYW010000002.1, read as the reverse complement.
GGTACCCCTGCTCCACGATCTGGCTGTAGTACGCGCCGTCCCACGCGCCCGAGAACGTGAAGAACGTCGGGTTCATCCGCGGGCTCGCGTAGTCCCAGTGCGCGACGTTGGCGGTGACGAACAGCGCGAGCATCAGCATGGTGGTGAGCAGCCGCGAGACGGCGTACAGCACGAGAACGGCCGCCCACCAGGGCACCTCGCGGCCGGCGAAGCGCAGCCGCCGCGGTACCGCCATCGGGCGGCCGGGCAGCTCCGGTCGCCTGGTGCTCGTGGTGCCCGCCGTCATCGTCCCGTCCGTCGCCATCCGATCCCTCCCCGGGATCTGCCCTCTGGGATGGTACCCGCCGGAAACGGTTCTCCGGCAGCCGGTTGACGCGGCCTGAGAGAGTCCTCATACGGCGGGAGGCGACCGCATCGCGCCACACGCGCGGCGCCCCCCGCCGGGTCGGGGTGCCCTACTTCACGCTGCCCGCGGTGAGACCGCCGACGAGCCGCTTCTCGATGAGCATGAACAGGATGACCACGGGGATGACGGCGACGACCGACACCGCGAACACGTACTGCCAGGCCGCGTCGTACTGGCCGACGAACTTGGTGAGCGCCACGGAGAGCGGCTGGTTGGCATCCGTCGACAGGATCACGAGGCTCGCCGCGAACTCGTTCCACGACGCGACGAAGGTGTAGATGATCGCCGTGACGATGCCCGGCCAGACGAGTGGGAGCTGGACGCGGAACAGCACGGCCCACTTCCCCGCGCCGTCGAGCTGGGCGGCCTCGTCGACCTCCTTCGGCACTCCCGCGAAGAAGCTGTGCATGATCCAGATCGCGAACGCGAGGTTGAACGCCGCGTTGACGAGGATCATCGCGAGCCACGTGTCGTTGATCCCGAGCGCGACCATCTCCTTGAAGAGACCCGTCGCGAGCACGGTCGGCTGGAGCATCTGGGTCACGATGACGAGGAACAGGAAGATCCCGCGACCCGGGAACCGGAACCGCGCCGTGTAATAGGCCGCGGGCACGCACACCAGCAGCACCAGCACCGTCGCGAACACGGAGATCACGATGGTGGAGATGAGGTTGTACGGCAGCGGCGTCTCCGGCGTCGACCACATCGTGAGGTAGTTCTCGGGATGCCACTGCTCGGGCAGGTAGGTCGGCGGGACCGCGAGGATGTTGTTCCTGCTCTTGAACGAGCCGATCAGCATGATCAGGTACGGCGCGATGAAGACCAGGGCGATCACGATGCCGGCGATGGTCTTCCCGGCGACGCGCCAGGAGGATCCGGCGGACCGGGAGCGACGGCGGCGCGGCGTCGGCGCTCCGGCGAGCGCGACGGGGGCTGGGGCGGTCACGAGACCTCCTTCATCGGCTTGACGACCCAGAGGTAGATGCCGACGACGACGAGCACGATCAGGAAGTTGATCACGCTGAGGGCGCTGGACAGGTCGATGCGCTGCTCGTTCTGGAGCAGTTTGAACACGTAGGTGGTGGTCGTGTCCGCCTCATAGCCGGGGATGGATCCGGTCATCAGCTTCAGGATGGGCAGCGAGTTGAACACGTTGATGATGTTGATCAGCGCGGCCAGGGCGATCGCGCTCCGCAGGTTAGGGAGGGTCACGCTGAAGTACGAGCGGAACGCTCCTGCGCCGTCCATCTTCGCCGCCTCGAGCATGTCGCCGGGGATGCCGGCCAGCCCCGCGAGGATCGTGTAGGTCGTGAACGGCAGCGAGACGAACACCGCGATGCCGATCGACGAGATGAACGCAGGGATCGGCTCCTTGGTGAATCCGAACGGCTCGGCGAGCAGATGGATGTCGACCAGGAACTTGTTGATGATCCCGTAGAAGGGGTCGAGGCCGTAGACGAACACGGTGGTGGTCATGACGACGCTGGCCGCCCACGGGACGATGATCGCCATCCGCACCCAACGCCGGCCGGGGAAGTTCTTGTCGAGGAACTGGGCGAGAGCGAGCGAGATCACGACGGTGATCACGACGACCGAGACGACCCAGACCAGGGAGTTGAGCAGGATGCCGGGGAGCTCCGGCCGCGACAGCACCGTGACGTAGTTCTTCAGGCCGACCGATCCGTGGTCCACGCCGGCGATCGAGATCTTCCGGGTGGAGTTGTAGATCATGTAGCCGGCGGGGAACAGCACGACGCCGAAGATCAAGATGAGGGCGGGCAGCGTCCACGGCACGGCGTGCCACAGGTCGGACGCCCCGCCGGTGGGCTTGGGGGACGCCCCGCGGCGGGGACGGCCGGTGGCCGCCCCCGCGCGGGTCGCTTCAGCAGTGCTGGTCATCCGGGTTACTGGCCGTCGGCCTTCGCCTGGATGGACTTCAGCAGGTCTTCGGGCTTCGCGCCCTGACCGAGCTGACCGATCTGGCTCTGGATCGCGCCCTGCGCGGCCGACCAGTTCGGGTTGGTGGACGGGTAGAACTTCGCGTTCGGCAGCAGGTCGAGGAACGGCTTGATGGTCTCGTCGGAGCCCATCGCGTCGGCACCGGACTTGGTCGTCGGCAGGAAGCCTTCGGCCGAGACCCACTTCGTGTAGACGTCCTTCGAGTAGAAGTAGTCGAGGAACTTCTTGATCGACGCCGTCTTGTCCGTCTTGTTCTTAAACGCCATCAGGTGGTCCGCGACGCCCAGGGTGAACGGCGAGCCGTCCTTGGTGGGGATCGGCGCGATGCCGTACTGCAGCGACGGGTTCTTGTCCTTGATCTGCCCGACTGTCGGCGGCAGGCCGACCTGCATGCCGAGCTGGCCCTGGATGAAGACGTTCAGCAGCGGGGTGCGGTTGGTCGAACCGGGGTTCGCCTGCGTATAGCCCTGCGTGATGATCTTCTGCATCTCGGTGGCGCCTTCGACGTTCTCCGAGCTGTCGATGGTCAGCTTCTTGGCGTCGCCGTATCCGCCGCCCGCTCCGTAGAACCAGATGGCGGTCTCGGCCTGTGCCTCCTCGCTGCCGAGCGGCATGCCGTACGGCGTGATGCCGGCGGCCTTCAGCTTGGCGGCGGCGTCCTCGAACTCGGCCCAGGTCTTCGGCGGGGCCGAGATGCCGGCCTTGGAGAAGTCGTCCTTGTTGTAGAACAGCGCGCGGGCGGAGGCGATGAACGGAAGGCCGTACTGCGTGCCGTCGATGCTCGCGTTCTTCTTGAAGGCGTCCTGGAAGTCGTCGAGCGTGGCGGAGGAGACGATGTCCTTGGCCGGGTAGAGCAGGTCGTCGGCCGCGAAGCCGGCGAACGCGTCGATGTTCAGGATGTCGGGCTGCTTCTGCGCCTGGATGCGCGTCTTGATGACGTTGTTGATGTCGGTCCAGGATTCGACGTCGAGGTTGACCTTGATGTCGCTGTTCTTCGCCTCGAAGTCCTTGATGATCTGCTGCCATTCGGTCTTGGTGTTGTCCGAGTAGCTGGCGACCATCAGGTCGAGCGTCTGCGCGCCGCCGGACGAGCCTCCGGACCCGCCGCTGAAGCCGCAGGAGGCGAGCGTCATGGTGGCGACCGCCGCTGTTGCGACCGCCGCTCCCCACCGCAGTGACTTCTTCATTGACTTCCTCACTTCTTGAAGGGAAACGCGAACCGTCACTGCCGATGGAACCTGCGCGACGATGCGTAGCTGTTGATGCTTAGTGATTTGTTTCTGCTCGAAACAAGCACTTGCACTCAATGGATGATCGAAATCATGGCGCTTCTGCTCCCCCGCGTCAAGGACAATGCACAAGATCGTTACACGGCGTTTACAGGATGAGCCGGTGCGCTGGCAGGTCCTACCCGAAACGATTGAACATGATCACTAGACAGAGGCTTCGATCATCAGTGATCATTGTGCGAGACAACCACGCACTCGGCCGCGAAAGCGAAGAACAGGAGCGATCAGTGACGCACGCACCCACCGCAGGGGCCCACATGGAGGCCGAGCTGCGGTCGCAGCCGGAGACCTGGGCGACCGCGGCCGGCCTGCGCGAGGAGCAGTCGCTGCTCCCCGCCGCCGGTGAGCGCATCGCCGTCGTCGGCTGCGGGACCTCGTGGTTCATGGCGCAGTCGTACGCAGTCCTGCGCGAGAGCGCCGGACACGGCGTCACCGACGCGTTCGCCGCCTCCGAGGCGTTCGTCGACCGCGACTACGACGCGGTCGTCGCCATCACGCGCTCCGGCACCACGACCGAGGTGCTCGAGCTGCTCGACGGCCTCCGCTCGTCGGGCAACCGGGCCCGCACCGTAGGGATCGTCGGCGACCCGGACACGCCTCTCGTGAGTCTGGTGGATGTCGCCATCCGGCTCCCGTTCGCCGACGAGCAGTCGGTGGTGCAGACCCGGTTCGCGACCACGGCGCTCGCCCTCGTCCGCGCCTCCCTCGGCCACGATCTCTCCCCCGCGATCGACCAGGCCTCCGCGGCGATCCAGGAGGAGCTGGACGACGAGCTCGTCACCGCCGACCAGTACTCGTTCCTCGGCGCGGGATGGACGGTCGGGCTCGCGCACGAGGCCGCCCTCAAGATGCGCGAGGCGTCGCAGTCGTGGACGGAGTCGTATCCCGCCAAGGAGTACCGCCACGGCCCGATCGCCATCGCCGCTCCCGGCCGCGTCACGTGGATGCTGGGCGAAGCTCCCGGAGGGCTCTCCGGCGACCTCGCGGTCACCGGGGCGCGCTTCGAGGACCGCCCGATCGACGGGATGGCCGACCTGGTGCGCGCGCAGCGGGTCGCCCTCGCGCGCGCCCGCCGCGCCGGCCTCGACCCCGACAGCCCCCGCAACCTCACTCGATCGGTCATCCTCCCCTCGTGACCACTGACTCCCGGACCCCGCCACCGGCCGCCGCTCCGCTAGGCGACGGCGCACCGGTGCTGGCCTTCGACGTCGGAGGAACGGATACCAAGGCCGCCCTCGTCGACGACGCCGGCCGCCTGCTGCAGGTGGTGCGCATCCCGACGCCTCATGCCGGGGAGGCGACCGGCGACGCCGTGGTGACCGCGGTCGCCGGTCTCGCCGAGCGCTTTCGACAGGAGCACCCGGACATCGCGCCGCGCGCGGCCGGGCTGCTGGTGCCCGGCCACGTGGACGACGACGCCGGGATCGGCGTATTCGCCGAGAACCTGGGCTGGCGCGACTTCCCCTTCCGCGACCGGGCGGAGGCCGCACTCGGCATCCCGGTGGCGTTCAGCCACGACGTGCGCGGGGCCGGAGAGGCCGAGCACCGGCTCGGCGCCGCCGCGCCCTACCGCGACGTGGTCGTCATGGCGATCGGCACCGGCATCGCCGGGGCGATCTTCCTCGACGGCCGCCTGCACACCGGCGGCGGCATGGCCGGCGAGATGGGGCACTCCCGGGTCGCCGACGGGCCGCTCTGCGCCTGCGGCGGCATCGGCTGCCTCGAGGCGGTCGCATCGGCCGCGGCGATCGCGCGCCGGTACAACACGCTCACCGGGGCGGAGGTCCCGGGTGCGCGCGAAGTGCTCGCGCGGGCGCAGGCCGGAGACGAAGTCGCTCAGAGCGTGTGGGACTCCGCGGTGGATGCGCTGGCGCTCGACCTCTCGCACACCGTCGCGCTGCTGGCGCCCGAGGCCGTGGTGATCGGCGGCGGACTGGCGCAGGCCGGCCCCGCGCTGTTCGAGCCGCTCGCGCAGAAGCTGGACGCCATCCTCACCTTCCACCGGCGGCCGGTGCTGCTGCCCGCGAGCATCGGAGAGAACGCCGGGCTCATCGGCGCTGCCCTGCGGGCGCGCGACCGGCTGGCCGGATCCACCTCGACGTCGATGGCTTCGGCGTCGACCGCATCCGCCGCCGAGGTGGCGTCATGATCCTCACCGTCACGCCGAACCCGGCGCTCGATCTCACCTACCGCGTGGCCCTGTTGGAGCCGGGCGAGACGCATCGCGCCGCCGCCCCGGCCGTACGAGCGGGCGGCAAAGGCCTCAACGTCGCGCGTGTGCTGGCCCAAACCGGGACCGCCGCCTTCATCCTCACCACCGCCGGCGGTCCGCCGGGACTGCGGCTGGCCGACGACCTCGAGGCGTCCCACCTGCCCTCGGAGCTGGTGCCCGTCGCCGCGCCGACCCGCAGCAGCGTCGCCGTCGTCGACGAGTCCACCGGCGAGACGACGGTGATCAACGAGACGGGCGGCGCCCTCTCCGCGGCCGAGTGGACGGCCCTGCACGACGCCGTCGACCGGCTCATGGTGCCCGCCACCTGCGTCGTGGGATCGGGAAGCCTCCCGCCCGACGCACCGGACGACGTCTACGCCCGAATCGTCGCGGCGGCCGCCACCCGCGGTCTGCCGAGCGTGATCGACGCGGTCGGGGCACCGCTCGTGCGCGCGGCCGAGGCCGGCGCCTCCGTGGTGAAGCCCAACCGTCGCGAGCTGACGGAGACGACCGGCCACGACGACCCGGTGGACGGCGCGCGGGTGCTGCTCGACGCCGGCGCCGGGCTGGTGCTCGTGTCGCTCGGCGCCGACGGGATGCTCGCCGTGCCGCGCGACGGAGCACCCGTCCACGCGCGGCTCGGGTCGCCCCTGACCGGCAATGCCACCGGCGCGGGGGATGCGGCGGTCGCCGCGGTCGCGAACCTGCTCGCCGTCGGCGTCACCGATCCGTCGGTGCTCGTCCGCCGCGCCACCGCCTGGTCGGCCGCCGCTGTGCTCGCGCCGCTCGCCGGCGAGCTCGCCCCGGGGTTCCGGGAGTTCGAGGGGCGCATCGAGACCGGCTGAACGGGCCGATCCATCCCGCCCCATTCATCCGTCGCCCATCCACCGCATCCACCCTCGCCCGGAGTCGCCGCCATGCCCCTCGTCCCTACCGCCGACCTGCTGCACGCGGCCGTCGGCCGCCACACGGGACTCGCCGCCTTCAACGTCATCCAGCTGGAGACCGCCGAGGCCCTCGTCGACGCGGCCGAGCAGACCGCGCTCCCGGTCATCCTGCAGATCTCGCAGAACTGCGTCGCGTACCACGGCTCGCTCGACCCCATCGCGTCGGCGACCCTCGCCCTCGCCCGCGCGTCGACGGCGCATGTCGCCGTGCACCTCGACCACGCCGAGGACGAGCAGCTCGCGCGGCAGGCGGTCGAACTGGGCTTCGGCTCGGTCATGTACGACGGAGCGACGCTCGACTACGACCGCAACGTGGCCGCCACCGTGCGCGTCGTCGAACACGCTCACGCCAACGACGTGCTGGTGGAGGCGGAGCTGGGCGAGATCGGTGGGAAGGACGGCGCGCACGCTCCGGGCGTCCGGACCGACCCCGACGAGGCCCGCCGCTTCGTCGAGGAGACCGGCGTCGACGCCCTCGCCGTCGCGGTCGGCAGCTCCCACGCCATGACCGAGCGGACCGCCTCGGTCGACCTCGATCTCATCGCCCGGCTGCGACACGCCGTGCCGGTTCCTCTGGTCCTGCACGGCTCCAGCGGCGTGGCGGATGAGACGATCGAGGCGGCGATCCGCGCAGGGATCACCAAGGTCAACGTCTCCACCCACCTCAACCGGTTCTTCACGGACGCGATCCGGGCGTACCTCAGCGCGCATCCCGATGTGGTGGACCCGCGGAAGTACGTGCGGGAGGGACGCGCCGCGGTGACCAGGGAGGCGGCACGGCTGATGACCCTGTTCGATGTGGCAGGCGGAACGGAGAGCGCACAGCGATGAACAGAGCCGAACGGCTGAACGCCGTGCTCGACCTGCTGGCCGAGGCAGGCCAGATCGAGGTCGACGACATCGTGGCCAAGCTGGATGTGTCGGCGGCCACCGCACGCCGCGACCTCGACGCCCTGGCGTCGCAACAACTGCTCACCCGCACCCGCGGCGGAGCGATCGGCCAGTCGGTCGCCTACGACCTGCCCATCCGGTACAAGCGCGAGCAGCACGCGCCCGAGAAGCTGAGGATCGCCCAGGCGGCGAGCGCCCTCGTGCCGCGCGGCGCCGTGGTCGGCCTGTGCGGCGGGACGACCAGCACCGCCGTCGCGACCGCGCTCGGGTCGCGCCCCGACCTCATGGAGCCCTCGCCGCATCCCAGTCTCACTGTCGTCACCAACGCCATCAACATCGCCGCTCAGCTGGTGATGCGGCCGCAGATCAAGACCGTGATGACCGGCGGTGTCGTGCACGCGCGCTCGTACGAGCTCGTCGGGCCGTACAGCGACGTCGTGCTGGAGAAGATCACGATGGACATCGCGTTCATCGGCGTCAACGGCATCGACCCGGTGGTCGGCGCCACCGTGCACGACGAGGGCGAGGCGAGCGTCAACTCGCTGATGGCGCGCCGGGCGACCCGCGCCGTCGTCGTGGCCGACTCGTCCAAGATCGGCCGCAAGGCGTTCGCAACCCTCGGCGGCCCGAAGGTGCTGACGACGCTCATCACCGACGAGGGCATCACCGTCGAGCAGCGGGCTGCGTTCGTCGAACAGGGCATCGAGGTGATCGTCGCGTGAGCGACGGCCAGCTCATCCACTCGACCCGGCTCGTCGACGGCGGGGCCGTCATCGAAGACGGCTGGGTGCGCTTCGACGGCGACACGATCGCCGCGGTCGGCAGCGGCGCGACGTGGCGCGACGAGCCGGGCGTGGGGGATGCGGCGCGTGCGGGCTCCCTGACTGTGACCGATGCGGGCGGTGCGTGGCTCACGCCCGGCTTCGTCGACATCCACGTCCACGGCGGCGGGGGCGCGAGCTTCGACGACGGGCCGTCCGCGATCGCCCAGGCGCTGGAGCTGCATCGGCGGCACGGCACCACCCGCTCGGTGCTGTCGCTGGTGACGGCGCCGGTGCCGGAGCTCGCCCGCCGTGTGCGGGAGGTGGCCACGCTCACAGCGGCCGACCCGCGCATCCTCGGTTCGCACCTGGAGGGGCCGTTCCTCGACGTCGGGCACAAGGGCGCCCACGACCCGGCGCTGCTGCGCTCGGCGACGGCTGCCGACATCGAGCTTCTGGTGGATGCCGCGGCCGGCACCCTTCGACAGGTCACCATCGCGCCAGAACGGCCCGGCGGCATGGACGCGGTGCGCGCCTTCTCCGCCGCCGGCGCGGCCGTGGCGGTCGGCCACACCGCCGCCGATTACGACCAGGCGCTGGCCGCCTTCGACGCCGGAGCCAGCATCCTCACGCACGCGTTCAACGCCATGCCCGGGCTTCACCACCGCGCGCCGGGGCCGGTCGCCGCGGCGGCACGCACCCCGGGGGTGACGCTCGAGATCGTCAACGACGGCGTGCACGTCCATCCCGAGATGGTCCGGATCGCCTTCGCCGCCGCCCCCGGCCGGATGGCCCTGGTGACGGACGCGATGGCCGCCGCCGGGTCCGCCGACGGCGACTACGTGCTCGGGTCGCTCGACGTCGAGGTGCGAGACGGGGTCGCCCGGCTCGCCGGCGGCGGGTCGATCGCCGGTTCGACGCTCACCCTCGACGACGCGCTGCGGCGCGCGGTGCTCGAGGTCGGCATCCCGGTCGCCGACGCGGTGCGCGCGCTCACCGAGACGCCGGCCGCAGCCGTCGGACGCGGCCATGACCTCGGCCGTCTGGCCCAGGGCTACGCGGCCGACGCCGTGCTGCTGGACGCCGACTTCCGCGTCCGCCGCGTCTGGGCCGCGGGCGCTCCCGTCGCCTGATCCAGGGGTCGCAACACGCCGTTATGGGCGGCCCAGAACGGCGTGTTACGACCCACAGGTGCGGTCAGTGCTGCGCGACGGCCGCTCGCGACATGCGTCCGACCACCAGCACGAGCGCGACAGACACCACCAGCAGCCCCACGTACGCCCACGGCAGCACCATCAGGCCGCCCGCGTCGAAGATGAGCGCTCCGACGAGCGCGCCCCCGCCGATCCCGACATTGAAGGAGGTCGTGTACAGCGCACTTGCCGTGTCCCGGAACGCCGGAGACGACGTGTGCAGCATCCGCGTCTGGAGCAGCGGTGGGAGCGCGCCGAAGGCGAGTCCCCAGAGGATGAACGCGATCAGCGCGAGCACGATCTGACCGGCGAGCACGGCGAGCGCCGCCACAGCGATCCCGGTCACGACCAGCGCGAGGATCAGCCCGAGCTGCGGGCGCGGACCGAACACCGAACCAGCCACTATCAGCCCGCCTGCGCCCGCGATCCCGTAGATGAACAGCAGGGCGCCGACGTTGCCCGCGGGCACGCCCATCGGCCCCGTCAGGAACGGCACCACGAACGTGTAGAACGCGTAGTGCCCGACCATGGTGACGGCCGCGATCACGCAGACCATGATGACCAAAGGGATGGTGCGGTCGCGTGGCCGGGGCACCGTGCGGTCGCGCTCACGCCGTCGCTTGCCGTCCGCCTCCCGCTCGACCGCCGGGAGGAACTTCCAGATGACGACGGCGCCCACCATCATGAGGGCGGCGAGCAGCCCGAACGACAGCCGCCAGCCGAAGACATGCCCCGCGAACGTGCCGAGCGGCACACCGAGCACGAACGCCAGTGTGCCGCCGCCGAGAGTGATCGAGACGGCACGGCCGATCTGCTCCTTGGGCACCAGGTGGCCGGCGTACGCGCCGACGATCGACCAGAACATGCCGTGCGCGACACCGCCGAGCACGCGCGAGCCGACCACGAAGGCGTAGTCCGGCGCGATCGCGGTGAGCGCGTTAGAGACACCGAGCACGACCAGGATGCCGATCAGCAGGCCGTGGCGCGGCCAGCGCCGGGTCAGCGCCGTGAGCGGTGCACTGGTGACCACGACGGTGAACGCGAACACGGTCACGAGCAGCCCGATCTGGGCCTCGCTCACGCCGAGCGAGGAGCTCATGTCCGGCAGCAGGCCGGTCGGGATCATCTCGCTGGTGACGGAGAGGAAGGTGGCCGCGGCCAGGGCGATCAGCCCGGTCCACGGAAATTTCGGCGCGATGCGCGCCGGAGTCGTCGAAGTGGCAGTCATACGGATCTGTCCAACGGACGGCGTTCCCCGGCCATTCCGCCGCGACGTGCGGGCCTCGGCGCCGGTGCCAGTGGCTGGCTGCGGCTTCCGGGATGGGATGGCGGGTCGACTACGCGCCCATGTGCGCGCCCAGGGCCGTGCGAGAACCGCCGACCGCAGACGATTCTACCGGAGGCCGTCGAGAATGGCAGTGCTGTCCGAGATCTCGATCAGCGGCGCGTACAGCGCCATCGCGTCCAGGGCCCGCTGGTGGTCGGCATCGCTGAGGCCGGCGCACGCGTCGGCCGCGACCCGGATGCGCACGCCCGCGTCCGCGGCTCCCAGTGCGGTGCTCAGCACGCAGCAGTCGGTGGAGACGCCGGCGAGCACCACATCCTGCGACCCGTCGAGCGCCTCCCGCAGCGCGGGACCCCACTTGCCGAACGTCGTCTCGGTGACGACCGGATGCCCGGTGTCGCGGAACGCGAGCACCAGGTCGTAGATCGGGTCGTCGGCCGGGACGAGCGCGAACGGCCACTGCTCGTAGTACGGCACCCAGGCGCCCTCCGGCCGCTTTGGTGCGATGAAGCGCGTGAACACGACGCGCTCGAAGGCGGGCACCATCCCGGCGATCACGGCCTCCGCGTCCGAGAAGCGCGGGGTGAACCAGGGACTCGCCGGGTCGCCGAACACCTGCTGCATGTCGACGACGACGAGCGTCGGGCCGGTCATCGCTCCTCCTGCCGGCGCACCGCGTTGCGGGAGAACAGCAGCGTGCCCAGGTAGCCGGTGACCAGCGCGACCAGCACGCCCAGGTTCGCGAAGGCCCAGTCGCCCTCCTTGCCGCCGATCGGGCCGAGGAGGTATCCCTGCCAGGCCAGCCACGAGGCGGACCCGTTGGTGACGAGGCCCCAGCCGATCGCGGTTCCGACCACGATCAGCGCGATCGGCAGCCAGCGGATGGCACCGTAGCGACCGCGCCTGTCGTACAGCTCGGCCTCCGCGTAGTCGCGGCGGCGCAGCTGGATGTCGGCGATGAAGATGCCGCACCAGGCGGCGATCGGCACGCCCAGCGTGATGAGGAACCCCTGGAACGGGCCGAGGAAGTCGGTGGCGAAGAACACGACATAGATCGCGCCGGCGGTCATGATGATGCCGTCGATGCCCGCAGCGACGTAGCGCGGGACGCGGACGCCCACGCTGAGCAGCGCCAGCCCGGACGAGTAGATGTCGAGCACGGCGCCCCCGACGAGCCCGAGAACGGCGACGATGACGAACGGCACCAGGAACCAGGTGGGCAGCAGCGACGCGAGCGCGCCGATCGGGTCGGCGGCGATGGCCTCGCTCAGCTTCGAGGAGGAGCCGGCGAGCAGGATGCCGAAGATCAGCAGGATGACGGGGGCGAGCGACGAGCCGAAGGTCGTCCATCCCACCACTCCCCCGCTGCGGGCGCTGCGCGGCAGGTAGCGGGAGTAGTCGGCGGCGGCGTTCACCCAGCCGAGCCCGAAGCCGGTGAGCATGAAGACGAACCCGCCGATCACGTGCGGCGCGTCCCCAGCGGGGAGCGCCGCGACGGCGCCGAGGTCGATGTGGTTCAGGACCAGCAGGATGTAGACCACGGTCAGCACGCCCGTCACGATCGTGATGACCATCTGCATGCGCATGATGAGGTTGAAGCCGATCACGCCGCCGACGATGACGAGCGCGACGACGACGATGAGGGCCACCAGCTTGGTGACCACACCGCCCTCCCAGCCGAGCTGCTCGAACACGGTCGCGGTGGCGAGCGCGGCGAGCGAGACGAGCACGGTCTCCCATCCGACCGTGAGCAGCCACGAGAGCGCCGAGGGCACACGGTTGCCCTCCACCCCGAACACGGCGCGGCTGAGCACCATCGTCGGTGCGGACCCGCGCTTGCCGGCGAGCGCGATCACGCCGCACAGCAGGAACGAGGCGACGATGCCGATGACGCCGACGATGGTCGCCTGCCAGAACGAGATGCCGAAGCCGAGCAGGAACGACCCGTAGCTGAGCCCGAACACCGAGACGTTGGCGCCGAACCACGGCCAGAACAGGTCGCGCGGCCGCCCCTTCCGCTCACTCTCGTGAATGGTGTTGAGCCCGTTCAGCTCTACGTCGAAAGCGGACGCCGCGCCCGTACGGGTATCGGGCGCATCCTCACCGGTGCTGGTCATGCACCGATCGTGGTGCACCCCGCCCCGGCGCGTCAACCAGAGCGGGCTCAGGCCGCCCAGGGATTGATGACGGGGACGCCGACGTCGGCGAAATCCTTGTCCCGCGTTGCGACCGCGTCGGCTTCGGCGGCGACCGCGGTGGCAGCGATCATCGCATCCGCCAGCGCGATCGGGCGGCCTGCCGCCTCCCGGACCGATCTGATGGTGGCGCACTCCGCCGCGGCGACCGGATCGAACGGGAGGGTGCGGGCGTGGTAGTACCCAAGGATCTCGAGGATGATCCCGGCCTTGTGTTCCGACCGGCGGCCGTCCTGCATGCGATTGGCTCCGGTGAGCATCTCCATGACGGTGACGACCGAGATTCGCAGTTCGCCATCGCCGACGGAGGCGAACCAGGACAGCACACGCGGGTCCGGCTCGGGCTTCGCGAACTCCGACAGGACGTTCGTGTCGAGCAGGATCATTCGTCCATCGCTTCGACCCGGTTCCGGATGAACTCCACGAAGCCCAGCTTCTTGTAGTTCGGACGCGGGTCGACGGGTTCGCCCACCGCGACCCTCCCCGCGATGTATTCAAGCTCCTCACCGACCGTCCGGCTCTCGCCGCGAGCCATGATCTCGAGGGTCTCGTAGATGTCCACGTCGAGACCGACGGTCACCGATACTTGCTTCATCATCAAATGCCCCCTAATGCAGACATATTTTGGATATCAACCAAGGCTATCACGCCGACCGCTACCCTGATCTGGTGACCGACTCCTCCGCTTCCAATCACTGGGTACTCACCTTCAGCTGCTCCGACCGCCCCGGGATCGTGCACGCGGTCAGCGGCGCGATCGTCGCCGCGCGCGGCAACATCACCGAGAGCCAGCAGTTCGCGAGCACCGACACCGGCCGCTTCTTCATGCGGCTGCAGGTGGAGTCGGCTGCTGGACGCGACGAGTTCGAACGCGCGCTCGCCCCGGTGGTGGAGGAGTTCGGGATGACGCACCGGGTCGACAACGTCGGCCGTCCGCTCCGGACGCTGGTGCTCGTGTCGAAGGCCGCGCACTGCCTCAACGACCTGCTATTCCGTCAGCGCGCCGGGCAGCTGCCGGTGGAGATCCCGCTCGTGCTCTCCAACCACGACAGCCTGAGCGATCTCGCCGGGTTCTACGGCGTGCCCTTCGAGTCGCGGGTCGTCACCGACCCGGACTCGAAGGCGGCGTTCGAGCAGCGCATCCTCGAGGCGGTCGACGAGCACGACATCGAGCTGGTGGTGCTCGCGCGGTACATGCAGATCCTCTCGCCGGAGCTGTGCGAGCGCCTCGCCGGGCGCGCGATCAACATCCACCACTCCTTCCTCCCCGGCTTCAAGGGCGCCAACCCGTACCGCCAGGCGCACGCGCGCGGCGTAAAGCTGATCGGAGCGACCGCCCACTTCGTCACCAGCGACCTCGACGAAGGGCCGATCATCGAGCAGAACGTCGTCCGGGTCGACCACAGCAACACCGTGCAGGAGCTGGTGGCGATCGGACAGGACGAGGAGAGCCGGACGCTGACGCAGGCCGTGAAGTGGTTCGCCGAAGACCGCGTGCTGCTCGACGGCGCGCGCACCATCATCTTCCGTTGAGCCGCGCTGTCTCAGCCCCACGGCGCGTCGGTAGACTGCCGTGGTGACCTCAGCACCCGACCAGCACGCCCGGCTCACGGTGGGGCCGAACGACATCCTGCGCTTCGTCCTGGAGCTGTTCGCCATCGTCTCGCTCGGCATCTGGGGGTTCCTGGCCTGGCCGCTGCCGTGGAACATCCTCGTCGGTATCGGGGCTCCGGTCGTGGCCATCCTGCTGTGGGCGCTGTTCCGCTCGCCGCGCGCGGTGCTGCACGTCGACCCGTTCGTGAAGGCGATCGTCGAGATCGTCGTGATGGGCTCCGCGGCGTTCGCCTGGTGGGACCTCGGCCAGCCGGTCGTCGCCATCGTCTTCGCGGTGATCGCGACCATCAGCGGCGTGATCAACGGACGGCGCGAGTTCTCATGAGCGGCCTCGTCATCCACAGCGCCCGCAAGGTGGATGCGGATGGGCTGGTCGACGACTTCTGGCTCGTCACCGATGGAGCGCACATCACCGCGACCGGAACCGGATCGGGCTGGCGCGAGGCGGTGCGCGGCACGGATGGCGACGCCTCATCGGACGCCGGGCCGCAGGTGATCGACGCGCACGGCCACTGGCTGACCCCGGGCTTCATCGACCTGCACTGCCACGGCGGCGGAGGCCACCCCTACGACGACGGCATCGACCAGATGCGTGCAGCGCTCGCGACGCACCGCGCGCATGGCACGACCCGCTCCCTGATCTCGCACGTCGCGAACCCGCTGGCGTCGCTGCGCGAGAGCCTCGCCGTCGTCGCCGAGCTGACCGCGAGCGACCCGCTCGTGCTCGGATCGCACCTGGAGGGCCCGTTCCTCGCGCCGGAACGACGCGGAGCGCACGACGCCCGCTTCCTCCGCGACCCCGAGCCGGAGGCCGTCGAGGAGCTCATCGCCGCCGCCCGCGGAACGCTCCGGACGGCGACCATCGCGCCCGAGCTTCCCAACGCCCTGGAGGCGATCGGCGTGTTGATCGAGGCCGGTGCGGTCGTCGGCGTCGGCCACACGACCGCCGGATACGCCGAGACGGCTCGCGCCTTCGAGGTGGGCGCGCGGCTGCTGACGCACGCGTTCAACGCGATGCCGGGCATCCACCACCGGGCACCTGGGCCGGTCATGGCCGCGATCGACAACCCCGACGTGACGCTCGAGCTGATCCTCGACGGGCTTCACGTCGACCCAACGGTCGGGGCGCTGCTGTTCCGCGAGGCGCCCGGCCGCGTCGCCCTCGTGACCGATGCGATGGCGGCCGCCGGCGCTACGGACGGCGACTACCGGCTTGGCGGCCTCAACGTCACCGTCCACCGGGGGCTCGCGGTGCTCTCCGGCACCGACACGATCGCCGGCTCCACGCTGACGCAGGATGTCGCCCTGCGGAACGCGGTCACGCTCGCCGGGCTCGACCCGGTCGTCGCGGTCACCGCCCTCACCCGCACACCCGCCCACGTGCTCGGCGAATCCCACCGCCTGGGACGGCTGCACGCCGGCTACGTCGCCGACGCGGTCCTGCTCGACCACGAGTGGCGCGTCACCACCGTCGTCGCCGACGGCGCCCCGCTCGCCTGACGCGCGCCCACCTCCCCGCCGTCGAGTACACGAACTTTGCACGCTCTGGCGGCGTGCCGCGTGCAGTTTGTGCGTACTCGACGGTGGGGCGGTCGACAGTGGGTCAGAGGGTCTGCCAGGAGGGCTTGTTCGCGTAGGCGTAGCGGTAGTAGTCGAGGTTGCGCAGGCGCGAGGCCGCCGGCTCATCCACGAGGACCGTCACGTGCGGGTGCAGCTGGATGGCCGAGCCCGGGTTGGAGGCCGACACCGGCCCCTCCACCGCACCCGCGAGCGCCTCCGCCTTGCCCTCGCCGAACGCCAGCAGCATCAGGTGCCGCGCGCGCAGGATCGTCGACAGCCCCTGCGTGATGCAGTGCATCGGCACGTCGTCCTCCGACGCGAAGAAGCGCGCGTTGTCCTTGCGGGTCTGCTCGGTCAGCGTCTTCACGCGGGTCACCGACGCGAACGACGAACCGGGCTCGTTGAACCCGATGTGGCCGTCGGTCCCGATGCCGAGGAGCTGCACATCCACTCCCCCGGACTCCGCGATCGCCTTCTCGTAGTCGGCCCCGGCGTGCTCGATGCCGTCGAGGGATCCGTTGGGCACGTGGATGAGCGACGGCGTCAATCCGAGCGGCTCGACGACCTCACGCGTGATCACCGCGCGGTACGACTCGGGATGCCCGGCCGGCAGTCCCACGTACTCGTCCAGCGCGTACCCGCGCACGTGGGACACATCCACACCGCGCTCCTGGATGCCGCGCTCGAGGGCTCGGTAGACCGCCAGCGGGGTGGACCCGGTCGCGAGGCCCAGCACCGCATCGGGCTTGGCGGCGATCAGGTCGAGGATGCTGCGCGCGGCGAGCTCGCCCGCGGCGTCCTGGTCGCGGACGACGACGATTTCGGCCATCAGTTCTCTCCTACGAGTGCCGCGCCCAGCGCGGCGACGGGGGTGCCTTCGGGAACGAGGCGCACCCTCCCGGGCAGGTCGAGCGACGCCAGGAACGGCGACGTGCGCTCCCAGTCGTGCAGCACCTCGTGGACGTCGCCGAGCAGGCGCTCCCCGAGGTGGCTCAGGCCGCCGCCGATGACGACGGTGCCGACATCGACGGTGAGCACGAGGACGCGCACCGCTGAGGCGATGCCCGCAGCCAGCCTAGCCGTGATCGCGCGGGCGACGGGGTCGCCATCGGCCGCCGCAGCGAACACCGCGCGCACCGGCAGAGGGTCGTCGGTCGGCCACTGGCGGGCGACGCCCGATCCGCTCGCGACGGTCTCCAGGCAGCCGCGCTGACCGCAGGCGCAGAGGGCTCCCTGCGGGTCGACGGGCAGGTGGCCGATCTCGCCGGCGATGCCCGTGCTCCCGCGCCAGAGGCGTCCGTCGACGACGATGCCGGCGGCCATCCCGGTCCCGAGGTTGAGGAACGCCATCGTGCCGGTCAGGCCGAGCAGGTGGTAGGCGCCGAGGGCGGCGGCCTTCACGTCGTTCTCGACGCGGACGCCGACGCCGAGCCGGCCGGCGAGCATCCCGCCGAGCTCCAGTTGCTCGAGACCCAGATTGACCGCGTGCGCGACCTGCCCGGAGGCGGTGTCGACCATTCCGGGCACGCCGATCCCGATCGACTGGAAGCCGCCGGGTGGGAGCCCCGTCAGCTCTCCGATGCGTGAAACGGCGGCGACGGCGGTCTCGACGACGGCGTCATGCCCGAACCCCGTGACCAGACGCACCCGCTGAGTGAGCGCGCCGAGCTCGTCGACGGCGACCGCGTCGGTCTTGGTGCCGCCGATGTCGATCCCGAGCCTCACGTCCGGCGTCCGAGCAGTTCGAGGAGGGCGCGACCGACCAGGCGGGATGCGCCGAAGGTCGCGATGTCGGCATAGGCGCGGTCGTCGCTCGGCCAGCCCATGTCGACGACGAGCACGCGCTCGCGTTCGGCGCGCAACCGGTCGATGGCGGCCCGGGCGAAGGCGTGCCGGTGGTTGTCCTTGCCGATGACGAGCACCGGGGACTGCGCGGCGAGCACCAGGTCGGGATGGTCGCTCTCGGTGAAGACGACCGCCGGGTTGGCGGTGAATGCCGCGGCCCACGGGGTTCCCGGGTCGGCCTCGACCTCCGAGAACGGTCCCCACGGCGCCGTCCCGACGGCGATATTGGCGACCGTGTCGATGCGGACGACCGAGTACCGTCCGCCGCCGTTCTCCCGCAGCCACTCGCGCCCGTGCCCGCTCACGTCGAAGGCGCGCTCCGCCGCCGCGACATCTGCCGCCCGCAGCTGGCTCTGCCCCGCCGTCGAGTCCGCAGACTTTGCACGCTCAGCGGACGTGTCGCGTGCAAAGTTCGCGGACTCGACGGTGGGCGGAAGGGACGGGACGGGAGGCGCGACGCGGAGGGATCGGGCGAGGGTGCGGACGCGGGCGGCGGCGGCGGAGACGCGGGCGGCGGAAAGGCGGCCCGCCGCAACGGCGTCGGCGATGGCCTGCTCGATCGCGGCGAGTTCCTCGTCGGTGTTCTCGGTGCCGATGCACAGCAGGTCGCAGCCGGCTGCGAGCGCCAGCGCCGCCGCCTCCGGGATGCCGCGCTCACCGCTGGCGCCCTGCATGTCGAGCGCATCACTGACGACGACGCCGTCGAAGCCGAGCTCGCCGCGCAGCATCCCCTCGATGATCGCGGGGCTGAGCGTGGCCGGGTGCATCGCATCCAGCTGCGGGAGCAGGATGTGCGACGTCATGACCGCCCGGGCGCCCGCGTCGATCACGGCGCGGAACGGGACGAGCTCCCGCTCGCGCAGCTGCTGCGGCGACAGGTCGACGACGGGCAGCTCGAGGTGCGAGTCGGTGCCGGTGTCACCGTGCCCGGGGAAGTGCTTCGCGGCGACCGCGACGCCCGCCGACTGGAGCCCGCGGGTCCAGGCGGCACCGTGCTCGGCGACCACCTCGGGCGTCGAGCCGAAGCTCCGCACGCCGATCACCGGGTTGTCCGGGTTGGAGTTGATGTCGATGTCCGGGGCGAAGTCGAGGTTCACGCCCGCGCGCCTCAGCTCCTGGCCGACCCGGTGCGCCACGCGCTCGGTGTAGCCCGCGTCGCCGAGGCGGCCCAGGATGGCGTTGCCCGGGTAGGGCGAACCGCTCCCGTAGTACAGCCGGGTCACGTCGCCGCCCTCTTCGTCGATCGCGACGACGGCGTCCGGGTTGGCGGCGTAGATCGCGTCCGTCAGGGCTCGCAGCTGCTCCGGCGTAGCGATGTTCTGCCCGAACAGGCACACTCCGCCGAGGCCGCCGCGCAGGCGCTCCTCGAGCCACGCGGGCAGCGTCGTCCCGACGAACCCGGGCAGCAGCGTCGCGGCGATGCTGCGGCGGAGGTCCGGATCGGCGACGGCGGTGTGGGCGACGGACGCGCCGCTCACCCCTTCACCGCCCCGCTGACGAGGCCGCTGGTCATCCGGCCCTGCACGATGAGGAAGAAGATGATGACCGGCACGGCGACCAGAGTGGATGCGGCCATGACCTGCCCCCAGTCGGTCGCCCGCGAGGCGGACTGCTGGACGAACCCCCGCAACCACAGCGGCAGCGTCGCGCTGCTCGACTGCGGCAGGATGACGAGGGCCACCGTGAACTCGTTCCAGGCCTGCAGGAACGCGTAGACGCCGGAGGCGACGAGCCCCGGGGCGAGCAGCGGGAACGTGATCCGCAGGAACGCCTGCGTACGGCTGAGGCCGTCCACCATGGCGGCCTCCTCCAGGTCGGCGGGGATGCCGGCGACGAAGCCGCGCAGCATCCAGATGGTGAAGGGGACCACGGCGGCGATGTAGAGGATGCTGACCCCGACGACCGTGTTGAGCAGGCCCAGCGTGCCCATCAGCTTGTACTGCGCGATGAACAGCCCTTCGGCGGGGAGCATCTGGATCAGCAACACCGCGAGCACGAACGAGCGACGCCCGCGGAACTTGAACCGGCTGATCGCGAGCGCCGCCAGGAACGCGAACGCCAGGCAGCACACGACGGTGATGAGGGCGACCGCGACGCTCATCCCGAGCGCCGGGAAGAACGTCCCGCCCTCGACGACGGCCGAGAAGTTGTCGAAGGATCCGCCGAACGGAAGCCACGTCGGCGTGGTGTTCTGCAGGATGACGTTCGGCAGCAGCGACGAGTTCACCATCCAGTACACCGGGAACACCCACACCAGGGCGAGCACGATGCCGAGGGCGCCGAGCAGCACACGGGAGGCGCGGATGCGCCGGCGGGTCCGGGTCCGGGGCCGCGCCGAGACGGCGGCGGGCCGGGTCGAGGTCGCGGTGGTCACGATTCGTCCTCCTTGAGCAGGGAGCGCACGTAGAACCAGCTGAGCGCGACGGTGAGCACGAGCACGAAGACGCTGACGGCGCTCGCCATCGCGAAGTCGCTCGAGCCGACGCCGAGCTGGTAGATGTAGGTGCCGAGCAGGTTGGTCTCGCTGGCGATGGAGCCCTTGTCCTGCAGCAGCTTGATCTGCGCGAAGACGCGCAGGTCCCAGATGATCTGCAGCAGCAGGACGATGCCGAGCACGGGCCGGATGATCGGCAGGATGATGTAGCGCAGCCGCTGCCATCCCCGCGCGCCGTCCATCTGCGCCGCCTCGACCACCTCTGTGGAGACCTGGGTCAGCCCGGCGTAGACGGAGAACGCGACGAAGGGCACACTCATCCACGTCACGATCACCATCGCGACGAAGAAGAAGGAGAGCGGATTCTGGAGCCAGTTGTGGTCCTGGAAGTCGAGCCCCCAGGACGTGAGCACGTAGTTGACGACGCCGCGACGCCAGTCGAACAGCCAGTTCCAGACCGTCATGGCCGCGACGACCGGCATCGCCCAGGCGAGCAGCAGGGCGATCTGCAGGATGATGCGCACGACGTTGTTGACCGCGTTCATCAGCAACGCCATCCCGACGCCGATCACGACCGTGACGAAGGCGGTGACCAGGCAGAAGGCGATCGAACGGCCGACGACGACCCAGGTGTAGCCGTCGGAGAAGAGCGTGATGTAGTTCTCGAACCAGACGAACTCGGCCGGCTTGCCGAACTGCTGGGCGAGTCCGAAGTGCTGCATCGAGGTGATCAGCTGCCACACGATCGGGTAGCCGAGCGCGACGAGCAGGATGATGATGGCCGGGAGCAGCAGGGAGTACGGCGTGAGCTTCCCGCGGCGGCGGCGCGGTGCGTCCGGCGCCGGTGCCGGCGGCCCCACGGCAATGCGGGTGTCCTCGGTGGCGGTCACGTACGGCCTCCTTCCGTGTCAGTGATCGAGTTGACGCGACACGCCGTGCCGGTGCGTTCCGGCACGGCGTGTCTCGTCAATCAGGTGTGAAGCGCTAGCTCTTGACGTTGAGCAGCGCGTCGATCTTCTTGTCGTACTCCTGCGCGAGCGCCTTCAGGTCGGAGGCGTCGCGGATCTTGGAGAAGAACTCCTCCATCACGTTGCCCGCCTCGACCGAGGCCCAGCCGGGTGCGGCCGGCGTGAGCTTGGAGTTGGATGCCGACTCGATGAGCGCCTTCGCGAACTGGTCGTCGCCGAGCGAGGAGGTGTACTTCTCGTTCGCCGGGCCCAGGCCGTTCTTGCCGAGCATCTCCTGGTACTCCTTGGAGAAGATGATCTTCAGGAGCGTCTTCGACAGCCCCGGCTCCTTGGTCTTCGCCGAGATGCCGATGTTGGAGCCGCCCGCGAACACGGGGGCCGGCTTGCCGTCGTTGCCCGGGAGCACGAACGTGCCGAACGTGGCGTCGTTCCAGGTGCGCGTCGGCTTGCCGTCGTCGCCCTTCCCGATGTCGCCGATCGACCAGTGCGCCCATCCCGGAGCCATGATGGTGGCCGCCGCGAGGGAGGTGTCACCGGTCTTGTTCCCGTCGGCGTCGACCGTCTGGTCGGTGTCGTTGAGGTAGATGTACTGGTTCGAGTCCTTTGCGTCGTTCGGCGCCTTGGACGCGTTCTTGTACAGGTCCTGAAGCTGCTGGAGGCCCTTCAGCGACTCCTCCGACTCGAGGGTGGCCTTCCACTTGTCGCCGTCCTTCTTAGCGATGTCCCCGCCGTTGGCGAAGATCCAGGAGATGCCGTCGCGCCAGTCCTGGCCGCCGAGGAAGAAGCCGGAGAAGTTGTTGATCCCCTTCGGGTTCTTGGCCGTGATGTCGGCCACGTTCGTGTTGAACTGGTCCAGCGTCGTGGGGACGCTCACCCCGGCCGCCTGGTAGATGTCCTTGCGGTAGAACATGTAGCGCGACCCGAAGTAGTAGGGCAGCGTGTAGTTCTTGCCGTCGACCTTTCCGGCCTCGACGAAGGACGGCAGCAGGTCGCTCCCGCCGAGGTCCTTGTACATGTCGGAGATGTCGAGGAAGGCGCCGACGTTGGTGAAGGTGGGCGACTGGGTGTTGCCCATCTCCGTCACATCGGGCGTGTTGTTGGCGTCCGGGAGGGCCGTCGTGAGCTTGGTGACGATGTCTCCCCAGTCCTGCTGCTCGATCTTGAGGGTCGCCCCGGTCTCCTTGTTGAACTCCGTCTTGAGGTAGTCGCGGAGCTTGTCCGGGGTGTCGGAGCCGACGAGCCACAGGGTGACCGTCTTGCCCTTGCCGTCGGTGCTCGCGGCGGTCGAGCCTCCCGAGGCGCATCCGGCGAGCACGAGAGCGGAAGCCGTTGCCACAGCGGCGAGGCCGACGAGCTTTCTCTTCATTGCTGGTTCCTTTCGTAGTGGTCAGTGGCTGCAGGTGCAGCACACCGTCGGTGCAGGGGTCGTGGTTCGGGTGGTGCTGTGTTAAGAGACCCCGAGTTGTCCGGAGAGGACGAGTACGGCCGCGCCGCGGAGGACGATGTCCTGCCCCTGCGTGGTCATCCGGAGGGACAGGTCGGCATGGTTCTGGGCCATGGTCCGGTTCCGGAGCGTGTGGACGGTCGCCTCGGCGAGGGGGCCGTCGAGCAGTTCGGTCGGGCCGCTGAGCACGATCTCCGACAGGTTGAGCGCGCCGACGACGGGCGCGAGGGCGATGCCGAGCCGCTGCCCCGCCTCGCGGAGGATGGGCGTCGCGTCGACGCCGGCGGCCTCGGCGTCGCGGATGCCGCGCTGCAGTTGCGGGACACTGAGCCAGTGCTCGAGCACCTGATCGCGGTTATAGGTCGTCTCAAGACCCAGATCGGTCCCGACCATGACCTGCCCGATCTCGCCCGCCGCGAAGTGGCTGCCGTAGACGAGCGCGCCGGCGACGAGGAGACCTGCGCCGATACCGTGGCCGACTCGGATGAGCATCATGTCGCCCGCGGCCCCTCCGTACGTGTGCTCGGCGAGCGCCGCCGCGTTGGCGTCGTTGGCGACGACGACGGGCAGGCCGGTGCGTGCCGCGAGGCGCTGCTGCAGCGGGAGGTCGTCCCAGCCGAGGTTGGGCGCCGTCAGGATGGTGCCGGTCAGGTCGACGACACCGGGCGAGCCGACGCCCATCCCGAGCACGGGTGCGGTGGTCGCGGCGACCAGCCGGTCGACCAGGGCGTCGACCTTGGCGGCCGCGGACTCGCCGGTGGCCGACTCCCCGCCCTCGCCGTCCGCGAGCATGACCTCCGCCCTGGCGAGGATGCGTCCGTCCAGATCCATCACCGCTCCGCGGAAGCGGTCGTGGTCACTGAGGTCCACTCCGATGATCTGGTGTGCCGCGCGGTCGATGTCGAGGAGGACGGCCGGCTTGCCTGGTCGCGCGGACTCGCGCTGGCCCAGCTCGATGACGAGCCCTTCGGCGAGCAGTTCGGCCACGAGGTCGGAGACCGTCACCCGGGTGAGCCCTGTCTCCCTGGCAAGGTCTGCACGACTGCGCTGCCCATCCCGGTACAGGGTCTGCAGCACCAGCGACCGATTGTGGCTGCGGGCGTGCTCGGGAAGCACCTTGGCGCGCGGCCGGAGAGCCCGGCCCGGAGCCAGTCCCCCGGTGCTTCCCTGCACCTCGGTCGTCGTCATGTTTGTTAGTAAAGCTTACGAACAAATGAATTGCAAGAGACGAAACGAAGTTGTTACACGGACTTCGCGTGGTCCCGACTTCCGTTCTGCGCGCCCTCCGACCCGGGGCTAGGCTCCCCCCATGGTCACTGAAGCCCCCGCCGCATCCACCCGCGCCCCGTTCACGCTCACCGGTTCGCGTGCCCTCGTCACCGCCGCCAGCCGCGGCCTCGGCCGAGAGATCGCGCTCGAACTGGCCGGCCAGGGCGCCGACGTCGTGCTCGGCGTCCGCGACCCCGACGGCTCGGCCGGGCTGGTCGACGAACTGCGCGCGTTCGGCGTCGACGCGGTGGCCATCCGGATGGATGTGCTCGATCTGGCCGCCTGCCGGGCAGCCATCGACGCGGTGACGGAGGAGGGCGGTCCGATCGGAATCCTCGTCAACAACGCCGGTGGCGGGATCGACTCCCCCGCCCTCGAGGTCACCGAAGACGACTTCGACCACGTCTGGCAGCTCAACACCCGCTCGACGTTCTTCCTGTCGCAGCACGTCGCGAAGAGCATGCGGGAGAACGGAGGCGGCGCGATCGTGAACGTCGCATCGCAGGCCGGGCTCGTGGCGCTGCCCGGCGAGGCGTCGTACTGCGCGGCGAAGGCCGCCGTCGTCCACTTGACGCGCTGCCTGGCCGTCGAGTGGGGCCAGTACGGCATCCGCGTCAACGCCGTCGCGCCGACCTTCATCGAGACCGACGGCACGTCCGCCGCGCTCTCGGACGACGCGTTCCGTGCCGACACCGTCGAGCGCATCGCCGCGCTCCACCGCATCGGCGAGCCGCGCGAGGTCTCGGGAGCGGTCGCGTTCCTGGCGTCGCCCTCGGCATCCCTCATCACCGGCCAGACCCTCGCGATCGACGGCGGCTGGACCGCCCGCTGACCCGCTGACCCCTTAACGATTCGTGCCGAATGTGCGTTTTCGCGTCGCGATAGCGCACATTCGGCACGAATGTGTGAGGGAGGGTCAGCCCAGGCGCGCCTTCAGGTTCTCGCTGATGGCGTCCAGGAACTCCTCCGTGGTGAGGAACTTCTGCTCCGGGCCGACGAGCAGCGCGAGGTCCTTCGTCATCTTGCCCTCCTCGACCGTCTTCACGACGACGTCCTCGAGGGTGTGCGTGAAGTCGATGAGGTCCTGGTTGCCGTCGAGCTTGCCCCGGTGCGCGAGGCCGCGCGTCCAGGCGAAGATCGAGGCGATCGGGTTGGTCGAGGTCGGCTTGCCCTGCTGGTACTGGCGGTAGTGGCGGGTCACCGTGCCGTGCGCGGCCTCCGCCTCGACGACCGAGCCGTCCGGCGTGGTCAGCACGGAGGTCATCAGGCCGAGCGAGCCGAAGCCCTGCGCGACGGTGTCGGACTGCACGTCGCCGTCGTAGTTCTTGCACGCCCAGACGTAGCCGCCCTCCCACTTGAGGCTGGAGGCCACCATGTCGTCGATGAGTCGGTGCTCGTAGGTGAGGCCGGCCGCGTCGAACTTCTCCTTGTACTCGGTGTCGAAGACCTCCTGGAACAGGTCCTTGAAGCGGCCGTCGTAGGCCTTCAGGATCGTGTTCTTGGTCGACAGGTACACCGGGTACTGACGGTCGAGGCCGTAGTTGAACGACGCGCGCGCGAAGTCGCGGATAGACGCGTCCTGGTTGTACATGCCCATCGCGACGCCGGCGCCCGGTGCCTGGTAGATCTCGAAGGACTGCGCCTCGCCGCCGTCGGCCGGCTGGAAGCTCATCGTGAGCGTGCCCGGGCCGTCGAACGTGAAGTCGGTGGCGCGGTACTGGTCGCCGAAGGCGTGACGGCCGATGACGATCGGCTTGTTCCAGCCGGGGACGAGCCGCGGGATGTTGGAGATGATGATCGGCTCGCGGAAGACGACACCGCCGAGGATGTTGCGGATCGTGCCGTTCGGGCTCTTCCACATCTTCTTCAGGCCGAACTCCTCGACGCGAGCCTCGTCGGGGGTGATGGTCGCGCACTTCACGCCGACGCCGTGCTTCTGGATGGCGTGGGCCGCGTCGATCGTGATCTGGTCGTCGGTCTCATCGCGCTTCTGGATGCCGAGGTCGTAGTACTCGAGGTTCACATCGAGGTACGGGTGGATGAGAGAGTCTTTGATGGCCTTCCAGATGATGCGTGTCATCTCGTCGCCGTCGAGTTCGACGACCGTTCCGTCAACCTTGATCTTGTCCATGGTTCTCCTGGGGTGTCTGCCGTTTTACGCCGACGACAGCTTACCCGAGCGCGACAACTATCTTGACATCGAGACACTTTCTATCAGCTGCCGGTCGGGTGCGGCGCGACTATGCCGCGGTCGCTCGCGCACGTTACCCTTTCGTCATGGCTGAGTTGAGACTGGAAGAGTTGAGCGCGCGGACCGTCGTGGCGGCGAACGCGCTCACGCTGAAGCCGGGCCAGGAGCAGTTCATCGCTCCCGTGTCCTACTCGGCCGCGGCCGCGGTCGCCGATCCGAACACCTCGTGGCAGCGCGTCGTGCTCGACGGCGACGAGGTGGTCGGCTTCATCATGGGCAACTTCGACCCGAACGCCGAGCACGAGGAGTTCAAGGCCATTCTGTGGCGGATCAACGTCGACGCCGACGACCAGGGTCGCGGCATCGGCACGTTCGCCGTGCGTGCACTCGCCGACGAGGCGCGCGCCCGCGGCCACCAGCGCCTCTACGTGATCTGGGAGTCGGGCGAGCTCGGGCCGGAGCAGTTCTTCCTCCGCAGCGGCTTCCAGCCGGTCGGCGAGACCCAGTACGGCGAGACGATCGGTGCCCTCGATCTCTGACCCGGAACCCGACCCGGAGGACGCGGCGAGCGCATCCTTCGTCGAGCGGGTGCTCGAGGTCGTGGATGCGATCCCGCCCGGGCTCGTCATGACCTACGGGGATGTGGCGGCGACGCTGGGGTCGCGTGCGGCCCGGATGGTCGGCCAGGTCATGGCGTACTACGGGTCGGACGTGCCGTGGTGGCGGGTCGTGCGGGCCAGCGGACACCCCGCGGCGGGTCACGAGCACATCGCGCTGCAGCACTACCGCGCCGAGGGCACTCCCCTGCTGGGCGGCGGAAAGTCGCCGTACCGGGTAGATTTGCGGGCGGCCCGCTTCGACGACGCGCGGAATCATCCCTCCGACCGATGAACCATTCAGTTCCGTAGTGTTCACTCGTAGGAGATCCTTGTCCCTTTCCCCTGGAGCTGCCGTGCCCCGCATCCGAACCGCCGGAGTCATCGCGACGACGTCCGCCCTCGCCCTGGCCCTGTCCGGATGCTCGGTGCTGACCGCGTTCGAGCCTCACGTCGACTCCGCGATCTGGGACACGGCCAAGGAGATGAAGGCGTCGAACACGGCCCTGATCGGTTCGCCGACGTTCGTGCCGGATGACGCGACGGTCATCCGCGTCGACTACGACACCCAGAACGGGTCGGCGATCATGACGTACACGTCGAAGACGCTGCTCGCGCCGAACGTGTGCTCCGGCGCCGTCGCGACGCCGAAGCCCCCCATCGAGGACAGCTGGTGGCCGGTCCAGGGCATCCCGCCCGAGTCGTCGAAGTGCCCGAACGGCTGGGCCGCCTTCGGGATCGGTCAGCAGGTCTGGGCGGTCAAGTCACCGGCCAAGAAGTAGCGCCGGCCGCCCGCGCGGCGTCAGTGGAACTGCGGGACGATCAGCCAGATCCCATAGAGCACCGCGGCGACGCCGATGGCGAAGCAGACGATCGCTCCGACCGTCGCGGTGAGCGGGCGTCGCCCGGTCCGCACGCTCGCCGCTCCGCCGTCGGCGTCCAGCGGAGCGCCGACGGACAGCAGCCGCAGAGCGACCGCGTAACTGATGACGACCACCGTCGTCGCTGCGAAGGCGACCAGCAGTACCACGACGAACGAACCCCAGTCCACGCCGAGGAACGAGCCGTCGGGGGCCGCCGCGTTGACGATCAGCTGTCGCATCCTCATCCCTCCTGCCCGGCGCCCACGGACGCCGTCGCGCGCGAGCCGGTCGCGTCGTCCTCGGCCACGTCGCCCTCGTTGACGTTATGCCGGGTGACCGGATTGCGGCGCGACAGCGCCCACAATCCGAGACCGGCGAGGAGCCCGACCACGGCGACCCCGATGAGTCCGATCAGGCTGGCCGAGGCGATCCAGGCCGCCAGTCCGCCCACCAAGGCCGCGGCGGGCAATGTCACCACCCAGGCCGTCGCGATCCGCCCGACGACACCCCAGCGCACCGAGGCGAGCTTCTTGCCGAGGCCGCTCCCCACGACGGCACCCGAGGTGACCTGCGTGGTGGAGAGGGCGAAGCCGAGGTGCGACGAGACCAGGATGGTGGCGGCGGACGACGTCTCTGCCGCGAAGCCCTGCGGAGCCTTCACGTCGGTGATCCGCTTGCCGACCGTGCGCATGATCCGCCAGCCGCCGAGGTACGTGCCGAGCGCGATCGCCAGGCCGCACGAGACGATCACCCAGAACGGCGGCGCGCTTCCGGAGCTCAGGTAGCCGGCCGCGATCAGCGTGAGGGTGATGACGCCCATGGTCTTCTGGGCGTCGTTCGTGCCGTGAGCGAGCGAGACGAGGGAGGCGGAGACCGTCTGGCCGTGCCGGAACCCGGCCTCCGCGCCGTGGACCCGCGCATTCCGGGTGATGCGGTAGGCCGCGAAGGTGGCCACCAGGGCGACGCCTCCCGCGACCAGGGGCGACAGCAGAGCGGGGACGATCACCTTGCTCAGCAGCACACCCCAGTCCACGGCTCCGAAACCGGCTCCGATCACGGCGGCGCCGATCAGTCCGCCGAACAGCGCGTGGGTCGAGCTCGACGGCAGGCCGAAGTACCAGGTGACGAGGTTCCACAGCACCGCGCCGACCAGGCCGGCGAAGATCATCGTCGGGGTGATGTCGACACCCGACGACCCCTCCTTGATGACGCCGCCGGAGATCGTCTGGGCGACCGCGGTCGACAGGAACGCGCCCACCAGGTTGAGGACGGCCGAGATGAGCACGGCGGTCCGCGGCTTGAGTGCGCCGGTGGCGACGGAGGTCGCCATCGCGTTGGCGGTGTCGTGGAAGCCGTTCGTGAAGTCGAAGACGAGGGCGACGACGATCACGGCGACGACCGTGACGAGGATGTCCATCGGCGGTCCTTCCGGGAAGGTTGACGGGCACGCGATGCGCCCACCCCCTGAGTACGCCGATCCCCGCCCGCCTTCGTGAACGGCGGATGAATTCTGGTCAGGAACCCTGCACCGGGATGGTGAGCTCGATGATCGTGCCGAGGCCCTCGACCGATCGCACCTCGGCGCGGCCGGACACGGCCTCCACCCGGTCGCGCAGGCCTTCGAGTCCACCGCCCGGCTCGATGCGGGCGCCGCCCTGTCCGTCGTCCTTCACGATGACCGTCACCGTCGCGTCCGCACGCGACACGATGACGGTGCACGTGCGAGCGCGCGCGTGCTTCGCAGCGTTGGCGAGGGCCTCCGAGACGCAGTAGTAGATCGTCTCCTCCACGACCTCGGGCAGCCGGCCGACGATATCCACGTGGACCTCGACCGGCACGTGACTCCGGAGTCCGAGCTCCTCGATCGCCGAACGCAGGTCGCCGTCGCTCAGCACCGTGGGGTGGATGCCGCGGGCGAGCTCCCGCAGCTCGCGGAGGGCATCCGCGAGCTGCTCGGACGCGCGCTGCAGGTCACCGGCGAGCTCCTCGTCGCCGTGCGCTTCGGCCTTCGACGTCGCGATGCGGAGGCTGATGGCCAGCGAGACGAGCTGCTGCTGGCTGCCGTCGTGAAGGTCACGTTCCAGCTTCCGGCGAGCGAGGTAGCCCTCCTCGACGATGCGCAGCCGCGACTCCCGCAGTTCCTGGATGGTGCGCTCCAGCCGCCCGCGCAGCCGGTCGTTGTCGACGGAGAGCAGGAGCGCCGACGAGACGGCATCGAGCAGGCGGTCGTCCTGGCTGAGTGCCACGTCGTGTTCGATGAGGGCGATCGGCCCCTGGTCCGAGTCGATCGCGAGCACCGAGCGACCCGGCCGGTCGGTCGGACCGGCGTCCGGCATCGGTCTTCCGTCGCTGGTCTGGTAGCTCTGCAGCGGCTCGTCCCACCAGAACACGCGCAGGGATCCGTCGTGCAGCATCCGCGCGAGGCTCGACTCCCACAGACCGCGGTCGACCTTGTCGCGCGCGACGATGACGAGGTCCGCCATCCGCGAGCGCAGTCCCCGCGCGTAGAGCACACCGCCGACGAACGCCGGAGGGATCAGCGCGATCGCGACCGGCGGGATGAACTGCAGCCAGCCACCGTCCCAACCGAACGCGAAGCTCAGCGAGTCCTGGACCGTGCCGTAGCACCAGAGCAGGATGGCGAGCGGCATCACGAAGGCCACCCGGCGGGCCGGGAGGGAGCTGGTGAACCACCGCGCGATCAGCCGGGCCGCGACGGTCAGCATGAGCGCCAGCCCCACGAAGCGCCACGCCAGCCCCAGCCAGTAGTCGGCCGTGTCGCTGGGCAGCACCGCGTACGGATTCATCACACACCCGCACTCGGTCGGCTCGGGCGACGAGAACAGCAGGGTGCCGCCGAGACGCACCGCGAAGGCGATGGAGATGGCCAGCAGGATGGCGCGGTCGAAGCGGGCGACCAGCCTCCCCGTCGGGTAGCAGAGCACGAGGAGCCCGACCAGCACCGCCCACAGGTCCGTCACGCCCTGCACCCACGGCCACACCCAGCCCCACTGCCGGACCAGCGGATACCAGGCGCCCGCCGACCAGAAGAAGGCGGCCCCGACCATGAGCCAGCCGGGGATGGGACTCCGCACGATCCGCCAGGCGATCACCGCGCAGACGACGTAGACGACCGCGACCGAGACGAAGACGATGGCCCAGCCGACGCCGGAGGGACGCGGCCCGTAGTCGCCGGTGAGCGCGCTGAGCACCTGCGCCGTGACATTCGACGCGATGGCGACCGTGACGGCCAGCGCGCGGAGGATCACTCGGCCGGCGCCTGGTCGGGCGGGGGCGACGCCGACATCGCCGGTGCGCGCGGCCTCCGGATGCGCCGGGAGCGCGGCGTCCATGGGGTCAGGCGTCCCGGCCGAGGAAGCGCAGAACGGCGAGCACCCGCCGATGGCCCTCGGCGGAGTCCTCCACGCCCAGCTTCGCCATGATGTGCCCGATGTGGGATTCGACGGTTCGCAGGCTCAGGTGCAGCTCGGTCGCGATACCGACGTTCGACTTGCCCTCCGCCATCAGCCGCAGCACGTCCCGTTCCCGCGAGGAGAGCGACTCGACCGTCGCCTCCGACGACCGCGCGGTGACGAGAAGCTGCACGACTTCCGGATCGACTACCGAGCCGCCGCGTGCGACTGTGCGGACCGCGGTGATCAGGGTGTCGGCGTCGGCGACGCGGTCCTTGAGCAGATAGCCGGTGCCACTGCCGGCGCTCATCGCCCGGATCGCGTACGACGCGGTCGTGTACATCGAGAGAAGCAGGATGCCGGCGCGGGAGCCGCTCGCACGCAGGCGTTCGAGAGCCCGCAGCCCCTCGTCGGTGTGGGTGGGCGGCATCTTGATGTCGAGGACGATCGCGTCGACGTCCGCGTCGGTCGCGACGGCGCGCAGGAGTTCCTCGGCGGTGTCCACCGAGGCGACGACCTCCATACCGCCCGCGCGCAGGATCTGTCCGATCCCCTCGCGCAGCAGCACTGCGTCGTCGGCGACGGCCACTCTGAGCGCGCGAGACTCTACAGTCTGTCCCCCGCTCACGCGCTTACCTTAGCAGGGTGCGGATCGCCTCACCGGTCAGCTCGTCTTTGTTGATGAAACCCTCCGCGCCGCTGTCGGCGACCCGTCTTCCGTAGTCGGTCGCCGACCGGCTCGACGTGAGCACGACGGCGGCTCCGGTCGCCCGCATCGCGGGCACGATGTCGAAGCCGCTGGCGTCGGGCAGGCCGACGTCGAGCAGGACGACGTCCGGGGCGAGGCGACGGCTCAGCTCGATGCCGCCGGCCGCGGTCGCACTGTCGCCGACCACCATGAAGCTCTCCAGGCGGAGCAGCTCCGCCGCCTGTTCACGGAACCGCTCGTGGTCGTCGACGATCACAACGCGGAGGTACATGGCACCATCATCTCCGCACGCACCCCGAGGTTCATCCGTGCCTCCACGCAAACGGAATGAGGTGACCCCCCGGATGTGGGCCATCTGGGCCCGGGCCAGGATGTGAGACAACCTCAACGACCCGAACGTCGAGGTTCCCGCCGATGAGCGGGACGAAAGTCCACCCGAGGAGATGGCGATGTCCACCGCGACCCGAACCGCCGACCCGACCGGCGCCGCTGCCGCCCGAACGGACGCGGCGACCGGGGCGGGCGCGGTGGACGGCCGTCACTCCGGGCGGGGCCGACGTGGCGCCGATGAGCTGCCCGTCGTCGTCATCGATCTGACGCGAGCGGCTCGTCGCTTCCGCGACCTGCGCGCTGCCTTCCCGTGGGTGGACGTGCACTACGACGTCAGCGCTCTCGCGCATCCGGCTCTTCTCGCGACCATCTCCGCCGAGGGCGCCGGCTTCACCGTGACCCACGACGCCGCACTCCCGGCCCTCCGCCGAGTGGGTGCAGACCTCGGTCGGGTGCTGCACGCCACGCCGGGTGCGCGCTGGCTGCAGCGGCGTTCCGCCTGGGAGGCGGGCGTCCGCCGGTTCGTCGTCGACGACCCGGACGACCTGGACACGTTCGTCTCCGCACCGGCCGGCACGGAGGTTCTGCTCCGGGTCGACCCGGCCATCGCCGATGCGGTCGCCCGGTACGCGTCGGCGCTCGGGGTGCGCGTCGCCGGCCTCTCCCTCCCCGTCGCTTCGGACACCGCCGCCACCGACCTGGTCGCGCTCCTGCAGCGCGCCGTGCGTGCGAGCGCAGAGGTGTCCGCCGCGACCGGCCGCCGTCTGGAGCTGCTCGACCTCGGCGACACGTTCTCCGACGGCACGGCCATCCGTCCGTCCGAGTGGCCGGCACTCGCCCGCACCATCCGCTCGCTCGTCGCTCCGGCGACCTCCCGCACCACCGTGGTGGCGACGGCCGGTCGCGCACTCGTCGCCGACTGCATCACCGTCTCCGCCGGCGCGGCAGCACGTTTCGCCGACGGCCCGACGGCGAGCGCCTACATCGACGCGGGCTGCGAGGTGGTCGTGCTCCGCGACGGGATGCGCGACGGCCTGCTGTCCCGCCTGCCCCTCTTCCGCACGGCGCTGGCCCGCGAGGCCCCCTCCGTGCGCCGCACCCCGCATGCTCGCGTGGGCGGACACCGCACGCTGCGTCCCTCCCGGGCGCGCTCGACCTGGTCCCCGGCCGGCTGACTCAACCCCTGACCGGCCGGCGACCGGCGGCGGGGACCACGGGAGGCTTCCCCGTGGTCCCCGCCGGAATCGCCCGCGACGTCGAGGCTTGCCCCGACCAGGGTTAGCCGTCCGTGTGTCTGAAGACCACCCTCGTGCCCGCCGAGTCCGGGTCACCGGTGTACAGGGCCAAAACGGTCGAGAACATCGAGTTCTCCGCAGACAGGGACTGGCTGTGGGTTCCGCCCACCGAAACGCTCGGATCGCGCGTATCCGGGAAGTATTTCCACTCGGTCACACCGCTCAGCACGGGATCCTCGTCTTCGGGCGCCTGAGGGAGGGGCGCACCCGAAATCGTCACGACGCCATCCTTCGTGAAATCCAGGGTCGTCGGATGCGGACCATCGCTCACCCAGGTTCCATACAGATCGGACTCCGTGAACTCGACCGGACGCTGCAACCAGAACCAGGAACCGACCTCCCACGCGATGAACAGGAACGTGAGACCCAGAATCAACCACAGCAACCAGACGGGATTTCCCCGGCTCGACCCTCTGAACGCCGACATCACGAGGAACCTTAGCGGCTACCGCGCCGTGGCCTCCTGATAGCGGTCAATCGCCGCATCCCCGGGCCGCCGAGACGACGGCGGGGACCACGGGAGGTCTCCCGTGGTCCCCGCCGGACGCGCGGCCGCACGCGCGACCGTGACCGCTACACCAGCGAATCGCGCCAGGCCGCGTGCAGCTGGGCGAACCGGCCGGTGCCCGCGATCAGGTCGTCGGGCGTGCCGTCCTCGACCACGCGGCCGTGCTCCATGACGAGCACCCGGTCGGCGATCGCGACGGTGGACAGGCGGTGTGCGATGATCACGGCCGTGCGGTCGGCGAGCAGCGTCTGCAGCGCCTCCTGCACCAGGCGCTCGCTCGGGATGTCGAGCGAGCTCGTCGCCTCATCCAGGATGAGCACGGCCGGGTCCGCGAGGAACGCCCGCGCGAATGAGATCAGCTGCCGCTGTCCCGCGGAGACGCGGCCGCCGCGCTTGTTCACGTCGGTGTCGTAGCCGTTCGGCAGACCCTCGATGAACTCGTGCGCGCCGACGGCCTCCGCCGCCCGCACGATCTCGTCGCGCGTCGCATCCGGCTTGCCCAGGGCGATGTTGTCGGCGACAGAGCCGCTGAACAGGTACGCCTCCTGGGTGACCATCACGATCGCCCGGCGCAGATCCTTCGGGTGCAGGTCGCGCAGGTCGACGCCGTCCAGCTTCACCGAACCCGCGGTGGGGTCGTAGAAGCGCGAGATCAGCTTCGCCAGCGTCGACTTGCCGGCACCGGTCGAACCGACCAGCGCGACCGTCTGCCCGGCCGGGATGTCGAGCGTGAACTCCGGCAGGATGACGCGGTCCTTCTTGTAGGCGAAAGAGACCTCGTCGAAGCTCACGTGCCCCTGCGCCGACCACAGGTCGACCGGCTGCACCGGATCCGGAACGCTGGGCTCCTCCTCCAGGACACCGGAGATCTTCTCCAGCGCCGCGGCGGCCGACTGGTAGGAGTTGTAGAACATCGCCATCTCCTCCATCGGGTCGAAGAAGCGCCGCGTGTACAGCAGCACCGCGAGCAGCACGCCGATCGCCAGCTGCCCGTCGGCGACGCGGAAGCCGCCCACCAGCAGCACGACGCCGACCGTGACGTTGCCGATCATCACGAGCCCCGGGTCGAAGATCCCGAACAGCTGGATGACGCGGGCGTTCACATCCCGGTAGTCCTCCACCAGCCCGCCGAAGTCCTTCTCGTTGCGCTTCTCCTTGCGGAACGCCTTGACCGCGCGGATGCCGGTCATGGTCTCCACGAAGTGCACGATCAGCTTCGCCGACGCGACCCGCGAGATGCGGAACAGCACCTGCGAGCGCTTCTGGAACCACCGCGTCAGCAGGTACAGCGGCACGAGCGACACGAGCAGCACGACACCGCTGATCCAGTCGATCGAGAACAGCGCGATCGCGATGAACAGCATGTACAGGAAGCCCTGGACTAGCTGGTTGATGCCCGAGTCGAGCAGTTCCCGGATGGAATCCAGGTCGCTCGTCTGGCGCGAGATGATCCGGCCGGACGTGTACGACTCGTGGAACTCGAGCGACAGCTTCTGCGTGTGCAGGAACACCCGCTTGCGCAGGTCGAGCAGGATGGCCTGGCTGATCCGCGCGCTCAGCACCGTGTACCAGGCGATGAGCACCGCGCCGATCACGCCGGTGACCAGGTACGCGACACCGGCTGCGGCCAGCGGGAACCAGTCCTGCTTGAGCAGCGCCGGGAGGCCGTTGTCGATGCCGAACGCGATGATCGCAGGACCCGCCACCTGGGCGGCCGTGCTCACGACGACCACGACGGCCGTCAGTGCCAGCCGCATCCGCAGCGGGTGCAGCAGCGAGCCCAGCAGGCGCAGCGAACGGCGCCGCACCTGCCGGCTCTCCTCCTTGCTGAGGTCGTTGCGCTCTTCGCCTTCGACGCCCAGGACGGTCGTGGTGCTCACAGGTTCACCTCCTCGAGGATCTCTTCGTTCTGTTCGTCCTCCAGGCTGGAGATGACGAAGCGGTAGTGCTCGCTGCTGGCGAGCAGTTCGTGGTGGGTGCCGACCGCGGTGACGCGGCCGTCCTCCAGCAGGGCCACCCGGTCGGCGAGCATCACCGTGGACGGGCGGTGCGCGACGATCAGGGCCGTGGTCGAGGCGAGCACCCGGCGCAGCGCGGCCTCGACGAGCGCTTCGGTGTCGACGTCGAGCGCCGACAGCGGGTCGTCGAGCACCAGGATGCTGGGATTCGCGGCGACGGCACGCGCGAGCGCGAGCCGCTGTCGCTGACCGCCGGACAGGCTGAGCCCCTCCTCGCCGACCTTCGTCTCGACACCCTCGGGGAGGTCGTAGACGAAGCCCGCCTGCGCCACCTCGAGCGCCTCGGTGAGCACGCGCTCGGCCTCCGCCGATGCGGGGTCGAGGTCGTCACGGCCGAGCAGGACGTTGTCGCGCACGGACGCCGAGAACAGGGTCGCATCCTCGAACGCCATGGCGATCGCCTTGCGCAGGTCGTAGCGGGTGAGGTCGCGCACATCCACTCCGTCTACCTTCACCGCGCCGCCGGTCACGTCGTACAGCCGTGTCGTCAGCGCGGTCAGGGTCGACTTGCCCGAGCCGGTCAAGCCGACCAGGGCCATCGTCTCCCCCGGGCGGACCGTCAGGCTGATGCCGTCGAGCAGATCCGGGAAGCGCTCCGGCGAGTCCTGGTACCGGAAGTGCACGTCGTCGAAGACAAGCTCTCCCCGCGGCTCGGCGATGTGCTTGGGCTCGGCCGGGTCGGTGATCGTGTTGACCTCGTCCATCACCTCGAAGTAGCGGTCCGCCGCCGTGCGGGTGTCGAAGGTCATCGACAGCAGGAAGCCGATCGACTCCACGGGGAACCGCAGGACGGTCGCCGTGGCGAAGAACGCGACGAGCTCGCCGACCGACAGCTGCCCCTGCGCCGACAGCCAGACGCCGACGACGAGGCAGATGCCGAACGCGACGTCCGGGACCAGCAGCAGCCAGAGCCAGATGCCGGCGATGGCCTTCGCCTTCTCGATCTCGGTACCGCGGAGCTCCTCCGCGCGCGACTCGAAGGTCTTCAGCGCGTGCTTGCCGCGCCCGAACGCCTTCAGCACACGGATGCCGTGCACCGACTCCTCGACCGCCGTCGCCAGGTCGCCCGCCTGATCCTGGCTGCGCCGCGCGATGACCGAGTACTTGTTCTCGAACACGAACCCGTAGATCCACAGCGGGATGGAGCACACCAGGAAGATGAGCCCCAGGATCCAGTTCCACCCGATCAGGATCGCGAACCCGACCACGATCGTGACGACGTTGACCACCAGCAGCACAATGCCGAACGACAGCCAGCGGCGGATCATGCTGAGGTCACTGACCGCGCGCGACAGCAGCTGGCCGCTTGGCCACCGGTCGTGGAACGCGACCGGGAGATCCTGCAGCTGCGCGTACAGCGCGTTACGCATCTTCGCCTCGACGTGGGTCCCCGGGGTCAGCACGAACCAGCGCCGCAGCGAGATGAAGACCGCTTCGGCAGCACCCAGCCCGACCACGAGCAGCGCGGCGGGCCACACGGCCGACGGGTCACCCGTCGACAGCGGGCCGTCGACCAGCCAGCGCAGCACCTGCGGGATGCTCAGCGCGACGAGGCTGGCCAGCAACGCGGCCACCATGCCCAGGATGATGCGGGGCGCAGCGGACTTCGCGAACGGGAGGATGCGCAGCAGGATGCGCGCGGTGCTCTTCCGCTTCGCGGCGGTCTTCGGAGTCCGAGTTTTCGGAGTCTGGGTGTTCGGAGTCTGGGTGTTCGGAGTCTGGGCGACAGACATGGATGATCCGTTTTCTGTAGGTGTCCGACGTCATGGAGCCGGCGGCGAGCACGCGGAGGAGTCGCCGAAGACGCGCCGACGATGGCGGGTCTTGTGGTGTGGATGCGGGGAGCGTCCGCAGACGATCCCGGTGTCGTGCGCGGCAGCGCGCGGCGAGGGGCGGGGAGCTACCGCCCGGACGGTCGGGCGTCGGCCGCGAGAGCGGCGACGATCCCGGGCACGGTGGTCTTTCGTGCGGTCTCGATCGTCGTCATGGCGTCCTCCCAGCCTCGATGTACACGTCCGTTATGCCGCGACAAGGCAGCCCTACAGCATATTGCCAGGTTCTCGCCGAATGCAAGAGTTTTTCTCACGTCCCCGTGGAGGGTTGGCCTGTCGGAGGCGCCGGGTACGGTGGCCGCGTGCGCAGAGGGGCCGTTTTCGTGCTGTGTCTGGTGCAGTTCGTCGACGTCCTGGGCGTGACGAGCGCGACCACGGCGATTCCCGCCATCCTGAGCGGCCTGGGCGCATCGCAGTCCGCGGCTGGCCCCCTGGCGACGGTCTACGCCATGTTCTTCGGCGGCGTCCTCATCCTGGGCGCTCGGCTGGGCGACCGTTTCGGGCATCGACGCATCCTGCTCGTGGGCATCGGCATGTTCGGCGCCGTCTCCGTGCTGGGCGGCACCGCTGCCGTCTGGGACCAGGGAGCCCTCGCCGTCGTCCTGGTCGCCCGGGCGCTGCAGGGGGCGGCCGCCGCATTGTCGGTCCCCTCGGCACTGCGGCTGCTGCTCTCGGCGACACCAGACGCCCCGCAGCGCAGGAGCGCCCTCGCGGCGTGGAGCGCCACGGGAGCGGCAGCGGGCGCATCCGGCTTCCTGGTCGGCGGGCTGCTCGTGCAGGCGTTCGGGTGGCCGGCCGTCTTCTGGGTCAACCTGCCGCTCGCCGTCGCGCTGACGATCGGCATCGTCGCCACGGTGGCGGGGGTACCCGAACGCTTCGAGAAGGGGCCGATCGACGCCCTGGGCGCCGCGCTTCTCATCCTCGCGGTCATGGCCGTCATCGCGGGCGCGGCCTGGATCGAGCAACCAGCAACCCGGATGATCGGCGTCGCGGCGGTCGGTGCCGGCGTCGTCCTCGCCGTCCTCCTCGGCATCCGGCTGCGCACCGCCCGCGCACCCCTCATCCCCGCGGCCGCCTTCCGGTCGCGCCCGCTGCGGCACGGCACCCTGCTGTCGTTCGTCAACACTGCGACCACCAGCTCGACCGCCGTCCTGGCGACCCTGTTCTTGCAGGAGCGGCTCGGACTCGACCCGATCGCCGCCGGACTGACACTGATGGCGCTGAGCGTCGCGGTCATCTTCACTTCGACGAGTACGCGCGCGTTGCTGAAGCGGCTGAGTGCTTACGCCGTGTGCGGGATGGGCATCGCGGCGATCGCGCTCGGCTGCCTGCTGATGGCCCTGACCGTCGGCACCTGGTGGGGCATCTTCGTCGGAGTCGCACTGGCAGGCGCAGGGCTGGGGCTCTCATCCGTCGCCGCGACGACGATCGGCACGACAGTGCCCGACGACCTCGCGGGGAGCGCAAGCGGCATCCTCAACACCGGAGCCCAGCTCGGAACCGCACTCGGCACCTCCGCGCTGGTGCTCGTGGCCACGGTGGCGGGCGTCGGTGCGGGATGGGCTGCCGCGGCCCTGCTCGCTGCGGCGACCGCAGCGTGGTGCGCCCTGCCTGCTCGACTCAGAGCACGCCGGGAGTCGCTGGAGGGAGTCAGCGGATCCGGATCGACAGGCAGGTGACGCATCCCTCGAGCTTCTCGAACTCCGAGATGTCGACCTGGATGACGGTGTAGCCGAGGTCCTCCACGAGCGCCACCGACTGCGGGGCCGACGACGACATCAGCACGGTGTCGTCGGAGAGCACGACGACCGCGGTGCCATGCGCTTCGGGCACGGGGAGGAAGCGCTCGAAGACGCGCGGGTCGTCCACGATCGGCTCGTAGCCGATGATCGTCCCGTCGGGCAACGCCGTCACAGCCGTCTTCAGGTGCAGTGCCTTCGTGACCGGTACGGCGACGACGGTGTACCCGAGCGGCGCGACGAGGGCACGGAGCTGGCGGATGCCCTCCGCGTTCGTGCGCCCACCGCGACCGACGTAGACCGTCGATCCGACCTTGAGCACATCGCCGCCCTCGAGCGTCCCCGGCGCCTCGATGCGCTCGAGGTGCAGACCCTGCGCTCGCAGCGCGGCCTCCGTGCCCACGACCTCCGCGCGGCGCGACTCCGCGCCGGGCAGGGTGATCACGGCGGTGTCGCCGAAGACGACGGCGGTGTCCTCCACGAAGACGGAGTCGGCCATGGAGTCCGCGCTCGCGACCTCGACGGTCTGCCAGCCGGCCTCGGAGAGGGCCGCGACGTAGGCGTCCCACTGCGCGTCCGCGCGCTCCGCATCCACCGGCTGGCGGTCGATGTGAGTCACCAGGCCCTCGGCGAGATTGCCGGCGGGGATGCGGACCAGCGCG
Source organism: Leifsonia sp. NPDC014704 (assembly GCF_043083605.1). Taxonomy (NCBI): domain Bacteria; kingdom Bacillati; phylum Actinomycetota; class Actinomycetes; order Micrococcales; family Microbacteriaceae; genus Leifsonia; species Leifsonia sp. NPDC014704. The sequence continues at coordinate 1,483,553 of NZ_JBIBYW010000002.1, read as the reverse complement.
ACCTTCCGGTCGGTCTCGAAGCGGCTGCGGGTGCCCTCGACGACGCGGAACAGCCACCGGCCGAACGTCGGAGTGAGCGCGGTGATGGCGACGGCGTAGAGGAGGTTGATCCCGAGCAGCGTGCCGAGCACCGCGACGATCAGGTCGCCGCTGAACGGCGAACCGCCCGAGGTGGCGGTCAGGATGGTCCCGACCGCGGGCGCCAGCACTCCGGCCAGCACGCCCGCGATCAACGCCGTCCACCACCGGTCGAACGCACCGACGAAACCGGCGACCCAGAGCAGCACGAAGGCGATGACGCTGGTCAGCGAGAAGTAGTTGCTGACGGCGACGATCAACGCCCCCGACGGGGCCGACGACCCGGCGAGGCTCCCCACGTAGAACGCGGCGATCATCGCCGCGTGAACGACGAGGACCACCACGAGGGCAGCGACAAGGGATGCGATGAGCCGGCGGCCCCAGGAAGACGTCATGGGAACCAACCTAGCGGAGCGCTGCTATGCGTTCGCTGGCTCCCGGAGCCGGTCGAGCGCGAGCTCCTCCGCTGCCTGCAGTGTGGTGACCCCGCGCTGGTCGGCCGCCCGGAAGATCTCGGCGACCGTGTCGCCGATCCGCTCGACGCGCTCCTGCGTGGCCTCGGCGGTCACGCCGGGCTCGCCCGCCATCGACAGGAAGATCACACCGCCCGCGTTGACGACGAAGTCGGGAGCCCACAGGATGCCGCGTGCGGCGAGACGCTCCGCTCCAGAGCGGTGCGCGAGCTGGTTGTTCGCGGGGCCGACGACCGCGGCGACCCGGAGCTCGTCGATCACCCGGTCGGTCAGGACTCCGCCGACACCGGCGGGGACGAAGACATCGCCCTCGACGCGGTGGGCGTCCTCCGGCTCTACCCAGGTGGCGCCGAGCGCGTCCGCGAGGGCGCGCTTCGCGGGGTTCACGTCCGTGACGGTGAGCACGGCGCCTTCGCTGGCGAGGCGCATGGCGATGAGCGATCCCACGTGGCCGAGGCCGAGCACGATCACGTGGCGGCCGGCGACATCCCGGCTGCCGAACGCACGCTCCATAGTGGCCTGCAGACCGGCGTAGACGCCTGCCGCGGTCGCATCGCTGGGCTCCCCGACCCCGCCCTCCGACGGCGGGAGGCCGCAGACGTGCGCGGTGCGCGACGCGACGACGGACATGTCCTCGGCGCTCGTGCCAACATCCTCCGCGGTCATGTAGCTGCCGCCGAGCGTCTCGACGGCGTCGCCGAGATCGAGCATGGCCTCGTAGCGCTCGGTCGGTGTGAGCACCGTGCCGCGCGGCACATAGACGACGGCCTTGCCCCCGCCGCGGTGGAGACCGGCCGCAGCGTTCTTGAGGGTCATGCCCTCCGCCAGCCGCAGCGAGTCGGCGACCGCCTCCTGCCAGGAGTCGTACGTCCAGACCCGGCATCCGCCGAGGGCCGGGCCGAGGACGGTGGAGTGGACCGCGATGCTGATGGTGAGACCGCTCCGCCTCCCCTTCACCACGTGCAGTGTTTCGTGCGGCAGGTCTGCGGGCAGGACGGACATCGGTGTCTCCTCGTGGGATCGCGGTGAAAATGTATGACGGTCTTGTGGACCGCCGTCCATTCTCCCGCGACCCGGCCGCGGAGGCAACGTCGCCGCGCGTTCTCCTAGTGGAAGAAGTGCCGCTCGCCGGTGAAGTACATGGTGACTCCAGCCGCCTTCGCCGCCGCGATCACATCTTCGTCGCGGATGCTGCCGCCCGGCTGCACGATCGCGCGGACGCCCGCGTCGATGAGGATCTGCGGTCCGTCGGCGAACGGGAAGAACGCGTCGGATGCGGCCACGGAGCCGGCCGCCCGCTCCCCCGCCCGGCTGACCGCCAGGGTGCACGAGTCGACGCGGTTGACCTGGCCCATGCCGACCCCGACGGAGGCGCCGTGGTGGGCGAGCAGGATGGCGTTCGACTTCACGGCGCGGCATGCCTTCCACGCGAACTCGAGGTCGGCGCGGGTCGCCGCGTCGGCCTCTTCGCCGGCGACCAGGGTCCAGGCTTCCGACGAAAACTCGTCGAAGCGGTCGGAGTCCTGCACGAGCACGCCACCCGAGATCTGGCGGAACTCGGTCAGCGCGCGGGCGTACCCCTCGGGCAGCTGCAGGATGCGGAGGTTCTTCTTCGTCTGCAGGAGCTCCAGCGCCTCCGGTTCGTAGCCCGGGGCGATCAGCACCTCGGTGAAGATGCCCTTCACGGTCTCGGCCATGGCGAGGGTGACCGTGCGGTTGGCCGCGATCACGCCGCCGTACGCAGACACCGGGTCGCACTCGTGCGCCTTGCGGTGCGCCTCGGCGATGTCGTCCGCGACGGCGATTCCGCAGGGGTTCGCGTGCTTGATGATGGCGACGGCCGGCTCGCGGAAGTCGTAGGCGCTGCGCAGGGCGGCGTCCGCATCCACGTAGTTGTTGTACGACATCTCCTTGCCGCCGAGCTGGGTCGCCTGGGCGATGCCGGTGCCCTTCGGGTCGGCGTAGAGGGCGGCCGCCTGGTGCGAGTTCTCGCCGTAGCGGAGGGTCTGCTTGAGCTCGGCCCGCGCCTCCCACCGCTCGGGGAAGTCGTCGGTGGAGGGGGCTGCGCCCGCGAACCAGGCGGCGACGGCGCCGTCGTAGGCGGCCGTGTGCGCGAATGCCTTCGACGCGAGCTCGCGCCGCTGGTCGAAGGTCGTGCCGCCGGCGGCGATCGCATCCACGATGCCGTCGTAGTCTGTTGGCGACACCACGATCGCCACGTTGGCGTGGTTCTTCGCGGCGGCGCGCACCATGGCCGGGCCGCCGATGTCGATCTGCTCGACGACGTCGTTGCCGACCGCGCCGGAAGCAACCGTCTCGACGAACGGGTACAGGTTGACGACGACGAGCTCGAACGGCTCGATGCCGAGGTCCTTGAGCTGCTCCTCGTGCGACGCCAGCCGGAGGTCGGCGAGGAGGCCCGAGTGGATGGCCGGGTGCAGCGTCTTCACGCGCCCGTCGAGCGACTCCGGGAACCCGGTGACGCTGGCGACATCGGTCACCGCGTGACCGGCGTCGCGGATGGTCTGTGCCGTGGAGCCGGTGGAGACGACCTCCACTCCCGCCGCGGCGAGCGCGGATGCCAGGTCGAGCAGTCCGGTCTTGTCGCTGACCGAGATCAGGGCGCGGCGGATCGGGACGAGATCCCGCTCGCGGTACAGGCTGGCGTCGTGACGGGGTCCGCTCATGCTCGGGCAAGCTCCTCGAGGTCGATGTGTCCGTTGGCGATGTCGAGCACGGCGTCGATGAGCAGCCGTCGCTCCACAGGTTTGATGCGCTCGTGGAGGGCGGCCTCGGTGTCGCCCGGCTCCACCTCCACGCGCTCCTGGCTGATGATGGGGCCGGCGTCCACACCGTTGTCGACGACGATCAGGCTCGCCCCGGTCTGGGTCACGCCGGCGGCGAGCGCGTCGCGGACCGCGTGCGCGCCCGGGAACTCGGGCAGGTACGCGGGGTGCGTGTTGATGAGCCGCGGCGACAGCGCTTCGACCACCCGTGGCGGCACCAGACGCATGAAGCCGGACAGGATGGTCAGGTCGGGCTCCCACTGGCGGATCTGCTCGAGCAGGGCGTCGCCCCACTCCTCCCGGCTCGGATACGACGTGAACGGCACCGTGAAGGTCGGGATGCCGAAGCGCTCCGCGTGCTCGAAGCCGTCCGCGTCGCGGTCGGCGCCCACGGCGACGACACGGGCGGGGAACTCGGCGTCTTCCGAGGCCTCCAGCAGGGCACGCAGGTTGGAGCCGCCACCGGAGATCAGCACCACGATCGAGAGCACTCCACCAGCCTAGCGGCGTGCGACGACCGGCTCGATCACCTGCGGCCGCGCCCGGCCGCCGCCAGCCCGATCCCTGCGGCGACGGCGACCTCCGCGGCCGCCAGCGCGCCGACCAGCCACGGGTTCGGTCCCACATCGTGCAAGCGCCCGGGTCCGAGCGCACCGGACGACCACCACGCCAGGAGCCCCAGCTCGATCCCGGCGACCGCGCCGATCCCGAGCGCGGTCAGCAGCAGGGCCTGCAGGCCATCGAGCCCCCGAACCGCCGTCCGCGAGCGGACCAGGACACCGGAGACGAAGCCGGCGAGGATCGGGACGACGACACCGACCAGGCCGAAGCTCCACCCGCCGGCGGGGATGATGCCGAAGAGCGGCAGCCCCGGCAACGGGCCCAGCGCGGTGCTGATCGGGCTCACCGACGACCCGGTGCCGAGGGCGAAGCCGGGCCCGACCAGCCACGACGCCATCCACACCACGACGTTCGGGATGACGGCGAGCTGCCCGATGGTCAGCGCCGCTCCCCCGGCGACACCGGTCTGCAGCTGCTCGTAGAGGCTGATGATCGTCCCGTAATTGCCGAAGATCAGCAGCGCGACCACCAGAGCGGCCACGCCGATCACGATGGCGGTCGCCGCCGTCCCGGCCCGCAGTGCGGCGGCCGCGCCGGTGCGCAGGGCGCCGGGGATCGGCACGGTGGCGGTCCGCAGCACGGAGAGGACGGCCGGCGCGGCCGCCCGGCCCGGCGAGGAGCCGCCGATGCCGCCGTCGAGCGCGCCCGTCGCATCCCGATCCCCCGACGCGGGAACGGACCCGGCCTCGGCGGGCGCCCCGCCGCGCAGCGCGGCGAAGCCGAATCCGGCGGCGATCCCGACCCCGTAGACGAAGGGCGGCAGGATGATGCCCTGCCAGAGAGACGGCTGCGCCACCGCGGAGCCCGCGGTCAGGACCACGAGCGTCGAGATCACCGCGAAAGCCGCCAGCGCGCTCAGGGCACCGACCGCGCGCTGATCGGTCTCGGCTGCGCGCATCCCGGTCCAAACGCCCAGCCCGGCGGTCAGGGCGGCGAACCCGAGCAGCGCGATCGTCACCTGGAACGGCACCGCCGCGGCCGGTAGGCCGAGTTGCGCGACCGTCTGCGGATCGAGAGCGATGGTCAGGTTGACCCCGTGGCCGACCAGCCAGATGTCGGCGGCGGAACGCCACACGACCGTGAAATCGGCGCCGAGCTGGTACTGCGCCGCCCAGAGGATCGTGATCGGGACGAGACAGATCCCGATGCCGATGGCGGCGACGATGAGCGCCTCCAGCGCGGCGAGCAGGGCGACGGTTGTGCGACTCATGACCGAACGGAGCCTACCGGCGCGCACGCGGCCCGGAGGGCCGACACTTCGGCGCTCAGGAGACCGTGACCACCGGCGTCTCGTCGTCGGCCTGCTCCGGCACGGTGATGACCGGCCGCTGCACCAGTTCGAGGATCGCGACGACCAGCGCCGCGAGCACCAGCGTCCAGATGATCAGAGCCGGTGTGAGCGGGCGGACGAACAGCACGACGGCGGCGGCGATCACCGCCACGGCCGCGCGGAGCAGCGTGCGCTGGGCGTACATCCACTCGCCCGCCCGGCCGGTCGTGATGCCGTGACGCTCCGCCGACTGGCGCACCCAGGCGACACCGTCGCCGAAGAAACCGCGCAGCCTCCGGGGAACGGCGAACGGGCCGGAGAACCACCCGACCACGGCGACAGCGATCGCGAGGACCAGCACGGCGACGGCGGTCGCGATCATCGCATCCGTCACCGTCGAGAACAGCGTCTGCGCCAGCCCCGAGGGGACGAGCGACGGCGACACCGACGAGACGAAGACGAGCCGGCCGATCCCGATCGCGGCCAGGGTGATCCCCATGGCGAGGCCCAGCGCGACCGCAGCCCAGATCAGAGCGAGGGCACGACGGCGGGCGACGACGACGCCCAACGCCAGCAGCCCGATGGCGACCCAGGGCAGCCACGCACCGGCCGCGACCGCCAGCCCGTAGAAGAGCTGCAGAGTGGGGATGGACGAATTCTGTGCAACGGTGATGGTGCGGTCCACCGACGGGATCTGCGCCGCGAACGTCACCCCCTGATCCACCAGCAGCTGTTTCACCCGGTCGATGATCGGGGCGAGCTGGATGCCGACGGAGCCGTCCGACCCGACCGTGATGGCCGCCTTCGGGTCGTTCTGCATCGTCGCGATGAGCTGATCGTGACTCGTCCGGAGCGCCTGCTGCCAGACCTGCGCGAACGCATCCGAGGCGACGAAGCGCTGGACGGTCGAACGCAGCAGCGATTCGATGCCCTGAGCGAGCGGAGCCTTCAGCGACTCCAGAGCCTTGGTGGCGACCGGGCCCGTGCCGAGATCGGTGATGCCGTCGATCACCTGAGACGTCAGCCCGTCGATGTCCACGTTGTCCTGTACGGCTTTCACGGCTTCGTCGGTGACGAACGCCTGGACGCCGGCGTCATGCGCGAGCGGGGCGTAGGTCGAGACGAAGGAGTCGGTGTCCGTCAGCTGGACCTTCGCCCACGACGAGATCACCGCGACGGGCGCGAGGATGGCGCCGAGGACGATCAGGACGGTCGCGAGCAGGGTCCACGCCCAGCTGCGCTGGTGCTTGACCGGCGGGGACGACGCGATCGGCACTGTATCGGCCGCAGGATCGGCGCTCTGCATGCGGAGCGCCGCGTTCTCCTCCTCCAGGGCTGCGATGCGCTGCAGCAGCTCGGTGTTCGTCGGACGAGCCATCAGCGTCTCCTTCCGGCACGGTGCGCTCACTGTAGCGCCGCGGTCGCCGTGTGCGGCAGGGAGTACCTGAGCGGAGTGGCCGGCGCGGGAACGACGAAGGCCGGGACCTCCCGGGTCCCGGCCTTCGCGGTGGTACGTGGCGCGATTACAGCGCGGCGTAGACCTCACGCAGCAGCTCTGCGGTCTCGGACGGCGTCTTGCCGACCTTGACGCCCGCCGCCTCCAGCGCCTCCTTCTTGGCCTGGGCGGTGCCCGCCGAGCCCGACACGATGGCGCCGGCGTGGCCCATGGTCTTGCCCTCGGGCGCCGTGAAGCCCGCGACGTAGCCGACGACCGGCTTGGTCACATTCGCCTTGATGAAGTCGGCGGCACGCTCCTCGGCGTCCCCGCCGATCTCGCCGATCATCACGATGGCCTTCGTCTCCGGGTCGGCCTCGAACGCGGCGAGCGCGTCGATGTGCGTCGTGCCGATGACCGGGTCGCCGCCGATGCCGATGGCGGTCGAGAAGCCGAGGTCCCGGAGCTCGTACATCATCTGGTAGGTCAGCGTGCCCGACTTCGAGACGAGGCCGATCGGGCCCTTGCCGGTGATGGTCGCGGGGGTGATCCCCACCAGCGACTCGCCGGGCGTGATGATTCCGGGGCAGTTCGGGCCGATGATCCGGGTCTTGTTGCCCTTCTCCTTGGCGTAGGCCCACGCCTCTGCGGAGTCCTGCACCGGGATGCCCTCGGTGATCACGACGAGCAGCGGGATCTCGGCGTCGATGGCCTCGACCATCGCGTCCTTCGCGAACGCCGGCGGCACGAAGATGATCGACACATCAGCGCCGGTCTTCTCGATGGCCTCGACGACCGTGCCGAACACGGGGAGCTCGACATCGCCGTGGGTGACGGTCGTGCCGGCCTTGCGGGCGTTGACGCCGCCGACGACCTGGGTGCCGGCCTTCAGCATCAGAGCGGTGTGCTTCGTGCCCTCGCCGCCGGTGATGCCCTGGACGATGACCTTGGAGTCCTTGTTGAGGAAGATAGACATTCTCGTTCGTCCTTCGCTTACTTCGCGGCCAGCTCGGCGGCCTTGTCGGCGCCCTCGTCCATGGTGAGCGCGAGGGTGACCAGCGGGTGGTTGGCCTCGGTCAGGATGCGGCGCCCCTCGTCGACGTTGTTGCCGTCGAGACGCACGACCAGCGGCTTGTTCGCCTCGTCGCCGAGGATCTCCAGGGCCTTCACGATGCCGTTGGCGACCGCGTCGCACGCGGTGATCCCGCCGAAGACGTTCACGAACACGCTCTTCACCTGCGGGTCGTTGAGGATGACGTCGAGACCCGCGGCCATGACCTCCGCGGACGCGCCGCCGCCGATGTCGAGGAAGTTGGCCGGCTTGACGCCCTGGTGCTTCTCGCCGGCGTAGGCGACGACGTCCAGCGTCGACATGACGAGGCCCGCGCCGTTGCCGATGATGCCGACCTGGCCGTCGAGCTTGACGTAGTTGAGGTTCGCCGCCTTGGCCTTGGCCTCCAGCGGGTCGGCCGCGTCCTTGTCCTCGAGCGCCTCGTGGTCGGGGTGACGGAAGTCGGCGTTCTCGTCGAGCGAGACCTTGCCGTCGAGAGCGATGATGTCGCCCTCCTCGGTGAGGACGAGCGGGTTCACCTCGACGAGGGTCGCGTCCTCGCCCGTGTAGACCTCGTAGAGCTTGACGAAGACATCGGCGACATTCTCGACCAGGTCCTCCGGGAATCCGGCGGCCTGGGCGATCTCGACGGCCTTCGCGTGGTCGATGCCGCCGCGCGGGTCGACCTCGACGCGGGCGAGCGCCTCCGGCTTCTCCACAGCGAGCTGCTCGATCTCCATGCCGCCCTCGACGCTGGTCAGCGAGAGGTAGGAGCGGTTGGCGCGGTCGAGGAGCACCGAGAAGTAGAACTCGCGAGCGATGCGGGCGCCGCCGGCGACCATGACGCGACGGACGACGTGGCCCTTGATGTCGAGTCCGAGGATGGCCTGCGCCGCTGCCTCCGCCTCATCGGCGTTCTTCGCGACCTTGACACCGCCGGCCTTTCCGCGACCACCGGTCTTGACCTGCGCCTTGACGACGGTCACGCCGCCCAGCTTCTCGGCAGCCGCACGCACCTCCTCGGGGGTGTCGGCGACGATGCCCGGAAGCACCGGGACCCCGTACTTCTCAAACAGGTCTCTGGCCTGGTACTCGTATAGATCCACGGTTATCCAATCCGCTGGTGTTCCGGTGCGCTCGTGGCTGCCGGCTGATTTCTCCTGACGGTCCGGCGCGAGAATAGCTCGACGCCGAGATAAATTCGCCAGGAAGAACTTTAGACCCTTCCCCTGAACGGGCCGAAACCGGCCGAGGTGTTCACAGGTCCTCGGCGAACGCCGTTGTCCACCGATCCGTCGACAGCGACCACGCGGCGCCGCCGGCGCCGCGACGGTGGAGGCATGACTCATCGACCTTTCACCCTGATCTCCGCTGTGTGCCTCGCGGGGCTCGCCGTCTTCCTCGGCGTCCTCCATGGAGCGCTCACCCCCGCTGCCGGGCCGGCGCGCGCCCTTGTGGGCGACGGCCACGGTCCCGGATACCAGTCGGCCGACGGCTGGTGGCTGGGCGCCTACCATTTCGACGACGGCGCACTGGGCTTCTGCCTGAATCCCGGCAAGGTCGCACCGGTCGGCCTCCAGTACAGCTACGCCGACCCGGCCGGAATGGGCTGGTGGACGCCGGAGCAGTCGGCGATGTTCGCCTACTTCGCCCGCACCTGGGCGGGGAGCAGCGACCGACTCACCGCGGCCGCCGGCCAGCTGGCGACGTGGATGTACGCCGGGATGTCCGAGCCCGAGGCACGTGAGCACGCGGCACGGGCCGGAGCCGACAGCGACCGCGTCTACGCGCGAGCGGTCGAGATGCTGGCCGAGGCACGAAGCCGCGCCTCGACGGGCGTGCGCGCCGCCGTTGTCGTCGAACTCGCCGAGACGGGAGCGGGCCGCCTGCGAGTCGAGCTCACCGTCGATCGCATCGCCGGTCCGGAGCTGCTCCCCAGCGGGGCCCACCCGGTCTCCGTCTCCCTCACGGGAGCCACACTCGACGGCGGCGGGAGCGCCGGCACGATCCGGTCCGGGACCGATGTCGCGATCCGGCCGACCGGCTCGGAGGCCAGCGTCGCCGTGAGCGCCACCGCGAAGACCGGGGAGCTTCCCTACGGCAACCGGATCACCGTCGCTCTGCCGACGACGGATGCTCAGGCCGTGCTGATCGCGGAACCGTCCACGGCGAACGCGCAGGCCGAGGCGCACGCGACCGGTCCGTCACCACTGCCGTTCCAGCCCCAGGTGGTTACGCGAACCTCTCTGGCGGAAGCGCATCCGGGCGCCGAGATCGCGGACCACCTCACCGTGAGTGTCGCCGAGGGTGATGGGCTGTTACCGACCTGGGGAGTTCGTTCCAGCGACGACGGCTTCACCGCCGTCACCGCGGTCGTCGAGAGCACGCTACTCGGGCCGTTCGCCGACCCGATCGCCCACTCCCCCGCACCGCCGCCGGACTCGCCCACCGTCTGCACGGTCGAGACGGTGATCGACGGGGTCGGCGAATACACCACTCCGACCTGCACTCTGCCGGCCGACGGCTACTACGTCTGGACCGAACGCATCGACCCGGGACGTACCGATCCCGATGCAGGCAGCGCACGGGTACACCCGTGGACGTCCGAGTTCGGCATCGCCACGGAGATCACCCGGGCGCAGACTCCCACCGTCCCGGTGCCGGATGTCGAGCCCGCGCTCACTCAGACGCGACTGGCCGACACGGGCGCCGACGCCCTCCTGCCGGCAGTATGGGGCTCCGGCACCGGCGTCGCAGGCGTGCTGCTGCTGATCGCCGGCCGGCTGCGGACCCGCGGAGCCCGTCGCGCACGCGGGAGGCGTGCGGCACTCGAGGGAGCGGTCCTCGACCCCGAGATGGTCGACCGCCCCGGTCGGCCTCCGCACGTCACCGGTCGACGTAACGTGCGCCCCCGGCGAGCCCGCTCGACGTGGGTGGGGCCGTGAGCAGCATGAGACGGTCATTCTCCGGTCCCTCGCAGGAGCCGACGACAGGATGTCCGGGTGCGCAGAAATCCCCGCAACCGTCCCGTCGAGGTCGAGGACATCGTCTCCGAGGCGCTGACCTTGGCAGGCGGAGGCCGTGCGCTTCTGTTGCAGATCGCGCATCCCTCGGTCGGCCAGGGCGTCGTCGAGCACAGCGACTTCGCCGAGCGGCTCATGGACCGGTTCGACGGCACGATGGTCTATCTCACGGCGACCATGTTCGGCTCGGAGGCAGAGCTCGCGGCCATGCGGAGAATCGTGAACCGCGCGCATGCGCCCGTCCGCGGGACGATCGCCGCGGACGGTTCGGCCTACAACGCCTTCGATCCGGAGCTCCAGCTCTGGGTGGCCGCTACCCTCTATCAGACGGTGATGGATCTGCATCGGCGAGTGTTCGGTCCGCTCACCCCCGCACAAGCGGACAGCGCGTACGAGGACCTCTCGGGGGCTCTCTCCAACCTGCAGCTCACCCGCGACCGATGGCCGGCCCGGCGCGCGGACTTCGACGCCTACTGGGAGCGGATGCTCCTATTGCTCGGGGTGAACGACGACGTACGGGCGGTGTCACGGCAGATCCTGCATCCACGTCGCGTGCCGTGGTGGCTCCGCCCGACCCTGCCCCTGGTGCGGCTTGTAACAGCCGGTCTCCTTCCCGAATCGGTGAGACAACAGTTCGGGCTCCCGTGGGACGAGAGGCGGCAGCTCCGGTTCGAGCGGGCGATGCGATGGACCGCGTCGGTCTACCCTCGGCTTCCGCTCCGGCTCCGCCACGTGCCGCGGGAGCGCTATCGGGCGAAGCTCCGGCGGGCGGTCCTCGCACCGGGTGCAGCCGGCCCCGAGGATCGTGGCGCGACGAAGCCGACCGCGCAGCGCTAGGCGTCGAGACCCCGTCGGCGCTCGACGGCGCGGGCGAGCAGCACCAGCGCGATGCCCACGCCCGCGCCGAGGACCGTCTCGAGGACGCGGTCAACGACCAGCACGTTCAGGGGAGTCGGACTCGCCAGGTGCGAGACCGACAGGGCCAGCGGCGTGATGAAGACGAGGGCGGCGCCGTAGTGCCGGGCGACCAGGATCTCGGCGAAGAACTGGCACACCACGATCACGCAGATGATCGCGACGGCCGGAGGCGACCAGACAAGCAACAGGGCCGTCACCCCGACTCCCACGATCGTCCCCACGATCCGGTGCAGGGAACGCGAAATGGAGTGCGCCGCCCGCGCCGGCGGGATCACGGCCACGACGCTCACCACGGCCCAGTAGGCATGACCGAGCCCGAACGCGAGGGCGACACCTCCGGCGATCAGCACGCCGACGACGTTCTGGGCCACCGTGAGCCAGACCCGGGCATCCCTGACGGCGGCTGTGTCGATGCCAGGCCGCCGACGCAGCTCGGGCACGAATCCGGAGCGCCCCAAGGCACTGCGCGCGACGCCCGGGATGCGACGCACCGCCCAGCCGGACATGGTCAGCAGCCACGCGAACGCCGCCGCCGCGACCGCAAGACCGATGCGCGGGAGCGCGTCCGCCGCCGGAGTCGGTACGGCGGCGCAGACCAGCAGGGCGAAGACGAAGAACAGCGCCTGCGGCGGCATCATCTGGAAGACCGTGACGAAGAGGGTTCCGCCGCCGACGACCAGCACCAGCGCAACGGCCACGAGCGCGAGTGGTTCACCGAGCACGGCGAGACCGACGCCGGCGGAAATGCTCACGAGCAGCGCGACAGCCGCGACGGTCAGGGTCCGCACCCGCACCCGGTACGGCTCGTTCCTCCCGTACAGCGCGGTGAACGCACCGAAGGCGGCGTACGCGGTCAGATCGAGCCGACCGGCCGCGAAGAGCAGGAACAGCGGCACCGCGACTGCGACGGCCGCACGCAGACCGACTTCGAGGTTGCGCGGAGTTCCGCCCTTCCGTTCTGCGGGGGCAGCCGCCGTCACAGCTTGTCGATCGGGGCGATCTTGATGAGGAGCTTCTTCGCGCCCACCTTGTCGAACTGGACATGCGCGACGCGCTTCGCGCCCTGCCCGGTCACCTGCGTGACCCGGCCCTCGCCGAAGTCGGAATGGCGGATGCGATCGCCGGGCGACAGCTCGAGGTCGCCGTTGTCGCGGACCTTGCCCGTGACGCGGTTCGGCCACTCCGCCTTCGGGCGCTCCTGGCGGAACGTCGACGACGAGAGCGGGTCGTTCCACCCGGTCCCGCCGGAACCGGCGCCCAGCCCCGGGCGCCGTGCGTTGAGCGCACGGGACTGCGTGCCGCCGCGGCCGTTCGCCGAACCCGGCGACTGGCGCCAATCGATCAGATCGGCGGGGATCTCTTGCAGGTAACGACTCGGCATCGCGACCGCGGTCTCGCCGAACTGCGCGCGCGTCATCGCCAGCGACAGAAACAGGCGCTTTTTCGCACGCGTGATGCCCACGTAGAACAGGCGGCGCTCCTCCGCCGGGCCGCCGGGCTCGTTCGCCGACATCCGGTGCGGCAGGAGGTCCTCCTCGATTCCGGTGAGGAACACGGCGTCGTACTCCAAGCCCTTCGCCGTGTGCAGCGTCATCAGCGACACCGAGCCGCTGGAGTCGTCGATCTCATCCGCGGCCGCTACCAGCGATACCTCGGTGAGGAAGTCGACCAGCGTCCCGTCCGGGTTGTTGCGCGCGAACTCGCGGGTCACGGCGACGAGCTCGTCCACGTTCTCCGCTCGCGCCTCGTCCTGCGGGTCGCGGCTGTTGCGCAGCACCTCGAGGTAGCCGCTGCCGTCCAGGAGGAAGGTCAGGATGTCGGCGACCGGCGAGACTCCGGCCGGGTTCGACGGGTCGATCTTCGCCGCCGCCTCGTCCAGCAGGTTCGACAGCTGCAGGATCGCGTTCGTCACCTTGGGGCCGAGACCCAGCGAGCCCGCGTCGCGCATGGCCGCGCGGAACGTCAGTCCGTTGTCCTCCGCGTAGCTCGCCAGCTGGGTCTCCGTCGCCGGTCCGATGCCTCGCTTGGGCGTGTTCAGGATGCGGCGGAGCGCCAGCATGTCGCTCGGGTTCGCGACCGTGATCAGATACGCCATGGCGTCCTTGATCTCGGCCCGCTCGTAGAACTTCGTGCCGCCCATCACCTTGTACGGCAGGGCCGAGCGGATGAAGATCTCCTCCAGCGCACGGGTCTGGGCGTTGGTGCGGTAGAAGACGGCGATGTCCTTGTAGTCCATCCCGGCGCTGTGCAGCTTCTCGATCTCGTCGGCCACGAACTGGGCCTCGTCGTGGCCCGAGTACCCGGTGTAGCCGACGATCTTCTCGCCGTCGCCGACGGCGGTCCACAGCTTCTTGTCCTTGCGATCGAAGTTGTTGGAGATCACGGCGTTGGCAGCGCTCAGGATGTTCTGCGTCGAACGGTAGTTCTGCTCCAGCAGCACCACCTTCGCGCCCGGGAAGTCGCGCTCGAACTCGACGATGTTGCGGATGTCGGCGCCGCGGAACGCGTAGATCGACTGGTCCGAGTCGCCCACGACGGTGAGCGAGGCGCTCGGGATGACGCCCGCAGCGTCGCGCAGCGGGCCGACATTGCGGCCGTGTGCCTCCAGGTCGTCGGCGATGTCCGGAGCGACCGGCATGGTGAGTTCGCGGATCAGCGAGTACTGCGCGTGGTTGGTGTCCTGGTACTCGTCGACCAGGATGTGCCGGAACCGGCTCTGGTACAGCGCAGCCACCCGCGGGAAGGCGCGGAAGAGGAACACCGTCTCGGCGATGAGATCGTCGAAGTCGAAGGCGTTGGCGCGTCGGAGCTCCCGCGTGTACTGGCGGAAGATCTCGAGGAACATGACCTCTTGCGGGTCGCTCAGGTTGGCCGAGCGCGCGTGGGTCTCCAGATCGGTGAGCTCGTTCTTGAGCTTCGAGATGCGGTTCGCCGCGCTGCCGACGGTGAATCCGAGAGTGTCGGCGTCGAGCTCCTTGATGATGCGCTTCAGCAGTGCGCGGGAGTCGCCCGAGTCGTAGATGGTGAAGCTCGGCGTCTTGCCGATCGTCTCGGCCTCGCGCCGGAGGATGCGCACGCAGGCCGAGTGGAACGTCGAGATCCACATTCCCTGCGCCTTACCGCCGAGCAGCTGCTCGACGCGCTCGCGCATCTCGTTGGCCGCCTTGTTGGTGAAGGTGATGGCCAGGATCTCGCTCGGCCACGCCTCGCGGCTCTCGATCAGCCCGGCGATGCGCCGGGTCAGGACGCTGGTCTTGCCGGAGCCTGCACCTGCCACGATGAGCAGCGCCTGCCCACGGTACTCGGCCGCTTCGCGCTGCTGCGGGTTCAGCCCTTCGAACAGGCGCTCGCTCGGCCCGCGCCAGTGGCCGGAACCACCCGGGCCTCCCGTTCCGCGCGAGCCCCGCCCGCCGCCCGTGCCCCGGCCGGAGCCCGGGGTCGCGTCGACGTCGGTGCCGTCGCCCTGCCACCCGTCCAGGATGATCGGGACGGAGGAAGGGGTGGTCTGCGGGGCGTCGGGAAGGCTCGTCATGTCTGCAGTCGATTTTAGTCGCTGCCACCGTCATTCGGCCGCGAGCGCGGTCAGCGACCGTCGCGCACGGCCACCGCCAGGTCGGGGTGGTCCGCGAACACGCCGTCCACGCCGGAGTGCAGCAGGATCGAGAAGTAGCGCCGCCAATCCCCCCAGGCCCCCTCGGCGTCACCGCTCCGGAACTCGGCGGGAAGCGTCCCGTTCTCCGGGCGCAGAGTCCAGCAGAACACCGCAAGGCCCGCTGAGTGCGCGAGATCGACCAAGTCGGAGGTGACCGCGCCGACATCTGCGGCGTCGTCCTCCCCGAACAGCGCCATCGACACCGAGCCGGAGGACAGCACGAGCGAGGTCTCGACGCTGATGCCGTCGACCCGGTCCGCGGCCGACGGCGCCGCAGAGCCCAGCGCATACAGACCGCGGAGGCTCAGGTCGGTGTCGTACCCGGGCGCCGACGACCCGAGTGCCGCGACGCGATCCGCGGGCGCGCCCGCATCCTCCAGCAGATACACGCGCCGGCCCCGGAATCCGCGCTCGTGCAGCTTCGCCAGCACGGTGTGCTCGAAGCTCTCGACCACCACGCCGGCGCGATCCGTCCAGCCCGCCTCCGCGAGATCGCGCAGCAGGAGCTCGTCAAGCGGATACCCCGCGGCCTCGAAATACGTCGCGTGCTTCAGCTCGGCCACCAAGCCGGGCGGCCGCGACGATCCCTCCCCCGCGCGGTCGATCAGTTCGAGCAGGTCGCTCAGACGCAACAGCGGATAGTGCCCGTCGAACGTCGAGCTGTGCTGCCGCAGAGCCGGGATGCGCTCCCGGGCCCGCACGGTGGACAGCTCGTCCCAGGTGAAGTCCTCCGTGAACCACCCGGTCACGGCGATCCCGTCGACCTCCTTGGTCGTCCGGCGATCGGCGAACTCTGCCCGCTCGGCGATATCGGTCGTTCCGGAGATCTCGTTCTCGTGGCGAAGGACGAGCACGCCGTCCTTCGTTGCCACGATGTCAGGCTCGACGGCGTCGGCACCCAGCTGGAACGCCAGCTCATACGAGCCCTGCGTATGTTCCGGCCGATACCCCGGAGCCCCGCGGTGACCGATGACCACGGGAGCCGTTCGCGCGCGCATGGCCCGATCCTAGCCCGGGGTACGCGCGCGCCCGCGGGACCGGAATACCGGGTTGTCGACGCGCCAGGAGTGCCAGAATCGACGGGTGTCCGCCGATCCGAGCACGGCCCCTTCGCCCCGCGACCCCGCGGGGCCCGACGCCGCCGCGCTCGCCGGCGCGGGCTGGAGGGAGCCCGCGTCCCTCCTCCCGCTCCGCTGGGGCGGCTACCGCCCACGGCTGATCGCCGGACTCGCGATGCTCGTCGTCGGAACCGCGTGCGTGCTCGGGACCACGACGTACAGCCTTGCGTTCCTCCTCATCGGATCGCTCATGCAGCCGGCCGGCTGGGCCGTGCTCCCCTCGACGATCGGCCGGCGCGTCGCCGTCCCGCTGCCCGTCCTCGGGTTCACCTGGCTCATGCTCGGCGGCTCCGGCTTCGCCTGGTGCTACGCGGTCGTCCTCGCCGCCTGGCTGCTCGTCCGTCTCCGCCCGCTCCCGTCGTTCGCCGTCCTCCTCCTCCCCGCCGCCTGGAGCGCCCTCCTCCCCCTGTTCGTGCACGACTACGAGCACGGCTGGATCACCATCGCCACGAGCACGACGGTCATCGTCGGGGCCGCCTGGCTGGCGAAATGGATCGCCATCCGATTCGATTCATGGCAATCTGTCAGAACTCTCAGAAAAGAACCCCGTAGATTTGACTGAAGACGACCGTTAACCGGTCCACCCATAGAACGAGGAGCTCATGGCACTCAACAACCCGGCCTTCTCTACGAACCCGGCGTTCTCCACCAACGGTCAGGCCGCGACCGTCTCCGCCGAGAACCTGGAGCAGATGTACCAGTCGCCGTCGGCGACGGCCGCGGACACCGACCGGATGACGGTCGAAGACACCATCACGAAGACGGCGATCTGCTTCGTCCTCCTGCTCGCGGGCGCCGGCGTCGGCTGGTTCGTCCCTGTTCTCGCCATCCCCGCCGCGATCGTCGGCTTCGTGCTGGCGCTCGTCAACATCTTCAAGCGCAAGCCCTCGCCCGGGCTGATCCTCGGCTATTCGGCAGCACAGGGTATCTTCCTCGGCGCCATCTCGATGTTCTTCGAGTCGCAGTGGTCGGGCATCGTCATCCAGGCGGTCATCGCGACCTTCGCCGTCGTGGGCGTCACCCTGGCGCTCTTCGCGTCGGGCAAGATCCGCGCCTCGGCGAAGGCGACGAAGATCTTCCTCATCGCGATGTTCGGCTACCTCGCCTACTCGCTGGTCAACCTGGTCCTCATGTGGACGGGCGTGACCGGGGGCAGCTTCGGGCTGAACAGCGTCGAGCTCGGCAACACCGGCATCAAGCTGGGCCTGATCATCGGCCTCCTGGTCGTCCTCCTCGGCGCCTACTCGCTGGTGCTCGACTTCGACGCGATCAAGCAGGGTGTCGCCAACCGCGCCCCGCGCATCTACGGCTGGTCGGGTGCCTTCGGCGTCATGGTCACGGTCATCTGGCTGTACCTCGAGATCCTCCGCATGCTGGCGATCTCGCGCGACTGACCCCACGTTTCACGACGAAGGCCCGGGATGCTGAACCACATCCCGGGCCTTCGTCGTCAGTGCGGGATCACTCCCACTCGATGGTCCCCGGCGGCTTCGACGTGACGTCGAGCACGACGCGGTTCACCCCATCCACCTCGTTGGTGATGCGGTTCGAGATCTTCGCCAGCAGGTCGTAGGGCAGGCGGGTCCAGTCGGCCGTCATGGCGTCCTCGCTTGAGACCGGGCGGAGCACGATCGGGTGACCGTAGGTCCGGCCGTCGCCCTGCACACCGACCGAGCGCACGTCCGCGAGCAGCACGACCGGGCACTGCCAGATCTCGGCGTCGAGACCCGCTGTGGTCAGCTCCCCACGCACGATGGCGTCGGCGTCGCGTAGCAGGTCGAGACGCTCCTGCGTGACCTCTCCGACGATGCGGATGCCGAGGCCCGGCCCGGGGAACGGCTGACGCGAGACGATCTCCTCCGGCAGGCCGAGCTCGCGCCCGATAGCGCGCACCTCGTCCTTGAACAGCGTGCGCAGGGGCTCGACCAGCTCGAACTGGAGGTCCTCCGGCAGGCCGCCGACGTTGTGGTGGCTCTTGATGTTGGCCGTGCCCGTACCGCCGCCCGACTCCACCACGTCCGGGTACAGCGTGCCCTGGACGAGGAAGCGGATCGGGTCGCCCTCGCTCGCCGCCTCGGCGATCAGGTCGGCCTGGGCCTTCTCGAAGACGCGGATGAACTCGCGGCCGATGATCTTGCGCTTCGTCTCCGGGTCGCTGACACCGGAGAGCGCGTCGAGGAACTGCTTCTGCGCGTTGACAGTGACGAGCCGGACGCCGGTCGCCTTGACGTAGTCCTCTTCGACCTGGCGCGCCTCATCCTTGCGGAGAAGGCCGTGGTCGACGAACACGCAGACCAGCTGGTCGCCGACGGCCTCGTGGACCAGCGCAGCGGCGACGGCGGAGTCGACCCCGCCGGAGAGCGCGCAGATCACGCGGCCCGAACCGACCTGGGCACGGATGGCCGCCACCTGGTCGGCGATCACGTTGCCACTGTTCCAGTCCGCGGGGATGCCGGCCGCCCGGTGAAGGAAGTTTTCGAGCACGGCCTGCCCGTAGGCGGAGTGCTTCACCTCGGGATGCCACTGAACGCCGTACAGCTTCCGCTCGTCGTTCGCGAAGGCGGCGACGGGCGTTCCGTCGGTCGAGGCGAGGACGTCGAAGCCCTCGGGCGCGCGGGCGACCGAATCACCGTGACTCATCCACGCCGTCTGCTCCTCGGGCTGGCCGTCGAGCAGGATGCCGGAGTCACTGATCCGCACGGCGGTCGAGCCGTACTCGCGCTGGCCGGTCTTCGCGACCTCGCCGCCGAGCGCGGTCGCCATGACCTGGAAGCCGTAGCAGATGCCGAGGACGGGGACGCCGAGGTCGAGGATCGCCTCGTCGAGCCGCGGTGCGCCCTCCTCGTACACCGAGGACGGTCCGCCGGAGAGGACGATCCCGGAGGGGCGCTTGGCGGCCACCTCGGACGCGGTCACCGTGTGCGGCACGATCTCCGAGTACACATTCGCCTCGCGCACGCGCCGGGCGATCAGCTGCGCGTACTGCGCGCCGAAGTCGACAACCAGGACGGGCCCGGACGGGTTGGCGGAGTCGGCTCCGCCCAGAAGATCGGTGAACGCCGCATCCGTGCTCATCGGGTCAGGGCTCCTTGTCTCGCCGCTAATGTGTCGCCTCCACGAGGTCGGCTGCCTCGGCCTCACGGCCGGCCAGGTAGGACTTCACCTGCTTGGTGATGCGCGCCTCCACGAAGAAGGAGAGGAACGGGACGACGCCACCGAGGGCGATCATCACGAACTTCGTGAACGGCCAGCGCATCAGGCTCCACAGGCGGAAGTCGGAGATGAGGTACACGACGTACAGCCAGCCGTGTGCGATCAGGATGCCCGTGCTCAGGTCGACGCCGGTCGGAGCGACGGCGGTCTCGACGGGGACGAAGGTCAGCGCGCCGTAGTTGCTGAATGCAAACAGCTCGTAGCCGAGCCCGTACTTGACGACCATCTCGGCGCACAGGAGCAGCAGCATGATGCCCGTGACGTACGCGAACACCTGGTAGAACCGGAGCGCCCCGCGGATCTTCGGGAAGTCTTCGAGCTTGGGAGCGAGGGGCATGGGCCTATTCTAAAGGCTCGGACTGGGGGTTCTTCCCGGCCATCGCATCCTGCTTCTCACGCTTCTCACGTTCGAGCAGCTGCTCCTCGCGCAGCTCGTCCTCCCGCTGCTTCGCGTCCTTCACCAGGCGATACCAGAGGAAGACCGCGAACCCGGCGAAGATGATCCACTCGGCCGCGTAGAAGATGTTCAGCCAGTTCAGCTCGGTCTGGGCGATCGGCGGGGGCGAGTAGATTTGCACCAGCCCGGCCGGCGCCCCGCGCTCGACGACGTAGGCCGCGTAGACGGGCATGCCGTCGACGCCGGTCCACAGGTTGTAGAGGGCGCCGACGCCGAGCGTGCGCATCGCCGTCGGATCCTTCTTGTCGGTCGGCACCTCGGGCTGCTCGTCGGGCAGGATGCGGCCCACGATGCGCTGCGGATCCGTGTCCGCCTGCCGCGACAGCCGCTCGACCGCCGCCTGCGCGGACGCCTTGTCCGGAGCCCACCCACGTGCAACGGCGAGCGCGACGGGCCGGCCGTCGCGCTCCAGGTTCACGTGACCGACGACCCACCAGCCGCTGCGCCCCTGATTGAGCCGGTCGTGAAGCAGCTGGTAGTCCTCGGGCACGAACGTCCCGGTGAACTCGACCAGTTGCCCGACGGCCACATCGTGCAGGGGCGATGACGGTCCGGCGACGTCTGCGAGCGGGAGCACGGTCTCGCTCGGAGCCTCGACGGCCTTGCCCGACTCGACCGCACGCTCGAGCTGCCACTGGCCGAGCCAGGCGAACCCGGCGGCGAGGAGCAGCGCGAATACCAGCGCGCCGATCCATCGCGGGCGACGCATCATCTGGAAGAGGGTCGTCTCGCCGGCGATCGGCTCGGCCCCCGTGGTCGTCTCGATGGTCAGTCCCGTTCCCGTTCGCTGCTGATGTCGTCCTGCATGGCCCGCTCGACCATCCTGTCGACGGCCCGCTGCGTCTCGTCGACGCTCGTCGTCTCGCGGCGCGCGTCGGAGTCGAGGTCGGCGGTCGCGGCCTCGACCAGGGCGATCTCCTCGTCCAGCATCGGCTCGCGCTTCTTCGTCTTCTTCCGATCCCGTCGGCGTGACGGTCCGGACCGTAGGATCATCGCACCGATCTTCTCGGAGTTCGCTGCGAGGATCGGCCCGATGATCGCCATGACGAGCACGTAGAGACCGGCGAACGGCTGAATGCGCTCATCCAGTCCGGCGGCCAGGGACAGCGTGGCGAGGATGAGGGCGAACTCGCCGCGGTTCTGGAGGATGACCGTGGTGTTGATGCCCGCCTGCACGCCCATCCCGTTGATCCAGGCGACGAACTGGCCCGCCCCGATGTTGAGCACGATCGTCATGAGGACCGCGATCCCGACCGGCAGCAGCACGGACGGGAACTTCGCCGGGTCGAGCGCGAGCCCGAAGTTGAGGAAGAAGAAGGCCGCGAACACATCCCGCAGCGGGATGGCGATCTGCTCGATCTTCCTGCGGTACTTCGTCGCGCCGAGCACCAGGCCGATGAGGAAGGCGCCGATCGCGTCGGTCACGCCGAGCAGCTCGCCGATGCCGGCGAACAGCACAGCGAAGCCGAAGAAGAGGATGGTGAAGAGCTCGTCGTCCTTCGTGCGGAACAGCCGCGACACGAACCGGCCTCCCCACCGCGCGATCGTGAACATCACGACGAGGAAGGCGAACGCGATGGCGAGCTTGCCGACCACGGGCCAGAAGTCGGTCTCGCCGCTGAGCACCACGGAGACGATCGCCAGGTAGATGGCGATGAAGATGTCCTCGACGACCGTGACGCCGAGGATCATCGGCGTCTCGGTGTTCGCCAGCCGCCGCAGTTCGATGAGCAATTTGGTGACGATCGCCGACGACGACGTGGCCGTCATCCCGGCGATGATGAGCGCCTCGCGGGTGCCCCACCCGACCATGAATCCGAAGATCAGGCCGACGCCCATGTTGATGACGATGTACGAGCCGCCGGAGACGATCAGCTTGCCGAAGTTGCCGAAGAACTCGTCCTGGTCGAACTCCAGACCCAGGTTGAACAACAGCAGAATGAGCCCGAAGATCGCGATGAGCTCGATGTAGTCGCTCTCGAAGTTGAGCGGGAACCAGCCGGTGTGCGGGCTGGCCAGCAACCCGACCAGCATGTAGATGGGGATCGCGGGGAGACTCACCAACCTGCCGAGGCGCCCGAGCACGTACGCGACGAGCAGGAGGATGCCGAGAACGATGAGTTCTTCGCCGAGATGCATCGTCGATCAGCCTCCGGGCGGAGCGTCGGCGGTGACACGGTGGGCGACCTCGCCGGTGCGGAAGAACGAGAACGCCTTCGCGACCTTCTCCGGCGTGCCGGCGACCACCAACGTGTCCCCGGGGAACACCTTGAAGTCGGGAGCGGGCGCCGGGTTGGCGGAGTCCCCGCGCACCACGGCGACGACGGTGAGGCCGACGAAGCCGCGGTCGCCCGGCTGGCCGAGCTGCTGGCCGGCGATGTAGTCGTCATAGTCGACGGTGAACCAGTCGATGCTGAGACCGGGGATCTGGTCGAGCGCGGTCAGAGCCTCGGTGATCTGCGTGCCGCCGAGCAGCTCCGCGAGTGTGTGGGCCTCATCCTCGTTGAGCCGGAGCGACACCTTGGTGACGTCGCTGCCGTCTTCGTGGTCCGAGAACGTGATCAGGTCGCTGTGGCCGGAACGGTGCGCGATGACGCCGACTTTGCCGCCATCGTCGGTCACGAAGGTGTGAAGCACCCCGACCCCGGGCAGCTTCACCCGTCGAACGTCTACCATCATCCGTCTCCATCCGCCGGGCCGGCCGGCATAAGGGGGGTATGCCTCCAGCCTACCGGAGGCGTGCGAAGGCCCTCCCGGCGAGCGAGCTCCGGGAGGGCCTTCTGCGGTGCTTCTCAGCGTGCGCTGTCGCCGGCTACCCGTCCGTCCTCGGCGCGTCCTCCGCACCGGCGCCCTCGACGTCCTTCGGCGCCTGGTCGGCGCTCGTCGGCGTGCCGGCCTTCGACGCGACCTTCGCCGCCGCGGCGTCGGCCTCCACGATGTCGGGCGCTTCGAGTCGGATGCGGTCTGCGGACTCGTCGTCGGGCTGCAGCTGGCTGGCGCGCTCGGCCTCGACCCGCCGCAGGTACGTGCGCACCTCGCGCTCCTCCCGCTCCGAATCCCAGCCGAGCACCCGCGCCATCAGCGACGCCGCGACCGGGGCGGCGGAGACCCCGCGGTCCCAGGCCTCGATCGAGATGCGGGTGCGGCGGGCGAGCACATCCTCCAGGTGGAGGGCGCCCTCGTGCGTCGCCGCGTAGACGACCTCGGCGCCGACGTAGTCGTCCGCTCCGGGCAGCGGGTCGGCCAGCGACGGGTCCTCTCGGATGAGCGCGAGGATGTCCTCCGCGAACGTTCCGTAGCGGTTCAGCAGGTGCTCGATGCGGGCGACGTGGAGGCCGGACTCCTGGGCGATCCGGTGGCGGCGGTTCCACGCGGCCTGGTAACCCTCCGCTCCGACCAGGGCGATGTCCATCGTCGTCGAGGGCGGAGTCTTGCCGTCGATCGCGCTGACGGCGGCATCAACCGCATCCTTCGCCATGACCCGGTACGTCGTCCACTTGCCGCCCGCGATGACGACGAGGCCCGGTACCGAGTGGGCGACCAGGTGCTCACGCGACAGCTTCGACGTCTGCTCGGACTCGCCGGCGAGGAGGGGCCGGAGGCCCGCGTAGACACCCTCGACATCCTCTCGGGTCAACGGGATGTTGAGGATCTCGTTCACGTGGGCCAGCAGGTAGTCGATGTCGGCCGCGGTCGCCGCCGGGTGCGCCTTGTCGAGGTGCCAGTCGGTGTCCGTCGTGCCGATGAGCCAGTGACGGCCCCACGGGATGACGAAGAGCACGCTCTTCTCGGTGCGCAGCAGCAGGCCCATCTTCGACTGGAAGCGGTCCCGCGGCACCACCAGGTGGATGCCCTTGGACGCGCGCACTTTGAACTGGCCGCGCTCCCCCACCATCGACTGCGTGTCGTCCGTCCACACGCCGGTCGCATTGACGACCTGCTTGGCGCGGATGTCGAACCGCTCGTCGGTCTCGAGGTCGTGGGCGCGCACGCCGACCACCCGCTCGCCGACCTTGATGAAGCCTTCCACCCGCACGCGGGAGGCGACGTGGGCGCCGTAGTGCGCGGCCGTGCGCACCAGGTTGGCGACGTAGCGGGCGTCGTCGACCTGCGCGTCGTAGTACGTGATGCCGCCGATCAGGGCGTCCTTGTTCATCGACGGGATGGCGTTCAACACCTGCCGCTTGCTGAGGTGACGGTGGTGCGGGACCCCGGGAGGCCGCCCGCCGCTGTACGAGAAGATGTCGTACAGCATCATGCCGGCGCCGATGTAGAACCGCTCCCACACCCGCTTGTGCAACGGGTACAGGAAGCGCACGGGCTTCACGAGGTGCGGAGCGATGCGCTGCAGCAGCAGCCCGCGCTCGATGAGCGCCTCGCGGACCAGCCGGAAGTCGAGCTGTTCGAGGTACCGGATGCCGCCGTGGACCAGCTTGGAGGAGCGGCTGGAGGTGCCGGAGGCGAAGTCGCGCGCCTCCACCAGACCGGTGGTCAGACCGCGGGTCGCCGCATCCACCGCCGATCCGGCGCCGACGATGCCGCCGCCGACGACGAGGATGTCGAGCTCCGTGTCTTTGAGCGCCGCAATCGCCGCGGCGCGCTCCGCCGGACCGAGCCGCGACGGGTATGTCACGGCCGGGTTCGACGCGGGCGTCGCGTGCCTGTCGCCGCCTGGGGCAGATTGGGACTTCACCATCGTTTCCTCCCTCTCCGGCCGCCTTCGGCCGGCGCTGCTCTACTGCGTACGGTACGGCGCGACGACGACCTCGACGCGCTGGAACTCCTTCACGTCCGAGTATCCCGTCGTGGCCATGCTTCGGCGCAAGGCTCCCACGAGATTCGCAGAGCCCTCGGCCACCGGAGCCGGCCCGTAGAGGACCTCCTCGAGCGGCGCGACCTGACCGACGGCGACGCGATTGCCGCGCGGCAGCTGCGAGTGGTGCGCCTCGGCGCCCCAGTGCCATCCGCCGCCGGGCGCATCGGTGGCGCGGGCGAGCGTGGTGCCGAGCATGACGGCGTCGGCGCCGCAGGCGATGGCCTTGACGATGTCACCCGAGCTGCCGAGGCCGCCGTCGGCGATGACGTGCACGTAGCGGCCGCCCGACTCGTCCATGTAGTCGCGGCGGGCGCCGGCGACATCTGCCACGGCGGTCGCCATGGGCGCGTGGATGCCGAGGGTGGATCGCGTGGTCGACGCGGCCCCGCCGCCGAAGCCGACGAGCACTCCGGCCGCGCCGGTGCGCATCAGGTGCAGCGCCGCGGTGTAGGTGGCGGCACCACCCACGATGACCGGCACATCCAGCTCGTAGATGAACTTCTTGAGGTTGAGCGGCTCGACGTTCTTCGACACGTGCTCGGCCGAGACCGTGGTCCCGCGGATCACGAACAGGTCGACGCCCGCGTCGACGACCGTCTCGTACAGCTCCTGCGTGCGCTGCGGCGAGAGGGCGCCGGCGACGGTCACTCCACCCTCGCGGATCTCGGCGAGGCGACGCGTGACGAGCTCGGGCTTGATCGGCTCGGAGTAGATCTCCTGCATCCGGCTCGTCGCGCGCTCGGCAGGCAGCTCGCGGATCTCGGCGAGCAGCGGCTCCGGGTCTTCGTAGCGGGTCCAGAGGCCCTCGAGGTCGAGCACGCCGAGACCGCCGAGCTGGCCCATCATGATGGCCGTGGTCGGCGAGACCACCGAGTCCATCGGGGCCGCGATGAAGGGGATGGAGAACTGGTAGGCGTCGATGGTCCACGAGACCGAGACGTCCTCCGGGTCGCGGGTGCGCCGGCTGGGAACCACGGCGACGTCGTCGAAGGCGTACACACGGCGGGCGCGCTTGGCGCGGCCGATCTCGATCTCCATACTCACGCGCTTCAGTCTAGGCCGCGCGCCTGTTCGGCGTCGGGGGCCTGTGGAAAGGTGGTCTCGTGACCGTCGAAGCCGAACCCCTCAACCGTCTCCGCCAGCGCACCAGCGAAAAGTGGCGCGCGTACCCCGACGACGTCCTCCCGCTGTTCGTCGCCGAGATGGACTATCCACTCGCCCCGCCGATCGCCCAGGCGCTGCATGCGGCCGTCGACCGCAGCGACACCGGGTACATCGGGCCGGACGACCGCACGCAGCGAGCGTTCGCCGACTTCGCGCGCGCTCGATGGGGCTGGGAGGTCGACCCCGCGCAGACCCGGACCACCACCGACGTGAGCGTGGTCATCGTGGAGGCGCTGCGGATGCTGATCGAGCCGGGCGACCGGGTGGTCATCACCCCGCCGGTGTATCCCCCCTTCTTCGAGCTGATCCCCGAGGCCGGAGGTGTCGTCGAGGAGGTGCCGCTGCTCGAGGGCGGGACCGATGGGCGCGGCTGGGCGCTCGATCTCGCCGGCCTCGAGCGCGCGTTCGCGGGAGGAGCGAAGGCGTTCCTGCTGTGCAACCCGCACAATCCGCTCGGCCTCGTCCACCCGCGCGCCGAGTTGGAGGCGGTCGCCGCGCTGGCGGCGCGCCACGGCGTGTCCGTCGTCAGCGACGAGGTGCACGCTCCGCTCACGCACTCCGATGCAACGTTCACGCCGTTCCTCTCCGTGTCGGACGAGGCGCGGCGGATCGGCGTGGCCGCGCATGCCGCCAGCAAGGCGTGGAACCTGGCCGGGCTCAAGTGCGCGCTGTTCGTGACGGCATCCCCGGAGCAGGCGGAGCGCATCCACGCTCTGCCCATCGAGGTGGAGGTGCGCACCAGCCACTTCGGCCGGATCGCCACCGAGGCGGCCTACCGGGATGGCGGCCCCTGGCTCAACGACGTGCTGCGGGCCATCGAGGCCAACCGCGAGCTGCTGTCCGTCCTGCTCACCGACCGCCTGCCGCGCGCTCGCTACCGCGAGCCGCTCGCCAGCTACCTCGCCTGGATCGACCTGCGCGCGCTCGGCTGGGGTGACGACCCGGCCGGGCGCATCCTCGAGGAGGCCCGCGTCGCGGTCAACCCTGGCGTCGAGTTCGGTGCGCCCGGCGCCGGATTCATCCGGCTCAACCTGGCGTGCTCTCCGGAGGTCCTCACCGAGGCCATCGACCGGATCGCGGAACTCAGCGCGCGCGGCTGACCCGGCGCTCGTCCCACACCGGCTCGTCGGTCTCGTACACCGCGCCGTCGGAACCGAACACCAGGAACCGGTCGAACCCGCGAGCGAACCAGCGGTCGTGCGTGACCGCGACCACCGTGCCCTCGAAGCCGGCGAGGCCCTCCTCGAGCGCCTCGGCCGAGACCAGGTCGAGGTTGTCGGTCGGCTCGTCGAGCAGCAGCAGCGTCGCACCGGAGAGTTCGAGCAGCAGGATCTGCAGCCGCGCCTGCTGGCCGCCCGAGAGCGATTCGAACGTCTGCTCGGCGGCACCGGCGAGGCCATAGCGATCGAGGACCCGGCTGGCGGCCTCCCGAGGCATCCCGTCGCGGCGATCGTCTCCGCGGTGCAGGATCTCCAGCAGCGTCCGCCCGACCAACTCGGGATGCTCGTGAGCTTGCGCGAACAGGCCGGGAGCGACGCGGGCACCGAGTTTGGCGTTGCCCGTGTGCGGGACAGCGGCGCCGGCGTTCTCTGCCGCGGCGAGGTGCCCGGCGGACGGGTCCGGATCCGTTCCTCCGGCCGCCAGCAGCCGGAGGAAGTGCGATTTCCCGGACCCGTTCGAGCCGAGCACCGCGACGCGCTCACCGAACCAGACCTCGGCGTCGAAGGGCCGCATCAGCCCGGTCAGTTCGAGGTCTGTGCATTCGAGCACGCGGCGGCCGGTGCGTGCGCCGGTCAAGCGCATCCGCACGTTCTGCTCGCGCGGCACCGCCTGCGGCGGACCGGCCGTCTCGAAGCGGGCGAGGCGGGTCTGCGCGGCCTGGTAGGCGCTGGCGAGGTCGCTGTTGTACTTCGCCTTCTCCTTGAAGCGCAGCACGAGCGCCTTCAGCTTCGCGTGCTCCTCGTCCCACCGGCGGCGGAGCTCCTCGAGCCGCTCCATGCGCTCGCGCCGGGCATCGTGGTAGCCGGCGAAGCCGCCGCCGTGCGTCCAGGTCGTGTTGCCGGCGGCACCGAGCTCCAGCGTGATGATGCGGTCGGCCGCGTTGGCGAGCAGCTCACGGTCGTGCGAGACGACCAGCACGGTCTTCTGCGTCGCCCGGAGCTGCTCCTCCAGCCAGCGCTTGGCCGGCACGTCGAGGTAGTTGTCCGGCTCGTCCAGAAGCAGCACCTGTTCCGGACCGCGCAGCAGCGCCTCCAGCACCAACCGCTTCTGCTCTCCGCCCGACAGCGTGCGGACGGACCGATACCGAGCGCGCTCGAAGGGGATGCCGAGCGCGGCGACCGTACACTGGTCCCAGACGACCTCCTGCTCGTATCCGCCGGCGTCGGCGTACTCGGCGAGCGCGTTCGCGTACCGCAGCTGCGTGTCGGTCTCGTCGCGCTCGATGATGGCGTTCTCGGCCGCCTCCAGGGCTTCGGCCGCCGCCTTCACCGCCTTCGGCGCCACTCCCACCAGCAGGTCGCGGACCGTCCGGTCGTCGCGGACGTGTCCGACGAACTGGTCCATCACCCCGAGGCCGCCGTCGATGACGACGCCTCCCGCATCCGGCCGGAGCTCACCCCGGATGATGCGCAGCAGCGTCGACTTGCCCGCGCCGTTCGCCCCGATCAGGGCGCCGACGCGCCCGTCCCCGACCCGGAACGAGACGTCGTCGAGCAGCGGGCGGCCGTCGGCGAGCGTGTAAGAGACGCCGGAGACGTCGATATGGCTCATGGAGTGATCCTGATCTGGGAGGGCGGGCAAAGCCTTCCAGAGTAAACGAAACCGCCGCCCGAGGGAACGGGCGGCGGTTTCTCAGACCTGAAGCTGCGTGTCAGCGGCGGTAGTTCGGAGCCTCCACGACCATCTGCACGTCGTGCGGGTGCGACTCCTTGAGCCCCGCTGCGGTGATGCGCACGAACTTGCCGTTCTGCTTGAGCTCCGGGATGGTGCGGGCGCCCACGTAGAACATCGACTGCCGCAGTCCGCCGACGAGCTGATAGGCGACGGCGGACAGCGGGCCGCGGAAGGGCACCTGACCCTCGATGCCCTCGGCGATCAGCTGCTCGTCGCTCGGCACATCCGCCTGGAAGTAGCGGTCACGCGAGTAGGAGGTCTTCTTGCCGCGCGTCTGCAGGGCGCCGAGCGATCCCATCCCGCGGTAGTTCTTGAACTGCTTGCCGTTGACGAACACGAGTTCGCCCGGTGACTCCGAGGTCCCGGCCAGCAGCGATCCGAGCATGACGCTGTCCGCTCCGGCGACGAGGGCCTTCGCGATGTCGCCCGAGTACTGCAGACCGCCGTCGGCGATGAGCGGGACGTTGGCCTCGCGCGCCGCGAGCGACGCCTCGTAGACCGCGGTGACCTGGGGCACGCCGACACCCGCGACGACGCGCGTGGTGCAGATGGAGCCCGGGCCGACACCGACCTTGATGGCGTCGGCGCCCGCATCGATGAGCGCCTGGGCGCCCGAGCGGGTGGCGACGTTGCCGCCGATGACGTCGACGTGCGACGCGCGGGGCTCGGCCTTGAGACGGCGGATGATGTCGAGCACGCCCGCGCTGTCGCCGTTGGCGGTGTCGACGACGATCACGTCGACGCCCGCGTCGACCAGGGTCATCGCGCGCTCCCAGGCGTCGCCGAAGAAGCCGATCGCGGCGCCGACGCGGAGGCGGCCCTCGTCGTCCTTCGTGGCGTCGGGGTACTTCTCGCTCTTGTCGAAGTCCTTCACCGTGATGAGGCCGCCGAGCTTGCCGTCCGCGTCCACGAGGGGGAGCTTCTCGATCTTGTGCTCGGCGAAGATGGCGACGGCCGCGTCGGGGTCGATGCCGATCGGCGCCGTGATGAGCGGCTGACGCGTCATGACGTCGCGGACCTTGGTGGTCGACCGCTCGAACGGCGACACGAAGCGCATGTCGCGGTTGGTGATGATGCCGACGAGGGTGCCGTCCGGCTCGACGACGGGGAGACCGCTGACGCGGAACTGGCCGCACAGAGCGTCGACCTCTTCGACGGTCGCGTCCGGAGTCGTGGTCACCGGGTTGGTGATCATGCCCGACTCGGAGCGCTTGACCTTGTCGACGTGCGCCGCCTGGTCCTCGATCGAGAGGTTGCGGTGGATGATGCCGATGCCGCCCTGGCGCGCCATGGCGACGGCCATGCGCGACTCGGTGACGGTGTCCATCGCGCTCGACAGCAGCGGAGTCGCCATCGAGATGCGCTTGGTCAGACGGGTGGAAGTGTCCGCCTCACTGGGGATGACGTCGGTATGCCCGGGGAGGAGCATGACGTCGTCGTAGGTCAAACCGATGAAACCGAACGGATCCGCCTGATCCATCTCACCCCTTCAAAGATGCATCCCGTGTGAGGACGCGCGACTGTGGATGCTCAATGGTAACGGCAGAATCTGGACGGATATTCCGGCCTGTTCGCGGTCAGTCCACCGAGGCCAGGTCGAGCTCCGCCGCCCGCTTCCCCTGCCGTGCGGCGACGATCATGTCGATGCTCAGGATGAGCAGCGCGAGCCAGACGATCGCGAAGCCGACCCAGCGCTCCGGAGGCATCGCCTCGTGCAGCACGGCGACACCGACGATGAACTGGATGAACGGGGCGAAGTACTGGATGAAGCCCATGTACACGAGCGGGAGGCGTCGCGATGCCGCGGCGAAGAACAGCAGCGGCACGGCCGTGATGACGCCGGCTCCGACGAGCAGGACGGTGTGCCACACGCCCGCGGTACCGATCGTGAGCCCGGCGGTGACACCCACGACGATGAGCTGGATGACGGCCACCGGTGTCAGCCACATCGTCTCGAGAGTGAGGCCGGAGAGCGCATCCACTCGGTTGCCGACGCGCTTCTTGATGAGCCCGTACAGGCCGAACGAGAACGCGAGGATGAGGGCGATCCACGGCATGGAGCCGTAACCGACCGCGAGGACGATCACGGCGACCACGCTCACGCCGACGGCGACCCACTGGGCGATGCGCAGCTTCTCGCGCTGGACGACCACGCCGAGGAACACCGTGACGATCGGGTTGATGAAGTAGCCGAGCGCCGCCTCCACGACGTGCCCGTTCACCGTCGCCAGCACGTAGGTCTGCCAGTTGACGTAGATAAGGGCGCCCGCGAGACCCATCGTGAAGAGGACGCGCTTGTCGGTGAGCAGCGCGGCGAACGTGCGCCACGAGCGCGTCACGGTGAGGGCGATCGCGCAGAACCCGAGCGAGAAGATCACGCGCCAGCCGACGATCTCCCAGGCGGAAGCGGGCGCGAGCGCCAGGAAGTAGATCGGGAGGATGCCCCACAGGACGTACGCGGAAACCGCGTAGACGAGTCCGGATGTGCGGTGGGAGCTGAGTTCGTCGGAGGATGCCACTCGTCCGACTCTACCTCCGACCGCAGACACCACGACGGCCCGGATGCTCAGAGCATCCGGGCCGTCGAGAAGAGGGGGTGCGTCAGCGGACGACGACGGCGAGCACGTCGCGGGCCGACAGGACGAGGTAGTCCTCGCCGCCGAACTTGACCTCGGTGCCGCCGTACTTCGAGTAGATGACCTTGTCGCCGACAGCGACGTCGAGCGGGATGCGGTTGCCGTTGTCGTCGATGCGACCCGGGCCGACCGCGACGACCT
This sequence comes from Leifsonia sp. NPDC014704, assembly GCF_043083605.1. Lineage (NCBI taxonomy): Bacteria > Bacillati > Actinomycetota > Actinomycetes > Micrococcales > Microbacteriaceae > Leifsonia > Leifsonia sp. NPDC014704. Next base: position 1,451,806 of record NZ_JBIBYW010000002.1, on the reverse strand, counting down.
CGCCCTCCTGCGGCTTCTCCTTGGCGGTGTCGGGGATGACCAGACCGGAAGCAGTGGTCTGCTCAGCCTCGACCTGCTTGATGACGATGCGATCCTCGAGCGGCTTGATGGAGACCGACACGTTGACCCCTTTCCTATGAAGAACAGTGTCTCTACTAAGACTGATTAGCAAACTCGCACTGAGAGTGCTAACACGAGTCTAGGGGGTGGGTTAGCAGTCACGCAACGTGAGTGCCAGGCCGGGCGGGGCGGTAGGTCCAGGGTAGCGTGGAGCGCATGGAACGCTCCGAGCTGGTCGCCCTGTTGAGCCCGGAGGGCCTGCGGCTGCTCGACTCCCTGCCGCCGTACAACAGCGAGCGGGACGTGCTCGCCATCGTGAGCGACCTCCGCAAGCAGGGTCACTCCCCCGCGCTGGTCGCGGCCGTCCTCACGCAGTCGAAGCTGCGCCGGAAGGCTGTGGCGAAGTTCGGCGACTTCGCGTCGCAGATGCTCTTCACCGAGGCGGGACTGGAGCAGGCCACCCGCCTGCCCGTCGCCGCGCGCCACGCCGGCCGCTTCCGCGCTGCGGGCATCCGGCGCGTCGCCGACCTCGGCTGCGGCATCGGCGGCGACGCGCTCGCCCTCGCCGCCCTCGAACTCGACGTCCTGGCGATCGAGGCCGACGAGGTGACCGCGGCCATCGCCTCCTTCAACCTGGCACCGTTCCCCAGCGCTCGGGTCGAGCAGCAGCGCGCCGAAGACGTCGACCTGCGCGAGATCGACGGCGTCTTCCTCGACCCGGCGCGGCGGACCGCCGGGCACACCCAGACGGAACGCCTCGCCGACCCCGACGACTACACGCCGTCGCTCGGCTTCGCGTACGAGCTCGCCACCGGCCGATCCGTTGGCCTGAAGCTCGGTCCGGGATTCGACCGCGACCTCATCCCCTCGACTGCGGAGGCGCAGTGGGTCTCCGCCGACGGGCAGGTCGTCGAGCTGGGGCTCTGGTTCGGCGCGCTCGCCCGCCCGGGCATCCACCGGGCAGCACTGGTGCTCCGTGGCGAGCAGGCCGATGAGCTGACGGCCGACGCGGACAGCCCCGACGAGGAGACCGGCCCGCTCGGAGAATACCTGTACGAGCCGGATGGCGCGGTCATCCGGGCGCGTCTCATCGGTGACCTCGCACGCAGGCTGGGAGGCAGGATGCTCTCGGAGCAGATCGCCTACATCACCGCCGACCAGCCTGCGGGGACGCCGTTCGCCGCCGGTTTCCGCGTGCTCGAGACGCTCCCCTACGCCGAGAAGGACCTCAAGAAAGCTCTCCGTCAGCGTGGCATCGGCACCCTCGAGATCAAGAAGCGGGGAGTGGATGTGGACCCCGCCGCACTGCGTCGCAGGCTGGGCCTCAACGGCGACCGCCCGGCGACCCTGATCCTCACCAGGGTCGCCGGGCGGCACACGGCGCTGCTCGCCGAACGGCTGTGAGGCCGTCGGCGAACCGCTTCACAGGGCTCTGATCAGTACGTGCCCTGGTAGTTCGCGATGCTCGCGAAGATGATCGCGAGGAAGATCCAGTAGATGATCGCGATCGCGATGCTCACGAAGCCGAGGATGATGCCGGTGAGCCAGAAGCCCTTGGCCTGCGGCTCCTTGTTGCGGCCGATGAAGCCGAGCACGACCGCCGCGATGCCGAACAGGAAGCCGATGCCCCAGGCGATGTTGAGCACGATGCCGAGGATGCCGCCGACGAGCGACAGGATGCTCAGGATCGGCGACTTGGCCGCGGGCTGCCCGTACGGCTGGGTGTAGCCCGGAGCAGGCTGGCCGTATGCCGGCTGGCCGTACGGCTGCTGACCGGGCTGGCCCGGCTGCTGGCCGTAGGGCTGCTGGTACTGCTGACCGTAACCCGGGGCCGGCGGGTGCTGACCGTACCCCGGCGCGGGCGGCTGCTGGCCGTATCCCGGAGCCGGCGGCTGCTGCCCGTAGTCGGGTGCCGGCGGCTGCTGACCGTAGCCCGGCGCGGGCGGCGGCACGGCCCCCGTGTCGGACACGGGCGGGGCGGGCGGCGGCGGCGGGACCGATCCGTTCTGCGAGTTCGGGTCCGTCGGTTCGACGGGGGCGTTCGGGTCGGTCATGAGACCCATCTCCTTCGGTGCGGGAAGCTGGTGGTCGGCGCCTCAGCGGAAACGGATTTCCTGAGAGAACGCTGTATCACACCCATCGTGGCAGGGGGTCCGGGAGAGTGTCAACGCACCACTCAGGCGGTGACCTGAATCTCCGTCACCGGGAGCGTGGAGTCCGCCGAGAAGGTGAGCTCGCTCGGGCCGTGACCCGCCATGATCAGCTGCGCCCCCAGCGCCGCGATCATCGCGCCGTTGTCCGTGCACAGCGAAAGAGCCGGGATGCGCAGCGCGACACCGGCTTCGGCCGCCCGCGCGATGGCGAGCTGGCGCACCCGGGCGTTCGCCACGACACCGCCGCCGAGCAGCAGCCGGGGCACGTCGTGATCGCGGCACGCGGCGAGCGCCTTCGTGATCAGCACGTCCGCCACCGCCTCCCGGAACGACGCCGCGACATCGGCGACCGGCACCTCTTCACCGGCGTCCTGACGCTGCTCGACCCAGCGCGCGACCGCGGTCTTGAGCCCGGAGAAGGAGAAGTCGTACCGGTGCTTCTCCAGGTCCTTCGGCCGGGTCAGCCCGCGCGGGAAGCGGATCGCCTTCGGGTCGCCGTCCGCGGCGACGCGGTCGATCTGCGGGCCGCCGGGATACGGCAGGCCGAGCACGCGCGCGACCTTGTCGAACGCCTCGCCGGCTGCGTCGTCGATGGTCTCGCCGAGCAGCTCGACGTCCGAGACGAGGTCGCGGACGAGCAGCAGGGAGGTGTGGCCGCCGGAGACGAGCAGGGCGATCGTCGGCAGTTCGACGGGATGCCCCGGGCCGCCCTGCGCGTCGAGCAGGTCGGCGCCGACGTGACCGACGAGGTGGTTGACGGCGTACAGCGGCTTGCCGAGGGAGACGGCGAGCGCCTTCGCCGCACCGACGCCGACCATGAGCGCACCCGAGAGTCCAGGGCCGCTGGTCACCGCGATGGCGTCGACGTCGGCCACCTCGATCCCGGCGTCCGCCACCGCGGTGCGCAGCGTCGGCTCGAGCGCCTCCAGATGTGCGCGGGCGGCGACCTCCGGGACGACGCCGCCGTAGCGGGCGTGCTCCTCCATCGACGACGCGATCGTGTTGGCGAGCAGCGTCGTGCCGCGGACGATGCCCACACCGGTCTCGTCGCACGACGTCTCGATGCCGAGCACGAGCGGCTCCTTGACGGATACCGGATCGAGGCGAGGGGATGCTGCACTGGTCATGCGACGGTGGTCTCCGGGCTGGGGACGGCGAGACGCATGACGATCGCATCCACACCGTCCGGCTGGTAGTACTTCGGGCGAACGCCGATCTCCTCGAAACCGAGGTCGCGGTAGAGGGTCTGGGCGCCCGGGTTGTCGGCGCGCACCTCGAGGAAGACTTCGCGGGCGCCGCGATTCCGCGCCTCGGTGATCAGGGCGAGCATGAGCTGACGACCCAGCCCACGGCGGCGGGCGTGCGGGGCGACCGCGATGGTCTGGATGTCGCCCTCTCCTCCCCCGCGCGGCGCGAGGAGTCCGGCATACCCGGCGAGGCGATCGGGCGACTCCGGCGCGAAGGCGACGAGGTAGTAGCCGTGCTCGCCGGCGACCTCGGAGCGCATGGAGCGCTCCGACCAGGCGTCGTTCTCGAAGACGCTGCGCTCCAGCTCCATGATCGCCGGCACGTCGGCGGGTTCGGCGCGGCGCAGCAGGTGCACGGTGCGAGCCGGATCGGTCACGCCGTCACCCGCTTCGGTCCGGCGGACGGCGTCACGTCCGGCGAGCGCAGGTAGAGGGCGACATCCGGGTCCATGGGCAGGCGGTTCGCGTAGCGCAGCTCGGCGATCATGCCGAGGCGGCCGGCGGGGACGACGTCGGCGTCGACTCGAGCGACATCGGGATGCGGCAGCTCGTCCGGCCGGGCGAGGCCCGGCCCGTCGAGGCGGATCGGGAGACCGAAGCCGTCAACGCCCGAGTAGGCCGTCCAGTAGCGTTCGCGGCGCCGGGCGTCGGTCACGATCAGCAGCGGCCCCTCGTGGCCGGACGCGTAGCGGTCGTAGGCGGCGGCGTCATGACTGACGACGGGGACGAGCGGCTTCCCCGCGCCGATCGCGAACGCCTTCGCCGCGGCGATGCCGACCCGGAGTCCCGTGAATGGACCCGGCCCCATCCCGGCGACGACGCCCGACAGAGCGCGCACCTCGATTCCGGCCACGGTCAGCGCCTCGTCGATCAGCGTGCCGATCACCTCGGCGTGACGCATCGTGTCGGTCTCGATGATCTCCGAGAGCACCCCGCCCTCCCGGTCGACCACGGCGACGCTGGTCCCGGCGGACGTGTCGATGGCGAGCAGCATGCATCCAGCCTAAGCGGGATCGGCGGGCGAGGAGCCCCCGGGCGGCGCCCAGCGCGGACCGAACCCGGTCAGCGTGACGGTACGCGGTTCGTCCGTGTCGTCGACCGCCTCGTCCGCGGCAGCCGCGCCCTCCGCCGCTCCGGTCGGCCGCTCGATCGCGACCTCGAGCCACGACTCGGCGACGCCGTCGAGCATCCCCGCGCCCCACTCCACCACGACGACCGAGCGCGCGAAGTCGATGTCGAGGTCGTCGAGTTCGAGCGCGCTCGACAGGCGGTACGCGTCGACGTGGACGAGCGACGCACCCCCGGAGAGGCTGGGATGCGTCCGGGCGAGCACGAAAGTCGGGCTGGTCACCGGGCCGCGCACGTCCAGTCCTTCCCCGATCCCGCGCGTCAGCGTCGTCTTACCCGCCCCGAGCGGACCGGACAGGATGACGAGGTCGCCCGCCCGCAGGACCCCGGCCAGCTCCCGGCCGAGTTCGTGCATCTCGTCCGCCGTGGCGACCCGCCGGACGGCGGGCACCTGCAGCGCGTTCGTCATCGGCCGCCTCCGGTGTAGCTCCGTCTCAGTCGTCCGCCGAGCCGGGTCACGATCTCGTAGTTGATGGTGTCGGCGGCCTCGGCCCAGTCGTCCGCACCCGGTACGCCGGTCGCGGGGTCGCCGAACAGGACGACTTCGTCGCCGACCGCCACGTCCAGGTCGCCGACGTCGACAACGAACTGGTCCATGGCGACGCGCCCGCTGATCCGGAACGTGCGGCCACCGATCGCGACCGGACCGCGGTTGGACGCGTGACGCGGGATGCCCTCTGCATAGCCGAGGGGGACGAGGACGAGCGTCGTCTCCTTCTCGGTGCGGTACGTGTAGTCGTAGGAGACGCCTGTGCCCGCGGGCACGCGCCGGACCGCGGCCACCCGCCCGCGCAGCGTCATCGAGGGACGCAGCCCGAGCTCGACGGCCGACTCCCGGCCGAAGGGCGACAGTCCGTACACGGCGATGCCGAGACGGACGAGGTCGAACCGCGACTCCGGCAGTGAGAGGGCGGCCGCACTGGCCGCGATGTGCCGCAGCTCGGGATCGAGTCCGACGGCGGATGCGCGATCGAGCGCACGTTCGAACGCGGCGATCGCGGCGCGGTCGTCCTCCGGCGACGCGTTGGAGAGGTGCGAAAAGATACCGCGGACACGGACGACACCCGCGACCTCGAGCTCACGTGCCCGCGCGACCACCGCATCCCACTCGGACTCCGGGACGCCGTTGCGGCTCAGTCCGGTCTCGATCTTGAGCTGGACGAAGACCGGCCGGTCGCCCCTGGCTGCGGCCGCTGCGGCCTCCAGCTGGACGCGGGACGAGATCCCGAGGTCGAGGTCGGCGCGGACGGCGTCGGCGAAGTCGTCGTCGGGGTCGTGCAGCCACGCGAGCACGGGCGCGGTGATGCCGGCCTCCCGCAGCGCGAGGCCCTCGGAGATCTCGGCGACGCCGAGCCAGTCCGCCCCGCCGGCGAGCGCAGCACGGGCGCACTCGACGGCTCCGTGTCCGTACGCGTCGGCCTTCACGACCGCCATGACGTGCGGTGTGCCGACGAGCTCGCGCAGGCGCGCGACGTTGGCGCTCACCGCATCCAGGTCGACGACCCGCTCGCGGAACACCGCGGTCACGGCGCGCACTCCGTCACGACGAACGCCGTCGCGACGCCGGCGTCATGCGTCATCGACACGTGGATGCGCACGATGCCGCTCTCGCGGACCTGTGCCTCGACGACGTTGTGCAGCACGAAACCGGGGTTCCTCTCCTCGTCGGGGACGATCTCCATGTCGTGCCAGCGCACGCCCTCGGACCCGCCGAGCGCCTTGATCAGCGCCTCTTTCGCGGCGAACCGGGCCGCGAGCGAGTGCACGGGGAGCAGGCGCTCCGCCTCGGTGAACAGCCGGTCGCGCAGCTTCGGCGTGCGGGCGATCGACCGCTCGAAGCGTGCCAGATCGACCACGTCGACCCCGATGCCGGCGATCACGGCGTCACTCGACGGTGACGGACTTGGCCAGGTTGCGCGGCTGGTCGACGTCGAGGCCCTTCGCCGCCGACAGCTCCATGGCGAAAATCTGCAGCGGGACGACCGCGAGCAGCGGCTCGAAGAGCGGCGCGGCCAGCGGGATGCGGATGACCTCGTCGGCGAACGGCAGCACTGCGGCGTCTCCGGCCTCGGCGATCGCGATGACGCGCGCGCCGCGGGCGCGGATCTCCTGGATGTTCGAGACGACCTTCTTGTGCAGCTCGTCCGACCAGCGGGGGCTGGGCACGACGACGAACACCGGCTGACCCGGCTCGATCAGGGCGATCGGTCCGTGCTTCAGCTCGCCTGCCGCAAAGCCCTCGGCGTGGATGTACGCGAGCTCCTTGAGCTTCAGCGCACCTTCCAGCGCGATCGGGTAGCCGACGTGACGGCCGAGGAAGAGCACCGCGCGGGTGTCCGACATCCACTTGGCCAGCTGGGCGATCTCGGCGTGCGACTCGAGCACCGTGGCGATCTTCGCGGGCACCTCCTGCAGCTCCTCGATCGCGTCGCGCTGCTGGGCGGCGCTGAGGGTTCCGCGGACGCGCGCAAGGTGGAGTCCGAACAGGTACAGCGCGGTGATCTGGGCGACGAAGGCCTTCGTCGACGCGACGGCGACCTCCGGTCCTGCGTGCGTGTAGAGCGCGGCGTCGGATTCGCGTGGGATGGTCGCGCCCTGCGTGTTGCAGACCGAGATGGCCTTCGCGCCGCCCTCGCGGGCGTACTTGACGGCCATCAGCGTGTCCATCGTCTCGCCCGACTGGCTGATCGAGATCACCAGGGTGCCGTCGGTGAGCACGGGCTCCCGGTAGCGGAACTCGTGGCTCAGCTCGACCGTGACGGGCACACGCGCCCACTTCTCGATCGCGTAGCTGCCCACCAGGCCCGCGTACGCGGCGGTGCCGCACGCGATGATCGTGATGCGGTCGATACCGGCGAAGTAGTCGTCGCCGAGCGCGTCGAGCTCGGGGATGTGAACCGTGCCGTCGACGAGGCGGCCGCGCAGGGTGTTGGCCACCGCATCCGGCTCTTCGGCGATCTCCTTGGCCATGAACGACGACCAGCCGCCCTTCTCGGCGGCGGAAGCGTCCCACGCGACCTCGAACGGCTCGACCTCGACGGGCGCGCCGGCGAAGTCGGTGACCGTGACGCTGTCCGGAGTGATGGTCACGATCTGGTCCTGGCCGATCGCCATCGCCTTCCGGGTGTGCTCGACGAACGCGGCGACATCCGAACCGAGGAAGTTCTCGCCCTCGCCGAGCCCGATGACGAGCGGCGAGTTGCGGCGCGCGCCGACGACGACGTGCGGCTGGTCCTGGTGCATCGCGAGGAGGGTGAATGCGCCCTCCAGGCGCGAGACGACGCTCTGGAACGCCTCCGGCAGGTCGCCCGTCCGGCGGTACTCGCGGCCGAGCAGAACGGCTGCGACCTCGGTGTCGGTCTCGGACTCGAAGGCGAAGCCGTCGGCGAGCAGCTCGTCCTTCAGCGTCGCGAAGTTCTCGATGATGCCGTTGTGGATGACGGCCAGGCGACCGTCGTCGCCGAGGTGCGGGTGCGCGTTCACGTCGGTCGGTCCGCCGTGCGTCGCCCAGCGGGTGTGACCGATACCGGTCTGCCCGTTCGGGATGGGGTGCTCCTGCAGGTCTTCGGTCAGCACCGAGAGCTTGCCCGCCTTCTTGGCGGTGCCGAGAGCTCCGTCCGGCCCGATCACGGCGATGCCCGCGGAGTCGTATCCGCGGTACTCCAAACGCTTCAGACCGCCGAGAAGCACTTCGAGGCTCTTGTCGGTACCGACGTACCCCACGATTCCACACATGGGCTCGAGTCTATCGTGGGCTGAAATGGGAGCCCGCTTGGAGCGCCCCCCTAGAATTGGTGGCCTATGCTTCCGAACGGCGACTCCTCCACCCCCTTCGTCGAGCTGAGCAGGGCCGACTGGGCGGAACTGGCGGAGAACACCCGCCTGCCCCTGCAGGAGACGGAGATCGTCCAGCTCCGCGGCCTCGGCGATCCGCTCGACATGCGCGAAGTGTCGGAGGTCTACCTCCCGCTCAGCCGCCTCCTCAATCTGTACGTGGGCGGCGCGAAGCAGCTGCACCGGGTGACGAGCGACTTCCTCGGCGAGCGAGCGGCCAGCACGCCGTTCGTCATCGGCGTCGCGGGCTCGGTCGCCGTCGGCAAGTCGACCATCGCGCGCCTCCTGCGCGAGCTGCTGTCGCGCTGGGACGACACCCCGCGCGTCGAACTGGTGACGACGGACGGCTTCCTTCTTCCCAACGCCGAACTCGAGCGCCGTGGCCTGATGGAGCGGAAGGGCTTCCCCGAGTCGTACGACCGACGGGCGCTCCTGCGTTTCGTCACGGCCATCAAGAGCGGCGCCCCGGAGGTCCGGGCCCCCTTCTACTCGCACCTCAGCTACGACATCGTTCCGGATGCGGAGATCGTCGTCCGGCGGCCGGACGTCCTCATCGTCGAGGGCCTCAATGTGCTGCAGCCGGCTGGCGGCGGCAACCGGCTCGCCGTGAGCGACCTGTTCGACTTCAGCGTCTACGTGGATGCGCGCACCCGCGACATCGCCCACTGGTACGAGGAGCGCTTCCTGAAGCTGCAGCGCGGTGCGTTCGCCAATCCGAAGTCGTACTTCCACCGCTATGCGCAGCTGACGGAGGAGCAGGCGCGCGCGCGGGCCGCATCCATCTGGACCGCGATCAACGAGCCCAACCTGCTGCAGAACATCCGGCCGACGCGCTCCCGCGCCAAGCTGGTGCTGCGCAAGGACGCCGATCACGCGGTCAGCTCGGTTCTGCTGCGGAAGCTCTGATCTGGCCTCTAGACCTCAAGCATGCATAAATGAGGTCGTGATGCTCTGGCCATGCATGCATACGACCCGTAAGCATGAGGCATGCCAGCTCCACGTTCTCGCGCCGCCGAGCTCTTCGGGCAGCGGGTTCGTGAGGCACGGATCGCGCTCGGGATGAGCCAGGAGGACATCGCCAACCTGGCTGACATGCACGTGACGAACTACGGGCGGGTCGAGCGCGGCGAGGCGAACTCCGAACTGCACACGATCGTCCGCATCGCCACCGCGCTCGACGTCGACCCGGGAACCCTGATGGCGGGACTGTACGGCACCGAGATGCTGCCCGACCGGTCACGCGCTTACTCCGTGGCGGACTTCCTCGCGGCGCGCCGCGCGCACGAGACGCGCTGACGCGAGAGACGCGGACGCTTACTGTCTAGAGAGCCAGGCGCTCCCGCACGACATCGGCGAGCTCGTTCGCCAGGCGCTCTGCCGTGACATGGTCCGCGGCCTCGACCATGACGCGGACGAGGGGCTCGGTACCCGACGGGCGCAGCAGCACGCGTCCGGTGTCGCCGAGGGCGCTCTCCGCCGTCTGCACGGCGGTGCGGAGTCCCTCATCGGTGTGCACCGCGTGGTGGTCGACGTTCTTCACGTTCACCATCACCTGCGGGTATACCGTCATGACCGTGGCGAGCTCCGCCAGCGTCTTGCCCTGGCGCGCCATCTCGCTGAGGAGGTGGAGCCCGGTGAGGATGCCGTCACCCGTCGTCGCGAACTCGCGCATGATGACGTGGCCGGACTGCTCTCCGCCGAGGGAGTAGTCGTGCTCGTTCATCTCCTCGAGCACGTAGCGGTCGCCGACCGCGGTCTCGACCATCCGGATGCCGTGGTCGCGCATGGCGAGCTTCAGGCCCAGGTTGCTCATCACCGTAGCGACGAGGGTGTCGTCGCGCAGCTTGCCGCGCTCCTTCATGCCGACCGCGAGGATCGCCATGATCTGGTCGCCGTCGACGACGTTGCCGTCGGCGTCGATCGCGAGGCAGCGGTCCGCGTCGCCGTCGTGGGCGATGCCGACGTCGGCGCCGGCCGCGAGCACGGCCTTCGCGAGGTTGTCCAGGTGTGTGGAGCCGACACCGTCGTTGATGTTCATGCCGTCCGGCGCGTCGCCGATGACGGTCACTCGCGCTCCCGCGTCGGTGAACACCTCGGGCGAGATCCCCGCCGCCGCGCCGTGGGCGCAGTCGAGGACGACGTGGATACCGTCGAGGCGGTGCGGGAGGCTGCCGAGGAGGTGGAGGACGTAGCGGTCCTCCGCGTCGGCGAAGCGTCGGATGCGGCCGACGTCGGCGCCGGTCGGGGTCAGCTTCTCGAGGTCGAGGTGCTGCTCGATGCGGTCCTCGACGACGTCGGGGAGTTTGGTGCCGCCGCGGGCGAAGATCTTGATCCCGTTGTCCGGTGCCGGGTTGTGCGACGCCGACACCATCACACCGAAGTCTGCGTCGAAGTCGGCGATGAGGAACGCCGCTGCGGGCGTGGGGATGACTCCCGCGTCGTACACGTCGATGCCCGAGCTGGCGAGCCCGGCCGCGACGGCGGCGGAGAGGAACTCGCCCGAGACGCGGGGGTCGCGGGCGACGATGGCCGTTGGGCGCTTGCCGGCGGCGCGGCGCGCCTCGGCGCTTCGGCCTTGCGTCAGTACAGCAGCAGCTGACTGCGCAAGGCCGAGCGCCAGGTCGGCGGTGAGACTGCCGTTCGCGAGACCGCGAACGCCGTCGGTTCCGAAGAGGCGTGGCATGGACCGAAGCCTAAACGCTGGCGAGCGTTAGCGCTTGGAGAACTGCGACGCCTTGCGGGCCTTCTTGAGACCGGCCTTCTTGCGCTCGGTGACGCGGGCGTCACGGGTGAGGAAGCCGGCCTTCTTCAGGGTCGGGCGGTTGTTGTCGCGGTCGATCTCGTTGAGAGCGCGCGCGATGGCGAGGCGCAGGGCGCCCGCCTGACCCGAGGGGCCACCGCCGGTGATGCGGGCGACGACGTCATAGGAGCCGATGAGGTCGAGCACCTTGAACGGGTCGTTGATGAGCTGCTGGTGCAGCTTGTTCGGGAAGTAGTCGGCGAACTCACGGCCGTTGACCGTGATGGTGCCGGAACCCGGGACCAGGCGCACGCGCGCGATGGCCTCCTTGCGGCGGCCGACGGCCGCGCCGGGAACAGAGAGGACGGCGCGCGGGGCGGCCGGGGCCTCGGAGGCCGGGGTCTCGGTCGAGTAGGACTCGACGTTCTCGACCTGGGCCGAGTCGATGCTGTCTGCGATCTTCGCCACGGTGGTGATAATCCTTTGTCTCTTTAAGTCGTGAAGGTCTGCGTCGTCGCGCTTACTGGGCGACCTGGCCGAGCGTGTACGGCTTCGGCTGCTGGGCGGCGTGCGGGTGCTCGCTTCCGGTGTAGACCTTCAGCTTGCGGAGCTGGGCGCGGCCGATGGAGTTCTTCGGCAGCATTCCGCGGACGGCCTTCTCGACGGCGCGCACCGGGTTCTTCTCGAGGAGCTCCGAGTACGTGGTCGCCTTCAGTCCGCCCGGGTAGCCCGAGTGGCGGTAGGCCTTCTTCTGCAGAGCCTTCTGACCGGTCAGCGCGACCTTGTCGGCGTTGACGATGATGACGAAGTCACCGCTGTCCATGTGCGGGGCGAAGGTCGGCTTGTGCTTGCCGCGGAGGAGGGCGGCGGTGTGGCTGGCGAGACGGCCGAGCACGACATCGGTCGCGTCGATGACGACCCAGTCGCGCTGGATCTCGTCTGCCTTCGGGGAATAGGTGCGCGTCACAGTAGTGGCTGCTTTCTGTCTCGAACGGAGGTGTTCGTGAATCCCACTCCGTTGGTGGTTCGCTCGCGATGGCGTCGAACCGGACCGGTGGAGGGCTCACGTTCGTGTGTCCGGCCGCAGGGGCCCGGACACCAAAGGTCAATACTACGGGAGCCGGACACGCCCGGTCAAACCGGGAGGGAGATGCCCGCCTGCTGCTCGGAGACCTCCCACACCCGGGCGGCCTCCGCCACATCGCGGAGCGGCGGATACGGTGTCTGCTCCGCCGGAGCACCCCCGAGGTGCCCGGGTCCACTCGGGCCGTACATCCTGCCTCCTTCCGCATCCGGCCCCGTCGCCGCGAGCAGCGCGGGAAGCGCGGCCGTGTCCGGGGTGCCGACCAGGAGGCCGCGGGCGGACAGCCAGCGGATCATGCGGACCGCCCCGGTGTCCGCCGCACGCCCGTACCCGGGCTGCGCGGCAAGCAGGTTGGTGGGAGCGACCCCGGGATGCGCGAGGTTACTGCTGATGCCCCATCCGGCCGCCGCGCTCCGCCGATGGAGCTCCAGCCCGAACAGGCCGAGCGCGATCTTCGAGGAACGGTATGCCGCTTGGGCGCGATACGGCCGCTCGGCGCCGAGGTCGTCCCAGTCGATCGCGCCGCTCCTCGCGACGACGCTCATCTGCGATGTGACCCGCGCTCGCCCCTCCTGGAGCAGCGAGAAGAGGGTTCCCACGAGCGCGACGTGGCCGAGGTGGTTGGTGCCCCACTGCAGCTCGAAGCCGTCGACGGTGGTGCGGCGCTCCGGAGGCGTCATCAGCCCGGCGTTGTTGATGAGGATGTGGACCGGCTGCCCGTCCGCTTGCATCCCCTCGCCGAACGCGGCGACCGAGTCGAGCGAGGCCAGGTCGAGGTCTCGAAGCACCAGCCGCGCATCCGGGACGGTGGAGCGGATCCGATCCGCAACCGCAGCTCCCTTGGCTCGGTCGCGCACCGGCATGACGACCTCCGCGCCCGCCTGCGCAAGCCGTGCCGCGATGACCGTCCCCATGCCGTCGCTGGCCCCGGTGACGACGGCCCGTCTGCCGGTGAGCGGGGGGATGTCGATCTCGATCGTGCGTGCCACGGTGTTCTCCTTCGTTCGGTGACTCCACCCTGAACGCTCGGGCCATCCGTAGCCACGGCCCGGCGATCCGTGGTTACGGAGAGCGCCACACGGTAGACATGAGGGGTGATCGACCGTATCGGACTCGCCGAATTCCTCCGGACCCGGCGCGACCTGCTCCAGCCGGAGGACGTGGGCCTCCCGCGCGGCAGCCGCCGCCGCACGTCCGGGCTGCGGCGCGAGGAGGTGGCCGCCCTGGCGCACATGTCGGTCGACTACTACGCCCGACTGGAGCGGGAGCGAGGTCCCCAGCCGTCCGAGCAGATGCTCGCCTCGATCGCTCAGGGGCTGCATCTCTCCCACGCGGAGCGCGATCACCTGTTCCGTCTCGCCGGCCATACCCCGCCCGCGCAGGGCTCGGAGAGCGAGCATGTGAGCCCCGGCCTGCTGCGCGTGCTCGATCGGCTCGACGACACCCCGGCCGAGATCGTGACCGAAGTAGGAGAGACGCTGCGGCAGAGCAGGATGGGCGTGGCCTTGACCGGTGATACGGCGTCGCTCCGCGGGCCGGAGCGCAGCCTCGGAGTGCGATGGTTCACCGACCCGGGTTCGCGCAGCTTGTACGCCCCTCGCGACCACGACTTCCTGAGCCGAATGTTCGCCTCCGGCCTGCGCGAGGTCGTGACAGTGCGCGGTCCCGGCTCGCGGGCGGCCGCTCTGGCGGACTACGTCCTCGACCGCAGTGCCGAGTTCCGGACCCTCTGGGCGGCGCACGAGGTCGGGCTCCGGCCGAAGGAGGTCAAGCATTTCGCGCATCCGGAGGTCGGGGAACTCGAACTGCACTGCCAGCAGCTCGTCGACCCGGGTCACGCGCACTCGCTGCTCGTCTACACCGCGATACCGGGCAGCGAGTCCGCGGAGAAGCTGCGCCTGCTGTCGGTGATCGGAGCCCAGACCCTCCAGGGCGGGCTGACCCGCACTCAGCCCCAGGGCTGAAACCTCGCCCGATCACGCGCACAATCGGCGGCCTCACCCTAGCGTTGCCCGTATGAGTCCGATCCTGACGCGCAGCCGGTGGCTGTTGGAGCCCGCCCTCGCCGTGACGTTCTTCGTGTTCTGGGCGCTGACGGAAGCGGGCCGCAACCAGCTCCTGCCGTCCGCCCTCCGCGCCACCGTTCCGTTCTGGGCCGCGCTGCTCGTGCTCGCGTGCGCCATCGGGCTCTCCCGGCTCAGTCCTGTCGCGGCCATGGCGGCCGGGACCGCGGTGCTCATCGGGCAACTCCTCTTCCCGGCGGGGATCTTCCAGAACGCGGCCATCTACCTCGGTTATGCCGTCATCATCGTCGTCGTGGCCGCCACGGTGCACGGTCGCATGCGGGTCGTCGCCCTCGCCTTCGCCGTCGGGGCGGGAGTGTCCGTTGCGGGCCTCCTGTCCTGGGCCCAGGGGATCGGGCATACCGATGCTGCGATCCGAGTGACATTCTTCGTCGTCTGCGCCGGAGCGGCGGCGTTCGCCTGGGTCATCGGCACCCTCATCGGCGTCTGGATGCGCACGCGGTGGAGCGAGGAGGAGCTCGCGCGCACGACGGCCGAACTCCGCGTCGCGGAGGTCGAGACGATGGTCGCCGGCGAGAGGGAGCGCATCGCCCAGGACGTGCACGACATCATGGCGCACTCCCTGTCGGTCATCCTCGCCCAGGCGGACGGTGCTCGCATGCTCGTGGACGAGCGCCCCGCATCCGTCGCGCCCTCGCTCGCGACCATTGCAGACACCGCGCGAGCGTCGTTGACCGAGGTCCGGGTGCTGATCGAGACCCTCGTCGGCAGTCCCGACGGACCCGTGCATCCCGGCGTGACCGATCTCGACGACCTGGTGGAGCGGATGTCCGACGCCGGCCTCGTGATCTCCGTCGAGCGGTTCGGCGGCGCCGTGGAACTCAGCGCGGCACAGGAACTCGCCGTCTACCGGATCGTCCAGGAGGGCCTCACCAACGCGCTCAAGCACGCCGGCGCCGGTGCACGCGCGCGGCTGGCGTTGGACGAGCGTGAAGACGGCATCGCCCTGTCCCTGGCATCCCGGCCCTCGGTTCCTCGGGATGCCCCTCCGCCCAATCCAGCGGGCCGCGGCCTCATCGGGATGCGCGAGCGCGCCCGGTTCGCCGGAGGCTGGCTCGACGCCGGCGAGGACGAGGACCAGCCGGGCGGGTATCTCGTGACCGCCTACATCCCGGCGACCGGCCGGAATGCGGTGACCGCGTGATCCGGGTCGCGATCGCCGACGATCAGCCGCTGTTCTGCACGGGACTGCAGATGATGATCGAGTCGCAGCCCGATCTCGAGTTCGCCGGCAGCGCCGCGGACGGCGTGCAAGCAATACAGCTGGCCCGGTCCGTACGACCGGATGTGCTGCTCATGGACATCCGGATGCCGGTGCTGGACGGCATCGCAGCGACAGAGGGCATCCGGCGGGAGCACACGGCCCCACTCCCCCGCATCGTCGTCCTCACGACCTTCGAACGCGACGAGGCCGTCGCCGCAGCGCTTCGGGCGGGAGCGGACGGCTTCCTGTTGAAGGATGCGACGCCGGACTTCATCCTGGCCGCCATCCGGACCGTGCACGACGGTCACTCGGTCATCGCACCGAAGGCGACCACGGACCTGTTCCGCACGCTGGCCCGCCGCCGCCCGGAGGCGATCGACGCCCTGTCGGTCCGCGAGAAGGAGGTGTTCCTCCTCGCCGCCCGAGGCCTCAGCAACGGCGAGATCGGCCGGACGGCGTTCATCTCCGAGGCGACCGTCAAGTCGCACGTCCGCAGCATCCTCGCCAAGCTCGGGCTCGCATCACGCGTGCAGCTGGTGGCCTTCGCCTATGAGAACGGGCTCGTGCGGTGAGCGGCGCTCACAGCTCGCGCATCGCGCGCGTTCGCTCCGCACGGAGGGCGAGTTCCGCTCCCTCGGGGTAGCCGACCTCCATCAGGGTGAGGCCGCGGGCCGGCATCACCTTGAAGGCGCTGGTGCGCTGCTTCTCGTCGCGCAGGCTCACCAGGTCGCCGGCGCCGAGCTTGCCCTCGCCGACCTCGACGCATGCCCCCACGAGCGCGCGCACCATGCTGTGGCAGAAGGCGTCGGCCGTGAGCTCGGCGACGAGGACGCCGTCGTCGTCGCGACGCCAGCTGAACGCCTGGAGGGTGCGGATGGTCGTGGCGCCCTCGCGCGCTTTGCAGTAGCTGGCGAAGTCGTGGAGGCCGAGGAGTCCGTGGGCGGCCATGTCCATCGCGTCCACCTCGAGGTTCGCCGACACCCAGGCTGTCCGGTGGCGCTGCAGCGGGTCGCGGAGGGCCGCGCGGTCGGCGACGCGGTACTCGTAACGTCGCCAGAGGGCCGAGAAGCGCGCGTCGAATCCCTCGGGCGCAACGGTCGCGTCGAGCACAACGACGTCGGATACCGGGCCGAGGATGCCGTTCAGCCGCCGGCCGAGCGCCTCCTCCGCGGAGAGCGGCGGACGCCTCCCGTGCGGCTTCCGGAGGACCGCCTCCTGCTCCCGCGACAGGTCGACGTGGGCGACCTGTCCCGCAGCGTGCACGCCCGCATCCGTTCGCCCGGCGACGGTCAGGAGCGGCGGCTCCCCCGCCCGGCGGAAGATCGTCGCGAGACCGTCCTCCAGCGTCCCCTGCACCGTCCGCAGGCCCGGCTGGCGCCCCCAGCCGTTGAAATCCGTGCCCTGGTAGGCGATGTCGAGCCGGTACCGCCTCACCTGATCGGCGGGCACGTCATCAGTAGGCACGCACGAGCCCCGTCTCGGCCTGTGTCGTCACGAACCCCATCCCCGTGTAGAGCCCCAGCGCGCCGGTCGGATTCTCGGCGTCCACGTCGAGGACGACCTTGTCCCAGCCGCGCTGAGCACATCCCTCGAGCACCGCCCGAAGCAGCGACGGTGCAATGCGCTTCCCGCGGTACGGCCGCGTCACCGCGACGGTGGACACGTACGCACCGGTGAAACCCTGGCCGGCCCAGTCGTCCTCGTTCACATCCGTGAGCAGGACGCCGACGACCTCGTCGCCCGCGAGCGCGACGAACGAGAGCTCGGCCACGAACACCCCGGACACCAGCCCCGAGAACTGCTCGTCGCTCAGAGGCTGGCTGCCCCAGTGGTCCCGGAACGCGTCATCGCGCGCCACGTGAACGGCGGCGGCGAGCTCGCTCGTATAGGGGACGATCCTCACGTCGATCGCGGGCGACACCTCGGGGATAGGATCGCGCAGGTCGCGCTCCATCGTCCGGAAGTACCGGGCGACCTCGAACCCGCCAGCGAGGAGCAGCCGCTCGCGATCGGGCGCGCGCCGGTCGGCGTACCCGACCAGCCAGCCCGGCAGCGTCTTGTCCGAGGCGGCCAGCTTCTGCTCGCCCCGAGTCCGCTGCCACGCGAGCAGCTCCCGTCCGATCCCCTGGCCGCGGAACTCGGGGTGGACGCCGCCGTTCATGAACTCGCGCACCAGCGTCTCCTGCCGCGGCGGCTCCATCACGATGCCGACGGCGGCGACTCGACCGTCGGCGGTGACGGCGAGCAGCGTGTCGGTCTCCAGGTCGATGAAGCTGTAGCCCAGCTCCTCCTCGACCTCCTCGCGGGTGTTGACGTAGTTCGGGTGATCCTGCATAGCGATCGCCCGGTACACGTCGTATATCGCATCCACGTCGGCGGCGGTCGCCGGTCGCCATTCAGCGACGAGCGGATGCCGGGGGCGGTAGGTCGGCGGCGCGGCGACCCGCTCGCGCAGCGGGCTCAAGGTGTCGTCGGTCATCCTTTCACCCTAGAGCCTCGCCTCTCCCGGCCGCGCCCCGCATCCCTGGGTCGCAACACGCCGTTATCCCGTCGCCATAGCGGCGTGTTGCGACCCACAGACGACCGGGAACGACGAAGGCCCCGCATCCAGGGATGCGGGGCCTTCGTGTGGAACGGGGAGGGCGTTACGCCTTCTCCGCCTCGCTCTCGGCGTCGGTCTCACCGGCGGCGTCGGCGTCGGCGGTCGCGTCCTCGACGACCTCCGCCTCGGCGGCGGCGGTCTCGGTGCTGGTCTCCTCGGCCGGGGTCTCCTCGGTCGCGGTCTCCTCGGCAGGGGCCTCCTCGACCGGCGCAGCCTTGGGGGCAGCGGTGGTCTTGGACGACTTCACCTTCGGGGTGACAGGCTCGAGCACGAGCTCGATCTGCGCCATCGGCGCGTTGTCACCCTTGCGGAAGCCGAGCTTCGTGATGCGGGTGTAGCCGCCCTCACGCTCGGCGACCAGCGGCGCGATCTCGGTGAAGAGCTCGTGCACGACGGACTTGTCGCTGATCACGGCGAGCACGCGACGGCGGGCGTGCAGGTCGCCGCGCTTCGCGAACGTGATCAGGCGCTCGGCCACGGGACGCAGGCGCTTGGCCTTCGTCTCGGTGGTCTTGATGCTCTTGTGCGTGAAGAGCGCAGCGGCCAGGTTGGCGAGCATGAGGCGCTCGTGCGCCGGGCCGCCCCCGAGGCGGGGGCCCTTGGTGGGCTTAGGCATGATCGGTTATCTCCAGTGTTGAAAAGGTCTGATGGCTGAGTCGGGCGACGTGCCTCAGATGGTGGTGGACTCGTCCTCGTCGTAGCCGCTGTAGAAGTGGGCGCCGTCGAACCCGGGGACCGAGTCCTTCAGCGACAGACCCATCTCCGTCAGCTTGTCCTTGACCTCATCCACCGACTTCTGACCGAAGTTGCGGATGTTCATGAGCTGCGTCTCCGACAGCGAGACGAGCTCGCTCACGGTGTTGATGCCCTCGCGCTTGAGGCAGTTGTACGAGCGGACCGAGAGGTCGAGGTCCTCGATCGGCATCGACAGCTCGGAGCTGAGGACGGCGTCGACCGGAGCCGGGCCGATCTCGATGCCCTCGGCGGCGCTGTTGAGCTCGCGGGCGAGACCGAACAGCTCGACCAGCGTGCGGCCGGCCGAGGCGATGGCGTCGCGCGGGCTGATCGCGGGCTTGGTCTCGACGTCGACCACGAGGCGGTCGAAGTCGGTGCGCTCACCGGCACGGGTGGCCTCGACGCGGTAGGTGACCTTCAGGACGGGCGAGTAGATCGAGTCGATCGGGATCTGGCCCGCCTCGCTGTACTCGTTGCGGTTCTGCTGGGCCGACACGTAGCCGCGGCCGCGCTCGATGGTCAGCTCGACCTCGAACTTCGCCTTGTCGTTGAGGGTCGCGATCACCAGCTCGGGGTTGTGGATCTCCACACCGGCCGGAGCCGAGATGTCGGCGGCGGTGACCTGACCGGCGCCGGTCTTGCGGAGGTACGCGGTGATCGGCTCGTCGTGCTCGCTGGAGACCACCAGACCCTTGATGTTCAGGATGATCTCGGTCACGTCCTCCTTGACGCCCGGAACGGTGCTGAACTCGTGCAGCACGCCGTCGATGCGGATGCTGGTGACAGCCGCGCCGGGGATGGAGGAGAGAAGGGTGCGGCGCAGGGAGTTGCCGAGGGTGTATCCGAAGCCGGGCTCCAGGGGCTCGATGACGAACCGCGAGCGGAACTCGGAGATGTTCTCTTCGGTGAGCGTAGGACGCTGTGCAATGAGCACTATTGATTCCTTTCGGCTAAGTGTCCGCTATATGACACTTGCTTCTACTGAGGTGGGGTGTCACGCCGTCAGGCGGCGACCCGGTCGAGTCGCCGCCTGCGGCGGACTGAAGAGAACTGCTTAGACGCGACGGCGCTTGGGCGGGCGGCAACCGTTGTGCGCCTGCGGGGTGACGTCGTTGATCGAGCCGACCTCGAGGCCTGCGGCCTGGAGGGAGCGGATCGCCGTCTCGCGACCCGAACCCGGGCCCTTGACGAAGACGTCGACCTTCTTCATGCCGTGCTCCTGCGCCTGACGCGCGGCCGACTCGGCGGCGAGCTGCGCCGCGAACGGGGTCGACTTGCGGGAGCCCTTGAATCCGACGCCGCCGGACGAGGCCCAGCTGATCACGGCACCGGTGGTGTCGGTGATCGAGACGATCGTGTTGTTGAACGTGCTCTTGATGTGGGCCTGGCCCACAGCAATGTTCTTCTTTTCCTTCTTGCGCGGCTTGCGAGCGGCCGACTTGGGTGCTGCCATTTCTTCTCCTGAATCCTAAGAGCGTGGGGCCGCGGGCCTTAGCGCGCCTTCTTCTTGCCGGCCACGGTGCGCTTCGGACCCTTGCGGGTACGAGCGTTGGTCTTGGTGCGCTGGCCGCGGACCGGGAGGCCCTTACGGTGGCGGATACCCTCGTAGCTGCCGATCTCGACCTTGCGTCGGATATCGGCGGCGACCTCGCGGCGCAGGTCACCCTCCACCTTGAAGTTGCCCTCGATGTAGTCGCGGAGAGCGACGAGCTGCTCGTCGGTCAGGTCCTTGACGCGGATGTCGCCCGAGATCTCGGTCTCGCGCAGAGTCTGGAGGGCGCGGGTGCGGCCGACTCCATAGATATAGGTGAGTGCGACCTCGACGCGCTTCTCGCGCGGGATGTCGACGCCTGCTAGACGTGCCATGTGTTGGCTTCTCCTGTGATGAGTGGAGGTCTGCAGCGATCCCGGTGCCCCGGCCTCCTCCGAGGGTGTCCCCCGCGTCCGTCTCCGGACGCGGGTTCTGGGATCGCCTGTTCTTCTATTCGGTTATGACTGCGTTCAGCCCTGGCGCTGC
Organism: Leifsonia sp. NPDC014704; assembly: GCF_043083605.1. Taxonomy (NCBI): domain Bacteria; kingdom Bacillati; phylum Actinomycetota; class Actinomycetes; order Micrococcales; family Microbacteriaceae; genus Leifsonia; species Leifsonia sp. NPDC014704. The sequence goes on along the minus strand of NZ_JBIBYW010000002.1, from coordinate 1,430,918 downwards.
TTGTGGCGCGGGTTCTCGCAGATGACCATGACCCGGCCGTTGCGGCGGATGACCTTGCACTTGTCGCAGATCCTCTTGACCGAGGGGTTGACCTTCATGAGTGTTTCTTACCTTTGTTCGCTGTCCTCGTACCTCACCCGGGGCTACCCGTTGGGTGGGGCCGTTACTTACAGCAGACCTTTACTTGTAGCGGTAGACGATCCGGCCGCGGGTCAGATCGTAGGGGCTCAGCTCCACGATCACGCGGTCCTCGGGGAGGATGCGGATGTAGTGCTGGCGCATCTTGCCGGAGATGTGGGCAAGAACCTTGTGACCGTTCGTCAACTCCACGCGGAACATCGCGTTGGGAAGAGCCTCGATCACGGATCCTTCGATCTCGATGACACCGTCTTTTTTGGCCATAGCCTCACTGTCGCTAAAAGTCGTGGTTTGCTGGTCGTGCGTTGATCGGCGGAAGGCACGTCTGAACGCGCCTAAGACACCAAGGATCTATCTTATGGGAAAGGGCGCGAATCCGCCAATCCGAGTGTATGATCCTCCGCCGCTCTGGGCGAACACCGTCTTCCGGGCGCCCATCAGGCGATCGGGGTCGGTGTCACACCGAACGGGGCGAGGCCGGCGGCCCCTCCGTCGCTCGCGGTGAGCACCCAGATGCCGTCCGCGTGCACGGCGACGCTGTGCTCCCAGTGGGCGGCCGCCGAGCCGTCCTCCGTCGCGACCGTCCAGCCGTCATCCTTGACGTAGGTCTCCTGCGATCCGAGAACGACCATCGGCTCGATGGCGACCACGAGTCCGGGACGCACCTCCGGTCCCTTGGCGCGCACGCGGTAGTTGAACACCGGCGGCTCCTCGTGCATGCGACGCCCGATGCCGTGACCGATGTAGTCGGTCAGGATGCCGTAGTCGCCCTGCGCTGAGACGTAATCCTCGATCGCCTCCCCCACGTCGTTGAGGTAACGCGCGGATGCGAGGGTCGCGATGCCCCGCCACAGCGACTGCTCCGTTACCTCGGAGAGGCGGGTGCGCTCGGCCACGAGTTCGGGATGCGCCGGATCGGGAAGGACGAACGTGCGCGCAGCATCCCCGTTCCAGCCGCCCAGGATGGCGCCGCTGTCGACCGACAGGATGTCGCCGGGCTCCAGGATGCGCGCACCGGGGATGCCGTGCACGACCTCGTCGTTGACGGAGGCGCAGATGGTGTGGTGGTACCCGGGCTCCAGTTTGAAGTTCGAGGCGCCGCCTGCGTCGACGATCGCGCGCTCCGCGATCGCGTCGAGCTCGAGGGTCGACACACCGGGAGCGACCGCCGCGGAGACCGCTTCGAGGGATGCGGCCGTCGCGCGCCCGGGCGCGACCATGTCGCGGAGTTGAGCGGGCGTCTTGTAGATCGACCTCTTGAAGACCACTTCTACGCCACGGACTCGCCGGTGGACGCGCCGGCGCCCGCGACCGGGACGATGCCGCGCTCGGCGAGGGCGGAGGTGATCCGCTCCGCGACCTCGTCCATCGCACCCAGGCCGTCGACCGGCACGAGGAGACCGCGTTCGCGGTACACGTCGATCAGGGGCGAGGTCTCGCGCACGTACACCTGCTGGCGGTGGCGGATGGCCTCTTCCGAGTCGTCCGCTCGACCCTGTTCGTGAGCCCGCTTGGTCAGGCGCTGCACGATCTCGTCCTGGTCGGCCGTCAGCTGGATGACGGCATCCAGCTTCTGCCCCTTGCCAGCGAGGAGCTCGTCGAGGTAGTCGACCTGCGCGAGCGTCCGCGGGTACCCGTCGAGGAGGAAGCCGTTCTTGGCGTCCTCCTCGTCGAGCCGGTCAGCGACCAGCTGGTTGGTGAGCGTGTCCGGGACATAGTCGCCCGCGTCGACGATGGCCTTGACCTGCTTGCCGAGCGGCGTCTCGTTCTTGATGTTGGCCCGGAAGATGTCGCCCGTGGAGATGTCGGGGATCCCGTAGGCGGTGGTGATGCGGGAGGCCTGAGTGCCCTTGCCCGCTCCGGGGGGTCCGACGATCAGCATTCGGGTCAACGCAGAAGCCCTTCGTAATGCCGCTGCTGGAGCTGGGAGTCGATCTGCTTGACCGTCTCCAGCCCGACACCGACGATGATCAGGATGGACGTGCCGCCGAACATGAAGTTCTGGCTTGCGCCGATCAACGCGAAGGCGACCAATGGGATCAGCGCGATGATGCCCAGATAGAAGGATCCGGGCAGGGTCACCCGCGTGAGCACGTAATCGAGGTACTCGGCCGTCGGACGGCCCGCGCGGATGCCGGGGATGAAGCCGCCGTACTTCTTCATGTTGTCCGCGACCTCCTCCGGGTTGAAGGTGATCGCCACGTAGAAGTAGGTGAACCCGACGATCAGGAGGAAGTACAGCAGCATGTACAACGGGTGGTCGCCCTTGGTCAGGTAGTTCGTGATCCACGTGACCCACGGCGCAGGTGCCTTGCCTGCGGCCGGCTGGTTGAACTGGGCGATGAGCGCCGGCAGATACAGCAGCGACGACGCGAAGATGACGGGCACGACGCCGGCCATGTTGACCTTGATCGGGATGTACGTGTTGTTGCCGCCGTAGGTCCGTCGCCCGACCATGCGTTTCGCGTACTGCACGGGGATGCGCCGCTGCGACTGCTCGACGAAGACGACGCCCATGACGATGAGCAATCCGATCGCGATCACGACCAGCAGGATCTCGATGCCCTGCGACTGGCCGACCGCCCAGAGGGAGGACGGGAACTGCGCGGCGATCGAGGTGAAGATGAGGAGCGACATGCCGTTGCCGATGCCGCGCTCGGTCACGAGCTCGCCCATCCACATGATGAGGCCCGTGCCGGCGGTCATGGTGACGACCATGAGCATGATCGCGTACCAGGAGTCGTCCGTGATCAGCTGCGTGCACTGCGAGACGGCGGTGGTGCCGAACAGCGCGCCGCTGCGCGCGACGGTGATGAGGGTCGTCGACTGGAGGACGCCCAGCGCGATGGTGAGGTAGCGCGTGTACTGCGTGAGCTTGGCCTGGCCGGCCTGGCCCTCCTTGTAGAGGGTCTCGAAGCGCGGGATGACCACACGCAGCAGCTGCACGATGATCGACGCGGTGATGTACGGCATGATGCCGAGCGCGAAGATCGAGAGTTTGAGGAGGGCACCGCCGGAGAACAGATTCACCAGCGAATACAGGCCGGAAGTGTCCTGATTAGCGTTCAGACAGGTCTGGACGTTGCCGAAATCGACGAATGGCGCAGGGATGAAGGACCCCAGCCGGAACAGGGCGATGATGCCCAGCGTGAAGAAGATCTTCCGGCGAAGATCCGGGGTGCGGAAGATCCGCCCAACGGCGCTAAACAATCCTGCGTCCTGCTTTCCTAAGAGTCAGTCGGGTGGCCGGTTCCCCGGCCACCCGACTCAGCTGCTCTGCGGATGACTACTTGACGGAGCCACCTGCGGCGACGATCTTCTGCTCAGCAGAGCCGGAGACCTTGTCGACCGCAACGTTCAGCTTAACCGCAATGTCCCCGTTGCCGAGAACCTTGACCTTCTCGTTCTTGCGAACGGCACCCTTGGCGACCAGGTCGGCGACGGTGACGTCACCGCCCGACGGGTACAGCTCGGCGAGCTTCTCCAGGTTCACGACCTGGTACTCCACGCGGAACGGGTTCTTGAAGCCGCGCAGCTTCGGCGCACGCATGTGCAGCGGAAGCTGGCCGCCCTGGAAGCCCGGACGCACCTGGTAGCGCGCCTTGGTTCCCTTGGTACCGCGACCGGCCGTCTTACCCTTGGAGCCCTCACCGCGTCCGACGCGGGTCTTCTCCTTCTTGGCGCCGGCGGCGGGGCGCAGGTGGTGCACCTTCAGGACCTGCTCGCGCGGGGCGGCGACGTCCTTCTTGGCGGAGGACTTCGCGGCCGGCTTTGCGGCCACGGTGTCGTCCGTGCTGGAGGCGGCGGCCTTGTCGGCAGCGGCCGAAGCCGACGCCTTCTTGGCCGGAGCCTTCTTCGCGGTGCTGGTCTTCTCGGCGGCCGGCTTGTCGGCGGCAGCCTTCGTGCTCGCGGCCTTGGTCGCGGGCTTCTTGGCGGCCGGCTTCTCGGCGGCCTCTGTGGTGGCCTTCTCTTCAGCCATTAGTCAATCTCCTCGACCTTCACCAGGTGAGCGACGGTGTTGACGTACCCACGGTTCTGCGGGTTGTCCTCGCGGACGACGACGTCACCGATGCGCTTCAGTCCCAGACTGCGCAGCGTGTCGCGCTGGTACTGCTTCTCGCTCACTTTCGACTTGATCTGCGTGATCTTCAGACGCGCAGCCATCAGGCACCTGCCTTTGCGGTCGCGGCGGCCTCAGCCAGCGCTGCCTCGGTGCGAAGCAGGCGCGCCGGGGCAACCTGGTCGTAGTCGAGACCACGGCGAGCTGCGACGGCGCGGGGCTCCTCGAGCTGCTTCAGCGCCTCGACGGTCGCGTGCACGATGTTGATCGTGTTGGACGAACCGAGCGACTTGCTCAGGACGTCGTGGATACCGGCGCACTCCAGGACGGCGCGCACGGGGCCACCGGCGATAACACCGGTACCGGCAGCAGCCGGACGCAGGAGGACGACGCCGGCGGCGGCCTCACCCTGCACCGGGTGCGGGATGGTGTTGCCGACGCGCGGGACGCGGAAGAAGTTCTTCTTCGCCTCCTCGACGCCCTTCGAGATCGCCAGCGGCACCTCACGGGCCTTGCCGTAGCCGACGCCCACCAGGCCGTTGCCGTCGCCGACGACCACGAGAGCGGTGAAGCTGAAGCGACGACCACCCTTCACGACCTTGGAGACGCGGTTGATGGTGACGACGCGCTCCAGGAACTGGCTCTTGTCGGCGTCACGGCTGCCACGGTCGCGGTTGGGGTTGCGCTCGCGGCCACCACGGCGCGGCTCGCGCTCGCTCCGGGTGTTGTTGTCGGTGCCCGCAGCGGTCTCAACCGGCTGCGCGCTGTCCGTTACCTGATCGGCCACGGTCTGCTCCTTGTTGTTCTCGTCGCTCACAGGTTCAGTCCACCCTCTCGAGCTCCCTCGGCGACAGCGGCGACGCGGCCCGCGTACTTGCTGCCTCCACGGTCGAACACGACGGCGTCGACACCGGCGCTCTTCGCGCGCTCGGCGACGAGCTCTCCGACCTTGCGGGCCTTGGCGGTCTTGTCACCGTCGAAGGTGCGCAGGTCCGCTTCCATGGTCGACGCGGAGGCCAGCGTGTGGCCCTTCGCGTCGTCGACGACCTGCACGAAGACGTGGCGGGCCGAACGGGTCACGACCAGGCGCGGACGGACCGCGGTGCCCTCGATCTTCTTGCGAAGGCGGGTGTGACGGCGGTCGCGGGCGGCCGCCTTGCTCTTTCCTCTGGTACCCAGAGCCATGATTACTTACCAGCCTTTCCGGCCTTGCGACGAACGACCTCGCCGGCGTAGCGCACGCCCTTGCCCTTGTACGGCTCGGGCTTGCGGATCTTGCGGATGTTCGCGGCGACCTCACCGACGGCCTGCTTGTCGATCCCGGCCACGGTCAGGCGGTTGTTGCCCTCGACCGTGAACGTGATGCCAGCCGGCGGCTCGACGGTCACCGGGTGCGAGAAGCCGAGCGCGAACTCGACAGCCGAGCCCTTCTGGACGACGCGGTAACCGGTGCCGACGATCTCGAGGCCCTTGGAGTAGCCCTGGGTGACGCCGATGATCTGGTTGTTGATGAGGGTGCGGGTCAGGCCGTGCAGCGAACGCGAAGCGCGCTCGTCGTCCGGACGGGTAACCAGGACCTGGTTCTCCTCCAGCTTGACCTCGATGGGCTCGGCGACGGTGAGGCTGAGCTCACCCTTCGGGCCCTTGACGGTGACGGCCTGGCCGTCGATCTTCACATCGACGCCGGTCGGGATGTCGATGGGCAGTCTTCCAATACGCGACATGGCGGATTACCACACGTAGGCGAGGACTTCCCCACCCACGCCCTTCTTCTCAGCCTGACGGTCCGTGAGCAGACCGGAGGAGGTGGACAGGATGGCGACGCCGAGCCCGCCGAGCACCTTGGGGAGCTCCGTGGACTTCGCATAGACGCGAAGGCCGGGCTTGGACACGCGCTTGATACCGGCGATGGAACGCTCGCGGTTCGGTCCGAACTTGAGCTGCAGGGTCAGCGTCTTGCCGACGCGGGCGTCGGTGACGTCCCAGCCGGAGATGTAGCCCTCGTTGGTGAGGATCTCGGCGATGTGGGCCTTGAGCTTCGAGTGCGGCATCGACACGGTGTCGTGGTGAGCCGAGTTCGCGTTGCGCAGTCTGGTCAGCATGTCTGCGACCGGATCTGTCATGGTCATTTCGGTTTTCCTTACGGTCACCAGGTTTCGTTCAGCCGGTACACGACTGACGACCTGTGGTGGAAGCGGGCCGGCCGGACGGCCGGCCCGCAGGTGGGCCTAGTTGGCCGCGTCGTTGGAACGGAACGGGAAGCCGAGCTGCTTGAGCAGCGCGCGGCCCTCGTCGTCGTTCTTGGCGGTGGTCACCACAGTGATGTCCATGCCGCGGACGCGGTCGATGCGGTCCTGGTTGATCTCGTGGAACATCGACTGCTCCGTGAGACCGAACGTGTAGTTGCCGTTCCCGTCGAACTGCTTGTCGCTGAGGCCGCGGAAGTCGCGGATTCGCGGAAGCGCGAGCGAGAGGAGACGGTCGAGGAACTCCCACATGCGGTCGCCGCGCAGCGTGACGTGCGCGCCGATCGGCTGGCCCTCGCGCAGCTTGAACTGCGCGATGGACTTGCGGGCCTTCGTGACCTGGGGCTTCTGGCCGGTGATCAGCGTGAGGTCGTTGACCGCACCATCGATCACCTTGCCGTCACGAGCCGCCTCGCCGACACCCATGTTGACGACGATCTTCACCAGACCGGGCACCTGGTGCACGTTGGTGAAACCGAAGTCGCCCTGGAGCTGCTGGGAGATCTCGTTCTTGTACTTCTGCTTCAGGCGCGGCTGGATTTTGCCAGCAGCGGTTGCAGTGTCGGTCATTACAGGTCCTTACCAGACTTCTTGGCGTAACGAACGCGGACCGTCTTGGTGACGCCGTCCTTCGTGACACTCTCTTCGCGGAAGCCGACGCGGGTCGGCTTCTTGGTCTCGGGGTCGACCAGCGCCACGTTCGAGACGTGGATCGGGGCCTCGTGGGTCTCGATGCCGCCGGTCTTCGTGCCACGCTGCGTCTGGCCGACGCGCACGTGCTTGGTCACGAAGTTGACGCCCTCGACGATGACACGGTTCTGCTCGACGAGAACCTCGATGACGCGACCCTGCTTGCCACGGTCACCACCGCGGGCCTGCGAACGGCCCGAGATGACCTGGACCAGGTCGCCCTTCTTGATGTTCGCCATGGGTTACAGCACCTCCGGTGCGAGCGAGATGATCTTCATGAACTTCTTGTCGCGGAGCTCGCGGCCGACCGGTCCGAAGATGCGCGTGCCGCGGGGGTCACCGTCGTTCTTCAGGATGACAGCGGCGTTCTCGTCGAACTTGATGTAGGAGCCGTCCGGGCGGCGGGTGTTCTTGCGAACACGCACGACGACCGCCTTGACGACGTCGCCCTTCTTGACGTTCCCACCCGGGATCGCGTCCTTGACCGTGGCGACGATGACGTCGCCGAGGCCGGCGTAGCGACGGCTGGAGCCGCCGAGCACGCGGATCGCGAGGAGCTCCTTGGCGCCGGTGTTGTCGGCGACCTTGAGTCGGGATTCCTGCTGGATCACTTGGCCTTCTCCAGAATCTCAACCAGGCGCCAGCGCTTGCTGGCGCTCAGGGGACGGGTCTCGTTGATGAGAACGAGGTCGCCGATGCCGGCGGTGTTGTTCTCGTCGTGCGCCTTCACCTTGGAGGTGCGGCGGATGACCTTGCCGTACAGGGGGTGCTTCACGCGGTCCTCGACCTCGACGACGATGGTCTTGTCCATCTTGTCGCTGACGACGTAACCGCGACGGGCCTTGCGGTACCCGCGGACGAGGGCCTCGTCGGCCGCCGACTCCGCGGCCGCGGCCTTGGTGGTCTCAGCCATTACTTGGCCTCCTCATTCGTGGTGTCGACCTCGGCCTCGGCGGCCGGGGCCGCCTTCTTGGCACGGGTCTTCTTCTTCTCCGCCGGCGCCGCCTCGGCCGGGGCCGGGGTAGCCCGGATCCCGAGCTCGCGCTCGCGGATCACGGTGTAGATGCGAGCGATGTCACGCTTCACGGCGCGCAGGCGGCCGTGGCTCTCGAGCTGGCCGGTGGCCGACTGGAAGCGTAGGTTGAACAGCTCTTCCTTGGCCTTCTTCAGCTCGTCGACGAGACGCTCGTCTTCGAAAGTGTCGAGCTCGCTCGAGGCAAGCTCCTTGGATCCGATCGCCATTACGCGTCGCCCTCCTCGCGCTTGATGATGCGTGCCTTGAGGGGCAGCTTGTGGATTGCACGGGTCATGGCCTCACGAGCGAGCTGCTCGGAGACTCCGGAGACCTCGAAGAGGACGCGACCCGGCTTGACGTTGGCGACCCACCACTCCGGCGAACCCTTACCGGAACCCATTCGGGTCTCGGCCGGCTTCTTCGTGAGCGGACGGTCGGGGTAGATGTTGATCCACACCTTGCCGCCACGCTTGATGTGACGCGTCATGGCGATACGAGCGGACTCGATCTGACGGTTGGTCACGTAAGCGGGCGTCAGGGCCTGGATGCCGAACTCGCCGAAGGAGACCTTCGTGCCACCGGTCGCCTGGCCGCTACGGCCGGGGTGGTGCTGCTTGCGGTGCTTGACTCTGCGTGGGATCAACATGGTTATGCCTCAACTCCTGCTGCGGCCGGCGCGCCAGCGGTCTCGGGGGCGTTGCCCCGGCCACCGCGACGCGGACGGTCGTTGCGCTCGCGCGACGGCTTCTGGTTGGCCTGCTCGCGAGCCAGTTCCTTGTTCGTGATGTCGCCCTTGTAGATCCACACCTTCACACCGATGCGACCGAAGGTGGTCTTGGCCTCGTAGAAGCCGTAGTCGATGTTGGCGCGGAGCGTGTGCAGCGGCACACGACCCTCGCGGTAGAACTCGGAGCGGCTCATCTCGGCGCCGCCGAGACGGCCCGACACCTGGATGCGGACACCCTTGGCGCCGGCGCGCTGAGCACCCTGCAGACCCTTGCGCATCGCGCGGCGGAAGGCCACGCGGGCGGCGAGCTGCTCGGCGATGCCCTGAGCGACGAGCTGGGCGTCGGCCTCGGGGTTCTTGACCTCGAGGATGTTCAGCTGGATCTGCTTGCCCGAGAGCTTCTCGAGGTCGGCGCGGATGCGCTCGGCCTCGGCGCCACGGCGACCGATCACGATGCCCGGGCGGGCGGTGTGGATGTCGACGCGGACGCGGTCACGGGTGCGCTCGATCTCGATGCGGGACACGCCCGCGCGGTCGAGCGACGTCTTCAGCAGCGTGCGGATCTTAACGTCCTCAGCGAGGTAGTCGCTGTAACGCTGACCCTTCTTGGTGCTGTCGGAGAACCACCGCGACACATGGTCGGTGGTGATGCCCAGACGGAAGCCGTACGGATTGACTTTCTGACCCATTACTTGCTCGCCTTCTTGCTGACGGGGGCGGCCTCGGCCTCGTCCGGCGTCGCGAGGACGACCGTGATGTGGCTGGTGCGCTTGTTGATGCGGAAGGCCCGGCCCTGTGCACGCGGCTGGAACCGCTTGAGGGTGGTCCCCTCGTCCACGAAGGCGCGGCTCACGTACAGGTCCTGCTCGTCCAGGTAGGTGTTGCTCTGGTCGGCCTTGACGCGCGCGTTGGCGATGGCCGAGGCGACGAGTTTGTAAACAGGCTCGCTCGCGCTCTGGGGGGCGAACTTCAGGATGGCCAGGGCCTCCTGGGCCTGCTTGCCGCGGATCATGTTGACGACGCGGCGGGCCTTCATGGGGGTAACGCGGATGTGTCGCACGCGGGCGATCGACTCCACCATTTCTCTCCTCCTTACGCCACCGCGATCAGCGGCGGCGACCCTTCTTGTCGTCCTTCACGTGTCCACGGAAGGTGCGGGTCGGCGCGAACTCGCCGAGCTTGTGACCGACCATGGTCTCGGTGACGAACACCGGGATGTGCTTGCGACCGTCGTGCACGGCGATGGTGTGACCCAGCATGGCCGGGACGATCATCGAGCGGCGCGACCAGGTCTTGATCACGTTCTTGCTGTTGGCCTCGTTCGCGGCGACCACCTTGCGAAACAGGTGCTCGTCGACGAAGGGGCCCTTCTTGAGACTGCGTGGCATCTTCTCGAACTCCTACTTGCGCTTCTTGCCGGCGTTGCGACGGCGGACGATGAGCTTGTCGCTTTCCTTGTTGGGGTGGCGCGTACGGCCTTCCTTCTGACCCCACGGGCTGACCGGGTGGCGACCACCGGAGGTCTTGCCCTCACCACCACCGTGCGGGTGGTCGATCGGGTTCATCGCGACACCACGCACGGTCGGGCGGACGCCCTTCCAGCGCATACGGCCGGCCTTGCCCCAGTTGATGTTCGACTGCTCGGCGTTGCCGACCTCGCCGACGGTGGCGCGGCAGCGCGCGTCGACGTTGCGGACCTCACCGGAGGGGAGGCGCAGCTGGGCGTAGGGGCCGTCCTTCGCGACGAGGCGGACCGAGGCACCGGCCGAACGGGCGAGCTTGGCGCCACCGCCCGGCTTCAGCTCGATCGCGTGCACGACGGTACCGGTCGGGATGTTGCGCAGCGGCAGGTTGTTGCCCGGCTTGATGTCTGCGCCGGCACCCGACTCGACGACGTCGCCCTGCTTCAGGCCGGCGGGCGCCAGGATGTAGCGCTTGGTGCCGTCCACGAAGTGCAGCAGCGCGATGCGCGCCGTGCGGTTGGGGTCGTACTCGATGTGGGCGACCTTGGCGTTGACGCCGTCCTTGTCGTTGCGACGGAAGTCGATCACGCGGTACTGGCGCTTGTGGCCACCACCGATGTGACGGGTCGTGATGCGGCCCTGGTTGTTGCGGCCACCGGTCTTCGACAGCGGACGGAGAAGGGACTTCTCCGGCGTCGAGCGGGTGATCTCGGCGAAGTCGGCGACCGAGGAGCCGCGACGACCGGGGGTCGTGGGCTTGTAGTTACGAATTGCCATGTCTGTTTTCCTCTAGTCCTTCGCTCAGCCGACGGCCGTGAAGATGTCGATGGAACCGGACTTCAGCGTGACGATGGCGCGCTTGGTGTCCTTGCGCTTGCCGGTGCCGAAGCGGGTGCGGCGGGTCTTGCCCTGACGGTTCAGGGTGTTCACCGACGCGACCTCGACCTTGAAGATCGACTCGATGGCGAGCTTGATCTCGGTCTTGTTCGAACGCGTGTCGACGAGGAAGGTGTACTTGCCCTCGTCGATCAGGCCGTAGCTCTTCTCAGAGACGACCGGGGCGATGATGACGTCGCGCGGGTCCTTGTTGACGGCCATTACGCGTTCACCTCTTCCTTGTTGCTCTTGGCGGCGATGAAGCCCTCGAGCGCGGCCTGCGAGAAGACGATGTCGTCGCTCACCAGGACGTCGTAGGCGTTCAGCTGGTCGTAGGTCAGCACGTGCACGGTCGGGACGTTGCGGACGCTCTTGAAGGCGAGCTCGTCGTCACGCTCGAGCACGACGAGGACGTGCTTCGAGGTCGCGATGCCGCTCAGCAGGTCGACGACCGCCTTGGTCGAGGGCGCGTCACCGGTGGTGAAGGCCTGGACGGCGTGGAGGCGGCTGCCGCGGGCGCGGTCCGAGAGAGCGCCGAGCAGAGCAGCGGCGATCATCTTCTTCGGGGTGCGCTGGGCGTAACTGCGCGGCGTCGGTCCGTGGACGATGCCACCGCCGGTCATCTGCGGGGCGCGGATGGAACCCTGGCGGGCGCGACCGGTGCCCTTCTGCTTGAACGGCTTGCGGCCGGCGCCGGAGACCTCGCCACGACCCTTGGTCTTGTGCGTGCCCTGGCGCGCCGCGGCGAGCTGAGCGGTGACGACCTGGTGGATCAGCGGGATGTTGGTCTGAACGTCGAACAGGGCGTCGGGAAGCTCGATGGAGCCGGCCTTCTTGCCCTTGAGGTCGACGACGTCAATCGAGGTAGCCATTTACCTTAGGCCCCCTTCACTGCGTTGCGGACGAAAACGATGCGGCCACGAGCGCCGGGAACGGCGCCCTTGACCAGCAGCAGGCCCTTCTCGGCGTCGATGCCCTGCACCTTGAGGTTCAGGACGGTGACGCGCTCGCCACCCATGCGACCGGCCATGCGCATGCCCTTGAAGACACGGCTCGGGGTCGAGGAGGCGCCGATGGAGCCCGGCTTGCGGTGGTTGCGGTGCGCACCGTGCGAAGCGGAGACGCCCTGGAAGTTGTGGCGCTTCATCACACCGGCGAAGCCCTTACCCTTCGAGGTCCCGACGACGTCGACCAGCTGGCCGACCTCGAAGGTCCCGTCGACGGTGAGCTCCTGGCCGGCCGCGTACTCGGCGGCGTCGGCGGTGCGGACCTCGGTGAGGTGACGACGCGGGGTAACGCCCGCCTTGTCGAAGTGGCCGGCGGACGGCTTGTTGACCTTGCGCGGGTCGATCTGGCCGTAGGCGATCTGGACGGCGTTGTAGCCGTCGGCCTCGGGGGTGCGGACCTGGGTCACGACGTTCGGCGTGATCTCGATGACGGTCACGGGGATGAGCTTGTTGTTCTCGTCCCAGACCTGGGTCATTCCGAGCTTCTTGCCGAGGAGGCCCTTGGAAGTCTTCGTGTCAGCGTTGGACATGGTGGCACTCCCCCTTAGAGCTTGATCTCGATGTTGACGTCGGCGGGCAGGTCGAGACGCATGAGCGAGTCGACGGCCTTCGGCGTCGGGTCGATGATGTCGATCAGCCGCTTGTGCGTGCGCATCTCGAAGTGCTCGCGGCTGTCCTTGTACTTGTGGGGCGAACGGATGACGACCACCACGTTCTTCTCGGTGGGAAGCGGCACCGGGCCGACGACGGTCGCGCCGGCACGGGTCACCGTGTCGACGATCTTGCGCGCCGAGGTGTCGATGACCTCGTGGTCATACGACTTAAGCCGAATGCGGATCTTCTGTCCCGCCATGTCTGACTCTCTCTCTTGTTATGGCGTCGTACGAGACGGCTCTCTCGAGCCGTTCTTCGCATTGGACGCGGGCGACGTACGCGTGGGAACGCCACTATTCTTCTGTCAACTCGTTTCCGAACCCGTTGCAGGCACAGAGTTAGCCCCTGGTCTCGTGGGTGTTCGAATTGAGCGTGTCCTGCTGCCTGCGGCCTAACCTCACGTCACCAAGACCGCGAATGAACACGGTGCGACGGGCTATGCACTGCCTGGCAGTGATCCGGTCGAAGCGCGCGTAGACGCGCTCGTTCCGGAATGTTGAACTAGACAAGTTTGCCAGATCGCGGCCCAACCTGCAACCCGGGCGTGTCGCGCGCGCGGGAAACCATCAGTAGCCAGAGTGGGCCGCTGTGATGCACCATGTGCGTGCACGCTCATCACCAGCCGCGAAAGTGTGGCGGAAGGAGCAGGGGGATGCGAGACGACGATGAGGACGGCTGGTCGGCGCACGCGCAGTCGCGGCCGGATCGCGATGAGCAGGTGGCCTCGTGCACGCTCATCGTGCGGCTGACTTCCGGCATCGAGCTGGAGTACGACCTCGACCCTCGTCGGCTGTCGCTGCCGTGAGCCAGCTCGCTGCAGTGCGTCCCGACACAGAGGAGCGGGGCCGACCGAAGCCGACCCCGCTCGAGTGGCGCCTCGCGCCGCCACTCAGCTGATTGTCCACGACCGCTACACGGCCCCCGAACTTCCGTTACGAGAACCCTTCAGCGATGTGGGCTGGTTTGCGAGGCTGTGGGAATCCATAGGCGCTCCTCTCGTCGAACGGAACCGTCCGGTTGAAACGGTGCGTCCATTCTGCGACCGCACCGGCCTCAGGTAAAGCGGTCGGAGCAGATCGCCAGGAACGCGAAAGAGGGCCGGACCCGAAGGCCCGACCCTCTCGCGAGTTAAGTCGAAGGACTTACTTGATGATCTTCGTCACCGTACCGGCGCCCACGGTGCGGCCACCCTCACGGATGGCGAAGCCGAGGCCCTCCTCCATGGCGATCGGCTGGATCAGCTCGACCGACATGTCGGTGGTGTCGCCGGGCATGACCATCTCGGTGCCCTCGGGCAGCGAGATGACGCCGGTGACGTCGGTGGTACGGAAGTAGAACTGCGGACGGTAGTTCGTGTAGAAGGGGTTGTGACGGCCACCCTCGTCCTTCGAGAGGATGTAGGCAGTGCCCTCGAAGTTGGTGTGCGGGGTCACAGAACCCGGCTTCGCCACGACCTGGCCGCGCTCCACGTCCTCGCGCTTGGTGCCACGGAGGAGCAGACCACAGTTCTCGCCGGCCCAGGCCTCGTCGAGCTGCTTGTGGAACATCTCGATACCCGTGACCGTGGTCTTCTGCGTCGGGCGGATGCCGACGATCTCGACCTCGGAGTTGATGGCCAGGGTGCCACGCTCGGCGCGGCCCGTGACGACCGTGCCACGACCGGTGATGGTGAAGACGTCCTCGATCGGCATGAGGAACGGCTTGTCCTTGTCACGCACCGGGTCGGGGATGGAGTTGTCGACGGCGTCCATGAGGTCGAGGACCGACTGGACCCACTTCTCGTCGCCCTCGAGAGCCTTGAGGCCCGAGACGCGCACGACGGGGGCGTTGTCGCCATCGAAGTCCTGGCTGGAGAGCAGCTCGCGGACCTCGAGCTCGACGAGCTCCAGGATCTCCTCGTCGTCCACCATGTCGGACTTGTTCAGCGCGACGAGCAGGTAGGGGACGCCGACCTGCTTGGCGAGCAGAACGTGCTCACGGGTCTGAGCCATCGGGCCGTCGGTGGCGGCGACCACGAGGATCGCGCCGTCCATCTGAGCAGCACCGGTGATCATGTTCTTGATGTAGTCGGCGTGACCCGGGGCGTCAACGTGCGCGTAGTGGCGCTTCGGCGTCTCGTACTCGACGTGCGAGATGTTGATCGTGATACCACGCTGACGCTCTTCCGGAGCCGAGTCGATCGACGCGAAGTCGCGCTGAACGTTGGTCGCCGACGGGTACTTGTCAGCAAGCACCTTGGAGATCGCCGCGGTGAGCGTCGTCTTGCCGTGGTCGACGTGACCGATGGTTCCGATGTTGACGTGCGGCTTAGTCCGCTCGAACTTGGCCTTAGCCACTGTGGGTCCTCCTCAGGACTCTCGTGTAGAGGCGCCGGTCGATGGATTTCGACCGGAAGCTCTACGGGATTGGTTTCTTATGTTACGGGATGTTGCCGAAGGCTTGAGACCCGAGGTCACTCGCCCTTGCTCTTCTGGACGATCTCGTCGGCCACAGCCTTCGGGACCTCCGCGTAGCTGTCGAACTGCATCGAGTACACCGCGCGGCCCGAGGTCTTCGACCGCAGGTCACCGATGTAACCGAACATCTCCGACAGCGGGACGTTGGCACGCACCACCTTGACACCGCTGGCGTCCTCCATGGACTGGATCTGCCCGCGACGGGAGTTCAGGTCGCCGATGACGTCGCCCATGTACTCCTCCGGCGTACGCACCTCGACCGCCATGAGCGGCTCGAGGAGCACCGGGTTCGCCTTCCGAGCGGCCTCCTTGTAGGCCATCGAGCCGGCGATCTTGAACGCCATCTCCGAGGAGTCGACGTCGTGCGCTGCACCGTCGAGGAGCGTCGCCTTGACGCCCACCGTCGGGAAGCCGGCGAGAACGCCGACCTGCATCGCGTCCTGGATTCCCGCGTCCACCGAGGGGATGTACTCGCGCGGGACGCGACCGCCGGTGACGGCGTTCACGAACTCGTACGAGGTCTCCGGGGTGACCTCCATGGGCTCCAGGCTGATCTGCACCTTAGCGAACTGACCGGAACCACCGGTCTGCTTCTTGTGGGTGTAGTCGTACTTCTCCACCGTGCGGCGGATGGTCTCGCGGTAGGCCACCTGGGGCTTGCCGACGTTCGCCTCGACGTTGAACTCGCGCTTCATGCGGTCGACGAGGATGTCGAGGTGGAGCTCGCCCATGCCCTTGATGACGGTCTGGCCGGTCTCCTGGTTCTGCTCGGTGCGGAACGTCGGGTCCTCTTCGGCCAGCTTCTGGATCGCGGTGCCCAGCTTCTCCTGGTCGGCCTTGGTCTTCGGCTCGATGGCGACCTCGATCACCGGCTCCGGGAAGGTCATCGACTCGAGCACGACCTGGTTGTCCGGGTCGCTCAGGGTGTCACCGGTGGTGGTGTCCTTGAGGCCGATCACCGCGTAGATGTTGCCGGCGGTGACGAAGTCGACCGGGTTCTCCTTGTTGGCGTGCATCTGGAAGATCTTGCCGATGCGCTCCTTCTTGCCCTTGGTCGAGTTGATGACCTGGGCGCCGGAGTCGATGCGGCCCGAGTAGACGCGCACGTAGGTGAGGCGACCGAAGAACGGGTGCACCGCGACCTTGAAAGCCAGGGCGGAGAACGGCTCGGTGGCGTCGGCGTGGCGCAGGATGACCTGCTCCTCGTCGCGCGGGTTGTGCGCCTCGATGGCGGGTACGTCGAGCGGCGACGGCAGGTAGTCGATCACAGCATCGAGCATCGGCTGCACACCGCGGTTCTTGAACGCCGAACCGCAGAGCACCGGATAGATCTCGTTGTTCACGGTGAGCTTGCGGATGGCCGCCTTGATCTCCGGAACGGTGATCTCCTCGCCGCCGAAGAACTTCTCGAGCAGCACGTCGTCGCTCTCGGCGACGGTCTCGATCAGCTTCGCGCGGTACTCCTCGGCCTTGGCCTGGAGGTCGGCGGGGATTTCCTGGACCTCGTACTTGGCGCCCATGGTGACATCACCCTTGGCGTCGCCGGGCCAGACCAGCGCGCGCATCTCGATCAGGTCGACGACGCCGACGAAGTCGGACTCCGAGCCGATCGGGAGCTGCATCACCAGCGGCTTGGCGCCGAGGCGCGAAACGATGGTGTCGACGGTGAAGTAGAAGTCGGCGCCGAGCTTGTCCATCTTGTTGACGAAGCAGATGCGCGGGACGACGTACTTGTCGGCCTGACGCCACACGGTCTCCGACTGGGGCTCGACGCCCTCCTTCGCGTCGAACACGGCGACGGCGCCGTCGAGGACGCGGAGCGAACGCTCCACCTCGACGGTGAAGTCCACGTGACCGGGCGTGTCGATGATGTTGATCTGGTTCTTGTTCCAGAAACAGGTCACGGCCGCGGACGTGATGGTGATGCCGCGCTCCTTCTCCTGCTCCATCCAGTCGGTGGTCGAGGCGCCATCGTGCGTCTCGCCGATCTTGTGGTTGACGCCCGTGTAGAACAGGATGCGCTCGGTCGTAGTGGTCTTGCCGGCATCGATGTGGGCCATGATGCCGATGTTGCGGACCTTGTTCAGGTCGGTGAGCACGTCCTGTGCCACAGGGTTCCTCCGAATTGTTGAAAGTGAGGGGTGCCGTCCGGGCGCGGCACTATGAGGTATAACGCCCGGACGGCCAGATTTATTACCGCGGTGCGGTGCTTACCAGCGGTAGTGGGCGAAGGCCTTGTTCGACTCGGCCATCTTGTGGGTGTCCTCGCGACGCTTGACAGCGGCGCCGAGACCGTTGGACGCGTCCAGGATCTCGTTCTGGAGGCGCTCGGTCATCGTCTTTTCGCGACGACCCTTGGCGTAGCTGGTGAGCCAGCGGAGCGCGAGCGTGTTCGCGCGGTGCGGCTTGACCTCGACCGGCACCTGGTAGGTCGAGCCACCGACACGGCGAGAGCGGACCTCGAGGGTCGGACGGATGTTGTCGAGAGCCTTCTTCAGCGTGGTGACCGCGTCCTGGCCGGACTTGGTGGCGACACCCTCGAGCGCGTCGTAGACGATGCGCTCGGCGAGGCCCTTCTTGCCGTCGAGGAGGATCTTGTTGACGAGCTGGCTGACGACCGGCGCGCCGTACACCGGGTCGGCGACGACGGGGCGCTTCGGAGCGGGACCCTTGCGAGGCATTACTTCTTCTCCATCTTCGCGCCGTAACGGCTGCGAGCCTGCTTGCGGTTCTTCACGGCCTGGGTGTCCAGGGCGCCACGAACGATCTTGTAGCGGACACCCGGGAGGTCCTTCACACGACCGCCGCGGACGAGCACCATCGAGTGCTCCTGCAGGTTGTGGCCCTCACCGGGGATGTAAGCGGTGACCTCGGTCCCGTTCGACAGCTTCACACGGGCGACCTTGCGGAGCGCCGAGTTCGGCTTCTTGGGGGTGGTGGTGTACACACGCGTGCACACGCCGCGCTGCTGCGGGTTGGCCTTCAGGGCGGGAGCCTTGGTCTTGGTGACCTTCGGCGTCCGGCCCTTACGGACCAACTGCTGAATGGTTGGCACTGAACTTCTCCTTATATGGACTGCACGGTGACAGTTGTTGCTTCTTCCCCATGAGCCACCCACCGGCTTCGCGCCCGTCATCGGAACGATGGAGGCTGTCGTCGGGTGGAACGGCACTTGGGGGAATCGGACGGCAGAACCGGCCGATATGCCGTGGGGGCGGGGGTCCCGTGCGGTCTCCCTGCCCATCGGATGAGTACGTGCCAGCCCGCTCGCTCCTGGCCCGGAAACCGGGCACGAAGCAAGCGCGCGACAGAGCGCACACCCGATAAATACTATCCGTCGGGGGCCGGTCGGTCAAATGAGCACGGGCCCGGACGCCCGGTGTCCGCGCACGGCGAAACCCGTCGCCGTGCCCTCAGCCCTGGGTCGTGCCGTCGTCGTACTGCGGGGTGAAAACGGCGGTGCCGTCGGAGTCGAATGTCACGAATCCGAAGTACTCGAAGGAGAACGGATCCGTCGACGCCGTACCGGTCGAGCCGTCCGCGGGGCTCGTCACCGTGCCGGAGGCCTCGATGGTCCCCTCGTCGCTCGACACCATCCATCCGCCGTGCGCCCATCCGGTGTCGACGGAGACGAAGGGGCGGTGGTCCAGCTTCCACTGGACGCCGCTCACCGTGTAGCCGTCGTCGGTCGTGTCGTCCACGACGAACGGGCATCCGGCCGGATCGGGAACGGTGGTCGCGAGGCACGCATCCAGCCACGCGTCGACCGCAGCGCGGGCGGCCGTGTCGCCGTCGGACGACAGCTGAGCCGGGAACCGGATCGTCTTCGTGCGGTCGGACGGGCTGGATGCCACGTCCGCATCCCAGATCCGGTAGGCGTCGTCGGGCGACGTGAAGCTCATGGGGTAGCTGCCGGGGAGAGCGCGGAGCGAGACGATCGTGCGCAGCGCCTGCTTCTCCGGTCGGACGCCGGCGATGGAGTAGGTCATGCCGTCCGGCGCCTGAACCTCGAACGAGACCGTGTCCGGTGCCACCTTCGCCATGCGCCAGAGCGGGACACCCGGCAGTCCGCCGGTCCGTTCGAACGCGAACGTACGGCGCTGCTCCTGGTCGCCCTGCGTAAGAACAGCCTCGACCGTGGTGCGGCCGGACCGGGTCACCGGGCGGCCGACGGTGAAGGAGGTGATGCGATGCGTGGCCTTGGCGTAGGCCGTGTCGGTCAGCAGGATGTCACCGGCCGAGCGGTGGATACCGGCGATGCGCATCGCCTGCTCCGCCTTCCCGTGCTCCAGCGCCGTCAGGTACCGCGTGACCAGGGTGCGCGGAAGGTCCTGCGCCATGCCGACGGTGGCGACCGACATCACGGCGCCTGCCGCGGTGGCGAGCACCACGACCGCGGCGCCCAGCCACAGCGCCGTTCGTGTCGACTTCCCCACGATCAGCCCTGCGACCCGTCGCCGCGCGCCGGCGTGAAGACCGCCCCGTCACCGGTGAAGGTCACCGTGCCCGAGTACGCGAACGGGATGTCGCCGGTCGAGACCTGCCCGGTGGCGCCGTCGGCGAGCCTGGTCACCTTCGCCGTCGCCGTGACCGAGCCGCCGGAGCCGCGGACGTCCCAGCCTCCGTCGTGCCAGTCGCCGTACATGTCGACCTCGGGGCGCGTCACCAGGGCCCAGCGGAGATCGCTCAGCCGGACGCCGTTCGCGGTCTCGTCCTTCACCAGGAACGGGCAGTTCGCCGGAGCGGCGTCCTGGGTGGCGAGGCAGGCGTCCAGCCAGTCCTCGACGGCCTTTTTCGCATCCGCATAGCCCGTCTCCGAGAGCTCGGCGGCGAACATCGTCGGAGTGACGACGCTGCCGACCGGGTGCGAGATGGCGACACCGCTCTTCGCGGAGTAGTCGGCGCTCGACGAGCTCACCTTCACCGGGTAGCTGCCGGGGAGGGCACGCAGCTTCGCAAAACCGTCATCGCTCGACGGCTTGATGCCGGCGATGGTGAAGCTCAGGCCGCTGGGCCCGGGGGTCTCGATCTCGACGGTGTCCGGCGTGACGGGCGCCAGCTTCCACAGCGGAAGGAACGGCAGGCCGCCGGCGCGGACGACGCGGAAGGAGCGGTGGTACGGACGATCGCCCTGCTCGACCGTCGCATCCACCGTCGTCACTCCCTTGTGGGTGACCGGGGCGCCGAGCGTGAACGAGGAGATGCGGTCGGTCGCGGTGGCGTAGGCCTTCTGGGACAACAGGATGTCGCCGGAGCGCGGCGTGATCCCGCCCAGCTCCATCGCCTGGCGGGCGTGGCCGTGGACGAGGGCGTCGAGGTAGCGCGCGACCACGGTGCGCGGCATGCTCTGCGCCGCCCCGACGGTGGTGACGGAGAAGAAGGCGCCGGCGGCCGTGCACAGCACAGCGGCGGCGGCGAGGACCCACCAGAACCAGCGGACGCGGACGATGCGCTTCGCGGGCGCGGCTTCGGACTCGGTGCTCACGTGGACTCCCCCCTACCGGCCGGAAACCCATCGGCCGACAGTCAGCTTAGGGGCGGGACGCAGAAGAGCGCGGGCACCCGTTCGGGGTACCCGCGCTCCGCTGTCGTGTGGGTTCGGCTCAGCCGCCGATGCCCTTGGCGAGCTCGCTGTCGACGTTCTGCAGAGCGTCGGCCGCCTTGGTGAGGAACTGCGACATCCCGTCGAGTCCGTTCACCGCCTCGGTGGTGCCCTTGGTGAACTGCTCGTACGAGGTGTGGAAGGCGCCGGACGCCTGGTCGGTGACGAAGCCCCCGTTCACGAGCCCGTTCACCAGGTTCTGCAGCTCGTGGAGCTTCGCGGTGATGTCGTCCTTGCCCGCGATGAGGCGGTTGGCGGCATCGGTCATCTCGCCGTACGTGACGTTCATGTTGGCCATGACGGTCCTTATCCCTTCGGTTCGAAAGAGGCCGTACCCCCGGGGCCGACCAGCTACGTCCACCTAACCAGGCCCGCGGAGAGGACGGAATGGGGAGCACTCCCCATCCACCGGAGTTCACGCTCGCCGGGCCAGCGGGATAGCGTGGCTGCCATGCCGTCGTACAGCCCGATGAAGCCGAACCCGAACTCCGCCGCTGCGCGCGGAGCAGGGTCGCGTCCGGACCGCTCTTGGACGCCGCCGTCGCAGGCGGAACGTGCCCTGCGCCCGCTCGGATACCTGCTGGTCGCCCTGGTGTGGACGGTGCTCGGGGCGGTCACCTTGGCGCTTCCCGCCGCCCTCCCCTTCGGACTCTGGAGCACGAACCCCGACTTCAGCTCCCGCGAGTTCGTCACGGGCGGCGACACCGTGATCACTGTGCTGTTCCTCGTGTTCGCCCTCGTCGTGCTCGTCCCTCTGCTCGGGTATGCATTCGTCGCACTTCCCCTCGGGTCGGTCTCGCTCGCCGTGCTGTCGTGGACGTACGTGGCGCGGAGCCTGCGCCCGTCGTACGCGGGCGAGCGGCTGTCGAGCACGGGATGGTCGCGCAACGTCATCGGGCCGGTGACGGTCGGCAAGACGGCGTTGTCGCTGCTCCCCGTCCGGATGACGCCCTGGACGAAGTTCTGGACCGAGATCATGTTCCTCGGCTGGCGACCGGGACGCGCCGTGCTGATCGCCGGCATCCCGTACGGTCTCGCGTCGTTCCTCGTCGCCGGATGGCTGTTCTGGCCTGTCGGCCCCATCGCGGCAGTGGTCTGGATCGTCGTGACGGCGGCGCTCGTGGTGACCACCATCGTCCTGATCGTCCGCGAGTACCGCCGCCGGGTGAGCGGGCGGAAGGTCAGCGCACGGAAGGTCAGCGGGCCGGCTGCGCGAGAGGCGCGCGGAAGCTGATCGAGTCGATCATCGCGTCGAACAGCTCCAGGTAGAGCTCCGGCGCTGTCGCCATGGGGGCGTTGATGCGCGCGTGGATGAGACGCGAGCCGTCCGGGACGGCGAAGCGGTAGTCGGCCACCAGCTCAGGAGCGGACTGCTCGTCGTACGTCGTCTGCCGGACCTGCGAGCGACGCCGTACCGGCCCGATGGAGAAGTCGAGCGCGTCGTCGTCCGGGAAGCAGCGCTGAAGGTGCGTTGCAGTGTCGTCGTCCGGTCCGGGTGTCGTCGGCCACTCCTCGCGCGACAGGACGATCGAGGCGGGGAACGGCACGCCCGGGAGGATCTCCATCGAGAGCGCGAGGGCGAAAGCCGAGGTCGCATCCGCGAGGGCGACCAGGTGCTCCAGCTCGGTCTTCGCCGTGCGCCGGACGCGCGCCAGCCGGTCTGCGCGACCGACCCGCTCGGTCACCAGCCGTGCGATGCGCCGGGACGCCGCCTCCTCGTCGTGCAGCGGGATCATCACCCACGTGCCCGGGAAGACGATCGTGAGCTCCTCGTCGAGCGAGGTCAGCCGTGCGTCCGTCATGCGAACTCCCCCAGGGTGACACGCAGCGAGTCGGCAATGGCCTGCGTGTCGGTGACCATGTCGTCGAAGCCGCCGATGAATCCCGACCGGAACACCGTGTGGAACGCCTGCGCGGAACCGACCGGGAAGATCGCGAAGACCACTCGCTGCTCCAGGAGCGCGTCGCCCGCGTCGTCGTCGGCGAGGGCTGTCAGGTGCGTGAAGCCGACGAGTTCGCCGACCGCGTGGGCCGTGCGCCAGGAGCGGTAGCCGAGGGTCTCGTAGCCGGGCCGGCGTTCGGCCGCATCCGCGTCGGTCGCGGCGAGGTAGCTCTCCGGGCTGTCGTCGACCTCGAGCTGCAGCAGCTCGAACGTCTGGTAGGCGTTGAGGACGCCTGCTGACGGGATCGGGATGTACACCCGCGCGCGGGTGGCGCCGGTCGGGTCCTCGGCGTGCAGTACCTGCTGGAGGGCGCGGAGTTGCGCGACCAGGCCGGCCGCCTGCTCACCCGCATCCAGGCCGGCCGCCAATCGCTCCGGCCAGTCCCCTCGCGGGTCCTCGCTCAGCAGTTCGACGTCGTACCAGCCCTCCGGGGCCTCGAACGTGAAGTCGACGATGTCGCGCGGGCGCAGCGTCATACCGGGTCAGCCTCCTCAGCCGTTGTGGCTCTTGTAGGTCGGAACATACTTGTCCGCCTGGCCGAGCGCGAACTTCTGCAGGTCGATGCTGGGGATCTTCGGCAGATCGGTGTGGTTGCCGCCGTCGAACTTGTTGGCGATCTCATCCACCTTGCCCGGCGCGTTGACCAGCTCGATGCCCTTGTTGATCAGCGCGGTGCCCTGGTGGTACGCGGCGACGACGGTGAGCGGGTTGACCTCGCGGGCGCCGACGTCATGCGAGACGGCCCGCACGACGTTCTGGTCGATGCCGAGCAGCGTCCGCATCGCCTTGGCCTTGTCGGCGCCGTCGGTCACCAGTGCCTTGTACGCGGCGCGCTGGCCGGCGGCCGACTCGCCGGCGGCCTGCCAGATCTTGACCGGGTTGACGTCGTTGAGCGGCTTCTCGAAGAGCTTCTTCGTCGCCGACTTCATCAAGCGCTTGCCGATCTGCATCTTGAGCATCGCGTTCGGGCTGGTACGCACGCCGCCGACCAGCCGCGGAGCCCGGGCCAGCGCCTTGATGCGCGCGGCCTTTCCGAGGAACGCGAAGATGCGGCCGCCGAACAGGCTCAGCGCGACGCCGACGGCGGCTCCGATGATGTCGAGGAACGTGCCCTCGCCGTTCGCGAACTTCACGACGGCATCGACCAGCTTGATGATGGATGCGACCAGCGCGATCACGACCAGCACCTGGCCGAGGATGGGCACCCAGGAGAGGAAGATCGCCAGGACCCCGGCGATGTCGCCGATGGTCTCGATGACATCCATGACCTTGTCCCAGAAGCCCGGGTTCTTGAGGCCGTTGTTGTGGTGGTCAACCACGTCGACGATCGCGTCGACGGCCTTCTCGGCGGCGCGGTTCTTCTTGTCGCGGGCGTCGTACCAGGCCTGGTGCGCCGCCTGCAGGGCGGCATTCGCGTCGCGGGCGGCGTCGTCGGCCTTGTCGGCCGACTTGCCCGCGGTCGCGGCGTCCTCCGGCTTCGCCTTCTGCGCGTCGGTGTGGGCGGTCGTCGCCGCCTTGTGCGCCGCATCCGCCGCGCTCTGCTTCTGCTCGATCAGCGCGATGGCCTTGTCGGCGTCGTCCTGCGCCTCGCGCAGCTGGGCGGCGTACGTGATCAGCGCGTTCGCCGTCTTCGAGTAGCGGTCCTTGGCCTTGTTGATGTCTTCGGCGGTGTCCTTGGACATCTCCTGCAGCTTCGACACGGCCTGCGACTTGTAGCCGTCGAGGTCGTGGATCTTGTTGAGCTCCTTCACGGAGCGCTGGATCGCCTCGCCGATCGACTGGTAGTGCCGGGCCTTCGCCTCCAGGACATCGGGGTCGCCGGTCAGCGGCTGGAACTCCTTGTCGCTCACTTGTGGTCCGCACCCTTCTTCTCGTCCAGCGCCTTGGCGAGGTCGCCGTCCACCTTCACGAAGTTGTCCGCCACCGCGGCGATGACCTGCTGCACGTTCTTCACGTTCTCGGTCATCTCCTTGCGCTTCTCGTTCCACTTGTGGGCGAAGTCGCGGACGTGGCTGTGCAGGTCGTCGTGCCCGGTCGCCTCGGCGACGGAGTCGCTGAAGTCGTCGGCGTTGTGGAACTCGCGCACGACGGCGTCGAGGTCGTCGCGCAGCTGCACCAGTTCGTCCAGCTTGAGTACGAGATCGGACACTGTTCCTCCCCTTCCGGTGGCGACCGCCGGAGTCCTCCGGTCATCCTGCCTTCAGCAACGTACCGGTGGACCAGCGGGGAAGCGATGGGGAGCGGTCCCCATCCACGTGCGGGCGAGGAGATGGGTATGGTGCTGAAGTGCGACTGAAACTGACTCTCGCCCGCCCGTCCGGCAGCAGCGATGACATCGTCGTCACCGCCGACGCCGCCGCCAGCATCGCCGAGGTCGCCTCGACCGTGGCGCGGATCGACCCGCGGCGCACCGGACCGGTCGCCGCGCCGGGCGCGCTGACGCTCCGCGCCCAGCTTCCCGGACAGGCCGATCCCCTCGTCCTGCCGCCGGACGCCCCGGTCGGGGAGGCCTGGATCGGCAGCGGTGCGACGGTCGCGCTGGCCGACGCCGGCCTCCACTACGTCTCCCCCGAACTCGGCGACGTGCCGGTCGTCGCGACGCTCCGGGTGCTCAGCGGTCCGCAGGAGGGCACGGAGTTCCCGCTGCGCGCCGGCTCGACGGTGCTCGGTCGCGACGAGTCGTGCGACATCGTGCTGCAGGATCCCCTCGTCTCGAAGCGCCATGTGCGATTCGAGGCGGGCGACGGCGTCGAGGTCGTCGACCTGGGGTCGGCGAACGGTGTCGTCGTCGACGGCGGGCTGGTGACCCGGTTCACCGTGCGGCGGTCGGAGACGCTGCTGCTCGGCGACACCGAGGTGGAACTCGAGGTGAAGTCGGGCTCAGAGTTGCCGGCGGCTCCGCCCACCGCGGGCCCGGTGTTCTTCAACCGGTCGCCGCGCGTCGAGCGGCGGTACTCCGGTCAGGTGTTCCAAGCGCCCGAGGTGCCCGGGGAGAAGGACGACCCGCCCTTCCCTCTGCTCGCCATGATCACGCCGCTGCTGCTCGGCGGTGCGATGTTTTTCCTCACCAAGAACCCGACCAGCCTGCTCTTCGTGCTGCTGTCGCCGGTGATGCTCGTCGGCAACTACATCAGCGGCCGCACCCGCGGCAAGCGGAAGCTCAAGAAGCAGATCGCGCTGTTCGAGCAGCGGCTCGAAGCGCTCTCCAGCAAGCTGGAGCAGGAGCGCACGACGGAAGTCGAGCTGCGTCAAGCGGAGACGCCGACAACGGCGGACGCTCTGGCCGAGGCGGTCCGCCGCGGCCCGCTGCTCTGGACGCGGCGGCCGGAGCACTGGTCGTTCCTCAACCTGCAGCTGGGCCGCGGCACCATGCGCTCGCGCAACACCGTGCAGGCCGTCGACCGCGGCGAGCTGATCGTCGAGTTCCAGGAGCGACTGGACGCGGTCATCGCCGACAACGCCATGGTCGAGGACGTCCCCGTGCTCGACAATCTCTACGAGTCCGGGGCGCTCGGGATCGCCGGCCCGGCGGACCTCATCGCGGGGTCGGTCAACTCGGTGCTCGTGCAGCTCACCGCGCTGCACTCCCCCTCCGAGCTGGCGGTCGCCGCCCTCGTCTCCCCGCGCTGGTCGCGCGAGCTCGGCTGGCTGAAGTGGATGCCGCACACGTCCTCCCCGCACAGCCCGCTGGCCGGAGGTCACCTCGCCGACAGCGCGTCCTCGGCCGCCGGCGTGCTGAGCTCGCTCGAGGGCCTCGTCGAGGAGCGCCTCGCGGCCGCGAAGGCCGGCCCGCAGCGGCGTGGTGCCATGGAGCAGGAGAGCGCCGCCCTCGAGCGCGGCGCGGAGGTCGGACGGTCGCAGACCAGCAACGGGACGCCGTCGCCCGTTCCCGCCGTGATCGTCGTCATCTCCGACGACGTCGCCGTCGACCGCGCCCGTCTCGTTCAGCTCGCCGAGGCGGCCGCCGACGCGGGCGTGTTCCCGGTCTGGATCTCGGACGACGTCGACCGGCTCCCGGCCGTCTGCCGCACCTTCCTGCAGCACACCGATCAGCCGCACCGCGCCCGCGCCGGTTTCGTCCGCATCGGCGAGACCGTGGAAGACGTCGTCACCGAGCCGGTCAGCGCCGCGACCGCGCTCGACTACGCCAAGCGGATGGCGCCCGTCATCGACGCCGGAGCGCTCGTCGCCGACGCCAGCGACCTGCCGCGCTCCGTGTCGCTGGTGACCCTGCTCGGACACGAGTTGGCCGAGTCGTCGAGTGCGGTGGTGGACCGCTGGCGGCAGAACGCGTCCATTCACGACCGCACCGCCGGCGCGAAGCCCACGCGACGCCGTCCCGGAACGCTGCGCGCGACCATCGGTTCCGCGGGCGTCGACGCCATGCACCTCGACCTGCGGACCCAGGGACCGCACGCGCTCGTCGGCGGCACCACCGGCGCCGGGAAGAGCGAGTTCCTGCAGGCGTGGGTGCTGGGGATGGCGGCCGAGTACAGCCCCGACCGGGTCACCTTCCTCTTCGTCGACTACAAGGGCGGGTCCGCCTTCGCCGACTGCGTCAGCCTCCCGCACTGCGTGGGCCTCGTCACCGACCTGAGCCCGCACCTGGTGCGCCGGGCCCTCACCAGCCTTCGCGCCGAGCTGCACTACCGCGAGCACCTGCTCAACCGGAAGAAGGCGAAGGACCTGCTGGAGCTGGAGAAGCGCGGCGACCCTGACAGCCCGCCCGCGCTCGTACTCGTCATCGACGAGTTCGCCGCGCTGGTCGGCGAGGTGCCCGAGTTCGTCGACGGCGTCGTCGACATCGCCCAGCGCGGACGCTCACTCGGCATCCACCTCATCATGGCGACGCAGCGGCCGGCGGGTGTCATCAAGGACAACCTGCGCGCCAACACCAACCTCCGCATCGCTCTGCGCATGGCCGACGAGTCGGACAGCCAGGACGTCGTGGGCGTCGCCGACGCCGCACACTTCGACCCGGGTATCCCCGGCCGCGGCATGGCGAAGACCGGACCCGGGCGTCTCGTGCGGTTCCAGTCGGCCTACGCCGGCGGCTGGACCACTCGCGAGCCCGAGCGGGCGGGCGTCGAGGTCGCCGAGCTCCGCTTCGGCGGCGAGGTGCGCTGGGAGGAGGAGCGGCCCGCCGAGGAGCCGGAGCGCGACCTCGGCCCCACCGACCAGCAGCGGATGGTCGCCGCGATCGTGCGCGCGCAGTCTGCTGCCCACATCCCGGCTCCCCGCCGTCCGTGGCTCGACGAGCTCGCCGCCGCGTACGACCTCGGGCTGCTGCGGCAGCGCACCGACGCGGAACTCCTGCTCGGTGTGGCCGACATCCCCGACCGCCAGGAGCAGCGACCCGTCTACTTCCAGCCCGATGTCGACGGCAACCTCGCTGTGTACGGCACCGGCGGCTCCGGCAAGTCGACCGTGCTGCGCACCCTCGCCTCCGCCGCCGCGATCACCCCGCGCGGCGGCCCCGTGCACGTCTACGGCCTCGATTTCGGCGCGGGCAGCCTGCGGATGCTGGAGAAGCTCCCGCACGTCGGCTCGATCATCCCCGGCGATGACCCGGAGCGCATCATCCGGCTGTTCCGGATGCTGAAGGAGACGCTCGAGGACCGCGGCCCGCGCTTCGCCGAGGCGAACGCGTCCAACATCACCGAGTACCGGTCGCTGACCGGCCGCCAGGAGGAGCCGCGCATCCTGCTTCTCGTCGACGGCTTCCCCAGCTTCCGCGAGGACTTCGAGATCCCCGCCGGGCGGTCGCAGTGGTACGACGTGTTCCGCGACCTTCTGGCCGACGGCCGGCGCCTCGGGATGCACGTGGCGCTGACCGGAGACCGCGCCGGCGCCGTCCCCACCGCGATCGGCTCGCTGGTACAGCGCCGCGTCGTGCTGCGGCTGGCGGACGACGGGTACGGGATGCTCGACGTGCCCAGCGACATCCTCTCGCCCGCCTCCCCTCCCGGTCGTGCGATCGTCGACGGGTACGAGACGCAGATCGCCGTGCTCGGCGGTTCGCGTGCCGTCGCGGACCAGTCGGAGGCCGTCCGCCGTCTCGCGGAGGCCATGGAGCGTGCCGGCATCCCGGAGGCGCCTGTGGTCGGCTCGATGCCGAAGGAGCTGGACCCCGCGTCCCTCCCGGACAGCGTCGGCGGACAGCCCGTGCTCGGCATCGGCGACATCGACCTCGGCCCGCTCGGCTTCGAGCCCTCGGGGACGCTGCTCGTCGCCGGTCCGCCGGCCAGCGGTCGCACGACGGCGTTTGCCGCAGTCGCGGACGCGGTGGCGCGCTTCGATGCCGAGACGCGCCTGTACTACGTGGGCAGCGCCCGGTCTCCCCTCTCCGGTTCGGGCCTGTGGACGGACCGCGCGCTCACGCCCGCAGACGCCGCCGAGCTCGCGAAGGACCTCGCCGTCGCCATCGCCGACCCCGACACGGAGGGGC
This sequence comes from Leifsonia sp. NPDC014704, assembly GCF_043083605.1. Classification (NCBI taxonomy): domain Bacteria; kingdom Bacillati; phylum Actinomycetota; class Actinomycetes; order Micrococcales; family Microbacteriaceae; genus Leifsonia; species Leifsonia sp. NPDC014704. The sequence continues at coordinate 1,401,593 of NZ_JBIBYW010000002.1, read as the reverse complement.
GCATCGCGGTGTTCGTCGAGAGCATCGGCGACTTCCTGCAGACGCCCGCCGACTCCCCCATCGTCGAGCTGATCCGCGCCATCCGGCGCAGCGATCACCTGCTCGTCGCGGAGGCGGAGTCGAGCGCGTGGGGCACGTCGTGGCCGCTGCTCGGGGAGGTGAAGAACGGTCGGCGCGGGTTGCTGCTGCAGCCGGACTCGGTCGAGGGCGACATCCTGCTGAAGACGCCGCTGCCGCGCCTGAACCGGTCCGAATTCCCTCCGGGACGCGGAGTGTTCATCCAGAAGGGCGGCTTCACCCGGGTGCAGGTGCCGCTGGTGGATGCGTCCCTCCCGGCCCGCGTCCGCGCCTGATCCGGTCGGGCGGGCCTACTCCTCGTCGTCGCCCTCCCACGGCCAGCGCGGACGCCCGCGCTGCCGGAAGCGCCCGACGAGCACCAGTTGGTAGAGCAGCGTCACCGCGAACGACAGGACCGCGATCGTGATGGCGGGCCAGCGCAGAAGCTGGGCGAACGCGAACAGGAAGTAGTGGAACGGGTCGTTCGGGTCGCCGGCCGCTCCTGCGATTCCGCCCGCGGCGATGAACACGGCATAGCAGGCGACTGCGACGCCGAATGCGACGCCGGGTGACACTCGCTGGCGTTCGGCCGGCACACGCGTCCCGAGCACGATGAGGAACACCAGCAGCATGACCGCCGACGCCACCACCATGACGGGGCCGACCAGCGGCCCGACGTCCGGGTCGGCGACGACGTCGCTGTCGGTCGCGAGGGAGACCAGGCCGAACGCGGCGACGACCAGAGCGAGGTACAGCCCCGTCGCGAAGAAGGCGACGACGGTTGCGTAGACGCGCTCGTCACGCATGGTCGGTTGCGAGTCCTCCCGGTCAGTACCCCTGCTGCGTGTACGCGGCGACAGCCTGGTTCTGGGCGTCGGCGACCTGCTGCTCGTAGTCGGCCTGCGCCTCGGCGTTGCGCGCCTTCAGCTTGCGGCCGCGGGCGGCGAGCCACGCTCCCGTCCAGATCGACACCTCGCGGGCGATCACGCCGGCGAGGACGGCGAGCGGGCTCACCCAGGCGCTGCGCATGAGGATGGCGAACTCCTCGGAGTTGCGCAGCCAGTACTGCGCGTCGATCAGGCCGGCGCCGATGTAGACGAAGTACACGAACACTGCGACGAACAGCCCGCCCAGGATGTAAGCCCACCAGCGCGCCCGGTTCAGGATCTGGATGAGCACGACCATCCCGATGAAGAATGCCACGACGGGCGCCCAGCCACGGATCCCGAACGCGCGACCGCCGGTGAAGAACTCGAGGAGCGCCGGGCCGAACTCGTTGCTCGGCGTCAGCAGCGACCCGACGATGAGCACGGCGCCCGCCCACAGCACGGCGAACGCGACCGTGCCGACGAGGGCGATGAGGATGCCGACGCCGCGGTTGCTCTTCTTCTTGGGCGGCTCAGGGCGCGTGAGGTAGATCGGGGCGACCGGCTGCGGGGCGGGGGCGGCGGCGGCCGCGGCGGCCGTGGCATGGCCGGGCGGGGTGCCGTAGGCGGCGGTCGCGGTGCCGGCCGTTCCGGCCGTGTCGCCCTGGCGCACGTTTGCGGCTTCAGCGGCGACGATGACCGGGGTCGCCGATTCGGCGGGCGATGCGGTGTCGACGGTGGCGTCGCCGGCGGCGGTGGCACCCGGCTGAGCGCTCGATCGGGCGATGGCGGCAGCGACGTCGTCATCGCTTGCGACGACGGGCTCCGGCTCGGCGATCGCGGCCGGGCGCTGCGGTTCGGCGGCGGGCACGGCGGCCTCCTGCTGGTCGGAGGACTCCTCGGCCGGGTGGTTCAGGTGACCGCGTGCCGGCACGGGGTTCGACGGCGGCTCGACGACCTGCGCCCCCGTGTCCGTGGCCGGCTCAGCAGCGGCGGAAGCCGCTGGGGCGGTAGCCGGGGCGGCCTGGTCGGCGTCCGGCGTTGGCTCGTAGGTCGCGCGCTTGGGCGCGGACTCCGGCGTGTCGGTCATCCTTGGCTCCTCTGTCGGCCCGGCGGGCCCCTCGTCGCCAACTGTAGCAACGGCGTGGGCGGAGTCCAGGGAGGCGTACCGCGTCCGCTCAGGTGTCCTTGCCGCTCATTTCGACGCCTGCGAGGTCGATCCGGACGTCGCCGCCGACCCGGTGGGGGGTGCGGACGCCGCAGGCGTGACGGCGTAGATGTACCCGCCGATCGTCGCGTCGACGGTCCCCTCGGGGACCCCTTCGTCGGTCGACGGCGACGACGAGAGGGTCGTCACGAGGAACAATCGCTCTCCGGCCTGCGCCCCGGCCAGGAACTCCAGCACCTGGGCCAACGAGCCGCGCACCCCGACCTGCACAGGCGACGCGAAGAAGTTGGTCGACGTGATGAGGGGGTCGGTCGCCGGCGCGGGAGCCGTCGGTGAGGCGGAGGGCGACGGCGCTGGAGCAGGGGTCGCGGTCGAGCCGGGTGCGGTGGTGGGCTGCGCCGGCGGAACCGGCGGCTTGTACGTCACGGCGTCGGAGAAGGTCAGCGAGCGGATCGTCACCCCGGTGGCCGCTGCTATCCGGTTCAGTTCGGTGACGAACCCGGACGACTCCGTACCGCTCGGCACGGAAGCCGAGAGCGCGGCCAGCTGAGCCGTGAGCTCGGGGAGCTTCTCGTGCTCGGCCTTGAGCTTCGCGAGAACGGCCTCGTAGCGGGCGTTCGTCTGCTCCACCTCGGCTCGCTGGACCGCCGCCGTCGCCGTCGCCGCCAACTGCGGCTGGACGCCGACGATCCAGCCCAGGACGAGGACGACCACCGTGATCAGCACGGAACCGATCACCCACAGTCTGTTCGAGTGCATCATTTCTTCCCCTCACCCGTGAAGCGCTTGGAGTAGGCGTCCTGGTCGATGTGCATCGTGATGTTCACGGTGTATTCGCCGGACTGCTCGTCGAGCGTCACCGATCCGGGCACCGCATCCACAAAGCCGGGCAGCGACCTCAGCGCGTCCAGCCAGGACGGGACCTGCGGAAGCTGAGGGCTGTGCGCCGAGATCGTCAGGGTCGCCACGCGTGCTCCCTGCAACGGTGCGGTCGCCTGGGCATACGCGACCAAGGGCGAGGCGGAGTCGATGGTGATGGTCTGCAGCGACACGGTCGCCGGCAACGTCTGCTGAACCTTCACGAGGTAGTCACGCCAGTCGATCTCCGTCGAGGCGCCGACCTTCTGAGCAGCCTCCACCGTCTTGATCTCGTCCTGGACCTTGCGCACTTCGACGTACTTGCCCTGCTGTGCGAGGAGCTCCGTCGTGGCGTTCTGAGCCGCCCGCAGCCGACTGCTCGCGGAGGCCGCCAGGAGACCGGAACCGCCCACTCCGGCGATGGTCAGCACGAGAACCGCCGCAACGCCGAGACCGAGCGCGCGCCGGGTGGCCGAGCTGCGGCGCAGCGCCCGGATCTCGTCCGGCAGGAGGTCCACGCGGGGCTCGCCGCCGACAACGAGCTGTTCCGCGTTGGCCTTCATGACGCCGTCCCCAAGGCAAGACCGAGCGCCACGCTGAGCCCTGCCCGATGGCGGCGCAGGTCATCGGCATCCAGGCGCCGCGACAGCCCGAGGGACGCGAGCGGGTCACCCATCGCGACCGGGAGGCGCGTCATCTCCGACAGGGCGTCGGGCAGCCCGAGCAGGGACGCTCCGCCGCCGGTGAGGATGATGCCGTCGACCGCATCCGGCTGCCGGGTGTTCACGAAGTACGTGATCGTGTTGCGAAGGCTGGTGAGCAACTCGCTGGTCACCCGGTAGATGATCTCCACCGCGCGCTGCTCCTCGACGCTCGAGACGGATGACGCGAGTCCCAGGCCCACCTTGATCCGTTCGGCGGTTGCCTCGTCGAGGTCGAGTTCCGTCCGCAGCGCACGGGTCAGATCCGCTCCGCCTGTGGGGATGATGCGAACGAACTGCGGGACGCCGTCCGTCGCGATGAGCACGCAGGTCGTGTCGGCACCGATCTCGATCAGTGCCCTGGTCCCCCCGACCTGCTGCCGCCCGATCATGACCCGGCTGAGGGCGAACGGATTCAGATCCACATTCAGAGCATTGAGCCCGGCCAGCCTCGCTGCCTTCACATTGGCCAGCACCGCATCCTTGATCGCGGCGATCAACAGCCCGTTGACCACGGGACCCGACTCGGTGACCGCTTCCGAGACGGGATAGAAATCGAGGAGCGCCTCGGATGCGGGAACGGGAAGCATGTCCTGCACGGTGAACGGAAGGGACTCCCGGATGCGGCGCAGCGACATGCGCGGAACGGTGAGATCTCGGGCGAGGACACGCTGGTTTCCCATTCCGAGGACGACGTTCCTGCTGCTGAAGCCGTGCTGCTTCCACAGAGCCTTCAGGGTGCCGGCGAACGTGTTCGGCTCGAGCACTTCGCCGCGGCTGGCGGCACCCTCCGGGAGCGGCACTTCCCCGTAGCGGAGCAGCGTCGGCCGGCCCTTCGCCGCGTAGCGCAGTTCCGCGGCACGCACTGTGGTCCTGCCGATGTCGACACCGACGATCGTGGATGCCATCAACTCTCCTTCACTCAGGCCGGCGCGACCAGCGCCAGATACGACTGCCACACCGCCGGGCCGGCGAGGATGCCCACCCACGCCCCGGCGAACATCCACGGGCCGAAAGCGATGCCGGACCGTCGGCCGCCGCGGACGAGCATCAGCACGACACCGAAGAGCCCGCCGAGCACGAACGCGCCGAACGCTCCCACCACCAGCGGGCCCACCCCGAGGAACCCCAGGTAGAGTCCGAGGACGCCGGCGAGTTTCACGTCGCCGAAGCCCATCCCCCGCGGGGAGATCAGCGCGACGATCAGATAGAAGACGAACAGGCTCGTCATGCCGATCCCCGCCGACCCCAGCGGCGCCAGGTCGCCGGAGACCAGGCTGCTCGCTCCGAGCAGGACGGCCCCGACGAGCGCGGAAGGGAGCACGATCACGTTCGGCAGGCGATGAGTATCGAGATCGATCGCCGAGAGGACGACCGCGATCGCCGCAAGGTAGAGGAACGCGGCGAGCTGGAACGCGCCGGCTACGGCGTGTCGTGCGTCGGGTGCTTCCACCACTCCCGGCAGGAACCGGAGTGCCGCGACGGCGAAAAGACCGCCGGTGACCGCCTCGACGAGGGGGTAACGCCATGAGATCGGTTCGGCGCAATCGCGACACCGTCCGCGGAGCAGCACCCAGGAGACCAGCGGGATGTTGTCCCACGGCCGGATCGCTGCGCCGCATCCCGGGCAGGAGCTGCCGGGCGAGACGACGCTCATGCCCGCGGGGACGCGGTACGCGACCACGTTGAGGAAGGATCCGATCAACAGGCCGAACGCGGCCACCCCACCCAAGAGGAGAATGGCCCAGACGGTAACGGTTGCGGCGGCCATCACTGAGCCGTTCCATCCCAGGCGAATGCGGTCTTGACCTCGACCAGCACACTCACCCCGTAGCTTGTCGACACCGGCGAGAGGAACTTCGGCGGCGCGACGTAGCGGAAGCGCGGATCGTAGACGTAATTCTTGGTGTAACCGTTGCTGCCCCGCGTGACGATGCCGCGGAACTTCTGGGCGATCGCCCCCATCACCGTCAGCGTTCCGCGGCCGCCCCCACGGTCGTAGTTCTGCACCTGGAAGGTGTGCGCGACAGACAGGATCGCGGCCTGGATGGTGCGGCCGCTTCCCGTCAGCAGCGGCACATTGTTGACATCCATCGGGTTGTAGACGAAGACGGCGTTGTTGCCGACGAGTCCGAGGATGTCGGAGTTCGCGTCGACGTACTTGACGTCGCCGGTGACGTAGACGTAGTTCTCGGCATACGCCGTCTCTGCTCCCTTCAGCGTGCCCTTGACGAACAGATCGCCGACCCTCGGCTGGTACGAGGTCGAGCTCGGCGCGACCTCGTTCGTGATCGGATAGCCGAGACCGTTGCCGTTCGACTGTCCACCCGCTCCTTTGCAGGCGAGTGTTCCGCTCACGAGCTGGCAGGACAGGGTGGACGGGAAGGCGTTCGACGGCCAGTAGTTGGGGTCGCTGGACGTGCTGGGCACGTTCTGCACGTAGGTCAGGTTCTGCGGGATCACCGGTATGGTCGCTCCCGCTGCCGACCCCAGCTGGCCGGTGGCGCTTCCGACCGGTCCGCACGCGGACGGAGTCTGAGCCGCTCCGCTCGGAGGCGAGCCGGAGACCCGGGTGGATTTCGTCCATGGCGACCGGATCGTCATGGTGCCGTCGCTGTTGTAGACGATCGAGGTGGGACCCGTGTAGAGGCAGCCCGGCCGAGGAACATCGATCGGGAGGTCGCTGCGCACCTCGTTCTTCATCGCGGCATTCGTCGGCGGCATCCCGACGACGGGCGAATACGTCGGTGCGGTCGGATCGTCGAACTTCTGCCCGGTGCAGGTGTTTCCGTTGGAGTCCTTTGCGATGTACCGCTTGCCGGAGGTGGGGTTGTAGGCCGTCGTCACCGACTGCGTGAACTCGGCGTCGCAGACCCGGATCGCGTCGTTGGAATGGACCGGGCCGTTGACCACATCACCATTGCCGAAGGCGATCTCCGAGCAGCCGGAGCCTCGACCGGCCCAGTAGTACTTGACGCAGGTCTGCGGATCCCCGCTGAGGTCGGGGTCCTGGATCTCATAGTCCGTGAAGTACAGGAAGTCGATGAACCCCTGCTGCTTGAGGTTCACGACGATGCTGCGGGTCGTCGTCCCCACTTTGCCCGTCGATCGCACCCGGAGCACGCCGGTCGACGCGTATTTGGAGTTGTCGACCTCGTACCGGAAGTATGCGTCCGTGCTGCCGGAGACCTGTGCCCATCCTTGAGTCTTGCCCACTCCGAAGGCCGGATTGTCCTGTGCCCCGGTGGGCAACGAGACGGAGCTGCCCGCGCTGAAAGCCGACGCCGGGTTGCCGTACTGCTGATAGGTGTTGTCGTTGGCCAAACGGCTCTCGTACTCCTCGACGCCGGCGTACGCGGCCGCCATCGCCGCATTCCAATCCTGATCGCTGCGGGCCTTGCGAACGCTGCTCGCCGAGTAGCTGAGGGCAGTCGCGACGAGCACCATGAGGATGGCGGTGATGCCGATGACCATGACCAACGCGACGCCGCTGTCGTCGGCTCGCAACCCGGCGGACCGCACTCTCCTCCTCGGCACGGTCATCATCCCAGCGTCCTCGCCAGACCGAGATTGGGGATGCCGACGACGTTCTGCACGGTGACCTGCTGCGACACATCGGTCGCGCTGCTCCGCACAGTGAGGGAGACGGATACGGCGGCGATGGATCGGAGGGTGGTGGCGTCGGTGATCCCGGCGGGCCCTGTGGGGATCGGAATGGTCGAGTTGTCCGTCTTCACGAAGGAGAACAGCTGCGTTCCTCCCGCTGCCACCGTCGGCACCACGTACGACGCGATGGTGCGCGTCGATGCCGGTGCGGTGGTCGCCGCCGGGAACAGCCAGTAGCCCGCCGAGTTCTGCGTGGCCGGCCATCGCTTCTCGATGAGCGAGCCGTTCGAGACGGAGAGCTCGATCATGACGGGAAGCTCGGAGGAGCCGCTGAGGTTGATGTAGGCGTACAAGCGCACCTTGTCCGCCATCGCCACCTCGAACGCCGGGTTGTTGAGGGGCTGGTTCTGCACGGGGTTGTCGGTGCCCGCGCGGATGACGCGCGAGATCTCGTTCATCGCGTTCGAGGCCTGCATGTTGTTGCCATGCACGTCCCGGCCGATCGACATGGCCTGCATCGAGCTCGTGTACAGCGCCGAGAGCACCGTTGCGAAGATCCCGAGCAGACCGATCGCGACGATCAGCTCGGCCAGCGTGATTCCTCGTTCGTCACGCCGGAGGTCGCGCAGCCGGCGCACCATCACCGCGGTCATGAGGCCACCCTCGGGTCGAAGGTGACTGCGTTCGAACTCTCTTTGACGATCGTGGTCCCGGTCGACGGTGTCATACCGCTGTTGCCGATCTGGTTCGTGGTCGCGGTCGAGCTGCCGCCCTGATAGAGCTTCCATGTGCCCCACGGCAGGGCGAGTGTGACCGATTGGCTGCTGCCGGTGACCTTGCTGCCGAAGGTGTAGTTCATGGTGACCGGACAGCCCGGATTTCCGCTCGCCGTGGCCGCGGACTGCGAGACGGCGTTGATGTAGGCGCCGTTCGCCTTGTTGAGGACGACGGTGATCACGCCCATGGTCACCTGTGCCGGCACGGGCGCCGCCTGCCCGGGCTGCGCGGTGACCGGGATGGGACGGTGTCCGGAATACGTCGTCGATCCCACGAGCTTGTCCGGCCATGCCTCCGGGTCGAGGGCGGGGCAGATCTGCGACGACGTGATCGAGTCGACGTACTTGCCGGCCAGCACGGTGTATCCGTCGCCGTACGGGTGCAGGGACACGGCCGATGCCGTATACGGTCTGATGTAGTTGCCGAAGGTGCTCAGGTAGGACAGGTCGAGATTGGTCGGAACCAGGATTCCCGGTGTCGGCGCTGCGTTCACGGCGAGGGTGCTGGAGTAGAGACCGGCGTTGTCGAACTGGAAGGCTGCGGAGGCGGACGTGCCCTGGGCGACGCCGACGGTCTTCGTGGCGGAGCCGAGGGTCTTGTTGTCGTCTGCGATGTAGCCGGGTTTGGTGACGGTCACGTCGTAGGTGCCCGGAGTCACTTTGAGGATGTAGCTGCACCCCTGCACGTCCGTGTTCGCCGGTGTGACGGTCAAGGCGGCAGCGGTGTTGCCGGTCACGCCGGGGGTCGGGACGGCGTTCACGGCGATGCCCGACCTGTCGGTGCCGTCCGGTCCGAAGACGTGCACCAGGATCGTGCCCTTGGTCGGATCGTTGATGCGACTGTTGGGTGCGAGGAGCGTGTCGGCCACGGCCGGGACGGCGGTGTTGCGCATCCCGTCCCACGTGACGGTGACTTTGACGCGCTTGTACTGGAGCGTGCTCCCGGCGGAGTTCGAGCCGCAGTCGCCGTCGCCCCCGCTGAACGGCTCCCAGTTGGTGGTCCGCGAGATGTGGAACGTGACCCCGCCGACCACCACATTCGTCGCGGTCGGAGTGTCGTTGACGGCGAAGACGTCGGTGACGGAGCGTACGAGGTCGATCTGGGACGCTGCGAGGTTGAGTGCCGTCTCGCGGTCGCGCGAGTCCCGGACGTTGACCAGGCTGGCCGTCACGCCGGCCGCGATGCCGACCGAGACGATGCCGAAGATCGTCATGGCAACGAGGATCTCGATGAGGGTGAGGCCGGAATCGTCACGACCGAGGAGCGAGAGCCTGCGGCGGAGTCGATGGATACTCACTGCGGTTCTCACCTCCCTCAGGGGCGGGTCGGTTGAATGGCGGGGAAAGCGGTCGGGGGCGGAGGTGCGACGCGTGCACCCTCCACCCCCGCCTCGGCGATGACTGCGTTACGGAGCCGCGGTGAACCCGCCGGTGTCCGTGCAGGTGCCCTTCGCTACGCCCTTGGTGTCCGTCGCTGCGAAGTTGGCGCCGGTGCTGCTCGTGCCCTGGACACACCACGACTTGAGGTCCGTCGAGACCTTCAGGACGAGTGCGGTGGTGTCGCTGCTCTTGGACAGCCCGTACTTGGAGTCCATGGTCGTGATGTCGCCGGCGGTGGGCAGCGCGCCCTTGTCCGTCTGGTAGGCCACGACCGCCGTCTTCGCGTTCGTCACGTCGGACTGTGTGGCGCTCTCCTTGGCGTTGTTCTGGATGCCGAGGTACACCGGGATCGCGATGGCGGCGAGGATGCCGATGATGATCACGACGACGAGGAGCTCGATCAGGGTGAATCCCTTCTCGTCCTCTTCGAGCAGGCCCTTGCGGCGAGCGTTCAGCTTGCCCATGAGTCGGAAGTACATTGCAGTGTCCAATCGGTCGGGAGATTGCGGGGCGCCGATCGAGCGAGTCCCGTCCGGCTGCTTGATGGTATTTCTGACGAAATTCCGAGCAGAATCCCGCAAACGGGGGCAATACATGTGATAGTGCACCCCAGTTATGGGGTTCCCCATTTGAGTGCCACGGTCGCCGTCGTCGTCATTTCACGAGGCTGGAGATCTGGAAGATGGGCATGTAGAGGGCGACGACCATCCCCCCGATGACCACCCCGAGGAAGGCGATCATGAGCGGCTCGATCATCGCCGTGAGCTGTTCGGTCGCGGACTCGACCTCCTGGTCGTAGAAGTCCGCGATCTTCGTCAGCATGGTCTCGAGCGAGCCGGAGTCCTCGCCGACCGCGATCATCTGGGTGACCATGCTGGGGAAGACCGGTTGCGCCGCGAGGGGGCCTGCGATCGACTCGCCTTGCCGCACCGAATCGGCCACCTTGACGAGAGCGTCCTCGATCACCCAGTTGCCCGACGTCTCCCCGACGATCTTGAGAGCCTGAAGGATGGGGACGCCCGCACTGATCATGTTCGCGAAGTTCCGGCTGAAGCGGGCCACAGCGATCTTCTTCATCAGCGGTCCGAACACGGGCAGCTTGAGTTTGAGCGGGTCCACGCGCCTTCGGACCGCCTCGCTGTTCTTGTTCCTGCTCCACCAGATGCCGCCGACGACGCCGATCACGAGGAGCGCCGGAGCGATCCAGACCATGGCATGAGAGAGCTCCACGAGGATCTTCGTGGGCAGAGGGAGCTGACCGCCGAGTCCTGTGAACATGTTCTCGAAGACGGGCACGATGAACAGCAGCATCGCGATCACGGCGACGATCGACAGACAGAGCACGATCACCGGGTAGGTCAGTGCGGACTTGATCGTCCCGCGGAGCTTGACCTCCTTCTCGAAGTTGGTGGCGATGGACTCGAGCGAGCTGTCCAGGAACCCTCCCGTCTCGCCCGCACGCACCATGTTGATCATGAGCGGAGGAAAGGCGTCGGTGGCTTTCCGCAGCGCTTCGGAGATCGCCACGCCGGATTCCACTTCGTCGCGCACCGTGGCCATGATCGCAGCGAGCTTCTTGTTCTCCGTCTGCTCGGCGATGATGTTGAGAGTGCGCAGGATCGAGAGCCCTGAGCCGATCATCGTCGCCATCTGACGGGACATGATCGCGAGGTCCTTGAGTTTGACGCCGCTTCCGAACCCCAGATTGATCTCGCGATCGAGCCCGGTGCCCTCCTTCGCCTCCTCGATCGAAACGGGCGACAGCCCCATCGTCTTGAGCCGGACCGCCACCGAACCTTGTCCGGAGGCCTCGAGCTTCCCCTTGACGATCTTGCCGTCGGCAGTGCGACCGCGATACGCGAATGTCGTCGTCGATGCCACTTATCTCACCATCCCGGTGAAGTTGTCCCCGAAGTCCGGCTCGCTCGCCGCGAAGGCCTGCGCCGACGCGTCGGTCGACGAGTCGGCGCGCTGGATGAGCCGGCCGATGCTCTCGAGGTCGTGCGCCTTCTCCAGGGCGGACGTGCGGGTGATGAGGCCGCTGTCGACAAGGTCGGCCAGGTGCTGGTCCATCGTGTGCATGCCGTCGCCCGCACCTGCCTGCATGGCGGAGGCGATCTGGTAGGTCTTGCCCTCGCGGATGAGGTTGGCGATCGCCGGCGTCATCATGAGCACCTCCGTGGCGACCACGCGTCCCCGGCCGGAGGCGCGTTTGACGAGCGTCTGGCAGACGACGCCCTGGAGCGTCCCGGCGAGCTGGGCGCGCACCTGGCCCTGCTGGTGGGGCGGGAAGACGTCGATGACTCGGTCGATGGTCTGCGGGGCGTCCTGAGTGTGCAGGGTGGCGAAGACGAGGTGGCCGGTCTCGGCGGCCGTCAACGCGACCGAGATCGTCTCCAGATCGCGCAACTCGCCGATGAGGATCACGTCGGGGTCCTGCCGCAGCACATGCTTCAGGGCGTTGTTGAAGCTGTGCGTGTCGTGGCCGACCTCGCGCTGGTTGACGATCGACTTCTTGTGGGTGTGCATGAACTCGATCGGGTCCTCGACCGTCACGATGTGGTCGGCGCGGGTGGAGTTGACGAGGTCGATCAGCGCCGCGAGCGTCGTCGACTTCCCCGAGCCCGTCGGGCCCGTCACCAGGACGAGCCCGCGCGGCAGAGAGGCGAAGCGGCCGATCTGCTCCGGGACACCGAGCTCGCGCAGCTGCTTGATCTCGGTCGGGATGAGACGGAAGGCGGCTCCGACCGACCCGCGCTGCTGATAGAGGTTGACACGGAAACGCGAATTGGCGGAGATGGTGAAGGCGAAGTCGAGTTCGAGTTCGCGCTTGAACATCTCGTTCTGCCGCTCTGTCAGCAGGCTCATCAACGCGCTCATCGTGCGCTCTGTGCCCCAAGGGGCGGCCGGCCCTGCAGGGGTCAAGGCACCGTCGATCCGGACCATCGGTGGTGCGCCGACAGTGACGTGGAGGTCGGAAGCGCGTTGGAGCACCACCTCGCGAAGCGCGGCGACAAGCTCCGGGTCGGCCTTCTCCAGAGCCTCACGCTCGGCCGGTGTCAGGGTGGAGGTGTCCTCATCGAAGGTCCGCGTCTCGCGGCGGTCCGCCTCGGTGCTCACTGCTGCCGCCTGCTGTGCGGCGCGTCGCCCTCCGGGAACGAGTCGCGTCACCGGGGCGTGATCGGCAAGATCCCATACCGGCACAGCAGGCGCAGCAGGCGCAGCGGGCGCAGCAGGGGCCGGTGGCGCGGCTGGTTCCGGCGGCTCAGCTGCCGCCGGGGACCAGATGGGCGGCGGGCTCAGCGGCGTACCCGGGCCGGGCGTCCAGCCTGCGGCGGTCGCGCCAGGCGGGGTCACCGGGATCTCGTAGACCGGCTTGGCCGTCGGCGGCGGGAAGCCGCCCCAGCTGTCGTCGTTCGTCATGTGCCCTCCTAGGCGACCACTCGCAGGATCTCTTCGATGGATGTGAGGCCGAGCTTGACCTTCTCCCAGCCGTCCTCGCGCAGGGTCAGCATCCCCTGGTCGCGGGCGGCGCGGCCGATCTCCGCGCTGGAGGCGCGTTCGACGGCGAGGCGCTCGATCTCCTCCGTGACGGCCATGACCTCGTGCACGGCGATCCGGCCGCGGTAGCCCGTGTTCGAGCAGGCCGGGCAGCCCACCGGCACGAACATCGTCGGCGGCGAGCCATCCGCGGATACGGGGAACCGCATCCGCCGCAGGTCGTCTGGTACGTACGCACCCGGCTGCTTGCACCGGTCGCACAGGCGGCGGGCGAGGCGCTGGGCGACCACGCAATCGAGTGCGGAGCCGACGAGGAACGGCTCGATGTCCATCTCGGTCAGTCGCGTCACGGCGCTGGGAGCGTCGTTGGTGTGCAGGGTCGACAGCACGAGGTGGCCGGTGAGGGACGCCTCGATCGCGATCTGCGCGGTCTCGTGGTCGCGGATCTCGCCCAGCAGCACGACATCCGGGTCGGAGCGCAGTATGCTGCGCAGCGCGCTGGCGAAGGTGAGGCCCGCCTTCGGGTTCACCTGCACCTGGTTGATGCCCGGCATGCGGTACTCGACCGGGTCCTCGACGGTGATGACGTTGATCTCCGGGCGCGCGACCGCATTGAGCGTCGTGTAGAGGGTGGTCGACTTGCCGGAACCGGTCGGGCCGGTGACGAGGATCATTCCGTACGGCTTCGAGTACGACTCCCGGTACGTCTCGAAGTTGCGCTCCAGCAGGTTCAAGTCCCCCAGCGTCATGCCGGTGTTGGTGTTGTCCAGGATTCGCATGACGACCTTTTCACCCCACACCGTCGGCAACGTGGCGACACGGAGATCGATCTGGCGGCCGCCGTGCACTACCGACATGCGGCCATCCTGCGGCTTGCGGCGCTCGGCGATGTCGATGTCCGACATGATCTTGAGGCGCGAGATGACGCCGTTCTGGATGCTCTTCGGCGCCGACTGCATGGCATGGAGCACACCGTCGATGCGGTAGCGGACCCGGACATCGTGCTCGGCCGGCTCGATGTGGATGTCGGAAGCGTGGTCCTGGATCGCCTGGCTCACCAGCAGGTTCACGAAGCGGACGATCGGTGCGTCGTCGTCCGACGACTCGGAGACCGCCGTGTCCTCCGACGGCGCGGTCTCCTCCTCGAGGGTGGAGGTCAGGTCGCTCAGCTCGTCGTCCGCCCGGATGTAGCGGTCGATCGCTGCGCGCAGGTCCGTTTCCTCTGCGACGGCAGCCGCGACGTTCAGCCGTGACGCAGCGCGCACGTCGTCGATGGCGAAGACGTTGCCGGGGTCAGCCATAGCGACCACGATCATCCCGTCGGCCGTCCCGATGGGGAGGACCGTATGGCGGCGGCAGATCGCGCCCGGGATGAGAGCGACGGCCGCGCGATCGACGGGATAGTCCGCGAGTTCGACGAACTGAAGACCGGCCTGAGCGGCGCGCGCACGCGCCAGCTGGGAGGAGGAGATGGCGCCGCGCGCCATGAGCTCACGAACGACGGCCTCATCGGCCGTCGGCTCGGTCGCTACGCGGTCAAGGTATTCGATCGGCAGGTGGCCGTGGAGGATGAGGATCTCGGTCATGGACGCCACGGGGACCTCCTTCGGGCGCTGCCGACGCGGGTCGGGGAACGGCAGACCCACCGGTCAGGGGCGAGAACTCCCTGGTCGGATGGGCGTAGTCACCCTATTCAGCAGGGCGAACAGGACAACAGACCCGCGTGAGGGTGCCACACCGGTGGGGGGCACCCGCTCGTGGGGCGTGCATCCATCGTCTCCGGAGGCCGTCGCCGCACGCCAGAGCGCCGACGCACGATAATGCCGGTGAAGTGGCCCTCAGCCGAGCTTCCCGCGGCGGCTCGCCAGGTACACGAGGACGCCGGCGACGACCGCGCATCCCATCGTCGTCAGCCAGTACGGGAGGGTCGCAGCGGCGTGGCCCGAGACGGCCTGCGCGATGCCCACGACGAAGCTCACCACGGCGACGACCAGCAGCACGGCTCCGAAGCCGAGCATGGCCCGCCCGACGGTGTCCGTGTACTGCAAGAGCTGACGCCACATGGTCCCATTCTCCCAGGTCGAACGGGGCAGGAACGACGAAGGCCCCCGGCGCAGTGCGCCGGGGGCCTCGTCGTACGGGACCTTAGTTGTAGGTTCCGGGGGTGTAGTCGTCCGAGCTGAAGCTGTCGAAGTCGACGAAGCTCAGGTCGCTCTCGCTGAACGCGGAGTCGTCGGCGAAGATGCGGTTGGGGTACCGCTCCGCCTTGGCCTCCTCGGTCGCCTCCACAGAGACGTTCCGGTAGCGCGACAGACCCGTTCCGGCCGGGATGAGCTTACCGATGATGACGTTCTCCTTGAGACCGATCAGCGGGTCGGACTTGCCCTCCATGGCCGCCTGCGTCAGGACGCGGGTGGTCTCCTGGAAGGACGCGGCCGACAGCCACGACTCGGTCGCCAGCGAGGCCTTGGTGATACCCATGACCTCCTGACGGGCGGACGCCGTCTTCTTGCCCTCCTGCAGCGCAGCGCGGTTGATCTCGTTGTACCGCGAACGGTCGACGAGCTCACCCGGCAGCAGGTCGGTGTCGCCGTGGTCGACGACGGTGACCTTGCGGAGCATCTGGCGGACGATGACCTCGATGTGCTTGTCGTGGATCGGCACACCCTGCGAGCGGTAGACGCCCTGCACGCCGCCCACCAGGTGCTTCTGCACCTCGCGGACGCCCTTGACCCGGAGGACCTCCTTCGGGTCGACGGTGCCGACGATCAGCTGCTGGCCGAGCTCGACGTGCTGCCCGTCCTCCACCAGGAGGGTCGAACGCTTCAGCACCGGGTAGACGTGCGGCTCGTCGCCGCTGTCCGGGGTCAGGATGACCTTACGGGACTTGTCCGTCTCCTCGATGACGATGCGACCGGCGGCCTCGGCGATCGGGGACGCACCCTTCGGGGTACGAGCCTCGAACAGCTCCTGGACGCGCGGCAGACCCTGGGTGATGTCGTCCGCGGACGCCGAACCACCCGTGTGGAACGTACGCATGGTGAGCTGCGTTCCGGGCTCGCCGATCGACTGGGCGGCGATGATGCCGACCGCCTCGCCGATGTCCACCAGCTTGCCGGTCGCGAGCGAACGGCCGTAGCAGGCGGCGCAGACGCCGACCGCCGACTCACAGGTCAGCACGGAGCGGACCTTGATGTCGGTGACGCCGGCGGCGACCAGCTTGTCGATGAGCACGTCGCCCACGTCGTCGCCCGCCTTCGCGACCACGGTGCCGTCCGTGCCGACCGCGTCAGCGGCCAGCGTACGGGCGAACACCGAGTTCTCGACGTTCGGGTCACGGGTGAGGGCGCCGTCCGCGCCGACCGTTGCGATCGGCAGGTCGAGACCCTTGGTCGTGCCGCAGTCGTCCTCGCGGATGATGACATCCTGCGAGACGTCCACCAGACGACGGGTCAGGTAGCCCGAGTCCGCCGTACGGAGAGCCGTGTCGGCCAGACCCTTACGGGCACCGTGCGTCGCGATGAAGTACTCCGCCACCGACAGTCCCTCGCGGTACGAGGAGATGATCGGACGAGGGATGATCTCACCCTTCGGGTTGTTCACCAGACCACGCATACCGGCGATGTTGCGGACCTGCAGCCAGTTACCACGGGCACCGGACGTCACCATGCGGTTGATGGTGTTGTCCGCCGGGAAGTTGGCGCGCATGGCCTCGGCCACCTCGTTGGTCGCCTCGGTCCAGATCTTCACCAGCTCCTGGCGACGCTCGAGGTCGGTCGTCAGACCCTTCTCGAACTCGGAGGTGATCTTGGCGGCCTTCTTCTCGTAGCCGGCCACGATCTGCGCCTTGTTCGGCGGGGTCAGGATGTCGCTCAGCGACACCGTGACGCCCGAGCGGGTGCCCCAGTAGAAGCCGGCGTCCTTGATCCGGTCGAGCGCCGCGGCGACCTCCACCTTCGGGTACCGCTCCGCGAGGGCGTTCACGATCGACGAGATCGTGCCCTTGTCGGCAACCTCCTCCACGTAGGGGTAGTCCGCCGGCAGCGTCTCGTTGAAGAGAGCGCGACCGAGGGTGGTCTCCACGATGGCGGTGATCGGGGTGGCCCCGGTGTCGGCCGCGTCGGACGGAACGTAGTTGTCCAGACGGATCTTCACCTTGGCGTTGAGGTGCAGCGTGCCCTGGTCCTTCGCGAGGATCGCCTCGGAGACCGAGGAGAACGCGCGACCCTCGCCCACAGCGCCCTCGCGGACGGTGGTGAGGTGGTGCAGACCGATGATCATGTCCTGCGAGGGCAGGGTGACCGGGCGGCCGTCCGACGGCTTCAGGATGTTGTTCGAGGCAAGCATCAGGATGCGGGCCTCGGCCTGAGCCTCCACCGACAGCGGCAGGTGAACCGCCATCTGGTCGCCGTCGAAGTCCGCGTTGAACGCGGCGCAGACGAGCGGGTGGAGCTGGATGGCCTTGCCCTCGACGAGCTGCGGCTCGAACGCCTGGATGCCCAGACGGTGCAGGGTGGGTGCACGGTTCAGCAGCACGGGGCGCTCGCGGATGATCTCCTCGAGCACGTCCCACACCTGCGGGCGCGAACGCTCCACCATCCGCTTCGCGGCCTTGATGTTCTGAGCGTGGCTCAGGTCGATCAGGCGCTTGATGACGAACGGCTTGAACAGCTCCAGCGCCATCTGCTTGGGCAGACCGCACTGGTGCAGCTTGAGCTGCGGACCCACGATGATGACCGAACGGCCCGAGTAGTCCACGCGCTTTCCGAGCAGGTTCTGGCGGAAGCGACCCTGCTTTCCCTTCAGCATGTCGCTGAGGGACTTGAGGGCGCGGTTGCCGGTACCCGTGACGGGACGACCGCGGCGGCCGTTGTCGAACAGTGCGTCGACGGCCTCCTGCAGCATGCGCTTCTCGTTGTTCACGATGATCTCGGGAGCACCGAGGTCGAGCAGACGACGCAGGCGGTTGTTGCGGTTGATCACGCGGCGGTACAGGTCGTTCAGGTCGCTGGTGGCGAAACGGCCACCGTCGAGCTGGACCATCGGGCGCAGCTCCGGCGGGATCACCGGGACGACGTCGAGGACCATCGCGGCCGGCGAGTTGCCGGTCGCCAGGAACGACGAGACCACGCGCAGTCGCTTGATCGCGCGGATCTTCTTCTGACCCTTGCCGTTGGCGATCTGCTCGCGGAGCAGCTCGGCCTCGGCGTTCAGGTCGAACGCCTGCAGGCGACGCTTGATCGCCTCGGCGCCCATGTAGGCCTCGAAGTACAGGCCGTAGCGGTCGACGAGCTCGTTGAAGTCCGCGTCCTCCGGCTTGAGGTCGCCGACCTTGAGGGTGCGGAACGACTCCCACACGCGCTCCAGGCGGGCGATGTCCTCGTCGAAGGACTTGCGGATCTGGCCCATCTCCTTCTCCGCCGTGTCCTTGACACGACGCTTCTGGTCGGCCTTCGCGCCTTCCTCCTCGAGCGCGGCGAGGTCGGTCTCGAGGCGCTGCAGACGCTCGGCGACGCGGGCGTCGCGCTGGTCGGACAGCGTCTTGATCTCGAGGCGCAGCTCGTTCTCGAGGCCGGGGAGGTCGGCGTGACGGCCGTCCTCATCCACCTCGATGACCATGTACGCAGCGAAGTAGATGACCTTCTCGAGGTCCTTCGGCGCCATGTCGAGCAGGTAGCCGAGACGGCTGGGCACACCCTTGAAGTACCAGATGTGCGTCACCGGGGCGGCGAGCTCGATGTGGCCCATGCGCTCACGACGGACGGAGGACTTGGTGACCTCCACGCCGCAGCGCTCACAGACGATGCCCTTGAAGCGGACGCGCTTGTACTTGCCGCACGAGCACTCCCAGTCGCGGGACGGTCCGAAGATCTGCTCACCGAAGAGTCCATCCTTCTCCGGCTTCAGGGTCCGGTAGTTGATGGTCTCCGGCTTCTTGACCTCGCCGTAGCTCCAACGACGGATGTCGTCAGCGGTGGCCAGGCCGATACGCAGCTCGTCAAAAGTTGTTGCGTCGAGCAATGTTCCTTCTCTCCTATGGAAGATTCGTCAGTAGGTCTGGCTGCCGCTTAGATCTCGTCGATCGACGACGACTCGAAGCGGGAGGAGATGTTGATGCCGAGCTCCTCCGCGGCGCGGAAGGCCTCGTCGTCCGAGTCGCGCAGGCTGACCGCCTGGCCGTCGGCCGACAGGACCTCCACGTTCAGGCAGAGGGACTGCATCTCCTTGATGAGCACCTTGAAGGACTCCGGGATGCCCGGCTCCTGGATGTTCTCACCCTTGACGATGGCCTCGTACACCTTCACGCGGCCGAGGATGTCATCCGACTTGATGGTCAGGAGCTCCTGCAGCGCGTACGCGGCACCGTAGGCCTCGAGGGCCCACACCTCCATCTCACCGAAGCGCTGACCACCGAACTGCGCCTTACCACCGAGCGGCTGCTGGGTGATCATCGAGTACGGGCCGGTCGAACGGGCGTGGATCTTGTCGTCGACCAGGTGGTGCAGCTTCAGGATGTACATGTAGCCGACCGACACAGGGTCCGGGTACGGCTCGCCGGAGCGGCCGTCGAACAGCTGCGTCTTACCGGAGGAACCGATCAGGCGGTCGCCGTCGCGGGTCGGGAGGGTCGAGTCGAGCAGACCTGCGATCTCCTCCTCCTTCGCACCGTCGAACACCGGGGTCGCGACCTTCGTGTTCGGCTCGGCCGAGAAGGCGGCCTCGGGGAGCTCAGCGGCCCACTTCGGCTTGCCCTTGATCTCCCAGCCGTTCTTGGCGATCCACCCGAGGTGGATCTCCAGGACCTGACCGAAGTTCATTCGACCGGGGACACCCAGCGGGTTGAGGATGACGTCGACCGGCGTCCCGTCGGCGAGGAACGGCATGTCCTCGACCGGGAGGATCTTGGAGATGACGCCCTTGTTGCCGTGACGGCCGGCGAGCTTGTCACCCGCGGTGATCTTGCGCTTCTGAGCGATGTAGACCACCACGCGCTGGTTCACGCCGGAGCCGAGCTCGTCGTCGCCGTCCTGCGAGTCGAAGACCTTGACACCGATGACGGTGCCCTCCTCGCCGTGCGGGACCTTGAGGGAGGTGTCGCGCACCTCGCGGCTCTTCTCGTTGAAGATCGCGCGGAGCAGGCGCTCCTCGGCCGACAGCTCGGTCTCGCCCTTCGGCGTGACCTTGCCGACGAGGATGTCGCCGGGGCGCACCTCGGCGCCGATGCGGATGATGCCGCGCTCGTCGAGGTCTGCCAGGAGGTCCGGGCTGACGTTCGGGAGGTCGCGGGTGATCTCCTCCTTGCCGAGCTTGGTGTCGCGGGCGTCGACCTCGTACTCCTCGATGTGGATCGAGGAGAGGGTGTCGTCCTTCACCAGGTTCTGGCTGAGGATGATCGCATCCTCGAAGTTGTGACCCTCCCACGGCATGAACGCGACGAGCAGGTTCTTGCCGAGCGCGAGCTCGCCGTTCTCGGTCGCGGGACCGTCGGCGACGACCTCGCCCTGCTCGATGCGGTCGCCCTCGTCCACGATCACGCGGTGGTTGTAGGACGTGCCCTGGTTCGAGCGGTCGAACTTGCGCAGGTAGTAGGTCTGGTACGTGCCGTCGTCCGCCTGGACGGTGACCGCGTCGGCCGAGACCTCGGTGACGACACCGGACTTCTCGGCGGTGATCACGTCACCCGCGTCGATGGCCGCGTAGCCCTCCATACCGGTTCCGACGACCGGGCTCTCCGAGCGGAGCAGCGGCACCGCCTGGCGCTGCATGTTCGCACCCATGAGGGCTCGGTTGGCGTCGTCGTGCTCGAGGAAGGGGATCAGCGACGTACCGACCGACACCATCTGGCGCGGCGAGACGTCCATGTAGCCGATCTCCTCGGCGGGGATCAGGTCGACCTCGCCGCCCTTCTGACGGGCGAGGACGCGCTCCTCCACGAAGTGGCCGTTCGCGTCGAGCGGGGCGTTCGCCTGCGCGACGACGAAGTCGTCCTCCTCGGAGGCCGTGAGGTAGTCGATCTGGTCGGTGACCCGGCCGTCGACGACCTTGCGGTACGGCGTCTCGATGAAGCCGAAGGAGTTGATCCGCGCGAACGACGCGAGCGAGCCGATCAGACCGATGTTCGGGCCTTCCGGCGTCTCGATCGGGCACATGCGGCCGTAGTGCGACGGGTGGACGTCACGGACCTCGACGCCGGCACGCTCACGGCTCAGACCACCGGGGCCGAGCGCGGAGAGGCGACGCTTGTGGGTCAGACCCGCGAGCGGGTTGTTCTGGTCCATGAACTGCGACAGCTGCGACGTTCCGAAGAACTCCTTGATCGCCGCGACGACGGGTCGCACGTTGATCAGGGTCTGCGGCGTGATCGCCTCGATGTCCTGCGTGGTCATGCGCTCGCGGACGACGCGCTCCATGCGGGAGAGACCGGTGCGGACCTGGTTCTGGATGAGCTCGCCGACGGCGCGGATACGACGGTTGCCGAAGTGGTCGATGTCGTCGATGTCGAGGCGGATGTCCGTCTCGACGCCGTTGCGGAGACCCTTGATCGTGGTCTGGCCGTCGTGCAGGGCGACCAGGTACTTGATCGTGGCGATGATGTCCTGGACGGTCAGCACCGACTCCGACAGCGGGGCCTCGAGGCCGAGCTTGCGGTTGATCTTGTAACGGCCGACCTTCGCGAGGTCGTAGCGCTTCGGGTTGAAGTAGAAGTTGTCGAGCAGCGCACGCGCGGCCTCGGCGGCGACCTGCTCGCCCGGACGCAGCTTGCGGTAGATGTCCTTAAGCGCCTCCTCCTTGGTGAGGATGGCGTCCTTCTCGAGGGTCAGCTCGATGGACTGGTACCCGGCGAACTCGGAGAGGATCTCCTCGCTGGTGAGGCCGAGGGCCTTCAGGAACACCGTGACCGACTGCTTGCGCTTGCGGTCGATGCGGACACCGACCTGGTCGCGCTTGTCGATCTCGAACTCGAGCCACGCACCGCGGCTCGGGATCACGCGTGCCGAGAAGATGTCCTTGTCGGACGTCTTGTCGGCGGTGGCCTCGAAGTACACGCCCGGGGAGCGGACGAGCTGCGAGACGACGACACGCTCGGTGCCGTTGATGATGAAGGTGCCCTTCTCGGTCATCAGCGGGAAGTCGCCCATGAAGACCGTCTGGGTCTTGATCTCACCGGTGAGGTGGTTCATGAACTCGGCCTCGACGTAGAGAGGGGCCGCGTAGGTCTTGCCCTTCTCCTTGCACTCGTCGATGGAGTACTTCTTCTCCTCGAGGAACGGGTTCGTGAACGAGAGCTGCATGGTCTCGCCGAGGTCCTCGATGGGAGAGATCTCCTCGAAGATCTCCTCGAGGCCCGTGTTGGCGGGAAGATCCTGACGGCCCTGGGCCTCGGCTTCTGCGACGCGAGCCTTCCACGCGTCGTTGCCGACCAGCCAGTCGAAGCTCTCGGTCTGCAGTGCGAGCAGATCGGGAACGGTCAGGGTGTCCGTGATCTTGGCGAAGGAGAGTCGGGATGCGGCTCGTCCGTTCTTGGGTGTCTTGTCGGTGTTGGTTGCGTTGCGCGCAGCAGCCAAGGAAATAACCTCCGGGGCCCCGTCGGGCCAGTTACTGTCGGTCGTGTATCTATCAGGACGAGAACTCCCAGTCACGTCGCGCTGCCGTATCTGACCCGAAAGAACGGGCCCAGGCACACGCGGAGAAAGTCAGAGCCGACCGCAATATGAAGGCAGAAGTTTGACTGGGAGCGCAAAGAACAACTATATGTCAATCGGACGCGCCGTGTCCAGTCTTTTCTTGACCGGAGACACGTCCTGATGTATAACGCGACGGCCGCTGCGCTATTCCCCGCGCTCCCTGTCGAAGGTTCGGCCGGTCAGAGGCACATTTCGAGCCGGAGCGCCGGGGCGCACGCCGTCGGAGATTCGGACGCGATCCAGCCCGAACTCCATCCGCACCGCGGTGCGTCGGAGATTCGAACGATTCGTACCTACGCTGACGGCGCGTCTCCGCGGGTCAGGTGCGGTGGGAGCGGTAGGTCGGGAGGGTGTCCACGGTGGCGATCACGGCCTCCTCGCGCGAGCGGGGAGCCCAGCCGAGCACGTCGATCGCCTTCTGCGCGGTGGCGCGGCGCGCCGTCCCGATGTCGGGAAGCGAGTCGCGGACGCGCCGGCTGAAGGGGGCGGCCGCCCGCAGCATCCACTCGGGCATCAGCTTGGTGCTGACCCGGCGCCCTGCCGCCTCGCCGAGGTGGCCGCGGATCAGGAGCGCGACCTCCTGCGCCGACATGACTTCGCCGGCGATGGCGAGGAAACGCTGCCCGGCGGCCTCCGGCCGTGTCATGGCGAGGAGGTGCAACGCGGCGACGTCGCGCACATCCACGATCCCGAAGTGGACGTCGGGGAGGCGAGGGAGGCGTCCCTCCTTCAGCAGGCGGACGAGCTCCACCGAAGTGGAGATGTCCGGGCCGAGCACCGGCCCGAGGATGCCGACCGGATTCACGGTCGCGAGCTCGAGCCCTCCGCCCTCCGCCGCGACGAACGCCCACGCAGCCCGCTCGGCGATGGTCTTCGACTGAACGTACGGGCTCAGTCGGCGGCCGCTGTCGAGGTCGGTCCAGTCCTCCTCGGTGAAGGGCCGGTCGGTCGGCGGATGCCCGTAACCGATCGCCGCGAAGGACGAGGTGAGCACGACGCGCTCGACGCCGCCGTCCCGGGCGGCGCGCAGCACGCGCAGGGCGCCGTCGCGCGCGGGGACGATCAGGTCGTCCGCATTCTTGGGCTGGGAGGACGGGAATGGCGAGGCCACGTGCAGGACGAACCGGCAGCCGGTGACGGCATCGGCCCATCCGTTGTCCGAGGTCAGGTCGGCGATCGCGAACTCGAGCCGGTCGCCCGGGTCGTCGACGCCTCCCGCCGCGAGCTGCTGCCGGACGTCCGCGGCACGCGCCGGGGTGCGGACCGTGGTGCGCACCCGGTAGCCGGCGTCGAGCAGCGCGAGGATGCAGTGCGCGCCGAGGAACCCGGAGCCGCCGGTGACGAGCACCAGGTCGGCGGGCGGAGTGGAGGGCGGGGTGGCCGCGTTCGGGTCGCTCACTCCCCCATCCTTCCCCCGGGCGCCGCCGTTGGGAAGCGGCGCCGGCCTCCCGTCACGAGCGGACGAGCGCGATCGCCTGCGCTCGGTCGCGCACGGCCAGCTTCGCGAAGATCGCGTTGATGTGCGTCTTGACCGTCGCGACGCTGATGAAGAGCGTCCGCGCGATCTCGGCGTTGCTGAGTCCGTCGCCGATCAGTGCGAGCACTTCGGCCTCGCGGCGCGTCAGGGAGGGGAAGCGGGCGAGAAGCGCGCCCGCCGCATCCACCTCGGTGACGGGAGCGGGCGCAGCGCCGGTGAGCGCGCCCATCACGCGGGCGCCGACTTCCGGAGCGAGCGTCGTCTGCCCGCTGGCCACGGCACGCACCGCGGCGGCGAGTTCGGCGCGGCCGGCGTCCTTCGTCAGGTAACCGCGCGCTCCCGCCTGCAACGCGCCGACGATCGACTCGTCGTCGGCGTACGTGGTGAGGATGAGCACCGCGGTCTCCGGGGCGACCTCGCGCACGCGGGCGGTCGCCGCCGCGCCGTCGAGCACCGGCATCCGGAGGTCCATGAGCAGGACGTCGGGTCGCGCGGCCACGGCGAGCGCGACCGCCTCCTCCCCGTCCGCCGCCTCGCCGACCACCTCGATGTCGGGCAGCAGGCCGAGCACGGTGACCAGCCCGTCGCGGATGATCGCCTGGTCGTCGGCGACGGCGACGCGGATGCGCAGGTCGCCGGTCACCGCAGCATCGCCTCCGCCGTCAGGACGAACCGGCCGTCGGCGGCGACGGCCAGCACCGAGCCGCCGGCCGGGAGCGCGGCGAAGCGCTCGCGCATCCCCTCGAGCCCGTACCGGCCGCCGGATGCGGCGAGCGCCGATGCTCCGGCCCCGGCCCCGGCCGTGAGCGGATTGGAGACGATGAGGCGCACGCGGTCATCCTGCCAGACCAGCTCGGCCGCGACCGGCTCGCCTGGCGCGTGCTTGCGGGCGTTGCTCAGCGCTTCCTGGAGGGCGCGCTGCAGCGCCTCGGTTTGCTGCGCGCTGAGCTCCACGCCGTCGCCCGCCACCCCGAGCTGCGCCCGCCCGCCGAGCGAACGGTGCGCGGCGATCAGCTCGTCCAAGGCGGCCCGCAGCACGGCGGGCGGTACCGGCGCGGCGCCGACCGCGACGGGGTCGCGCAGGGTGGCCACGGCGCGACGGGCCTCAGCGAGCCCGTCGGCGGCCAGGCCGCGGGCGGCGACCACCCGCGAGCGTGCGCCGTCGGTGTCGCCGGATTCGAGGAGGGCGTCCACCGCATCCAGCTGGATGACGAGGCCGCCGAGGCTGTGCGCCAGCACGTCGTGGAGGTCGCGCGCGATGGCGATGCGCGACGCCTCCTCCTTCATCGCGACCGCGCGCTCGCGGAGGAGGACGGCCTGCTCCTCCGCCACCCGGAACTGCCGCCTGCTGAGACCGGCGAAGACGGCCAGCAGCATCCCGCCCATCATGCCGAGGAGGTTCGGGATGTCGGTGCCGGCGGGCACGGCGCCGAGAGCGACCAGGGCGATGCCGACGCCGCCCACGAGCAGTCCGAGCCACAGGGGGTCCCGCGGGTCGCCGAGTACGACGAGCACGCCGATCGCGGCGGGGACGACCGTCAAACCGTCGGTGGGCGCCGCGACGACCGCGCCCACGACCACGACGACCACCGCGCAGACGAAAGCGGCGCGACGGAGCCCCGCCTTCGCCAGCGCGCTGCGCACCGCCCACAGCACCACGGAGATCAGCCCGAGCACGAGCACCCACACCGGGCGGTGCTCGGTGTGGGTGCGGACGAGCGCGTAGCCGATGGCCGCGGCGCCCACCGCTGTCAGGGCCACGGCGAGCCAGCTGGGGCGGACGGAGACGTTCACTCGACCATCTTGCTGCTCACCAAGGCCGGGCGCCGCCGTGTCACGCGGCGAGGGCTGCGTGGCGGTCGAGGCGCGCGGCGAACACCGCGGTCCGGGCGAGGCGGTTCGCCGCGAAGACGAGCAGGATGATGCCGGTCGCGGCGGCCAGGTGCGATCCCGCCTGCGCAGCGAGCACATCCACCCCGACGCGGACGGCGATGACGACCACCCAGAGCACCAGCCCGAGCACGCCGGTGCGCGACTC
Source organism: Leifsonia sp. NPDC014704 (assembly GCF_043083605.1). Lineage (NCBI taxonomy): Bacteria > Bacillati > Actinomycetota > Actinomycetes > Micrococcales > Microbacteriaceae > Leifsonia > Leifsonia sp. NPDC014704. The sequence goes on along the minus strand of NZ_JBIBYW010000002.1, from coordinate 1,375,479 downwards.
GTAGACGGCGACCTCGGACGGGTTCTTGCCCACGACGGGCTCGGGCAGCCGGCGGAAGTGCGCGATGCCGCCGATCCACGCACCGATGGCGAGGGACAGGACCACCTCGCCGGCGACCACCGCGATGTCGAGTGGCGTGATGGTCGTCGGCTTCACCTGCTGCACGAGCAGCACGGCGCCCACGACGGCGAGGATGCCGGGCATCCGCCACATCTTGGCGATCACCACCGGTCGCCAGGTCAGCTGCCGGTAGCCGACCCATCCGATGAGCAACAGGATGAGGAGAGCGTTGCCGAGAGTCTGGACGGTCATGATCGCCTTTCTGAGGGAGAGAACGCCGGAAGCTCCGGCACCACTCCAGCGTCGCGTCCCGCCGCGTCGGGCGGCACCGCCCGCGGGTGGAGGTCGAGTGGAAATCGCGGGTGGAGACCTGTGCGCATCCACCGCGACTAGGCTGCCGGTGTGTCTCCGAACCCGACCCCCCAGAACCCCTCGGTCGTCCTCTCGGAGAGCGGCTACCTGGCGACCGTGGAGCCCGACCGGTTCGTGCCCGGCGCCTACCAGCTCGTCGTCGACGGCACGCCGCAGTCGCATGTGAACCTCGACGATCCGTCGCAGCTGTTCTTCGAGTACATCCAACGGATGGGCAACGTCATCGACCTGATCGGAGAGCCGGGTCAGCCCATCACGGCCGTGCACCTCGGGGCGGGCGCGCTGACGCTCCCACGGTACATCGCCTATACGCGCCCCGGTTCGCGGCAGCAGGTCGTGGAACTCGAGAGCCGTCTGGTGGACCTGGTGCGCGAACAGCTCCCGCTCCCCCGCTACGCGCAGATCCGCATCCGCCACGGCGACGCCCGCGAGGTCGTCGGCAAGCTGCCGAACGGCTTGCGCGGCGAGGTCGACCTGCTCGTGGTGGACATCTTCAGCGGGTCGCGCACGCCCGCGCACGTCACGAGCGCCGAGTTCTACCGCTCGGCAGTCTCGCTGCTGAAGCCGGACGGCATCGTTCTCGTGAACGTCGCGGACGGTCCGCCGCTCAGCTTCGCCCGCAGCCAGGTGTCGACGCTCGGCTCGGTCGTCGAGAACGTCGCGGCGCTCGCCGAGACGCAGGTGCTGAAGGGTCGCCGGTTCGGGAACGTGGTGCTGGTCGGATCGAACTCGCCGCTCCCCCTGGAGTGGCTGCCGCGCCTGCTGGCGAGCGGGCCGCATCCCGCGAAGGCCGTGGCCGGCGAGGAGCTGCGGACGTTCGCCGCGGGCGCGCCGATCGTGACCGACGCGACCAGCGTGCCGTCGCCGCCTCCCGCGCGCAGCATCTTCCAGAGCGGCACCCGCCGCGACTGAGTCTCGCGGCGCCGTCAGGCGTGCCGGAACGACACCGGCTGGCCGGGCCGCAGCTGGGCGAAGGCGTCGAGCGAGCCGTCTGCCACCACGGCGATCACCGGGTACCCGCCGGTGACCGGATGGTCGGCGAGCAGCACGGTCGGACGACCGTCGGGCGAGACCTGCACGGCGCCGGCGACCATCGGCTCGCTTGGGAGCTCGTTACGGACCGCGCGCTCCAGCAGCGGATCGGGATGCGGGGTGACGCCCGCCGCGTGCGCGGGCGCCCGCACGGGGTCGAGCCGGGCGCCGATGCGGTCGCTCTCGGCCGCGACGCGCCATTCGACAGAGAAGAAGGACTCCAGCGCCCGGTGAGTGAACCAGTCGGCCCGGGGGCCTGCGTGGGCGCGCACCTCGACGGCCTCCTGCGTCGGGTCGGCGACCGGGACGAAATCCAGCAGCGGGAGGTCGGAGCCGGGATGCTCGCCGATCGGCACCAGGTCGCCCTCCAGAAGAGGTGCAGGACCGAGACCGGCGAGCGTGTCGCGGGAGCGCGACCCGAGCACCGGAGGCGCAGCCACCCCGCCGCGCACGGCCAGGTACCAGCGCAGTCCGGCCGTCGCCGCTCCGATCCGGAGCACCTGCTCGGAGCGTGCTCGCACGGCTTGGTGCGCATCCACTGGGCGATCGTCGAGGAGAATCGAGCCGACTGCTCCGGTGACCGCGAACCACGTGTCACGCTCGAAGCGCGCTTCGAATCCGCCGAGGAGCACTTCGATTCCCGCGTCGCCCTCGTCGTTGCCGAGCAACCGGTTGCCCAACCGCAGCGCCGCACGGTCGAGCGCACCCGACCGGCCGACGCCGAGGGCAGCGAAACCGGGCCGCCCGAGGTCCTGGATGAGCGCGAGGGCACCGGGGCTCAGGATGCGCAGGCCGCTCATCGCACCTCCCGGAATCGCACGACCGTCCCCGGGCGGAGCAGCGCGGGAGGATCGGCCGTCTCATCCCACAGCGTCGCGTCGGTGCGGCCGATGAGCTGCCAGCCGCCCGGACTCGACCGTGGATACACGCCGCTGAACGTCCCGGCGAGCCCGACCGATCCCGGCGGCACCGCCGTGCGCGGCGTCGCCCGGCGCGGGACCTCCAGCGGGTCGCCCACCGGGGCGTCGCTCACCAGGTAGGCGAAGCCAGGCGCGAAGCCGCCGAACGCGAAACGCCACGGGGTGCCGGTGTGGAACGCGACGACCTCCGCCTCGGTCCGCTCGGTGACCCGCGCGACCTCCGCGAGGTCGTCGCCGTCGTAACGGACGTCGAGCTCGACGACCCGCTCCTCGACAGCGTCAGCAGGGAGGGGCGGCGTGCGCTCGATCCAGCCGCGGGCAGCGCTGAGCGACAGGATGCGCGGCTCCACCATGACCGCGATCGTGCGGGCGGCGGGCACCAGCTCCACAACGCCCTCCGGTCGCGTGGCCTCGAGCCCGCGGAGCAGAGCGAGCACGGCGTCCAGCCCGTCCAGCTCCACGAGCAGGGCGTGGTCGCCGTAGGGCAGGATGCGCGCGGTCACGCGAACGGCTCCACGCTCACCCCGGCTGCGCCGATTGCATCACGCACCGCGAGCGCCATCGCGACCGCGCCCGGGGTGTCGCCGTGGACGCAGAGCGAGTCCACCTCGACGTGGATGTCGGTGCCATCGGCGGCGACGACGCGGCCCTCGGTGACCATGCGCACGGCCCGCGCCGCGATCTCCCCGTCGTCGGAGAGCAGCGCACCCGGTTCGGTGCGCGGCACCAGCGTGCCGTCGGAGCGGTATCCGCGGTCGACGAACGCCTCGCGGACGAACCGGACTCCGGCATCGTCCGCCGCGCTTTCCACCGCGGAGCCGGCCAGTCCGAGCAGGGCGAGCATCGGGTCGAAGGCGGCCACCGCATCCACCACGGCCCGTGCCTGACCCGCGTCGCGCACGATGCGGTTGTACAGCGCGCCGTGGGGCTTGACGTAGCGCACCGAGGTTCCGGCCACCCGGGCGAGGCCCGCGAGCGCGGCGAGTTGGTACAGCACCTCGTCGCGGAGCTCGCCGGCGGGCACGTCCATCGCGCGCCGACCGAATCCCGCCAGGTCGCGATAGGACACGTGGGCGCCGACGGTCACGCCGTTCTTGGCGGCCTCACCGCAGGTCGCGAGCATCGTGGACGGGTCGCCGGCGTGGAAGCCGCAGGCCACGTTCGCGCTGGAGACCACCCGGAGCAGTGCGGCGTCGTCGCCCATCGACCAGGCGCCGAACGACTCCCCCAGGTCGCTGTTGAGGTCGACGGAACGGCTCATGCCCCTATTGTGGCGTGCGCCTTCGGCCCGCGGGCCGCACGGGCGCGATGAGCACGCACCTTCGCGCGATTGCCGCAGCGCTGCATCGAACACCAGCGCCGGGTCCCGCTGCGCGAGGTGTCGAGGTAGACGAGCTCGCAGTCGTCGGCCGAGCACTCGCGGATGCGTCCGTCGACGTCCGGGCCGAAGAGGCGCACCGCATCCCGGGCGATGGTGCCGAGCGCCTGGTGCGGACGCGCGTTCGTACGCCCCGCCTGGCGGCCGCCACCGGCGAGGACAGGCGGGATGTCGGGAGTCGCCGCGAAGAGATTGACCACGTCGATATCGTCGGGCGACAGCTCGTCGCCGCGGCTGGCCTGCCGCGCGAGGCGGCCGATGGCGGTCCGGAGTGTGCGGGCGTCGCGGAACTCGCGGTCGCCGGCCGTCGGCGCGACCTCGGGGAATCGCTCGACCAGCCAAGCGTTGAGGCCGTGGGCGTCGCGGACGGCATGCCGGTCGGGGTCCGTATCAGCGCTGTCCGCGTCCGCCGCGTCTGCGAGCTCGCCGGTGTAGGCGAAGTCGAGGGCGAGCGACCCGGAGTCGAACCACCAGCGCTGACCGTCGCTGGGCTCCATCCACTGTCCGGTGCCTCGGGTGAGAATCGCTTCGGTCGCCATGTAACCAACATAGTCGGTTACCGCGGGCCGTCCGGCGCGGGCGTTGCGTCCACCAGCCTAGCCGCCGGCCGGCCACCCTCCGTGGGTCGCAACACGCCGTTATGGGCACGCCATAACGGCGTGTTGCGACCCATGGGCGGCCGGGTAACGGACCGGAAGCGGCCAGCAGCGCCCTGGCATACTGGGCGGATGACCGCCACCCGCCCGGACCCGGCCACCCCGCTCGAGGGTGCGACCGTCCGCCTGCGTGCCCTCACCCTCGACGACCTGCCCGACCTGTTCGACGCGATCGGGCATCCCGAGGTCTTCGCCGGAGGCTGGGGAGGCGGTCCGGCCGCGTATCGCGACACCTACGAGGAGTGGCGGGAGTTCATCCTCCGCTACCTCGCCTGGGACACCGCGAACGTGACGGCCGTCGTGCTCCGCGACGGCGACCGCCTCGTCGGCACGACCACGCTGGGCGACTTCGACCTCGACAACCGCTCCGCCCACATCGGCTGGACCGCGTACGCTCCCGAGACCTGGGGCACGCTGGTGAATGCCGAGACCAAGCGGCTCCTGCTCGGGACGGCGTTCGACCACGGATTCGAACGCGTCAAGCTGCAGGCGGATGTGCTCAACGCGCGCTCGCGCGCCGCGATCCTCCGCCTCGGTGCGCAGTTCGAGGGCGTCCTGCGGCACACCCAGCTGCGCGCGGACGGGACCTGGCGCGACACGGCCGTGTACTCCATCCTCAGCGAGGAATGGCCGAGCGTGCGGGACGGCCTGGACGCGCGGCTGGGCGTCGCCCACGCCTGACGGCATCGCCGCGAACAGCCGCCAGGAGATCTACTCGGTCGCTGCCGCCGCAGCCGTGCGCCGCTGCGCCGGCGACACCTCGCGGTGCTGCCAGGAGATGAGGTTGGCCGCGTCGAAGCGGCGGCTGCACGCTCCGCAGGCGAGCGCGCGCGCCGGCTTGCGGTAGCGGTAGTGAGTGTGCCCGTTCGGGCAAGTACCGACCCACGGCGCGAGGTCATCGGCGATGGCTCCGCCGTGCAGGCGCTTGCCCTCGTACCCGAGGTCGAGCGCGATGGCGCGCCAGCGCGGCCCGTGACCGGCGCGGGATCCGGCGAGCGCGTGGGCCACCTCGTGGAGCAGGATCTGGTGGATCTCGTCGTCTTCGTACCGCGCCGCCAGGTACCGCGAGACCGTGATCCGCTTCGAGGTGTAGTTGCACAGGCCGGCGCGCGTCTTGGCGTTGTCGAAGCCGAAGCTCCACACGGCCGGGTCGAGGTGGAGGGCGATCAGCGCCTCCGCCCACCGGCGCACACGGTCGAGTTCGGCCATCAGCGTCGGGTCCCGTCCGGAGCGCTCCCTACCTCCATGACGTGCATCCTACGCGTGATCGGGGTCGCCCTCGCCGCGCTCCCCGCGTGCGGCCCCGCGCTGTGCGTCGAGCGCCGACTGCACGACGGCGACCGCGGTCAGGGCCGCCTGGATCTCGGCGGGCGACGCGCCCAATTTCTCGCGCAGGAAGACGGCCGCGGTCATGTCGGCGAGCGCGTTCTCGTAGTCGCCGGTGTCGAAGTACACCTTGCCCCGGCTCTGGATGGCGAACGCCTCCAGCGCCGTCCACTCGCGACCGCGCGCCTCATCGACGCAGCCGGTCAGCTCCACGACGGCCTCATCGGTCTTGCCCTGGTACTGCAGCACCTGGGCGCGGCGGACGCGCGCGCCGAGGAGCTGCTCGCGGTCTCCGGTGAACCGCGCCTGACGAACCGCCTCGTTGCCGACCTCGATCGCCTCGTCGAGCCGGCCAAGCAGCCGCAGCAGCACCGTCTTCTCGTTGAGCGCGCTGAGACTGCGCAAGCTGCCCAGCTCCTCCAGACGCTCGCCGGCAGCGCGCAGATCGACGCGTTCGCGCAGGGTGGTCGGATCGTATCCGAGGATGATGCTCAGGGTTCTGCTCCCGATCGGTGGTTCCCCCCAAGACTACCCGCAGGAGGGCCCCCGCTCGGGTGAGGTCAGCCCGGGCGTTTGACGGACTGAGCGGGAACGAGCGGAGCCTCGACGAGCCGGTCGTCGCCGGAGCGGGGCGAACCGCGTCCATCGGTGTTGTTGGTGAGCAGCCACAAGCGGTCGCCGACGGCGACCACGTCGCGCAGCCGCCCCAGCTCGCCTTCGAAGAACGGCGCCGCGGTCACCGGGGCCGCTCCGTCGGTCGACCAGGCCGTCCACAGCCTCTCGCCGCGCAGGGCCGCCAGGAAGATCGTGTCGCCGACGACCGCGAGACCACTCGGACTCGCCGCATCCGTCGGCCACTGGTAGACGGGGTCCGTGTATTTCGGATCGCCGCCGACGCCCTCGACGACAGGCCATCCGTAGTTCGACCCGGGACGGATGATGTTGAGTTCGTCCCAGGTGTTCTGCCCGAACTCGCTCGCCCACATCGTGCCACGCGAATCCCAGCCGATCCCCTGCGGGTTGCGGTGCCCGTACGACCAGACCGGCGAGCCGGGGAACGGGTTGTCCCCCGGCACCTGACCCTCCGGCGTGATGCGCAGGATCTTGCCGCCGAGCGAGGCGACGTCCTGGGCGTTGCCGGGGTTCGACGCGTCCCCGGCGGTCACGTAGAGCATCCCGTCGGGGCCGAACGCCAGGCGTCCACCGTCGTGATTCGACGCCTTCGGGATGCCGGTGAGCACAGGCTCCGGCGCCCCGATCGCGTAGCTGCCCGGCACCCCGGACAGGGGCAGCCGCACGACCCGGTTGTCGTCTGCGGTGGTGAGGTACGCGTACAGGTACTTTGGTGCGGACTCGGCTTGCACCGCGAGCCCGAGCAGGCCGCTCTCGCCGGTGTGGACGACGCCGGGGACGGTGCCGACCGTCCGGAGTCCGCCCTGCGGCAGCCGCTCCCGGATGGTCCCCGAGTCACGCTCGCTGATCAGCGCCGATGCGCTCGGCAGCGGGACGACCGACCAGGGCGACTCCAGCCCGGTCTCGAGCACCGTCGTCTGCCCGCTCGGCTGCCACGGGATAGCGGCAACCGGCGCAGAGGTGCCCGTCGGCCGCGGCGTGGACGTCGGCGTGCGCGTCACCGTCGGCTGCGGGGTCGGCGGGGTCGAGCATCCCGCAAGAACGAGCACGGCCGCCGTCAGAGCCAGGAGGCTCAGGCGGCGGCCGTGACGGAACATCGCGACTCCCGGTCGTCAGTCGACGACGCGGACGTCCTTCCAGAACGCGACGTAATTGCTGTAGTCCTTGCCCACCCGGTCGAAGGAGCTCGGGTACGGCGTCGGGTAGCTCCATGCGCGGTCCTGCAGCAGGCCGTCATCCGACTTCACGGAGAAGTACTGGCACTCGCCCTTCCAGGGACACGTATACGGGGTGTCGCTCTCCACGAGGTACTCGGACTTGACACTCGCCGGGGGGAAATACCAGTTGCCCTCGATGCGGATGAGGTCCTCCTGCGGGGCCTCGGCGATCACGGTGTCGTTCAGCACGGCTTTCATCGATAAAACCTCCTGTTCACGGCAACGTACGCCGACGGGCGATCATTCCGCCGGGAGCGCACCGTTCTGCCGGGGAGCTCGGAGCACCGTCACAGCGTCGGACGAGTCGAGCCGGCCCGCGGGGGCGATGTCGGCCGGGGTAGCGCCTGCTGCCACGCGCTCCTGGCCCGAGACAGAGGCCGTCAGCAGGTGCGCGACGGCGCCCCGCAGGCCGGTGAACGCCGCGCAGGCCGCCGCGGCCTCCGGAGAGGAGTAGTCGATGCCGACCGAGGCCAGCGCATCCACCACTGCACCCGCCGCCAGCAGATCCTCCACGGCGAAACGGGTCGAGCCGGACGGGGTCGCACCTCCCGCGGCCACGACGGCAATCATCGCGCGGCGGCCGAGACGGACCTGCTCCGCGAGGATCCAGCGAGCGGCGGCGGTGGCGTCGGTCAGTCCGGCGGCCAGCACGGCGCCGTCGCCGGGCAGTTCAGGCGCGGAGACATCGGCGAGCGCATCCACCCACACCACCACATCGGCGTCGGCCGCGACGGCGGCGGCGCCGTCAGCCGCCCAGTCGAACCGCACCTGGTACTTGGCCTGGCGGTGCGCGGCCGGGATCTCGGCGGAGAGCGTGTCGGAGTCGAGAGAGGTCGGCTGAGTCACCGGGCCATCGTAATGCGGTGGTCGGCGCGGCGCGGCCGTGTTTCGCCCGGTGACGGGCGCATCTGCCGGCGGATCAGCTCGAAGTCGTGCCGGGACAACTCGATGAGCCCGCGGCGCAGCTGGTACCCCCAGTCCGGCTTGTCGCGCGTGAAGTCGAGAGCGCCGAGCAGGGGGCGGATGGGCGTCGCCACCGCGTCGTGATCCCACTCGACCCGTCGCCGCCACGGCTTGAAATCCGACGCCGGACCCTGCATCGCCGGCCCTTGCGTCACCTGGAACACCTCGTCGTCGGCCAGGCGGCCGACGGCTGTGAACTGCTTCAGCGGCTCGCCGTCCGGATACGACGCCCTCGGCGAGTAGTACACGAAACCGTCGGCCGGCCCCATCCGCTCGAGGGGCGCCCGGGCGCCGTGGTTGACCTGCGCGAAGCCGCCCGCGACGCCGCGCAGCACGTGATCGAGCTGCACAACGCCCAGCCAGTAACGGATCGCCATGCTCCCGTTGTAGCGCACACCACCGTCACCCGTGTCGAAAGCACCGCATCCCATTCGACGTATGGATGACTCCAGACGGGTTCGACGAGAGGATGGGACCATGCGTTTCGTGCTGATGGCGCAGGCCGAGGAGGGCGACGGCGTCGAGCCGGCCGTCCGGGACCGTGCCGCCCTCGACCGCTACGAGCAGGAGCTGGTGCGCGCAGGAGTGCTGCTCGCGGCTGAGGCGCTCGAAGCGGCGGGAGCCGGCGCGCGCATCCACTTCAACGCCGAGAGCCGCACCGTCGACCGCTCGCCCGGCCCGTCGGCCGCCCGGGTGACCGGACTGTGGATGTTGCAGACCGCCGGCGAGGAGGAGGCGCTCGAGTGGGCCAGAAGGCTGCCGCTGACGCACGGGAGCGTCGAGGTGCGCCGCGTGGCGGGCGACGTGGGCCGATGACCGAGGAGCGCGACGAGGGCGATCGGCTGAACGAGACCCGCCGAACGGTCGAGTCGGTCTGGCGCATCGAATCCGGACGCCTGATCGCCGGGCTCGCCCGGACCACCGGCGATGTCGGGCTGGCCGAGGAGCTGGCTCAGGATGCGCTCGTCGCCGCCCTCGAGCAGTGGCCGGCCACGGGCATCCCGCGCAACCCCGGGGCGTGGCTGACGACGGTCGCGAAGCGCCGCGCGGTCGACGGCTGGCGCCGGCGGGAACGCCTCGACGACCGGTACGCCGCCATCGCGCACGATCTCGAACAGGAGCTCGGCTCGGACGATCCGGCGCGCGTCGCGCAGGAGCCGATCGGCGACGACCTGCTCCGGCTCGTCTTCGTCGCCTGCCACCCCGTGCTCCCCCAGGCGTCGCGGGTCGCGCTGACCCTCAAGCTGCTCGGAGGCCTCTCGACCGAGGAGATCGCCCGGGCCTTCCTCGTCCCGCCGGCGACTATGGCCCAGCGGATCGTCCGCGCCAAGCGCACGCTGAGCGCTGCGGGGGTGCCGTTCGAGGTGCCCGAGCGGGCGGAGTTCCCCGAGCGGCTGGCCTCCGTGCTCGAGGTCGTCTATCTGATTTTCAACGAGGGCTACTCGGCCACGGCCGGTGACGACTGGATGCGGCCCGACCTGTGCCGGGAGGCGCTGCGGCTCGGCCGTGTGCTCGCCGAACTGACACCGCGGGAGCCCGAGGTGCACGGACTGGTCGCCCTGATGGAGTTCCAGGCGTCTCGGCTCGGAGCCCGGACGGCCGAGGACGGCAGCCCGATCCTTCTCCAGGACCAGGACCGCGCCCGCTGGGACCGCCTCCTCATCGGCCGCGGCGCCGCGGCTCTGGAGCGCTCCGACACCCTGCGGCTCAGCAGGCGTCCGCCAGCCAGCCGCGGGCCGTACGCGCTGCAGGCGGCCATCGCCGCGTGCCACGCCACTGCGCCGACCCCCGAGGCGACCGACTGGGAGGAGATCGTCGCGCTCTACGGCGCGCTCGGCGAGCTGCACCCGTCGGCCGTCGTCGAGCTCAACCGCGCGGTCGCGCTCTCGATGGCGTACGGGCCCGAGGCCGGGCTCGAAGTCGTCGACAGGCTGGCGATCGAAGGCGCCCTGGAGTCGTACCACCTGCTCCCGTCGGTGCGGGCCGACCTGCTGCTTCGCCTCGGGCGACGCGACGAAGCCAGGCAGGAGTTCCAGCGCGCCGCCGCGATGACCGGTAACGCCCGCGAACGGGAGCTGCTGCTGGCGCGGGCCGAGGAAGCCTGAGCCCGAAATAGATTGAGGATCCGCCCATCCCCTGGCCATCTCACTGCCTTCCGGGGTGAGACTGAGACCATGCGCGTGCTCCTCAAGCTGACTCTCGACTGCGATCCGGATGCCGCTTGGCGTGCCCTCCAGAGTCCGACGGCGTTCCGCGAGGTCGCCCTGCCGTGGCTCGACTTCCGGTCGGACGAGCCCGGCGGGTTCCCGACGCGGTGGGGGTCGGAGCACCGCGTCCGGGTGAAGGCGCTCGGTGCGTTCACCGTCGGCACCCAGGCCATTCGGCTGGACACCCTGCGGTCGACCGATCCGCGCGAGCAGGCGACGCGCATCCTGCACGACAGTGGCGGGGGCACCGGCGGGATGCTCTCCGCGATCCCGCGGCTCGACCACCGGATGGCGATCGCGCCCGACCCGGCCGGTCCGGACGAGAACGGGCGGCTGCGGACCCTCTACCGCGACCAGCTGATCGTGCGCGCCGGGGCGCTCACGCCGTTCGCCTGGTACGCCTTCTGGCTGTTCTGGCAGTGGCGCGGCGTGCGCCTCCGGCAGCTGGCGCCCACCTGGGCCTACGATCCCGAAGTGCGGACCCCGGCAGACGTGGAGCCCGCAGGCGACACCACGACCCGGGAGGAACGATGACGAACGCCGAACCCGCGACCGGCGGAGCCGAGGTCAGCAGCGCGGCCGTGCGGCCCGGACGCGCTGTCACCGCCGTACAGACCGCGGACTGGAGACGGCGTGTGTTCGCGCTGTACGCCTCCGTCCGGCGGCTCGCCGCCCACGACCCCGCGCAAGCGCACGCGCACTGGGTGTCGTGCCGCAACGACCTGTTCTCGTCGCATCCCGCTGCACCACTGTTGCCGGAGGACCTGGAGGGATTCACCGGCCTGCCCGTCACCCGGTACGACCCCGACTGGCGATTCGAGCTTCCCATCCAGCCGGCCGCCGAGGAGGTGCGGATGGATGTGGAGACCGGCACCGACGGGGTGGTGCCCTTCGAGCTGCTCGGGACGGTCCGCGTCCCGTTGGCGGGCACGCTCGACGTCTGGCGGCTCTCCTCGTACGGCGGCGGGCTGTTCGTGCCCGTGAAGGATGCGCTGGCCGGGCGGCCCGGCGGAACCTACGGCGGCGGCCGCTACCTGATCGACACGATCAAGGGCGCCGACCTCGGGCTCGACACGGACGACGGCGAGGCCTCGCTCGTGCTCGACTTCAACTTCGCCTACAACCCGTCGTGCGCGTACGACCCCGCGTGGGCGTGCCCGCTCGCGCAGGCCGGCAACACCCTCCCCGTCGAGATCCCTGTCGGCGAGCGCTACGCCGGTGCCGCCGCCCACAGCTCCTGACTTTTTCGGCCTCACGACGCCGATTCGTGCGAAAAACTCAGGAGCGGAGGGCCTGTGGCATGAAGATCAGCGGGAGACGAGGGTGAGGCGCTGCGTCGGGCGGGTCATCGCGACGTAGAGGGATGCAGCACCGCGCGGCGATTCGGCGGCCAGCGCATCCGGGTCGGCCAGCACCACGGCGTCGAACTCGAGACCCTTCGCCTCGTAGCCGGTCAGCACCGCGATCGCGCGTCCGAGGCCGGTCGCGCCCCGGCCCGCGGCGTCGCCGAAGCGCTCCTCCACCGTCGCGGCGACCGCGGGGAGGTCCGCCTCGGTCGTGATCACCGCGAGCGTGCCGCCCGCGTCGATACCGCGGTCGTGCGCAACGGCATCGGCGACGGCTGCGGCGAGCGCTGCATCCCCGTCAGCCGCATCCCCGCTGTCCGCCCTGACGCGGCGGATGGGCCAGTCCCCCTCGCGGACGGCACGCGTCGGCGTGATCGGCAGGCCGGCGGAGGAGGCGATACGCTCGGCCTCCCGTGTGATCTGCGCAGGCGTCCGGTAGTTGACCGTCAGCTCCTCCAGCCGCCAGGCGTCCTTGAAGATCGGGTCCAGCGCATCCTGCCAGCTGGTTGCACCGGAGGCGGACGCCACCTGGGCGATGTCGCCGACGATGGTGAACGACTTCATCGGGCAGCGGCGCACGAGCACCCGCCACTGCATCGGCGACAGCTCCTGCGCCTCGTCCACCACGACGTGGCCGTAGGTCCAGCTGCGGTCGGCGGCGGCACGCTCCGCGGTCGTGCCGCGATCGGCCTGCTCGGCGAAGCCGTCGGCCAGCTGCTCAGCGCTGACCAGCCCCTGGACGCCCATGTTGCGGATGGCCGCGCGCGCGTTCTCCAGGTCGCGCTTGCGCTGACGGTCGCGCTCGCGGTCGGCGGGGTCCGGCCTGCCCGGGAAGTCGCCGAGCAGCTCGGCCGCTTCGTCCAGCAGGGGGACGTCCGAGACGGTGAACGGCTCGGTGCGATCGCGGCGGAGCGCATCCCGTTGCTGCTGCGACCAACGCGGCGTCAGCTCCGCCAGCCACGCTGGGCGCGCGTAGAGGTCCTGCAGCAGCTTCTGCGGGGTCAGCGGCAGCCACGCGGTGTTGAGGAGGACCCGCACGTCGTACGAGGTGCGCAGGTCTTCGCGGAGCACCTTCAGGTCGGCGTCGTCGATGGTCGACCCCGAAGCGCGCAGCTGCGCCGCCAACTGATCGGTGAGCTCCGAGAGGGCGTTCTTGACGAAGGTCACCCGCGCGACGTTATGCGGCTTGCCGGTGCGCTGGGCCTTGGCGATGGCGCGCTGGATGAGGTCCGGCGCGACCACCAGGCGCTCGTTGTCGACGACGATCGTCTGCTCCTCGTCCGGCGCCTTCTGCCGCGACTTCACCGCCCGCGAGAGCAGGCGGGCCATCTGGGCCGAGCCCTTCAGCACCGCAGCCTCGGGAGCATCCTCGGCCGTCGCCTCGACACCCGGGAACAGCTCACCGAGCGTCGACATCACGACGCCCGTCTCGCCGAGCGACGGCAGCACCGCCTCGATATAGCGCAGGAACGCCGTCGACGGGCCGACGACCAGGACGCCGGACGTGCTCAGCCGCTGCCGGTTCGCGTACAGCAGATAGGCGGCGCGGTGCAGGGCCACCGCCGTCTTGCCCGTGCCCGGGCCGCCCTGCACGACCAGCGCACCACGGAGGTCGGAGCGGATAATGCGGTCCTGCTCGGCCTGGATCGTCGCGACGATGTCGTGCATCCTGCCGGTGCGCTGCGCCGTCAGCGCGGCGAGCAGGGCGCCCTCGCCCTGCACCTGCTCCCCGGCACGGTCGCCGTCGAGCAGCGCCTCGTCGAAGACCTCGTCGTCGATACGGGTGACCTGTCGGCCCGACATGGTCAGGTGGCGCCTCGCGCGGACGCCCATCGGCTCGCTCGCCGTCGCCTGGTAGAAGGCGCCCGCCTGCTGGGCCCGCCAGTCGACCAGGAGGGAGCGCTGGTCGTCGTCGCGCAGACCGACTCGCCCGATGTAGCGGTGGTCGGAGCCGTCGACCGGCTCCTCCAGGAGCAGGCGGCCGAACACGAGACGCGCATCCACATCCCGCAGTTGCGTCAGCTGGTCCTCGTAGAGACGCGCGAAGGCGTCGCGCTCGCTGCGCGCCTGATGGTTGCTCCCGACGCTGTCGCGGCGCACGCGGGCCAGCCGCTCCTCCGTCTCGGCACGCAGTTCGTCGAGCCGCTGATACAGCCCAGCGACCACGGCGCGCTCGCGTTCGAGCTCCGATTCCAGCACGCCCATGGCCACCTCTCGTTTCCGGGCCGACAGTCTACGACCTCCGGATGCGAGTGCGCTCTCAGCACTCGTACGGCCGGATGCTCTAGGGTGGAAGAAGCGGGCGACGATTCTGCCCGCGGCGTCGTAGAACGCTTCGCGTCGCGCCGGGCCATGTCCCCGCCACGCTTCTCTTCATACGGCGAACGATCGCGCCGCTCGGTGCGCTCGCCATTCACCCCGGTCCGCCACTGCCGACCGGGTCGATGCCTGAAAGGCACATCCTTGACTCTCTCCTTCGCCGAACTCGGCGTACCCGCTCCGCTCGTCGCCGTCCTGACGGCCGACGGCAAGACCACCCCGTTCCCGATCCAGGCCGACACGCTGCCCGACGCCCTCGCGGGCAAGGACGTGCTGGGCCGCGGAAAGACCGGCTCGGGCAAGACCATCGCGTTCGCCCTGCCGCTCGTCGCGCGCCTCGGCACCGTCCTCGCCGGCGGACGCCGCCGCCCCGGACGCCCGCTGGCCCTCGTGCTCGCACCGACCCGCGAGCTTGCGACCCAGATCGCGACCACCTTCCGTCCGCTCGCCGACGCCTACGGGCTGCGCGTCTCCACCGTCTTCGGCGGCGTCTCGCAGAACAAGCAGGTCGCCGAGCTCAAGGCCGGCGTCGACATCCTCGTCGCCTGCCCCGGACGCCTCGAAGACCTCATGAAGCAGGGATTCGTGAACCTCGACGCCGTCGAGATCACCGTGCTCGACGAGGCCGACCACATGGCCGACCTCGGCTTCCTTCCGGTCGTCACGCGCATCCTCACCGCAACGCCCACCGACGGGCAGCGTCTGCTGTTCTCGGCCACGCTGGACAACGGTGTGGACAAGCTCGTCAAGCGCTTCCTGCACTCGCCCGTACTGCACTCCGTCGACGACGCGAACAGCCCGGTCGAGGCGATGACCCACCACGTGCTCCAGGTGGAGACGCCGGACGAGAAGAAGGACCTGGTGGAGGCACTCGCTTCGGGCACCGGCCGCCGTATCCTCTTCACCCGCACCAAGCACCAGGCCAAGAAGCTCGCCAAGCAGCTCACCGCGTCCGGAATCCCGGCCGTCGACCTGCACGGCAACCTCGCCCAGGGCGCCCGCGACCGCAACCTGGCCGCGTTCGGCGAGGGCGACGTGAAGGTGCTCGTCGCCACCGACGTCGCCGCCCGCGGCGTGCACGTCGACAACGTCGAGCTGGTCGTCCACGTCGACCCGCCGGCGGAGCACAAGGCGTACCTCCACCGCTCCGGCCGCACGGCCCGCGCGGGCAGCGCCGGTGACGTCGTCACCGTCATGCTCTCGAACCAGGCTTCCGATGTGAAAACTCTGCTCCGCAAGGCGGCCATCGACGCCGCCCCGCAGCGCGTCACCGCGACCTCCGCCGCCGTCACCGCGCTCGTCGGGGACGTTGCTCCCCGCGTCGCCCCGTCGCTCCGCGAGGAGCGCACCGGCGGCGGCGTGTCGCAGGGTGCGAACGCCCAGCGCAAGCGCGCCCGGCGCGCCGGTGATCAGGGCGGCGGCTCGGCCTCCGGCTCCGGCCGTGGCGGGCAGGGTGCCGGTTCGGGCCGTGGCGGGCAGGGTGCCGGTTCGGGCCGTGGCGGGCAGGGTGCCGGTACTGGCCGCGGCGGGCAGGGTGCCGGTTCTGGCCGCGGCGGGCAGGGTGCCGGCTCCGGTCGCGGCGCAGGCAACGGCTCCGGCTCGCACGGCGCCACCGCGGGTGGCGGCACCGGCGGCGGCTCGCGCCGTCGCGGCGGCTCGCAGCGTCCCGCGGGCGCTCAGTCGGCCGGCACCTCGCGCTCCGGCGGAGCACCGCGGGCGACCGCGGGCCACGGCGACACCTCGGTGCGTCGCGGCAACGGCTCCCGCCGCGCGCAGGGCTGACCGCTCTCCGCACCGCACTCCCTCAAACGCGGACGTTCCGACGGAACGTCCGCGTTTGTCGTCTCTGCCCGTCTCGCCCCTCCTCCCCCGCTAGCCTCCTCCGTCGGAGATCAGCCGCCCACCGTCGGAGATGCGGCTCCCGTCCCCGCGAACCTCCTGCCCCGCCGCGGCCCGTCGGAGATTTCGGCCGCTTTCTCCGACGCAAGCCCGCCTCCGCGGGCGGGGGTTCCCGTCGGGGCACTCCGGAACCGTCGGACTCCGGCGAGCTTCCATCGGGGATCCGGGCCTCCCGGACTCGACCCTTCTGCCCGACCGCGGTCCGTCGGAGATTTCGGCCGCTTTCTCCGACGCGAGCCCGCCTCCGCGGGCGGGGATTCCCCGTCGGGCACTCCGGCACCGTCGGACTGCGGCGAACCTCCGTCGGAGATCCGGCTCCCGTTACGGCGTATCTCCTGCTTCACCGCGGTCCGTCGGAGATTTCGGCCACTTTCTCCGACGCAAGCTCTCTGAGGAGGGTGGGCGGGGACGGCCCGGCGCCCCCACAGTGCGCACGCGGCCGCGGCCGCGATTACGCAGCCAGGCGCTCCACTCCTGCGATCACGCCGTCGATCAGCACGGCGTAGCTGCGGTCGAGGTCGTCCGGCAGGCCGAAGCCTCCGCCCAGTTCGAGCGTGATGAAACCGTGCACGGCGCTGCGCAGCATCCGGATCGCATCCACGAGTTCGTCGTCGGACAGCCCGAAGCCGCGCATCACCCCAGCGAGGACGGTCAGCGTCTCGTCGGCACGAGCGACGAGCTGCGCGTCGGCGGGATCGGAGCTCGGCGCCACCTGGGTGGCTGCGTAACGCCCCGGGTGGCGGTGGGCGAACGCCCGGATGGCGTCCGCCGCGGCCCGCACCGCGTCCGGTCCCGCCCGACCGATCGTTGCGGAGGCGAGCACCCGGGTCAGCTCCGCCACCGAGGCCGTCGCGACCAGTCGGCGGAGGTCGTCCAGCGACGACACGTGCTTGTACAGGCTGGGGACGGCGACGCCCGCCCGGCCGGCGACAGCGGCCAGCGTCAGCCGGTCGAAACCGGCTGTCCCGCCGTCGTCGACGAGCTCGATGGCGACGGAAGCCACCGCCTCGCGCGTCAGTCCGGCCCTAGGCAAGGGCGGCCCACACGGTGTCCGCCGCGCGGCGTGCCGCGAGGAAGTCGAGGGTGCCGGGAACGGTGACATCCGGGCGCTGCGCGTGCGGATAGTGCGCCGCCTCGGGTACGCGGACGACGTCGGCGCCGATCGACTCCATCCAGGAGCACTCGGCCGCGACATCGCGGAAGTCGGGATCGAGGTCGCCGACGAATGCCAGCATCGGTGCACGCACGTCGCCCAGCCGCGGTTCCACCACCGAATGGGTGAGCTGCAGGGTGAGCCGGAGGAAGCTGCGCAGCCGACCGGAATCGGAGAGGGACGCGCGGATGGCCGCGACGTGCTCGCCCAGCCACGGTGCAGTGCGGCCGCGGTTGAGCGTGCGGCGGTAGTAGCCGGCCCACAGCGCAGCGCCCCACGGCTTCGCGAACATCCCGCGGTACAGCAGGTGCAGCAGGCCCGTGGCGAACCGGCCCATCGCCGGGTCGCGCAGCAGCGGACCGTACAGGACGAGACCGGAGACGAGGTCCGGGCGTTCCGCCGCAGCCCATGCTGCAGCGGCGGCACCCATCGAGTTGCCGAGGACGACGGCGGGACCGCCGAGTTCCTCGATCAGGGCGATGAGGTCCCGGGCGGTGACGATGTCGCCGAACTCCGTGAAGGTGGTGTCCGAGTCACCGTGCGCCCGGAGGTCCGTCACGGCCACGCGGTACCCGGCGGCGACCAGCGGAGCGACCAGTTCGCGGTAACTGGAGCGGAGGTCGCCCATGCCGGGCACGGCGACCACGAGAGGGCCAGCGCCCTCGACGGTGAAGCTGACGCGCCCCTGCGGACGCTCGAGGTAGCGCACCTGCGACTCGATGGAAGTGTTCATAGCCATAAAGCTAATGCCATTAGCCAAATGATGCAAGAAGCAATTCGAGCCGGGGCCCGACGCCGATCAGGCGATGCGGCCGAGCGACGCCATGGCCGCCTTCACGAGCGCACCGCGGCCGCCTTCGAGCTCCTCCGACACCGTCAGCGATACGGCTTCTTCCGGTGTCATCCACGTCAGCTCCAGGGCGTCCTGTCGCGGATCGCACGTGCCGGTGACCGGCACGACATAGGCGAGCGACACGGCGTGCTGTCGCTCGTCGGTGTACGGCGACACCCCCGGCATCGGGAAGTACTCGGCCACCTGGAACGGGACCGGGCTCGCCGGCAGCTGCGGGAAGGCCATGGGCCCGAGGTCCTTCTCGAGGTGACGGAACAGCGCCTCGCGCAGCGTCTCGCCGTACATGACGCGGCCGGAGACGAGCGTGCGGGTGATCTGCCCGACGGCGTTGGCGCGCAGCAGGATGCCGACTTCGGTCACCTGCCCGAGGCCGTCGACCCGCACGGGCACGGCCTCCACATACAGCAGCGGGAGCCGGCGGCGAATCTGCTCCAGCTCGATGTCCGACAGCCAGGCCGGCCCCGGCTGCGGGCCGTCTCCGGGCAGGGGGTCGGGCGTGGGGTCCGGATCCGGGGTGCGAACGCTCATGCATGAATCCTACGGACGAGATCGGCGACCACCTACGGCAGCCAGGACGATCTGTGGATGACGCCACTCCGACGGGGGCTGTGGACGACTCCGGTTCCCAGCACACAATGGAGGGTGCCGTTTCCCGCTCCCGACCTGCGCATCGACCGCGACGCCGTCCTCTGGTCCGCCTCGGAGCGCGACCGCGCCGGTCGACCGCTGCTGGTGCTCCTTCACGGCTACGCCTCCGACGAAGCCGACCTGTTCGGCATCGCAGCCTACCTTCCGCTGGAGCCGGTGATCGCGTCGCTGCGCGCGCCCATCCCCGAGGGCGCCGGCTTCGCCTGGTTCTCGCGCTTCACGAACGTGCCGGGCGATCCGCTCGCCGGCAACGCCGATGCCGCCGCACGCGCCGTGCTCGACTGGCTGGATGAGCAGCCGCGCGTGCCAACGGGACTCCTCGGCTTCTCGCAGGGCGGCGCGATGGCGCTCCAGCTGCTGCGCCTCGCCCCGGAGCGTTTCGACTACGCCGTCCAGCTCTCCGGCTTCGTCGTGAAGGGCGATCAGCCGCGGGACGCGGAGCTCGCCGAAGCGCAGGTTCCCGTCTTCTGGGGCCGCGGAACGCTGGACGACGCCATCCCGACTGCGTCCCTCGACCGGACGTCGGACTGGCTTCCGGAGCACTCCGCCCTCGACGCCCGCATCTACGAGGGGATGGGACACGCCATCTCGCCGCTCGAACTCGGCGACATCTCATCCTTCATCCGCACGAATCTGCCTCGCTGAGCGTTATCCACAGGTCTTGCGGGAGCCCCTGACAGTGTCGGTGGCCGGGTGCAGGATGGAGGGATGGCCGATGTGCTGGATCGATTCTCCCCCGCGACCCGGGAGTGGTTCCGGGGGGCGTTCGCCGCGCCCACGGCCGCGCAGGAGGGCGCGTGGGAGGCCATCTCGCACGGCAAGCACGCACTGGTCATCGCACCGACCGGGTCGGGCAAGACTCTCGCCTCCTTCCTCTGGGCGATCGACCGACTCGCGAACGACCCGCGTCCCGCCGACGCGAAGCCCGGTACGCGGGTCCTGTACATCTCGCCGCTGAAGGCTCTGGGCGTGGATGTGGAGCGCAATCTGCGTGCTCCCCTCGTCGGCGTGACGCAGACGGCCAAGCGACTGGGAGCCGAGCCACCGCACGTCAGCGTCGGGGTGCGTTCGGGCGACACACCGGCCTCGGACCGGCGGGCGCTGCTGAGCAATCCGCCCGACATCCTCATCACGACTCCCGAGTCGCTGTTCCTGATGCTCACCTCGCAGGCGCGTGAAACGCTGACCTCGGTCGAGACGGTGATCGTCGACGAGGTGCACGCCGTGGCGTCGACCAAGCGCGGAGCGCACCTAGCACTGTCGCTCGAGCGGCTCGACCAACTGCTAGAGCGGCCGGCACAGCGCATCGGGCTGTCGGCGACCGTCCGACCGCCGGAGGAAGTCGCGCGGTTCCTCGCGGGAAGCGCACCCGTGGAGGTCGTCGCGCCGCCGGCCGGAAAGCGCTTCGATCTGCGCGTGGTGGTCCCCGTCGAGGACATGAGCGAGCTCGGCACCTCCACGTACGCCAGCGAGAATCCGGGAGACGGCTCTCCGCCCCAGGCCGGTTCGATCTGGCCGCACGTCGAAGAGGCGATCGTCGACCGCGTGCTCGAGAACCGCTCCACCATCGTCTTCACCAACTCGCGGCGGCTCGCCGAACGTCTGACGGCCCGGCTGAACGAGATCTACGAGGAGAGGATCCTCGGCGGAACGGCCGGCGAGGCGCCGAGTCGCGCGCCTGCGGAACTGATGGGGGGCTCGGGCCAGACCCGCGGGTCGCAGACCGTCGCCGATGCGGAAGCGCTCGTGCTGGCACGCGCCCACCACGGCTCGGTCAGCAAGGAGCAGCGGGCGCTCATCGAAGACGATCTCAAGTCCGGTCGCCTCCGCTGCGTGGTCGCCACGTCGAGCCTCGAACTCGGCATCGACATGGGAGCCGTCGACCTGGTCGTCCAGGTGGAGGCTCCGCCCTCTGTCGCGAGCGGGCTCCAGCGCGTCGGCCGGGCCGGACACCAGGTCGGCGAGATCTCGCGCGGCGTCGTCTTCCCGAAGCACCGCGCCGACCTCATCCACTCGGCGGTCGCCACGGAGCGGATGACCGCCGGGTTGATCGAGTCGCTCTCCGTCCCGGCGAACCCGCTCGACATCCTCGCCCAGCAGACGGTCGCCGCGGCGGCCCTCGAATCCATCGACGCCGACGACTGGTTCGACACGGTGAGGCGGAGCGCGCCGTTCTCGACGCTGCCCCGCAGCGCTTACGACGCGACGCTCGACCTCCTGGCCGGTCGCTATCCGTCGGACGAGTTCGCCGAGCTCCGGCCCCGCATCGTCTGGGACCGCGACACCGGTGCCATCACCGGACGCCCGGGCGCGCAGCGTCTGGCCGTGACGAGCGGGGGGACCATCCCCGACCGCGGCATGTTCGGCGTCTACATGGTGGGCGAGAAGGCCAGCCGGGTCGGCGAGCTCGACGAGGAGATGGTCTACGAGTCGCGGGTCGGCGACGTGTTCGCGCTCGGCTCGACGAGCTGGCGCATCCAGGAGATCACGCACGACCGCGTCCTCGTCACGCCCGCGTTCGGCGAACCCGGCCGGCTGCCGTTCTGGAAGGGTGACGGGATCGGGCGTCCCGCCGAGCTCGGCCGCGCGGTCGGCGCGTTCATGCGCGAGCTGAGCACGGCCGCACCGGCGGATGCAGAACTGCGCTGCGTCGAAGCCGGCCTCGACGCGTGGGCGACGAACAACCTGCTGTCGTTCCTGCGCGAGCAAAAGGAGGCGACCGGCCACGTCCCGACCGACAAGACGCTCGTCGTCGAGCGCTTCCGCGATGAGCTCGGCGACTGGCGGGTGGTGCTGCATTCCCCGTTCGGCATGCAGGTGCATTCGCCGTGGGCGCTCGCGGTGCAGGCCCGGGTGCGCGAGCGGTACGGGGTCGACGCGGGGGCGATGGCGGCCGACGACGGCATCGTCGTCCGCATCCCCGACACCGAGGCGCAGCCGCCCGGTGGCGAACTCTTCGTGTTCGAACCGCAGGAGCTGGATGAACTGGTGACGGCGGAGGTCGGCGGTTCGGCCCTGTTCGCCTCGCGCTTCCGTGAGTCCGCTGCCCGCGCACTTCTGCTGCCCAAGTACAACCCGGGCAAACGCTCGCCGTTGTGGCAGCAGCGGCAGAAGGCGGCGCAGCTGCTGGATGTGGCGCGCAAGTACCCGAGCTTCCCGATCATCCTCGAGACCATCCGCGAGGTGCTGCAGGATGTCTACGATCTCACTGCGCTGACGGATGTCGCGAAGCAGATCGAGCAGCGCAGCATTCGGCTGGTCGAGGCGTCGACCGAGACCGCCTCTCCCTTCGCGCGGTCGCTGCTCTTCGGATATGTCGCTGCGTTCATGTACGAGGGCGACAGCCCCTTGGCGGAGCGTCGGGCTGCGGCGCTCTCCCTCGATGCCGGACTGCTCGCCGAACTGCTCGGCCGGGCGGAACTCCGCGAACTGCTCGATCCGACGGTCATCGAGCGCGTCGAGCTGCAACTGCAGCGGCTCGCACCCGAACGCCGCGTGCGTGGGGTCGAGGGCGTCGCCGACCTGTTGCGACTGCTGGGTCCGCTGTCGGTGGAGGAGGTGGCCGAGCGTCTCGAAGCCGAAGGGGAGAGGGCTACCTCCGCCCGTTCGGCGGAGTCCGACGAGGCCGGCCGACCCGACGAGGGCGGCCGACCCGACGAGGGCGGCGAACCCGGCGCGCCAGAGCTCACGGCACCGCACGCAGACCGGGAGACCGCCACCGGACATCTTGCGACCCTGGTCGATACGCACCGGGCGCTCGCGGTCACCATCGCGGGAGTGGAGCGCTTCGCCGCGATCGAAGACGCCAGTCGCCTCCGCGACGCCCTGGGAGTCCCGCTCCCGATCGGCGTCCCGGTGGCCTTCATCGAACCCGTCGACGACCCGCTCGGCGACCTGGTGAGCCGCTTCGCGCGCACGCACGGGCCGTTCGAGACGGTCGACATCGCGAGCCGGCTCGGTCTCGGCCCGGCGATCGTCCACGACGCCCTCCGACGGCTCGCGCGCGACGGGCGTGTGGTCGAGGGCGAGTTCCGCCCGCACGCACACGGCAGCGAGTGGAGCGACGCCGAAGTCCTCCGACGGCTGAGACGCATGTCTCTGGCGGCACTGCGCCACGAGGTCGAGCCGGTCGACACCGCCACCTTCGGGCGATTCCTTCCCGAGTGGCAGCACGTCGGCTCCACGCTGCGCGGGGTGGATGCGGTCGCCTCGGTGATCGAGCAGCTGTCCGGCGCGCGCATCCCGGCGTCGGCGTGGGAGTCGCTCGTCCTTCCGAGCCGGGTGGCCGACTACAGCCCCGCGATGCTCGACGAGCTGACGGCCACGGGCGAGGTGATCTGGTCGGGCGACGGCAGCCTGCCCGGCGACGACGGTTGGATCAGCCTTCATCTCGCCGATTCGGCCCCGCTCACGCTGGCGCCGCCCTCGGATCACGAGCCGGATGAGCTGCAGCGCGGCATTCTGGATGCGCTCGGCCGCGGAGGCGGCTACTTCTTCCGTCAGCTGTCCGACACGCTCGGCACCGAGCGCGGCTCGGCGATCGACGACTCCGAACTCGTGACGGCGCTGTGGGACCTGGTGTGGGCCGGGCGCATCACGAACGACACCCTCGCGCCGTTGCGCACCCTGACGGCAGGCGGCTCCGGGGCGCACAAGCGACCGCGCCAGCCGACACGGGCGCGCATGTACCGCGGCCGCGTACCGACGCGAAGCGCGATGGTCACGCGGATGGGGCCGCCGACCGTGGCCGGACGATGGTCACTGCTGCCCGAGCGCGACCTCGACTCCACCGTGCGCGCGCACGGCCAGGCCGAGACGCTTCTCGACCGCTACGGCGTCGTCACCCGCGGATCCGTCATGAACGAGGGGACGCCCGGAGGTTTCGCGCTCGCGTACAAGGTGCTCAGCGGATTCGAGGAGACCGGGCGGGCGCGCCGCGGCTACTTCATCGAGACGCTGGGCGGCGCGCAGTTCGCCAACGGTGCGACGGTCGACCGATTGCGGTCGTACGCGCGCGACCACACGCAGCAGCGCCCGTACGAGGCCGTCGCGCTGGCCGCGACCGACCCCGCGAACCCGTACGGCGCGGCGCTCCCGTGGCCGGCGGTGCCGAGCGAGAGCGGCACGGGCCATCGCCCGGGGCGAAAGGCCGGAGCGCTGGTCGTGCTCGTCGATGGCGAGCTGACGCTCTACGTCGAGCGCGGAGGGAAGAGCCTGCTCTGCTTCGTGGCCGATGCCGCCGGCTCCGAAGGCGCAACCGGGGCCGATCAACCGACGGTGGAGTCGGGCCTCGTACTCGCCGCGGCGGCCCGCGCCCTCGCCGCGCTCGTCACGTCGCGCCGCGTCAACAAGCTCGCCGTGGAGACCGTCAACGGCGGATTCATCCTCGGCACGCCCGTTGGCGATGCGCTGTCCAAGGCGGGCTTCCTCGCCACTCCGCGTGGATTGCGGCTGCGGTCATGAGCGACGACACCCGCCCCGGAGCCGCGCATGCCTGAGGGCGACACCGTCTACCAGGCGGCTCAGCGCCTCCACCGCGCCCTGGCAGGCAAGATCCTCACCCGAACCGATTTCCGCGTCCCCGCGTACGCCACCGTCGACCTCTCCGGTGAACGCATGGACGAGGTCATCAGTCGCGGCAAGCACCTGCTGATGCATGTCGGCGAGCACACCATCCACAGTCACCTCAAGATGGAGGGATCGTGGGAGGTGTACCCGCCCGACGGCCGCTGGCGGCACCCTGGCTACCAGGCGCGGGCGGTGCTCCGCACGGCCGACACGCAGGCCGTCGGGTTCCAGCTCGGTGTGCTGGAGGTTCTCCCCCGCGACCGGGAGGACGACGTGGTCGGGCATCTCGGGCCCGACCTCCTCGGCCCCGACTGGGACGCCGATGAGGCTGTCCGCCGGGTCACCGCGCATCCGGACGTGCCGGTGGCGGTCGCGCTCCTCGACCAGCGCAACCTCGCCGGCCTCGGCAACGTCTACGCAAACGAACTGTGCTTCCTGCGCGGGATGCTTCCCACCCGACCGGTTCGGGATGCCGACATCCCCGCGGCCGTCGACCTCGGTCACCGGCTCATCACGGCGAACCGCGACCGTCCGCTCCGCGTGACCACCGGCGACACCCGCCGCGGACGCAATACATGGGTCTACGGCCGCCGCGGCCAGCCCTGCCGTCGCTGCGGCACGCGCATCCAATCGTCGTCGCTGGGCCGGACGGAACTCGAAGAGCGGGTCACGTACTTCTGCCCGGTCTGCCAGACGTAGCAGACCGGGCAGAAGCCGAACCGGGCAGAACCGGAGAACCGGAGAAGGAACCGCAGAGCGTCAGGCCGCGGCCTCGTCCTCATCCTGCTCGGCGGCACCCGTGCGCACGGTCTCGAGCGCGGCGGACCAGGCCTCGAGCTGGTCGAACAGCGGGGTCAGAGCGGCGGTCTGCTGCTCGGTCGGCTTCAGCTGCCAGTTCTCGAAGTCGTGAGCGAGGCTGAGGCCAACGTGCGCGCTGACCGTGGCGACCTGGAGCTGCGACAGCACCAGACGCAGGTGCTCGACGGCGCGAGCGCCACCGAAGACGCCGTAGCTGACGAACCCGGCGGCCTTGTTGTACCACTCGGCCCCGACGTAGTCGATCGCGTTCTTGAGGGCGCCGGAGGTGCTGTGGTTGTACTCGGGGGTGACGAACACGAAGCCGTCGAACTCGGCGATCTTCGCCGCCCACGCCTTGGTGTGCTCACCGGCGTACTGGCCCATGGCGGCGGGCATGGCCTCGTCGAGGTGCGGGAGGTCCCAGTCCTTCAGGTCGACGAGCTCGTACTCGACGCCGGAGCGCTTCGCGGCGTTCTCGTAGACCCAGCGGGCGACGGCCTCGCCGTTGCGCCCGGGACGCGTGCTTCCGATGATGATGGCGATCTTCGTCATGTCAGCCTTTCGTTTTTGATGACGTGTCATCCAACGCGAACCAGCCGCGTTCGTGATTCATTCCCGGCTAGGCTCGCCCCATGTCCGACCAGCGCGAACACCGCAACGACGACATCCATCTGCCCGAGGATGCGTCCGAGAACGAACGACGCCAGGCGGGCGACCGGCTGCGCGAGCGGATCTACGTCACCTTCACGGCCCTCGCGATCCTCATGGCGATGAACTCGCACGGAGAGGCGCTCGACTCGCCCACCGTGCTCTGGACGCTGGTCATCTCCGTCGTCGGAGTGCTGCTGGCCGGCCTCGTCTCGGACCTCGTGTCGCACATGATCGTGCACAACACCCTCCCGTCGGTGGCAGAGTTCCGGCACATGCTGGCGGTATCGTCGCGCGCGCTCGGCGTGCTGGTGGTGCCGCTCATCGCCGTGGGGCTGGCGGTGTTCGACGTCATCGAGGACCGCACCGGCCTCACCATCGCGATCGTCGCGCTGATCGCCTCGCTCGCGGTGATCACGCGCATCGCCGTCTCGCGCACCGGACTCTCCGGCTGGCGGCAGCTCGCGGTGCTCGTCGTGGTGGTCGCGCTCGGCGTGCTCGTCGTCTTCCTCGAGGCTCTCGCCCACTGACCCTCGGCGCGTGTCAGGATGGCGTATGGCCATCGTGCGCACCCGTCCCGACCCGCGAAAGCTGACGGACGACGAGCTGGAGCTGTTCCGCTCCTTCCATCTGATGCGGCGCGGATTCGACCGGACGTTGGATGCGCAGCTGCAGCAGGACGACGGCATCTCGATCTCCGAGCTCGAAGTGCTGATGGCTCTCGTCCACTCGCCGGGGCGCCGGCTCCGGGTCCGGGATCTGGTGGATGCGACGGGCTGGGAGAAGAGTCGCGTCTCGCACCAGGTGACCCGCATGGTCGCCCGCGGATTCGTCGAGCGCCAGGAGTGCGAGGAGGACCGCCGCGCGATGTGGATCCACCTCACCGGCGAGGGCCGGCGCGTGGTGGTGCGCGCGCTGCCGAAGCACTCGGCGACCATCCGCCGCATCCTGTTCGACGCCCTCAGCCGCGAGCAGCAGGAGCAGCTGCTCGGCATCGCCCGCACGATGAACGCGGCGATCGACGACGAAGACTGCGAGCCGCCCGCCGACTGCGGCGACTGAGCGTTCTCGCAGACGACGGACCGCCGCATCCGGGACTCCGCTGGGAGGCTGGGGCGGAAAAGCTGGTGATTCCTCGGGAACACCGCGCGAAACCAGGCGGTTCCAAGCCGACGCCCCCTAGCGTTTCGGTGTGCGACGCCCGAACTTCCCCGCCTCAGATCCCGGTGCGGACGGCAGCTACCAGCTGCCGCCCACCCAGGTGTTCGGACGCGCGCCGTCCGCCGACCCGCGCCGCCCCGTGCGCGCGACGCGTCCGGCCTCCGGTGTACCGACGGGGAGCGGCGGTGCCGCGAGCGGTGGTGCCGCGAGTGGTGCACCGTTCGACCCGTTCGGGATGGGCGGCGACGCGCCCGGCCTCGGCGGTGACGGCGCCGGACGCCGCGGCGGCAACGGCCGAGGCAACGGCGGCAGTGGAGGCGGCGGCAACGGCGACGGAACCGGCGGCGACGACGGCGGCATCCCCACTCCGCCCCCGGGCGGGCGCCGTGACAAAGCGCCGCGGAAGCGCCGCCGCACGAAGCGCATCATCGGCTGGACCGCCGCGGCCCTCGCGGTGATCCTCGTCGTGGTGGGCGGGTACGCCGCCTACAGCTACTTCCGGTTCGTCGGCGGCGTCAAGCATGTGGATGTGATCTCCAAGCCCGCGAACGATGTCGACGGTCAGGACCAGAACATCCTGCTGGTCGGTGACGATCATCGGCCCGACGGAGCCTCGCAGGCGGAGCTCGACCAGCTGAGCACCACCGACGACGGCGGCGGGACCAACACGGACACGATGATGATCCTGCACATCCCCGCGAACGGGAAGTCGGCGACGCTGATCTCACTGCCGCGCGACTCCTGGGTCGAGGTGCCGGGCCACGGAATGAACAAGCTCAACGCCGCCTTCTCGCTGGGCGGCGGCGCGACGGATGCGGCGAGCGGTGCGAAGCTGCTCATCCAGACCGTGCAGAACCTCACCGGCCTCAGCATCGACCACTATGTGCGCGTCTCGCTGCTCGGCTTCTACACGATCGCGCAGGCGCTCGGCCCGGTGCAGGTGTGCCTGAACAACGCCGTGGACGACCCGTACTCCGGCGCCAACTTCCCGGCGGGCGTCTCGACGCTGGACGCGAAGCAGGCGCTGTCGTTCGTGCGTCAGCGCCACGGACTCCCCCGCGGCGACCTCGACCGCGTCGTGCGGCAGCAGTACTTCCTGTCGGTCGAGGCGCACAAGTTCCTGTCCGCCGGCACGCTGCTGAACCCGGGCAAGCTGACGAAGGTGCTGGATGCGGTGAGCGGCTCGCTGGAGACCGATCCCGGCCTGAACTTCCTTCAGCTGGCCGCCCAGCTGCAGGGGCTGACCGGCGGGAAGATCCAGTCGGCGACGATCCCGATCTCGGGCACGCCGACGATCACGGTCGACGGCGACGACATCTCGATCGTCGAGGTCGACACCGCTGCGATGCCCGCGTTCATCCAGAGCCTGATGGGCACCCCGAGCGCCTACGATAAGGCGACGGCGGCGAAGCCGGCGGACACCTCGGTGACCGTGCTGAACGGCGGCAGTCAGAACGGCGCTGCGACGACCGCCAGCCAGACCCTCGCGGCCGCCGGCTTCAAGACGGGCACTCCGGGTGACGCCGACACTCGCGCGACGACGGTGATCCAGTACCCGTCCGGACAGGAGGCGCAGGCGAAGGCCGTCGCCGCCTACCTGCCGGGCGCGAGCGTGCAGGAGACCTCGTCCGTGAGCACCGTCACGGTCGTCCTCGGCGACGACGGCATCATGCCGGCGGCTCCGTCGGCGGGTGGTGGCACCGCGCCTGCCCCGGCCGCGACGCCCACGCCGACGGGGCCCGCGACGAACTACAGCGACACCGTCTGCATCAACTGATCGCCGGGCCGGGCGGGTACGGCGATCAGTCGAACAGGCGACGGAAGACGTTGGTGTCCGCCAGGTCGATCAGCTCGTCGCCTCGGCCGTTCATGATCGTCCGCAGGGCGTACAGCGTGAAACCGCTGACCTGCTTCGCGGTGATCGCCGGCGGGATGCTGAGCTCCTGCCGGGCGGTCACCACATCCACCAGGGCGGGGCCGTCGTGGGCGAACGCCGTCCGCAGCGCGCTCTCCAACTCATCCGGCTTCTCCACCCGCTGACCATGCAGGCCCGCGGCCTGGGCGATCTGCGCGAAGTCGGGGTTCTCGAGGCTGGTGCCGAAGTTGACGAACCCGGCGGCCTTCATCTCGACCTCGACGAAGTTGAGCGAGGAGTTGTTGAAGACCACGATCTTCACCGGCAGCTTGTTCTGCCGCAGGGTGAGGAGTTCGCCGAGGAGCATCGCGAGGCCGCCATCCCCGGCGAGCGCGACCACCTGTCGCCCCGGGAACGCGGTCTGCGCGCCGATCGCCTGCGGCAGCGCGTTCGCCATGCTGCCGTGGGTGAACGAGCCGATCAGTCGCCGGCGCCCGTTCATCCGGAGGTAGCGGGCGGCCCAGACCACCGGCGAGCCGACGTCCGGCAGGAACACGGCGTCATCCGACGCGAGCTCGCTGATCAGCCGCGCGACGTACTGCGGGTGGATGGGCGTGCGGTTGCGGTCGTTGACCGCCAGGTCGTCGAGGCTCTTGCGCGTCTTGGCGTAGTGACTGAGCGACGAGTCGAGGTGCTTGCGGTCCTTGCGGTCCTTCAGGAGCGGGAGCAGCGCATCCACCGTGTCCTTCACGCTTCCGACGAGACCCAGGTCGAGCGGGACCCGCCTGCCGAGGTTCTCGCCGCGGACGTCGACCTGCACGATCTTCGCCTTCGATGGGAAGAACTGCTGGTACGGGAAGTCGGTGCCGAGCATCAGCAGCGCGTCGCACGACTCCATCGCGCGGTAACCGGACGAGAAGCCGAGGAGGCCGGTCATGCCGACGTCGTACGGGTTGTCGTACTCGACGAACTCCTTGCCGCGCATGGCGTGGACGATCGGCGCCTGCAGCTTCTGGGCGATGGCGAGCAGCTGATCGTGCCCGCCCTCCGCCCCTGCGCCGGCGAGGATGGTGACCCGCTTCGCGTCGTTGAGGATGTCGGCGGCGGCCTGGAGCTCGGGATCGGTGGGCCGGGTCACGCGCGGCGAGAAGGTGATCGGCGCCGACTTGCGGCGGCCCGCACTGTCGGCGAGGAAGATCTCGCCCGGCACGACGATCACCGCGACGCCGCGGCGCTCCACAGCGGTGCGCATGGCGATCTCGAGGATGCGCGGCATCTGGTCCGCCTGGCTGACGAGCTCGGTGTAGACGCTCGCCTCGCGGAACAGCTCCTGCGGGTGCGTCTCCTGGAAGTACCCGCTGCCGATCTCGGCTCCCGGGATCTGCGCGGCGATCGCGAGCACGGGGACGCGGCTGCGGTTGGCGTCGTACAACCCGTTGATGAGGTGCGTGTTGCCGGGCCCGCAGCTGCCGGCGCAGACGGCGAGCTCGCCGGTCAGCGCCGCCTCGGCGGACGCTGCGAAAGCCGCCGCCTCCTCGTGCCGCACGTGCTCCCACGTCACGCCGTCATTCCGCCGGATCGCGTCGGTGAACCCGTTGAGCGAGTCCCCGGGAATGCCGTAGACGCGCGTCACGCCCGCATCCCTCAGAATCTCGACGGCGGTATCGGCGACAGTGGGCACGGCGGTCTCCCCTCGACTCGGATGCGGTGCTTCCGGCCCGCAGCGAGCGGCCCGGCACAGGCAACGCTACGCCGCGCAGGTGAATCGTCGCATCCTCCTCAAAGCAACTGTGCGTTAACGTGAGCGCATCATGGTGAAGCAGGAGCGGGCGCAGGTGACGCGCGGGACGATCGTCTCCGGAGCCGCCGCGGTCTTCGGCCGCCGAGGATACGGCCTCGCCTCGATCGCCGACATCGCCGCCGAGGCGGGCGTGACCAAGGGGGCGCTGTACTTCCACTTCCCGTCGAAGGACGAACTGGCCCGTGCCGTCATCACCGAGCAGCACCGGCGCACCATGGTCGCCGCGGCCGAGGTGGTCCAGCAGGGGCTCCCGGGACTGGAGACGATGGTGCGGCTGAGCGCCGTGCTCGCGCACCAGCTGCTGACGGATCCTGTCGTCCAGGCCGGCATCCGGCTCACGACGGATGTGTCGATGTTCGATCCACCGGTGACCGAGCCGTACGAGGACTGGCTGCGCACAACGGAAGCGCTGTTCCGCCAGGCCGCCGAGGAGGGCGACCTCCGGCCGGATCTCGACCCGGGGATGCTGGCGACCGTGGTCGTTCCCGCCTACACCGGAGTCCAGCTGGTGTCAGAGACGGTCGCGGGGCGGACGGACCTGCTCGAGCGGGTGCGCGACCTCTGGACGGTGCTCCTGCCGGGCATCGTGCCCCCCGCCGAATACGAGCGACTCCGCAGCCTCCCCGCTCTCATCCGCTGACGCCGCGCAGACTCATCGGGTTGACGCAACACGCCGTCCGGCGGCAGCGGTTGACGGCGTGTTGCGTCAACTCCGCGCTCAAGCCGTACCGACCCGGCCGCAGCGCCCCCAATCCGCTACGGCCGCGCCGGAATGCATGCTAATTGTACGCCAGAACCGGACGATCGGTATGGACTCTCGGGCGACGCTCGGCGCGGGCCGGGAGAACCCGTCCCCTAGACTTGGCCGATGGGGAACGCCGGAGACGGCGGAAGCATCATGGGGAGGGGCAGCATGTCGTCTCGGGGCAGCAAGCAGAAGAAGCGCGCAACGATGCGGCTCGTCTACATCGACTTCTGGTCGGCCCTGAAGATGTCGTTCCTCGTCAGCATCATCGTCGCGGCCATCACCGTCGTCATCGGCCTCCTGATCTGGAGCGCGCTCGAACGATTCGGTCTGGTTGCGGCCGCGAGCAACTTCCTCGAGGACATTGCGGGGGCGCAGGGTGCCAATCTCGTCGCCGGTCTGACCTTCCCGAACGTGATGACGTTCACGCTCGTCGTCGCACTGCTCGAAGTGATCGTGGTGTCCGCGCTCGGCGCTATCTTCGCCGCCCTCTTCAACCTCGCCGTCCACGTGGTGGGCGGCTGGAAGGTCACCTTCGGGAGCGACTGAGCTCCAGCCCGCCGACCAGCAGGTCGACGCCGAAGACGAAGGCGGCCGCAGGGTCGTCCTCGTCGAGCGGTGAGCTATCGCCGGCCGCCAGCACGCCGAGTGAGTCGTACTGCAGGCGCTGCTGCTCGTGCGAGACGTGGCCGAGCACGAAGTGCAGCAACGCGGTGGCGGCACGTCGGGAGGTCTCGGCGTCGAAGCCGCCTCGCGCGACCGCGCGGGTGAGGCGGTCCACGGCCTCGGGCGAGCCCAGGCCGAGAGCCAGGGTGCTCGAGACGACCTCGGCGCCGTCGCGGTAAGCGAGGAGCGCATCTCGCAGGGCGGCGGCCTCCGCGCGCACCGAATCGGCCCAGTCGGCATCCTCTCCGGCCGCGTCGACGGCCGCGCCGACGGAAGGCCGCGTGGCGACGATCCGATCGGCGAGCTCCGCGAGGAGCGTCTGCTTGTTCGGGAAGTGCCAGTACAGCGCGCTGGGCTGCACGTCGAGGGATGCGGCGAGCCGCCGCATGGTCAGATCCGGCAGACCGAGGTCGTCGAGGATGCGCAGGGCCGCCTCCACGACGTCGTCGCGCGAGTGTCGTCGTCCGGTTTCGTTCCCTGCCATGTTCTCACTATAGTGAACATCGTTCAGGTGAACACCGTTCAGGTAAGGATGTCCGCATGACCCCCACGACTCCCGTCGCCCCTCGCCGCCGCCTCGACGCGACCGATCTCGCCCGCGTCGCCGTCTTTGCCGCGCTCGTCGCCGTGCTCGGCCTGCCGTCCGGGGTCACCGTGTTCGGCTCGGTGCCGATCACGGCTCAGACTCTCGGCGTCATGCTGGCGGGTGCCATCCTCGGCCCGTGGCTCGGCGCCCTGAGCATGGCCGTCCTGCTTGCCCTCGTCGCGGTCGGGCTGCCGCTCCTCGCGGGCGGACATGGCGGTATCGGAGCCTTCGTCGGACCGTCGGCCGGATACCTGTTCGGCTGGATCGCCGGCGCGTTCGTCATCGGCCTGATCGTGCACACCGGTCGCCGGGCGCCCGTCTGGTGGCGCACGCTGCTCGGGATGATCGTCGGCGGCATCCTCGTCGTCTACCTGTTCGGGGTGCCGGTGCAGAGCCTGGTGACCCGTCTGCCGCTCGACGCGACGGCACTCATGAGCCTCGTCTTCGTCCCCGGCGATCTGGCCAAGGCGGTCATCGCGACGGCGGTCGTCACGACGTTGGTGCGCGCCTACCCCCGAGCATTCCGCCGCAGCTGGGTGAGCGACCAGCCCGACGTCGCCCCGAACGCATCGGTGCCCGCGGAGTCCCGCGTCCCGTGACCGACGCCATCCCGGCGGCCCACACCGCCCCCGACGCCTTCCCCGCCCTGGGGCTGGACGGCGTCGGTGTCCGCCTCGGACAGGTGGACGCGCTCCGCGACGTGAGCCTCGCCCTCGACGCCCGAACCATCGCGGTGGTGGGCGAGAACGGCTCCGGCAAGTCGACCTTCGCACGCCTGCTGGCCGGGCTCGTCGCGCCCACAGCGGGTGTCACGCGCATCCTGGGCCTCGATCCCGTGCGGCAGGCGGCCGAGCTCCGGCGCCGGGTCGCCGTCGTGTTCAGCAACCCCGACGCGCAGATCGTGATGCCCACCGTCGCCGAGGATGTCGCGTTCTCTCTGCGGCCCGAGCGCCTCCGCCGCGAGGAGCTGCGACGTCGAGTGGATGCGGCACTCGAGCGGTTCGGGCTCTCCGCACTGCGCGAGCGGTCGTCGCACGACCTCTCCGGCGGGCAGAAGCAGCTCCTCGCCCTCGCCGGCGCGTTCGTCCGGGAGCCCGAGCTCGTGGTGGCCGACGAGCCGACGACGTACCTCGACGCCCGCAACGCCCGGCGGGTGTCCGATCATCTGCTCTCCGACGGCGGGCACCGGCTGGTGCTCGTCACGCACGATCTCGCCCTCGCCGAACGCTGCGAGACCGCCGTGCTCTTCGCGGGTGGCCAGGTCGAGGCGGTCGGTCGTCCGGCGGAGGTCATCGCCGAGTACGAGGCGGCGCTGGCGTGCTGAGCCTCTACCGGCCGGGGGACGGCCTCCTGCACCGCCTTTGCGCCGGGCCGAAGCTGCTCCTGCTTCTCGCGGTCGTGCTCGCCGTTTCGCTGCTCCCCTCCACGTGGTGGGCGGCCGCGGTCGCCGCCGGCGCTGCGATCGTCGCTTACGCGGTAGCAGGGCTGCGCGACGGGATGCTCGGGATGCGCGAGCTGGGCCGCCAGGTCGTGGCGCTCCGCTGGCTCATCGTCGTGACCATCGGCGCGCAGCTGATCTTCCTCGGACCGGAGCAGGCGGTGTCGAACACCGCACGCGTGACCGCCGCCGTCGTGTTGGCCGGCCTGCTGGTGCTCACCACGCGCGTCAGCGACCTGCTCGACGCCGTCGAGCGCGGGCTGCGGCCGCTCGACCGCCTGCGGTTCGACTCCGAGCGCGCCGCGGTGCTGCTGACCGTTGCCCTGACGACGGTGCCGGTGCTCGGGCGTCTCGCGGGCGAGGTCCGTGAGGCGCAACGCGCCCGAGGAGCGCGGCCGGGGCTCCGCTTCTTCGCGGTGCCCTTCCTCATCCTGTCGCTCAAGCACGCCGACCAGCTCGGCGAGGCGCTCTCCGCACGGGGCGTGCGGTGAGCGGCCGCCCCCGAGTGCTGGGCCCCGTCGTCGACGATCAGACCCGTTGCATCCACTACCGGTCGCCGCTCGATGTGATCGCGATCCGGTTCGCGTGCTGCGGCGAGTATTACCCGTGCCACCTGTGTCACGCGGAGACGGCCGACCACCCCGCCCGGCAGTGGCCGGCCGACCGCCGCGACGAGCGCGCGGTGCTGTGCGGGGTCTGCGGTCACGAGCTGACCATCGCCGACTACCTCGCCACCGACGACTGCCCGGAGTGCGGCGCCGCCTTCAACCCGGGCTGCCGGCTGCACACCCACCTCTACTTC
This sequence comes from Leifsonia sp. NPDC014704, assembly GCF_043083605.1. Classification (NCBI taxonomy): domain Bacteria; kingdom Bacillati; phylum Actinomycetota; class Actinomycetes; order Micrococcales; family Microbacteriaceae; genus Leifsonia; species Leifsonia sp. NPDC014704. Next base: position 1,340,429 of record NZ_JBIBYW010000002.1, on the reverse strand, counting down.
GAGAGCTGAAGCCGCCCGCAACGCGCGGATGCCGGGCACGCTCTCGCGTGCCCGGCATCCGCCAGGGTGCTGCTAGAACCAGCCGAACAGGCGGTCCAGCAGGTCGAGCAGCCAGTCGAGGACCGGGATGCCCGTGTGCGGCTTGTCGGCCTTGACCTTGAGGGTGGTCCAGCCGATCACACTGTTGGACGCGTCCTGCACGGACAGCTTGTGCTGGCCGTTGTCCGCGTCCTTCGGCAGCGTGAGCGTCAGCACGCCGTCCGCCGGGACCTGGACCCATCCACCACTCAGGTTCTGCGGCTTCGAATACAGCCAGACGGACACCCACTCGCCGGCGCGCTGCTTGCCGACGGTCACGCGCACGGTGTCACCCGGGCGGTAGATGTCCTTGTCGACGGTGACCTTGTCCTCGAGCGCCTTCTTGAGCGCCGACTCCTTGGCCGCCTTCGGGTCGGTTCCCGGCTTCGGGTCGGTCGGGGCGTCCGCCACGGTGAGCGGGACGCGGACCGTCGTGCCCGAGTCGGGAGCGGTCAGCACCAGCGCGCTGGCACCCGCCGCATCCGCCGGAACGGTGAAGGTGACGGTCGCGTTGCCCGCGGCATCCACCGGCACGGAGCCGATCGCGGTCGAGCCGTTCCAGGAGAGGTCGAGCTTCGTGTTCGCCGGGCTGCCGAGCGAGGTGAGGTTCAGCTTGGACACCTGGAGGGTGACCTGCTGACCGCGCTGCAGCGTCCCGGTCGGCACGCCGCTGACGCCGACACCACGCTTGGCGAAGCTGGGCGAGAGCGGGCTGTTCTTCTGGATGTAGCTGATCCACGCGTCGCGGTCGATCAGTCCGGAGTCCTTCGTGTTCGACCCGGCAGCGAAGGCGCGGAAGTTGTCGCCGCCCTGCAGGAGGAACGAGAAGGACCCGATGCGGTACGACTTCGCCGGGTCGATCGGCTGACCGTTCACGATGATGCTCGTGATGCGGTCGCCCTCGGGCCGGGTGGCGTCGAACGTGTAGCTGACGTTCTTCGACAGTCCCAGGTTGAGGAACGGCCGGCTCGGAACGGTGCCGTCGGCGTTGCGCTGCCACTGCTGCTCGAGCGCCTGCTTGAACTGCGCCCCGGTGAGGGACGTGGTCCACAGGTTGTTCACGAACGGCAGCACCGCGTTGGCCTGGGCGTAGGTGACCGTCCCGTCGGTGCCGTAGAGGAGCTCCGCCCGCAGACCGCCCGGGTTGACCACGCCGATCTCGGCGCCGCCGAGCTCCTGCGAGGAGAGGCTGGACAGCAGCGAGTCGGCGACCAGGTTGCCCAGGGTCGACTCACTCGAACGGTCGTCGCGCGCTCCGTTGAGGTAAGCCGTGGTGATGTCCTTCGTCACCGAGCCGACCTTCTGGTTGCCGATGACGGCCGCGTCGGCGAGCGCCTTGTTGACGATCGTCTTGACGGCCGCCACCCGCGGGTAGGCGGCGACGAGGGCGTCATCGGCGTCTGTGGTGCGGGCGACGTTGCGGGCGGTGTACGAGGTGACCGTCTCGGTCTCCGGGTCCACCGTCAGCTTCACCTGTCCGATGTTCTCGCCGTAGCTGCCGGTCTGCAGGATCGGGCGGGTCTTGCCGTCCACTCCCGGAACCGGAGCATCCCACGCGTACTGCTTGTGCGTGTGGCCGGTGAAGATCGCCGCGACCTTCGCGCTCGTCTTGGTGACGATGTCGGCGAACGCACCGCCGGCAGCGACCTCCTGCTCGAGCGTCGCACCCTCCGGCGTGCCGGAGCCGGCGCCCTCGTGGTACTCCGCGACCAGCACGTCGGCCTCGCCGTTGGCAGGGTCGCCGTCCGTCAGCTCGCCGGCGACGCGGTTGACCGCCTCCACCGGGTCGCCGAAGTCGAGCGACGAGATGCCGTCCGGCGAGACGAGGGTCGGGGTCTCCTGCGTCACGGCTCCGATGACGCCGACGGTCAGCCCGTCGATGTCGAACGTGGCGTACTCGGGGAGCGCCGGGGTCTTCGTGCCCTTCTCGTACACGTTCGCGCCGAGGTAGGAGAAGTCGGCCGCATCCTTCACGCGTCCGGTCAGGTCGGCGAAGCCCTTGTCGAACTCGTGGTTGCCGACTGCGCTCGTCTTCAGCTGCAGCGTGTTGAGCACGTCGATCGTCGGGATGTCACCCGCCGTCGCCGAGGCGAACAGGGACGCGCCGATGTTGTCGCCGTCGGAGAGGAAAAGCGAGTTCGCCTCGCCCGCCTCCGCCTTGAGCTTCTCGATCGTTCCCGCGAACTTCACGGTGTTCGCGTCGATCCTGCCGTGGAAGTCGTTGATGTTCAGCAGGTTGAGCGTGACCGGCTTCGCCGCGAGGCCGAGGCCCACGACGATCGGGTCGTGGTCGCTCGACCGGTACGGGTCGGCCGCGTAGAAGTTCGTGACGTTGTAGTTGTAGCGGCTGTACTCCAGCGCCACGGACTCGCCCGAGTTGATGTTCCACACATCCGCGCCGGTGATGGCCGTGTTCGCCGCGGGCGACGCGAGGACGTGGTCGAGCGAGCCGACCGTTCCGCCGAAGGAGTAGGTCGCCTTCGCCGTGCGGGTGCTGACCTGGTCGACGTAGCCGGCGTCGGTGAGGACCTTGATCGGGTCCTCCTTCAGGTACGCGTTGAAGTCGCCGATGAGGAGCACCTTGTCGGTCTTCAGTGCGGTCTTGCGCTCGTTCGCGAACGCGACGAGAGCGTTGGCCTGCTTGACGCGGGAGGCGTTGGATGCGCCCTGGCCGTCTCCCTGGTCGGCGTCCTCACCGGTGCCGGACCCCTTCGACTTGAAGTGGTTCACGATGGCGAGGAACGCGGAGGAGTCCTTCGCGCCGACCTTCTTGAAGGCCTGGGCGAGCGGCTGCCGCGCGTTCGAGAACGCCGGGTCGTCGAGGATCTTCGAGTCGCCGACCGGGGCCGCGTTCGCCTTCTTGTAGATGAACGCGGTGCGGATGACGTCCTCCGTCGCCGGGAGGGTCGCGGGCGACTTCACGTACGCCCAGACCTCGGAGCCGGCGGCGGCGTTCAGGGCGGTGACCAGGCTGGCGAGGGCGGAGTCGCGGTTCTCGCCGAAGCGGGCCGAGTTCTCGATCTCCTCGAGCGACACGACGTCGGCGCTCAGGCCGTTGATCGCCGCGACGATCTTGTCCTGCTGGCGCTTCAGGTTGGTCGCGTCGGCGGCGCCGCGGGCGTCGCATCCGCTGTTGACCGTGATGGGGTTGCCGTCGCGGTCGGTGTAGAACGTGCAGCCGCTGAGCTGGTCGCCCGTCGTGGTGAAGTAGTTCAGCACGTTGAACGTCGCGAGCCGCAGGTCGCCACCGACATTCTCGGGGGCGGCGGTGCGGGTGTTCGTGAACGCGACCGGCTGGACCGCGTCGGCGTTCGCCGGTGTGAGCTCGCTGGTCGGCTGGAACTTCCAGGCGTTGTTGCGGTAGTCGAGCACGACCGGCTTCGTGAACGCGACCGGCTCGCCGACGCGGACCGGGTTGCTCAGCGAGAGGTACGGCAAGGGCTTCGACTTGTTGGCCGCGCTCAGGAAGTTGGTGGATGCGCCGTCGTCGAGCGTGACCGCGCGGGCCGCGTTGTCGGCGACGACCGCGGCGTACTCGGGCGAACCCGGACGCGCAGCCTCGGTCGGCTGCACCAGCGGCTTGTCACCGGCGGCGAGGCCGATCTCGCCGTACTGGTTGGCGGCGTACACGTCGGTGACGGTGAACGCGCCCTGCGGCGCGAGAAGCATCCCCTCGAGGCTCTCCCGCTGGGTGGCCGTGCCGGGCAGGCCCACCGCGGCGGGCACCGGTGCGGTGACCGTCGACGCGTCGAGCTTCGTCACGCCGGTCGCGGTGATCTCCGTGAGGCCGTTGAACTCGCTGACGGCGCCCGTGACCTTCACGTAGTCGCCCGCGGCGACCGTTCCGGCGAAGGACGAGCCGTAGACGAAGACGGCGTCGGAGGCCGTGTGCGTGGCGAGGTCGACCGCGCCGCCCGTCCCGGGGGTCTGGATGTAGAACCCGTTGAACCCGCCGGTCGCGTACTGCGCCGTCACGACACCGACGGTGGTGACCGTCGTGCCCGCCTTCGGGCTGGTGTCGCCGGTGCCCTGGATCTCCGCGATCGGGACGGTGGCGCCGTCGCCGGGCGTGCCCGGGTCACCGGGGTCGCCCGGGTCGCCGGGCGCGCTCGCGGCGTTCTGCGGCGTGATCGTGGCGCTGAGGGTGAAGTCCGCGCTGTTGTCGTCGGTGTCGGCGAAGTTCGTGCGGACCAGCGACTTGACGTCGGTGTTGCCCGACGGGGCCGTGGCCTTCGCCTTCTCGAACGTGTTCGAGGTGCCGTAGCCGAGGAGGTCGGCGACGTTCGCGTTGCCGGTCACCGAGCCGGTCGGGAGGGTCAGCGCCGAAGCCGTCTTGGCGAGGACCAGGGTGCCGGTGGTGCCGCTCGGGTTGAGGGCGCCGCTCGCGACATCCGGCGTCGGCAAGGCCTGGCCGTTGGTGCCGTTCGACCCGCCGGCGACGAGGTAGTACCCCTTGGCGCCGATGGAGCCGGTCAGCGGCACGACGCCGGTGGATGCGCTCGTGCCGGTGGCCGGCCGGTACTGGATGCTCCATCCCGCCAGGCTGACGGCGCTGTCCCCTGGGTTGTAGAGCTCGACGAACTTGTTCGTGAAGGCGGCGCCGGCGCTCCCGCCGGACAGATACGCCTCGTTGATGACGACACCGGTGCCGTCGGTGCTGGCGAACGCCGGGGTCGCGACGAGCGAACCGGCGGCGAGGCCGGCCCCCGCGAGCGCGGCGGCGGCGACACGCGCCAGCCTGCCGAATCTGGTTGACATTGTTCTCCTCGGTCGGTGAGGTGTGGGATGAGTCCGCGCCCACCGTAGGGACGGCGTGAAACGGGACTGTTTCTCGTGTGTGAACGTACAGAAAACTCGTTCAGGGGTAGACCGCTCATTTGAGCACCGCACGGGGGAACGCGCCGATACGCCATGATGAGAGGCATGCGGATCGACGAGATCGCCCACTTCCGGGCGCTGGCCGCGGAGGGCCATCCGGCTCTCGCCGCCGAGACCCTCGGGGTGTCCCAGTCGACCCTCACACGCTCGCTCGCACGGCTCGAGCAGGAGATGGGCGTGGAGCTGTTCGACCGCCGCCGCGGCCATCTGGAGCTCAACCAGTACGGCGAGATCCTGCTCGCGCACGCGGTGCGAGCCGAATCGGAGCTCGAGAACGCGCGAGCGCGCATCGAGGCGCTCCGCGATCCGTCGGGCGGCACCGTTTCGGTCGCTTACGTCTCGTCATTCGGCGGCTGGCTCATCCCGAAGGTCATCAGCGAGTACCGAGGGCTGTTCCCCGACATCCGCTTCGTGCTGAGCGGCGGCACCGCCGACACGGTGCTGGATGCGCTGCGCGACGGCGCCGCCGATGTCGCGTTCCTCAGCCCCGACCCGCGCGACCCGGAGATCGAATGGGAACCGTTGACCGCCGAACGGCTGGTTCTCGGCGTGCCGGAGGGGCATCCCCTCGCCGGGGCGACGGCCGTCAACGTTCCGGACCTCGAGCCCTACGACCTGGTGGCCCTGCGCACCGGCTCCGGTCTCCGCCACATCGCGGACGCCTACTTCGCCGCGCACGGTGTCGTGATGAACCCCGTCATCGAGGTCACAGAACTCTCGACCCTGCGCGGACTGGTGCGCGACGGCGTCGGTGCCGCCCTCATCCCGGACACCCCGGCCGAGCCGGGGATCGTGGCGGTGCCGCTGCGGGACGAGGCGACGCGCATCATCGGCCTGGCCCGCAACCGCACCCGATCGCAGTCGGCGGCCGCGGCGCAGTTCGCGCGCTTCGTCCGCGAGGAGCTCGACTCGCTCGGGTGAGTCCCTTCGGCCTGGGCTCAGCGAGCTGTGGGGTCCTGGCGCCGGGCGAAGAATTCCTCACGCTCATCGAGGTGCCGGGCACTCATCCGGTGGAAGTCCTCCTCCAGTTCGGAGACGACCTGCAGGCCAGCGCGAAAACTCTCGTCAGTGTCTTGGACCACGCCGTGGAATCGGGACCGGAAGTCTGGGTGGTCGGTGACGCCCTGGCGCTCCGCGACGGCGTAGAACGCTTCCAGCAACGTCGTGATCTGCGAGCGATAGAAGCCGAGGTGCTCGTCCGCCTCGTCGATCCGGCGTCGCGCGGCGAACGCCGTTCTGTCCTGGTCGGCTTCGAGGTCAGAGAGCGAGCCATAACCCGTCATGTGATGCTCTCGATTCCCCGCGCATAGTCTTTCTGCCCAGCGATCTCGGCGATGCCATCCTTCACCTTCTGAGCGACGGCTCCCGAGAGGACGTCACCGTCGACGCCCTCGGCCAGCGCCGAGGAGATGTGCCTGGCAGCCTCAGCTACAGCCGCGAGTTGTTCGGCTCTGATCCTCGCGTAGCGCCGGGCGACGTCGGGCGGGAACACGGAATCGAGGAGGTCGACCCGAGCGCGGCGGATCTCAGCGTCCAGCGCGCTGCGCGTGGCATCCGGCCCCGCGTTCTGGGAGAGGATGTCGGCGATCGGATTACGATCGCCGGGGCGATGGTCAGTCACGCTGCCGTCCTTCCTGAGGTAGTAGCGACATCGGCTATGGGGATGTGAACGCCGCCGCAGCGTGGACGTCCTGCGCCAGCGTGTTGACGATCGCATTGTGGATACCGTCCTCCAGCGCCGTGACCATCCTGATCTGACGATTCACGAGCGAATCCACGGCTCCGATCGCGTCTCGGTCGAGATTGTCGTGGACAGCCAGCCGATTGACGGCCACGCTGTTCTCGATGTCCGTGATGCTCATCGTCGGATGAAGCGATACGTAGAGGTTCTTGGCGTCGCGCAGGGCATCCTCCATTTCGGACTCGACGCTGCCGTTGGCGTTCTTGATCGCCTTCAGATGCTCCGTGAGCCCGCCGATCTTCTTCGCAAGCGCCAGCGCCGGCTCCATCGCCACGAGCACCTTGGGATACGGGGAGTCCTTCTGCATCTTCCACACGGCCTGGGCCGCAGCGGTCTGATCCAGGTTGTAGAGGATCACGCCGAAGTCGACCGCCGTGCATCCCGCGCCGATGATCTCGCCCGTGCGTCCGAAGCGAAAGGCCTGCGGCTCACCTTTGTCGTCCTTCCCGATGTTGTGATAACCGAGAAGGAAGCCGTCGGGTTCGTCGTAGACGAAGATGCCGGCACCGGTCAGGTTCCCGAGCGCGTTCCCGACCGTATCGAAACGGTTGACGTAGTTCTTCAACGGGTTCGTTCCCGCTGCGTTCTGCGACGTCAGCCAGTCCTTCGTCTTCGGCGTCAAGACCCGCCACGGATCCGGGCCGTTGAACGACGTCGCGGGCCAGCGATTCTCGGCTGCGACCAGCAGGGCGAGAAAGCCGCCCAGGGAATGTCCGACGGTCGCGAACGTCGCCTCCGGATGGTCCGTCTGCACGAGCTCTTTCACCTTTGCGGCGAACGCATTCGCATCCTCCGCCTGAGCGGTCTGAGTCGCCAGCATCACACCGGCGTCCGCGGCGATGTCATGCGGATCGTCGAAGTTCGTCCCCGCGAAAGCGATGGAGACCTGCGAATAGTCCTCGACACCATTCACGATCGGGACGACGGCCATGCCCTGGAACCCGTCGTTCACATTGGCGGAGACGACGATGACCTTCCACTGTTGTTTGGACGAGTCACTGTCGGTATAAAAGGTCTGTCCAGCGCGGCCCGGCGGTCGCTGCACCAGTGGGTCGACCTTGTACACCCAGTTCGCTATGGACTCGTAATCCTCGGGCGTGGTCATTTCATAACCTCGGACGTGCCGTCGCTATATCGCACTGTCACCGATTCGGTAGCAGGCGAAGCGTCCGGATCGGGTAGTGGATCGCCTCCGACAACGCTGACCCCGAAGATCTCTTGGTACGTCTTGCCCGCGATGGTGACGACCGCATTGGTCGACCACTCGCCCGAACCGTCAATGCCGCCTTCCCTCGTATATTCGATGACCTCCACGGCCGGCCAGTTCACCTTGAACTTCTTCGCCAGCATCCGCTGGTACCCGACGTTTTCGGCCGGTGTCGTCTTCTGCTTCAGGGCGTCTCCGATCAATGAACATGAGGTGAGCCCGGCGAGCAGTGCGGCAAGAATCACGACGACCACCGCGACGGTGGCCCCACTCATGCGACGAACTACTCCGTTCCCAACGTGAGCGATGGGTTCCGCATCTTCGGCCCTCGTCATCGGATCACCTCCGATGTCCCATCGCTGTAGTGCACGGTCAGCGGGCCGCCCACGAACCCCGGGGAAGGAACCGGTATGTCGTCACCGATCCCGGAGTATGGGCCGATGATTCGGTCGTAGTCCTTACCGTCGATGGTCACGATCGCGTTGGCTGCCCAGGTGCCGGAACCGTCGATACTGCCTTCCTGCGTGAAGGTGATCTCGTCCATATTCGGCCACCGGCTGTGTTGGTTCTGCGCTGTGATGCGCTGATACTCCCGGTTCTCCGCCGGTGTCGTCTTCTGCTTCAGGGCGTCTCCGATCAACGAACACCCGCTGAGGGCGGCGATGAGTGCGGCGATGACGGCCACACGGGCCACAACCTCACGCCCACGCTTCATGGAAACCATCCTCATATGCAAGCATTCCGCGTACCAATGCCACGGCTTTCGGCGATGCTAGCTCATCCGCACTCTGCGGCGCCGATTGCGGCCATAGCGGTCGGCGCCGACGGACTCCCGTCACCAGCGGACACGCCGCGTCACACGAGACGCACAGCGCGCTCGCATGCGCTTGACTATGCCCGCTCCACCTCACACAACACGTGTCTTGGAAAGGACTCCTCGTGACGTCTCCGCAGTACCCGACCACCTCCGCCGCTCCGACCGGCGAGACCCCGCTCTGGGCGCCGCTCTACGGGGCGACGATCGGACAGGCCATCAAGCGCTTCTTCACGAAGTACGCGGACTTCACCGGACGCGCCAGCCGCAGCGAGTACTGGTGGTGGATCCTGTTCTCGGTCATCGTCGCCATCGTGCTCGAAGTGCTGGCCCTCGGCCTCGGCTTCGCGGGTGCGACCGTGAACGACGACGGCACCTCGACGCCCGGCCCGCTGTTCTGGATCCCCGGGCTGCTGATCGCGGTGTGGTCGCTCGGGACGATCGTCCCCCACCTGGCCCTCATCTGGCGTCGGCTGCACGACGCCGACCTGGCCGGTCCGTTCTTCTTCCTCGGTTTCGTCCCGATCGTCGGCGGCATCACCGTGCTCGTCCTGACGATCCTGCCCTCGAAGCCCGAGGGCGCGCGCTTCGACCGCCCCCGCGCCTAGCGGAGGCAGGGCCGGCTCAGCTGCAACGCTCGTCCAGCAGGAGTGCTCAGCAGGAGTCGGCCCACAGCCGGCGCGGCCGCTCGGGGTCGGTGTCGTCCAGCAGGACGGATGCCACCTCGCGCGGCGCGCCGAGCGGATCCTTCTGCCCGGTGGTCACGAACGACCAGTCCGGGCTCCGCTCCGGGTCGTGCTCGACCCACAGCGAGAAGTTCCAGAACCCGCGAAACTCCGGGTTCAGCAGACCGCGACCGTCGACGACCAGCACCCCGTCGCGCGCGCGGAACGGGGCCACGACGCCCTCGCGGAACTCATCCGCCCCGGCCGACGGGTCGGCGCCGGCGCGCTCGACCTCCTGGCCCGCGTCGCGCAGCGCGGCCGCGAAGGCGTCGGCCACGCGGCCCTCATCGGCGGCCGGCACCCCGGTCACCGCGACGAACCGCGGCCCCCGGGCGTAGTGCTGCAGGAACTCGGCGGCCACGCCCGCGTAGAACTCCCCAGCCTCGGTCGCCGCCTTCTCCGTGTCGGTCATCGTCCGCTCCTTCTGACGCATCCACTTCACCGAACGCTACGCGGGGAGCGGCCATTCCGGGAGCGCCAGGAGCGCCCGGGACGGCGGTCAGTCGTCGCGGTCGATCGTGCCGATGCGCGAGCCGGACGAGTCGTAGACCGTCATCACGTTGCCGTCGACCTTCCCACTCGCGGCCGTCGACATCCACGTATCCACTCCGTTGCAGACCTTCTGCGTCATGGCGACGGTGCCGAGATCGATCGTGTTGCCCGAGATCGTGCCGGTCCCCTTCATGGTGTTGCAGCCGTCGGAGCCCGAGTACGAGCCGTTCGCGTTGATGATGAGATTCGGTTCCCCGGGGTCGGTGCTCCCCCACTTCCCCGGGACGCCGCCTCCTTGCGGGGTGCACGCCGTGAGGGCGAGACCGAGGGCGAGGATGGCCGTGAGCGCGGCCGAGCGTGTCCTGTTCATGGCCCCGGAGGATACGCGCAGAGCCGACAGGCCGAATAGACAGTGGAGCGGTCCGCGTGGGCATGGAGGACTTCCGCACGTCGCGGGGTCGCACCCTCCTCCGTTTCCCGCTCTGGGCGGCGCGCCACGACACGTGCGCCTCCTTTTCCTTCACGCCGCCCGCGAGACGGAATCGGAGGAGAAACGCCCGGGGAGAGGCGTCGGACGCGGGAAACGGAGGCGATTCGCAGAAGCAGCACTGCGGAAGCCTCCCTTCGCTTCCGCGGTCGAACAGCGACCGCACGGCGAGCGCACCTGGGGGTTCGCTGCAACCCCTCCACGCGGTGCGCCGGGCGATCTATCCTCGTCGCAACGACAGCGGCGGAGGGAGCTGCTCATGGACGAGGCACCCGAGGACAGACTGCGACCACCGGACGCCGTACCGGAACTACAGGAGGAGCAGGCCGTGGAGATGGTGGCCGTCTCGGCCGAGCGTGAAGCGGAGCTCGAGCAGCGGGCCCGCGACTTCATCCGGGAACTGGCTGCCGCGGAGCCCGGATCGGAGGCGTTCACGCGCAAGATCATCGGGTTCTCGCACCTGGGCGAGGCCGAGATGCGCGCATCCAGCGACGCCTCCCGCCAGCTGCTCAGCCGCCCGGCCAGTTCGCTCGCCGCAGCCCGCGGCAAGGCGGTGCGCACCGACCCGCAGTACGGGGTGATCCGGACGCTGCAGGACCTCCGCGCGACCGTCAGCGACTTCGACCCCCAGCACCTGACCGGCCGCAACCGGATGCTCTCCCGGGTGCCGGGCGGGCGGAGGCTGCGCCAGTACGTCCAGCGGTTCGAGTCGGCGCAGAAGCAGCTCGACGGCATCGTCGCCGCGCTCGATCACGGGCAGGAGTGGCTCGCCCGCGACAACGCCGAGATCGAGAAGGAGCGCGCATCGCTCTGGAAGACGACCGAGCGCCTCAACGAGTACGTGGTGCTGACCGCGGCCCTCGACAAGGCGACGGTGGATGCGGCGGCCGACCTGCGCATGACCGACCCGGCGCGCGCGACGCTGCTGGAGAAGGAGGCGCTGTTCCCCATCCGCCAGCGCCGGCAGGATCTCACGACCCAGATCGCGGTCTCGGTGCAGGCGTATCTGGCACTCGACGTCATCAAGAAGAACAACGTCGAGCTGATCAAGGGCGTCGAACGCGCGAAGACGACGACGGTCTCGGCCCTCCGCACGGCCGTCGTCGTCGCTCAGGCGCTGGAGAACCAGAAGCTGGTCATCGACCAGCTCGGCGCCCTGCACGACAGCACCAACGCGCTCATCGGCCGGACGGGCGAGGTGCTCCGCACTCAGACCGAGCAGGTGCAGAAGGAGCAGACCTCGTCGGCGGTCGACGTGGAGGTGCTGCAGCGCGCCTTCGACAACGTGTTCGCGACGATGGACAGCATCGACACCTACCGCACCGAGGCCGTGGCGCGCATGGCGACGACGGTCGACGCGCTCGACCAGCAGGTCGCCCGCTCGCGCGAGTACCTGAAGCGATCCCGGCCGATGGAGCAGCCGCGCTAGCCCGGATCGACCGGTCACGCTTCCCCGCCCGCGCGCTACCGTTGACGCCATGAGCCACCGCATCTTCGCCATGCCGTTCGCCGACATCTACCCGCTCTATGTGACCAAGGTGGAGCGCAAGGGCCACACCAAGGACGAGGTGGATGAGGTCACCCGCTGGCTCACCGGCTACGACGACGCGGGCATCCAGGCGGCCATCGCCGATCGGGTCGACCTGGAGACGTTCCTCACGACCGCTCCGCACTGGAACCCGAACGCCTCGCTCATCACCGGCGTCATCTGCGGCGTCCGCGTCGAGGAGATCGACGACCCGGTGATGCAGAAGGTGCGGTATCTCGACAAGCTCGTCGACGAGGTGGCGCGCGGCAAGAAGATGTCGTCGATCCTGCGCGGCGAGGCGGCGGCATCCCGCAGCTGAGCAGCCCGGCGCGCATGGCCATCGGAACGCCGCGGTACTAGCCTCATCGCAGGCGGTCCCATCCGGGGCCGGTGCGAGGGTGGGAGGACATCATGGACGACCTTCACGGCTCAGCGTCCGAGCGGCTGCGGCAGCTCGACGACATCGTCTCCGGCGGCGAGCCGTCGAACGAGTGGCTGACCCGGCACCTGCGCCAGACGCTGAGCGAGCTGGCCGAGGCCGAGCCGGTCGTCGACGCCGAGCAGGATCGGCGCGAGGACTACTGAGCGAGGTCAGGCGCGAGCCACACCGGCGATCTGCGGATTGAACGGCAGGAACGGCGTGTGGAGACGGTAGTGCTCCACCTCGACCTCCGCGAAACCGGCTGATCGGAGCGAGCGCTCGAGATCGCGCTCGCACGAGCATCCCTCGAACGTCCACGCCCACGGCCGGCGGAACAGCCGCTGCGAAGCGCGGGTCGGCGTCCCGCGCGAGGCGACGACATGCTCCACGAACCGGAACGACCCACCGGGGCGCAGGATGCGGCGGATCTCCGCGAGCACCGCATCGGGATCCTGCACGGAGCAGAGCACGAGCGACGAGATGACGGTGTCGACGCTGCCGTCGGGCAGGCCGGTCTGCTCGGCGGTCCGCTCCCGCAGGTCGAGCGCGACTCCCGAACGGAGGGCCGCCGTGCGGAGACCGTCGTGCATGTACCGGTTCGGCTCGATGGCGATCAGCACCGCCCCGGCGGGCAGGTAGGGGAGGTTCGCGCCGACTCCCGGCCCGATCTCCGCGACGTCACCGGCCACCCCGGCGAACACGCGTCGCTTGCGCGGACGCAGCGACCGCTCCAGGTACGGTCCCATCAGCCGGAAGAAGGCGGCGTTGAAGCGTCCGCGTCCGGGGTGATGGGCGAACCCCGTCGATTGTCGGTCACCTGTCGTGGTCGTCCTGCTCATGCCTGCTCCTCGGTCGTGGATGCCGTCGGGACGACTCTGCCGCGCATCCACTCGCCGATCAGGCGGGGAACTACCCCACTTCGCCGGTCACGGTCGCGGTGACTCCGGCGCTTGATCACCCCGCGCGGTCCACCACGCCGCGACCTGCGCGCGCGACCGGAGGCCGAGCCGCAGCCGGATGCGTTCGACATGCCCCTCCGCCGACCGCTCCTCGATTCCGAGCCGCTCGCCGATCTCGCGGTTGGTCCTCCCCTCGCTGACCAGGGCCGCGACCTCCCGCTGCCGCGGCGTCAATGTCCCCGCGGGGGTCCGGATCGCGCGCAGGCCGAGGAACCGCCGGATCGTCGCGGCGAGCGCCGCTGCATCGCCGGCCCAGGGAAGGTGCGACCTCCCGGGGAGGACGACGAACTCGGCGCCCGGGATGCCGTCGGCCAACGCTTTCGCCTGGACGAGCGGAGCCGCGCGGTCCCGTTCCCGGTGGACGACGAGCGTAGGAGTGAGCACCTGCGGCAGCAGGCCGCGCACGTCGAGCGCGTAGCTCAGCGCGAGGAGCGACTGCGCCGTGGCAGCATCCGATGCGGCTCGCTGATACCGGCCGAACTCCGTCCGCGCTGCGGCGGATGCATCCGGGGCGAACAGGTCGGTGAGCACGTCCGAGCCGAGGCCCCAGTGCGATCCGACCAGGGCCAGCACGTGCTCGCGCGCGCTCGGCGGTGAGACGTCTGCACCACACGCCCAGCCCCCGTAGAGCACGAGCCGCCGGACGGTCTCGGGATGCGCGGCCGCCCAGGCGACGGCGACCAGCGCACCCAGCGAGACGCCGATGAGGTCGAACGGTTCCGGACCGAGCGGCGCGACCACCGCCGCGAGCTGCTCGAGCTCGTACGCGAGCGACGAAGGCTGCCGTGCCGGACCCGACATCCCGCATCCGGCCCGGTCGTAGCGAAGTAGCCGGCATCCATGCGCGAGATCCTCGTAGAACGCGCGCTCCTCGGCGAGCCGCCATCCCCGTTCGAGGTGGCTCAGCCACCCGGAGACGTACACGACGGGCCGGCCCGCGCCGACGGACGCGACGGCGATATCCGTGCCGTCGGCGGCGGTGACCCGGGTGAGGTGCTGCTGCACGGGATGCGCGCTATCGCGTCCGGCGAGACCGCAGCCTCAGAGCCGACACGGTGACCAGCACGGCTCCGAGCATCGTCGGGTAGGCACTCCACGCACCGTAGGCGACCGCGTTGAACGGACTCGCCCAGTCCGAGCGCGACCATCCCAGCCCGGTCAGTGCGAAGGCCACGAGCACGAGGACGACGATGCCCGCCGTCAGTCCGATCACCGGCCAGCGCCACCCGACGACGATCGAGAGGGCGGCGATCCCCGCCGTCAGGAGCAGCGACACCGGATGGATGACGAAGGCTCCCGGAAGGATCGGTGCGGTCACTGCCACGGCGAGAAGGTACGAGGCCAGCAGCCCCACCACGACGCCGAGCACCAGTGAGCCGACCACCCGAAGCAGGCGGGCCCGCGTCGGGCTCACCTGCTCTCGTGCGTCCGTTGCGATCATGACTCCCCCTCGATCCGCCCCGGCACCCCGGCGGCCAGCTCGGCGAAGACCTCCGCCGCGTCGTCGTGGCGCGACAGGCCGGCGCTCTGTCCCATCCACAGGCTGAGCAGTTCGGCGTCGCCGGTCTCGGCCGCCCGGCGGCGGAAGACGCCGGTGAGGATGTTCTGGAGCGGGAACGGGGCGATCGCGCCGCTCTGCTCGATGGTCCGCACCGCCCGGTTCGGCAGCCCGCGCGCCGGCCGGCCGCTCATCGCCCGGGTCAGCACGGTCTCGTGGGCGAGTGCGCTCCGGATGCGGTCACGGTGGACCGGCGGCGCCGCCGACTGCCGCGTGGCCAGGAACGCCGAACCGACCTGGACTCCTGACGCTCCGAGCGCGAATGCGGCCGCGACGCCGCGACGGTCGGCGATGCCGCCCGCGGCGATCACAGGGACGCCCACGGCGTCGACCACCTGCGGGATGAGGGCGAGACCGCCCACCAGGCTGTCGGCCGGGTCTGCCAGGAAGGAGGGCCGGTGCCCGGCCGCCTCGGAACCGGACGCGACCACCGCATCCACCCCGCCGGCCTCGAGTGCCTGCGCCTCGGGCACCGTCGTCGCCGTGCCGATGATACGGATACCGCGCCGATGCGCCTCCTCGACGACCTCGGCAGGCGGTACCCCGAACACGAAGCTCAGCGCTGCAGGCTGGGCGTCGAGCGCGGACGCGAGTTGCTCGTCGAAGTCGGGCAGCGGCGCGATCGGCCACTCCGGGACGGGCGCTCCGGCCTCATCGAACAACGGCCGTAGTGCGGCGATCGCGCGATCGACGTCATCGCGCCGGAAGCCTCCGTCGGCGTCCGGCTCGCCGGAGACCCGGAAGGGCAGCCACAGGTTGAGGGCGAACGGGCGCGTCGTCCGCTCACGCAGTTGTTCGCCGATCGCTCGGATACGCTCGCCGCTCAGACCGTAGAGGCCGAACGACCCCAGGCCGCCCGCCTCGCTCACCGCAGCCGTCAAGTCGACGGACGACAAGCCCCCGAACGGTCCCAGCACGACGGGGGTTTCGATGCCCAGCAGTTCACGCAGTCTCACCCGACTTGTCTACACCCACGGGTCCGCGCCGGGGGGCTACAGATCGCTCGGCGGTCCGAACGGCTGACTCAGCTCCTCCGTACGGTTGCGCAGGTACTCGACCGCCTCGTGATTGTCGGGCTCTGTCGCATCGGTGCTCGCCGACTCCACCATGAGAACGGTCGCGGAGTTGAGAAGGAACGATGCGTCGACGGCGTTCCCGTCCACACCGATCGCTCGCACCGTGACCACATCCGACCCGCCCCGCTCGGAGATCAACCGCGCGTACTGCATCAGCAGATCGGCGGCCTCATTCCCGATGAGGAGCGACTTCTCGGCGAAAGTGACGTGCTTCATGACGGCTACGGTAGGGCCGTCGTCGGTAGCATTCAGCCGCTTGACTCCGAAGGGCACCGTGGCTACCGTCGGTGGGGAGTTCACGCCCCGGACCCCGGCGATCTCCATAGACCCGGGGGTTCCCATGAAAACCATCTCCACCAACTCGACGACGTGCCTGACGGGCACCGCCATCGCCGACGCCGTCCAGCGGTACGCGCTCGCGCTGGCGCGCCACGGCCGTGTCAACATCGTCGACATTCCGGTGATCCTCCCCGGAGGGGAGCATGGCCGCTCGGCCTTCCTGGTCGGGTGGCTCATGGATGCCACGACGACGACCGTGCCGACGGACCGGCTTGAACTGCACGACGCCGCCGCCGTCGACGACCTCCGTCGTCGAGAGCAGGAGCTGTCGGTGCCTCGCGGTCTGCCGTTCTCGGCGAGCGACCTGCCGGAGAACTGGCCCGACCTCGATCTGGACTTCCCCCCGCAGAGGGAACACGCTTGACCCAACCGGGGACTCACGGGAGGGACGGCGTCATGGGCTCGCTGAGATACGACGGCATCGTGATCGAGTTCGATGACCGCCTCCTCGCGCACCTCCAGATCGTGATCGCCCAGAAGATCCGTCGGGGCGAGAGCTTCTTCATGGCCTGGCGAGACTCGAACGAGACAGGCGACGGCCACAGCTCCATCTGGATTCACCCCTCGCAGAACCTGTACTTCACGTTCAGCGGCGGCCGGTTCCCGAAGATCAACCCCGCCTGGGTGGATGCGCTCCTGGACTCCGCGAACAGCTCGAAGGGGCTGCTGATCATGACGGAGGAGAGCATCGCGGCAGAGACGGGGGCGGGCGTGACGCTGGCGACGGCTACTCCGCATCTGCAGGATCTGCACGGGCGGGGCTACTGACCGGTAGCGTGGGTGGAATGGACGGCGGCCGCGGATGAACAAGAGAACCACCGATGCGCCTCCGGGCGACGCACCGCAGGCGGAGTACTGGCGCCCCTTCATGGAGGCGCTCCCGGTCGAGGGGACGGCCGTCTCGACCATCGGCGACCTGCTCGGGACGGAGACGGTCTCGGCCAGCGACACCGTGGCCGCCCGTCTCGACGAGCTGCAGTTCGACCTCGGCGAGGGCCCCTGCTGGGACGCCCTGCGATTGCGCCGCCCCGTGCTCGAGCCCGATCTGCGCCGGCGGCCGCAACAGCAGTGGACCTCGTTCACGCCGGCCGCGATCGAGGCGGGGGTCGGCGCCCTGTTCGCCTTCCCGATGCTCGTCGGGCCGCTGCGGATCGGCGCGGTCGACATGTACACACGCGAACCCGTCGCCCTGGACGAAGCGCACACACAGGCGGCCACCAAGCTCGCCGAGGCCGCCGGACGGACCTTGCTGAAGCGCGCCCTCGACACGATGGGCCGCGAGGAACCGGCCGAGGATGCGAACCCGTTCTCCCGCCGCGTCGTGCATCAGGCCACCGGGATGGTGCTCGCACAACTGGATGTCAGCGCTGACGACGCCCGCATGGTCATCCAGGCGCACGCCTACGCGACGGATCGCTCGATGATGGAGGTCTCGCGGGACGTCCTCGACGGTCGCCTCGACTTCTCGGCGCTCGACGGAGGGGACGGTCGATCGCGATGACCCTCACTCGCGAACAAGGAATCCTGCGGGCGTTCGCCCAGCTGGCCGACACGCTCGTGGCCGACTACGACGTCGTCGACCTGCTGCAGAACCTGGTGGACCTCTCCAGCCGCTTCCTCGGCGCCACGGCCTCCGGCGTGATGCTGGCCGACGAGCACGGAGAACTGGACGTGATCGCCTCCACGAGCGAGGCCAGCCGCCTGGTCGAGGTGATGCAGTTGAGCGCCTACGCGGGTCCGTGCATCGAGAGCTTCGAGACCGGCGCGGTCGTCTCGGTCGCCGACATCGAGCAGGTGCCCGACCGCTGGCAGGCCTTCCGCGACCGAGCCCTGGAGCAGGGCTTCGCCGCCATCGACGCCATCCCGCTCCGCCTCCGCGCACAGACGATCGGCACGCTGAATCTGTTCCGGGATGCCACCGGCGACCTGCCGGAGGACGACCTGGTCGCCGCACAGGCGTTCGCGGACGTTGCTACCATCGGCATCCTGCACCAGCGGAGCTTGGCCGAGAGCGACGCGATCCGGCAGCAGCTGCAGTTCGCGTTGAACAGCAGGATCATCATCGAGCAGGCCAAGGGCGTCGTCGCCCAGACCCGCGGCGTGCCGATCGATCAGGCGTTCACGCTCATCCGCGACTACGCGCGGCGCAACCAGCGGGGCATCTCGCTGGTCGCGTCGGACATCGTCGAGCGTCGGCTCAGGCTCTGACCGAGCGGCGTCAGACCGACGCGAGGAACGACGAGACCGTGTCGAGGGATCCGGGAACCAGGCGGTAGTACGCCCATGTCCCCCTCTTCGACCGGCTGAGAAAGCCTGCGTCGACCAGGATCTTCAGGTGGTGGGAGACCGTGGGCTGCGAGAGTCCGAGCGGTTCCGTCAGGTCGCAGACGCAGGCCTCGCCGCCGTCGTGCGCCGCGACCATCGAGATCAACCGGAGTCGCGCCGGATCGGCGAGCGCCTTCATCGCTCGCGCGACCGAGTGCGCGTTCTCCTCGCTCATCACTTCCGTCGTGAGCGGTGCGCAGCAGGCCTGCAGGTCCCGCAGCGGGAGGAGCTCGGTGATCGCCATGCATCGATTCTCGTCGATACATTGACAAACGTCAATGTATGCGGCCAGGGTGGTTCATCGACAACCATCGATGAGGAAGGGAGGGCCACCATGGGATGCTGCGACACCAACGAGTGCCAGACGCTTCCGGACGGCTCCTGCGCGCCGGATTGTTGCTGACACGCAGGATTGCCGACAAGCAGGATGCTGCTGACACGCCGGGGCCGTCGTCGTCGCGGGTGCGACGGCGACGGCCCCGGGTCAGCGTTCGGGCGCGCTCACGCCACCCCCGCGAGCGCCTTCCCCTTGAGCGTCTCGAATTCGGCGGGAGTGATCGCGCCGCTGTCGAGCAGGCGCTTGGCCGACTCGATCTCGGCGGACGGCGAGTTGGTGCCCGCCACCGTACGGATGTGCTCCGTCGCGGCCGCCTGCGCCTCCATCGCCCCGGCCGCGCTGCGCTGCGCCATACGGCCGCCGCGTGCGATCAGGTAGATGAAGGCCGCGAGGAACGGCAGGATCACGAGGAACAGCACCCACAGTGCCTTCGCCCATCCGTTGAGCTCCGGGTCGCGGAAGACGTCGATGATCACGCGGATGAAGATCGAAATGCAGACGACGACCAGATAGAACCAGAACGTCCAGACGATGAAATCCCAGAAAGTCATAGCAACTCCTTCTCGTTGGGCGGAGCGGCCAGCACTTCGCGTGGCCTGAAGCTACGACGCCGGGATCATCCTCGGCTAGTAGGCAGAATCGCCGTCTTTCAGGCGGCTACCTCGCGCACGAACGTCAGTAGCTGGAACGTCCGGCCGTCCGGGAGTTCGACGACGCCTTCGCGCTCGGCCTCGCGGCGGAAGCCGAGCTTCCGGTAGAGCGCGTGCGCGCCGAGCATGTCCGGGCCGCTGTTCATCACGACGGCCCGCTGTCCGCGCTGCGCGGCCTGGTCGAGCGCGAACTCCGTGAGCGCGATCCCGATCCCCCGCCCGCGGGCTGCCGGATGCGTGGCGAGCAGCCGGAAGTACAGCTCGTCCGGCGCGATCCGGCCCTCCTGGTCGTGGCCGGGCCGCAGCAGCGCGATGGTGCCGAGCAGCTGTCCGGTCTCCGGATCCTCCGCGACGAAGAACTCGAAGTCGTCGAGCAGGGCTTCGGGATGCTTCAGCTCGTCGCGGTAGTGCGCCGGGAGGTCGGTGTAGTCGTTGGTGTACGCCGCGTGGGTCAGCTCGCCGATGGCCGCGTACTCGTCGGGCCGGGCCGGCCGGATGGGGATGCTCGTCACTCCCCCAGTATCTCCCGGAGCCGTTGCCCGAAGTCCCGGGTTCGCCCACGCCGAACAGGGAGGTCAGGACCGGTTGGCAGACTCCGACGCGACCGTCGCGATGCTCCGCAGCTCGGCGAGCACGCTCCGCACGGGCGTCCGGGCGAGCGCGTCGGGCCGGGCGAGGACATCCACGTGGCGGACGAGCGTGGCGCCCTCGACCGGCCGAAGCACCATCCCGTCGACCGCGAGCGATGCGGCGGTGAACCGCGGCATCACCGCGATCGCGGCGCCGGTCCGGACGACGGTCGCGGCGAGGAAGAACTCGTTGATCCGGTGGTCGATTCTCGGCGCCGTGCCGCTCAATGCGCCCAGGTGTTCCAGAACGCCGGCCAGCGGGAATCCCGGGTGCGTGGAGATCCAGCGTTCGCCCCGCAGCTGCTCCGGGCGGATGGCGGGGAGGGCGGCAAGAGGATGGGCGGCGCTCAGCGCGATGTCGAGCGGTTCGACGAAGAGCGGCGTGACCACGATCCGCTCCGAGGGCCACTCGGGCTCGTGCGCGAGGCGATGCGCGACCACCAGGTCGTAGTCGGCGGTGAGGCCTGCGAACTCGCTTCGCGCCACGTCGGCGTCGGCGAGCGAGACGTGCAGGCCGTCGCCCAGCCGAGCGAGCAACGGGCCGAAAAGGGTGAGTCCCGCACTGTGGAACGCGGAGACGCGGACGGGTTGCGGGTCGTGCTCCAGGTAGGACGCGACCGCGTCGCGCGCACCGGCGAGTGCCTCCTCCACCCGTGAGCCGGCGACGGCGAGCGCCTCTCCCGCTTCCGTCAGCACGAGTCGGCGCCCGCTCTTGACCGTCAGGGGCACCGGGATGCCGGCCTGCAGCGCGGCGAGCTGCTGCGAGACGGCCGACGCGCTGACGTGCATGGCGGCTGCGACCGCCGCCACACTGCCCCGATCACCGAGTTCACGGAGCAGGCGAAGCCGAGCTGGATCCATAAGCGCTTCCTAAAGTGAGAACCAAGACACTGGCCATTGTTCTTCCGGATCGATCACCCTGACACTAGCGGCATGTCCTTCCTCCGTGGCGAACGTGTCGTCGACCTCCTGCTACTCGGCGTCGCAGCGGTCTGGGGCGCGAGCTTCCTCGCGGCCAAAGACCTGGCGGCCGACACCGGCGTGCCGTCGGCCGTCGCCCTTCGCTTCCTCACGGCGGCCGCCGCGACCGGGATGGTCTGCCTGGTCCGGCGGGAGCGGTTGCCACGTGGCCGCGGCCTCGTCATCGCCGTGTGCCTGGGGCTCTCACAGGCGGCCATCATCGCTCTCGAGACGTGGGGCGTTCACCTGACGTCGGCCACCAACGCCGGCCTGCTGATCAGCCTCGCGCTCGTGATGACTCCTCTGCTCGAGGGCCTCGCCTCCCGTTCCTGGCTGCCCCGCTCCTACTTCGTCGCCGCGACCGCGGCCGTCGTCGGCGTGGCGCTGCTCGTCTCCGACGGCGGCCTGCGCGCCCCGACCCTCGGCGACGCCCTCGTGATCGCGGCGGCCGTCGTCCGCGCCGTTCATGTCACGGCGAGCGCCCACCTCACCCGCGGACGGCGTGACAGCTCTCTCGGGGTGGTTCTTGTGCAGATGCTCGTCTGCGCTGCACTCTTCTCCCTGCTGGCGGGACCGGACCTCCCGGCCCGTGCCGCGCACCTCGACGCAGGCGGATGGGCGGACGTCCTGTTCCTCGGCGTACTCTGCTCGCTGTTCGCGTTCGCGGTCCAGCTGTGGGCGGTCCGGCGAACGTCCGCGTCGCGCGCGAGCATCCTGATGGGTACCGAACCCGTATGGGCGCTGCTGGTCGGCGTCTTGATCGCGGGCGAGACGATCGGGCCGTTCGGGGTGAGCGGTGCCGGGCTCATCGTCGCTGCCAGCTACGCCGGCCAGGCCATCGAGCGCCGGCACCGCACATCAGATCTCAACGCGTCGCAGGCGCGCTATGACGTCAGACCGCGACCTTCCACTGCTGCGGCCAGAGGCCATTGCAGTCGTAGAGGGCGAGGTCCGTCCCTACGGCCAGGTTTCCCCCCGGAAGATCCAGGCATCGGCCCGATTCCGGGTTGAGGAGCGAGCCGTTGGGCTGCACCGACCATTTCTGGCCGCCGCTTCCGTTGCACTCCCACAGCTGGATCGGCGTGCCGTTCGCCGTCGCCGTGCTGGCGCCGCCCACATCCATGCATTTGCCGAGCGCCGTGATCGTCTGGTCCGGCGCGACCGTCCACTGCTGACCGGGGACGCCATTGCACGTCCACGTCTGGATGGCGCGGCCGTTGACCGAGGTGTTGGTGTCGACATCGACGCACAGGGCGTTGTTCGACGGTCCGGTGATCGGGCCCGTCGGATAGCCGGGAAGGGTGAAGACCTGTGTCCACAGACCGTTGCAGTCGTAGAGCTTGAGGTCCGTGCCGTCGGTCGTGACGCCGGCGGGATCATCCAGGCAACGGCCCGATTGGGGGTTCAGCAAGGCGCCGTTCGCCTGGGGTCGCCATTGCTGGGCACCCGAACCGGCGATGCACTCCCAGAGCTGGACCTTCGTCCCGTTCGCCGTGCCGTTGGCATCGACGTCGAGGCACTTGCCGAACGATCGGATCGTGCCGTTCGCGTTCACAGACCACACCTGGCCGGTCGCCGTTCCGCAGGTCCAGAGCTGCGCCGCGTTTCCGTTGGCCGCGGTGTTCGTGTCCACGTCGAGGCACTTGCCGCCCGGAGCACCGATCGTCCCGGTCGGTCCGGGCAGGCCGCCCGTGCCGTACCGCAGCTCGCACTGGTTGCCCTGACCGAGCCACGTCGCGGCGAAGTACACATAGCTGGTCCCGTCTTCGCGAGGGATGGCTGGCGTCGAGTAACCGGGGCAGGAGGGGACGCCCGAGGCGTAGCCTCCGGTCGGGTTGACGGTCACCGGGGTGGCGGCCTCGGTCCATGCTCCCGATCCGAGGGCGGTGTTCATGAACAGGACCGTCCCCGACTCGGCGAGGACCGTCTTGGTGCCGGTCGGCCCCGAGACGACGCGCTGGCCAGAGAGGAGGAGCGTCCCGTTCGGCCCTCCGCCCGGCGCCCATGAGATGTACGGGGTGTGCAGGAGCTGACGTCCGTCGGCGGTCGTGACGAGGGTGCCGGCCGAGCCTGCCGGACCCCAGTTCAGCCCGTCCGAGCTGAATTTGATGTAGACCTCGCATGCATGGTCCGCATTGGTCGCGTCGCGGCACAACTCGTACGACATCACGAAGCTGCCGTTCGGGAGTGCCGCGAAAGTCTGCATGCCGGGGCGGGCGAGGTTGTCGTTGGGGAAGACCACGTCCTGGGTCTGCGTGGAGCTCCAGGTGAGTCCGCCGTTGGTGGACGTGTAGTGGCCGATGAGCTGGTTGTTGGTCGCCGAGTTCGCGGGGCGTTCGTCGGAGATGAAACAGGCCAGCGTGTTGTTGGCCGTGACGAGGAACGCCGGCTCCCAGATGCCGTGGCCCCAGGAGTTCGGAAGGCCGCTCGTGGAGGTGCAGTCCGACAGGTACTGCCAGGTCTGGCCTTTGTCCGTGCTGCGGAACACCTCGATCTTCTGGGTGGTGTAATTGCCGACCTGCCACGCCGTGCCTGCGGCGAGGACGTCGCCCTGGTTGAGGCCCGGGATCGTCCGGGGGACCTCGTAGAGGGTCGGCGCCTCGATGTCCCAGCCGGAGGTGTGCGATGAGATCGTGGAGATCTGGCTCCAGCTGCCTCCGCCGTCGGTGCTGCGATAGATCGGCAACGTGCCCGGCGCGCCGTGGCCGCCCTTGGCGAACGTCGCCAGCATCGTCTGGTTCGCCGACCCGTCGAAGTCGAGCCTGGTGGCCCGTGGATAGCCGGCCGTGCCGTTGGGATAGGTGGTCAGGTTGGGCGAGTACAGCACCTGACCGGGAACCGCCGCCGAAGCCGCAGGCGGTCGGGCGAAGGCGTCGAACGAGGTCACAGCCAACAGGGCGGCTGCCACGACGATGAACCCCGCGAGGATGGACCGCTTTCCAGCGAGTCGGACCATGGGAACTCCAATCTGCGCGTCAGCCTCTTTGCCAACGTCGCAAATCAGAGTGTCATTGATTTGCCTACGTTGGCAATAGTGGGATCCCTTCGGTCGTCGACCGCCCCGGTGCTCTCTCGAGGGAGGAGCAGATGGGGCGCGACGATCTCCTCCGCGGGAAGACCTGGATCGTCGATCCTGGCGGCGATCCGCGCGATCGCGTGCTCGGCGATGAAGGGGGTGTCGAGGGAGACGGTGCTGAGCGACGGGCGCGCGTAACGCCCCTCCTCGATGTCGTCGATGCCGATGATGGCGATGTCCTCGGGCACCTGGAGCCCCGCATCGAACACCGCCCGGGCCGCACCCATAGCCAGCAGGTCCGAGTAGCAGAAGATCGCGTCCGGCCGAGGGGTCTCGGACAACAGGGACGATGCGGCCGAGTATCCGTCGGCCCTGCTGTAGTGATCCGCGGCGCGGATGAGAGACGGTTCTGGCTGGAGGCCCGCGCGGACGAGCGCCTTCGTATAGCCCTCCGTCCGCTGTTGCGGCGTCGCGTAGTGCTCTTTCGGCTGCGCGCCGATGGCGGCGATGCGCGTCCGGCCGATGGCGATCAGGTGCTCCGTCGCATCCGCGGCCGCCTGGACGTTGTCGATGGCGACGTGGTCGAAACGACCGTCGAACGTGTGCTCGCCGAGGAGCACCAGCGGCATGCTCCGCGACGCGTTGACCTCTCTCAGCTCCGGCTCGGTGGCGAGCGGCGCGAACAGCATCCCGTCGAAGAGCATGTTGCGGTCCGTGCCGCGGAGGAGGTCCTGTTCGCGCTCGTGGTCGTGGCCGGTCTGGTCGATCATCACCTGGTAGCCGACGTCGGCGGCGGCCCGGATCACATCTCGGGCGAGGGCGCTGAAGTAGGGCACATCGATCTCGGGCACGACGAGAGCCAGCAGGCCCGTCCGTCCCGTCCGGAGCGTGCGGGCGACCGGGTTGGGGCGGTAACCGAGTTCGTCGATGGCCTGCTGCACACGTGCGCGCATCTTCGCGCTCACGTGCTCGTACCCGCTGACCACGTTGGATACTGTGCGCACGGACACGCGCGCTCGCTCGGCGACATCGCGCAGCGTTGCCGGCATGGGCTCCCTCCCGCCTTCGGAGATTCCTCATCCTAGCGTTTGCAACCGTTGCAAACATCCTGTAGCGTTTTGCATACGTTGGCAAACGGGTCGCAGCCACCTCGATCCTCCCCGCCGACGACCCCGAAACCGCCCGAGTCCCCACTCGGGCGACCGCACAAAGGAGTGTCATGAAGCTCACAACCCCGAAAGGGCGGAAGGCCGCGACAACGCGCGTCATCGCCCTCGGCGCGGCCGGCCTGATCGCCGTCGGCCTGTCCGGATGCGGGC
The DNA here is from genome assembly GCF_043083605.1 of Leifsonia sp. NPDC014704. Classification (NCBI taxonomy): domain Bacteria; kingdom Bacillati; phylum Actinomycetota; class Actinomycetes; order Micrococcales; family Microbacteriaceae; genus Leifsonia; species Leifsonia sp. NPDC014704. The sequence continues at coordinate 1,314,890 of NZ_JBIBYW010000002.1, read as the reverse complement.
CCGATATAGGCTCGGGCGACTCCACCGCCTCCAGCACCGTGCTCGCCGCCCCGACGGATGAGTCCCCCAAGGGAGAGATCACCATCTGGGACCGTTCGGGCGACCTGTTCAAGGTCTTCGATGCCGCGATCGCCGACTTCAACAAGGTCTACCCGGACATCACGGTCCACCACGAAGCCGTCGACATCGACGCCAAATTGCAGAACACCCTCATCACAGGCACCGACGTGCCCGACGGCGTCTTCCTCGACGACGCCAAGGTCGGCGGATACGCGGACTACCTGTGGAACCTCAAAGACGTGCTCGCGCCGTACTCGAAGGACATCGCGAAGCAGAAGATCGACGTCAACACGGTCAAGGGCGGCATCTACGGTGTCCCGTTCGACCTCGACCCCGGCCTGCTCTTCTACAACGAGAAGGCGCTCACCGCCGCCGGGATCGACCCCTCGTCGATCACCACGTACGACGATCTGGTCGCGGCCGCCAAGACATACCAGGCCTACAAGCCCGGCTCGAAGCCCATCCACCTGGAGCAGAGCGCCTTCCTCGGCCAGCTCCAGCTCGAGATGTACGCGAGTCAGCTCGGGACGAGCCTCGCCGACGCCGACGGCAAACTCCGCCTCGACTCTCCCGAGTACAAGCAGATCCTCGGCTGGCTCGACCAGGTCCAGAAGCAGGGCCTCGGCACCAGAGCGGAGTACCTCAGCCCCAGCGACATCGGAGCGCTCGACTCCGGTGACGAGGTCTTCTATCCCTGGTCGATCTGGTTCGACTTCGCTCCCCAGCAGCAGTTGACCGCCACCAAGGGCGACTGGCGGGCGATGCCCCTGCCGGCCTGGAAGGACGGCGGCGCGCGGAGCGGCGCCATGGGAGGCTCGTCGTTCGTGCTCCCCAAGGAGGGAAAGAACTCCCAGCTCGCCTGGCTGTTCTACAAGTTCCTGATGTACGACAAGGCGGGATACACGGCGGTCTACGGCCCCAACGACGTCTACCCCGGCGGCCTCAACACCTCGATTCCCGCGTACGAGCCGGCGGCGAACCCGGACAAGCCGCTCTTCGCCCCCATCGAGGCCATGGGGAACCAGGACCTGTGGTCGACCGCTATCGAGGCGGGCAAGGAGATCCCCGGAGGCGCCCCACTGCCGACGTGGTGGGCCGGCGCTGTCGACTACCTGGGCAACAACATCCAGAAGATGCTCGACGGAACGCTCAGCCCGGATCAGGTCATCGAGCAGTCATCGAAAGACATCCAGACCAATCTGATCGACCGGCAGTAGCGATGCCGGGCCGACCCGTCCGCCGAACCGAGGAACACCCGTGACCATGACGACTGCAGCACCGGCCGCGCCTCCGCGCGCCCCTCGGGGGAGCCGGGGCTACTCGATCCGCAGAGCGCTCGCGCCCTACCTGTTCGTCCTGCCGTTCGTGGCCATCTTCCTCGCGTTCAGCGTCTACCCGCTCCTGTTCACGCTGCGTCTCAGCTTCACGAACTGGCACGGTTCCGGCGCGGCGGAATGGGTCGGCCTCGGCAACTACGCCTATCTGCTCGGCAGCAGCGCCTTCTGGTCGTCGCTGGCGAACTCCGGCATCCTCTGGCTGCTGATCGTCCCCGTCCAGCTGGTCGTCTGCACCATCGTGGCCGTGCTGCTCGACAACGCGAAGCTCCGCCTCAGGGGGTTCTACCGGGTCGCGTTCATCGTCCCGTTCGTCACTCCGCTCGTCGCCGTGGCCCAGATCTGGATCGTGCTCTTCGACCAGAACTACGGCGCGGTGAACGGGGTGCTGAACCTCGTCGGGCTTCCCGACGTCGGGTGGCTGGTGACGAGCCAGTGGGCGAAGCCGACCCTGGCGCTGCTCTTCCTCTGGAAGACGAGCGGGTTCATCATCATCATCCTGCTGTCGGGCCTTCAGTCGATCGACTCGAACATCTACGAGGCGGCGGCGATCGACGGCGCAACCAGGATCCGGCAGCTCTGGAGCATCACGGTGCCCCTGCTGCGGCGCACGATCATGTTCGCCGTGGTGCTCCAGACCCTGGCGGTGTTCCAGATGTTCGCCGAGCCGTTCGTGGTGACGAAGGGCGGACCGTACGGTTCGACCACGACCGCCGGACTCTTCCTCTACAACCACATCACCCGGGCCGATCTCGGCACCGGCGCCGCCAACTCGTTCCTGCTCGTCATCGTCGTGATGGCGCTGTCACTCGGGTTCGTGCGACTCCTCCGCGCGAAGGACTGAACGTGACAACCACCACTGCCCGGACCACTCCAACCCCGACCGCCGGAACTGCTGCCATGCCCCGGCGCATCCGTCGCCGACCGCTCATCGGTTCGAACGTCTTCCTGATCATCCTCACGGTCGCATTCCTCGCACCCGTGGTCTGGGCGATCCTCTCCGCCTTCAAGCCCGCCGGCGACATCATCCGCGATCCGCTCGGTTTCGACCCGGCGCGGTTCACGCTCGAGAACTTCCGTGGGATGTTCCAGGACGTCCCGATCGCATCCGGATTCGTGAACACCGGGATCGTCCTGCTCGTGAAGGGCGCGATCACGCTGTTCTGCGCTCCGCTCGCCGGGTACGCCTTCGCCAAGTACGACTTCCGGGGCAAGAACCTCCTCTTCGGCACCGTACTGGTGACGCTGATGCTGCCGACAATCGTGCTGATCATCCCGCTGCTCCTCGAGATGAAAGAGCTCGGCTGGGTGAACACATACCAAGCGCTCATCCTGCCCGGCTCCGTCGATGCCTTTGCGATCTTCTGGATGCGTCAGGTCATCTCGGCCGTGCCCGACGAGCTGCTGGACGCCGCCCGCGTCGACGGCTGCGGTGAGTTCGGGATCTTCTGGCGCATCGTCATCCCCGTCATCCGCCCCGGCCTCGCCGGCCTCGCCGTCCTCACGATCATGAACATCTACAACGACTTCGTGTGGCCGGTCGTCGTCGCCAGTTCGAGCAGGATGGCGACCCTTCAAGTCGTCCTCTCCACGCTCGCTCAGAACATCTCGGGGAACAAAGTGGGCGCCGACTACGCGACCGTGACCGGTGAACTCCTCGCTGCGAGCTCCGTGGCGCTCATCCCCTTGCTCATCCTGTTCATCGTGCTCCAGAAGCACTTCATCAACGGCATCCTCGCCGGCAGCGTCAAAGGCTGACCGCATGCGCACCGAACGAACGAAAGGCACTCCCTTCATGTCCATCCCGAAGCCCGAGTACCCGCGGCCAGACTTCGACCGATCCGAGCACTGGCTCTCCCTCAACGGGGAGTGGGACTTCGAGCCGGCGGGCGGCGAACCGACGACGATCGTCGTCCCGTTCGCCTGGGAGACGATTGCCTCCGGTGTGCGGCGCACCTGGCTGGAGCGCGCGGTCTACCGGCGCGCGATCGCCGTGCCCGCCGAGTGGGAGGGCCGGCGGGTCGTCCTGAACTTCGGTGCGGTCCATCACGACGCCCGCGTCCTTGTCGACGGCGCGGTCGTCGGCACCCACATCGGCGGCTACACCTCGTTCGAGTTCGACATCACCGACGTCGTCTCGCCCGGAGACCGCGCTGAGCTGGTCGTCGAGGTGGATGCGCCGGCCGACAAGCGCGAGATCCCTCACGGCAAGCAGCGCTCCATCCCGCGCGACGACTACGACGGCGTCTCATTCACGCCGACCTCGGGAATCTGGCAGTCCGTGTGGCTGGAGGCGCGCGGACGGACATATGTCGAATCCGCTGCCCTCCGCGGCGACTCCCTCACCGGGTTCTCCATCAGCGGCGCCGTGGCCGGGGACGATGTGGCCGGGACGGCGGTCGTCGCCACGATCGAAGGACGGGAGACCGCTCTGGTCACCGACGAAGACGGGAGATTCGACGGATTCCTCGCCGTCGAGGAGCCACGTCTCTGGAGTCCGGCCGATCCCCAGCTCTACACGGTCGAACTCCGTGTCGGTGAGGGAGTCTCTGGAGACCGAGTCGTGGCGACGGTGGGATTGAGGCGGATCGAGACCCGTGGGGAGGAGCTCTACCTGAACGGCCGCCGCTTCTACGTCCGGGGCGTGCTCGACCAGGGCTATTGGCCGGAGTCCGGCCTCACCGCCCCGGATGACGACGCCCTCGTCCGCGACCTCGAGCTGGCTCGCGATCTCGGCTTCACGCTCGTCCGGAAGCACCTCAAGTTCGAGGAGCCGCGCTGGCTGCACCAGGCCGACCGGATGGGGATGCTCGTCTGGGCGGAGCCCGCGTGCCCCAGCCGCTACACTCCCGGATCCGCGCAAGCGTTCGAGGACCAGCTCCCCGACATGGTGCGCCGCGACGGCAACCACCCCTCCATCGTCGTGTGGGGGCTCTACAACGAGGAGTGGGGCCTCGACTGGGACATCCCGGGCAGCCCCGAACGCGCGGCGGCGGCGGTGCACGCGTACGACACCATGCGCGCCCTCGACGACTCCCGGCCCATCGTCGAGAACTCCGGATGGGCTCACGTCCGCTCCGATCTCGTCGACTGGCACTACTACGACGAGGACCCGGCCATGTGGGCCGCCAACCTCGCGGCACTCGCGTCAGGCGCGAAGGACTCCTTCGAAGTCCGGCTCGGGCCCGACTTCGTCGTCGACAAGTCCTTCTACGGGTCTGCCGACTTCCCGCGGACGGGGGTGCCTATCCTGAACAGCGAGTTCGGCGCCGGTTTCACGAGCTTGGAGCGCGCCTGGCACGTGCGCTGGCAGACGCAGGAGATCCGCCGCCACGACCGTTTCGCCGGCTACGTCTACACCGAGCTCGCCGACGTGGAGCATGAGATGGCCGGGCTGCTCGACGCCGAGCGCCGCCAGAAGGACTGGGGCGGGCTGAACCCTGCGGACATCAACGCCGATACGGTGCTGGTCGTCGACCTCGTTCCCAAGCGCGCGGGCGCGGACATCCCGATCCCGGACGGCCCGCTCAGCGTGGATGTGCGCGCCTCCCACCACGGCGAGTCGACGATCACCGGTACCGTCTTCGCGGCGTGGGGGGCTCCCGGATCGCCTCTTCCTCCTCACGGCTCCGGGCCAGCATCTGCGCAAAACACGTTGACCGTATCGCCGTACGTCGTCTCCGAGCACGTCACCCTTCAGGTGCCGGCACCCGGCGGCGCGGCGAGACTCCACCTGTGGCTGGAAGCCGCCGGACGGACGGTCGCACACACCTTCGTCGACGCGGCCACGGTCGAGCAGCCGAACCGCCGTGGAGCTCGCACGGACTGACGGCACGGCTCCATCCCACCCTCGACTCCAGTGGATGCTTGCCGCCGCACTCCGACCCCGTCTACGGTGGGCGGCGGCCCAGCGCATTCGGGGAGGAATCGATGAAGCTGCTGCTCACATCCGGGGGCATCACCAATCCCAGCATCCAAGACGCCCTGATCGGGATGCTGGGCAAGCCGATCGCCGAGAGCAGCGCGCTCTTCATCCCGACCGCGCAGTGGGGGCAGCCCGCGTGCAGCCCGCAGAGCGTGTGGAGGTCGACCGCCGGCGCTTGGGAGGGCAGACCGGGCCTCGTCGGCCTCGGCTGGGAGTCGGTCGGCGTGCTCGAACTGACCGCCCTCCCGAGCCTCGCGGAAGAACGGTGGATGCCGTGGGTGCGCGAGACGGACGTCCTGCTGGTCGACGGCGGCGAGGCGCGGTACCTCTACGAGTGGATGCAGCGGTCGGGCCTGACCGCGCTTCTGCCCGAGCTCGCCGACACCGTCTGGGTGGGCGTGAGTGCCGGCAGCATGGTGATGACGCCGCGAGTGGGACGCGAGTTCCTCGACTGGCAGCCGGACGGCGCCGACGACACCCTCGGCGTCGTCGACTTCTCGATCTTCCCCCACCTCGATTACCCGGGATGGACGGAGAACACGCGGGAAGCCGCCCGACGCTGGGCCGAGAACATCCCGGGCCGCTCCTACGCGATCGACGACCAGACGGCGATCTCCGTCGTCGATGGGAACGTCGAGGTGATCAGCGAGGGCCACTGGGAGCGGTTCGATCGGTGAGGACTCGACACACAGCGCGACTGATGCGCTGGCCGGGCGCTCGATGCTGAAGAATCACGATCATGAGCTCTGAGTCGAGAGACGCCGTCCCCGCCGCCGAGGTGCTCGGTGACCTCACCGTCGCCCCGCTGCCCGAGGGCACCCGCGCAGAGTCGGTCTTCATGCTGGTCAAGCTGGACAACGGCGAATGGTGCGCACGGAGTATCGGACCGGACTACAACCGCACAGAGTTTCTCGGCCAGCTCGTGGCGTACACGCACGGTCTGACCGTGAGCGAGGCTGAGGGCTGGTACGAGGATGACGACCCCCGCACCTGACGGCGATCGAGCGGATCCCGAGAAACCGCGCGTGGGACGCCATGCCCGCGAACGCCGACCCGGCGACGCGCGCCGCGGATTCTTCCGGGGCCTGGGCGACGCCATCGCCCGCATGATTGGCGCAGTGGTGGCTGCGCTGCTCTTCCGGTGACCCGTCCGCGCTAGCCCGCGTCGTCCGGCCTGCGCTCGGCCGCATCCTGCCCCGCCTGCACGGCTCGGTGGATGTTGCCGTGAATGTGGTCCGAGCCGATCATCCCGATCACGCCGTCGCGTTCGAGAACGGCCCGCGGGCCCGGCTTCAGCCGGGTGATGCGGAGATCGAGGCCGGCGTCGTGGGCGAGCGTGACGAGGTCGGCCATCGTCGCAGCACCCTGGGAGTCGATGAAGTTGATGCCCTCGCAGTCGATCACCACCCGGGTGAGCTCCGGTTCCGCCTGCACGACCTCGCGCAGTCTGTCCTCGAGCGCGTCCGCCGTGGCGAAGAACAAACCGCCGTCGAACCGGAGCACCGCCACGCTGGGCAGCACTTCGTCCTCGGGATGCTCATCCACTTCGCGGAACACCTGCGTTCCCCGCTCCCGGCCGAGGATCGGCATCTCCGGATGGGTCGCCACGGCGATCAGCCACACGAGCGAGAGCCCGATGCCGATGACGACGCCCGCGAGCACACCGAAGACGAGCGTTCCGAGGAGGGCGACGACGGCGATCCAGAAGTCGACCTTCTTCACCCGGAAGAGCCGCCGCATCTCCGGCAGGTCCATCATCCCCATGACCACCGCCTCGATGATCAGCGCCCCGAGCACCGCCTTGGGCAGGTTCGAGAAGAGCGGCGCCAGGAACAGCAGCGTCAGCAGCACCGTGACGCCCGAGGTCAGGGATGCCAGCCCGGTCTTCGCGCCGGAGCGGTCGTTCAGCGAGCTCGCCGACAGACTCGTCGACACCGGCATCCCCTGGAAGAGTCCCGCGGTGATATTCGCGAGCGACTGGGCGACGGACTCCTGGTTGATGTCGATCTGGTAGCGATGCTTGGCGGCGAACGTGCGCGCATCCCCCGCCGTCTGCGAGAAGCCGATCAGCACCAGGGCGACCGCGGCGAGCGCGACGGTTCCTGCGTGCTCCCACAACTGCGGAAGGTCCGGCACTTCCGGCACAGGCAGTCCTCGCGGCACGTCACCGACCAGCGCGACGCCTTTCGCTCCGAGATCGAGGACGGCGGCCGCCACCAGCCCGCCCACCACCAGGACCAGTGCCCCCGGCACGCGCGGAGCGATGGCCCGCAGCCCGAAGACGACCACCAGGGAGATGAGCCCGACGAGGACCGTCGTCCGATGCGCGTCGCCGAGCGACCCCATCCACGACCACAGCTCCTGGATGGGATTGGAGCCGGTGATGTCGGCTCCGGTGAGCTTCGGCAGTTCCCCGATCACGACGTCGATCGCCGCGCCGAACAGGAACCCGGTGACCACGGCACGCGACAGGAACTGAGCGATCCAGCCCATCTTGAGCACGGCGAGGAGCAGGAACAGGATGCCCGACGCGAGGGTGATGCCAGCGACGAAGGAGGCGACATCCTGCTCTCCCGTGATGCCCGCGGCGAGCACGGCGCTGGCCGCCACCGCAGCCAGACCGGAACTCGGGCCCATCGAGATCTGCCTGCTGGTGCCGAAGATCGCATACACGATTGCCCCGGCAGCGGCCGCGTAGAGCCCGTTCTGCAGCGGAATGCCCGCAATACCCGCGTACCCCAGGTTCTTGGGGACGATGAGCGCGGCGACGGTGACGCCGGCGATCACATCGCCGCGCAGCCACGCTCGCTTGTAGGTGCGAAGCTGACCGGCGATCGGAACGAGGTTCGAGCCCCGGCCTCGGGTCCTGGGCATACGCACGTCATACCGCAGGCCGGGTGCGCTCGGGCAGAGGCCGTTGTCGGAGAACCAGGCTCACGCCGCGCTGGATCCTCTCGATCCCTCCGCCCGACCGCTACCCCAGCAGAGCGTCGAGCTGGCGCCGCACATCCTCTCGGATTGTGTCCACACTGGTGGCGGCGGGACTGGCCGACATCGCGATGAAGAGGATCGCGGAGACGATGTGGGCGACGACGGCGGGATCGCCGAGACCGACGGCCGTGCGCGCGATGGTCTCGGCCATCGCCTGCTCGGTCTGCGCGACGATCTCGAGCGCCTTCGCGTGATGCGGCTCCGCCGGGTCGCCGAAGACCATCTCGCGCAGGTAGGTGCGCCCGTTATCGACCTGTGCGCGGTTGCAGCGGATGATCGGGTCGGCGATCGCCAGCACCGCATCCACCGGGTCGTCGATCTTGCGCGCGGCTTCGCGCCCCTCGTCGAGCGCGTCGGCGTAGAGGGCGTTCTGCACCATGAGCAGCAGCTCGCCCTTGGTGCGCGCGTAGAAGAACAGGGTGCCCGCGCCGATGTCCGCGGCCGCGGCCACCTCCTGCGTCGTCACTTCGTCGACACCGCGCTCAGCGAAGAGGGCGCTGGCCGCGGCGATGATCCGGTCGAGCTTCTCCTGCTTGTTGCGCTCTCGCCGGCCGGGCGCTGCGGGGGTGGCGGTCATCTCATCCCTTCTCGATCGGCAGGTGATCACCATAACGCGCCCGCGGGCGCCGGCCGGTTCGTCAGTCCCGGAGGAAGTCGGCGACGAGCGGCGCGAACTGCTCGTGGTACTGGAAGATGCCGCCGTGCCCGGAGTCCGGGTACATCACCAGCGTCGAACCGGCGATCCGGCGGTGCAGCTCCTCGGACAGCACCGACGGGACCATGCGGTCGTTGTCGCCGTTGGCGATGAGCGTCGGCTGCGTGATCCGCGACAGGTCCGCCGGCGCCGACCGGCCGAACCTCCGGATCGCGAAGAGCTGGGTGTTGAACGCGGCGAGCGTGATCTCCTTGTCGCGGTCGACCGTCCGTTCCCGGAGGCGCCCGAGGAACGCCTTCGCGGCACGCATGCCGGTCTCGTTGCGGTTGAAGAAGAGGAACTCCTTCACGTCGACGCGGCGAAGAGCGCTGCGGACGAGATCCACGTAGGTCGTCAGCACGACCTTGTCCATGTCCGTACCGCCGCGCGGCCCGGTACCGGTGAGCACCAGTCGGCGGACGAGGTCCGGATGCTTCAGCACGAGGTCTTGCGCGATCATCCCTCCCATCGAGAAGGAGAAGATGTCGATCCGGTCGAGACCGAGCGCTCGGATGAACGTGTAGGCGTCGTCCGCCGCTTCTTCGAGAGTTCGTGGCACGGTTCCGGAGGAGGCCCCGACACCGCGCTGGTCGAAGGTGATGACGCGTCGCTCGCGCGCGATGGCGTCGACGATGCGCGGGTCCCAGTTGTCGAGCGTGCCGGCGAGGTGCACGAAGAAGACGACAGGGATGTCGCTGTGAGGTCCCAGATCGCGATAGGCGAAGGTGACACCCGCGGCGCTGACGTGCCGGGTCGGCGCCTCGGCGTACGACGTGATGGGGTTCGTGTCGGTCATGGTGACGGACTCCTTGTCGATGCGATGGATGGTGATCAGGCCTGACCGTCGCCGCGGGCGATCACGGCGACGGTCTTGCCTCGGCCTCCGCCCGTCCCGAGGCGTGCGACCGCTTCGGGGACCTCCTCGAACGGGATCACACGGTCGACGATCGGACGGATCGCCCCGGACTCGACCAGCGCGGAGATCTCGCGCAACTGCTCGCCGCTGGCCGACATCCAGAGGAACGAGTACTCGACGCCGAGCCGTCGGGCGGCGCGGCGCACCGTGCGGCTGAGCGCGGCGATGCCCGCACGCAGGACGGGATTGAGTCCGAGCCGGCGTGCGAAAGCCGGATCGGGCGGCCCGGCGATCCCGATGGCGACCCCACCCGTGCGCAGGATGCGAAGCGACTTCAGCAGGTTGTCACCGCCGACGCTGTCGAGCACGACGTCGTAGCCTCTGAGCTGCTGCTCGAAATCGTCTGCGCGATAGTCGATCACGACGTCGGCGCCGAGCGACCTCACGAACTCGGCGTTCGCCGCACTCGCTGTCGTGGCGACGGTGGCCCCGAGGTGCTTGGCCAGCTGGATCGCGATCGAGCCGACTCCCCCGGCGCCGGCGTGGATGAGGACTTTCTGCCCCGGCTCAACCCTGGCACGTACGACGAGCGCCTGCCACGCGGTCAGCGCCACGAGCGGGAGGGAGGCGGCTTCGCTCATCGTGAGGGTGGGCGGAATGGGAGCGAGGTCGTTCTCGTCGGCGGCGATGCGCTGAGCGAACGTGCCGATCCGCCCATCCTGGACCCTCCCGTACACGCGGTCGCCGGGCACGAATGTCCTCACCTCCGACCCGACCGCGACCACGGTGCCGGCGACATCGAGCCCGAGGATCGCGGGGAGCTCGAGCGGCACGATCCGCTTGAACTCGCCGGCTCGGAGCTTCTCGTCGAGCTGGTTGAGCCCGGCGGCGCGCACGTCGATCAGTACGTCGCGCGGTCTGACGGCCGGCTCGGGCACCTCGTCGACGGCAAGGCGGGACGCATAGGAGGACAGGACAACGGCTTTCATCACGAACCTTTCTTGAGTTCACTCAATTTTGAGTGTACTCGATTTAGTTGTCAAGGGCCGGCCGAGCGAGGCCGACCCGCTTCCTTGACGCCGCCGCGAGCCCGTGGCAGCATCGTCCGCACCGGGTCGCGCCGCTGACCAGCCCGACGGAATCACCCCCCGACAGATCGACGAGGATCACATGCACCGCAAAATGTTGACGTCAACATTGCCGAAGAACCCCCGGAGAGGAGTGCTGGCGGCCGCCGTCGCCGGCACGCTCGCGCTGGCAGCCTTGACCGCATCCACCCCCGCCATGGCCGACCAGCCGCAGCCCGCGCACGGGCCGGGGACATCGGAGTTCAAGGGAGTCAACTGGGCCGACCCGCGCGACAATTACGCCGCCGACGCCGTCGTCCCGACGGGACTGAGCACGTCGGACAGCCGCGACGAGGTGTTCGCGACGGCACAGCGCATCCTGGGCGGCTTCGGGCAGAATCTGGGTGCCAACACGGTCCGGCTGCCCATCAACCCGGCCAGTGTCGGCACGGCATGGTGGGAGTCCTACCGCGGAGCGATCGACGCCGCGACGGCACGGGGCGACAAGGTCATCCTCAGCTACTGGGAGGCCGACACCAGCAAGGACGGGATCATCGACGATGTGCCCGCCTGGACATCCATGTGGAACACGGTGGTGAGCGCGTTCCAGCACACCCAGAACGTGTACTTCGAGCCGATGAACGAGCCGCATGGCTACACCCTCGCGCAGTGGGTCGGGGTGACGTCGCAGTGGCTGGCGGATCACCGCCAGGTTCCGCGCAACCGCGTGGTGATCAGCGGCACCGGGTACAACGACAACGTGACCGGCGTCGGCGACGCTCCGCAGCTCAAGGGCACCTTGCTCTCGCTGCACTTCTACGGCTACTGGGCCGACCACACCACCGAGGCGGAGTGGACCGCCGACCTCGCCGCGCGCGTCGGCGCGTACGCTGGCCGGACGATCATCGACGAGGCCGGCTCTCCGATGACCATCGGGCTCAACTATGGGGCCCACAACGGGAACGTGTACACGTCATACCTCGCCGCCGTGACGGACTTCGCCCGCAGCCACCGGATGGGCATCGTCTACTGGCCGGGTCTGCGAGCCGGCGACTCCTACTCGATCGAGTCACTCCAGCCGGACGGCACACTGACGGACAACAGCGTCACCGGCGTCGCGCAGCTGAAGTGGGGCTACGGATACGGCGACACGGAGCCCGTCAACGACCTGCCCGCGGCTCCTCCCGGTCAGCCGATCGTCGGTCAGGCATCCGGCCGTTGCGTCGACGTTCCCGGCTTCAGCACGACGCCAGGCACCAGCCTCGATCTGTGGGATTGCAACGGCGGCGGCAACCAGAGCTGGGAGCTGACGAGCGACAGTCAGCTCACCGTGTACGGCGAGCTCTGCATGCAGGCCGGAACCGACGGCTCGACCGTTGCAGCCGGAGCCGCCGTGATCATCGCGTCGTGCACCGGTACCGACGTTCAGCGCTGGAGCGTGAACGCGAACGGGACGATCACCTCCGCAGCCGACCCGGGGCTCTGCCTCGACGCGGCCGGCGCGGGAACCGGAAACGGCACGAACGTCGACGTCTGGTACTGCAACGGCGCCCCCAACCAGGCATGGTCGCGCAGCTGAGCGGGCCGCCCCGCCGCCGGACGAAGCAGTCCGCATGACGGACGCCCCGGATTCCAGAGTTCACAGAAACCCGGGGCGTCCGCCGCGCGGGCGCTAGGCTCGCCATCGGCGTACCGAAGGGAGAGCGATGACGGACGCGACAGAGGCCACCCTTCCGGACGCCGCGGAACCCCTGGGGCCGCCCCCGAAGCAGGTCGCAGCCGCCTTCTGGGTCTTCCTCGGGATCGTCGCCGTGAGGCTGATCCTCCTGCCGTTCACTATCGTTCGCCAATGGTCCGTGAACGAGAGGGTCATCGAATCTGGCCGCACGAAATACGGGCAAGCCGTCGCGGAGCAGTCCGCCGGACTCATCCACGGTGCTTCCATCACGGGCCAGCTCATCGTCGTCGCACTGTTCGCTCTCTGCCTGCTCGCCGCCTTCCGCCTCCGACGAGGAGCGGCCTGGGCGCGCGTCGTCGCGACGATCCTGGGTGCCGTATCGGTCGTCACCGCCGCTCTCGATTGGAGAAGCCCGATCGCGCTGACGTTGGGGGTGGCGGGCATCGCCGGGATCGTCCTGCTCTGGGTGCGCCCGTCGAACGCCTGGTTCCGCGCGGCGCGCGAGACTCGGCGTGCCGAGGCTCAGCGCCGCGCGGATGCGGAGGCGTCGGTGAACGGTGCGTCGTGAAGCGTCGCGATGCACCGTAGCGGCCCGGTGAATGCGTGAAGCCTGTCGTCAGCGCACGGTGACGGAACAATCGTCGTAGAGGATCGCCCCCGTCGCCGCCGTCTGGTTGACCGAGTAGATCTGGGGGATCATCCGCTCCCCGGAACGGACCGCGGTCCCGCTCCAGGTGACCTGCGTCCAGGTGCCGGCAGCGAGGGACGCGACCGTCGTCATGGGCATGTGGAGGTTGCTGCTGAAGTTCTGCGTGTACTCGAGGAACTCGGCGCGAACGCCCAGGCCGGCGGAGATGGGACGAACCCAACAGGACGCCGTGTACACAGCGCCGGCGACGGTGCTGCTCACGACCGTGTTCTGCGTCAGACCGACGAGGGTTCCCGGAGACGTGTTCGGAGCAGCGACCTTGAGGGCGGCGGAGCCGCTGTGCACGGGCGAAGCGACCGTGGTCAGGGTGCCGGTGACGAACGCCTTCCAGCCGCCGGTTCCCGCCTCGAACCCCGGATCGGGTAGGAGCTCCTTCGCCGCTGGCGGCGGGGCCGTCGGCGCCTGTGGGACCACTGTTCCGGTGACGGCCGGTTGCCCGGTCCCGGCCGCGCTCACCGCCACGAGCTGGAAGACGTACGGGGCTCCGTTGGTGAGTCCGGTCATGGTGAGGGGGCTGCCGCCGCCGGTGACCGGCGTCGGCAGCGATGTGGCACGAAGCTGATACCCCGTGATCGGTGACCCGCCATCGCTCGCCGGGGGCGTGAAGGTCACGGTGACGCTGCGGTCGCCCGCTATCACCTTCGTGATGATCGGCGCAGTCGGGACGGTGACGGTGGGCGCGGTGGAGCCGACAGTGTACGGCACCGCCCCCGCGCCGCTCACGTTGCCGGCTGCATCGACCGCGAACACCGCCACCGTGTACCGACCTGCCCCCGCACTCGGCAGTTGCGCCTGACGTCCTGTCCCGTCCGCGAGGGGCCAGCCGCTCGTCGGCGTCGCGTTCGAACCGTCGCCCGCGACGAGGCGCGCGATGGTCCGGACCGCGTCGGTGGAGGCGGGTGGAGTCCAGGTCGCGGTCATCCCCGAGACCGTCACTCCCGTCGGAGCTGGAGGCGGTGTCACGTCGCTCCGTGACTGCCAGAGCAGCGTCCCGACGACAGGATTCGCGTCGTCATCGTCACAGACGATGGTGAAGTCGACGTCGGCGATCGACGGCATCCCGTTGCGGTCGGGTGCGAACGCATGGACATTCACCGTGCCGCGATAGGTTCCGCAGCCGTGACCGGTGGCGCTGATGGAGGCGCCGTACTGACCGTGCCCGCCGTCTGTCACGCCGACGGTGGTGTGCTGACCGGGTTGCAGCGGTCCGCCATCGGCGGAGACCAGTGCGAGATCCGCGACAGTACCTCCCACTCCGTACGGCTTCGTGATCTGCCACTCGAAGTAGGCGGGGCGAGGCCAGACATGCATGTCGAACGGTCCGGCCGTGTCGACGTTCTTCACACCGCCCGTCACCCACGGATAGCCGTCGAACACCAGCGAGTTCGTGCCAAGAAGCGTCGTGCCCGAGAGGGCAACCGAGCGCACCGCGCCTCCGATCGGAATGGCGAGCGCTGCGATGCGCGGGCCTACGGCCTTCGCCGAGTACCCGACCAGGAAGGAGCAGCTCGCGCCCGCGGCGAGGGCCCGGTTCCCACAGCTGTCGCCCGACACGGCGAAGTCGCCGGCGGCGCTGCCGCTCACGCCGATGGCGCCGATCGAGATCGCTGCGCCGCTCGTATTGTGCAGCCACTCCCTCTGATAGATCGGTGCGAGCCCGAGAGGCGTCCGCGGGAAGGTGAATGCGTGTGCTCCGATGGTCACACCGGGCGGTTCCGGCTCATTCCACCGAATCTCGCCCACACCCGTCATGAGCACGTCGAATCGCGTGATATGGCCGGTCGCATCCCAGGCCAGGTCTACGATGTCTAGCTCGCCTTCGAACCGGCCCGACTGCCCCGCAGTGACGAGGGAGACCACCGGCTTCGTGGCGTCCGGCACGCCGGCGATGGTGGAGCCCGTCGAAAAGTGGCCCGGGGCGAGCAGCCTTCCCGCCGGCGGAACGATCTGCACGTTCATGCCAGCGCCGGTCGCGTCCGTTCCTCCCACCTGAATGCCTCTGGTGAGGTCGGCATACGCAAGAGAGGTTCGGGCTCCATCGGCGAAGCGCTGACTGGCGACGTCAGTGGAGGGACCGAAGGGCGTATTGATGACGATGACCGGAGTGGGGACCGCTGCGACGGCTGGACTCCCGACGGCACCTGCTGCCAACACTCCGAGAACAGCGGCGAAGACCGCACCGACCCGCCCATGATTCATGATCCACCCCGATCGCGTGCGGGCGGATCTGACCGATCCGTGGAACCCGCCGTGCATGACGCTAGACCAGTGACGGGCGTCTCTCTAGACCAAATTGAGGATTCTTCATGAAAATGTGTGAACGCTCAGGAGGGTCCGGGGCGCCGCCTCGGGGGCGGCGCCCAGGTCATAGCCCTTCTCAGGGGAGGCCGGCCTCAGCCCTGCTCGATGTCCGAGAAGAGTCCGGTGAACGGCGTCCCCGTTGCCACCAGGCGCTGGAAGAACTCACCAGCGATCGGTGTGGAGACAGCGGCGGACGCCTCCTCGTAGCTGTCGAAGTAGAGGTCGAGCGTGCGGTGCGCGGGGGTGGGCGTTCCGTCCTCCTTGGGCCAGACCTTTGCGGCCTCCACTCGGAGAAGGCCCGGGAGGCGGCGCGCGAGCGCCTCGACCTCGGCGTAGTCGCGCTCGAACGCGGCTGCGTCGGCGGGGTTGTCGATGATGAGGGTGATCTTGGTGGGCATCGTGTCCTTCTTTCGTTATCGGTCGCTCGTGACGAGCTTTTCGGTGGATCGGTGTGTGCGGTTGCGGGTGTCGCTGCCCGCCGTCTCGAGCAGGCGCAGCCAGACCTCGCTCATCGTCGGGTAGGCGGGTACTGCGTGCCAGAGCCGCTCGATCGGGACGGCCGCCGCGATGGCGATCGTGGCCGCGTGCAGCAGCTCGGCGGTGTCCGGGCCGACGGCGGTGAAGCCGACGATCGTTCCGGAATCCCTGTCGATCAGCATGCTTGCTCGCCCGGTGTACCCGTCCGCGTGGAGAGCGGCACCCGCGACGGCGCCGAGGTCGTACTCGACGGGGCGCACCCGCAGGCCCGCCGCAGTCGCGCTCGCCAGGGTGTGGCCGACGGACGCGATCTCGGGATACGTGAAGACGACCTGAGGCACCGCACCGCGGTCAGCCGTTGCGGCATGCCTGCCCCATGGAGCGTCGTCGACCTCGGCGCCGAGTGCGCGGGCGACGATCACGTCACCGGTGGCACGGGCCTGGTACTTGCCCTGGTGGGTGAGAAGGGCGCGACCATTGACATCGCCGGTGGCGTACAACCCTCCGTGCGCGACGGGGATGCCGTCGCCGTCCAGCACGCGGAGCGTCTCGTCGACGGAGAGCCAGCTCCCGGGTTCGAGCCCGACGGCCTCCAGGCCGATCTCGCCGGTATTGGGCAGGCGGCCGGTGGCGACCAGCACCTGGTCGGCTCGCACCACCTCGCCGTCGCTCAAGCGGATGCGGATCGTCCCGTCGGCCTCCCGGGTGACCTCGGTCGGCTCCGCCCCGATGACGAGCCGCACCCCGTCGGCCGAAAGGGAGTCTGCGACCTGGTCGCGGGCGAACGGCTCGACCCGCGGAAGGAGGCCGTCGCGGGCGATCAGCGTCACCGCCGTGCCGAGAGCGCTGTAGGCGGTCGCCATCTCGCTGCCGACCACGCCTCCCCCGATGATCGCGAGGCGCCCGGGGAGGCGTTCGGCCGAGACGGCCTCCCGGCTCGTCCAGGGCTTCGACTCGGCGAGTCCGGGGATGGGCGGAAGGGCCGCGCGAGTGCCTGTCGCGACGACCACTGCGTGCTGCGCCACCAGAACCGTGGTGCTTCCGTCGGGCGCGGTCACCTCGACGGTGCGCGGACCGAGGAGGCGCCCGTGGCCGCGCACGAGCGCGATGCCGGCGCCCTCGAGCCACTCGACCTGACCATCGTCGTGCCAGTGCGACGCGAAGCGATCCCGGCGCTGGAGTACCGCAGCCGTGTCGAGCTCCCCCGTGATCGCCGACGCGGCGCCCGGCAGGCTCCGGGCCGCACGGAGGGCGGCCGCGTCGCGAAGGAGAGCCTTCGTCGGCATGCAGGCCCAGTACGAGCACTCGCCGCCGACCAGCTCCGCCTCCACGATCACGACGGAGAGACCGCCCTGCACCGCGCGGTCGGCGACGTTCTCCCCCACCGGGCCGGCGCCGATGACGATGACGTCGTACTCCGCCCCGCTCATCGGTCGTTCGCCTTGGCGGTCCGGCTGAGGCGGATGGCCGACACCAGGAAGAAGATGCCACCCAGCGTCGCGTAGCCGGCCAGTCCCACCAGCGAGGCCGAAGCTCCGGAGGACTGCAGCGCGAAGGCCGCCCCTGCCAGCACCGAGATGCCGCCACTGAGGATCATCGGCCATTGGCCTCCGAGAGAGCGCCGCGAGATCCCGACGATGAGCTGCACCACGCCGGCCGTGATCGCCCACAGACCCCAGACCAGCAGCACGGCGGCACGGCCGGACGTCACTGCGAAGGCCAGACCGATGGCCGCGAGGAGGCTCAACCCCATGTTCACGTACAGGAGGGCAGCCGATCGGGTCCCCCGCGAGGCGCGGTGATCGATGACCGCGGCAACAGCGTCGAACACCGGGTAGAGCACGAGGAGCGTGGCGCTCAGCGGCGTGATGGTCGCCGCCGTCACGCCGACGATGATGGCCCAGACGATCGCGAAGCCGAATCGGACGAAGTAGAGGGTGCGCAGGGACGAGGCGATGGCCGCTGGACGCGCCTCGGATGTGGTGGTTGTCATGCCGTTCCGTTCTTTCGTGAGTCCATGTAGAATGACTAGTAACTCTACATGCGTCACCCTAGCCGCAGACGAGCGGTCTTCGCAAGCGACCCGGAAAAGAGCCACCTATGATCGAGAACGTGAAGACGTCGATGCGCGAGCTGTTAGTCGGCGCCGCGACGGAGCTGTTCTACGCGGAAGGCCTGCGCGCGGTCAGCGTGGACAAGGTCATCGAACGCGCCGGCACCACCAAGGTGACCTTCTACCGCCACTTCAAGAGCAAGGACGACCTGGTCGTCGCACACCTCGAGCTGCGCGCACAGCAGGAGCGCGACGGGATCCTGGGGGCGATCGCCGCAGCGGACGGCGACCCCGACAGGGTGTTCCAGCTCATCGCCGCCCAGCTCGGGGAGTTCTCCTGCCTGCAGGGTTTCCGCGGCTGTCCCTTCATCAACGCCGCTGCCGAATACCCCGACCCGGAGAGCTCCGTCCGAAAGACAGTCGACGCTCACCGCGCGTGGTGCAAGAACACGTTCCGCGAGATCGTCGAGCCTCTCGGACTCGCGGATCCGCGCAGCGTCGCCGACGACCTGATGCTCATCCGCGACGGCGCGATGGTCGCCGGCTACCTCGACCCGGCCGAGGAGCTCGAGGCGTCCTTCCTGCGGAGCGCGAGGGCGTTGACGCGCTCCCACTGAGCGACGGCGCGTGTCCGTACGCATTGCCGGGAAAGTGGGGAACCCTCATAATGTGGTCGAGTCCGAACAGCCTTCAGCGCCTCGAGCTCGTCCCGGTGGACCCAGTCGCCCGCCGCGAGAAGCAGACCCGATGGAGGGATGCCGATGAAACGAGCGGTGGCTTTTGCGCTCGCTGCAGCCCTCGGAGTCGGCGTCGTCTCGGCATCGTCGTCTCCGGCGGTGGCCAGCGCTGACGACTGCGAGGCCCCCTCCGTCGGCCTGCAGACCATCGCCGAGACCCCGCTCGAGGCCGAGTACAACGACCTCCTCACGCTCTGCGACCTCGGGGAAACGCGTCCGGCGGAGGATTACGAGTACAGCTTCACCAACGACTCGCCCGTGGTCTGGGCGTTCTACGATTCGGTCTACGACGAGGACGTGCCGCACTGGAGCGACATCGCGCATGCGACGGATACCGCGACATCACTCTTCTCACAGTTCACGACCTGGGCGGGCCTGTCCCACAGCGAGTGGATCGTGGCACCAGGCGAGACCGTGTGGCTCACCTCCCTGGATGACGTCAAGTTCGGTGTGGCCAAGCCGCTCATCACCTCGAGCTGGCTGTTCTACAACCACGAAGCCGAGAAGATCGCCGACCTCGGAAAGGACTACGCGAAGCGGATCGCGACCAGCGGGTACAAATCGAAGACGCGGGCGTTTCTGTGGAACTGCGCGTGGGCCGCGGTCGACACCGCGAACGCCTTGAAGAAGAGCAAGAAGATCGAGCCCCTGTCGTTCGCATCAGCGTGGGCGACAAGCGCCATGAACGACTACTACTGCGGGAAATCCTTCAAGGACCTGTTTCCGAAGAAGTCGAGCGCCCTGCCCTCGTCGACCTACAGCAAGGCCAAGTGGTTCAACCCGAATGTCCTGAAGAAGGCGAGTTCCTACCTCGGCGAGATCAAGACCTCGAGCGAGATACTGGCCACCGTCAGGGGCATTTTCCGCACAGTTCACGGGTGACGGACAGCCCATACGGGCTCTCCCCGCCTCCGAAGCCGAAGAAGACGATCGCGACGGGAAAGGACACACGCGCGTCGATCGCCCGCGACCAGAGGTAAAGCCGTTGACGTCGCCCCCTACAATCGTCGTAACGTCGCGTGTCGGTGGCAGTCTGTGTCAGGCATGGAGGCGTCGGACCGAAGGACTGTCGATGATTTCATCACTCCTTTCCCTCTCGCGTGACTGACCGCGAGACGACCAGGCTCATCGTCTGGAGCAGCGAACTACGACGCGTTCATCAGCGCCTCCGCGACGCCGTGCGCGTCACGCAGGAGGCGCTCAGCAGCGGCGGCGATGTCGAGCACGTCGGCCGCGACCTGCTCCTGTACTGCCACGGGTTCTGCGCTGCGCTCGACGGCCACCACCGAGGTGAAGACCGGGCTCTCTTCCCTGCGCTCGAGGAAGCCCGCCCGGATCTGACTCCCGTGCTTCGCGCGCTCGAACAGGACCACTCGATGATCTCGCATCTCCTCACAGAGCTACGGGCAGCGCTCGACGGCACGGTCTCCACCGAGGAACTCGACCGACACCTGGGCGGCATCGCCGCGATCATGGAAAGCCACTTCCGCTACGAGGAACAGCAACTCCTCACGGTCCTCGAAGGCCTCGAACTGGACGCTGCCGTGACCGACATGCTCGGCCCATTGTGACCAGCACGAGAAAGCCCCCGGATCCCTTGTAGAAACAGGGATCGCGGGGGCTTGCACGTGGCGGTACCGGTGGGATTTGAACTCTAGTTCGGGGCCCCAGGACCCTTGGAATCCCGGCCAACTTCCGCGGAATGTCAACGAAGTAGAGCTCCTGTGATCTCGTGTGATCTCACGGGAATTCGCGCGGTTGTAGTCAAAATGTAGTCAAATGCCAATTTCTTGAAATGTGACATTCCGGCGAATCAGGATATCTCTGACGTCGACGATAAAGACGTCCCTGCCCTTGGGTGTGACCCAATCTGTGGCTGGCGTTGATGCCTTCGAATTGATCTGTCCATCCGGGGGCAGGGTGCGAGCCGGCCAGGGCTGGCATGACCTTATAGGAGCTTGGGTAGAAGCCCCGTCAACGTTTTGTCTGCCCTCCCTGACCGGCGAGCCTCCTCATCGGAAAACGGAAGGCAGATTCATCATGACAATGATCCAGCCGGAAGCCATCGCCGGCATCGACACCCACGCCGAAACCCACCACGTCGCCGTGATCGACACCGCTGGGCGCAGGCTCGGCGACGCCGGCTTCCCCGCAACGCTCATCGGCTATCAAGCGATCGCGGCCTATATCGCCGCGTTCGGTCTCGTCCGACAAGTCGGCGTCGAGGGCACCTACTCCTATGGCACCGGGATCACCCTCCACTTGCAGGACGCGGGGATCTGTCGCTCGCCCTACTCGCCGGTCTCGCTGCAGCTATACCGGCTGCAGCAGCAGGCCAGAAGGCAAGCACACCGAAGCCAAGGGAGCGTGGATCCCGCGAGCCTCAGACAGGAACGCAGCTGATCTACCTCTCCCGGCACGACACCTGGATCCGGGAGCCGGCAGCTGCCACCGTCCGACGGACGTTACAGTGGCCAGTCCGCGGGCACTGGCGGAATCAGTGGTACGCCCGCGAGAAGGTCCACCACAGAATCTGGATCGATGCCCACACCGCCGTGAACAGCGACGCTCCGCTCGTCCCTCGTCCGAAGGTGTGCGTGATTCGTCCGCGCACCGGGGCGCCGGGCTAGCCTCGTCACGCTCGCCGGCCTGCGCAAGTCGACTGACGCAAAACTGGTAACGCTAGCGAACCGAATGAATGGATTAGGGGAGGCTACCGGCGTGTCGGACGAGAAAGCTGGGATCCACGAAGAAGATGGTTGTGGATACGCCAAGACCCCGGAGCAAATCGCTTCGACTCAAGGTCAAGCGGTTCCGGGGCCCAAGCTGATCAACTGTCGAGGCCGATCAGTTCGAGCTTAACCCGGTCGGTGCGGATCCGCCGGATTTCCGGCGGCGTTCGCATCGACCGGTGGACCGCCGGCATCCAGGAAGGTGAAACGGATGTCTCCCAAGGTGATGAAGCCGGGCGAGGAAGCGCCACGGTCCGGTCAGTACGAGCAAGTCGGCCCACGCGGCGGCCACACCGGAGCCGAGCGGACGGTGACGCGAGGGGAACCTCTGCCGCCGACGCCGCGACCCGGAATGGGTTACGTCCTCGTGGACCCGACGAAGCACTGATGTGTGGCGGGCCGGGACAGAGGTCCCGGCCCGCTTCCGATCTAACTCATGCCTTTTCCAACCACAGCCTTCGGTATCGCCGCGATCGTTGTCCTTCTGGTGCCCGGTCTCACCTACGGGCTGGTGCGTCGTACCCTTCGCGGGTTCAGATTCGACGACCTTACGATCGATGCGCGGATTGCGCAGGCCTTGGTCGTCTCTGTCCTTCTCGACGCGATCTACCTCGCAGTTGGGGCTGCCTGGATCGCTTCGGTGGTTCACATCGAGGGTAACAAGGTCTTTGTGGAGGAGCCGGGCCTTCTCGGTCTCGCAGTGCTCGCCGGGGCGTTCGCGATTCCTGGGCTGCTTTCATTCGTTCTCAACAGCCCTTACAGAATTCGGCGGCGCGTGCCCAAGGCGCCACGCGTAGTTCGCCCGAAGAAGAGGAAGAAGCAGAGGGCCCAATCGAAGTACGTGATCGAGAGGACCACCTACTACGAAGCCGTCCCAACAGCGTGGGACAAAGGTGCAACCGACCCCAGAGGCCGCGCCGTTCGCGTGACACTCCCTGACGGGAGAATGCTGGGCGGATTCTTCGGGAGCGGGTCGTACGTCAGCACATACCCCGAGCCACGGGATCTGTACCTGAGTCACCAGTACTTCGTTGAAGCCGACGGCACCCTGGGTGAGTTAATACCCGGGACCGCCGGGGTGTGGCTCCGGATCAGCGACGACCATATCGTGGAGTTCTTCGACCCTCCGGATGCCACTGGGGACGATCTGACCGATAACGAGAGGACGGAGAGCAATGGAGAATAAGCAGCAGCTCAGCAACACCAGCAAGGGAGCTCGCGGCAGCGGGCAGTTCGGAGCGGCCGCGAAGCCGATCAGCGAAGGCGCTCGCGGAGCCGGCACCCCGCACAATCAGGTCGTCCCGCCGAGGGGTCCGTCTGTCCCGCCTGGAATCGCTCCGGCTCCTGCGAGGCCCGCGAACCCGCCGGCGCCGAGCAAGTAGGGCGACTACGAGGACGGGGCAGCATTGCGCTTCACGTAAGCGCGCAGCGCCGGAAACGTGGGCAGGTCGACCCATAGCCGGATGCTGGTGTCCGAGGTGCTCGCGCCGCTGACGACGAATCCGTCGCAGTCGTCGAGTTGGTCTAGAAGCGGTGCAAGGGAGGCTGCTTTGGACGACGACACGTAGCCGACTTTGCGTTCTCGGCCGTAGACGGCGACGGCGCTGGCATCGTTGGTGTTCGTTGGTTCTCTTACGAGTAAATACTCGGTGCCTCCGAAGTCAGCCCACCGGCTGTCGGGAACGTACGCGTACGTTCCTCGGATGTGCAACCGTACGGACTCGAGACCGGTCAGATCTCGCACCCTCGTCTCTCGAGTAGTCGAGCCTCGACACCTTCACGATCCGACAGTACTCGGACACGGACGGTGCTGATGCGCGTCGACTTACCTCATGAAACCCGGAAGGGAGGCCGGCCGAAGCCGTCCTCCCTTCTGCGTCGTTGGCGGTCGTGAGTTGGGCCGCGCTGCTCTAGATCCGGATGGTCTTGCCGCAGTTGCCGCACCGGATCAGACCGTGGCGGGTTACGCTGACGCCGACAAACGTGTGCCGGCAGTACGGGCAGGTGAGGGTGGGGATGGAGGGTGCCATGATGGCTCCTTCTTTCGTGTGATTGCGAGGATGTGAGTTTTGGGGAGAGTCGGAGGGGGTAAGTTCCTTCGACTCTCCCCAACCGGTTACGCGAGCCGGGTGAGACGCCAAGTCACCGCCTTGTTCGCGTAGGGCGGCATGACGTTGCCCTTCGCGATGGGGGCGGTGGTGGACGGCGTACCGACCACGGTCCAGACGCCGCTTTCGGGGCAGCGCTGTCCGGTGTGTGCTGTCGTTCCGACAGGCATGGTGTCCTCCTTCAGGACGAGTGACCGCACGGTGTGCGGTGAAACGGATTCTCCGTTCCGCCATGGACAGACGACGTATCTCACACGGCAGTACACTCCGTGCAGACGCCCTCCACAGCGCTTGCTTCTCCGGGGCTTCGGATAAAGCCGCATCGCTTGCATGTGAACTCGGCCAGCCCACCGCCGCAGCCGCAGCGATTGCATCGCGGGCAGACGGGCTGCGAGCAGTCTCCGCAGAAGGAGGTAGCGAAGAACTCCTCAGTGCACCGCTCGCAGTACGCTTCGCGCCCATATCGGTGATACTCCGGCTGGTTGACCGAGAACATCCACGGCACCTTCTCGACGGCGGCAACCACGACTTGGTAGCCGGCGCCAATGCTGGCAGCCTGAGCGTAGAACGTGTCTCCGGCTTCGAGTTGCCCGTATCGGAATCGCGTCCTCGACGTCCAAGTTCCAGAGGTATTCGATCTGCCTGCCCGCCACAGTGCGGTCTTCGACTGGTCGGACAGTCGAGGAAGTCGAATCGCTCCCCGGCAAGCAGCGAACTCCACTCCACCCTCGGCGTTGAGTAGTAGAACGTGCCCGTCGGAGGTCAACGCCTGTGCCGCTCTGACGAGGACGGCTTGCCGCGACGCGTGCGGGAGTTGCTTCCACAGTTCAGCGATCGCGGCGGCGGCGGGGGTGCCGACCCCCAGGTATTGCTTCGCGATGTCTTCCGGGATGAGTACGGCTGCGGCGAACGCATCGCTGGCTGCCTCTTCCAGGGAGCGTCCGAGGTCGGAGCGCTCTCCCAATGCGTCTAGGAGGGCATCCCCGGTCATCTGCAGGTGGTGGCCGAGTTCGTGAAGGGCAGTGAACTGAGTTCGGGTTTGCGTGCCACCGCCGACACCGATTCGCGGCGGTGTAGAAGCGCCCACGTAGGTTCCGTCGACAACGCACTCGTCCGACGAACCGGGAACGCGGTTCGGCTCCAGCTGGACAAGCTCAACCTGGGGCCACGCTTCCAGCCACGCGATCGGGTCGGCTCGGAGCGCGTCGAGCTGGTCGGGGGCCTGACGATTGAACTCCTCGAGTATCAGCGCCGCCTGGTCTTTCGCGTCCAAGCGTGCCCGAATCCGATCCGCTCTCTCCGTCATAGCTCTCCTTCGAAGAATCGCTCCGCGCGAGTGACCCAGTTGTCTCCTGGACCGGTCTGGCGGTATCGCGTCGCTTGAATGCCTTGAGCGCTCACAACCCAGGCGTTCGAGTCGGTTCCGCCGAGCGCTTTCGCGTACTGCCGGACGGCACCACGGAACTGTCGCAGGAAGAGCGCATCCTTCAGCTCCGACGGAATCGGTGCAGCGTGGGTGAGGAGCACGTCGGCGGGAATCTCGGTGACGTCAGCGAGGGCGGCCGCCTCATCGGTCGTCAACGGGCGTTCGTTCCGTAGCAGAGCCATCGCAGATGTTCCGTCGACCGCCAGGATGCGTTTGAGGTCGCTGGGCGAGAGCCGAGCCTTCAGCATGTTGCCGAGGTCGCCTGCGCCATCCGCCAGCGCAGTCCAAGCGTGCACCCGTTCGAACACATCGAGCGCCCCGTACGGATCTGCAACCACCTCATCGACCCTTTCCGCCTCTAATGGCGTTGCGAGATCGGCGATCAGGCTGTCCAATACGATCGCGGGCACCGCCTTGGCGTGATGAGTGAACGCTGTCGCGTGCGCTGATGCGCCCGGAACTGAAATGCTTCGCCCGCTTGCTAGCGAGTCGGATTCGAAGCTGACAGGCACAACGAGCGGTTGCCGATCGTCATCTTCAGCGATCGTGCCGAGAGTGGACACTCCGTCCCATTCCAGCCGCCATAGCTGGCCGCTGCTGATCCGGGACGGCTCCTGCGGTCGTGGTGGGAGATGCACTCGTGCGGCTGCAGCGAGAAGGTCGGCGTTCGTGTATGGCGGGAACGCGTCATTCATCTCTGCTCCGTAGTGGCGTTGGCTGTTGTTGCTTCACTACAGCACAGACGACGTAACTCAGTCATTGTGTTCCTCACCGCACCGACGAAGCACTTCCAGGATCGCCTCGTGGCCGAGCTCCGTCTGCCGATAGGTACGCAGGATCCGAACCGCACTTTCGAAGTCGTCGGCTCCGTCGTCCCCGAACTGGTTCATGATCGACGCACGATCGTCGCCCATCCCCAGCAGCTGCCGCTGACGGGGTGTCAGCTCGGCGAGGATGTCGTCTGCGAGGTCGGCGACGTCTGAGTCCGGTGTGGCGTCGATCGTTTCGCTGTCTGCCCCGCCGGTCAGGACGGCGGGGGTATCGAGATAGAACCGGGCGGCGAGGAACCGTGCGAGTGTCTGTGCGAGAACCGCTGCGGCAACCCGGAGGAGCGCCGCATAACTGAGTTCGACAAGGCTTGCTTTGGCCGTGCCGGGTGTTGGTCCTGACGCTGGCAGTGTCTCTATAGGCTCGACGTCGACGTTACGAGTGAGTTGGTCGAGCTCGTCGGGGTGTCCGGACCAGAAGCCGGCGCTCGAGGGAAGCGTCCATGCGTCGCCTCCGTATTGTTTCGGTGGAACTGACACGAAGCGCTCATCGGCTTTCAAGAGGGTCTTGAGTCGGCGGCGGAGTTTCCCGATGGGTGTGGCCTTGGCCTCGTCTTTCAACGCGTTGCCGATCGAAGTCAGCAGCAGCCGTTCCAGGGATTGCTGGTCGACGCTACGCATGAAGCAGCCGGTGATCATTTTGTCTGCCCGGCCGGTCTCGAACATGCGGCCGACGAACTCATCGACGGCCTCGTCGGTCCACCGCGGATAACCGCGGGGCGGGAACGAGTGAGTGCGGGTTACCTGGGCGGTGACCTCTTTCAGCAGTGCGATCGTTTCCGGACCGGGGCGCCGGTCACGATCGAGTTCCTCGTACGCGCTCACGTTCCCCCTGGAGTCCCTTACATCCGCACCTAGGATCGCGTTCTCTGTCCGGCGCTGGGAGACCCTCATTTGGGGGGCTCACGCGTCAACAAAGTCGCGGTGCTTCTCGCAACGAGCTGGCCGGCTCACCTGCGGGTGGGGATATCCTCCGTCCGCGGTCGCGTGAATTCTGGGACCAGGTGGGGGCGTTGGTGCTGTCCTGCTCCTGATCGTCTTTCTTGCCGTTCCGGCACAAAGATCGAGAGCGGGCGGAGGCAGCGCAGTGCCCGGAGGGAGTGGTTGCTAAGCGCAGGGAGCGCAGCGAGCGCAGTCTGCAACAAGCGAGTGAAGGGAACGGAGCTGCCGGAGCTCGCCATGATCGGCTGCCGGATCGGAAAGAAAACGTAGGGGAACGGCACGCCGAAGGCGTTCCATCCGACAAAGACTGTGCCGCCTCCGTACGGCTCCGCTTTCTTGGCGCGTCGGACACAGCGACGGCGCGCGGCTTACTGCCGTGACTGAGAAGGTATACAGAGGGCTAGTCGCGACCGGCCCTGGTGGATCATCCTGTCGGCATGAGTGGGACTGCCGACAACATCTTCTTGGCCAGAACCGACCACAGCGGCCTGTCGCTATTGACGCTGCACTTCTCCCAACGGGAAGACGTTGAGGTCCTGAAACTGGCCGCCACGCTCAACACGACGCCCGAGCAATTGATCCGACAGATCGTCCGCACACACTTTCCTGACAACGCGTGCCTCGAACCTACGGAACAGATCCCGCCTTGGCTGTGAGCGCGGCGGTTACGCCATCACCCAGCGCAGGTGGCGAAACCGCCGCGGGGCGATGTAGCGCTTCAGACTGCGACGGACCTCGCGCTTGCTCTTGCCTTCGGCCAGCCGCCTGCTGCTGGGCGCAATGG
Source organism: Leifsonia sp. NPDC014704 (assembly GCF_043083605.1). NCBI lineage: Bacteria > Bacillati > Actinomycetota > Actinomycetes > Micrococcales > Microbacteriaceae > Leifsonia > Leifsonia sp. NPDC014704. The sequence continues at coordinate 1,287,189 of NZ_JBIBYW010000002.1, read as the reverse complement.
CGCCCCTCAGGTTGACGACGCCGCGCTCGAGCGGTCTGCAAGAAGGGAGCCGCCGCAGACGGCTCTCTGGCCGACATACAGGCCGGACGGCTCGTCCACAAGGATTGCTGGATCAGCTTGAGGCAGCCAAGGGCGACGACAGCCCTGCGGGTGAGGAGGGAGAGGGCGAAACGGAACCAATGAAGTCCGCGGGAGAGCAATGGAGTCAGAACCAAGCAATGTAGGAACTTGGGTCGAATTTTCCGACAACTTCCTCCGGGGTTGACCCACCCCATAGAGGGCGGCAAGTACGTCGATGACCGATGAGGTAGCTCCAGTTGGGCGCTGTGGGCCCCGTGCAGGGGGACGGGGGACGGATGAGGCCGCCCCCCGTCGATGGTCAACTTGCGTCGGCGATGATCACTGAATCTATGAAGGCGGTCTGGTCCACAGTCGCACCACCCAGGAAGGTGACGGTGTGCGCTCCCGCCCCAGGCATGAACGGCGCGGTGGTGTAGGTCGCAAACTGGGACCCGCTTGGGATCACCGTTGAAACCACCGCCCCATCAATAAGCACCTTGATGGTTTGACTCTGCCCCGGCCGCTGTGCAGCGCTGAAGACGACCGCGTATCGTTTTGCTGCAAGGAAGCCAGATACGGTCTGCGCAATACTTCCCTGCTGCTGGACGAAACCGCTCTGCGTGCCATCCGGCGCATTCCCCTGTCCGAAGGCCGAACCGTTCGAAACGATGCCGTCGCCGTTTCCGGAGCTAGTGGCTGCGAAATTCCACCCGGATCCTGACGGCGCGTATGCATAACCGCTCACGCGAGCGGTCTCAAAGCTGGGATCAGCGAAGGATGCGTCCGTGGAGGGCGCTGGCGCAAGCGAGACATTGTCGAGGAACGCCGTTTGATCCGATGTCGCGACACCAGAAATCACCAGAGTGTGGATTCCAGCAGTCCCAGAGATGGTGGGCAATGTATACCGCGAGTACGAGGCCGAGGACGGCGTAATCGTCCCGACCACGGTTCCATCCCACGTGACTTTCAGGCTCTGAGAGTTGCCGCTGCGCTGTGCCGCGTCGAACGATAGCTTGTAACCCGTCGAGAGCAGCCCTTGGACCTTCTGGGTGACAGAGCCCTGCGCCTGGACGAATGCGGCCTGACCCCCGGCCGAAGCGGCAGGGTTCCCGAAAGTGGATCCATTCGCAACGACTCCGTCCCCAGCGGTACCCGCCACGAAGCTGGCGAATGTCCACGATCGATCCGCGGGCGCATACTGATACCCGCCTGTGAACGGTTGCTCGAAGCTGGAGTTTCCAAGACTTCCAGCTCCCGTACCGGCCGTGGCGGTGTACATCAGAGAGGGTGACCAGCTCAGCCAGTCGGACGAACTCGACGTTCCCGCCGCGATGAATTCAATGCTGTCCCCGGCCGCCACATCGATCTGAGCATCAAGGTTCTTGCCCGAAGTGTCTGTGGGCACCACAGTCGCGGAAGTCACGAGAGCACCGTTCTTGCGAACAGAAGCGGTAACCGTTGCTCCGCCAGCCACCGACTTGAAGGCGAGACTGCGCAAGCTGACACGTCCGGTCGCTGGCGCAGTCCAGACTCGCTCGGTCCCCGGCGTTTGCTCGAAGGCTGAGATTTGTGCGGCTGCACCGTCTGTCCACACACCCGTCACATGCTGGCCGCTCTGGAATGCCGCGTCAGTCCATGCAGTCGGTGAAGTCGCGTTCGCGCTCGTCCGATATCGCCAACCATTTGCCCCTTGCGTAGCAGCGAACTGGTCAGCCGCATACGCAGCGGTTGGCGAGGTAGCGCTGGTGATGTTGCCCGCGTTGTTAGGAATGAGGGATCTGAATTCCTCGCTGTTGACGAATTGGCTGTCCCCGATGAGGTTGTTGGTCACCGTTCCGGAGAGCGCTACGCCTGCCGGGTTGATCCGGACCAGCGATCCGCCACCGTTGCCGTAGAACGTGTTTCCATCAACAAGGTGATTCGTGTTGTAATCGCCGATTCCCGCACGCAACGACAGGAACTCAACGCCCGGCCCGGCATTACGGGCGATCAGGTTGTCCCGGAGAGTCACCTTGTTGACGTAGAGTTCGTTGTCGATGGCTGTCATATCGGCCGAGCCAGTAGCTGGGACATCAGTCAATGTGTTGTTAGCGAACGTGACCGTGTCCACGGATACGAGAATGATTCCAGCCGTGCCCCCATTGACGTGACAAGCACCGAGATTTTTGAACGTCGAATTCGTGACTCGCAGACCCGTAACTCCGTCGAACCGTGTACCTTCATTGCACAGCTCGGAGTATCCGGCGCCGTCTCCGTTCGTCGCCTGAACGTTGTTCACGCTCACGTTACGTACAAGGTACGGCGCGGCTGGCCCGGGTGTTCCAGGATTACCAACCCGCCCATCGCACGTGTCGATGTTCACCACGTTGAGATTGTGGTCTCCGACGATGCTGTCGAACGTCACTCCGGAAACGAAGTATGAGCTGCTGCTTACGGGAACGTTGTAGTCCCCGGTCACGGCGACCCCGCCTGATTGCCAAAGGTCAAGATTGTTGGAATGGCACGCGAAGTCCTGGGGACCGCCGTTGACGCGCGACGATCCGATTCCCGAGATGTGGTGTACGTATATGTCACTGAAGAAGAGCGACTGATTCCCTGTCGGAGAGCCCGAGAAGTTTGCTCTGTACTGCGCGAGGACACCCGCGCCGGCGTAGGAGAGCTCGAGGCCACTGACGGAGACGTAGCTCGGGTTCTGGAGCGTGACGATTGCAGCTCCGGCATTGGACCCGCCGCTGAGCGACGGCCGAGCACCAGAGCCATAGGCTCCGATACTTATTCGTGAGCTAGCGGTGCCCTGACCACTGATCGTCAGAAATTGGTTGGAATATGTCGAACCGCGCGCGATCAGCAGTTGATCGCCTGCTGAATATCCGCGGCTCGCGTGCCCAAGCGAGCACCAGGGCTGCGTGACGCTAGTCCCCGGTCCCGAGTCACTGCAGGTAGCTGAGGCGCTATTGAGATAGTACGTTTGCCCCACTGCGCTCGCCGGGACGGCTGGAGCAACGAAGGCCGCAAAGAGGACGGCGGCCGTCACCCCCACAACGAGGTTCCGTGTCGACTGTTTGAACATCAGACTCCTTTGGCTGAAGATGCTGCATTGGCAAGGAATGCTTTGGCCAGCACCGTTTCAGGCAACCTACCTGAAACGATACAGATTTTCCATAGGTGCGATCCGCGAATACACCATTACGAACTGCGCCGCGACATCCGCTCCCATAACAGCCGGCACTAGGGAACACAGCTGATGCCTCGGCTTTTCGAACGCGTGGTCAGTCTGCCTAGCGCCAACGGGTAGCCAGGTGGTCGGCTAGCACACGCCGGATCGTGCCCGACCTCGAGCGCAGCACGATCGACTCCGTCTTGATGATCGGGCCCTTCCGGCGCACGCCCTCCACCAGACCGCCGTCGGTGACGCCCGTCGCCACGAAGAACGTGTTGTCGCCCTTCACGAGGTCGTCCGCGCCGTAAACCCGGTCCATGTCGAGACCCGCCGCGACGCCCTGCGCGCGCTCCACGTCATCCTTCGGCGCCAGCTTCCCCTGCATGAACGCGCCTAGCGCCTTGATCGCGCAGGCCGTCGTGATGCCCTCCGGGCTGCCGCCGATCCCCACGCACATGTCGATGCGCGACTCGTACCGGGCGGCGTTGATACCGCCGGCCACATCGCCGTCGAGCATCAGGCGCGTGCCGGCACCGGCCGAGCGGATCTCGTCGATCAGCCCCTCGTGACGCGGCCGGTCGAGCACCGCCACGCGGATCTCGCCCACCGGCTTGCCCTTCGCCTTCGCCAGCTCGCGGATGTTGTCGCCGATCGACTGCGACAGGTCCACCACCCCGAACCCCTCCGGCCCGGTGACGATCTTCGACATGTAGAACACGCTCGACGCGTCGAGCATCGTGCCGCGATCCGACACGGCGATCACCGATAGCGCGTTCTGCCGGCCGGCCGCCGTCAGCGAGGTCCCGTCGATCGGGTCGACCGCGATGTCGACCGCAGGGCCCCGGCCGTTGCCGACGTGCTCGCCGTTGAACAGCATGGGCGCGTTGTCCTTCTCGCCCTCGCCGATCACGATTACGCCGTCGAAATTGACCGTCCCGAGGAACTTGCGCATCGCATCCACCGCGGCACCGTCGGCCGCGTTCTTGTCGCCGCGCCCGATCCACGGCGTCGCGCGGATGGCCGCCGCCTCCGTCGCCCTCACCAGCTCCATCGCCAGGTTCCGGTCGGGGTGCAGGAACAGGGATGCGGTGTCTGTGCTGGTCATGGCAGGTCCTTCATAATGGTGGTGTCGGATCTGCATCAAGAAGATTTCCTGCAGGCCCCACGCGCGAAAGGGTCAAGCTCTCGCGGTGCGCTTCGCTGTACCCACTCGACGAAGCGAACTCTGGCTTACTCGTCAAGCCGCTCGAGTTGGGTGTCGCGCCGGAGTGGCTGCAGCCGGGCCAGTTGGGTGACGTGGGCGGGGGTGAGCTCGGCGAGGGAGCGCACCTGGAGGAGTTTCATGGTGCGGATGAGCTGGTCGGTGAGGATCTGGATGGTCCGGTCGACACCCTCCCGGCCGCCGGCCATCAGCCCGTACAGGTACGCCCGCCCGATCAACGTGAACTTCGCGCCCAGGGCGTAGGCGGCGATGATGTCGGCGCCGTTCATGATGCCGGTGTCGATCGCGATCTCGGTGTGGTGGCCGACCTCCCGGGCCACCTCGGGGAGGAGGTGGAACGGGATCGGCGCCCGGTCCAACTGCCGGCCGCCGTGGTTCGACAGGACGATCCCGTCGACGCCGTGATCCACCAGGCGTTTCGCATCCTCGAGGTTCTGCACCCCTTTGATCACGAGTTTCCCCGGCCACAACGCCCGGATTTCGGCGAGGTCGTCGTAGTCGATCGACGGGTCCATCGCCGCATTGAGCAGGTCCCCGACGGTCCCGCCGGTCGCGGACAGGGACGCGAACTCCAGCTTCGGGGTGGTCAGGAAGTCGTACCACCACCACGGCCGCGGCATCGCGTTCACAATCGTGCCAAGGGTGAGCTGGGGTGGGATGGAGAACCCGTTCCTCTTATCCCGCAACCGCGCCCCGGCCACCGGGGTGTCGACCGTGAAGAACAGGGTGTCGAACCCCGCCGCCGCCGCCCGCTCCACCAGGCTGTAGGAGATCTCCTTCTGCCGCATCACATACAGCTGGAACCAGTTCCGGCCGTGCGGATTCGCCGCCTTCACCCCCTCGATCGACGTCGTCCCCAACGTGGACAGGGTGAACGGGATCCCCGCCGCCCCCGCCGCACCCGCCCCCGCGGTCTCACCCTCGGTCTGCATCAACCTCGTGAACCCGGTCGGCGCGATCCCGAACGGCAACGCCGACGGACCACCCCAGATCTCACACGACGTATCCACCGTCGACACGTCGTGCAGGATCGACGGGTGGAACTCCACATCCTGAAACGCCTGCCGCGCCCGCGCCAGCGACAGCTCGCCCTCCGCCGCCCCCTCGGTGTAGTCGAACGCCGCCTTCGGCGTGCGCCGCTTGGCGATATGAGCGAGGTCCTCGATCGTCAGCGCCGACTCCAGGCGCCGCTTCTTCAGGTTGAGCTCGGGCTTCTTGAACTGCATCAGCTCCAGGAGTTCGGCGGGTTTGGGGAATTGACGGTCGACCATGCGGATGGGTCCTAACGGGGGTCGTAGCGGACGATCTGGGTGGTGCGGGCGACCAGGGCGCGAAGCGTCTCCAGGTCGCCGGTGAGGAGTCCGGCGGCGCGCGCCTGGACGAGGACGTTGCCGATGGCGGTGGCCTCGACGGGACCGGCGAGGACGGGCAACCCGCTACGGTCGGCGGTCGCCTGGCAGAGCAGCGCGTTGCGGGCGCCTCCGCCGACCACGTGGACGGTGTCCACCGGCACGCCGGTGAGCTCGCCGACGCGGTGGACGGTCTGCGCGAACGCGGCCGCAAGGCTCTCCACGATGGCCCGCACCATCCCGGCGGGCGAGGCGGGCGCCCGCAGCCCACGCTCCTGGAACCATGCTGCGATGCGAGACGGCATGTCGCCGGGGGCGAGGAACCGCGGGTCGTCGGCGTCGAAGACGTCGGCCGGGCGCGGCAGTTCGGCCGCCTCCGCCAGCAGCCCGGCGAGGTCGACGTGCAAGCCCCGGCGCTGCCATTCGCGGATGGATTCGCTGAGCAGCCAGAGGCCCATGACGTTGTGGAGGTAGCGGATGCGTCCGTCCACGCCACCCTCGTTGGTGAAGTTCGCCGCGCGTCCCTCCCCGGTGATGACGCGGCCCTCGAGCTCCACCCCGACGAGTCCCCAGGTTCCGCAGGAGATAAACGCGGCCCGGGAGGCGTCCATCGGCACCGCCACGACTGCGGAGGCGGTATCGTGCGAACCGACCGCCATCACAGTCGGGCCGGAGCCGCTAAACGATAGCTCGCGGCGCACGGAAAGGAGCAAGGGGCCTATCGGATCGCCCGCTGAGATCAGCGGAGGAAACACGTCCCACGGAAGTTCGAGACGGTCAATCAGGATGTCGTTCCAGGTGCCGTCGGCAGTCAGCAGACCGGTCGTGGAAGCGTTGGTGCGTTCCGCGTAGTGCTTGCCCGTCAGGAAGTATCCAAAGAGGTCGGGAATGAGCAAGATCTGATCGCCCGGGAGAAGAACTCCGTCGGCCGCGTCCACGGCCAGCTGGTAAAGCGAGTTGAATGGAAGGAACTGCAGACCACCTTCGCGATAGAGTTCCGCAGGCTCGACCGCGGCGTGCACGAGATCGACCCCGCGCTCGGTGCGCTCGTCGCGGTAGTGGTACGGCTCGCCGAGCAGCCGCCCGCTGCGGAGGAGGCCGTAGTCGACCGCCCACGAGTCCACGCCGATGCTGCACAGCGCCGGATCCGTCCGGGCGACGGATGCGAGCCCCTCAAGCACGCTCGCGTACAGCCCGGTCACATCCCAGTGCAGCGCCGCCCGATTCCCCTCCCACACCCGCACGGGCGTGTTGGGGAATCGCGCGGCCTCGGTCAGCTCGAGCGTGTCGGCGCCGACGCGGGCGTGGATCACCCGGCCGCTGGTCGCACCGAGATCGACTGCGGCGACGGTACCGGTGCTCATCGTAGGAAGGCGGCCGCGACGCCCGCGTCGACGGGGATGTGGAGTCCGGTGGTGTGGTCGAGGTCGGCGGAGGTGAGCACGGCGACCGCGTTGGCGACGTTCTCCGGCAGCACTTCGCGCTTGAGGAGGGTGCGCTGGGCGTAGTACTTGCCGAGCTCCTCCTCCGGCACCCCGTACACCGCGGCGCGCTTGGCGCCCCAGCCGCCGGCGAAGATGCCCGAGCCGCGCACGACGCCGTCGGGGTTGATGCCGTTGACCTTCACCCCGTAGTCGCCGAGCTCGGCCGCGAGTAGTCGCACCTGGTGGGCCTGGTCGGCCTTGGTCGCCGAGTAGGCGATGTTGTTCGGGCCGGCGAAGACGGAGTTCTTGGACGAGATGTAGACGATGTCGCCGCCGAGCCCCTGCTCGATGAGCGCCTTCGCCGCCGCCTTCGACACCAGGAACGAGCCCTTGGCCATGACGTCGTGCTGAAGGTCCCAGTCGGCCTCGGTGGTCTCCAGCAGCGGCTTCGAGATCGACAGGCCGGCGTTGTTCACGATCAGATCGAGCCCGCCGAACTGCAGCAGCGCCTCCTGGATGGCCGCCTGGATGTCGGACTCGCTGGTGACGTTCGCCGCCACCCCGATCGCCACATCCGTACCGCCGAGCTCCGCCGCGGCGGCCTGCGCCTTCGACAGGTCGAGGTCGGCGATGACGACGCACGCGCCCTCGGCGGCGAGCCGGGTCGCGATGGCCTTGCCGATGCCGGAGGCCGCGCCCGTGACGAGAGCGATGCGGCCCGCGTGGGATTTCGGCTTCGGGAGGCGCTGCAGCTTGGCCTCCTCCAGCGCCCAGTACTCGATGCGGAACTTCTCCGACTCATCGATCGGCGCGTACGACGAGATCGCCTCCGCGCCGCGCATCACGTTGATCGCGTTGATGTAGAACTCGCCCGCGACACGGGCGGTCTGCTTGTCCTTGCCGTAGGAGAACATGCCGACGCCGGGAATGAGGACGATCGCCGGGTCCGCACCGCGCATCGCCGGCGAGTCCGGGGTCGCGTACTTCTCGTAGTAGGCCGTGTACTCGGCCCGATACTGCTCGTGCAGCTCCGTCAGCCGGGCGATCGAGTCCTCGACGGACGCGTCCGCCGGGAGGTCGAGGATCAGCGGCTTCACCTTCGTGCGCAGGAAGTGGTCCGGGCAGGAGGTTCCGAGCGCACCCAGCCGCGGGTGCTCTTCGGAGGCGAGGAAGTCGAGCACCACATCATCGTCGGTGAACGATCCGACCTGCGGCTTGTCCGTCGACGCCAGGCCGCGGATGGTCGGCGCCAGCGCCGACGCCTTCGCGCGACGCTCCGCAGGCGACAGCGGCTCATTCGCGGCGATCCGCGGCCCGAACGACTCTGGGCGGCCGTGCGCGTCGATGTAGTCGGCGGCGGTCCGAATGATCCACAGCGAGTTCGCCTCGGCCTCCTCAGAAGTGTCGCCCCACGCGGTGATGCCGTGACCGCCGAGCACGGTGCCGATCGCATCCGGGTTCGCGGCCTTGATCGCCGCGATGTCGAGCCCGAGCTGGAACCCGGGACGACGCCACGGCACCCACACCACCCGGCCACCGAAGATCGTCTTCGTCAGCTCTTCCCCGTCGGCCGACGTCGCGATCGCGATGCCGGAGTCGGGGTGCAGATGGTCGACGTGCGCGGCATCCACCAAACCGTGCATGGCCGTGTCGATGGAGGGGGCGGCACCGCCCTTGCCGTGCAACGTGTAGTCAAACGCGGCGACCATCTCGTCCTCGCGGTCGACGCCCGGGTAGACGTTCTCGAGGGCGCGCAGCCGGTCGAGGCGCAGCACGGCGAGGCCCTGCTCGGTCAGCGTTCCGAGGTCTCCCCCAGAGCCCTTCACCCAGAGCAGCTCGACCGGCTCACCAGTCACCGGGTCGGTCTCCGTGCCCTTGGCGGAGGTGTTGCCGCCGGCGTAGTTCGTGTTCTTCGGGTCGGACCCGAGGCGGTTCGACCGGCCCAGGAGGGCCGCAATGGTCTCGTTCGTCATGAGGCATTCATTTCGGGTAGAGGAAAGGGGATTGTGGCCTTGCTCGGGTCGCCAATCGCAACATTCTCGAGAAACCACACATCGTAAGGTCTCTCGAGCAGACCCGTGTTGAGTTCGTTCAGCAGTTCTAGCGGCTCGCCACCAGCATGAGCGTCCAGGTCCTCACGAGTCGTCCAGCGTTCGATCATGATGACGACCTGGCCGTCGGTATGTGCTGCATAGAGTTCGCAGCCCTTTTCTCGATGGACGAGCGGGGAGAGCTTGGCGAACGATGCGAGCACGTCCTGAGTACGTCCCGGCCGCGGGGTCAGAATCGCAACGACAATGACGGGTCCGCTCATACCTGCCTGAATTCGATGCCGAGGAGGCTGGCCGCAGCGCGGTAGTCCGCGGCGCGATTCCCGAGCGAAAGAGACCAGTGGTGTCCCACTCCAGATGCGCTCCACGCGTCCACCCACTCGCCGGGGTCACGGCCGAAATCGACGCGCGATGTGGTGTTGCCGATTGCAAGGAGTGGGCCCGGTACGACTGTGCCCTCGGATGCGATGAAGACGAGCGAGCCGTCGCAATCCTGGCCGAGGCCGAGCAATGTCACTGGGCCATGCTGAACATCGAACTCGACGCTGACTCCCCAGCCGCGTTTGCCGTGGTAGACGCCGAGACCGCGTAGGAGCGGGTCGCGAGATGAGACGGCGAGGTGGGCTGGTCCGTCGTGGCCCATCTCCACTACGTTGTCTTCAAAATTAAGTGCCTGGATTTCGCAGAACGATCCCCCGGCGCCGACCACTTGGGTGGCGAGTTGAGCGACCGTGGTGCGCAGTTCGTACTCGCCGGTCGCGGGGACGCCGCGCGCGGTGAGCAGTGACGCACCGAGAATCATCCCGGCACCAAGCCGTTCATGCTTTTCGCCGTCAAGACCCCGGTGGTAATAGGCAAGACTGTCTAGCTCGAAGTCCTCGACGAGTCGGTCCAGCGCGACAGAAACCGTTGCACCCCACGCGAAATCCTGGTCCACGACAGTCTCATCGAGGGCAAAGATGCGCCGCGCGACCTCCATCCGCTCGATCGTCTCGTTCTCGGTTACCTGTTCGACTCGATGACGTAGATCGTCGAACTCCAACACCTCGACATGGGACCCGAACGTTGCCGGGAGCAGAGTCAGGTCGGTCGAAACATCAAGCATCCCGGGATACAGGTGACCCATAAGACCGTGACGAGCATTGCGCAGCGCAGCCCGGACATGTGCGGCACGGATCCATTGACCGATGCGCTCCCATGCCGACTCCTGGCGGAGATACCCGGACACGGAGCGGAACGGGATTCCCGCCCGCCGGAAAACGTTACCCACCTCGGGAACCGGGCACTGTCCGCAGTACGCGAGCCAAGCGCCGGTATCGAACGAGGAATGGTCCATCGCCTCGGTCGGCTGCAGGTCTATCACAAGCACAGGAGTGTTTGTCCGCTGAGCGATAGGGAGCACCATCGAGGACGTCAGATACGTCGTGAGGAACATCACGATCAGATCGCAGTCTGCGACCCGAAGCCTCTCGGCGGCCGCCACGCCCTCCTGCGCATCGGAGATGAAGCCGACGTCGACGACGTCCGCGTCCATCTTTTCGAATCGACCGGAGACATACCGCGCCGATTCCTGGAGCTGCGGGAGCAGAGCGGGGAACTGCGGCCAATAGGTCCCCAGGCCCCCAGCAACGAGACCAATACGTGGCTGGCGACGATCCTTGGGCGTGAGGAGCTGTGTGATGTTGGCTCCTGTCATCGACGACGTCATCGTCACGCCCCCCATCCGGCCTGGGTGCCGCCCACGCGCTCGGCCTCGATCTTCTCCTGGTACCCGCTGGCCTTGTACGCGGCCATCGGGTCCGCCGGCAGACCGCGCGACTCGCGCCAGGCGGCCAGATCGGCGCGCACATCCGTGTTGAACGCATCCATGAAGACCGTGTTGGCCGCGAGCACGTCGTTGGCGCGCTGCGCCGCCACCAGTGCCTCGGTGTCCACGCGGAGTGCCTTGGCCGTCGCCTCCTGCACGTTGAGGACCGAGCGGATCTGGCCCGGGATCTTTGCCTCCAGGTTGTGGCACTGGTCGAGCATGAAGGCGACGTCCGGGTTGCCGTAGCCGCCGCCCTGGATGACCTCGAAGACGATCCGGAACAGCTGGAACGGGTCCGCCGCGCCGACGATCAGGTCGTCGTCGGCGTAGAAGCGGCTGTTGAAGTCGAACGAGCCGAGCTTCCCGAGGCGCAGCAGCTGCATCACGATGAACTCGATGTTCGTGCCCGGCGCGTGGTGGCCGGTGTCGAGGCAGACGAACGCGCGGTCGCCGAGCGCCGCGGTCTGCACGTAGCTCGTGCCCCAGTCCGGGACATCCGTGTGGTAGAACGCCGGCTCGAAGAACTTGTACTCCAGCACCAGCCGCTGGCCCTCCCCGATGCGCTCGTAGATCTTCTGGAGGGAGTCGGCCAGCCGGTCCTGCCGGGCCCGCATGGAGTCCTGGCCCGGGTAGTTGGTGCCGTCCGCCAGCCAGATCTTGAGGTCGCGCGAGCCGGTCTCGTTCATCACGTCGATGCACTCGAAGTGGTGGTCGATGGCCTTCTGCCGGATGCGGTCGTCGGAGTGCGTGACCGAGCCGAACTTGTAGTCGTCGTCCTGGAACGTGTTCGAGTTCACGGTTCCGAGCTCGACGCCGTTGTCCTCGGCGTGCTTCTTCAGGTCGGCGTAGGAGTCGACGCGGTCCCACGGGATGTGCAGCGCGACGGTCGGCGCGAGCCCGGTGTGCTTGTGCACCTGCGCCGCGTCCGAGATCTTCTCGAACGGGTCGCGGGCGGTGCCGGGGGTGCCGAACACCTTGAAGCGGGTGCCCGAGTTGCCGAACGCCCAGCTCGGCAGCTCGATCGCCTGCGCGGAGAGCAAGGGCGCTACTGAAGAGAAATCACTCATCGTCTGAATTGTCCATTCGTTGGCTTGCGAGGTTGAAGACTTCGATTAGTCGTATGAATCCCTGATCGGGTCGTTCGTCCATGCCGATGAAATAGCGTGCGGAGTCCGCTTCCCAGGCCGTCGCTATGGTCGAGGACGCAAGGTAGTCGGTCGACGCCTGGAGATCGTCGGTCTCGAAATAGCCGATCAGGAGGCCGTCGTTCCCGAGGAAGATCGAGTAGTTTCGGCGCCCGGACCGCGCGATCTCGTCGAGCATTTCCTGCGGTACCCGGGCGTGTCGGTGTCGATACTCTTCGATTAGTTCAGGGACGAGCTGGAGCTGGAAACAGATTCTTTCGCTCATCCTTTGACTCCACCGCCCAGCGCGAGCGACGACATGAAGGACCGTTGCGCAAGCAGAAATGCCAGATAGACCGGAATGGCGGTGAGCACCATTGCCGCGAACACGGGAGCGTAGCCGTAAATGAACTTCTTGGCCGCGAGGTCCGCAACACCGATCGGGAGTGTGAACAGTTCCGTGCTTCGAATTGCAACCAGTGCGTAGATGTACTCGTTCCATGCGGACATAAACGCGAGCACTGCGACGGTCGCCGCCGCCGGTCTGATCAGCGGAAGCATGATCAGCCGGAATGTCTGCCATGCGGTCGCCCGATCGATTTCGGCCGCCTCGGCATAAGAATCCGGCAACGTGTCGAAGTGGGTCTTCATCAGGTACACCCCGATCGGGAGCACCCCTGCCGCATACGGCCCGATGAGCCCGATGTAACTGTCCAGGATTCCGAGGTCCTTTGAGATCAGGAACACCGGTAGCAGTAAGACCGGAGCGGGAACTACCAGCACCCCAATGAAGACCAGGAACACCAGGTTGCTACCAGTAAACCGCAGCCTGGAGAATGCGTATCCGGCTCCTGCGCAGCATGCCACCGAGATCAGTACCACGGCCAGCGTGACGAGGACACTGTTCAGGAAATACTGGGGAAGTGGTGTCGTCTCGAACGCTTTCACATAGCCAGCGAACGAGGGGCTTTGCGGCAATCCCCAGGGATCACCGAGGATGTCCACATCCTTCCGAAACGACTGCACGACCAGCCAGATCAAAGGATAGATCGACAGCAGTGCGTAGGCCCAGGCTAGAACGCTTGCCGTCCGCGGAACGCGACGGTGACCCTTTCGCTTCGCTGGTGACGCAGTCGGGGCGATTGTCGGAGAAGCATGACTCATTGTTGTGTTCCTTGCCGGCCACTGCGGCGCGCGAGACGCCGAGAGATGAACTGAGGGATGACTGCGATCAGCACGAGAACGACGCCGACAAGAATCCCGACGGCGTTCGCATACCCGTATTCGTTGTTCACGAAGCCCTGTACGAAGATGAACAGCGTCGCAATCGTGGTGGAACTGATCGGGCCGCCTCTGGTCAGCAGGTATACGAGGTCGAACGAGCGGAAGAGTTGAATAGTGATCACGATCGCGGTGAGCACCACCGTCGGTCGGACCATCGGAAGCACGATACGGAACATCTTCGTGAAGTGCCCCGCGCCGTCGAGTTCCGCGGCCTCCAGGACGTCGGCTGGGAGTGTGATCATTGCTCCGAAAATGAGCAGCATCGCGAACGGGATTGTGACCCACGCCTGGACGAGCGACACGCTTCCGAGAGCCGTCGACTCACCGGTGAGCCAGGGACCCGCGAGCGCGTCGAGCCCCACCGCCCGAAGGGCCGAGTTCAATAGCCCATTCTCCGGCTCGAGAATGAACTGCCAGAGCAGAGCCGTGACGACTACCGGCATGATGTACGGCACCATGAAAAGGAGCTGCAGCACACGCCAGCCAGCGACCCGAAGGAAAAGAAAGTAGGCGAGAGAGAAGCCGACCACAATCGAGAAGGCGAGAACGATGGCCGCGAAAACCACGTTGCGGGCGAAAGCGGCATAGAGATCGGGGTCTTGGAGCGCGCGAAGGAAGTTTGCCGCACCGACAGGATCCATGTCGCCGAAACCCGAAGCGCTTGTGGTGCTATACACGCCGGCTGTGACGATCGGCCAGATGATGAAGAGAAGGAGTAGAGCGACTGCGGGCAACGCGAGCGTGAGGCCGAGGGCGTGCGACGTTCGGGCGCGTTGCGAACGAGACCGCGTCCCTTTACGTGGCAATGAGATGTCGTTTGTCGAAAGGGTAGTCGGTGCGGTCATCCCTTGTCTTTTCTGGTTTTGACGATTCATTCAGCGGACCTCAAACGGATCGGCGCGCTCGCCGGCCGGGTTCATAAGGGCACCCGGCCGGCGAGAGCGGTTACTTCTGGAAGAGATTCGTCGTCGCCTGCGCGGCCTGCTCAGGCGTGGTCTTGCCCAGGATGAGATTCGGAAGGACCTCGGTCAGGAACGTGGTGTTGCCCGCCGTGCTGAAGCTCGGCAGGTAGGTGCTGGAGTCGACGAACCCATCGCTGGCGGCTTTCAGGTAGGCCACCATCAACGGGTTGGACGAGTTGAGGTCGATATCCAGAGAGGGGATCGTGTACTGGGTTGTGGCTAGCGAAGTCTCCGTCGCCTTCGAGGTGAGGTACTTGGCGAAGGCGATGGCCGCCGAGGGATTCTTCGACTTTGCGCTCACGGCGATCACATTCGCGTTTCCTCCACCGAGAATGCGGTTCGGGGTCTTACCGTCCATCGCGGGAAGGACATAGGTGCCCAAGTTGAACTTGGCCCCCTGGGCTACCGACTGAAGGAAGTTCTCCGGAACGCTGACGAACTGAGCCGTCTTCTGCTGAAGGAACAGTGAAGTCTCGCCGGCGATATCGGTGGTGATCTGAGAGCTCGACCAGCACTTCGCGTCTGCCATCTTCTTGACGAGTTCAAACCCCTTCACGTATGCAGGATTGGAGGTGGAAAAGTCCGCGACTTTGTCTCCCTGCATCGTCTGGTCCCAGGCCAGGCGCGGCCACCAATCGATCCATGTCGATCCGGTGAGCGACATAGGGATGTATCCGGCGTCCGACAGCTTGGTGCAGTTGGAGAGCAGCTCGTCGAACGTTGCAGGTGGGGTAACGCCGACCTTGTCGAAAATGTCCTTGTTGTAGATCGACGCAACGCTGATTGCGTTGAACGGGACTCCCCAAGTTTCCTTGTTCGGAGCGGCAAGGCCTGCGTTCGCGCCGGTGAGCAGCGACTGGTTGAAGCTGTCTTTCCACGTCTTCGCGTCGCCGTCGTCCGGCGCGGTGGCAAGCGCGTCGTTCAGGTTGTAGAGCTGCTTCGCCTTCGTTAGTGCCACGAGTGACGGGCCCTGCGCCGCGAACACGTCCGGGAGGTCTCCACTCGACGCCAGGGTCTGAAGCTTTGTCGGGTATGAGTCGACGGCGGTGAAGTCCAAGTGGACTTTGACGTTCGGGTACTCCTTGGAGAACCCGTCGATGAGCTTCTGGTCGGCATAGGACCACCAGGTCGCGAAGGTGATGCTTCCCGAGATCTTCGACTTGTCGGTTTCAAGCTTTTGAGCGGAGGAGTTGTCGCCGGAAGAGGAGCAACCGGCCAGCGCGATGGCGGAGACTGCCAGCGCGGCTCCCGTCGCGAGTACGCGACGACGGGTAAGACGAAACATCTTTGTTCCTTTCGGGAGTGATTGCAGGGTGACCGAAGCGGCAGGGGGAAAATCTGTATCGTTTCAGGTCGTGCTCTCGAACGATAACCCAGTCGTTCCGCGTCTGCAAGTAGGCGGACCAGACGGCGCACTGTCGGACCCGCAGGAAAGGCTGCTTTCGAGGGTCCGACACCGTGGAACGGGCTCAGCGAGAACATCCGGGGCGTCATACACCAGAATGTCTTCAAGCCCGTAGTTCATGTTTGGAGCTAACCAAATGGCACGACCCCCTCGCCTACGTGACGTCGCAGAGCGCGCTGAGGTCTCCATCGCACTTGTATCAAGCTATCTGAACACCCCTCACCTCGTGGGAAAGAAGAGCGCGGTCAAGATCGCGCAAGCTATCGAGGATCTCCATTTCGTGCCCAACGAGTCTGCGCGCCAGTTGCGTCGAGGCGTGAGCAGAATGATCGCTTTCGTCGCGTTCGATGTCGGTGACCCGTTCTTTTCCTCGGTCGCTCGGGGAGCGCAGGCCCGAGCCTCCGAAGCGGGACTTTATCTGGTGCTCGCCGATACCAACGGCCACGCTGAGACCGAACGCGAGTATCTGGCTATGTTCGAGGAGCAGCGGGTCCGCGGCGTCATCCTCGCGCCGGCCCAGGACCCACGCGAATACCTGGCTAGTTTGCGGCGTAGCGGCGTTCCCGCGGTGTTGATCGACCAGCGGCCGCCGGATGGTCGATCATCCGCTGTCGTGGTCGACAACGTCCTCGGCGGCCGTGAGGCCGCCGAGCACTTGCTTGGGCTGGGCCGTCGGCGGATCGCCGTGCTGGGCGGCGAGGCGAGCATTCCGCAGGTTCTGGACCGACGGGCCGGTGTCGAGGCTGCCGTTGCTGGCGTGGAAGGCGCGTCCATGCTGGTGGTGGACACTCATGATCGTGACGCTGCGGCTGGCCGGGAGGCGGCCGTTCGCGTTCTGGCTCTGCCCAATCGGCCGGATGCTATCTTCTGCATCAACGACACGATCGCGGCAGGCGCGCTCCAGGTTCTCGCGGAGAACCGCGTGCGCGTGCCGGAAGATATCGCAGTCATCGGTTACAACGACACTGCGGAGCTTTCCGGCCTGTTCTCGCTCTCGTCTGTTTCGCAACCGCATGAGGCGTTCGGTGCAGCCGCGGTCGAGTTGCTTCTGGACGAGATCGGAGCGGACGCAGGTGCTCTCCGCCGCCAGATTGTATTCAGTCCCAAGCTCGTTGTGCGGCAAAGCTCCGCCGGCTGAAGCGGGGACTTGCGTCTAGTTGGCGAGCCTGTATCGTTTCAGGAATGAACTTACCCTCCCCTGACACTGCGGTCAGCTCCCACAGCAGCGCGATGCCGCGAATTCCGGCCCAGAACGCCTCCGTAGTGCTCCGTCATGGTGACATCGGTTTCCAGGACCAGTTCGGTGCGCGCGATGTCTGGGTGTTCGAGAGCGGCGGCGTGTACTACATGCATTACGACGCGGCAGGAGCGGACGGGTGGCTGGCTGCGCTCGCCACAAGCGAGGACGGCGTCCATTGGACCAAGCGCGGTGCCGTTCTCGACTTCGGCGCCTCGGGCTCTCAGGACTCCGCTTCCGCGTCATACGGCACGACCTACTTCGACGGTGATCGCTGGCACATGTTTTACCTCGGCACCCCGAACGCGACGGACGACGGCTTGAGAACTCCTTCGTTCCCGTATATGACGCTGAAAGCGGCTGCGACGGATCCCGCCGGTCCCTGGACGAAACAGCCGGGTGTCGTGCCGTTTAGAGCGACCGGCGGAACTTGGTATTCGGATACCGCCAGCCCGGGCGCCATCATTCGCCACGACGGCGAGTACATCATGTTCTTCAGCGCCGCGACGACGGACGACAACGGGCAGATCTGGCGAACGCTGGGCGTAGCCAGGACTGGTGACCTCGATGCGTCGTGGACCGTGGATCCCGAGCCACTCCTGCCCTTGGCAGAACAGATCGAGAACTCATCGCTCTATTTCGAGGAATCGACCGGACTCTGGTTCCTCTTCACCAATCACATCACCCACGATCCCGACGCGTCGCCCGTGCCGCCGCAAAACTCGGCTGAGTTCACGGATGCCGTCTGGGTGTACTGGTCATACGACCCGCTGGCGTTCTCCGCAGACCGTCGGGCGGTGGTGATCGATGCTCCAATTAGTGGCTGGTCGGCGAAAGTGATCGGGCTGCCGAGCGTGGTGCAGGTCGGAGATCGCCTAGCCATCTACTTCGATGGCTCCCCGAACGATGACATCAGCCACGGATACCGCGACATCGGGGTGGCCTGGCTCGAGCTGCCGTTGCGCATCCCGAACCCGTGACCTGACAATCATGGAAGTCGGGTCCCCTCGAGACGTCGCGTCCTCGCCGGCACGGGGGCGATCGCGCCCTCAAATCCGGGACGTCGCCCTGCGGGCTGGTGTCTCGACGGGAACCGTCTCCAACGTGCTGAACCGGGCAGAGATTGTCTCCCCAGAGGTTGTAGCGCGCGTGCGAGCTGCGATCGATGAGCTCGGATACGTCAGGAACGACGTCGCGCGCTGGCTCAGGGCCGGTGATAGCACGATTCTGGGTCTGATCGTTCCTGATGTCCGAAGCCCGTTCTTTGCGGAGATCGCGAGGGGTGTTCAGAGTTCGGCGACGGAACGCGGTTTGTCGATGCTGCTCGGCAGCAGTGACGGGAGCGTCGCCCTCGAGCAGGAGCACATCGCTACCTTCGCCCGCCAGCGGGTCCGCGGGTTGCTTATCACGCCGTTGGGTCGGGAGCACTCAGCGCTGAGCAGGTTTGCCACGAATGGTGCACCCGTCGTGCTCGTCGATGCGATTAGCGACGACGACGAGTTCAGCTGTGTTTATACGGACGATGCGATGGCCGGCCGGCTCGCGGCCGAGCACCTTATCGCTTCGGGGCGTTCCCGTCTCGCTTTCGTCGGAGGTCCCCTCGCCTTCCACCAGATAGCGGAGAGGCTTCGGGGGGCCAGTCAGGCCGTATCGCGGCATTCTGATGTGGGACTCGAGATCACCCTCGTAGAGGAGCCGACTCTTCGCGAAGGCCGCAGGATCGGCGATGCGCTTGTGAGCCAGTCGCGATCCAGACGGCCAGATGCAATTATGGCCGCCAATGATCTGGTAGCCATCGGTCTGATGCAAGCCCTGATCTCTGCGCCACGGGTTAGGGTCCCCGAGGATCTTGCGGTCATTGGCTTCGATGATGTCGAGCTCGCGCAGGCGAGCCCTGTGCCACTTACGTCGATCCGGCGCCACACCGACCTCGTAGCGTCGACGGCGGCGCGTCTCCTCGTCGCCGAGGCAGCGGACGCGAACGCAGCGACCCAACGGATCGTCATTTCTCCGGAACTCGTCATCCGTAGATCCACCTCGACGGCCGACCCAAGTGACCTGACTGACTCGCAGCCGTTGCTGTAAGTCCGCGCAGCCCGCGCTCTGAGGACCTATTTCGAGACGGTCACGAGGATCGGTTCGCTTGCCGTGGTTCCGGCAGCGTTCGAGAACTCGACCACATACTTATGCGTGCCAAGCGTACGGCCAGACACCTTGAGCTGAACATGCTGAGCCGCCGGCGTCTTGGCCGTGAGGTCGCCTTTCGAGATCTCGCGTCCGTCCTCGATGAACCGGTAGGAGGTCGCGTTGGTCCCCCACCACATGTCCGCTGTAATCACGTAGTTGCCATCGAGATCCCAGTTATCTTGGGACAGGACCGGCTTACCCGGGTTAGCATCCGTGACGTTGACAGTCACCGGCTTAGCTTCGGTGCTTCCGTGAGAGTTCACCAGCTTCCCAGTGAACACGTACGTACCGTTGGGAAGGCCTGTGATATCGAAGGCCGCGGATTGCGCATTCGGCGTCGACATGGTCAGTCGTTTCGATCCCACCGGTTTTCCATTCTGATAGAGCGTGAAGAGGCTCCCATTCGTGCCGTACCACAGGTTCATGGACACCGTGAAGCTGCCGTCTTGGAGGCCGGTGTCCCAGCCGTTATCCGTCGAGAGAATCGCGACGCCCGGCGCATTCGTTGCGCCATCGTTCGACTGCACTTCCGGTGTGGTCAATGGCGTCGTGGCCATAGAGCGACCGCTCTCACCGAGCGAGTTCATGGCGACGACTTCGACACTGACCGTCGTCGAGAACGGCAGGTTGGTGATGCTGCAGCCGTTTTCGGCGGCTGTGGCAGTGCACGCCACGGTGTCAGTGCCGGATAAGTACGCCGTGTATCCAGTGATGGCTTTGCCACCGTCGCTGCTCGGTGGCGCCCACGACACTGCAACTGTGTGGTCGCCAGTCAACGTAGTGGCTACCTCCTGCGGCGCTCCAGGCACCGTGTCAACGTCGGCGAATTGCACAGCGTCGATGAAGGCCGTCTCATCATCGGGCGATGTTCCTTTGAACGCGATGACGTGAGTTCCACCACCCGGCGTGAACGGACTGCTGACATACTGCGACCACGCGCTTCCCGAGGGCGTGATCGTCGACACCTTCGAGCCGTCGACGACGACATCAATGCTCTGGCCGTTTCCCGGTCGCTGGGTCGCCTGAAGGACGATCATGTAGGTCTTGCCCGCGAGGAATCCGTTGACCGTCTGGCCAAAGGTGCCCTGCCTCTGAACGAATCCTGCCTGGGTTCCGTCCGGTGCATTTGCCTGGCCGAACGGCGAGCCGTTCGCCGCGATGCCGTCACCGCTGCCATTTGCGCTCGGCGGGAAGCTCCAGGGCGACCCGGTCGCACCATAGGCGATCCCGGTGACTCGGGCTTGCTCGAAGCTGGGGTCTGCGAAGGCCACATCGGCGCTTGGCTCCGGCATTAATGCCAGTTGGACGTTGTCGATGAAGGCGGATTGGTCCGTCGACGCGGTGCCGCGCAGAGTCAGGGTATGCTCGCCGGCGGTTGCCAGGAAATTCGGGGATGCGTAACGGGTGTAGCTGGATGCGGTCGGCGACACCGAATCGATCAGCTTCCCGTCCCAAAGGATCTGGACCGTCTGAGTTTCGCCTCCACGACGGGCGATGTCGAACGAGACGCTGTACGGCACCCCGGGAACGAGGTCAGTCACCGTCTGGGCGATCGCGCCTTGGGACTGGATGAAAGCCGCTTGACCGCCCTGCGTGGCGTTCGGATTTCCGAAGGCGCTCCCATTGGCCACAATGCCGTCTCCCGCTGCGGTACTTCGAGGCGAGAACGACCAAGAGTTGTCTGCAGGTGCGTACTGATATCCGCCCACATAGGGCGACTCAAAGCTTCCGTTCTTGAGTCCACCAGAACTCGTTGACGGCTTCGCCTCATACATGAGCGAAGGAGACCAACTGGTCCAGTCATCAGCGCTGCTGACTCCAGCGAGCACGAACTCGATCGTGTCTCCCGCTGCGACGGCGACCTCCCCACCGACGTTCTTGCCTTCGACATCGTCGGCGTCGAGACGTGCGGATGCAATCGACGATCCATTGTGGAGGATCGAGGCGGTTACGGCTTGACCGTTCGCTTTGGTCTTGAAGGCGAGACTTCGGATTGCGAGCGTCCCTGACTGTGGTGCTGTCCAAACTCGCTCGGTGCCGGCTGTCTGCTCGAAGGCCGCGAGTTTGTGAGGTCCTCCGTCCGACCAGACTCCGCTGATGTGATCGCCTGCGGTGAATTGTGCATCCTTCCAGCTTCCAGGATCCCCCGCATCGTCGCCGGTCCGATACCGCCAGCCGCTTCCTCCCTGGTCCGACCCGAATTGGTCGGCGGAATAGCTCGGGACGACAGTATTGTCGGCCTGGACGTTATTGGCGTTGTCCGGCACCAGCGAATGGAAGTCAGTTGGCGGGCTCACGAACACGTCGTCTGCGACCAAGTTGTTCGTTATCGATCCGGTGAACGGCGCACCGCCCGGATTAAGGCGATAAAGCGAGCCTCCCCCGTTTCCGAAGAAGGTATTTCCTGCGACGACGTGGTTGGTGTTGTAATCAGCGATCCCGGAGCGCAGCGAGAGGTACTCCACTCCTGGGCCGGCGTTTCGCGCGATTAGATTGTTCTTGAGGGTGACGCCGTTCACGTAGAGTTCGTTGTCGATTCCGGTCTGGTCGTTCGAGCCGGTGTTCGGGACGTCGGAGATGACATTGTTTGCGAAGGTCACCCCATCGACTGCAACCAGGATGATACCCGCGGTGCCACCGTTGACGTGACAATCTCCGAGTCGCTTGAATGTTGAGTTCGTGACACGCAACCCCGTTACACCATCGAAACGCATGCCCTCGTTGCACAGCTCGGGATAGCCCGATCCGTCACCATCGCGCGCATCGACATTGTTCACCGAGACGTCCCGGACGAGATACGGCGCTGGCGCGCCCGGTGCCCCAGGGCTCCCGACCCGACCATCGCACGTGTCCACGTTCACGACATTGAGGTTGTTGTGACCAACGATGTTCTCGAAGTCGACGCCGGAGACGAAGTACGAGTCGCTAGCTACCGGGACGTCAAAGTCGCCTGTGACGGCGACGCCTCCGGACTGCCAGAGGTCAAGATCATTCGAGTGGCAGAAGAAATCTTGCGCACCTCCATCGACCCGCGACGATCCGATGCCGGAGATGTTATGCACCACGAGGTCAGAAAACTGAAGGGAATGATGGCCGTGGGCGAGCCAGGATAATCTGACCTGTATTGGGCGAGCACACCGGCTCCAGCATCACTCAGCTCAAGCCCGGACACGCTTAGGTAGCTCGGGTTCTGCAGCAAGACAATCGCCTTACCGGCTTGCCTTGCACCGGAGAGCACCGGGCGTTCGCCGGTTCCATAAGATCCGATCGTGATCCGAGCGTCGGCAGTGCCCTGACCGCTGAGGGTGAGGAATTGACCACTGTAGGTCGACCCCCGCGCGATCAGCAACTGGTCACCAGGACCGTATGCGCGACTCGCTGCCTGGAGAGTGCACCACGGTGCATTTTGGTCAGTGCCCGCCGCGCTGTCGGTACACGCCGGAGATGCACTGTCGACGTAATAGACCGAGCCAGCGGGTACCGACGCCGTAGCTGGAGGGGCGGCTGTGGCGATCACTGCAATCGCGACAGCCAATGCCGCCAGAATCGTCGATTCCTTGCGTAGAGACATGCGACTCCTTTGTCGAACCCGATGGGCACCTGCCTGGGAACTGCTTACGGGATCAAATTTGCCTGTATCGTTTCAGGTTTTCAAGTCGATTACAAGATGTCGCACCATCGATTTCATAGTTCGCACCAAAATCGCCGCCCTCTTCCGCGCGCGAGACCGCCGCACTCCGCCCGAGCCCACCGAAACGTTCGGATTCCTTCAGTTGTGCGGGCTACGAGACTCGAACTACACTCTGCCGGACGATCTCACCCTCGACGGAGACGCCGAGCTTCATAGGACACTCACCGGCATGGTCTTCCCCGGCGACCCGGCTTCAACACCGTGTTGCCATGTAAACGGATCAGGTAACCGCCCAAGGAAAGCAGCGGCGCCTGGGCATATTGCTTCCCAAGAACCGTGAGGAATCGGCATCGCCGCCGCGCACCTGAGCTTCTCTCCGCTCCAGCGTCCGATCATAACGGTCTCCATCTGCTGCATTCCCTCACTCCCTATCTGCAGACTCCGCTCGCTGCGCTCCCTCCGCTTAGCAACCGATCCTTCCGGGCACTCCGTCGCCTTCGTCCGTTCTTGATCCTCGTGCCGGAACGCAAAGAAGAACGATCCGAGGGTGCCTTCCAGGCCCATCCGGTTGACACAGACCCATAGAGGGGGACGACAAAGGAACGATGAGGGAGATAGAGGTCATGGGCGGCAAGGTCATCAATCGGAGCGCGGAGAAACGGCAAGCAGAAGCAAAGGCAATGCATGCGCCGATCGTGGAGCAAGTCCAGTATCTCGCCGGCAGCAGCCAGTGGCGCGCGTTCCTCGAGTTCTCCCGTTCCTTCCACAACTACAGTCTGAACAACCTGCTACTGATCCTGTCGCAGAGCCCGGACGCGACCATGGTCGCAGGGTTCGCTACTTCCCCGCTCTCGGTCTTCGATATTGCCCAGAGGGATCCGATCCAGGGGGCTGAACCGGCGCCAGAGGATCCAGCCAGACAGCTGATCGGCAATGACGACCACGGCGTCATCGCTCCCTCACGGCCCACCTCCAGGCGAACGGATGGAGCATCCACCGCGCGCCTCTGCAGCAGCGCGAACGGATACACCAACCCCGAATCGCGCAAGGTTACTCTCGCCGAGAACCTCGCGGTCGAGCAAGCGCGAAGACGCTCCTCCACGAGACCGCGCACATCGAGCTGCGCCATATCGACGACGTCGACGAGTACTGAGCCCACCAACGACGGATGGAGGTCGAAGCGGAATCTGTCGCTTTCATCGTCGCCGGCCTGATTGGGTTCGACACCAGTGCGTACAGCATCGGCTACATCAACGGATGGGCTGGCGAAGACGTCACCGTAATCAGAGACACAGCGGTTGGCGTGCTCAAGGACGCTCACACGATCGCAGAGGTAATGGAACACCGCGAATAGCAGCCTGGCAGTCGGGCCCCAGCCGCTTGGGCTGGCATCCCTTCTTGCGCGTGGCTTCGAAGTCCTCCCGGTTAACGAGTGCGCGTGCGATGCGAGACAAGGCGCAAGAAGGGATGGATCGAAACGAAAGGCGGACAGGAAGCGAGAACCGAAAGGAGCGAAAGGACGAAGGCGGAGAGATGAAGGAGAAAGACGAAGGAAAGGGAGGGACAAGGAGTAGAAGGAAAGAGCGAATGCACGTAGGCACTTTGCAGGTGGGCTGAGCCATACAGTCCGCGACGAGCTACTTGAGGTCGACCACGTTCCAGTTCATCGGCGTGAGGCTGGAAGTTTCAACTCAAGAATCCGCCGCCATTTGATGATGTCCGTTGAGTCCTCCGTGTGCAGCATTCTCATGTGGGCCAGCTGATTTCGAATCGGCAATACCTCCGCCCGAAACCGTCGCCAGAACGGCGCCCCCATTCCCAAATCTCCGATTTCCGGGCGATCGAGAAGGCCGAGAAGTTCGCCGAGTGAAAGCCATTCGAGCGGGTCTCTAAGCTGTTTCACCGATGTCACGCCCAGATAGGCGGACTCGCCAGCTCTCTCCAGGACCTTGGTAGGCAAGTCCCCGTTCAGGCATCTGTCGCGCCACTGTTTGCCCCAAGACTGAATTGCGCGATCGCGGACGGCCCGTCGGATGACGCGCTCGATCTTCCACAGGCCTTGACTTACCGCTCCAAGTTGCTCTTGGGGGTCGACTTCCTCAGCAAGCGTCTCGGCTAGCGCATTCTTCAGAGGGACTAGATGCGTCGGGAAATTCCACGACCGGCTCTCCCTCGTCGAGCATGTCAGGCCTGCACCATCCAGAGCTTCGATCTCGCGCGCCTTAAGTGAATCTAGAGCGTCCTGGCCGATGAGCAACGACTCGTAGAGCACCCGGTCAAGCGACGCACATACTTCAGGTCCCAACTCCTTCAACACGGATCGGAGCACGGTCTCTGGCTCGGCGCCGTCCTCCAGGCAGGTAGGCATGTGTTCAGGGGCAACGCCTGTGAGCGCTGGAGCGTGAACCAAACTGACGTCCTCAAGTAGCGAGCTCCCTGCCACTGGTGGATAAGCAATTCTCGGCGCTCGTGAGACAAGGACAACTCGAAGGCCCTTCGTGACGTCCGCGAACACTCGCTCACGCAGGACGCCCATTTGGGAGTCCAGGCCCTGTTGAACAATCATTTCGAGCTCGCTTATCGCGATCGTCCCCGATTCTGGGCTGTCATCACGAATGTACTTGGTGAGCGGCGCAACAGTTACTCCAGACTCCAACAAGGCTCTGCGAGCTGGCTCGTGTCCAGCCCCAAGCTGTAAAAATAGAATCGGTCGCTGCTCGGCTTTGGCTAGTACTTGAGCGGCCCACGCGGGGTAATCGAGACCGCTCAAGTCAGCTCCAGAATCACGTTCACCTCGAACTCACCCTGACTTTCGTGCACAAGGCCCAGATCCGTGAGCCTGCGAACAGCGACATGTTCCGAAGAAGCCAGTTCCTTGAAGTCGGCAGGATTCTCGAGAAGGAGTTCCAGCATCACCGCCTCGGTCGGGTAGTAGCGCTTGACGTGCTGCACCATCTCCTCGATGTTGCCCTGAACGCGGCTCTTCCAATCCGCTAGCTCAGTTAGCACCGCGGAGCGGGTCATCCTCCGCTGAAAGTCATCAGTTGGAAGATGCCCGACGACGGCCGAACTCAGGTTGCGGTAGAGGTAGGCGTGGCCGCCAGAGGCCTCATGCAGCGCCTCCAGGGCACCAGGTTCAATCTGGATCCCCATCTTGCCGCCGACCGTGCTTGCAAGGTCGTCCGCCTCTTCACGCGCAAGTGGACTGACGTAGAAGGCCTTCGCCCACGAAAAAAGCGGATTCGGCCGGCCGTAAAGTCGACCGCCCTCGATGATGGCGCTGGTTAGCCCAGACAGGACAAAAGTGAAGTTGTCGGATTCCTGAACAACACTTCTTAGCGCCGAAAGCAGCTGGGCAATTCGGGGCATGTCGCCTTCGGCGATGTCGATGCGATCGGCTGGAGTCAGGTATTCGATCTCGTCGAGCAGGAGCAACACCCTGTGTCCGTCAGCGGAAAGGCGTTTGAGGATTACTTGGAAGGCGTTCTTGAATTCCAAAATTCCAGGTCGCTCGCCCAATTCGGACAGCTCTTGAACCCGAAGCTTGCGTGTCTTCAACTCGGCGATGAGGCGACGGCGCAGATCGGCGACGATATCGTCGGTCGGGTCCTCCGGGGGTGATGGAAACGCCTCCAGGTCCACGAGGACGGTGACCACATCGTCCTGCTGGAGCTCCTCCTGTAGTTGCATGAGGATGCTTGTCTTACCGGACTTGCGGAGGCCGAAGATGCCCGCCACTCGTTGGTGAAAGACGTCGTCCCTAAGCGCTTGGAGTAGCGTTCGTCGACCAAAGAAGCTCGCTCCAAATACTGGCGTCGTCACGTAAAAGAGGTCGCGAGCATAAACGTGATCTCGCAGGAGAGAGATAAGCGAGAGTTCGTCTTCATCATCCACGAGAAGAGGGATTGCGAGCTTCGATGGCCGAGACCAATCGTGAAGCTTGACGCGCAATCGGTTGTCTGGCGACCACATGAAAAACGTGTCGGGCGTAACTGAGCGGGCCGAGTGCGTGAGCTCTCGAACAGCCGCCTCAAATGTCCTTCCCTGAAGGTCAGCATGCGGACTATAGAAAAGCATCACTTCGCGTGTGAACCCGAAGCCGTTCTCGATCGCTTCGGAGAACCGTACGTGGGCGACCGAGCACTCACGGAAGCCCTCTTGCTTGCATGGACCGGCATAGACAATCTGAGAACCGAGGCTGCGTAGCGCCTCGATGTGATCCCGAAAGACAGGGAACCGCAATGCCATTCGCTGTATGTTGGCCAACAAATCGGGGTGCTGAGGCGCTGGCACCGATCCCGCTCGCCAACCTCGCTGGCGTGCGGACGGCGAGGTTGGGTCAAAAGCGCGCTGGTCAACGTGCCTAATCGCCGGAGTGCCAGTATCGGTGCGGGTGCCGGTGGTGGTGCGCGACACAGCCGGCGGCTTTTGTGGAGCGCCGAATGCGATTCGAACTTTCTGAGCGACGGGTGCCTCAATGCTTGAGGACGGTCCTTTTACGAACTCACCTAGTTCCTTCAGCTTGCGCAGGACGACCTTCACATCGAGACCCAATTCGCTCGCGAGCTCATGGACTCGTTGTTTCGCCATCGCCTGCTCCACGGGTAATCGTCTTCCAAAGGACCTCTCAATACTGTCGGAGTGAGCCGCTGGAGTCACTGCCCACGAATAGGGTTGCTAGCCGCCCCTCGCATATGGTGTCGCGCGCGAGCGAGTCGCCTCCCCTTCGCCGATCGAGCTGAGTGGGGTCGCGCGTCAACCTGATTGCGTCGACTGCGCCCTGCTCGGAGCTCAATGTCTGGATCTGCAGGGCCACCAGCACGAGAACGAAAGCCTCCGGGAATGGAATGCAAACTCACGCATGGCCGCCGTAGTTGACCTTCCGCGCGTGACCGACGAGGACGCCGCACACGGCGCTGCTCTGCTGAGGTTTGAGGGCCTTTCCGCCCCCGATGGTAGCTCCCTCACGGTGCTCCGTGCCGGGCTTTCGCGGCGTATCCTCCTCCGCTTCGCTCCCCCGGTACTCCACGGTCCCGGCACTGCGCACCTTCCGCTCGCTCTCGATCAGTCGCCGGAAAGGCGCTCAAAACGATCGACCTTGGGAGTGAGTGGGATGCGGGTATTCATCATCGACACCAGAGACGTCGGCCCAGAACTGCACTGCGGACTGATCGGTGTGGAAGGATCCTCGGACCCGGACGTTAGAGAAAAGCAGGAGTGCGTGGAGACCGTCAGCGAGTACGTGACGGATGGGTGGGCGATCGCCGCCGACCCGCACACTCCAATCGGATGGCTCGCCGCGCTCACCGCGGAGACGGCATGCGTGCCATTCGTAAATCTGGCCCGGCTCGCCGCAGGTCCGCGGTCCCAGAGGGAATCGGCTTAGCCCTCGGCATCATCCGGTAGAGGTCTCTGCTTCGAGCCGGACCCAACGAATTTCGGTTTTGCGCGTCAAAACCGCTTCGGAAACACAACGTGTAGGTATGAGGGCATTCGATCCGACCCAGGACACCGCGCCGCACTCGCTGACCGTGTCAGCGGTGTGCCGGAGCCTAGCGGTGATCGGCGCCCGGAGAGGCAGTAACTGGCCAGAAGAAAGCCGGTGCGCGCTCGGAGCGTGCCAAAACCACCTGCAAATCGGAAGTTCTAAGTAGAAGGGGCATTTCCTGACCAGGACAGGGCCGTCAAGGTTCGAAAAACGAGGGGTGAGTGCAGGTGCGAGGAGGAGTAGCCAGGTGGAAGCGGGGACAGCAGTCCCACGGGGTCAAGCAAGCGGTCAACTACGCCTTCAGCGGTGTCTGTGATGCCACCCTCACCGCCAAGACCGCAGACGGGGTGATCGCCGCCGCCGGCTACGCCGACGCAGTTATGACCCGGTACATCGTCGAGAACGGGGCCATCCGCGACGACCTGCTCACCCGCGACCAGCTCAAGGACTGGGTCGACGGACTCGACCCGCTCACCGGGGAGCGCCGAGGCCGGGACCTCGAGTCCCCCGCGGCGGACCTGATTCTGGATGCAACGATCAACGCACCGAAGTCGTTCTCGATCGCCGCCATGCTCGACCCCGACCTCGCCACCGCCTACGAAGACCTCCAAGACCGGCTCCGGGACCGGATTGTGAAGCTGTGGCAGACCGAGCTCAACGCCCGCCGTGGCAAAGGTGGCGCCATCCGGGAGGACCTGGCCCGGATCGAAGTCGTCGAACTCCGCCACGAACGCTCCCGCTCCCTGGACCCACACAAGCACCGCCACCTCTGGCTCAACGTCAAAGTCCAAGGCCAGGACGGCAAGTGGTCCAACATCGACACCCGCGTCGCGTTGCGGTTCCAGAACGTCATCAACGCCGAAGGCGACCTCGCCTCCCGTACCGACACAGCATGGATCCACGCCCTCGCCGCTAAGGGTTTCACCCTCAACGCGGATGGGGAGATCACTCAACTGCAGCATATGGTGCGGCCGTTGTCGAAGCGGTCGGCGCAGATTGAAGCCAACAGGATCGCTCGCATCGCCTGGTGGAAGCGACAGCATCCGGGCCAAGAGCCCTCCCACGATGTGCTCAGTCAGATCGATCACTGGGCGTGGGCGGTCGGCCGCCCCAACAAGCCGGGCGAGCTGAATGAAGACGACTGGGCTTCGCTCATCCGTGAAGAGCTACATACTGCCGACCCTGTGCTGGGCATTCAGCGTCCTCCCGCACCACTGCGATCTGTCGCCGTCGAGGATCTTGACCTTGAGTTGCTGGCAGCTAAGGCTGTAGTCGATGCGGACGCCCGGTCGACCGGCAGCGGTGGTCGCTTCAGCGTGTTGGACGTGCGGGCCGGCGCTCTACGCGCGATCGCAGCTACAGGCGTTGTCGCCGAGCGGGACGTCCTCTCGAAGCTGGCAGGGGACGTCGTGGCCCACTCCCACACGGTGACCCTGATCTCAGAGCCGGACGCACCGAAGCACGTCAAGCATCTGATGGCGGTCTCCACCGCCACGTTGAAGGCCACCCTCGCCCAGAAGGTCGACGCATTCTCCGCGCCCGGACAGATCCTCGACACAGATGAGGTCGCTGCGATCGCTCACGTGATTGAGCCCCATCGCACGCTCGATGAAGCCCAGCTCGCTGGCGCAGCTGCGATTGGTGGCACGTCCCGCAACGTCGTCATCTCCGGCCCGGCTGGCACCGGGAAGACCACGATGCTCAAAGTCGCGGGCGCTGCTCTGCGACGACGCGGCCACAAGATGATCATCGTCGCACCCACTAAGAAAGCTTCCGCAGTCGCCGGACGCGAAACGATGAGTAGTTCGTCGTCCCTCCACCAACTTCTCTACGACTACGGATGGCGCTGGGCCACCACCGCGTCTGGCGCAACCGAGTGGCGGCGACTCACTGCCGGTGAGAGTGACCCGACCTCGGGCGGCAGCTATCGCGGCCCCCGGATGAGGATCGGCCCCGGGGATCGCATTGTTGTGGATGAGGCTGGCATGCTGGATCTGGAGGCCGCGTCAGCACTTCTCGATGTCGTGCGCGCCACCGGCGCAGGAGTCGCTCTCGTTGGCGACCAGCGCCAAGCTTTGCCAGTCGGACATTCTGGAGCCATGGCGCTCTTCTGGCGCCGCTCGCCTGATCGTTTCGAGCTCACGACTACCCACCGCTTTAGCGACCAAGCGTGGGCCGAACTCACGCTTCGCCTCCGCCACCCCTACAGAGAGGACCAAGGTCGCGAGGTGGCCGAGGACCTCATCCGCACAGATCATGTCGTAATGACCGATAGCGACGCCGCCGCCTTAGAGGCGATGGTCGATGGATGGTTCGACGCCGAGCGTCGTCACGAGACGATCGCACTTGTCACGGCCACGCACACTGAAGCGCAGGAGGTCAGCGAAGCCATCCAACGCCGACGCATCGAGTCCGGGGCCGTCCACACTGGCAAAGCACTTTCCGGGCAATCGGGGCAACCGATCTTCGTCGGCGATGTCGTCCAGACCCGTCGCAACGACAGCATTGCGGACGTTCAGAATCGCCAGACCTGGATCGTCAAGACAATCGGCAAGGACAATGCAATTCTGGCCGCGAGCACCGATACGACCGACTTGAGGAGAGTCAGCCTCTCGTATGCCGAAACGCATGTTCACCTCGCTTACGCCACCACGGTTTATGGGGCCCAGGGCGAGACGACCGACCGCGCCCTAGTCGGACCCGGCGTCGACGCTGCTGGCCTATATGTCGGCCTCACTCGCGGGAAGCACCACAACGCCGTCGTATTGGTGGCGCCGACAGCTGATTCCGCCAAGTCGCAGCTAGTCGAGATGATGCAACGCCAGGCCCTCGAAGAAACGATGGAGAAGTCGAAAGCTGCTGCCCAGACCGAACTCAGACGGGCTGCCCAATCGTCCGCCGGAGTGACCCTCACGGCACTCGATGGCGACCTCTCCCCGGTTGGCCTCAAATGACCCGAACGACGGCTCTAGCCGCCAATGCCCCCCGCCAACAACTCTCGGCCGAGCAAGTTGACTCCGTCCAGGGTTCCGCCTTCAGGATCGAACCCGAAGATGGCGACTCCGAGATCGTCGGCCCTCACCCGGGCAGCTGGAAACACACCGGCTCGGACAAAGATCAATGCCTGACGGCCGTCCGCTGCCGACACCGAAGCCGCCCTCTCCACACGATGGACAGCAAGATTGCCGCGCTGGTTGTCGACCCACGCCAGACTTCCCGCACTGTAGATGTCGCACACTTCAGCTGTAGTTCCATAGGCTGCGACGGCATCCGTAGCGCCGAGGTAGATCATCCACTCGCGGCACAGCTCGATTGCTTCATCGTCCGATGCGCCCCAAGGCTTCGGCTCCGGAGGTTGCCGTTCCACGGGACCAGTCTGCCGGAGACTGCTGTCGCCGCGACATGCAGTCTGTCTCAAGTAGACGGGATGTCGGTCCTCGCTCGTAGCCTGACGCCACATCCTTCATCGCAGTGCGATGCGACAACCCGCAATGGGAGCTGAGGAATGGGGAGCATTCACGCGTACGACACAGCCGGAGGCAAGCGCTATCGCGTTCAGTACAGAACGCCCGGCCACGCGCTCACGGGAAAGCGCGGATTCCGAACCAAGCGAGACGCGGAACTCTTCCTAGCGTCCGTCGAAGTCGCCAAAGCTCGAGGCGAGTTCATGGACGCTCGAGCGTCGCAGTCCACGATCAGCACTCTTGGTGCCGAGTGGCTGGCCAACCAACACCATTTGAAGCCGTCGTCGCTCCGACCCGTTGAAATCGCTTGGCGACTCCACGTCGAGCCGAAATGGGGAAGCCGGCGAGTGGGTGAGATCCGCCACTCGGAGGTGCAGAACTGGGTGACGGCCTTCACCAAGGGGGGCGGCAAACCGCGCTCGGCGACCACCGTTCTTCGCGCCTACGGCGTCCTCGCTGGAATCCTCGACACTGCAGTGATGGATCGACGAATCCCGTCTAACCCGGCGCGCGGCGTCAACCTCCCTCGAAAACTCAAGGGGAAGCACAAGTACCTCAGCCACGCGCAAGTCGAACTTCTCTCGGAGAACGCAAAGAAGCACCGGACCATGGTTCTGTTCCTGGCCTACACCGGGCTGCGATGGGGCGAAGCCACCGCACTGCATGTTCGCGATGTTGATCTGGATCGCCGACGCGTCGACGTACATGAGAACGCAGTAGAGGTGTCTGGCACGATCCATGTCGGAACGCCGAAAACGGGCGAAGCTCGCAGCGTCCCGTTTCCTCCGTTCCTCGCGCCGCTCTTACGCGCAATGACAGAGAACAAGGCGCCATCTCAATTGGTCTTTGGCGATGGCGATAGCTACCTGCATCAGCCGGATAGGCGTCGAGGCTGGTACGTCTCGGCGATAGCAAGATCCCAAGCGATCGACTCAACGTTTCCGAGAGTTACCATTCACGATTTGAGGCACACCGCCGCGAGCCTCGCGATCAGTGCTGGCGCGAACGTCAAAGCAGTGCAAAGGATGTTGGGGCATGCATCTGCTGCGATGACTCTGGACACCTACGCCGACCTTTTCGACGACGACCTCGACGCTGTCGCCATAGCGCTGGACAAAGAACGGTCACGGGCGCGAGCACGAACTGTCTTCCGGGGCCCGAGCTAGATATGAGTTGCAGGGAACAGGCCAGCTTCGACGTCGCTGCCAGATCTGGCGGCGTCCCACGCTGCCTCATAGCTTTGACGGTACTGTCCGACCAAGTCGCTGAGATCATTCCCGTTGAGCACCGCGTCGGATAGAACCGCTACTGCCGACGCGCTGAGCCGGTCGGCAAACTCGACGACCGATTCGGCGGTGCGTGCTGTCACGGGTCCACCATGGGCCAGCGCATTTCGCACTCGCGCGGTGCGCCGGAGCAAGACGAACCAATGCCGCTCGTTATCGTCGAGGGCTCGGCTGACAGCTTCGACGTTTGCGGTGGATGCCGCGAGCCGCCGAACGCGCCGGGCTTCAAACGTCGTTGAAGGCATCAACTCGAGGATCCGAGAGAGGCTCCGGAGCGCCAAACGGAGGTCGATTTGCACCGAATGGTTGACACCGCTTCCGAGGATCCGCGCGAAGATGTCGTTCAGCTCGGCTCGGTTGTCGTCATCTCGGACAACCTCACCTGCCTGGCGGATGTCGTCATATAGGGCGCGACGAAGCTCGTCTAGCGCCCACCAATGTTTGAAAGCTCGAGAACAGAAGGCCTCCCAGTCGACGTGTGTTCGGGAGGCGACGAACTCAAGCAAGCGGACATCCATGAGGATTCGAGGCAACGTTGAGGTCGAACGTGATTCCTTCCACCACTCAGCTGCTTGCGCCAATTCCTTTATCGGCAACGGCATCGACGGCATGTGGGCAGCCATCGAATTGTGAAGGTCCGGAAGGGCATCTGCGACGTGATCTTGGAAGAAGGAGTAAAACGGGCGCGTATGCTTCGGAATCGACCACGAACCGCCTGTGCGACGCCCATCAATAAAGATCTCAAAATGGTTCGTGTGGAGCCAGAACCGTTCGTTCGTCGCGGACTTGAATTGCGCCAGCGTCACAGCGGCATCAGCTATTGCGCGGGCGTCACCGATGAGATCGCCGGGTTCTCTTGTCCCGAGATCAACGCGAACTGCGACCTTGTCCTCCCCGTCGAAAAGCCGGTTATCCAGCGAACCTTCCAGCTCTGTCGGAAGCTGACCGAGGTCATCTCCGTGCTCTAAAAGCTCGCGCAACACAGACGCCTCGTAAAAGGTGACCGATCCGACCTGAGCCTTCCAGTTTCCTAGGCGTGCTGGCTCGTAGCTCATCCACACGACACCGTGCCCCGACTTCGGGGGCTTCAAGAGATGAGCTCGGAACTGTCCGAGCCTCAGCGACGCGTCCAGAGCGGGGATGACGTTGCCGGCAGCATCCAAACCGAATTCTCCGGCGAGAAGCCCGGCCCCGTGCGCGGCGGTCACCAACACATCAAAATTACCCAGCCGAAGGACGTCGCACAGCAGATCAAGTCGGCCGAGGACCCGGGACGGGTTAGTTCGCTTCTGTTTCACAGCTGCGACGAGATCGTCGAAGGCAGCCACGCGCGCGGTCCCCGATCGCGAAGCGATTCGGAGTGCGACGATTGCCTCCGTCGCGGCGGCCCTCAGCGTCGAGTCAGGTTTGCCGGAGAGTCCCCGAATTACGTCCCGGAGACGGCCTTCCAATTCGGCTAGGGTGACCTGGTCTCGCAGTGCGGGACCGACGACCGTCGCCGCCTCCTGGGCGTCTGCGATAGCGCCTCGCCAGGCCGCGACGTGGAACTTTGGATCAAACGGACGCTTCTCGTTCAGCCACGCTTCGATCTCATCGAGGCACTCGAATAGAGTCATCGCTCTCGAAGCCTGCTGCTGCCGTGCCCGAACGGTCGACAACAGTTCGCGCAGCTCTTCGAGCGGTGGAGGTAGCGTTGGGCCGACGAACATCGCAGCTCAGCTTCGAGCCGATTGATTCGGACAGGTCGCGGAAGTCACGACTCTATACTGATGGGCTGGTCAGGGCTCCAGCGGTATTGGAGCCATGGACTTTGAAGCAAATCAGCCCACGGTGGATGCGAAGACCACCAGCGGTGAGTCCGACGCGCCCACCTAACGGGGCGGAAGCATCGGGCCGTGTTTCTCAGATGTAGTCAGAATGTAGTCAAACGCCCAATTCTGGGAAAGCGAAAACCCCCGGATCCCCTGTAAACACTGGGATCGCGGGGGCTTTGCGATGGCGGTACCGGTGGGATTTGAACCCACGGTGGGCTTTCACCCACACAACTTTTCGAGAGTTGCACCTTCGGCCGCTCGGACACGGTACCGCGGACTATCGTACGCGATTCCCGCGGTCGTCTCCAATCGGGCGGAGTGGGCATCGCGGGGTCGGCGGTCCGGGGTACTGTTCCGTCCATGAAAGCTCTCCGTCGCATCCTCGCGGCCGCGGCCGGACTGGTGGCCGGGGCCGTTCTCACCGCCGTCGGGTGGCAGCGTGTCCAGGCGAAGCGTGCCGCCGTCGCCGAGGGGCGGGTGCGACTCAACGAGATGCTGCCCATCCATTCGAAGTGGTGGCGGGATGCCGCGAAAGATCCGGGCGAGCTGCTCTACGTGGCCATCGGCGACAGTGCCGCCCAGGGGATCGGCGCCTCCGCACCGAAGAACAGTTACGTCGGTGTGATCGCCGACCACCTGCGTGCCGTCACGGGCCGGTCCGTGCGGATCGTCAACCTCTCGGTCTCCGGCGCGACGGTCGCCCTGGCCGTTGCCGACCAGCTGCCGCGCTTCGCGAGCCTCGAGCCCGACATCGTGACAGTGTCGATCGGCGCCAACGACATAGCGGCATTCGACCCGGATCGGTTCCGCGAGGGGATGCGCGCGGTATTCGCCGCGCTGCCGCCGCACGCGATCGTGGCCGACCTGCCCTACTTCTACCTACCCTGGAACGAGCGACTCGTCGCGGAGGGCAACCGCATCCTGCGCGAGGAGGCCTCCGCGCGCGGACTCACGGTCGTCCCCCTCCACACGACGATGCGACGCCAGGGGTTGCGCGGAGCGTTCACGCAGTTCGCTGAAGACCTCTTCCATCCCAACGACCACGGCTACCGGGTGTGGGCGTCTGCGTTCCTGCCGGCGGTCACCGCCCGGGCGCGCGAACTGTATCCGCGCCACGGCGAGGCCGCAGAGCAGGAAGCCCTCAGCGCCTAGCGCACGGCACGCCGCAGCCCGGCGCCCCGCAACTCACTGCGTCACGCGGGCGGGGGCGACGTGCGAGAGGATGCGTCCCCACGTCGGGACGATGGCCAGATGCCCGGCACCGGGCACCATCTCCATGCGCGCGTCGGGCAGCGACCGCTGGTACCAGGCCGCGTGCGCGTGTCCGGTCAGCGCATCCGCCTGGCCGGCGATCACGAGCGTCTTCGCGGTGACGTCCGCGAGGTCGAAGCCCCAGGGACGGGCGGTGTAGCTCAGGATGTCGCCGGCGACGCCGCGCGTGCCCTGGCGGTACGCGTCGATCAGCATCCGGCCCAGCCGGTCGCGGACTCCCGGCCGCGCCAGCGCCTGCTCGTCCACGGCGCCGATGCCCAGCGCGTCCAGCGGCACCTCGGCCGGCTCAGCGGCCGCTGCCACGGCGTCGGCTTGAGGCTGGAGCATCGCGGACAGACGGCTCATTGCCTCGTCAGGCGTCAGGGTGGCGAGCTGGTCGGATATCTGCTGCAGCTTCGGGTCGATCCACGGAACCGCTTCATTCGGAGCCGGCGTCCCGACGATTGCGACGCGGTCGACGAGCTGGGGATGGCGTGCCGCGAACGCGAGTGCGACGCGGCCACCGGCCGACCAGCCCACCACCCCGACCGTGCGCGGGCGGGTGACGCCGATCACCGACTCGGCGACGACGACGGAGCGTACGTACTCCGCGATGTCGTCCGCGGCCTGGACGATACTGGGCCAGCTCCCGAACGGCCACGGATCACTCGAGCCGTAACCCGGCCTGTCGAGCGCGACGATGTGTGCGCGGCGCTCGGCCGATGCGTCCGGGTCCGGATCGAACACGGACGATCCCGGGGCGGGGTGACAGAAGATCACGAGCCGCTCGGCGTCGGAGTCGCCGAAACCGGTCAACCCGAGCACGCGGCCGGAACGGAGGGTGAACGTACGATCAGCCATGCGGCCCATTGTGCACGTCAGCACCGACACGCAGAAGGGGCGGTGCGCGGTTCGCTCGTCTCGGCGATGTGCTCACACCCGCCCCGCCCTCTGACTTGTCCACGGCCTCCGCGATCCTCCCGCCGATGACAGTGGCTCACCGTAGTGTTGACCCCGATCGAGGAGGTGCCGTGCCGAAGGCGTCTGTCAACTACCGCTGCTCCGAGTGCGGGTGGACCACTGCCAAGTGGGTGGGCCGCTGTCCGGAGTGCCAGGCGTGGGGCACGGTGGCCGAAACGGCCCAAGCGACCGGGGTGCTGCGCGCCCTCAAGCCGGTGACGATCGCCGCCGGTCGGGAAGCACGGGCGATCAGCGACATCGAGCCTGTCGACGGCGCGAACCGCCGGCCGAGCGGCATCGGCGAATTCGATCGCGTGCTCGGCGGCGGCATCGTTCCCGGCGCGGCCATCCTGCTGAGCGGCGAGCCCGGTGTCGGGAAGTCCACCCTGCTGCTCGAGGTCGCCTCCCGTGCCGCACAGGCGCGCAACCGTGTGCTCTACGTGAGCGCCGAAGAGTCGGTGAGCCAGGTCCGCATGCGCGCCGAGCGGACCGGGGCCGTCCACGACGAGCTCTACCTCGCGTCCGAGACCGACCTATCCACGATCGTGGCGCAGATCGACGCCGTCGAACCCTCCCTCGTCATCGTCGACTCGGTCCAGACGGTGTCCAGCAGCTCTGCCGAGGGTATCGCGGGTGGTCCCAGCCAGGTGCGCGAGGTCGCGAGCGCGTTGATCCGCATCGCGAAAGAGCGCGACCTCCCGATCCTCATCGTCGGCCATGTGACGAAAGACGGCTCGATCGCCGGTCCGCGACTGCTCGAACACCTGGTCGATGTGGTCTGCCAGTTCGAGGGCGACCGCCAGACGGCGCTCCGATTCATCCGCGCGCTGAAGAACCGGTTCGGGCCCACCGACGAGGTCGGCTGCTTCGAAATGGCCGGGGACGGCATCGCGGAGGTCCCCGACCCCAGCGCCCTCTTCCTCAGCCGCAACACCACCCCGGTCTCCGGCACCTGTGTCACCGTCGCGATGGAGGGCCGGCGTCCACTCCCCGTCGAGGTCCAGGCGCTCGTCGTCGGCACCACGGCGCCCAACCCGCGCCGCGTGACGAACGGAGTGGATGCGTCCCGCGTCGCGATGCTCCTGGCCGTCCTCGAACGCCGCGCCGGCATCCGGCTGGGCGACAAAGACGTCTACGTCTCCACGGTCGGCGGCGTCCGCCTGACCGAGCCCGGCGCCGACCTGGCCATCGCTCTCGCCATCGCATCGGCGGCCACAGAACGCGCCATCCCCCACACTCTCGCGGCATTCGGCGAAATCAGCCTCGCCGGCGAGATCAGACCGGTCGTGAGTGGCAAGCAGCGCACGGCTGAGGCCGCACGCCTCGGATTCGCGACACGAGTGGACGACCGGAGCGCCACCATCCGCGAGGCGCTCCGCGTCGCGTTCACAGCCGCGAGCACCGATCGGGAGCGCGAACTCGACGCGGCGTTCTGAACGCCGGTCGAAAACACGCGCCGCCGAACGACGTCCTGGTGACGACATCCGTCATACGGAAGGAACGACCATGCCGCAGTACGCCATCCTCATCTACTCCGACTCCGACCCTGCTGCCGAGCACGACTCGGCCGAACTCGCCGAGCACGACACCCACTCCGCCGATCTCATCCAGTCCGGTGCGCTCACGGCCGCCTACGCCCTCGCGCCGCACACGGCGGCACGCGCTGTCCGCGCCGACGGCGTCACGGACGGCCCCTTCACCGAGAGCAAAGAGGTGATCGCCGGCATCGGCATCATCGAAGCACCAGACCTTGACGCCGCCCTCGCCATCGCCCGCCGCAACCCGGCCACGCGGCACGGTTCGGGCGTCGAGGTGCGCGAGATCGGAGGCTCCTACGTGCGCGGCGACGAATCCGCCGGCTGAACGCCTCGTCGACCTACTGCAGGATGAACTGCTTGGTCTCCGAGCTCTTGATGCCCGAGACGGTGGTCTCCAGGTGGTACGAGGCTCCGCTCGCGGGCACCTGTTCGCGGTTCGCCTGACAGGTCGACGGGTCCGAACGAGTGCGATCCCAGGTGATCGGCGCCTTCGATGAGATCGTCTTCGCCGGCTCCAGCAGCACCTCCGCATCCACCTTGTCCGTCTGGCAGTCCGTCGACTTCCAGTACACCTCCGAGCCGCTGGTGATCGTGAACACCTGCTGTGCGGTGCCCGCGTCGATCGTGCATGCCTTCGAGCCCGTGTTGGTCAGCGCGACCGACAACTGCGGGAGCTCGCCCGCCG
This sequence comes from Leifsonia sp. NPDC014704, assembly GCF_043083605.1. NCBI lineage: Bacteria > Bacillati > Actinomycetota > Actinomycetes > Micrococcales > Microbacteriaceae > Leifsonia > Leifsonia sp. NPDC014704. Next base: position 1,247,800 of record NZ_JBIBYW010000002.1, on the reverse strand, counting down.
CATAGACGTCCTTGTCGGTGACGGCCTCGACCTTCACGTCGCCCGGCTTGCACGGCTGGCCGTCCGCTGTCGCACTGGAGGTCGGGATGCTCGTCGCCACCGCGGCCGGGGTTCCTGTGCTCGCCGGCGCGGGCTTCTTCTGCGTGGGCTCTCCGCTGGACGCGCCCGGGCGCACCACGATCAGGACGATGACGACGACGACGGCGATCACGCCGAGGAGGACGATGAGCCTGCGGCGCCAATAGACGCCGCTGGGCTGGGGGCCGACCGGGTTCTTGAACGTCGACATGCCCGCACTATAACCAGCGCCCGACGACGCGCCGGGCAGGCGCGCCCGGCGTTCCCAGAGCACTCAGCGAGCCGCCGAGGAACGCGGCGAACCGACTCAGAGCCGCTTCAGCATCCGCGTGTTGCCGAGGGTGTTCGGCTTCACCCGCGCCAGGTCCAGGAACTCCGCGACACCTTCGTCGTTGGAGCGAACCAACTCGGCGTACAGCTGCGGGTCGACCGTCGACTCCCCCATGTCCTCGAATCCGTTGCGGCCGAAGAAGTCGACCTCGAACGTCAGGCAGAACAGCCGGTCGAGGCCCAGCTCACGTGCATCCGACTCCAGGCGGCTGAGCAGCGCCCTGCCCACTCCGCGGCCGAGCCACTCGTCGGCGACCGCGAGAGTGCGCACCTCGCCGAGGTCGCTCCACATCACGTGCAGGGCGCCACAGCCGATCAGTCGGCCGTCGGCGTCCTCCGCCACCCGGAACTCCTGCACCGACTCGTAGAAGGTCACGGTCTCCTTGCCGAGCAGGATGCGTCGCTGCACCAGCGGCTCCACCAGTTCCTGGATGCGCTTGACATCGCCCGTCCGCGCCCGCCGGATGCTGAACCCTGGACCGTTCTCACCGCTCACCGTTCCACCCTACCGAGGCTGGAGATGCGACAAGGGCCGACCTCCGAAGAGGTCGGCCCTTGTCGTGGGTCACGCGGTCGTGACGACGATCACTCGTTCGCGGCGAGGTCCGGGGTCGCCGGGCCGGTGCCGATCGCGGCAGTGGCGTTGATGCCGGCGCCGATCGGCTCCTTGCGGGCGGTCGTCGTGAAGACGAACTCCCCGTCGGCGAAGTCGACGTGGACGTGGTCGCCCGCGTTCAGCTCGCCGTGCAGGATCCGCTCGCTCAGCCGGTCCTCGATCTCGTGCTGCACCGCGCGGCGCAGCGGACGGGCACCGAGCGTCGGGTCGAACCCGACGTCGATCAGCCGCTCCTTCGCCGGGACGGTCAGCTCGATGGTCATGTCGCGGTCGAGCAGGCGGGTCGACAGCCGCTTGATGAACAGGTCGACGATCTGCAGGAGCTCGCTCTTGTCCAGCTGCGGGAAGACGATGATCTCGTCGACACGGTTCAGGAACTCGGGCTTGAAGTTCTTCTTCAGCTCCTCGTAGACCTTGCCGCGCATCCGGTCGTAGCCGGTCTGCGGGTCACCCTCGATCTGGAACCCGACGGGGCCGCCGGAGATGTCCTTCGTCCCGAGGTTCGTGGTCATGATGATGACGGTGTTCTTGAAGTCGACCACGCGTCCCTGGCCATCCGTCAGACGTCCCTCCTCCAGGATCTGGAGCAGCGAGTTAAAGATGTCGGGGTGCGCCTTCTCGATCTCGTCGAATAGCACGACGCTGAACGGCTTGCGGCGGACCTTCTCGGTGAGCTGGCCGCCCTCCTCGAAGCCGACGAACCCGGGAGGGGCGCCGAACAGACGGGAGACGGTGTGCTTCTCGCCGTACTCCGACATGTCGAGGGAGATCATGGCCGACTCGTCGTCGAACAGGAACTCGGCGAGCGCCTTCGCCAGCTCGGTCTTACCGACACCGGTGGGACCGGCGAAGATGAACGAGCCCGACGGACGCTTCGGGTCCTTGAGGCCGGCGCGGGTGCGGCGGATCGTCTTCGAGAGGGCCGCGATGGCCTCCTCCTGGCCGATGACGCGCTCGTGCAGCGCCTTCTCCATGTAGACGAGCCGGGCCGACTCCTCCTCGGTGAGCTTGAACACCGGGATGCCGGTCGCCTGGGCCAGCACCTCGGCGATGAGGCCCTCGTCGACCTCGGCCGTGGTCTTGACCTCACCCGAACGCCACTGCTTCTCGAGACGCAGCCGCTCGCCCAGGAGGTTCTTCTCCTCGTCGCGGAGGCTGGCAGCCTTCTCGAAGTCCTGGTCTTCGATCGCGCCCTCCTTCTGGGAGCGGACAGCGGCGATCTTGTCGTCGAACTCGCGCAGCTCCGGCGGCGCCGAGAGGATCGACAGACGCAGGCGGGCGCCGGCCTCGTCGATCAGGTCGATGGCCTTGTCCGGGAGGAAGCGGTCCTGAATGTAGCGGTCGGCGAGGTTCGCCGCCGCTACGATCGCGCCGTCGGTGATGGACACCTTGTGGTGCGCCTCGTAGCGGTCGCGCAGGCCCTTCAGGATGTTGATCGCGTGGGGCAGCGACGGCTCGGCCACCTGGATGGGCTGGAACCGGCGCTCGAGCGCGGCATCCTTCTCGAAGTGCTTGCGGTACTCGTCGAGCGTGGTGGCGCCGATGGTCTGCAGCTCGCCGCGGGCCAGCAGCGGCTTGAGGATGCTGGCGGCGTCGATCGCGCCCTCCGCTGCGCCCGCGCCGACGAGGGTGTGGATCTCGTCGATGAAGGTGATGATGTCGCCGCGGGTGCGGATCTCCTTCGTGACCTTCTTCAGGCGCTCCTCGAAGTCGCCGCGGTAACGGGAACCGGCGATGAGCGAGCCGAGATCGAGCGTGTAGAGCTGCTTGTCCTTCAGCGTCTCCGGCACGTCGCCGCGGACGATGGCCTGCGCGAGGCCTTCGACGACGGCAGTCTTGCCGACGCCGGGCTCACCGATCAGCACCGGGTTGTTCTTCGAGCGGCGCGACAGGATCTGCATCACGCGCTCGATCTCCTTCTCGCGCCCGATCACCGGGTCGAGCTTGTTGTCGCGCGCGGCCTGCGTGAGGTTGCGGCCGAACTGGTCGAGGATCTGGCTACCGGCCTGCGCGGTGTTCTGATCGTTGCCCCCGACCTGGACCTGCTCCTTGCCCTGGTATCCGGAGAGGAGCTGGATGACCTGCTGGCGCACACGGTTGAGGTCGGCGCCGAGCTTCACGAGGACCTGGGCGGCGACGCCCTCGCCCTCGCGGATCAGACCGAGCAGGATGTGCTCCGTGCCGATGTAGTTGTGGCCGAGCTGCAGCGCCTCGCGGAGGCTGAGCTCCAGCACCTTCTTGGCGCGCGGCGTGAACGGGATGTGCCCGGTCGGCTGCTGCTGGCCCTGGCCGATGATGTCCTGGACCTGCTCGCGGACGGCGTCCAGCGAGATGCCGAGCGACTCGAGCGCCTTGGCGGCGACGCCCTCACCCTCGTGGATCAGGCCGAGCAGGATGTGCTCCGTCCCGATGTAGTTGTGGTTGAGCATCTTGGCCTCTTCCTGGGCCAGGACGACGACACGGCGGGCGCGGTCGGTGAATCTCTCGAACATGTCTACTCCTCGTACGGCACCGGGCAGGTTCGGCGTCGATACAAAGAGAGTAACCACCGCTCCCCCTGTCCCGTGGCCCTGTTCGCCGTGGGCGTGACGTGCCGACGGGGACCGGGCGGATTGCTGCCGATCAGCCCCGATCGGCGGGCAGCGTGAGCGTCGAGTCCGGCAGGACGATGTTCACCCCGGTGCCTTTCGCGATGCGGTCCGGCGTGGCGAAGACGGTGGTGTGGGGGACGTAGTCCCGGGTGCAGATGCCTCCGGGGGCCGGCGCCAGGGTTGCCGTGATCGTGTCATCCGCGCCGGCGGTCACGTTGGCGACCTTCGGCGGGCAGGTCGAGCTCCCGTACAGGACGATCGCGAACCGGTCGCCGCCGTTGAGCCAGACGGCCCAGGACGCCCCGCCTGCGCTGCTCGCCGGGGCGTCGATCCCTTTCGGCTCGCCCGAGTAGTCCTCGACCGGCCTGCCCGGCGCGGTGCTGCATCCGGCGAGCGCGGCGACCACCAGGAGCGCGGCAGTGGCGGGGAGGAGTCTGGTCGCGATCCGGGGCACGGCACCATTCTAAGAAGCCCGGCTCCGGCCTTCCTGCCCGACGCCTAGGATGCCGCTATGAGCAACGTGGAGCGCGATCCGGCCGAGGTCGTGGCGGCGTCGGCCGTGCTCACGGATGCCGGCGTGGAGATCCTCGAACCGCGGGATGTGCCCCTCGGCGGCCCGCGCGCGATGACCGTGCGCCGGACGCTCCCGCAGCGTCGTCGTTCGCTGATCGGCGGCTGGTGCTTCATCGACCACTACGGCCCCGACGACGTGTCGACGACGGGCGGGATGCGCGTCCCGCCACATCCGCACACGGGCCTGCAGACGGTCAGCTGGCTCTTCGAGGGGGAGATCGACCACCGTGACAGCGTGGGCAGTCATGCTCTGGTCCGGCCCGGCGAGCTGAACCTGATGACGGCCGGTCGCGGGATCAGCCATTCGGAGGTGTCGACGCCGGGAACGCAGCGCCTGCACGGGGTTCAGCTCTGGGTCGCCCTTCCCGACGCCTCGCGGGATGTCGCGCCGTTCTTCGAGCATCACACGCCGGTGGCGGGCAGCATCGGCCCAGCCGCGGTGCGGACGTTCGTCGGGTCGCTCGCGGGGAGCGGCACGTCCGCGACGGTGTTCTCGCCGCTCGTCGGGGCCGAGGTCGTCATCCCCGCCGGCGCCACGATCGAGATCCCGCTCGAGGCGGGCTTCGAGCACGGCGTGCTCGTCGATGCGGGCGACGTGACCATCGACGGCACACCCGTTCCGGTCTCGCACCTGGCCTACCTGCGCCCCGGTCGCACGAGCCTCCCGGTGAGCACGAGGGCGGACGCCCGGATCGTGCTCCTCGGCGGAGAGCCGCTGGGTGAGCAGATCGTGATGTGGTGGAACTTCATCGGCCGGAGCCATGAGGACGTGGTCGCCTACCGGGCGCAGTGGCAGGGCGAGGTCATCGCGGGAGCCGATCCTCGCGGGCGCTTCGGCACCGTCGAGGGCTACGACGGAACGCCGTTGCCGGCCCCGGAACTGCCGACGGTCCACCTGCGCCCGCGCGGCTGACGGATATCCGTCCACATCTCGGCGACCACGACACTTCTCCACAGTTCGAGCTCCCTCGGCCCCTCCTGGCTTCCCGCAGGTCAGGATGGTCTCACTGCATGCAAATCCATTGCTTCTGCATGCACCCCACCCTAAACTGAACCCATGGGAGTCACCGTGCAAGTGCGAGATCTGGATCCGGCCGTCAACGATCGCCTGAAGGCGGCAGCAGCAGCGAAAGGGCTGTCCTATTCGGAGTACCTCCGCAGGCAGCTCACCCGCATCGCCGAGAGGCTGCGCATCGAGGAGCGTTGGGCGGAAGTGACGGCCGAGCAGCGCGTGCTGGCCCAGCGTCAGCCTCCGAGCGCCAGCGGTCGACGACCGTTGAACATCACCGCGGAGGAGATCGTCCAGGGCATTCGCGACGACCGGGGAAGCCGATGATCGCGGCGGTGATGGACTGCAGCGCTCTCGTCGAACTTCTCTCGCGCGAAGGTCTCGCAGCGTTCGAGGAGAACGACGAGCTGGCCGAGTGCATCCTGATGGCGCCCCACCTGATCGACCCGGAGTTCGTGAGCGCGATGCGCAAGCACGCCCTCCGGCACCCGGAAGACGCTCAGCTCGCCGAGCAGGTGATCCTCGAGTTCTACCGACTCGAGATCATGCGCGTGGAGCACGAGCCGCTCTGGCCCGATGCGTGGCGCTGGCGAGAGAACCTGAGCGCCTACGACGCCATGTACGTCGCACTTGCCCGTCTCATGGAGCTGCCACTGGTGACGGCAGACGACCGCCTCGCCGCGGCGGCCGAACGGTGGTGCGAGGTCAGACGACTGAGCGAGCTGCAGCCGGCCTGAGCGCCGCCCGCACGGCTGGGCAGGTCCGACGGGTCACTGCAGTGCGGAGGTCAGCCGGGCCAGGTTGTCCAGCACGGTGGAGCGGAGCGGCTGCTTCATCCACTCGTCCAGCGTGAGCTCTCGGCTGTCCTGGCGATAGCCGTCCTCGACCTTCCGCATCTCATCCACGAACGAACGCCCGCGCACCATGAGGGAGACCTCCATGTTGAGCTGGAAGGAACGCATGTCCATATTGCTCGAACCGATGACGGCGACGTCGTCGTCGATCGTGAAGTGCTTCGCATGAAGGATGTAGGGCGCCTTGTACATCCAGATCCGCACTCCCGCCCGCAGGAGCGCCTCGTAGTAGGAGCGCTGAGCGTGATACACGAGCGCCTGGTCGCCGATCTCGGAAACGAACAGGTCGACGCGGATCCCCCGCTGAACGGCCGAGGTGACGGCCATGAGCATGGACTCGTCCGGCACGAAGTAGGGGGAGGTGATGACGATGCGCTCCTGTGCGTAGTAGAGCAGGGCAAGGAAGAGGCGCAGGTTGTTCTCGCCGGCGAATCCGGGACCAGAAGGAACGACCTGGGCGTCGAGCTCGTTCTCGTCGATCTCATCGGTGATGGGCTCCGTCTCGCGGCGGAGCAGTTCGTCCGTCTCGCTGTACCAATCCGTGATGAAGATGGCGTTCAGACCGGCGACGATGGGTCCCTCGAGCCGGACGATGAGCTCCTTCCATTTCAGCCCACGCCGGATGTTCGACCGCTTGTTGTAGCTGCGATCGATGACGTTCTGCGAACCCATGAACGCCACGCGGCCGTCGACCACGAGCAGCTTGCGGTGGTTGCGCAGGTCAGGGCGCTGGTACTTCCCCTTGAACGGCTGGATGGGGAGCATGAGCTGCCATCGGGCACCCATCGCGGTCAGCCTCTGGAGGGTGCGCTTGTAGTCGGGTGTTCGCAGCGAGGCGATGTGATCGAGAAGTACGCGAACAGTCACACCGCGGTTCACGGCGGCCTCGAGGGCATCGAAGAACGGCGCCGTCGTCTTGTCGAGGGTCAAGATGTAGAACTCGACGTGGACGTAGCGCTTGGCCTTGCCGATCTCCTCGGCCATCGCGTCGAGAGAGCCCTGATAGTCGCCGTTCAGGGTCGCGCGGTTGCCGCCGACGAGCGGCATCGCCCCGAGCTTGCGGTTGAGCTCGACGACGCCCTCCAGCCACGGTGGCCACGGGTGGTCGCGGCGAACCCGCTCGATTCCCTCGGTGCTGTCGATGATGAATCGGTTGATCTCGTCCTGCTTCTGCCGGCGGCTCTTCGGGAGCTTGTAACTGCCGATCAGGAGGAAGAAGAGGATGCCGATGTACGGGATCAGAAAGATCGCCAGCAGCCACGCAGTCGCCGACGTCGGCTTGCGGTTGCGCGGGACGATGATGATCGCCAGAACGCGGATGACGAAGTCGATGAGGAGTGCCAGGACGATGAAGAACGAGACCCAGAACCCCGTCTCCATGCACGCATCCCTCGGTCGATCGCTCAAGGACGCGCACGCGTCCCCAGACATACCGTAGCGGGAACGCGAACGGCGAGCGGTGAGGCCCTCCGCGGGTCAGGCCTTGGGAGCGAGGCCGCGGCGAGCGCGCTCCTCGGCTTCCAGCCGCGAGTACGCCTTGCGCTCGTTGCGGTCGGCGCGCACGATCGCGCGCATGATCGCCCAGAACAGCAGGCCGACCAGGACGGTCGGTGCGAGGGCCCAGACGATACCGCTGATGACGTCGTTCATAGCGCCTCCATCGTACCGCCGGGTCCTGGGAGCCTACTTGACCAGCGGGAAGAGGATCGTCTCGCGGATGCCCAGGCCTGTGAGGGCCATCAGCAGGCGGTCGATGCCCATGCCCATGCCGCCCGTCGGCGGCATGCCGAACTCGAGAGCCCGGAGGAACTCCTCGTCGAGACGCATCGCCTCGTTGTCACCCGCGGCAGCCAGCTTCGCCTGCTCGACGAACCGCTCGCGCTGCACGACCGGGTCGACGAGCTCCGAGTAGCCGGTGGCCAGCTCGAAGCCCCGCGTATACAGATCCCACTTCTCGACGACGCCGTCCCGCGAGCGGTGCGCACGCACCAGAGGGCTGGTGTCGACGGGGAAGTCCATCACGAAGGTCGGACGAACGAGGTCGGTCTTGACGTAGTGCTCCCACAGCTCCTCGACGTACTTACCAGGCAGCGGGTGCTCGATCTCGATCCCGGCGAGGGCTGCGAGTTCGCGCAGACGCTCGATGGGGGTCTCCGGCGTGATCTCCTCGCCGATGGCGTCCGAGAGGCTGTCGTACATGCGGATGCGGTCCCACTGGCCGCCGAGGTCGTACTCGGTGCCGTCGGCCCACGTGACGACATGCGACCCGGAGACCGCGACGGCGGCATCCTGAATCAGCGTCTGGGTGAGGTCGGCGATCGAGTTGTAGTCGCCATAGGCCTGATAGGCCTCCAGCATCGCGAACTCGGGCGAGTGCGTCGAGTCGGCGCCCTCGTTGCGGAAGTTGCGGTTGATCTCGAACACGTGGTCGATGCCGCCGACCACAGCACGCTTCAGGTAGAGCTCCGGCGCGATACGGAGGTACAGCTCCGTGTCGAAGGCGTTCGAGTGCGTGACGAACGGGCGGGCGGACGCGCCACCGTGGATCACCTGCAGCATCGGCGTCTCGACCTCGACGAAGCCGCGGTCCGCGAACGTGCGGCGCAGGCTCGCGACGGCTGCGGCGCGGTCGAGGACCGTCTTCCGGGCCTGGTCGCGCGCGATCAGGTCCAGGTAGCGGGCGCGGACGCGCGTCTCCTCACTCAGCTCGCTGTGCAGGTTCGGCAGCGGCAGCAGCGCCTTGGCGGCGATCCGCCACTCGCGCGCCATGACGGAGAGCTCGCCGCGGCGGCTCGAGACCACCTCGCCGGAGACGAACACGTGGTCGCCGAGGTCGACGAGCTCCTTCCACGCGCCCAGCGACTCCTCGCCCACCTCAGCGAGCGACACCATCACCTGGATGCGCGAGCCGTCGCCGGCCTGCAACACCGCGAAGCACAGCTTGCCGGTGTTGCGCAGATGCACGACGCGGCCGGCGATGCCGACGATCTCGCCCGAGCCCTCGTCCGGCTGCAGGTGGTCCCACTTGGCGCGGACGGCGGGAACGGTCGTGGTGACCGGAACCTGCACCGGGTATGCGCCGCCGCCGGGGCCCTCGGCCTCGGCGAGGAGACGGTCGCGCTTACCGAGCCGGACAGCCTTCTGCTCGCTGATCTCGTCTTCGCCGAGCTGGTCGTCGCCGAGGTCGGCCGCGGTGGTCTGCGCGTCGGTCATCGCTGTCTTTCCGTTCGAAGGTGCGGGCGGTGGTGCGGTGGTCACGTCGTGAGGCGCTGGTTGTCGATCAGCCGGGTCGTTCCAACGCGAGCGGCGATCAGCATCAGGGCGGGACCGTGATGGTCAGGCGACGCTTCGCGGAAGGTATCCGGGTCGACGATCGCGAGATAGTCAAGCTTAACGGCTGGGTCCGCCTTGACGTGCGCGCGGGCCGCTTGCAGCGCCGCCTCCACGCCATCGCGAGCGGCCTCGGAGCCCGCGGACAGGGCGCGGGACAGGGTGACGGCGGCGAGGCGCTGGTCGTCATCCAGGTAGCGGTTGCGGCTCGACAGCGCGAGGCCGTCCGACTCCCGCACCGTGTCCACCACGGCGATCGTGACCGGCAGGTTCAGGTCATCGACCATGCGCGCGATGACGTGCACCTGCTGGGCGTCCTTCTGACCGAAGACGGCGACGTCCGGTTGCACGATGTTGAAGAGCTTGCTGACGACGGTCAGGACCCCGTCGAAGTGTCCGGGGCGGGAAGCTCCCTCGAAGAGGGATCCGGACTCCCCCGCGGTCACGCGGGTCTCCGAGGGACCGTTCGGGTACATCTCCGAGGCGGAGGGAGCGAAAACCACGTCGGCGAGGCCCTCGAGCGCGGTCACGTCCGCATCCAGGGTGCGCGGGTAGCGGTCCAGATCCTCGCCCGGGCCGAACTGCAGCGGGTTCACGAAGATCGACACCACGATGAAACCGCCGAGGTCGCGCGCCTGCGACACCAGCCGGAGGTGCCCCTCGTGGAGCGCGCCCATCGTCGGCACGAGCACCACGCGACCGGTGGGGGCGTCGGCAGGGCCGTCCTGGTGCGCGACACGGCGCGCATCCGCGACCCGAGCCCGCAGCTCGGCGATGGTGGTGATGATCTCTGGCATACCCATCCCTTCGGCCGGCTCGAAACCGGCCGGAACCAGGCTACTCGCCGCGCAGGAACCAGCCGCGCCCGTCGTCACCGGGATCGCCCTCCGTGCCCGCGCCTCCGGGAGCCGCGTCTCCCGACACGTCATCCTGCAGCGCGCCGATCACGTCGAGATCCAGCCGGGTCGGAGCGCCCGCTCGTGTGAGGGCGTTGTCCACCGTCGAGCGGATGAGCGAACTCAGGAACGAACCGGGCTTCTCGACCCCGATGCTCCGCAGCAGTCCCGTCGACTGCTCCACGATCGATCGGGAGAATGCCGTCGCCGTCGCGATCGCCTCGGCATACGCGGGCCGGTCGGCCTCGTCCACCACCACCGGCTCGCCGCCCATCTCGACCACCAGCGCCTGCGCGATCGGAAGGACCGGCGCCGGGGCCGTCACCGCGAAGTAGCTCTCGCCGAGCCGGGTGAGATCCAGACTCGTGCCGGTGAACTCGAGGGCCGGGTGGACGGCGAGCGGGATGGCGCCAGCGGCCGTCGCGGGCTGCAGCACGTCGATCCCGAACCCGGGAGCCGTGTGCAGCACGATCTGACCGGGCTGCCACGTTCCCGTCGCCGCGAGACCCGCGACCAGACTCGGGAGTTCCGCCGAGGGCACGGCCAGGATCACCAGCTCGCTGCGCTCCACCACGGTCGGGATGTCGAGCACCGGCACTCCCGGCAGCATCGCCTCCGCGCGCTCCCGGCTCTGCTCCGATACGGCCGAGACTCCGACGATCGCGTGCCCCGCGCCGGCCAGGGCGAGTCCGAGCACCGGGCCGACACGGCCGGCGCCGATGATGCCGAGCCCCAGCCGGCCGGAGCGCTGCGAAGGCGGACGGGCGGACGGCAACATCAGTGCTCCTTCTCGGTGTGGTTCGTGGCCTGCCCCCAGCGGTGACTCCGGTCAGCAGCCGCCGCCGCAACGGCACGTGCCGATACCTCTTCGAACAGCCGGACGCCGGTGGGCGCGTCGATCGCCGCCAAGCGCGGGCGCACCGGGCCCGACACCGTGTGGAACCGCGCCTCGGCGAGAGCGAGCGCAGCATCCAGCGGTCCCTGCTGAAGCTCCAGGCTCTGCAGACGCGCGAGCGGCACGATCGCGAGACTCCGCCAGACGAACCCCCGGCGCAGCAGGATCGCGTCGTCGACCACGCGGTAACCGGTGCGCTGCCAGGAGAACGGACGGATCCACACCGCCCGCCGCGGACTGCCGACGAAGGCATCCCGCCCCGACGACGTCATTCCCGACTCGATCAGCTCCCGGTGCTCGTCAGTCGCGAAGCCCGGCAGCACCAGTGACAAGACCCGGAAGACGTCAGCCGCATCACCGACCGGAAGCATCGTCGTGTTCGGCTGCCCCGCGGCGCCCTTCTCACGTGAATGGCCCGCCGTGTCGATGCGGATCTGCCACCAGCCGAACGGCCGCCACAGCAGCGGCTGCAACACCTCGACGGCATGGATGCGCCCAGGCGGCAGCGTCTCATTGCTCGTGCTCAGCAGACCGAAGCCGACGCGCACTCCGTCCGGGGTCCCGGCGATCGAGTATCGCAGCGACTTCGTGAAGCGGTTGATATAGAAGCTGGCGGACCCGATCAGGCCGGGCAGCACGACGATGAGGAGCCACAGCTCTCCGCTCGACGCTCCCCAGATCAGGAAGGCGATCACGACCAGCACGAACACGGTGAACCCGCTCAGGAGGAGCGAGCCCAGCAGCCGCAGTGGCGGGATCTTCACGACCGACTCCGGCGGCGCGGCATTCGGATCGAGTTCCGGAGCCAGGAACTCGTTCACGCGACGGCCGACGAGGTCGCCGACCGCCGCGGCACGGGACGGAGCACCGCCAGTCGTCGGGGCGCCTTCCGGCGCGACGCCACCGGTCTCCGCGACGGTACCCGCGGTCACCCCACCCGCCGCTGCCGCGGCCGCTTCCGCGGCCTCCGCTGCGCGCACGCCCGATGCCAGCCGCAGCACGTCCGCGCGTAGGCCGTCCGCCAGCGACGAGCCCAGGTAGGCGAGCTGCACGTTCGCGTCGTGCCCGGCGACCGACACATCCAGCTTGGCCGCTCCGAAAATGCGCGCGAGCACCGGCCGCACGACGTTGATGCCCTGGATGCGGTCGAGTCGCGCCTTGCGCTGCGTGCGGAACAGGATGCCGCTGCGCACCTCGACCGCGTCGCCTGTGATCCGGAAGCTGTGCATCCGCCATGAGAGGTAGAACGCACCGAAGCAGAGCAGCAGCACGACCGCCACCCCGAGCAGCGCCCAGCCTTCCCAGCCGTGGTCATAGATCGCGTCCAGCGGGTCGCCGCCATACTCGGGGGCACCGACGAAGAAGCCGATCAGGCGCTCGCGGAGGTTCGACAGCACGAACCCGAACAGTGCGATGAATACGATGCCGCCGCGAAGGAGGGGCGTCGCGGGATGCAGCCGATGCCATTCGCCGTCGGTGTACCGCTCGGCGGCGCGCTCGGCACCCGTCAGCGGGCGGCCGACGGGCGGACCCGCCGGCGCTCCGCCATCCGGTGCGCTCACAGCCCGGCCCGTCTGCTCTCCGCCAGCTCGACGAGCCGGTCGCGAAGCTCGGCGGCCTCCGGTTCGGGGAGGCCCGGAACCATCACGCCGGTGGATGCGGCGGCCGTGACGAACTTGAGGTCGGCCAGTCCGAGCATCCGGCTGACCGGTCCGCGGTTGATGTCGATGAGCTGCATGCGCCCGTACGGCACCGACACGAAGCGCTGGAACATGATGCCGCGGCGGAACAGCAGGTCGTCGTCGCGCAACCGGTAGCCGATGGAACGGGCGCGGCGCGGCGCGATGATCAGCGCGATCACCGAGATCACGACCACGACGACGAGCGCCGCCCAGCCGAACGGCCAGCCGCCCACCAGCCAGAGGAACAGCGATGCCGCCGCGAGCACCAGCCCGGTGATCACCGTGCTCGCGACCACGACGAGGACGTACTTGGGCGAGACGCGGCGCCACTCGCCGACGTTGAGGTCAATCCGATCGGGCATTCACGGTCTCCGTGCGGTCGTCGTCGTCGCCCGGGGGCAGGGTGCAGAAGAGTTCGGCGACCAGACCGGCGACGAGCAGGATCACCGCTCCGGCCGTCGCGAGGGCGGTCAGCAGGATGGCGTTGCCGCCGGGCAGCACATCGCGGCTGAGCAGGTAGGCGCCGATCCCGACGCCGATTCCTGTGAGCAGCGCTCCGCTCAGGGCGCACGCTTTGGCGAGCACCACGATCCGCGTCGCCTGGAACGGGTCGATGCGGCGCACACTGCGCCCGCGTACGGCGCGCCGGATCGGCAGGGCGAACGCGATGACGATGATCGCCACCGCCACCAGGGTGATCGGCAGCGTCAGCGGTGGGATGAACACGGGCTGGCCCATACCGGCGGCGGCGAGCTCGGCCAGGAAGCCGACGACGAGCCCTGCGACGCCGAGGCCGATGAGCGAGCTCGGACGGGTGCGCTTCACGAGCGGCCCTCCCAGAGACGGACGGGATCGGTGGCGTGGGCCGCGAGCTCGGCGACCGGCCCGAAGCCGGCGAGGCGGGCTCCCGGGTCGACGTCGAGCCAGGGCACGAGGACGAACGCGCGCTCGTGAGCCCGCGGATGCGGCAGCACGATGCGGGGGTCGTCGTCGGACACCATCCCGTCGTAGTCGACGATGTCGATGTCGATGGTGCGGTCGCCCCAATGCTCTTCGCGGACACGGCCCAGCCGGTCCTCGACGCCGTTCACGACGCCGAGCAGCGCAAGCGGATCGAGCAGGGTGCGGACGAGCGCGACGGCATTGAGGTAGGCGGGCGCCTCCGCGTCGATCCCGTCGGGCTTCAGCGCGGGGGTCTCGTAGAGCGGCGAGACCGCCTGCACATCGACCCCGGCCTCCTCGCGCAGCGCATCCACGGCCGCCTGGATGGTTCCGGCCCGGTCGCCCAGGTTGCTGCCGAACGCGAGCACGGCCGGAACGCCGACCCGCATGCGGACCGGCTTCCCCAGCGGCGCGGCGTTCACGCGCGCCCCCGCGTGATGCGCACGGCGACATCCCCGAACGGCACGCTGATCGGCGCCTGCGGCTTGTGGACGGTCACCTCGACGACATCCACCGGCTCGTGCGCGAGCACGGTCGCGGCAACGCGCTCGGCGACGGTCTCGATGAGGTCGACGGGGTCGCGCTCCACGGCCGCGACCACTTCTTCGGCGAGCTCGCCGTAGTGGACGGTGGATGCGAGGTCGTCTCCCGCCGCCGCGATCGAGAGGTCGAGCCACGCCGTGACGTCGACGACGAAGTCCTGCCCGTCGGCGCGCTCGAAGTCGAACACTCCGTGGTTGGCGCGGACGCGCAGACCGGTCAGGACGATTGAGTCGGCGTGCCGCGGCTGGATGCTACTCATCGCGTCCAGCTTGCCATGCCCGCACCACGTCGAGGGCGATCCGCGTCGACGGAACATCGTGGACCCGGACGGCCCACGCGCCCGCCTGCGCCGCGAGCGCCGAGATGACGGCGGTCGGGGCGTCGCGCGCCTCCGCCGGCGCCCCCTCGGGCAGCAGGGCGCCGAGGAACCGTTTGCGGGATGCGCCGATCAGCACCGGATAGCCGAGCGTCTCGATTTCGTGCAGCCCGGCGAGGACCTGCCAGTTGTGGCGTGCGTTCTTCGAGAAGCCGAGACCGGGGTCGAGGATGAGTTTGGCCGGGTCGATGCCGCGCCGCACCAGGTCGGTGACGCGCGCGGAGAGTTCGGACCGCACCTCCGCCACCGTGTGCTCGTACACGGCCCGCGAGTCGGCAGCGTCGAGTCGTCCGCGCCAGTGCATCGCGACGTACTGGGCACCCGTCTCGAGCACGACGTCCGGCATCCGCTCGTCGGCGAGGCCGCCGGAGACGTCGTTGATGATGGCGGCGCCCGCCTCGACCGCGGCCCGGGCGGTGGACGCGTTGAGGGTGTCGACGCTGACGGTCACCCCGCGGGAGGCCAGCTCGCGGATCACCGGGACGACTCGCGCCTGCTCGTCGCCCGGGTCGACACTCGCGGCTCCGGGCCGGGTGGACTCGCCACCGACATCGACCAGGTCGGCGCCCTGCGCGACCAGGTCGAGGCCGTGGGCGATGGCGGCGTCGGGCTCCAGCCAGAGCCCGCCGTCGCTGAACGAGTCCGGCGTCACATTGAGGACGCCCATGATGAGGGTCACTTGACGCCGCGTCCGATCAACGCAATGAGCTCGGCGCGCACCACGGGGTCGGTGTACGCGCCGCGCGCGGCGACGGTCACCGTCGTGCTCCCGGTCTGCCGTGCGCCGCGCGTCGTGACGCACGAGTGCGCGGCGTCCAGCACGACGAGCACGCCGCGGGCGGCGGCGCCCTGCTCGATGGTGTCCGCGATCTGCTCGGTCAGCCGCTCCTGGATCTGCGGCCGTGACGCGAGCGTCTCGATGACGCGCGGGATGCGCCCCAGCCCGATGACGCTGTCGCCCGGCAGGTACGCGACGTGGGCTACCCCGATGAACGGCAGGAGGTGGTGCTCGCAGACGGAGCGGAACTCGAGGTCGCGCAGCAGCACGGTGTCGGCCTGGTGGCCCTGCTCGAGCGGCACCGGCTCACCGAGGTCGGCAGCGGCATCCCGGCCGATCCCGGCGAAGAACTCGGCATACGAGTCCGCCACACGCGACGGCGTGCTCTCTAGGCCCGGACGCGACGGATCCTCGCCGATGGCGGCGAGGATCTCGGCGACGGCCGCTTCGATGCGCGGACGATCGATGCCGCTCATGCGCGCGACGGCCCTAGGCGGTCGCCGGGCGCGGCTTGATCGCTGGCGAACGCTTCGGCTTGGTCGCCGGCGGCTCAGAGTCGACGCCACCGTCCACCGCGCCCGCGTCGATCGGGGCCCTGGGGAACGGGATGGGCGGGACGTCCGAGATCGGGCGCTTGTCGCTGGAGAGCCACTGCGGGCGCTCGGGCAGCTTCTTCACGTCGGCGAAGATCTCGGCGATCTGGTTGTGGTCGAGGGTCTCGTGCTCGAGGAGCGCGGCGGCCAGGCGGTCGAGGACCGCGCGGTTGTCGTTGAGCACCTCCCACGCCTCGTCGTGCGCCTTCTCGATGAGGGCGCGCACCTCGGCGTCGACGCGCTCGGCGATCCGCTCGGAGTAGTCGCGCTGGTGGCCCATGTCGCGACCCAGGAACATCTCGCCGTTCGCCTGGCCCAGCTTGACCGATCCGATGTCGGCGCTCATGCCGTACTCGGTGACCATCTTCCGGGCGATGGAGGTCGCCTTCTCGATGTCGTTGGATGCGCCGGTGGTCGGGTCGTGGAAGACGATCTCCTCGGCGACGCGGCCGCCCATGGCATACGCGAGCTGGTCGAGGAGCTCGTTGCGGGTGACCGAGTACTTGTCCTCCAGCGGGAGCACCATCGTGTAGCCGAGGGCGCGGCCGCGCGGCAGGATGGTGATCTTCGTCACGGGATCGGTGTGGCGCATCGCCGCGGCGGCGAGCGCGTGCCCGCCCTCGTGATACGCCGTGATCAGCTTCTCCTGGTCCTTCATGACCCGGGTGCGCTTCTGCGGACCGGCGATGACGCGATCCACGGCCTCGTCGAGCGCGCGGTTGTCGATCAGCTGGGCGTTCGAGCGGGCGGTGAGCAGGGCGGCCTCGTTGAGGACGTTGGCAAGGTCGGCTCCGGTGAAGCCCGGCGTCTTGCGGGCGAGCACCTCGAGGTCGACCGACGCCGCCAGCGGCTTGCCACGGCCGTGCACCTCAAGGATCTTCTTGCGGCCGAGCATGTCGGGCGCATCCACGCCGATCTGGCGGTCGAAGCGACCGGGGCGCAGGAGCGCAGGATCGAGGATGTCGGGACGGTTGGTCGCCGCGATCAGGATGACGTTGGTCTTCGGGTCGAAGCCGTCCATCTCCACCAGGAGCTGGTTCAGCGTCTGCTCGCGCTCGTCGTGACCGCCGCCGAGCCCGGCGCCGCGGTGACGGCCGACCGCGTCGATCTCGTCGATGAAGATGATGGCGGGCGAGTTCTCCTTCGCCTGCTGGAACAGGTCGCGGACGCGGCTCGCGCCGACACCCACGAACATCTCGACGAAGTCCGAACCGGAGATCGAGTAGAAGGGCACACCGGCCTCACCCGCGACGGCGCGGGCGAGCAGGGTCTTACCGGTTCCGGGAGGGCCGTACAGCAGCACGCCCTTCGGGATGCGGGCGCCGACCGCCTGGAACTTGGCCGGCTCCTTCAGGAAGTCCTTGATCTCCTGCAGCTCCTCGATGGCCTCGTCCGACCCGGCGACGTCGTCGAAGGTGACCTTCGGCGTCTCCTTGGTCACGAGCTTCGCCCGCGACTTGCCGAACTGCATGACCTTGTTCCCGCCGCCCTGCATGCCGGAGATCATGATCCAGAAGAACACGCCGATGAGCAGAGCCGGGATGAGGAAGCCGAGGATGTTGACGAACCAGTTCGGCTGCGGGACCTCGTCGTCGTAGCCCTTGGGGAGGTTCGCGTCGTCGACCGCCTTCACGACATCCTCGCCGCGGGGGGTGACGTAGTAGAACTGCACCTGGTTGCCCAGATTGCCGTCCGGCTCCTTGAGCGTCAAGTCGACACGGTTCTCACCGTCCACGATCTTCGCGCTCGACACCTTGTCCTGGGAGAGGTACTCCAGGCCCTTCTGCGTCGACACGCTCTTGAAGCCCGACATCGTGATCAGGCTCGAGCCGATCCAGACGATGATGATCGCCAGCACGACATACAGGATCGGGCCGCGGAAGATCTTCTTGACGTTCATGGTGCGACCACAGTACCGCCTAGGCGCTGTGGGTCGGCTGCGTGTTCGCTCTGGGCGGTCTGCGCGCGGCCCGTTGGCGTCAGCTGTAGACGGCGGGCGCCAGGATGCCGACGCCGCGGAGGGTGCGGTAGCGCTCGTCGTAGTCGAGGCCGTAGCCGACCACGAACTGGTTCGGGATGTCGAACCCGACGTACTTCACGTCGATCTCGACGCGCGCCGCATCCGGCTTGCGGAGCAGGGTGAAGATCTCGATCGACTCCGGCCCGCGGCTGCGCAGGTTCGACAGCAGCCAGGAGAGCGTGAGGCCCGAGTCGATGATGTCCTCGACGATCAGGACCGTCTTTCCGCTCAGGTCGGTGTCGAGGTCTTTGAGAATGCGGACGACCCCGCTGGACTGCGTGCCGCTGCCGTACGAGCTGACGGCCATCCAGTCCATCGTGACGGGGATGCGGAGCTCGCGGGACAGGTCGGCCATCACCATGACCGCGCCCTTCAGGACGCCGATGAGCAGGACGTCCTTGCCGGCGTAGTCCTGCTCTACCTCCCGGGCGAGCTCGGCGATGCGGGAGCGGATCTGCTCCTCGGTGATCAGAATCTCGGTCAGGTCGTTCTGAACGTCCGTGAGTTCCATGGGGGAGGCGCTGTCCTTACGTGGTGGGGTGAAACGTGAGCAGCCCGTTCTGCCTGACCACTCTAACGCCTGGCAGGTCGACCGGTCCCTGCCCGTGCCAGTCGGTGATGAGGGCCGCGACCGCGAGGGTGTGGGCGCGCGTGAGGGAGATCCCGAACTCCGCGGAGACGACCAGCCGGATGATGCGCTGGCGGAGCGCCGCCGGGTCGGCCGCCAGCCCTCGGACGTCGAGTGCTACCGCGCCGTCGTCGGTCTGGCTGACCAGCTCGAGCGCCCATTCCAGGGCCAGGCCGTCGAGCGCCTCGTCGTCCTCACGCAGCTGTTCGGCGGTCCGCGCGAGGGCTTCGGTGACACCGGGGCCGAGCTCGCGCTCCATCACCGGGAGGACCTCCGTGCGTACGCGCACGCGCGTGTAGGAGGGGTCGTCGTTGTGCGGGTCGTCCCAGGGCTCCAGGCGGCTGTCGGCGCAGAACGCGCGCGTCCGGCTCCGGCGGAGACCGAGGAACGGACGCAGCAGGCGGCCGGTGTCCGGCAGCATCCCCTGGAGGCTCGACGGACCGGAACCGCGGGCGAGGCCCAGCAGGACCGTCTCGGCCTGGTCGTCGAGGGTGTGGGCGAGCAGGATGCGCTCGGCGCCGGTCGCGGCCATGGCCCGGTCGAAGGCGGCGTGGCGGGCCGCGCGTGCCGCCGCCTCGGGGCCGCCTTCCCGCTCGACGGTCACCCGCTCGACCAGCACGGGGTCGAGGCCGAGGGCGGTGGCCTGGTCGGCGGCTCGCGCGGTCACCGCATCCGAACCCGGCTGGAGGCCGTGGTCGACGATCACGGCGCCGGCGCGGAAGCCGTTTCTGGGCGCCTCGAAGGCCGTCGCGGCGGCGAGCGCGAGCGAGTCCGCTCCCCCGCTCAGACCGACGAGCACGAGGGCTCCGGGTCTAAGGGGCGCCGGTCGCTCCGGGCCGTGGTCGTCGTGCGGGTCGGCCTCCGGCAGGGCGGCCGCTGCGGCGAGCGCGGTGCGGACGGCGCGTCGCGCGTCGGCGATCGGCGGGGTCAGGCGCGGGCGGCGCTGCGGGTCGGGCGAGGCCTGCCCGGCCTCCGATCCGTCGAGGTGCATCCAGTAACGTTAGTGCAGGTTTTGCCGAGAGCTAAGGAGTACGGAATGGCCGAATACGACGTCGTCATCGAGATCCCGAAGGGGAGCCGCAACAAGTACGAGGTGGACCACGAGACGGGTCGCGTGTACCTCGACCGCGTGCTGTTCACCAGCTTCGTCTACCCGACCGACTACGGCTTCTTCGAGAACACCCTGGGCGACGACGGCGACCCGCTGGACGCGCTCGTACTGCTCGAGTACCCGGTGTTCCCGGGCGTCGGCGTGAAGGTCCGTCCGGTGGCCGTGCTCAACATGAGCGACGAGGCGGGCGGCGACGCGAAGATCATCGCCGTGCCGTACAAGGACCCGCGCTGGCAGCACATCCAGGACGTCGACGACATCCCGGAGCAGACCCGCAAGGAGATCGAGCACTTCTTCGCCCGCTACAAGGACCTCGAACCGGGCAAGTTCGTGAACATCGAGGGCTGGGGCGACGCCGCCGAGGCCGACGGCCTCATCCAGAAGGCGATCGCCAAGCTCGCTGCTGAGGGCCACTGACCCCAGCGAATCCATCAGCTCCGGAGTTTTTCGGTCGTTTCCGCGGAAATAGGCCGAAAAACTCCGGATCTGTTTGCTTGGGTCAGGCGCTGGGACGGGCCACGAGGCGCCAGGGTGAACCCCAGACGGATTGGATCTTGACGACGTCGCCCTCGGTCGGAGCCGCGATCATCTTGCCGCCGCCGATGTAGATGCCGACGTGGTAGAAGTCGCCGGGACCGTCGCCCCAGAAGATCAGATCGCCGGCCTGCTTGGCGCTGTACGAGACGAGCTGGCCCCTGTCGGCGGCGGTGTAGTACTGGTTGTTGACCGAGTGGGAGCCGATATAGACGCCGGCGTACGCGTACGCCTTCATGGTCAGGCCCGAGCAGTCGTATCCGCCCGGCCCTTCGCCGCCGAAGATGTACGGCTTGCCGAGCTGGGCGCGGGCGTAGGCGATCGCGGTGTCCACGACGTTGCCGTTCGGGGCCGCCGGAGCCGCTCCCCCACCGCCGGACGGCGCCGAGCCGCCCGACGACGCGGGCGGACGGGCCGCCGCTGCAGCCGCTGCCGCGGCCGCAGCCTGGCGCTGCGCCTCTTCCTGCGCACGCCGAGCGGCCTCCTGCTGGGCCTTGATCTGCTCACCCTGCAGGTACGCCGCTTCGGTCTGCGCCGAGGTGTTCTTGAGCGTCGCGAGCTGGGCGACGAGCTCGGTCGACTTCTGCTGCTGGGTGGCGAGGGCCGCCTGGGCCTTGGCCTGCGCATCCTGAGCAGCGGCCAGAGCCTTGTCGGCTTCGTCTGCCAGCGACTCGCGCTCCGTCTTGGCCGACTTCGCCTGGGCGGTCAGCGCGTCGGCGGTGTTCTTGTCCTTCGTCGCCTGCTCGTAGACGGCCTTCGACTGCTCGGTGAGCTTGCTCATCGTCCCGAGCTGGAACAGGAGCTTGTCGGCGGCGTCGCCGGACCCGCCACCCTTGAGCATCAGGTCCGTGGTGACGTCGCCTCCGCCGGACTTGGCCAGGTGCGATGCCAGGAGCCCGGCGCGCATCTTGGAGGTCTTGGCCTTCTCTGCCGCGGCTCCCGCCTGCTTCTCCAGGTCGGCGGCCTTGGCCGTCGCCGCGTCGAGGGCGTCCTTCGCCTGAAAGTACGCTTCTGCCGCCTTCTCCGAGGCGATGCGGGCGGCATCCACACTCGACTGGAGGCCGTCGATCAGCTTCGTGATGTTGTCGATCATCGCCTGCTGGTTGGCGACGTTGTTCTTGGCCTGCTGGACGTCGTTCCACGACGGGTAGTCGACCGCCTGCGCAGGCGCGACGATGCCGATGGATGCCGTGACCGCTCCCATGACGCCCGCGCCGATGGCAAGGCCGGGGCGGACGCGGCTGCTCTTCTCGTTCTCGTTAGCCAAGGGGTGCCTGCCGATCTCTCATGAACGGGATCCCGTCGATCTTCTCGCCGCCCACGCGCACCTCATAGTGGAGGTGGCAGCCGGTGGAGGCGCCGGTGGTGCCGACGCGGGCGATGGGCTGACCGGCGCCGACCTGCTGGCCGATGCCGACGAGGATGCCGCCGTTGCGGATGTGCGCGTATCCCGTCTGGATGCCGCCGCCGTTGTCGATGAGGACGAAGTTGCCGTACGAGCCGTTCGGTCCGGCGTAGACGACGGTGCCGTCATGGGCCGCGTAGATGGGTGCGTTGCACGAGGCGCCGATGTCGATGCCCAGGTGGTAGGTGCTGCCGACCCCGCCCGGTGAGGGACGCGCTCCGAAGCCGTCGGTGATCGGTCCGGCAGCGGGCACGGCCCAGCCCTGCGGTCCGACGTAACCGCCCGGGAGTCCCCCGGAGCCGCGGGCGGCTGCTGCGGCGGCGGCCGCCGCGACACCGGCTTCGTAGCCGGCGACGGTCTTGGCGGTCGCGTCCTTGAGCGCAGCGAGCTGCGCCTGCATGATGACGATCTGCTTCTGCTGCTCGGCAAGCTTGTCCTGCGCTGCCTTCGCCGCCTCGATCGCCGCCTGCATGGCTGCCTCGGCGACGACGCGAAGGCGCTCGCGGTCGGCCTTGGCGACGACCGCGAGGTCGGACAGCGACTTCGCCGTATTCTGTGCGGCCTTGGCGTCGGCGTAGACCTTGTTGGACTGCTCCACCAGCTTCGACATGCTGCCGAGGTCGGAGAGGAGCTGTTCCGGGCTCTTCGAGGTGGCGTTGTTGCCGGAGAGGAACAGGTTGGCGGTCAAATTCCGGCCACCGGTGCGGTAGAGCTGCGCGGCGAGCTTGCCCGCCTGGGCGCTCGCGTCATCCGCTTTCTTCTGGCTGGCGGCCGCCTGCGACTGCAGGTCGAGGGCCTTCATGGCGGCCTGATCGAAGTTCGCCTGGGCGACCTCGAGCTCTTCGCCGCGCTTCACGGCGGCCGCCTGGGTATCGGCTACCTCTTGCTTGAGCTGGGCGATGAGACCGTTGATGCGGGTCACCTGCGCCGACGCGGCGGACTCGTTGGCCTTCGCGGCCTGGACGTCCTGCCAGCTGGGGTAGTTGTCCGCGTACGCCGGGGCGGAGACGGCGCCGACCGAGGCCACCACGCCGACGATCAGGGCCGCGATCGCTCGCGTCGCGCGGGCACCGATCACCGCCCGGCGGCGTGAACCGCGGGTGGTCGGGGAAACCGTTCGGCTGGTCGTTTCGCGTCTCATGATGTTTCTCGGCCCGCTCACTTCTGCGTCGACGTCCGTCACGCGAGTCACACGTGCCCCACTGTCAACATGCGTCACTCTATCAACATGGCGATTTCCGGCCTGGTCGGAGGCCGGAATGAGGGGGGTCGGCGTGCATCCGCACGAGCGGCCGGGGGACCGCCTGGGTCGCAGACTATGTCGCGCTTCCGCCCCATCCTCGGATTTCGCAGTGGCGTTGCGCGAACCGGCAACGGGCCGCCGGGCGCCCGACCCGCCCGGGATCCGAGCCGGATTCGCATTCTCTGTCGCACTTCCGTATGCTTATGCGTCGGTGGTCATCGGAAAGCGGAAGCAATTCGAGACAATCCGGCCCCATCGTTTAGCGGCCTAGGACGCCGCCCTTTCACGGCGGTAGCACGGGTTCGAATCCCGTTGGGGTCACGCCGAACGGTGTCCACTAGTATTGAGCAGCACCAGATAATTGAAAAAGCACCACACTAAGGCCCTGTAGCGCAGTTGGTTAGCGTGCCGCCCTGTCACGGCGGAGGTCGCGGGTTCAAGTCCCGTCAGGGTCGCCACGGCGACAAGCCCTTCCAGTAGGAAGGGCTTCCGTCTAGGTGGATGTGCACGCATCCCCTGGCTCTGTAGCTCAGTTGGTAGAGCGTTCGACTGAAAATCGAAAGGTCACCGGATCGATGCCGGTCGGAGCCACCAGAGAGAACCCCCGGTCTGATTAGAATCCGGGGGTTTTCTTGTTTGCCCGTCAAGGCAGTCGAAACATCGTTTGACTACATTTTTGACTACAACTGGTGTTGTCGGCGGCGCACGACCTCGACGACCTCCGCGCGCGGGCCGATCGGACGACGCATTCCGCGAGGCCGCGCTCAGCGTGTTCCGCGTGCAGCAGATCCTGCCGAAGCTGGTGCTGGATGCCACCACCGAGCTGTTCGAGGTCGGCGGCGCCAGCGCCGTCGGCAACGGCTTCGCGCTCGATCGGCACTGGCGCAACGCCCGCACCCTCTCGTCGCACAACCCCGCGCGGCAGCGAGCCCGGTCGATCGGCGAGTGGGAACTCAACGGCACTTTCGCGACCTGGCGAAGGGAGCACACGCCGGTGGGACTGCGGGCCACGACCGGCGGCTGAGGCGGAGGATCGTTGCATGGATGTCCCGTTCTTCTGGGTGGACGTGTTCGCCGACCGGCCGCTCACCGGCAACCCGCTGTCCCTCGTGCCGGACGCTGATCCGCTCGACGAGGCCACGATGCGAGCCATCGCGCGCGAGTTCAACCAGTCGGAGACGACCTTCCTCGTCTCGCCGGCCGACGAACGCGCCGAGGTGCGGCTGCGGTCCTTCACCCCCGACGGCAGCGAGGTCTTCGGCGCCGGCCACAACGCCATGGGAGCGTGGCTCTGGCTCGCCGACGCGGGGCGGGTGGCCGCCGGCCGATCGTACGTTCAGAAGATCGGGGACGACCTCCTGCCGGTCCGGGTGACCAGGGAGGACGGACGGGTGAGCGTGTCCATGGACCAGTCTCCGGCTCTGTTCACCCCAGGGCCTGCCGAGACTGCGCCCCTTGCCGCGGCGCTGGGAGTTCCGGAGGCAGTAATCGTCGGGCGTCCCGAGGTCGGCTCGACAGGCGCGGAGCACCTCCTGGTTCCCCTCGTCTCGACCGACGCCGTGGACGCCGCACGGCCCGACACGCGCGCCCTGAAGGCCGTGCTCGCCGGCGCCGGAGCAGAGGGCTGCTACGTATACACGACATCCGGCGCGGCCGCGGCCTACGCGCGCTTCTTCAACCCGACCGTCGGGATCGCCGAGGACGCCGCCACCGGCACGGCGGCCGGCCCGCTCGCCGCCCGGCTCGTCCGGGACGGCGAGGCCGTTGCGGGCGTGCCGACGCTCATCGAGCAGGGGCACGCCCTAGGCCGGCCGAGCCTCATATCCGTGACGGTCGACAACGCGCGCGTGACCATCTCCGGCTCGGGCGTCGTCACCGCGTCCGGAGCGCTCCGGCTC
Source organism: Leifsonia sp. NPDC014704 (assembly GCF_043083605.1). NCBI lineage: Bacteria > Bacillati > Actinomycetota > Actinomycetes > Micrococcales > Microbacteriaceae > Leifsonia > Leifsonia sp. NPDC014704. Next base: position 1,222,875 of record NZ_JBIBYW010000002.1, on the reverse strand, counting down.
TGAGGCGCGACCTCACCCCTCGCCGAACGCGGCGCGGCGGAACCCGCGGGCGCGGTGCTCGTCGGGGAGGAACGGGCCCTTGCCGAACACCTTCTCGCGCAGGGTGCCCTCGCGGTACTCCGACTGCATCAGCCCGCGCTTCTGCAGCACCGGCGTGACGTGGTCGACGAAGTCCTCGAACGAACCCGGCGAGACCACGTACTGGACGTTCATGCCGTCGACACCCGCGTCGTTCCAGGCCCCGACGTGGTCGGCGATCTGCTCCGGCGTGCCGACGACCCGGAGGTTGCCGAACCAGCGGACCAGCTCGCCGATCGTGTACCGGGGGTTCGGGGACATCGCGATCAGCTTGCCGACGATGCCCTCCTGGCCCTCCGGCCGCTTGGCGATCTCGCCGATGGGCTCCTTCGGGTCGAGCCTGCTGAAGTCGTAGCCGAGGAAAACGCTCTGCTTGGCGAGGTTGGCGTCGATGCTCTGGAAGTCGGTGATCTCCTCGTGCAGCCGCCGCGCCTCCTCCTCGGTGCTGCCCACCACGAAGCCGAGGATGCCGAACAGCTTTACGTCGTCTGCGCGGCGACCGTGCCGCACGGCCGCGGCGCGCACGTCCCGGACCACCGGCTCTGCCTCCTGCGGGTTCAGCGCGTTGATGAACAGCCCCTCGGCGTTGCGCCCGGCGAAGTCGCGGCCGCGCGGCGAGACCCCGGCCTGAATGAGGAATGGCGTGCGCTGCGGCGACGGCTCGGTCAGGTGCGGCCCCACCACGTCGTAGAACGGGCCCACGTGGTTGATCTCGTGGACCTTCGCCGGATCGGAGTACTGCTGCCGTGCCGTGTCGCGGACGACGGCGTCGTCCTCCCACGACGCCTCCCAGAGCTTGTAGACGACGTCGATGTAGTCGTCGGCACGCGCGTACCGGTCCTCATGTTCGGGCAGCCCGCCGAAGCCGAGGTTGCGGCCCGCCCCCGGCAGGAAGGTGGTCACGATGTTCCAGGCGATCCTGCCGCGGGTGAGGTGGTCGAGCGTCGACATCTTGCGGGCGAACGCGTACGGCGGCTCCTGGAGGATGTTCTGCGTCAGCACGAAGCCCAGGTTCTCGGTGGCGTACGCCAGCGCCGGGATGAGCTCGCCCGGGTCATTGATGGGGAACTGCATCCCGCTGTACACCGCCCGCTCCCGCGAGCCCTCGAAGGTCTCGTACGGCGCCAGCACGTCGGCGAAGAACAGGGTGTCGAAGCGACCGCGCTCCAGCAGCCTGGCGACGTCCGCCCAGTAGTGGACATCGTTGTACCGTAGCTGCTCGCTGCCCGGCCACGCCCACATCCCCTGGTCGTGGTGCGACACGGAGAAGATGTTGAAGGCGTTGAAGATCATCCGCTGCCGGTCCGCCACGATCAGGCCACCTCCGCCTCGTCCGCCGGCTCGGGTTCGACGCCGAGCACCTCCTTGCCGATCTCCGTCGCGAGCACCTCGGTCGAGTAGGCCATGAGCTGGCCGGCCTGCGCGTTGCGGAGGTGCCGCTGGATCGGCGACTGCTTCAGGTACCCGGAGGCTCCGCCCACGCGGACCCCGAGCTGGGCGACGTCGACCGCGACTTTGTTGGCGAGGTACTTGGCACGCGACAGGTTGGAGAAGAACTCCGGCCGGCCGGCGTCCGCTTCGGCGAGCGTGCGCTGGAAGAAGGCGTGCACCGCCTCGAGCCTCGACTGCGCGTCGGCGACCTCGTGCTGGATCCACTGCTGATGGGAGAGGGGCTTGCCGAGGATGGCGCGGTTGCGCGCGTGGTCGACGAGCGCACCCAGTGCGGCGTCGGCGATGCCAAGCGAGATCGCCGGCAGCCCGGCCGGCACGGCGGCGAAGTCGCCCGGCTGCGGCGAGCGGCCGCGGAACTCCTCCCGCAGCAGGGTGTGGTCGAAGGACAGCAGCTGGCTGCGGGTCGCACGCAGGCCGAGCGTGTCCCAGATCGGGATGATCGTCACGGTCTCGTCGGGGATGACCGCGAAGAAGGTGGGCACGCCGTCCACGAGCGCATTGACGAGGAGGTAGTCGGCGATCTCGCTGCCCGACACGAACCGCTTGGTCCCCGCGAGCAGCCAGCCGCCGTCGGCCGGGCGCGCCTCCTGCTGGGGGTTGAGGAACCGGTTGCCGCTGGTGGGCTCCGAGAGCGCGTTGGCGAAGCGCTTCCCGGCCAGCAGCTCGTCGGCGAAGAAGCTCCCCTGGCGCTCGCGGGTCAGCTCGGCGAGCCCGACCGCCGCACCGGTGTGCATGGTCACGATGGTGGCGGTCGACGGATCGGCGGCGGCGAGCAGGCGCACCGCCTCGCCGAAGGCCTGGTACCTGAGGCCGGTTCCGCCGAGGTGCTCCGGCAGGACGGCGGCGTCGAGCCCGGCGTCGTGCACTGCGGTCAGGTTGCCGACCGCGATCTCGGCGCGGTCGTCGTAGCCGGCGGCCTCCGCCTCGAAGCCGGTGGCCAGCTCGGCGACCGCGTGGAGCAGCTCTCTCTCGCGGGGCGGAAGGTCGTGCAGGCTGGTGGGGGCGGTCATCGGACTCCTTCGGGTTCGGGTGCAGCGGAGGGCAGAGGGGAGGTGACGGAGCGCGATGCGCGCGACCGCCGCCAGACCCGGCGGGAGACCACGCAGAGCACGAAGAGCGTCGCGAGGTACGGCAGGGCCTGGAAGAGTTCGACGGGCAGACCGAGGCTCTGGGTCTGTTCAAGCAGCGCCAGGCTGTTGAAGAACGAGAAGAGCAGCGCGCCCGCGATCAGGCCGGCCGGCGTCCGTCGGCCGATGATGACCACGGCGAGGGCGATGAAGCCCGTGCCTCCGGTCATGCCCGGCGAGAAGGTGCCGATCTCGGCGAGCGGGACGGTCGCTCCCGCGAGCCCCGCGAATCCCCCGGCGACGATCGCGGCGACAACGCGGAAGCGGACGGGGGCGATGCCGCGGGTCCGCGCGACGGCCTCGTCGTCGCCGACCGCCCGGAGGCGCAGGCCGAAGCGGGTGTGGTCGAGGACCAGCCAGGAGAGCACCACGAGCACGAGCGACAAGTAGAAGAACACGCCCGCTCCCGCGAGACCGGGACCGATCACCGGAATGGACTCGATGAGCGGCAGGTGCAGCGGCGGCTGCGTCTGCACCGTCTGGTTGGTGTGACCGGCCGGGTTGATCGCCTGGTAGAGGAAGACGCTGAGTCCGGTGCCGAGGAGGCCGATCGCGATACCGACGATGATGATGTCCGCCTTGGCGAGCGCAGACGCGACCCCCATGAGCAGACCGAGGACGAGCCCGGCCAGGATGCCGGCGAGCACCCCTGTCCACACTCCGCCCAGGTGGGAGCCGAGGACGCCGAGAACCGCTCCGAGCAGCATCATCCCCTCAATGCCGACGTTGAAGCCGCCGGTGCGTTCGAGGAAGATCTCGCCGAGGCCCGCGATGACGATCGGCGCACACAGTGCCAGGGCGCCCGATAGGACGACGGTCCAGAAGTCGACCGGACTCATGCGGCCACCTCCGCCTTGGCGGCGACGGAGTCGGCGCGCTCCCGGCCGGTGATCTTGACGGCCGCGAGCGCCAGCGCCGCGGTGAGGAGCAGGATGCCCTGGGTCACGGTGCCGATGGCGGTCGGGACGGTGCCCGTGACGATCTGGACGCCGGCCGCCCCCGTCCCGAGCGAGGCGTAGACCACGGCCGCCAGCGCGATGCCGATCGGGTTTCCGCGGCCGAGGACGGCCACCGCCAGGCCGGCGAACCCGATGCCGCTTGAGACGTCGGGCTCGAGACGCTGGGTCACTCCCGCCACCTGCATCCAGCCGGCCAGGCCCGCCGTAGCACCGGAGACGATCATGGCGGTGAGCACGGCACGACGGGGAGTGAGCCCGAGTCGGGCGGCCAGGAGCGGCCGCGAGCCGTAGACGTCGAGCACGAACGCCTGGCGCGTCCGCGACCACCACCACAGTGCGACGAGCAGCACCGCGACGAGCACGATGCCGATATGGATGCGGCCGGCGACCGGCAGCATCGGCAGCTGCGACGGGACGGGGAGGGGCGGGCTCTGCGGGCTCGCGTTGGTCGCCGGATCCCGCAGGACCGTCCGCAACAGGTACGTCAGCAGCGAGACGGCGAGATAGTTGGCCAGCAGGGTGAACAGTATCTCGGTGACGCCCCAGCGCAGTTTCGCGACGGCGGCGGGAATCGCCCACAGCACGCCCCCGACCACGCCGGCGAGGGCGCCGAGCGGAAGCGCGACGACGGGACTGGCCGACGGGCCGAGCAGGAGGGCGAGCGCGGTCGAGAAGACGGCGCCGACGATCGCCTGGCCCTCGGCGCCGATCGTGATCACGTCGGCACGCAGTGCGACCGAGACTCCGATGGCGACGAGGGCGAGCGGTGTCGCGTCGGCGAGGGTCTGGGTGAGGTTGTAGCCGTCGCCGAAAGCGCCCGTGAACCAGCCGCTCAGGGCCACGCCCAGATCGCCTCCTGTCGACGCGACCAGGGCGAGCACGACCGCGAATCCCGCGACCACGTACAGGAGCGCGATCAGGTAGCCGCGACGACGACGCGCGAACGCCAGCAGGTCACTCATCGCGCACTCCGTCCGCGGCAGCGCCGGTGAGCCCGGCCATCGCTCGGCCGACGCGGGTGCTGTCGAACTCATCGGCCTCGAACCGGTCCACGATGCGTCCCTTCGAGAGGATCAGGATGGTGTCGGCCAGTTCGCGGATCTCGTCCGTGTCCGCGCTGACCAGCAGGATGGCGGCGCCCGCTGCGGCCGCCGAGCGGATCTCGCCGCGGATGACCGCGCCAGCGTGCAGGTCGAGTCCCTGGGTGGGGCCGTGCAGCACGGCGACGGCCGGGCTCCCGTCGAGCTCGCGACCGACCAGAAGCTTCTGCTGATTGCCGCCCGACAACGCCCGGGCGGGCAGGTCGGGGTCCGCCGGGCGCACATCGTGACGCTCGAGCAGCGCCGAGGTGAACGACCGCGCCGCCTTCCAGTCGATCAGCCCATGGCGGAGGAATCGGCGGCCGCTGCCCAGGGTGCGCAGCACGGCCGACCGGGTGAGCGGAGCATCCGGCAGCACGGCCTGCTCGCGTGCCTCCGGAACATAGGCCAGCCCCGTCTCGGCCGCCTTCTCGGGGCGGCCGCCGACCGGGGCGCCGTCGACGAGAACGGCGCCGGAGGCCAAGGTCAGGACGCCGGCCGCCGCCTCCGCGAGGGCGGTCTGGCCGTTGCCGGCGACACCCAGCACGCCCACGATCTCACCACCGCGGACATCCAGGTCGATGCCGTCGATCCGGGCGCCCGCGCCCTGGGCCGAGACTCCCTCCAGCCGCAGCCGGGTCTCCCCCGCCAGGTCGTGGACGCGCCGCGGGACGGCGGGGACCGACCCGACCATCGCGCGCACCAGTTCGTCGTCGGTGACCTCGGAGACGCGCGCAGCAAGGGTCACCCTGCCGTGCGAGAGCACCGTCACGTCGTCGGCGACCTGGCGGACCTCGTCCAGCCGGTGCGTGATGAGCAGGACGGAGTAGCCGCTCCGGGCGAGTGCCCGCACCCGGTCGAACAGGGCGGCGGTCTCGAATGGCCCGAGGGCCGAAGTCGGCTCGTCGAGCAGCAGGATGCGCGCCCCCTGCGCCAGCGCGATGGCCAACTCGCCGAGCTGTCGCTGCGCGAGACCGAGCTCGCGCACGCGCACGTCGGGGCGGACGGCCAGTCCGGCCTGGTCCGCAGCCTCTCGCAGCAGCCGGGCGGCGCGACCGCGGCGGGCGATGCGCTCCGGCTGGCCGAGGATGAGGTTCTCGGCCAGGGTCAGCTCGGGGATGAGGCTGAGCTGCTGCGCGACCAGGCCGATGCCGCGCTCGATCGCGGCCTGGCGGCCGGCGAAGGCCACCGGCTCCGCGCCGACGGCGACGGTGCCTGCCGTCGGCCGCTCCAGGCCGGCCATGATCTTCAAGGCGGTCGACTTGCCCGCACCGTTCTCCCCGACCAGCGCGTGGACGCTGCCCGCCTCGAGCCGCAGCTCGACATCGTGCAGCACCTGGGCGCCTCCAAACGACTTGGAGACGCCCAGGAGCGCGAGTGCGGACGACATCGGGATCCGGTCCGGTTCGATCAGCCGACCGACGGGATGGTCACCTCGCCGCTGGCGAGCTTCTTCGCGAGCTCGTCGACCTGCGCGGCGATGTCCTTCGGCAGCTGCGGCGCGGCATCCACCGCGTTGATGTCGGCGAGGATCAGGCCCTTGTTGGCGATCGTCGACGTGTACGAGTGCTTGCCGAAGTCGCCCTTGTCGAGGTGACCGACGATCTCCTCGAGGGTGGGCGTGAAGTCCAGCTTCACCAGGCCGATGTTGACCTGCTTCGCGTCCGAGGAGGAGGTGCTCGAGGCGCCGAGGGTGGCGATCCCGGCCGCCTTGGCCGCGGAGAGCACGCCGGGGGTGTAGCCCTCCGCGCCGGTGACGATCAGCTTCGCGCCGGCCGCGATCTGCGCCTTCGCGGCCTGGTTCGCGAGGGCCGGGTCCTCCCAGCTGCCGGTGAAGATCGGCTTGAGCTCGGTCGCCGACGGGTTCGCGGCCTTGAGGCCAACGGTCAGCGCCTTGTACGTGGTCTCGTTGAACGGCGCCAGCTGGCCGTCGACGACGCCGACCGGCGAGAGACCGGACTTGCCCGCCACCCAGCCGGTCAGGTAGCCCTGCTGGTCGCTCGCGTACGTCCAGGTCTCGACGTTGGCGGTGGCCTTCTTCAGGATGTCGACGGAACCGGTCGCGACGAAGTGCGCCTTCGGCTGCTCCTTCGCCACGGTGAAGACCGAGTTGGCGAAATCGAGGCCCCAGCCGATGATGAGGTCGTAGCCCTGCGAGGCGTACTGGCGGAACGCCGCCTCAGCGTCGGAGGAGCTCGTCACGGACTCGCGGATCTGGGCCTTGATCTCGCCCTTCTTCTCGAGGGCGTGGGCGGCGTCGGCCGCGTACTGGTTGAATCCGCCGTCGTTGGCCAGGCCGCCGAGCACGACGGCGACCTTCAACTCGTGGGCGGAGGTCGCGTCGCCGCCGGCCGACGCCCCCGAGGAGCAGGCGGCCAGCACGGCGACGACGGGAACGGCGAGCAACGGAGTGAGGAGGGAGCGCAGCTTCATGGCGGGCGCCTTTCGTCGGGTGTGAGGGGGCAGTCACGGAATGTGGGTGCGCAACTTGTCGATAAGTTTGCCCAGCCCACGCGATCGGCGCGATACGACCCGAAACAAAACGCCACACTCCGCCGCGAGCGACGGATCAGAGGCTCAGACCCCGTCCCACGGCGGCCGAACCGTGCGGGCGAACGAATAGCGGACGACCTCCGGGAGGTGGTGCTCGAACGCGTAGAACAGCCGGCGTCCGCTCACGGAGACGCCGATGAGCTCGAACGTCATCACCGGCGTGCCCTCCGGCCGCTCCAGCAGGGCGGCCTGCCCGGCGTCGAGAGCCGCTGCACCCGGTGTCGCCACCTCCCAGACCAGGGACTCGTTCCACACCTGCGTGACGGCGGTGAACACGGAGTCGTCGAGCTCCCGCGGGGCGCCGTCGGGCAGCAGCAGGTAGCCGGAGGCGAGCATCGCCGGGCGGCCGTCCGCACGCCAGCGCTTGACGCTGCGGAGCGCAGGGCTGCCGGGCTCCGCGTCGAGCAGCGCGGCGATCGACGGGGGGAGCGGCTCCACCTCCGACCGCAGGATCTCGACCTCGGCCTCGTAGCCCATGCGGGAGAGCAGCACCGTGTGCTCGAACTGGTCCTCCAGCCGCACGCTCATGCGCAGGCCCACCTGGTCGACCGTGGTCGGTGCACCCTGCCGCCTGCGGAGGATGCCCTGCCGTTCCAGCTCCGCCAGGGCGTTGCGCAGCTGCTGACGCGTGCAGCCGAGCCGGGCGGTCAGCTCCAGTTCACCGGGGAGGGGTGCGTTGGCCGCCGCCGCCTCCCTGACCTCGCGCAGGAGCTGGTTGTGGAGGCTGCGGTCGGTCACAGTCTCCGAATCTAGCGGCTGAGCGCCGACGGGCGCAGGCCCGCCTCGAGCCGGGCCTTCGTGGCGTCGTCGGCGAAGCTCGCCGCGATCGAGGCCCGGGCGAAGCCGACGAGGTCGTCCTGATCGAGCCCGAAGGTCTCCGCGCACACCGCCCAGTCGGCCTCGAGCGTGGTGCCGAGCGGGGCCGGGTCGTCGGTGTTGATCGTCACGTTGACGCCCGCGTCGCGCAGCTCGACGAGCGGGTGGTCCCGCCAGTCGTCGTAGATGCCAAGCACGACGTTCGACCGGGGGCACACACCCAGCGGGATCTGCGTGTCGGCAAGGTAGCGCAGCAACTCCGGGTCCTCCACCGCCCGCACCCCGTGGTCGATGCGCTCGGCGTGGAGCAACTGGATGGCGTCCCACACGCCCTCGGGCCCGCTCGACTCCCCGGCGTGCACCGTCCGCCGGAAACCGGCCTCCTTCGCCAGCGAGAACGCCTCGGCGAACCGGCCGCTGACGCGTCCCGCCGACCGCTCGTCGCCGTCGATCGACAGGGCGACGACGCGACGGGGGCGCGCGTCGCGCAGCCACTCGACGACCTCGCGGGCCTCGGAGGCCGACTGCTGGCGCAGCAGCGAGTAGCAGAGGCGGACCTCGGCCAGGCCGTCCTGCTCCGCCTGCTCGAGTCCGGCCGCCAGCGCGTCGAAGAGCTCGGGGACGCGTCCCGCCCACGCTCCCCAATGGGTCGGGTTGATGATGGCGTCTGTGTAGCCGATGCCGGAGGCGGTTTGGCGGGCGGCGAAAGTGTAGGCGTGCCGGGCCGCCTGCTCGGCGGTGCGGACGAGCCCGCACTCCCAGTCCAGGAACCGGAGGAAGTCCGCGAGGTCGCCGGAGCCGTCGCTCGCGTCGTGCGTCGACACGTCGAACAGCGTGGCCGCGGGGCCGGGCAGGCGCTCCCCTGCGGCCTTGGCGAGGTCGAGCAGATCCACCAGTTCGAAGTTGCCCTCGAGGTGCACGTGCGTCTCCGCCTTCGGAAGTGCGCGGATCCAGGTTTCGTCGATCCGGCGGGCGGGCCCGGCGGCGCGGGTTGCGGGCAGTGTGGAGGCGACGGCGTCGGCGGGCATGGGCGAGGGCGGTCCTTTCGGCGGGTGGCCCGCCGACTCTATTCGCCGCCGCGGCTTGTTGACAAGTTCGGGTCGCCCTGTGTCAGACGGGCAGCCGCGACGCCTTGCCGAGGCTGTGCCACGTGCGGTTGTGGTAGACCAGCGGCGCTGCCGCCTCCTCGCGCACGTGCGACTGCAGCGCGTGCACCGCCACGATGGTGGAGTTCCCCGCGCTCATCGTGTCGACGACGCGACCGCGGATCCACGCGTGCGCGGCGGGGAAGTAGGGCTCGCCCGTCACCAGCCGGGTCCAGATGCCGGCGTCGGCGAACCGGTCGACCCCGCTCGTGGCGCACAGCTGCGCCAGGTCGAGCTGGTCCTCCGCCAGCAGATGGACCACCACGTTCTCCGCCCGGAGCAGGGTCGGCGCGCTCGACGAGTGCGCCGAGATCGAGAAGACCAGCAACGGAGGCTCGGCGCTCACCGAGAAGACGCTCGTCGCGGTGAGCCCGACCGGGCCCTCTCCATCGTCCGCAGTGATGACCGCGACACCCGCGGCATGGTTGCGGAACGCGAGCTTGAACTCGTCGGCGGTCAGGCCCAGCGGGAACCGGGCGGCCGGCTGCTCGTCGACGGCGGTGGATTCTGCGGCTCGCAGCTCGGTCATGGACACTCCTCCGACGGGTGCTCAGGGCACGGGACAGGTGGCGCTCATCATGCGCCCCACCGCGCCAGTGGCGTGCACCCGTGTTACGCCGCTTTACGCCGGTTCATCTTTCGCAACGTTTCCTGGTCGTCGTGATCGGCTCCTCCTAACGTGGTCGCATCGCGGCGATCCGGGCGGTCCCGGGCCCCGGCAGCAGACCAGGGGCGTTGCGGGTTCGACTCCCGCCGTCGCGTCGGAGGTGACGAGATGCTCGCGAACGACGACGTCGCCGAAGTGCGCGCCGAGACGACCGTGGCGGCCGCCCCGGCGGTGGTGTTCGACGCGCTGACGAAACCCTCGCTCCTCGGCCGCTGGTTCGCCGATCGGGCCGAGGTCTCCCTCCGCCCTGGTGGTTCGCTTGAGATCGTGCGCGACGGGAGGAGCGCCTCCGGTCACATCCTCGACGTCGTGATCCCGAGGCGGCTGCTCATCGCCTGGGATGCCGTGCAGGAGAGCCCGGTCGTCTTCCCCGGATCGGAGCTCGAGTTCTTCGTCTCCGCCGCCGACGGCGGCTCGCGCGTGCAGGCGGTGCTCTGGAAGGTGCCGGGCAGCCACGCGGATGCCTACTCCGCCGAGCTCTCCGCACAACTGGCCCGGCTCGCCGCGCTGCGACTTTTCGCTTTGTGACGGGCGCGGGCGACACGGCGTTCCCATCGGCGTAGCCTGCCTCCACATCGCCGGAGGAGGATCGCCATGAGCCTGGATCACTGGTGGGTCTGCGCACGACCGTTGACCGAGCGCGTCGGCACCCGGGACGGTTGCCCAGAAGACGACGTGCGGCTCATCGGATGGCCGCATCCCGGGCCGTCCGAGCGACGTGAGCACGCCGCCCGGACCGAGCCCGAGGCCGACCGGCGCGAGCCGGGAACCGGGTCACACCCCCACTGACAGCGCCCCGCTCCGCTCCGGGCGCTTCAGCCCGAGGCGGTCGCGCAGGGTGCCCGGCGTGTATTGCTCGGGGGTGAGCCCACGGCGCTGCAGCTCGGGCGTCACCAGCTCCACGAAGCGGTCCAGGCTGTACGGCAGCGTGAGCGACTGGACGATGAAGCCGTCGGCGGCGCGACCCTCCACCCGCTCCTCGATCTCGTCCGCGATGTCGGTCGCCGTGCCGACGACGATCCCCTCCCGGAACGTCCGTGCATACACCTCGCGCGGGGTCCGCGAGCCGGTCGGGGCCCGGAGGGCGTCGACGCGGCGGTTCGGCGACCGGGACTCGTTCGAGGTGTCGATCTGCTGCTCGTACTCGAACGGCTCGTCGGCCGACCGGCCGGTGAGGTCCTGCCCGATCGAGTGCGACACGTCCTCGACGATGAGCGCGTCCGGCGTGGAGGCGAGGAGGCTCTCGGCCAGGTCCTCCGCCTCGGCGCGCGTGCGCCCGACCACCGGCTGCAGGGTCGGGAGGATGTGGAACGCGTCCGGGTCGCGCCCTGCGTCGCCCACCTGCTCCTTCAGCCCGCGGTAGAACGCCTGCGCTTCCGGCAGCGGGCGGTACCCGGCGAACACCGCGTCCGCGGTCACGGCGGCGAGGTGCTGACCGGCCGGCGAGCCGCCGGCCTGGAACTGCACCGGGTAGCCCTGCACGGGCCGTGCGATGTTGAGCGGACCCCGGACCGTGAAGAACTCGCCGCGATGATCGGCCGTGCGCAGGCGGGAGCGGTCGGCGAAGATCCCGCTCTCCTTGTCGGCAGGGAAGGCGTCGTCGTCCCAGCTGTCCCAGAGCTCCTCGACGGTGCGGACGAACTCCTCGCCGCGCTCGTACCGGCGGGAGTGGTCGAGGTGGCTGTCGCCGCCGAAGTTGCGCGCCTCCTCGTCGTAGCGGGAGGTGACGAGGTTCCAGGCGGCGCGTCCGCCGCTCAGGTGGTCGAGCGAGGCCAGCGCCCTAGCGACGTGGTACGGCTCGTTGTACGTGGTCGAGATCGTCGCCGCCAGGCCGATGTGCTTCGTGTGCACGGACAGCGCGGAGAGCAGCGTGAGCGGCTCCAGCCGCAGCTGCCCGTAGTGGTCGACGCCGGAAGGGTGGCGATCCCAGAAGTAGAGTCCGTCGGCCAGGAAGATCGTGTCGAAGACACCGCGCTCCGCGGTCTGCGCGAAGTGCTTGTAATGGTCGATCGTCAGGTGCCGGTCGGGCCGTGCGGTCTCGTGCCGCCAGCCGGTGACGTGCGCGCCGCCCGGGTGGAAGGCGAACGCGCCGAGGTGGATGCGTCTGGTCATGCAGCGTACCTGCTCTCCGGTCGGGCGAGCCCCAGGTGCTCGCGCAGTGTGTCCCCGGCATACTCGGCCGGGTACACGCCCCGGTCGGTCAGGCGCGGGACGATCTCGGTCACGAAGTCGGAGAGGCTGTCCGGCAGCGTGGGGAACATCAGGATGAAGCCGTCTGCAGCCCGCTCCGTGTACGCCTCGACCAGCCGGTCGGCCAGCGAGTCCGGCGTGCCGAGGACGAAGCGCCGGCGCAGCACCTCCCGGTAGAGCTCGCGCAGCGTGAACTCTCGCTCGCCCAGCACCTTCAGGATGGATGCATATAGCGACTTCGACTGGTTGAAGCCCTCCGGGTCGGCGTCGAAGACGAACGGTTCGTCGAGCTCGCGCCGGCCGAGGTCCTCCCCGAGCCAGTGCGAGAGCAGGTCGAGGGCGACGCGCTCCGGCGTCAGCTCCTCCAGCAGGCGCAGCTTCTCCTCCGCCTCGGCCTGCGTCCGGCCGATGATCGGCTGTAGCGCGGGCAGCACCTTCACCGCTTCGGGGTCCCGTCCCGCCCGACGGGCGCGCAGCTTGTAGTCCTTGTAGAGCCGCCGCCCCTCGTCGAGATCGTCCGAGCCGAGCGTGAACACGGCGTCCGCCGTGCGGCCGGCGAGCGCTCGTCCCGCCTCGGAAGCGCCCGCCTGGAACAGCGGGAGGTGTCCCTGCGGCGGCCGCGGGATGTTGAGCGGCCCACGCACCGACAGGAACTCGCCCTCGTGCCCGAGCACGTGGACCTTGTCCCGGTCGGCGAAGATGCCGGTCGCCTTGTCGTGCGGGAAGGCGTCGTCGTCCCAGCTGTCCCAGAGGCCGTGCACGACCTCGACGAACTCCTCGCCGCGCCGGTAGCGCACCTCGTGATCCAGGTTGGCGTCGCGGCCGAAGTTGCGCGCTTCCTCGTCGCTCGCGCTCGTCACGAGGTTCCAGGCGGCCCGGCCGTCGCTCAGGTAGTCGAGCGAGGCGAGCTTGCGGGCGACGTGGTACGGCTCGTTGTACGTGGTGGAGATGGTCGCCGCAAGGCCGATCTTGGTCGTGAGCTGCGAGAGCGCGGAGAGCAGGGTCAGCGGCTCCGGGCGGATGTTGACGCCGTGGTCGACGCCGGAGTCGTAACGGTCCCAGACGTACAGCTCGTCGGCGAGGAACACCGTGGCGAACCGCCCGGCCTCCGCCGTGCGGGCGAAGTCCGCGTAGTAGTCCAGCTCGAGGTAGCGGGTCGGCTCCGCGGCGGGCGACCGCCAGCCGGTGATGTGCTCCCCGCCCGGGTAGAAGAGCCCGGCGCCGAGGACGAGGGGATGCCGCGCGGTCATCGTCCGACCCCCACGAGAGCGGGCGACGACCAGCCGAGGGCCGGCGCGATCTCGGCGGTGAACTGATCGAGCGCGTCGTGGCGCTGCGCGAAGCTGCCGTAGACCAGCTCCAGCTGCACCTGAAGGTGGGTCGTGGACCGGAAGGCGGGATGCGTGGCGATCGACTCCACGATGTCGTCCGTCGTGCCGTAATGCAGCCCGAGCGACGCGGCCTTCTCGGCCAGTGTCGTCGCTGGAGGCAGGAAGTCCTTGCCCCACGCCCACTTGCGTTCGATGCCCTCCTCTGCGCCGCGCAGCGCCTCCTCCCGGGTGCGGGCGGGGAGGACCAGGGTGGACAGACCGAGCCGTGGGAGGGCCCCGGGCGGGAGCCCGTCGAGGTAGGCGGCGGCGGTCGTCTCGGCCGGCACCGTCTGCGTGGTGCCGACCAGCACGCCGTAGCCGCGCTCCCCCGCGGCCCGGGCGCTCTCCGCGGTCAGGGTCGCCTCCCAGATGCGCTCCGTCAGGCTCGGCGCGACCGGGGCGAGGGTGTGTCCGTCGGCCGTCAGCGGATCGCCGCGGAGCGCGCCGAGCAGCACGTCGAGAGCGTCGAGGAACCGCTGCCGGCGGTCGTCGCGGTCCTCCGGCAGCGACCGGCCGAGCGCCTCGGCCGTTCCCGGGGCGCCGACGCCGTTGGCGACCCCCAGCTCGAGCCGGCCGCCGCTGATCGCATCCAGCACCGCCGCATCCTCCGCGACGCGCACCGGGTCCTCCAGCGGCAGGGTGATCGCGGCCGTGCCGAGACGCAGCCGCTCGGTGCGCTCGGCGAGCGCGGCCAGCAGCACGAACGGCGACGGGAGGCCGCCGGAGCGGGTGCTCCCGGAGCTGCGGAAGTGGAACTGCCGGACCCAGGCGTAGCCGAAGCCGGCCTTCTCGGCATGCTCGAACAGGCGAAGGAACTCGAGGTACGACTCGGCCTCGCTCGACTCCTCGGCGAAGTGCGCGAAGAGGCCGAGCTGCAGGGGCGCGTCGACGATCCGATCAGTCACGGCGGGGCTCCGATTCTCGTGGAAGGCCGCCACTGTAGACACGGCGGCGGCCGCTCCGTCTCGCCGTGTTTCGCCGTGTGTCGGAAATGTCGTTGTGTGTCGCCAGGGCTGGCGCCGCACGGACACGACGGGTTTGGGTTCTCCCCATGTCGAACGAACAGACCTGGCTACCGCCGGTCACCGAGACCCTCGTGCAGCGGTTCCCCGCCTACCCGGACGTGTGGAGCTTCCACCCCAGCGAGCGCTGGGTCCGCGGCTTCGTGGACGGCACGGCCGTGGTGGACAGCCACCGCCAGCTCCTCGTCTGGGAGCCGCGCCACAAGGTGCCCGAGTACGGCTTCCCGCTCGAGGACGTGCGCACCGACCTGCTGGTCGAGACGGATGCGCCGGAGGGCGACCTCGGCTACTACCGGCCGCGCCGGCCGCCGGCGCAGTGGTTCGACCTCCACGTCGGCGACCGGGTCGTGAAGCATGCGGCCTGGCGCTGGCCGGCCCCGGAGCTCGCCGGCTTCCTCGGCGTGAGCTGGTTCCCCGGCGTGCTCGACCGCTGGCTGGAGGAGGAGCAGCCCGTGTTCGCCCACCCCCGAGACCCGTTCAGCCGGGTGGACGCCCTGCCGAGCAGCCGCCGCGTCACGGTCTCGCGCGACGGCGTCGTGCTGGCCGACAGCGACGAGACGGTCGTGGTGTACGAGACCGGCCTCATCCCGCGCTACTACTTCCCGCCGGAGCACGTGCGTTTCGACCTCCTCGCCCCGGCCACGACGCTGACCGAGTGTCCGTACAAGGGCCACACCACTGGCTACTGGAGCACCGCGGACGGAGCTCTCGACGACATCGCCTGGACCTACGGCGAGCCGTCCACCGACGTGATCGCCATCGCAGGGCGCATCGCCTTCTACACAGAGCGCCTCGACCTGACGGTCGACGGCGTGCCCGCCTGACCCCTATCCCCCACCAGGAGAACCCGGACATGACCACCCCCACCACAATCCCCCGACAGCGCATCACTGCGCTCGCCGCCACCGTCGCCGCGGCCGTCGTGCTGCTCGCCGGCTGCGCGACCACCCCCGCGTCGTCCTCGTCCACCGGGGGCGCGATCGGGACCTACCGCATCCCGATCTCCGACCCGGGCGGTGACATCGACCCGCTGACGGCCGCCGACTACAACGCCATGCTGCTCACCGGCCTTGCCCAGGAGGGGCTCATCAGCCTCAACGCGAAGGGCGCCCTCGTCCCGCGCCTCGCCACGTCGTGGAAGCCGTCCGCGGACGGACTCACCTGGACCGTGGACCTGCGCCACGGCGCCGAGTTCAACGACGGCACTCCGGTGACGGCGAAGGACGTCGTCTCGACGTTCCAGGCGATCACGGCGGCCGACAGCACGTCGCCGGGCAAGAGCTCGTTCGACGGCATCCTGAAGTCCGTCGCGGTCGGGTCCGACGACCAGACCGTGACCTTCACGCTGGACCGCCCGTTCTCCGACTTCCCGCGGCTGCTGACCGGCGCGAACACCGCCATCCTGCCGGCCGGCTACACCCCGGGGAACTGGCTCAAGCATCCGGTCGGCGCGGGCCAGTTCGTGCTCGACAAGTACACGCCGGGCCAGGGCGCGAAGTTCTCGAAGAACCCGAAGTACTGGGATGCGAAGGACGTCAAGGTCGCCGGGGTCGAGCTCAAGGTCTACGCCGACAGCCAGGCCGAGCTGCTCGCCTTCCAGGCCGGTGAGATCGACAGGATCGACCAGACCAGCGAGGTCGCCGCCGCCGTCAAGGCCTCCGACTACACCGAGGTCAGTTCGGGCTACAACAAGTTCGACGGCATCTTCCTCAACGTCACCGCCGCCCCCTTCACCGACCCGAAGGTGCGCCAGGCCGTGGCGTGGGCGATCGACCGGAAGGGCCTGGTGAAGAACGTCTACGGCGGCAACGCGGTCGTGGCGAACGACACCGTGTACTTCCCGGACTACCCGGTCCAGCCGCAGGGGCTCGACCAGCGCGAGAAGGACACGGCCAAGGTCGCCGAGCTGCTCGGCGGCAAGACGGTGTCGTTCGACATCACCACCGACAACAAGCTCTACGGCGAGGTGCTGCAGCAGCAGCTCAACGCCGTCCCGGGCTTCAAGGTCGGGCTGAAGGTGCTCACCAGCGAGCAGTACTACGCCGACGGCGCCGACTCGCCCTGGCTGAACGCCCCACTGACGATCACGAACTGGGCGGTGCGCGCGCCGTCGCAGTACATCTCGCTGATCTTCACCGCGGGGGCGGCGTGGAACGCCTCCCACTACTCCAACCCGCAGCTGGAGGCGACCTCGGCCGCGTACGACAAGGCGACCGACGAAGCGACCAGGCAGAAGCTGGTGAACGAGATCGCCTCCACGGAGTGGAACGACCTCGCGGTCATCGTGCCGACCTTCGCCAAGGCCAAGGTGCTGCAGAACAAGCGGGTGCACGGGCAGTTCCCCGGCGCTCTCGACTTCTACACCGGCTACTCCTTCAAGGGCATCTCGATCACGGGCTGACCCGCCGAGAGGACGACCGACATGACAACGACCAGCCCCCGTCTCCGCGACCGCGATCCGGCGCGGCGGCGGGGGCTGTCGTCGCTCCCGCCGCGCCATCTCGCGCTGGCGGGCGTGATCGGGCGGCGCGCCGTCCAGATCCCGCTCGTGCTGCTCGTCGTGTCCGTGCTCGTGTTCTGGCTGGTCCAGGTCGTCCCCGGCGATCCCGGACGGAACGCGCTAGGCCCGTACGCCACGGCCGCCCAGGTGGCGGCGTGGAACGCGGAGCACGGGCTCGACGGCGGCATCGTCGAGCGCTACCTGCACTGGCTCGGCGGCTTCCTCACCGGCGACTGGGCACCAGCATCGTGTACGCGGAGCCCGCCTCGCAGCTCATCCTGAGCCGCCTGGGCAACTCCCTGCTGCTGGGAGCCCTCGCCTTCGCCCTGATGGTGCCGGTCGCGATCGCGCTCGGCGCGGTGCAGGCCTACCGGGAGGGCAAGCGGACCGACCGCGTGATCACGATCGTGCTGATGTCGCTGTCCGCGGTGCCGGAGTTCGTCATCGGCATCGTGTTCCTCATCGTGTTCGCGGTCTGGCTCGGCTGGGTGCCGGTCAGCTCCGCGGCGGACGCGCTGTCCTCCGACCCGCTGCTGCACCTGCGGGCGATGATCCTGCCCGCCGTGACGCTCGCCCTCGCGTACCTCGCCGTACTCGTCAGGATGGTGCGGACCGGCACGCTCGACACCCTCACCTCCCAATACCACCGGACGGCCGTGCTCAAGGGGCTTCGGCCCGCCCAGGTCGTGCGCTCGCACGTCGCCCGCAACGCGCTCGTGCCGACGATCTCGCTGCTGGGCATCTACCTCGGCACGCTCCTCGGCGGCTCCGCCATCGTCGAGTCCTTGTTCGGCTACCCCGGGCTGGGGGCCCTGCTGGTGACCGCCACCCAGAAGAAGGACATCGTGCTGCTCGAAGCCGGCGTCATGGTGACCGGCGTCATCTCACTGCTCGCGCTGCTGCTGACGGACGTCGTCTTCGCGCTCGTCGATCCGCGCATCCGATTCGACTCGAGGGAGTGACATGGCGATCGAAGACCTCCGGCTGACCGCCACGGGAACGCCCGGCACAGCCGCCCTCACCACGGCAGAGACGCGCATCCGGCGCGGGGTGGTGGTGCGCCTGCTGCGGCGTCCGACCTTCGTCGTCAGTGCGGTCGTCGTGCTGTTCTGGGTCGTCGCGGCCGTCGGCTGGCGCTGGTTCGGGCTGCAGCCGTTCGCGGACACCGGCCACCAGCTGGCCGCCCCCTCCGGCGCGTACTGGTTCGGCACCGACGACATCGGCCGGGATGTGTTCGCGCGCGCGCTCGCCGGCGCCGAGCCCGCGCTCGCCATCGGGCCGGCCGGGGTCATCCTGGCGACGGCGCTCGGCAGCACGATGGGCCTGATCGCCGGCTATCGGCGCGGCTGGGTGGATGCGGCCTTCATGCGTGTCTTCGACGTGTTCCTCGCCCTGCCGACGCTGATCTTCCTGCTCGTCATCGTCGGGGCGTTCGGCGCGGGCGTGCCGACCCTCATCCTCACGGTCGGGCTGGTGTTCGCGCCCGGCATCGCGCGCATCGTCCGCGCGGCGGTGCTCACCGAGATGGGCAAGCAGTACATCGTGACGGCCAAGCTGCAGCGGGAGTCGACCACTCGCATCCTGCTCCGGGAGCTGCTGCCGAACGTCTTCCCTACCATCCTCGTCCAGGCGACCCTCAGCCTGGCGGCGGCCATCTTCCTGTCGTCGTCGCTGTCCTTCCTCGGGCTCGCGTCGTCACCGCCGTCTCCGGACTGGGGCCTCGCGATCAGCGACAACCGCGCCTACCTGCAGAGTGCGAGCTGGACCGTCCTGTTCCCCGCCGCCGCGATCGCGTCCCTGGTCGTCGCCGTGCACCTGATCGCGGACAACCTGAAGGAGGTGCTGGACCGGTGAGCGAACCCGTCGTCCGCGTCGAGGGTCTTCACGTCGACTACACGATCGACGGCGACCGCCGACGCGTGGTCGAGGATGTCGACCTGACCATCCACGCCGGGGAGTCGTACGGCCTGGTCGGCGAGTCCGGGTCGGGGAAGAGCACGATCGCGCTTGCCCTCACCCGGTACCTGCCCGCCAACGCCACGGTCGCCGCCGACTGCCTGGAGGTCGCCGGCGACAGTGTTCTGCTGCTGGACAGGGAGGGCCTGCGGCGATACCGCGCCGACTCGATCGGGGTCGTCTATCAGGAGCCCGGCCTCGCGCTGAATCCCACCGCGACCGTCGGCGCGCAGCTCGCCGAGGTGTTCCGCGTCGGCGGCACCTCGCGCGCTGAGGCTCGGGCGGCCGCGATCGACGCGGCCCGCGACGTCGACCTTCCCCACCCGGAGGAGATCGTCCGCCGCTACCCGCATGAGCTCTCCGGCGGGCAGCAGCAGCGCGTGGTGATCGCGATGGCCTTGGCGACGGACCCGCGGCTGCTGATCCTCGACGAGCCGACGACCGGACTCGACAGCAGGGTGGAGGCGGGCATCCTCGCCCTGATCGAGCGCCTGCGCCGGGAGAAGCGCTTCGCGACGCTGCTGATCAGCCACAACCTGCCGCTGGTGGCGTCGCACTGCGACGAGGTGGCCGTGCTCCAGCGCGGCAGGATCGTCGAGAGGGCGGAGGCGACTCACGTGCTCACGCGGCCCACGCACTCGTACTCGCGCGACCTCGTCGCGGCCCTCCCCTCGCTGGACGGCGGCACCTCACGTCGGCCCGGTGCCCCCTCGCCGCTGCTGGAGCTGCGCGACGTGCGGAAGGACTTCGGGCGCAAGCGGGCGCTCGACAGCGTCTCCCTGACCGTCGGCGCGGGCGAGATCGTCGGCCTGGTCGGCGAGTCCGGCAGCGGCAAGTCGACGCTCGGCAGGATCGCCGCCGGGCTGACCTCGCATCAGGGCGAGCGGATCGTGCACACGACGGCACGCATCCCGGTGCAGGTGGTGTTCCAGAACCCGGATGCGTCGCTCAACCCGAGGCGGACGGTGCGCCAGGTGCTCACGCGCTCCATCCGCCTGCTCGGCGGCGACACGGACGCGGTGCGACTCGCAGACACCGTCGGACTCCCCGGCCACACGCTGGACAAGCTCCCGCACGAACTCTCCGGCGGCCAGAAACAGAGGGTCGCCATCGCGCGCGCCTTCGCAGGGCCCGTGCCGCTCGTCGTGTGCGACGAGGTCACCTCGGCGCTGGACGTGTCAGTTCAGGCGAGGATCCTCGACCTGCTCTCGGACCTCCGGGATCGGACGGGCGTCGCGTACCTGTTCGTCAGCCACGACCTCGCCGTCGTGCGTTCGCTCGCCGACCGGATCGTCGTGCTCAACGCCGGCCGGGTGGTGGAGGAGGGCCCGGCGGACGAGGTGATCCACTCCCCGAAGAAGGAGTACACCCGCGAACTCGTGCAGGCGGCGACCACCTTGCGGGCGGCGCTGGCGTAGAGAGGACCCGCGTCGCGGCCGAGTGTTTCACCGTGTGACGGCTCGGATGACGCGGACTCGCATCCCCTTTTATCCTCGGTACACCGCGATCGACAGACGAGAAGGACACCGTGACCCGTCAGCCCAGCCCCACCGCACAGGACGCCCTGCTCCGGGCCGCCTCCGGGCAGGGAGCGGGCATGTTCGACGACGGCTACGCCCTCCACCCCATCGCGCGGCAGGCCGCCATCTCGACGCCGTCGCACTGGGTCGACGCGTTCGTCGTCTCGGCGCGCGAGGACGGCTGGATCGACCTCGCCGGCTTCACGGGGGAAACCCTCCGCTGCTGGCACTTCGACGACCTGCGCGATGTGCTGACGCCCGGCAGCCCCGTCGCCGTGCACGCGCTCTACGGCGTGCTCGCCGCCGGGGACGAACTCCTCAACGTCAGCCTCGCGCAGTCCTGAGCCGGTGGGCCCAGGGCGGGCCCGCAGCGCTCACATCGCCATCATGGGCTTCATCGACGCCATCATCGCGTCGCAGGCGTCCGCGCAGTTCATGCACACCTGAGCGCACATCGCCGCGCTCGCGCTGTCGCCCATGGCACCGCAGTCGGCCGCGCACGCACGGCACATCGCCGACGTCGCCTGCAGCATGGCCATCATCGCGGCCATGTCGCCCTCGTTCGTCGGCATCGGGCGAAGCATCATCCGCATCATCGTGTTGCACATCTCGGCGCAGCTCATGCACATCGCCGAACCCGACATCCCGTCCGCCGACATGGAGCCGGCGCACATCGTGCAGGCCTGCTCACACGCCGCGCACGCCTCGATACATCGCTGCATCACCGTCATGTCCATGCCCGCCATCGGCCCCTGGGCCGTCTCGCTCATCATCGACATCATGCCGCTCATGTCATCCATTGCGCACTCCCGCTCCCGCCGACACGAGAGAGGCAGGTCGCCTCAGACCACCGTGCCGTTCCACACAAGAACATAGGAGCGTGCACCGGTCGCCACAAGATGGAACCACGGTCGGAAGTCGTGCGCATTGCTCGTCCTTCGGCCG
Organism: Leifsonia sp. NPDC014704; assembly: GCF_043083605.1. Lineage (NCBI taxonomy): Bacteria > Bacillati > Actinomycetota > Actinomycetes > Micrococcales > Microbacteriaceae > Leifsonia > Leifsonia sp. NPDC014704. The sequence goes on along the minus strand of NZ_JBIBYW010000002.1, from coordinate 1,201,496 downwards.
CCTCAAAAGGTTGGCGTGGTGCACCGCCGCCACGTTCGGGGGCGTCCGCAACCGGTCGCATGGAACGTTCTCGTGGCAGGTCTCCCGTACGGGACCATTTGTCACGCCTCATTTCGACTGAAAATCGAAAGGTCACCGGATCGATGCCGGTCGGAGCCACCAGAGAGAACCCCGGTCCAACGCGAAATCCGGGGGCTTTTCGTTGAGCGGGCGAGGCCGTCGAAATGGCGTGTGACCGCCCATGTTCTCCGATGATCAGCAGCCGCCGGGCACCCGCCATCGCGGCGACCGCCCGGTCGAACTCGTCGAAGTCGAGCGGAGCGAGGGCGTTGGCCAGCTCCTCCCCCGCCGCGCGGAACATCGACGGCAGCCATTCGCGCGGGGCGCCCTCGTGGTCGACGACCTCCTGCTCGGCCGCGACGGCATGTCACGCAACAGCAGCAGGCGCAGATGCTGGAATCCCTTGAATCCGAGGCTCTGCGAGGCGCGGATGACGGTGGCGTTGGAGGTTCCGGTCCGCGCGGCCAGATCGGCGGCCGACATCATCGCGACATCCTCCGGGCTCTCGAGGATCGCTCGCGCCACCCGCTGCTCGCTCGGCACCAGGGCCGGGATCACCGAGTCGATGTAGGCGAGCGTGCCGCCCAACGGAGGATCGGCGCGAAGGGAGTCACTCATGGACCCGTGTCTACTATTTGACTCCGAACAGCATGCGACTCGGCCTACGATGCTCGAACCAGAGGCTCACGGAACCATGCGATGACGTGGTCTGCCCGCGCACATCGGTCGTAGCCATGACCACCCGATCGGGTCCATGATGCCGGAGTGACGAGCCGGGATGAACCGATCGGTCGCGGGCCGTGAATCCGGCGGCTCGCCGGGTGCAGGGCGTCTACCTGACCCTGATGCTCGGCAACACGCTGGCTGCGTCGTTCATCTGGGGCATCAACACCCTCTTCCTCCTCGACGCCGGGCTCTCGAACTTCGAGGCGTTCGCTGCGAACGCGTTCTTCACCGCCGGGATGGTGATCTTCGAGATCCCGACGGGTGTCGTCGCCGACACGATCGGCCGCAAGGCCTCGTACCTGCTGGGGACGATCACACTGTCGGTGACCACCGGCCTGTACTGGATGCTGTGGCTCTGGCACGCCCCGTTCGTCTGGTGGGCGATCGTGTCGGTGCTCCTGGGACTCGGCTTCACCTTCTTCTCCGGTGCGGTGGACGCCTGGCTCGTCGACGCCCTGGCGTTCGCCAAGTACACCGGGAGCCTGGAGGCCGTGTTCGGCCGCGGCCTGGTGGTCACCGGCATCGCAATGTTCGCCGGGTCGGTTCTCGGCGGGGTGATCGCCCAGGCGACCAACCTCGGCGTGCCGTTCCTTCTCAGAGCCGGGGTGCTGGTCGTCATGCTGGTGTTCGCCGCCATCGTGATGAAAGACCTCGGCTTCACCCCCGACCACTCGATGGGCCCGGTCGCGGCGACCAGGAACGTGCTGAAGCAATCGATCGATCACGGGCTGCGCAAGCGGTCGGTGCGCTGGATGATCCTGTCGGCGCCGTTCGCCTCCGGCGTCGGCATCTACGCCTTTTACGCGCTGCAGCCGTACCTGCTGGAGCTCTACGGGGACACGACCGCGTACTCGATCGCCGGCCTGGCCGCCGCCATCCTCTCGTTGGCTCAGGTCGCGGGCGGGGTGCTCGCCCCGCGCATCCGGGGCCTGTTCGCGAAGCGCACCACGACGGTGATCGGGGCATCGCCGACGAGCATCCTGGTCCTCGTGGTGCTGGGGCTGACCAGCCTCTTCTGGCTCGCGATCGTCTTGCTGGTGATCTGGGGCTTCGTGTTCGCGCTGGCCGGTCCGGTGCGTCAGGCCTACCTGAACGACATGATCCCCTCGAAGCAGCGCGCGACGGTGCTGTCGTTCGACTCGTTGTTCGGCAGCCTCGGCGGGGTGTTCATCCAACCGGCCCTCGGGCGCGCGGCCGACTTGTGGGGCTACGGCACGTCGCTCGTCATCGGCGGAGTGGTCGAGCTGATCGGCATCCCGTTCCTGTTCGCGAGCCGCCGCCAGAAGGACCCCGCGGACACTAGGACGGTGCAGACGGACCCTGAGCCGGTGGAGCCGATCGGGCCGGGGTCCGCGACGGCCGCCGGCCCGGACGTGGCCGGGCCGCCGCCGTCGTCGCCGTCGCCGTCGTGACGGTCACAACACCCGTGACGGTCACAACACCTGGGACAGGAACCGCTTCAACCGCTCCGAATGGGGATGGTCGAAGATGTCGGCCGGAGCACCCTGCTCGACGATGACTCCCCCGTCCATGAAGACGACCCGATCGGCCACCCGACGTGCGAAGCCCATCTCATGGGTGACGACGACCATCGTCATGCCTGCCTTCGCGAGACCGGTCATCACATCCAGAACACCCTTGACCAGTTCCGGGTCCAGCGCCGAGGTGACCTCGTCGAACAGCATGAGCTCCGGGTCCATCGCCAGCGCGCGGGCGATGGCGACGCGCTGCTGCTGACCGCCGGACAGCTGGGCGGGGCGCGACGAGGCCTTGTGAGCGAGCCCGACCTCGGTCAGACGCTCCACCGCGATCCGCTCGGCCTCCGCCTTTCCGATCCGCTTGACCTTGCGCAGGGAGATCGTGATGTTCTCCAGAACGGTCATGTGCGGGAACAGGTTGAAGTTCTGGAACACCATCCCCATGCGGCTGCGCACCGCGTCGATATTCGTCTTCGGCGCCGTGATGTCCTCACCGTCGACGATCACCCGACCGGCGCTCGGATCCTCCAGCCGGTTCAGCAGACGCAGGAGCGTCGACTTGCCGGAACCCGAGGGGCCGATGATGCACACCACCTCCCCCGGCTCGATCTCGAGGTCGATGCCCTTCAGCACCTCGAGCGGGCCGAAGCGCTTGTGGATTCCCTCCACGGCCACCCGACCGGCCTTCACCGGTGCCGTCATCGCCGTCTCTGCTGCCATGGTGAGTCGCACGTCCTTCTGTTCGGGCCGGCTGTCGATCTGCGTCACTTGTCCGCTCCTTCCCGCTGCTGCGCCGACACCGGAGCGGTCGGCGCCAGGTTGGCGGCGTCGGCCTCGCCGGTCATGGCGTTCTCCGGCTTGCGGCCGGTCTTGAAGCGCTTGTCCATCCAGTTGACGACGTACGTGAGCGGGATGGTGATGATCAGGTACATGATCCCGGCGGCGACGAGCGGCGAGAGGTTGCCGGTCTGCTGCGCCGCATCCTGGCCGATGCGGTACAGCTCCCGCTCCGACACCGTGAAGCCCAGGAGGTACACGAGGCTGGAGTCCTTGATCGTCGCGATGAACTGGTTCGTCAGCGCGGGCAGGACGTTGCGCACACCCTGCGGGATGACGATCAGCCGCATCGCCATCCCGTGCGGCATGCCCAGCGCCCGCGCCGCCTCCAGCTGACCGGCCGGCAGCGCCTGGATGCCGGAGCGGAAGATCTCCGCGATGTACGCGCCGGCGATGAGCCCCAGGGTGAGGATGCCGTACGGGTACGAGCTGTCGCCGAAGATCCGCACGCCCATCAGCGGGAGCCCCTGCCCGAGCAGGAAGATCGTGAGGATGACCGGCAGTCCGCGCATGAGGTCGACGTACACCCGGGCCGGGATGCGGAGCCACGCCCGCTTCGACAGGCTCGCCACCGCGATCACGATGCCGACGATCGTGCCGAGGATCATCGCGCCGATGGCGAGGAGGAGCGTGTTGGGGAGCCCCGTGATGATGAGGTCGGGGAGGATCGCCGTGATCTGGTCCCAGTTGAAGAAGCCGTTGATGATGTCCATGTCGTTCTCCCTTGGCCGGCCCGGGTGCGCGTCCGGTTACTCGACCGAGTACTTGTTGGAGGGGTGGGCCGCGTAGTACTTCTTCAGCCAGTCGATGACGGGCTGGGCGTCGTCGGCGGGGTTCCACTTCTCGAGCATCTTCTGCGTGGTGCCGTCGGCGAGGAACGTGCGCAGCTGCTCGTTGAGCGCGACCCGGAGGTTGGTGGCCTTCTTGTTGAGGATCCAGGCTCCGCCGCGGTCCTCGGGGTTGACCGCCGACAGCGCGACCTTGAAGCCGAACTGGCTGGTGTACGCCTTCGCGTTCTGCGGGTCGACGAGGATGCCGTCGAGGCCGCCGCCGGAGAGCGCGAGCCGCGCCGCGTTGTTGGACGGGAAGGTGACGATGTTCGCCTTGGTCCAGTACTTCTGCGCGTACTGCAGCGCCTGGCTCGACTGCAGGATGCCGATCTTCTTGCCGTCGACGTCGTCCTCTGTCTTGATGTCCGAGTTCTTCGGCACGACCAGGGCGTTGTTGCCGATGATGTCCGGGAGGGTGAAGTCGACCGTCTTGCGGCGGACGTCGGTGTCGGCGATCGACCCCATCGTCATGTCGGCCTGACCGCCGGCGACCAGCGGGATGAGGGTGTCGAAGTCGCGGCCCGTGATGTCGACCTTCAGCCCGAGGTTCTTCGCCGCCTCCTCGACCAGCGCGATGTCGACGCCGACCCACTTCTTGTCCTTGATGTAGGCGAAGGGGGTGAGGTCGCTGCTGGTGACGATGGTGATGACACCCGGCTTGATGGTCTCGTACTTCGAGGTCGCGCTTCCGGCGGTCGATTCGGTTCCGGCGCTGGAACCGCTCGAGCACGCGGTGGTGGCGACGAGCGCCGCGGTCAGGACCGCTGCAGCGAGGGATGCTCTGGTGAGTCGCTTCATTTCGTTGCTCCAATGGTGGTGGTGGACGTGGTGCTGGGGGCGGCTCCCGCCGAGAACCGGTCGGGAGAGAACAGGCTGAGGTCGAGGTCGGTCTCGCCGGTCAGCGCCAGCTGGGCGGCGACATCCCCGTTGGCGGCCGACATCTTGAAGCCGCGGCCCGAGCACGCCGACAGGACGACGAGCCGCGGGTGGTCGGCGGGGATGCCGATGGTGAACTCCTCGTCCGGCGTCATCGTGATCATGCAGCCGCCCGAGTAGGCGGGGACGGGCTCGAGGTCGGGCAGGGTCTCGGCGACGAAGCGGCGGACCCGGGCGAGCTCCCAGTCCTCGACCTCCTTCTTGTTCGCCGAGGGATCGACGATCTCGTAGCCCTCGGTGAAGTCCAGGCCGATCTTGACGCCGTATTCGTCGAACTCGGGGAGGCCCCAACCGGTCTCGCCGATCGCCTCGTGCGTGAAGGCGGGGAACGCCTCCGCGGTGAAGAGGGACTCGCGGCCGGCCTTCGGCGTGAACCAGGAGAGCGTGGCCCGGCGGGGGGTCAGTTCCAGCGGGAGGAAGGGCAGGAGCGTGCGCTGCCAGGCCCCCGCGGCGACGATCGCCGTCCCGACCTCCCAGGTGCGCTCAGCGGTGACGACGAGCACCGAATCGGCCTGCGGGATCACCTCGAGCACGGCCGCGTCGACCACACGGGCGCCATGCTTCCGCGCGAGCATCCACTCGGTGCGGATGGCGAGTTCCGGCTGGAGGTAGCCGCTCGCCGGATCGATCACCCCGATGTCTCCTGGCTCGATGACGTGCTGCGGGAAGCGGCGGCGCAGTTCCGATTCGTCCAGGTACTCGAGCGGCAGACCGGTCTCAGCGGCGACCTTCTCGAGGCCGGCGATCAGCGGTCCGTCGGAACGGCCGATGGAGAGGCCTCCGGTCATGTGCAGGATGGACTCGCCGCTCTCCGACTCCAGGTCCCGCCACAGGCCGACGGCCCGCTGCGCCAGGGCGGATTCCTGCGGCCCCTGCGGCGTGACCGACTTGAACACGCGGGAGTAGCCGTGCGACGAGCCGCGGTCGTGGCCTGAGCCGAACTGCTCGAACCCGATCACATCCGCTCCGCGCACCGCCGCACGCCAGAGGGCGGCACTTCCCGCGGCTCCCAAACCGATTACGCCTACCTGCGCGTCCACTTCGCTCCTCACTGAAAACGACCGGCTTCACCTTTCGGCCGGTCCCTTTCTTGGGGTCCGGCGGCGAAGTAACGGAAGTCAAACACAGCAAACCGGAACTAGTCAAGCGGAAACAAGGGGGTAATCAGAACGTAACAGAACGCCGCACGACGGCGGGTTGCGAAGCGGGTCGAGTCAGACGCGTGCGACGCGACCGATGACGGCCTCGAGCTCCGCCGCCTGCTGGACCGACAGACCCGTGTCGGTGATGAGCAGGTTGATGTCCGAGAGTTCGCCATAGCGGCAGAACGAGACGCGTCCGACCTTGCTGTGATCGGCGAGCAGGACGCGGCGGTTGGAGCACCGGAGGGCGGCGCGCTTGGTCTCGGCCTCCGCGATGTCGGGCGTGGTGAGCCCGCGCTCCAGGCTGAGGCCGTTGGTGCCGAGGAACGCGACGTCGACGAAGAGGTCCTCGAGGTTTCTGATGGCCAGCGAGTCGACGCTCCCGAGGGTCACGGAACGCACCCGCCCACCCAGGATCACGACCGTCGCGGCGGTCGAACGGGTGGCCAGCGACTGGGCTATGGGAAGCGAGTTCGTGACGACGGTGACGGGGAAATCCGCGGGGATGAGGTCGGCCAGGTGGGCCGTCGTCGAGCCGGTCTCGATGAAGATGACGCCGCCGGCCGGGATCTCGTCGACCGCGGCACGCGCGATCCGCTCCTTCTCAGCCGTCCACTCGGTGCGCGCCGTGATCCCGGGCTCGAACGCCGGCGTCTCCACCGGGATGCCCCCTCCGTGGACGCGCACGATGAGGCCGTCCGCCTGCAGGGCCGCTAGGTCCTTCCGCACGGTTTCCGGCGTGACGGCGAGCGACTTCGCGGCCGCGTTGACGCGCACGCGTCCGTGCTGCCGGGCCGTCTCGAGAAGCAGTCGCTGCCGCTCCGGTCCCGACAGACGCTCCTCGTCGTCGATCGACGTCATGTCGCCTCCCTGTTCGCGCCCGTTCCATCCGAGCGCTTCACATCTTACGGTTTTGGTTGATTCTTGACGGCTCCGTTCTCGCTGTGCTTTGCTTTGTTTGCTTTGGTTTTGGTTTACGAATGGGGAGGACGGCGGATGACACGATCCGAAGGCGAACGACCGGAGGCCCCCTCGGGCTCCGTCCCCGTACCCGCGATCCTGGTCGTCGGCCCGAACCCCGCCATGGACCGTACCGAGGAACTCTTCGAGTTCCGTCCCCATGAGGTCAACCGCGCTCACCTCAGCAGCCCACGCGCCGGCGGGAAGAGCTTCATCGTCGCGCGTGCTCTGCGCCGCCTCGGGCACGACGTGAGCGCCTACGGCTTCCTCGGCGGAGCGATCGGCCGCTACCTGCGCGACGAGTGCCAGAAGCTCGGCATACGCGACCGCCATACCGAGATCAGCGATGACACCCGCATCAACACGATCCTGGTGGATGAGCGCACACGTCTCTCCACGGTCATCAACGAGCCGGGGCCGACCGTCTCCCCCGCGGAGGTGGCAGCGCTCACCTCGTCGCTCGCCGACGATCTGCGTGAGGGGGACCTGCTCGTCCTCACCGGCAGCCTGCCGCGTGGCGCCGGCGACGACTTCTACGCCTCGCTCATTGCGCTGGGCCACGCACGCGGTGCACGCACCATCGTGGATGCGGACGGCGCGGCGCTCCTCGACGCTGCCGGGGCGATCCCCTGGGCGATCAAGTGCAACGCCCAGGAGTTCACCGCCCTCGCTCCTGACGTCCCTGACGACATCACCGACGAGGGCGACCGGTCGCGGCTGGTGGCGGCGATGCAGTCGGTCGTGGACACCGGTGTCGCACTCGTCATCGTCACGCTCGGCGCTTCCGGGCTGCTCGCGGTGACGGCCACACACGTCTTCGACGTGAGCGCACCGGCCGTCGAGACGAAGAACGCCACCGGATCGGGCGACAGCTTCCTCGCCGGTTTCACCGCCTCGATCGCCGACGGCGCAGAGCTCGCCACAGCCCTGTGCGTCGGCGCGGCCGCGGCGAGCGCGAACGCCGCCGTGCTCATCCCGGACATCGGGCCGGACCCGGACCTCTCGGATCTCCTCGCTCGCACGCACGCCCGCGTCGAGCCGCTCTCGGTGCGGCTGGAGCAGACCGAGCGGCCGAAGCAGACCGAGCGGCTGGGCGCCCGTCCATGATCTTCCTCGGTGTCGACATCGGCACGACCCGTACGAAGGCGCTGACCTACGACACCGCGACGCACGAACGTCACGTCGTCGCCCGGCCGACGCCGGTCATCCCGACGCCCGATGGAGACCTGCGCGACGCCGACGAGGTCGTCCGGACGGTCGTGGACGCGCTCGGCGGCGTTCTCGCCGGACTCACGGAGCAGGAACTCGCGCGCGTCGCTGGGCTCGGGATCACCTCGCTCAGCGAGGAGGTCGTGCTGGTCCGTGCCGACGGAACGCCGTTGACGCCGATGCCGACCTGGTATCACCAGACCGCCGGACGTTCCGCTGCCCTCGAGGCCGGTCTCGACCCCTCCTTCTCCTGGGCGAAGTTGCGGTGGGCACGCGAGCACGTCGCAACGGAAGAGGTCGCGACTGTCACGACTTTGAGCGGCTACGTCGCCGAACGACTCGTCGGCGGCGACCACTACGCGGTCGACCACTCGCACGCCTCCCGCACCGGGTTCTTCGACGTGCGCGACGCCCGCTGGCTGCCCGACGTCTTCGAAGCCACCGGCTGGCACTCCTCCCTCCTGCCCCCGCTGCTGCCCACCGGTAGCGCGGTCGGAACGCTGGACGCCACGCTCGCCGGCCGTCTCGGTATCCCGGCCTCCGCATCCACCGTCCTCGCCGGTCACGACCACTTCTGCGGCGCGTACGGCATCGGCGTGCGCGGCGACGGCGAGCTCTACGTGTCGGCCGGCACCTCCGAGGCGCACTGCCTGATCGTCGACAGCCTTCCGGATGACCCGCTGCCGGCCGGGATCGGCGTCGGCCGATTCGTGGACGGCGCGCGGTTCTACCTGCACCGGCAGCTGCCCTCCGGTCACCTCTACCGGCACTGGCGGACGCTGCTCGGCCTCGCCGGCCAGTCGCCGGACGACGAGACGGCCGCTCTGGCGGAATGCCCGATCGGTTCACGGGGAGCGGTGCTCGTCCCGGGCATCGACACCGACACCCGGAGCTGGCTGCTCGGGGTGGGGACGGACGCCAACGGCCCGACCGTGCTCCGCGCGCTCTTCGAAGGGCTCGCGTGCGCGGCCTTCGACCTGGACGTCGAGCTGGCGGATGTCTCCGGTCACGAGATCACGGCCGTGACCGCGGCAGGAGTCCCGTGCGAGAGTGCCGTCTGGCGCGAGGTGCGGGCCCATCTGACTCCCGCGCCGCTCTCCATCAGCACCGAGACCGAGTCGCCGGCGCTCGGCGCCGCCGTGCTCGCCCAGCGAGCCGTGACCGGCGAGCAGGCGCCGGCTCAGCCGTCGTCGACCATCGCCGTCGAAGACCGCCTGCGCGTCGCCTACCGCGCGGTCTACGAGCGCTTCGAGCCGCTGGCCGCCTCGGTCATCCGCTGACCCGATCCACCGCCCGTCTCGCGCCTTCGAAGGGAACCACTATGCGCACGTCACTGCCCACCCGACCCCTCGGGACCACCGACCTTCACCTCACCCGTCTCGGTTTCGGCTCGCTCGCCATGGGAGGGGCCGCCTGGGTCTCCGGCCGTGGGGAGCAGAACGAGGCCGACTCCCTCGCCAGCGCACGGGCTGCCGTGGAAGCCGGCATCAACTGGATCGACACCGCCCCGGTCTACGGACGCGGCCTGGCCGAAGAGCTGGTCGGCGCGGTGCTGCGAGACTTCCCTGAAGCCGACCGACCGCTGGTCTTCACCAAGGCGGGTCTCGGCTGGGACGACGCCGACCCGCGAGGTGAGCCGACCCGCACGGGAGACCCGGCCCGCATCCGTGGGGAGGTCGACGACTCGCTCCGCCGCCTGGGCGTCGAGCGGATCGACCTCTACCAGATGCACTGGCCTCCGCTCGACGCGTACACGGTGGAGGACTACTGGCCGGTGTTCGCCGAGCTCCGCGATGCCGGGAAGGTGCGCGCGATCGGGCTGTCCAATCACAGTGTCGAGGAGTTGACCGCGGCCGAGCGCATTGCCCACGTCGACTCGATGCAACCGCCCTTCTCGGTGCTCAATCGCGAGGCGGCCGCCGACATCATCCCTGCCTCAGCGGCCAACGGGACCGGGGTCATCGCGTACGCGCCGATGGAGTCCGGCCTTCTGACCGGGGCGTTCACAGCCGAGCGCTCCGCGCGGCTGTCCGAGACGGATTGGCGCCGGAACAGCCCGGACCACACCGGGGAAGGCCTGCGACGCAATCTCCTCGTTGTGGATGCGCTGGCGGCGGTCGCTCGCGAGCGCGGCGTCTCCACGAGCGCCATCGCCGTGGCGTGGACACTCGCGTTCGACGGGGTGACGGGTGCGATCGTCGGCGCGCGGGTGCCCGCGCAGATCGACGACTGGATCGCCGCCGCGTCCCTCGACCTCGAACCCGCGGAGCTCGACTGCATCGCCGACGCCGTCGAGCGGTCGGGCGCCGGTCGCGGTCCGGTCCGAGCGGGAGCGCGGGCATGAGTCTGGTGTCACCAGCCGATCTCCTTGTCGACGGATCGACGGGGGTCGCCGCGTTCAACGTCATCCTCACCGAGCATCTGGAGGCGTTCGTCGCGGCCGCCGAGGAGCGCTCCTCCGGCTTCATCCTGCAGCTGTCGCAGAACGCCGTTCGCTACCACGGTGCGCTCGAGCCGGTCGGGTCTGCGATCCTGGGCGCTGCCCGGAACGCGTCGGTCCCGATCGCGGTACAGCTGGACCATGCCGACGATCCGGGATTGATCCGGGAGGCGGCCGCCCTCGGCTTCACGTCGGTCATGTTCGACGGGTCACGCCTCCCCTACGCCGAGAATGTGGAGCGCACCGCCTCCCTGGCGTCCGAACTGCACGAGTCGGGCATCTGGGTCGAGGCCGAGCTCGGGGAGGTCGGCGGCAAGGACGGCGTTCATTCCGCGACCGCCCGCACCGACCCGGACGAGGCCGCCGAGTTCGTCGCGCGAACAGGCGTGGACGGCCTCGCCGTGGCGGTCGGAAGCTCCCATGCGATGACCGAACAGTCCGCGATGATCGACCTCGCACTCATCCGCGCGGTGCGGAGTCGCGTGTCCGTGCCGCTGGTCCTGCACGGCTCGTCGGGCGTGTCCGATGAGCTGGTCCGTGAGGCCGTGCGCGCGGGTATGCGCAAGGTCAACGTCGGCACGCGCTTCAATGCGGTGTTCACCGAAGCGCTGCGCGGTGCACTCGCGGCCCACCCCGAGGCGATCGATCCGCGCCGCTACCTCCGCCCGGCGCGGGATGCCGTCGCGGCGGACGCCGCGCACCTGCTCGGGGTCATCGGCGGGCGGTGACGTCGCCAGGAACGTCGTTGCTAGCATCATCGCGACGAAGGAGTTGCCCATGTACACGTCGACCTTCATCTTCGAAGCGAAGCCCTGCGACGACGACTTCCACCGGCTGAACGACGAGATCGCGGAGCGCGCCCGCGCCATCCCCGGCTTCCTCGGCGAGGAGGCGTGGGGCAACGAGGATACCGGCCTGCACGCGGAGGTCTACTACTGGGAGACGCGCGAGGCGCTGCAGCAGCTCATCGGCATGGACACGCACCGCGAGGCCAAGCGGCTGCACGACCGGTGGATCGGCGCCTACCGGATCGTCATCGCGGAGGTCGTCGGCACCTACGGTCAGCCCGGCCTGGGTCTGGAGCATGTCCCGGCGGGGAGCCGGGACAGCACGTCCGCGCGATAACGGCGCCGAGACGCTCGCTCGTGGCGTCCGGGCTGAGGATGCCCGCAAACCGCGGGTGTCCGGCGACACGCGCGCGGCGCTAGCATGCGGCCACCGGGAGCGCGGGAGGTGCGGCCATGGCAGGACGCTGGGGTGCGGTGACGGTGCTGGGGGCCGCGCAGTTCGTCATGGTGCTCGACAGCACGGTCATGAACGTGTCCATCTCGACCGTCGTGGCGGACCTCGACACGACCATCGCCGCCATGCAGACGGCGATCACCTTCTACACGCTGACGATGGCGGCGTTCATGCTGCTCGGCGCGAAGCTCGGGGATGTGTGGGGCCGCAAGCGCGCCCTCATCATCGGGTCCATCGTCTACGCGATCGGGTCGCTGACGACAGCGCTCAGCCCGAACATCGTCGTGCTTTTCTTCGGCTGGTCCATCGTCGAAGGGCTCGGCGCCGTGCTGGTCATCCCGGCGATCGCAGCCCTCATCGCCGACAACTACCAGGGGCACGCCCGGGTCACCGCCTTCGCCGTCATCGGGGCGTCGTCGGGGGCGGCCGTGGCGGCGGGTCCGCTCATCGGCGGCTTCCTGACCACCTACGCGAGCTGGCGGTACGTCTTCGCCGGCGAGGTCGTCATCATGGCGGTCGTCCTGGTGTTCAGCTTCCTCGTCGGCGACCATGGGACGCGCTCGCGCATCCGCATCGACATCCTCTCGGTCCTGCTCTCCGCCGCCGGTCTGGTGCTCATCGTCTACGCCCTGCTGCAGACCAAGAGCTGGGGCTGGATCCTCGCCGGCGCCGGAGCCCCGTACACGCTGCTGGGATTGTCTCCGGTGCCCTATCTGGTGGCGGCAGGCTGCGTCCTGCTGTGGCTGTTCTTCGTCCGGCAGCGGCGGCTCGTCGCCAGCGGCCGGCCCCCGCTGCTCGACGTCTCGCTTCTGCGGATCTCGCAGCTGCGAGCGGGAGTCGGCAGTCTCGCGATCCAGTACACCGTGACGGCCGGGCTGTTCTTCATCGTCCCGATCTACCTGCAGCTGACGCTGGGGCTGGATGCGCTGGAGACGGGCATCCGCGTCTTCCCGCTCTCGATCTCCCTCGTCCTGTTCTCCGTCCTCGGCACCATGTTCTCGAAACGGTTCTCCCCGCGCCTGATCGCGCGGATCGGCCAGCTGACGCTGGTGGTGGCCAGTCTCATCCTGCTCGGCTCGGTGGATGTGGAACTCAACAACTGGCTGTTCGCCACCGGGATGTTCATCGCCGGGGCCGCGCTCGGTCTGCTGGCCTCCCAGCTCGGGAACGTGACGATGTCGGCGGTCGGGCCCACCCAGCTGAGCGAGGCCGGCGGCATCCAGGGCGTCTTCCAGAACCTGGGATCGTCGCTCGGCACAGCGCTGATCGGCTCGGTGATGATCGCGTCGCTCTCGAGCGTGTTCGCCGGGGCGGTGGCCGAAAGCACACTGCCCGACGACGTCAAGAGCACGGTGCAAGAGCGCACCCAGGAGGGCATCACCCCGGTCGCCGTCGCGGACGTGCCGAAGATCGCGACGGACGCCGGACTCGGCGACGATGACGCGAAAGCTCTGGCCGGACTGTACGAGACGTCGCAGCTGCGGTCGCTGGAGCTGTCGTTCGCGGCGCTGGCCCTGGTGTCGTGCGGCGCGCTGTTCTTCTCGCGCAACCTGCCCCGCGAGATCGTCGGAGGGTCCGCGGACCCCGTGCCGGCGCGGCCGGAACGTTCGGAGCGGTCGGAACGGCGGTCGGCGCGCCGCGCGTGAGACCGCGCGGCGACCGCACTACGGCAGGACGATGTTGAAGCCCGGGTCCCCACGCTGCAGCACCGCCGTCAACTGCTGCAGCACACCGGCGTCGCCCTCCACCGACATGCTCGCCGGCGACGGATCCCCGCCCAGCAGCGCCAGGAAGTCCGGCTTGGTGATCGTGAGACGCAGCGGCACGTCGCCCGGCGCGCGGCGTTCGACGTGGATGAGCACGCCGTTCGTCAGAGTCAGGTGGAAGGTGCGGCCGAGGTCACTGAAGACGACCTCGAGGGAGAGGTCCAGCTCCCACGCGTTCGGGCCGTCGACGGTGATGGCGATGGAGTCGAAGATCTGCTCCGGCGTCAGCTCGGCGAGCACCGCCGGGGCGTTCGCGGCAGTCGGCGTGCCGAAGTTGCCCTCGCGCAGTTCGGTCGCCCCCGAGAGGAAGAAGTTGCGCCAGGTGGCGTTCTCCGAACCGTAGGCGAGCTGCTCGAGCGTGTCCGCGTAGAGGGACTTCGCGGGCGCGCTGTCCGGCTCGGTGAACACGGCATGGTCGAGCAGGGTCGCCGCCCAGCGGAAATCACCGTCGTCATAGGCGGCCTGCGCCAGCTCGACGACGCGCTCGACGCCGCCGAGCGCCCTCACGTACCGCTCGGCGAGCGCCTGCGGAGGATGCGGCCAGAGTCGCGCCGGATTGCCGTCGAACCAGCCGAGGTAGCGCTGCGCGATCGCCTTGACGTTGTGCGAGACGGACCCGTAATAACCGCGCGTGCTCCACTCCCGCTCCAGGGCGGGCGGCAGCGTCAGCTCCTCGGCGATCTCCGTGCCGGTCAGTCCCCGGTTCAGTAGCCGGAGGGTCTGGTCGTGCAGGTACCCGTAGAGGTCGCGCTGGATGCGCAGGAAGGCGACCAGCTCCTCCCGCCCCCAGGTGGGCCAGTGGTGGGAGGTGAACAGCACGTCGGCGCGGTCGCCGTAGCGTTCGATCGCCTCGGTGAGGTACTCCGACCACACGTGCGGGTCGCGCACGAGGGCACCGCGGAGGGTCAGCAGGTTGTGGAGGTTGTGGGTCGCGTTCTCGGCCATGCACAGCGCGTTGTAGCGCGGGATGAAGAAGTGCATCTCCGCCGGCGCCTCAGTGTTCGGGGCCAGCTGGAACTCGAACTCCACCCCGTCGAAGGTGAGCCTTTCGCCGGTCTCGGCGACATCGATCGTCGGCACGAGCAGAGTCGTCTCCCCCGTCGACAGGGTCAGGCCGAGGCCCGCCCCGACCTGCCCGGACGGACCGCGGTCGAGGGCTGCGCCGTACATGTAGCCGGCCCTCCGCGCCATCGCCGTGCCCGCGTAGACGTTCTCCGAGATGGAGTGCTCGATGAACCCAGCAGGGGCGACGATCTCGACGCGGCCGTCCTCCACCTCCTCCCCGCTGACGATGCCGAGCACCCCGCCGAAGTGGTCCAGGTGGCTGTGGGTGAAGATCACCGCGACGATCGGGCGGTCGCCGCGGTGTCGCCGGTAGAGGCCGAGTGCGGCGGCGGCGGTCTCCTTCGTGAGCAGCGGATCGACGACGATGACGCCGGAGTCCCCCTCGATGAACGACATCACCGACAGGTCCAGCCCGCGCACCTGGTACAGACCCTCTGTCACCTCGAACAGGCCGTTCTTCAGCACGAGCTTCCCCTGACGCCAGAGGCTCGGGTGGACCGTGAGCGGAGCATCCCCGTCGAGGAAGCCGAAGGTGGAGGTGTCCCAGACCACCGTGCCGGACGCGTCGCGGATGGCGGGATCGTCCAGGGTGCCGAGGAAGCCGCGTTCTGCTGCCGCGAAGTCCGCGTCGTCGGAGAACGGGAGCGCTGCGTTCGCTGCCCGGTGGGCCTCTCGGATGGACGGAGCCGGATCGTTCTGCTGCATGCTGCATCCCCTCGTCGCGGTGGTGTCGGGCAGATCATCCACCGGGGCGATGGTCCGCGGCTAGACGCGACTGCGAGCGCCGGCTGCGGGCGCGCGGTCTACACGGGCGGAGCACCCGGCTCGACGATCGCGCGCTCCAGGCGACGGACGACCTCCAGATAGTCGGCGGTCCAGATGATGCGGACGGCCGTCGCGGCGCCGGCCGTCGAATGGTCGAGCTCACCCAGCACAGCGGAGGCCAGAGAGCGGTCGGCGACGGGATCCGGTGGCGCCGGCGTCGGCAGGTCGGCGCGGGACTCGAGGGCCGACGCCAGAGCGCGGTACCAGTCCTCCAGGCGGTCGACCTGCCCGTCGAGGGTCGCGTGTGCGGCGGCAGCACTGGGAGCAGCCGACGGTTCGGAGGACTGACCGCGCCACAGTTCCAGGATCGCGTCGGCCGCGAGCCGGATGCCCGCGACGCCGGTGACGGTCGCCGACACCTCCGCGAGGGGACGGGGCTTGGCACCCCGCTCCGTCAGGTACGTGCGGAAGGCGTCGTCCAGCCGACGGGATGCCGCCGCAGCTCTGAGCGACTGCTGCCGCGGCTCGGCGCCACGCGGGGTCGCCGGGTCGCAGCGCGCCAGTCCGAACTCGACGGCGGCACGGAGGTAGTCGATGCCGGCCAGATACGCATCCCCGACAGCCGTCCGCAGTGAGGCGGAGGCACCGCGCGGCCAGAACAGGGCGCCGACGATGAGGCTGACCGCACAGCCGAGGGCGATGTCCTCGATGCGGATCAGGCCCACGGTCCATCCCGTCGGCGCGATGACGTTGAACAGCAGGACGAGGACGACCGTGAACGCGGCCTGACCGGCGGCGAACGAGATCGCCGCGGGCGCGATCCCCGCGATGAGGATGGCGACGGGGAGCACCAGCCACAGCGCGACCGGGTTCCCGCCGATGACGAACAGCGCGGCCGCGCCGACGATCACGCCGACGACCGTGCCGAGCACACCCCGGAGCGCCGTCTGCCCGGTGTTGAGCGCGCTCGAACGCAGGACGGACATCGTTCCGAGCACGACCCAGAACGAGTGCTGGACGCCGGTTGCCTTGGCGAGCAGCACGGCGAGGCCGAGTCCGATCGCACCGCGGATGCTGTTGCGCAACCAGACAGAGTTCCAGCCGACGAACCCCGACGCCCGCTCCGTCGCCGCCGCCAGCGGACCGCTCAGATCACCCGGCTGCCGACCCAGCATCCGCTGCCACCAGGTGCGACGCTCCGCCCGTGCTGTCAGGGCGATGTTGCCCGCCACGGTCTCGACGGCGTAGGCGAGCTCCTGGGCTCGGAACCCGGGGTCGAGGGCGGCCACGAATCGCTCGGCCTGCTCATCGGAGGCGGGAGTGCGCCCTACGGGAGAGACGGCGAGCGTCGTCTGCTCAACGGCCGCCCGTTCGAGCGCGAGGCGGTCGAGCGCCGACTCCAGTGCTGCGGGATCCGCGGCGTGCTGAGCGAGAACGAGGGCGCCCTCCTCGAGCACATCGGCCGCCGCCGCTCCCAGCCGCGCTGCCGCGGCCGTCGCCGAGCGCGGACCTGCAGCATCCACCCCGTCGGGCGGTGCGGCCCGATGGCGGACCATCTGGCCGATCACCGCATTCAGCCAGTTCAGCTCGTCGACCAGCCGGACGACGGTCCGCGCCGGCGCGCTCAGGCCGGTCGGGCGGTACGGGGTGGCCAGGAAGACGCTCTGCAGTGTGCCGACCGCGGTATCCCCCGCAGCGGCCGTGCGCTCGCGCAGGGCCGCGATCTCGGCGGCATCCCCCATCATCGGGAGCTCGGCCCGGATGCGGGCGGCGAGCGCGCGGGAGGCCTCGACGGCGGGAAGACGCAGCGGCTCGCGGGCCGGCGCCGGCCAGAGAAGGGTGATGGCGATGAGTCCGACGACCGCGGCGATCCCCCACCCGAGTAAGCGCGGGCCGATGTCGGCGACGGTTCCCGGCAGGGTGACCGGCAGCACGAAGGCGAGGAGCAGGGAGGTGCCGGCCGACGCGATGACGGAACTCACCGAACCCGCGAACAGCACGACGAGGGCGACCACGGCCATCGCGAGGGAGGACAGCCAGATCGGGGACGACGCGAGCGTGCCCAGGCAGACGAGCACCGCTCCCGTGATGGCGAGAGCCGCGTGCGCCTGCACCCGCTCACGCAGCGGGCCGCCGAAGTCGACGAAGAGCAGCATGGCGAAGGCGCCGAACGCGCCGAAGAGCGCGACCTCGGGATTGCCGATGACCCGGCTGCCGAGGAGGAACAGCAGAGGCACCGCGATGGCCGCGCGGGCCGCACGACGCAGCGCACTGAAGCCCGGATCGTGGCGTCGGAGCCAGGACGTCACCCGCACGCGGCCTCCTCCCTCGGCCACACCCTACTCGGCACCTCTCGCCGTCGCCCACCCCTCTCCGCCCACGTCGAGTCCGCAAACTCTGCACGCGGTGCGCGGGGGACCGTGCAAAGTTTGCGGACTCGATGGTGGGGGTGGGAGTGGAGATGGGGAGCCGCGGGGCGGGGGCGGGCTACTCGGCGTCGACGGCGCTCGTGTGGTGGGGCGCTCCGACGGGCTTCGACTCGGAGGAGCCGCGCTGCCGGAGGTAGATCGAGAACGCGACCATGCTCCCGACCGCCAGGAACTCGGACTGCCAGTTCTGCAGCGTCCTGTTCCAGAAGTCCGCCGAGACCAGGTATTGCACCCAGCTCACCATCGCCTCGTGGTGCTCCACCTGCTCGGCGTTGTAGACGACCTGGCCCGCCAGCGACTGGAGCAGCCACGACAGCAGGAAGATCGCCCCCATCACGATCAGGAGCGAGTTGGAGTACAGCGCGCTGCGCCATCCCCCCGCCTTCGCCCAGCTCGGCGAGTCGGGCCGCGCGTGCCGGCCGACCAGCTGCTCCTCATCCGTTCCGAGACCTTCGTCGCCGGGCTTCTTCGACTCGGGCGACCCCTTCTGGACGAGCCAGATCGTCGCCAGGATCAGCAGGAAGAACTGCAGGTACTCCGACTGCCAGTTCTCGGCGACGTCCACGACGAAGTCGGACGAGGTGACGAATGCGAGCCAGGACTCCGTGCTGCCGCCATGCGAGAGCTGATCCTGGTTGAACTGGAACAGCCCCGCGACGGACTGCCCGATCAGGGCGGCGAGGAAGAGCGCGGCGAACGCGATGCTGAGGCCGTGCTCGCGAAGTCTCATCCCGTTACCGTCCCGAGATGACGACGGCGAACATGAGCGCCAGACCGACGATGATTCCCACGAGCCAACCAGTGAACACGACTTTCATGCGCTGAACCGTACGCCCGGGGTCCGGCGGGAGTGAACGGGGTGCCGAAGAGACGGAAGTGTGCTAGAAAGGGCAACCGGGAGGTTGCCTATTATGGTGGATATCGAGCGCAGCATCCTCATCCGCGCGGCGCAGGAGCGGGTGTGGGCTGCCATCGTCGACTCCAAGGAGTTCGGGGCGTGGTTCGGCGCGGAGTTCGACGGACCGTTCGAGGTGGGCCGGACGACGACCGGGCGGATCGTCCCCACGACGGTCGACGCCGAGGTCGCCGCCGCGCAGGAGCCGCACCGCGGATCCCCGATCGCGGCCGAGGTCATCGCGATCGAGCCGCCGACGCGGTTCGCCTTCCGCTGGCAGCCGGCGCCCGGCTCCGACGTGCTGACGACCGTCGAGTTCCGCCTGGCGACCGAGGGTGACGGCGTCCGCGTCACCATCACGGAAGACGGATTCGGGGCACTGCCCGAGGACATCCGCGATCAGGCCCGCGAGAGCAACGACGGCGGCTGGGAGGCGCAGACCCGTCTCCTCAGCGCTTATCTCGAGCGCACGTCCCTGGAACGCCCGTGACCGCGACACTCGAGGCGGCAGCGCCGGTGTTCGCGGCCCTCGGCGACCCCACCCGGCTGGGGCTGGTGCTCGCCCTCGGCGAGACGGGCCCGCGGACGGCCGCGCGGCTCGCATCCGAACGCCCGGTGACGCGGCAGGCGGTCGAGAAGCACCTCGGGGTGCTCGACGCGGCAGGGCTGGTGCACAGCGAGCGGCACGGGCGGGAGCGGCTCTGGCGGGTCGACCCGGCGGCCCTCGCGTCGGCCGGCGAGTTGCTGCGGCAGGCATCGTCACGGTGGGATGCGGCGCTCGAGCGGCTGCGCATCCACGTCGAGGGATGACCCCGGCGGATCACTTGCGGTCGAGCACGCCGATCTGCGTCCCGGCCTCGTCGTAGACGTTCAGGGTGTCGCCGTCAGAGCGCGCGCTCGCGGCCTTCGACAGCCACGGATCGACATCGGCGCACGCTTTCTGCGTCGCGGCCAGCGCGCCGAACGTGATCGACCCCTTCGACTCGCTCCAGGTCCCCGTCAGCGAATTGCAACCGTCGTCGCCGCTGAGCTGGCCGCCGTCCTTCAGGTCGAGGCTGGTGCCGGCGGGATGGTCGGACGTCCACGTCCCGGTGTAGTCGGAGGCGCTCGACGATGCACAGCCCGCCAGGGCGGCGAGCGCCAGCAGGAGCGCCGACGCGCCCGCGATGGCGCGTCCGGCGACGGCGCGTCCAGAACTGGGGCGGAGTCGATGCGCGGGATTCACGGCGCCAGTATGAGCACGGCCGCCGCGCGTCGGCTAGGCAGTAACCGCCGGAGCGTCAGGAGGCCAGTGCGACCTGACGGAAGCGGATGACGGACGAGTCGGCCCCGCGGCCGGCGCGGTCGTAGGCGGCGCGGATCGGGTTCACCGTCCGCCCGTTCGGGAGCACCACCGCAAGCCCGGCGTCCTCCGGTACTCCGCGCCGTGGCGCCGCGCTGCTCCACCGTCCGCCGTCGGTCCGCACCAGGATCTCACCGATCAGGCAGCCCAGGCTCTGCAAGGTGAACTCGTCGCCCACGAAACCATCGTCGGTGCGCAGGTCGGTGAACAGCCGCTCGACGTAGACGAGGTCCTCCGGGACATACGTGACGGTGTGACCGTAGATGTCACGGATGCCGCCCGCCATCGCGCCCGCGAGCAACGAGCCGACGGCGGGGTCTGGCCGCCGCCGGCGCATCGCTTCACGAGGGAACCGGAACATGCCGCCCACGGTAGACCTCCGTTCGGCTGCGCTGCGCGCCCCAATACGAGTGGCCCGTGTTCGTGGGACGCGGCACGGCATCGCAGCGGTGTCAGGATGCGGCGGGCGCCTCGGGCCTTGCCGCGCCACCCCGCGCACGCAGGAAGCCCCAGAGCACGAGCGCACCCGCCACCACGATGAGCGCGAGCCCCGCGACGGTGACGGCCTCGCGGAACTGCGCCGTCTGCTCCGGCGACCATCCCGCCGTCGCGATGCTCCCCGCGAACAACCCCGCGAGCACCGTCCCCGCGACGGCGAGCCCGACGCCCGAGGCGACTTCGGAGGCAGTGTCGGTGAGCGCCGCTCCGATGGTGGTCCGGCTCTCCGGAAGGCCCCGGAGCACATTGGTCCCGGCGACCACGCCGACGACCCGGATACCCGCCGCCACCAGCACCAGGGCGACCGCGATCCAGCCGTACCCGAAGCGGCCGAACACGGCGTAGACGGTGAGGCCGGCGACGACGGCGGCGGCGCTCATCCAGGCCGCCCGGTCCATCCCGACACGGCGCACGAACGGGGTGATGACCGCCCCTCCCGCGAGCAAGACGACGACCTGCGGCAGCATCCCGAGCGCCGCGAGCGCGGGAGGCCACCCCCAGTCGAGCTGCAGCTGCAGCGTGACGAGGTACCCGAGTCCCGCCGTGGCGATCGCGGCGGCCGCCTTGAACGCCAGCCCGCTGGAGACGAGGGGATGCGCGATCAGCGGCAGCTCGAGGAGCGGGTGGCGTGCGGTCCGCTGCCGCACGACGAAGAGGACCGCCGCGGCGACGGCCGCCCCCGTGACGAGCCACGGCATCCAGGCGCCGAGGCCCTGCTCCACGAACAGCGTCGGTGCGAACAGCGCGAGCACGATCGCGGCGGTGCCCAGCGCCGCTCCCACCAGGTCGATGGGGTCACGATGCAGCCCGCCGGGGTCGTCGGCGGGGATGCCGAGCCGTACGCCCACGATCGCCAGGGCCGCGATGGGGACGTTGACCAGCAGGAGCACCTGCCACGGGGCGACGGCGAGGACGAAGCCACCGACCGTCGGTCCGATCGCGAGCCCGACCAGTCCGACCGTCGAGATGACGGTCATCGCCTTCACCCGCAGGTCGTCCGCCGCGAACAGCCGGAACGCCAGCGCCATCGACCCGGGCGTCGTCATCGCGGCCGCGATGCCCATGCCGACGCGCACGGCGATCAGCTCTTCCGTCGTCGAGACGAATGCGGTCGCAAGACTGGCGAGACCGAGCAGGGCGAGGCCGATGAGCATGACCCGGCGTCGGCCGTACCGGTCGGCGATGGCGCCGAAGGCGAGCATGGAGCCGCCGAAGACGACCGTGTACGCGCCTGTCACCCACTGGAGGCCGGCGGTCGACGCGTGGAGTTCGCGGCCGATGGTGGGAAGGGCGACGTTGAGGATCGAGTTGTCGAGCATCTCGAAGAGGAAGACGGCGGAGAGGCCGGTGAGGGCCATCCACGCGTCGCGCAGGGAGCGCGGAGCGTGGCGGCCGGCGGGGAGGGGCGACTCGGGGACAATGGGAGCGGTCTGCTCAGAGGACATGTGACTAGGTTATGCGACTAAACTTAGTGACACAAGATATTCACGGAAGGACGACGCCTTCATGCCCAGAACCAGCGAGCGCGGCGGCCCGCAGACGCGTGCCCGCATCGCCGGAATCGCCTCCGGGCTCTTCGCCGAACGCGGCTTCGACGCCGTGACCGTGGCGGACGTCGCCCGCGAAGCCGGCGTGTCCAGCGTGACCGTGTTCAAGCACTTCCCCCGCAAGGAGGACCTCTACCTCGATCGCTCGGCCGACGCCGAGGCCGTGTTGCGCGCGGCGGTCCGGGACCGCGCGAGCGGCACCGGCGTGCTGGCCTCGCTCAGGGAGGCGACGCTGCGGCTGGTCGAGGAGCGGCATCCCCTCTCCGGACTCGACGCCCGCTCTGTTCCGTTCTTCCGGACCGTCGGCGGTTCCGCCGCCCTGGTCGCCCGCGCCCGCGAGCTCGCCGGCGAGCTGCAGCAGGGGCTCGCCGAGGACCTGGACGCGGATGCTGCATTCGACGGCGACGCAGCCCTGTTCGCCGCGATGTTCATCGGGGGGTATTCGGTGCTCCTGGTAAATGCGGCGCAGCGGCTGATCGCGGGAGAACCGGCGGACGACGTCGCGGCGGCCCAGCAGCCACGGGCGAGCGCGCTGTTCGACCTCCTCGCGCGCGGGTTCGGCGACGACGCCTGAGGCCGAAGAGCGAGCGGCCCGGCGCTATGCTGACCCGCGGGGAAGGCCCGACGGGGCCCGAAAGGGGGAAGACGGATGCACGCACGACAGCGGGGTGCTGGGGCGATGGCTGCCCTGGGGATCGCCATGGCTCTGGGCATCACCACGGCGCTGGCCGGATGCGCCGATCTCGACCAGCGGTCGGTGGCCGCCACCGCGATCGCTTCACCGACGTCGAGCCCGACCCGGAGCGCACCGGCAGAGACGTACGACCTCACTGTGCACCGCACCTTCCTGCTGAGCGACGGCAGCACCGCGCCCGGCTGCGTGCAAGTCGCAGTCGAGCGCGACGAGGCGACCGCGGACGCTCAAACGGACGAGCGCATCGCGGCGGCCCGGAAACTCCTGCTCTCCACCAACTGGGAGGCAGAGCCTGTCTCGCTGGACGAGCTGGGCGCCGAGGAACGTCAGGTCGAGAAGGACCGCGGCGAGAGCGAAGCCGTGATGCTCTCGGGCGTGCTGTCGGACCACATCTCGAAAGCCCTTCAGGACGCGGGCTTTATGGGCGGCGGCATCTCGCTGCGCGGTCACGTCGGATGCTGAGGTGAGCGGCGCGCGTCCGAGGGGTTCATCGCACAGCCAGATCCATCCACTGCGATAGTAAAGTTTGCTCAGGCCGCGCAGGGCGGCCCGAGAGTCCGGTTCGGGATGAGGAGGCGCCGGTGGCCAAACGGACGCGCGCGACAGCGACCACCAGCACTCTGGCGCGTGTCAACCAGACGGCCATCATCGAAGCCCTCCGCGAGTCGGGGGCGCTTTCCCGGCAGCAGCTCGGCGTCAAGACGGGCTTGAGCCCGGCCACCATCAATCGGCTGACAGCTGCCCTCATCGAGGACGGGCTCGTCGTCGCAGCCGGCCAGGAGCCGTCGACCGGCGGCCGGCCCTCGGTGCTGCTCCGCTACGCCGGGAGCTCGCGCCTTGTCGCAGCGATCCAGCTCCGCGCGGAGACGGTCACGGGCATCCTGGTGGACTTCGACGGGAAGATCGTGTTCCGGCGCTCCGTTCCCTTAGGCGCACGGCAGGCGGGGGACCCGGCGGCGGCGGACACGGAGTCGCCAGAACGCGCAGCGGACCAGGATCGCCAGCTGCGCAAAGTGTTCCGGCTGTTCGACGACCTGATCGCGACGGCCGACTCGATGGGCACGCCCTGCCTCGCGGTCGGGATCGCCGTGCCGGGGGTCGTGCAACAGCCGGATGGCGTGGTCGGCACGATGCCGGAGTTCGGCTGGACCGGCGTCCCCTTCGGCACGCTCCTCCGGCAGCGGACCGCCCTGCCCGTGGTGGTGGAGAACGACGCGAACGCGCTGGCCTTCGGCGAACTCCACACCGGTGCGGGCCGCGGCCTCTCCAGCCTGGTCGCGCTGTTCCTCGAGAACGGCCTCGGCGCCGGGATCGTCGCGAACGGCGAACTCCACCGGGGCGCGCGGGCGGAGGCCGGCGAGATCGGCTACCTGCTGATGGAGCGGTCCTCGCTGGAGCGGTCGTACGACGCGCGCGGCGATCTCGAGGATCGCATCGGATCGCTCGCGCTCACCCAGCGGGCACGCGAGCGCGGCATCCCCCTGCCGGACGGCGGGTCGCTGACCGCCGAGGACGTGTTCGAGCTGGCCCGCGACGGCAACGCCGACGCACAAGAGCTCGCCGACGAGATCCTCGACATGGTGGCCATCGCGGTGGCGGCCCTCGTGATCGTGCTCGATCCGGAGCTCGTAGTGGTGGGGAGCAGTTTCGTCGGAAGCTCGGACACGGTCATCCCGGGCATCCAGGAGCGGTTGCGCGGCCGCATCATCCGGGTGCCGCGCATCGAGCCGGCCACCCACCGAGAGGATGCGGTGCTGTTGGGCGCGGCGGAACTCGCCGCGGCCGAGGTCAACGGCTTCGCCTACCTCGCCTTCTAACACTCCCCCTCGCAGATTCGTGCCGAATGTGCGTTCTGACGCTGCCATTCCGCACATTCGGCACGAATCGGAAAACCGCCCGGAGCTCTTGACGTAGGTGCGCAGCGTCGCTTAGGTTTGACGCACTTCTTCTCACTCCGATAGGAAAGAAGAGGCATCCCTTCAGCGACGCAGAGGAGCAGACGTGATCGTCGGAATCGACATCGGCGGCACCAAGACGCATGTCTGCGTCGAGGACGACGCCGGCGCCGCGCTCCTCGACCGGTCGGTGCAGACCGCCGACTGGCAGCACGGCGGCGACCTCCACTCCGAGCAGAACGTGCGCGGACTCCTCGCCCTGCTCGACGACGTTCCCGGCGCCGCCTCCGCTCCCCTGGTCGTCGGCGCACACGGGCTCGACAGCGAAGGCCAGACCCTCGCCTTCTCGGAGACGCTCGCCGCGCTCCACGCCGGTCCGGCCCTCGCGGTCAACGACGTCGAACTCGTCGGCCCCGCCGCCGGGTACGACGAGGCCATCGCCGTCATCGCGGGCACCGGGAGCAAGGTCGTCGGGCGCCGCGCCGACGGGACGCTGGTGAGCGCGGGAGGCTACGGCTACATCCTCAACGACCCGGGCAGTGCACCGGCACTGGTCCGGGATGCGGTGCGCACCCTGTTCGAGGCCGTGGACGAGGACGAGCCGCGCGACGCCCTCGCCGACGCCCTGTACGCGCACTTCGGCGTGGAGGAGATCGTCGGCCTCTCCAACGCGTTGACCGTCCGCCCGCGCGTCACCGTCTGGGGCGCGGCCGCTCCCTCCGTGTTCGCCGCGGCCGACGCGGGCAGCATCCGGGCGGCACGCGTCATCGACGCGGCCGCCGACGAACTCGCCCGCAGCGTCGAGCTCGTCCACCGCCGCGGGGCGGCCGGCACCGACGTCGTCTGCGCCGGCGGCGTGGTCAGCCACCAGCCCCGGCTCTTCGACGCCCTCGGCGAGCGGCTGCGCGCCCGCGGGCTCACCCACTCCATCCACCTGCTGGATGTCCCCCCGGTGCGCGGCGCACTCGCGCTCGCCCGGCGGCTCACGGAGGCGGCCACCGCTGTCCCCTTCGCACCACCAACACCATCACGGAGGAAGTCATGAGAATCACATCCACCGGGCGTCACCGCACGCTCGCGGGCCTCGCGCTCGCGGCGACGGCGGCGCTCGCCCTGAGCGCGTGCAGCGTGACGGGCGCCGGGACCTCGTCGGGAGGCGAGGGCGACGGCACCGGAACGATCAACGCGCTGTTCATGAAGCAGGCCGGCTACTCGGAGTCCGACGTCAACGCGATGATCAAGGCGTTCGAGGAGAAGAACCCCAAGATCACCGTCAAGCCGACCTTCGTGGCGTATGAGGCGCTCCACGACAAGATCGTCACCTCGGCACCCGCGGGCACCTATGACGTCGTGCACCTCGACGTGATCTGGCCGGCCGAGTTCGCCTCCAAGAACATCATCACCGACGTCACGAAGCGCTTCCCCGACTCGTGGAAGAGCGACATGCTCGGCGGCGCGCTCTCCAGCGCCGAGTACAAGGGCAAGTACTACGGCGTGCCGTGGGGCCCGTCGACCAAGCTGTTCTTCTACAACAAGGACATGCTCGCGAAGGTCGGCGCGACCGCGGACGACGTGAAGACGTGGGACGGCGTGCTCGCCGTGGCGAAGAAGCTGAAGGACGCCGGCGTCGTCCAGTACCCGATCGCCTGGAGCTGGGCGCAGGCCGAGGCTCTGGTCTGCGACTACGCCGAGCTGCTCGGCGCGTACGGCGGCCAGTTCACCGACTCGAGCGGCAAGCTCTCCATCAACAAGGGCGCGGGTGTGCAGGCGCTCGAGTTCATGAAGAAGTCGCTGGATGAGGGACTCACCGACCCGGCGTCGACCACGTTCCTCGAGGACGACACCGACAAGTCGATGGCCGCCGGCAAGACCGCCATGGAGCTCAACTGGGAGTCCACCTTCCGCGACCAGAACGACCCGTCGATCTCGAAGGTCGTCGGCCAGATCGCCGTCACCCCGCCGCCCGCGGGCCCCAACGGGGACAACCCGGGCGTGAACGGCTCCATGGCGCTGGCGATCGGCGCCAAGTCGAAGCACCAGCTCGCCGCGTGGAAGTTCATCGAGTACATGACCAGCGAGGCCGTGCAGGACAAGTACGTCAAGAGCTCGATGACGAACTGGAAGTCGAGCTACACCAAGCCGGACATCACCAAGACCAACCCGGAGGTCTTCGCGGCCGCCGGAAAGGCCTACGACTCGATGATCCTGCGTCCACCGGTGCCGAACTACAACTCGGTGTCGCAGGCGATCCAGGTCGAGCTGCAGAACGCGCTGCTCGGCAAGAAGTCGCCGCAGCAGGCCCTCGACGACGCGGTGAAGTCCGCGAACGAGACCCTCGGATGAGCGGCGTGTCGGTCGCCGGAGTCGAGACGGAGCGGCGCGCGCCCACCACGCGCGGGCGACGCGACCGCCGCAGGCGCGACAACCAGGGGCGGCTCGCCTTCTGGCTGCTGCTGCCCGCCGCGGTCGCGGTGTTCGGGGTGATCGTCTACCCGATCCTCCGCACCCTCCTCATCTCGTTCTTCGAGGTGAACTCGGCGCTGGCGACCGACACCCCGTTCGTCGGCCTGCAGAACTACATCGACGTCCTCACCGCTCCCGGCTTCTGGGCCGCGATGGGGCGGACGCTGTACTTCACCCTCGTCTCGACAGCGCTGGAGCTCGTCCTCGGGCTCATCGTCGCCGGCCTCCTCAATGCCAAGCTGCGAGCGCGCTGGCTGTTCCGCGCCGTCGTGATCATCCCCTGGGCGATCCCGACCATCGTCAATGCGGCGATGTGGAAGGGCATCTTCAACGCGCAGTACGGCGCGCTCAACGCGGCCCTCACCCAGCTCGGGATCATCGACCAGTACCAGGCCTGGCTCGGCGACCCGACGCTCGCCCTCAACATGGTGATCATCGCGGACGTGTGGAAGACGACCCCGCTGGTGGCGTTCTTCCTGCTCGCCGGGCTGACGTCCATCCCGAACGAACTGTACGAGGCGGCGAAGGTGGACCGCGCCAGCTGGCCGCGCATCTTCCGCACGATCGTGCTCCCGATGCTCGTGCCCTCGATCTCGATCGTGCTGGTGCTGCGCACGGTGGAGGCGTTCAAGGTGTTCGACATCATCTACGCGATGACGCGCGGCGGCCCGGTGAACGGTACACAGACCGTCGCCTATTACGCCTACACGACGGCGTTCTCGGACCAGAACTTCGGGGTCGGAGCGGCGCTCTCGTACATCATCGTGCTGGTCATCCTGGTGCTGACCTTCGTCTACCTGCGCATGCTGCGCCGATCCGAGATGAGCCTGCTGTGAAGCGCACGACCCGCAACTCGATCCTCATCCACCTGGCCGCTCTGGTCGTCGCCGTCGTCATCCTGCTGCCCTTCGGGTGGATGGTGCTCGCCAGCGTCACTCCGCAGCGCATCCTCATCTCCACCCCGCTGCAGTGGATCCCGGACACGCTCGACTGGAGCCGGTACGAGCTGATCTTCCGGGGAGGCGCCGAGAGCGTCGGTGCGACCTTCCGGGCGGCGCTGGCCAACACGACGATCGTCGCGGTCGGCACGGTCGCCGTCTCGATGATCGTCGGAATCCTGGGCGCGTACGCGTTCGCCCGGCTGCGGTTCCGCTTCCGGCAGGCGGTGCTCATCCTGTTCCTGGCGACGTACATGCTGCCGCAGATCGCCCTGCTGATCCCGCTGTACCTCATCCTGAACTCGCTCGGGCTGCTGGACTCCGTGATCGGGCTGATCATCGTGGACTGCTCGCTGGTGGTGCCGTTCGTGCTCTGGATCCTCAGCAACTACTTCCTGACCATCCCGGAAGAGCTGGAGGAGGCGGCGCGCATCGACGGCGCTTCCCGGTTGGGCGCCCTGTTCCGCGTGGTGCTTCCGGCCGCCCGGCCGGGCATCTTCGCGGCCATCATGTTCGCGTTCCTGCTGGCCTGGGACGAGTTCATGTATGCGCTGATCTTCACCTCGTCCAACGCGGCGAAGACCCTGCCGGTGGCCATCAGCGAGTTCGCCGGCCGCTACACGACCGACTTCGGGCTGGTGGCGGCGGGCGGCATCCTCGCGGCGTTGCCGCCGATCGTCGTCGCCCTCATCTTCCAGCGTTACGTCGTCAGCGGTATGGCCGCCGGCGCCGTCAAGGGCTGAGCCGCCTTCCCACCAACCACCCCAGACCACCTCCGACCACCGACAGAAGGACTTCCATGGAACCCACCGCTTCGTTCGTCGACGCCATGCACGCTCAGCCCGAGAACCTCGCCCGAGCGCGTGAGACCGTGCTCCGGGACCTCGCGAGCGCGGCACTCCCCCAGTGGGAGGCGGGCGACAGCGTCGCCGTCGTCGCCATGGGCGCATCGCTCAACTCGTCGCACGCGCTCGTCGCCGCCCTCGCGGCCGCCGGGCATCCCGCATCGGGTGTCGTCGCCTCCGACGTCGCCGACGGGCTCGCCGTCGTGCGCGCCGACCACAACATCGTCGTCTCCGAGTCGGGCCGCAGCCCCGAGCCCCTGGCGGCTGCGCGGAAGCTCGCCGCCGGGACGCGGATCGGCATCAGCAACTTCCCCGACCAGCCGATCAAGGACGACGTGGATGCGGTGCTCGGCCTGGGCGGGTTCCCCGACTCCCCGGTGTACACCAGCGGCTTCACGGCGACCCTGCTGGCGTACGCCCTGCTGCTCGACCACGTCGGGATGCGCGCGGGCGCGGCGGAGGCGCAACGCATCCCTGGCCGGGTGGCCGACGTGCTGCGCGACTACGCCGAAGCGGCCGAAACGGTCGGGCGCGTCCTCGCAGCGGCGAAGACCATCGACGTCGTGGGTCGCGGTGCGTCGCTGACCGCCGCCGCCGAGCTGTCGCTGATGGTCCGGGAGGGGCTCCGCACGCCGAGCGCCGCCTTCGAGACGTTCCAGTACCTGCACGGTCCGATGGAGGTGCTGTCGGATGACGACGCCCTCGTGATCTTCGGCGACGGCCGGGAGGTGAGCATTCCGTCGTCGATTCTCGATGCGGGGGTGCCCGTCGTGCTCGTGACGGCGGCCGATCCCACGACGATCCCGGCCGCCGGGCACGCCAACCTCACCGTGGTACCGCTGCCCGCGGGCCTCGGGGTGTTCGAGCGCGCGATCGTCGAGACGGTGATCGCTCAGCTGGCGATCGCCGCCGCGATCGAGCACAAGCCGTACCCGCTGGAGGATTTCCTGTACCACCAGGACGACACCAAGCTGCCGGTGCGCTGACGGGCGCCCGTCGATCGTCTTGCCACGAACCGCTCCGCGCCGCAAGGCCCGCCCCCAGATGTTGACGAGACGCGCGGACCGGAGTCAGATGAAGGCATGATAGCTCTCATCATTATCCTGCTGGTGATCTGGGCGGTGCTCGCCATTCTCGGGTTCGCCATCAAGGGCCTGCTGTGGCTGGCGATCCTCGGACTGGTGTTCTTCGTGATCACCGCGATCGTCGGATGGCTCAGACGAGGTGCGAGCCGGACCTGACCCCGTTCCCCGACCGCGAAGCGGCGGCCGTGCCCTGTGGCGCGGCCGCCGCTGCCGTTTGTGCAGGGGGCTTGCGTAGGTGGAAAGCGCTCACATCTCCGACGTTCCGCGGTGGGGATGGAGATTGGGGGCGTCTAGGCGCGGATCTCCGACCGTAGCCAGCCGAGCTGGGTGCAGCCGGGGCGCGGGCCGCAGCAGTTCAGGGCTGTTCTTCGTCGAGGAGGGCGTCGTTCTGGAGGGTGTCGGCGGTCTCGTCGTCGGCGGGGAGGTCGTTCTCTCCGTCCAGCGCGCCGCCAGCAGGTGCCTGGCCTGCCGCCGTGGGCTGGTCGTGCACCGGGGTGTCGGTGGGCGCCGGAGCGCCCTGCGGCTGGCCGGGGGCGGTCGCGTCGTCGCTGGGGGTCAGTTCATCGGTCATGCCACCAGCCAGCGCCCAGCCCACCGCAGCGGCAAGGGGTTGACACCCTCCCGATCGAGCAGCGCAACCGATGGATCCGATCTGCACGGGATGTTGGACAGCGATGGTCCGCGTCCGCGAGTCTGGATGCATGGCCTACGTTGCGAACCCCTCCCGCTATGACGACATGATCTACCGCCGCACCGGACGCAGCGGACTCGACCTGCCCGCCCTGTCGCTCGGGCTCTGGCACAACTTCGGCAACGACCGCCCCTTCGAGACCCAGCGCGCCATCGTCCGCCGCGCCTTCGACCTCGGCATCACCCACTTCGACCTGGCCAACAACTACGGGCCGCCCTACGGCGCGGCGGAGATCAACTTCGGCCGCATCCTCTCGGAGGACCTCCGGCCGTACCGCGACGAGATCGTGGTGTCGAGCAAGGCCGGCTGGGACATGTGGCCCGGCCCGTACGGCCAGGGCGGCGGCAGCCGCAAGTACATGCTGGCGAGCCTCGACCAGTCGCTGCAGCGCCTCGGCCTCGATTACGTCGACATCTTCTACTCGCACCGGCCCGACCCGTCCACGCCGCTGGAGGAGACGATGCAGGCGCTGGACACTGCCGTCCGGTCGGGCAAGGCCCTCTACGTCGGCATCTCGTCGTACGGACCGGAGGAGACCCGCCGAGCCGCCGAGATCCTGCGCGACCTCGGCACCCCCCTGCTCATCCACCAGCCGTCGTACTCCATGCTCAACCGCTGGATCGAGACCGAGGGTCTGCTCGACACCGTCGGCGAGCTGGGCGTCGGCGTCATCGGGTTCACCGCCCTGGCGCAGGGGATGCTGACGGGCAAGTACCTGAACGGCATCCCGGAGGGTTCACGGGCGAGCGCCGGCACCTCCTTCGACTCCGACTGGCTCACCGACGACGCCGTCGCACGCCTGCGCGCGCTCAACGGGATCGCGGAGCGGCGCGGGCAGACCCTCGCGCAGCTGGCGCTCGCCTGGGCTCTGCGCGACGACCGCGTGACCTCTCTCGTCATCGGCGCCAGCAGCGTCGACCAGCTGGAGCAGAACGTTGCGGCCCTGGGCAACCTGGAGTTCTCGCCGGAGGAGCTCGCGGAGATCGATGAGCACGCCACCGACGCCGGCGTCGACCTGTGGGCGGGGGCGCGGCGCGGGAAGGTGTGATGCATTAATTGCGGCCATCCATGAGCGGCCAGATTTCGGCTGAGATATCGTGACAAGGAACACGAGTCGCTCATGGAAGGCGGCAGAATGCTTGCCGTACACCGCCGCACCGGATCGCGCGCTCGGCCGCCGCGCGCTCTCGGTCTTGCTGTCGCCGTCGCGGTCGCCGTCGCGGTGGCGTTGACGTCGTGTTCGCCGTTCGGCTCCGTTGCGTTGAAGGCCACGACCGCGACGAACCTCGCGAATCAGAAGAAGGCAGCGCTCAGTTTGTTGAGCTATCGACCCGACGTCGAGGAAATCAGGTTCACACAGCCAGGCAGCGTCGGTGGAGGTGGCTCGTGGGCAGCCAATGCTGTCGTCACAATCGACGGCGTCGATTACGACGAGATTCTGGGACCCGAGCGGGCTGGAGGTAATCCGCTACCGCGCCTGATGCCCGGTACCGTGCCAACGCGCTCAACGGTCGTCTATAGCGACGGCACATCGGAGGCGCTTCGATGACCTTCTATATCCCCTGGATGAGCCGATTCTTCCGAGGCGCCATTCTGCGCATCGCGTGGGCGCTCAAACCGGTGGTGATGTCGATTGCTCTTACCGCTACGGCACTTATTCTCCTGACTTCGTGCTCGTTAGGAGGCGCCGAGCCTGAGCAGAGCAACCGTGCGAACCAAAGGAAGGCCGCCCAGGCGCTGCTCGCTACTCAACCGGGGGTGGAAGCAATTACTTTCACACAGGACGGTGCGGTCGGCGGCGGCGGTTCGTGGGCGGCCAACGCGGTCGTGACGATTGACGGCCTGGAATACCAAGAAATCCTCGGGCTCGAGAAGTGGTCGTACGGCGGCGAACCAATGCCGACGGCGAAGCGATCAGGGACGTCGGCCTCCGTTGCCATCACGTATAGCGGCGGAAGCGCGGAGGTACTGCGGTGAGCGCCGATGAAGTCGCAAGCGGAGTGCTGACATACGACAAGGGAGCGGGGCCCGGTGACTCAGCTACGAAGACAAGCGCCTTTCGAGAAGGTGCGACCTTGAGAACTCATTTCCGAAGGAAGAATCCACCTCGAAACGGTCATCGCAGGCGCCTACTCACGAGCGTGAGTGTTGCCGTAGCGGTCGTTTTCGCATTGACGTCGTGCTCGATATTTGGAGGAAGTGCAGTGAACCAACAGGCTTCTACCGCGACGAACCTCGCGAATCAGAAGAAGGCGGCGCTCCTGTTCATAAAAGACTGGCCGGAAACGGAACGGATCAGGTACACCCAGGAGGGCCGCTACAGCGGCACGGGCTACTGGTCGGCGTACGCGACCGTCACTATTGCGGGCAAGGAATATGGTGAGAACCTAGGGCTCCAGGTCGTGGGAGGGGATCCTCTACCCGATCCGAATCCCCAGGCGACACCGTCCCCGGTCCCAGTCATCTTCAGCGACGGCTCGTCGGAGATCGTGGGATGACGACGCCAGAAGAGTCGGCCGCTATCGCCGACACGGCTTACAAGGCAGATCCCCTGTGGGCGGACCCGCCTTATGGTTTGGGGCAGCAGTTCCATCCCCCGGGCAAGCCGGGTCAGAAGTTCGAGGTGGTGGAGCCGCCGCCGGTGAGCGACCCGGTCACCGGGTTTCAGGCGATGACCGTGGTTCCCGTGGTGAACGGCAAGCCTGACTACTCGCAGGTGTACATCTCCTACGCCGGGACCAACCCGGGTCATCACGCCGACATCGGCGCGGATGCTCAGCTGGTGATCGGTGGTCAGATCGCGTCGGGTACGCAGGCCACGCAGGCGATCGAGTATGCCCAGAAGGTGCGCGCACAGCTCGGCAAAGCGCATCCTGAAGCCACCTTCGAGACCGTGGGACACTCGCTCGGCGGGTATCTGGCGCTGTTTGTGGCGGCCGAGCTGCACTTGTCGTCCACGACGTTCAACGGCCCGGACCCCTGGGACCATCTGTCGCCGCAGGCGAAGGCCTGGGTTCTGAAGAAGATCGCCGAAGGCAAGAACCCTCTCCGTAATTTCATCAACGAATGGGACGTGGTCGGGAACTCCCTCGCCAACGGCACGGGCTCCGCAATCTACGTCAAGAGCATGCAAGGGCTCGGGTTCCTCGACTACCACAACATCTCCACCGGGTTCTTCTTCGACGCGACGTCCGGTGAGGTGATCGGCGCCGGTGTTTCGGGACGAGACTTCGTCGAGATCAGCGAGAACGTGCTGTTCGTCTTACCCGCGGATCTCCGTCACCCCCTGGCGCTGGCGATGGCCGGAACCATGGGCCTGCTCCGAGATCCATACATCGGTGGGGTCCATGGCATGGCGGTCTCCGGATTGATGGTGCTCGTCGATACGCTCGCCGCCACAGCCCTCGCCTCCGAGTTCATCCACATGCAGGCTCCGCTCAACAACATCAAAGCGGTGAATCTCGGGCTCGCCTCGCAGATGGAACTCGGCCTGCGCGAGGCGAAGGACGCCGTGGCGATGATCCCATTCCTCCGAGAGCGGGACATCGAGAACTGCGTTGCCACCCACCGACTGCAAGTGCAGCACAACGTCGACGAGCACGCCGTCGACACAGCGAACCGGCGAGTGGACGACCACCTCACCCTGCTGGGTCAGCTGGCGACCGGCATCGTCGGCGCCGTCGAGAACGCGTACGCACAAGATGCCCAGTGGGCAGGGAGCTACTTCGGGCACTAGGCCCGGAAAGGAGGACGTGATGTACCGAACGGATGGGAACAGCGCCGATCTCGCCGGCGCGAATCTCGGTGACCTGATCGGCGGGCTCCGGAGCGGCATCCAGGACGTCGTGGAAGGCATCCAGTGCGGCATCGACGCGCTCGTCAACGATGCTGCCGTGCGCCTGCTGAACGCGGTCCTGCCGCTTATGGTGCACGGGAGGTACACCGCCATCAGGGCGGCGAGTTGGGTCGCGGTTGAAGCGGGGACCATGGAGATCGCCGGGCGCACGGCCGGTATGGCCGTCAGCAACTCGGTGCTGGCCGGACTCGTCGCCAAGAAGGTCGAAGAAGGTGTCGGCCGGATCATGTCCGAGCTCGACTACGCGCACGGAGTGAACAGCATCACATGACCGACTACAGGACGCTCGGCGAGCTCGAGCAGGCCCACGACGACGCGATCCGCACGGCCAGGGAGCGGGTGCAACAGGCCGAGGACTACGTGACGAACTACCGCATGCAGATGAACCGCATGCAGGAGGACTTCTACACCCTCGCCACCCAGCAGGGTGTCGTCCACGATCCGGAGTTCCGCGAGGAGTTCCAGAGGGTGTCCGACGGATTCGAAGAGAACGTGCACGAAGCGGCCCGCGTGATCGCCGGCTTCGAAGAAGAACTCGACGAGCTGTCGGCGCAGCACACCCGAGAGCGCGAAGACTTCCTCCAGAACCGCCGGGACGACAACGACGACCGGCAGCGCTGAGCAGAGCGAGTACCACCGCATCCCGCCCCCGTCATCCCCTGCCCGCCCGCGCCCGGAAGGCCTAACGTCGGCCGCGAGCACGCTGGATGTGCTGGCGGCGCCCCGAGGCGTCCGACGTTTCCCGGCGTGTGTGGGGCGGACCCCGGGCGCCCGGCGTGAGCTGCTGGAACGCCCGGGGTCCGGTAACGCTCGTCCGCGCCCATCGCGTCCCGGCTATGAGTTTCCGAAGTGCTCGCCCGGGGTTCGCCCAGCGTTGTCTGCTTATCTGGGCGGGGTACTCGTCCGGCGATTAGAAGCTGTAGATATGACCGTCCTCGTCGAACCGGATCTCCGCGCCGGCCTGCCGCTGCGCGCGGTCCGGCCGTGGACGATCGCGGTCGCCGCAGGGCTCGTCGCGACCATCCTCTGCGCCGCGTTCAGCTGGGTGCCGTCGCTGTGGGGCGACGAGGCGGCCACGCTGCTCTCGGCGAAGCGCCCGCTCGGCAGCCTGTTCGGGATGCTGCTGCACGTGGATGCGGTGCACGGCGTCTACTACCTCTTCATGCACGGCTGGATCCGGTTGGCCGGCGAGAGCGCGTTCGCCCTGCGGTTGCCGAGCGCGCTCGCGGTCGGCGCCGCGGTCGCGGCGGTGACGCTGCTCGCCGGTCGCCGTGGCGGAGCACGGGCCGCGGTGGTCGCCGGGGTCGTCGCCACCGTCCTCCCCCGGCTCACCTATGCCGGCGAAGAGGCGCGCTCGTACGCCTTCACGGCAGCGGCGGCCGCCTGGCTCACCCTCCTGCTGGTGTGGCTGGTCGACGGCGGCGGCCGCCGGCTCGCACCCGGCGCGCGACGGCTCGCGTGGCTGCTCTACGCGGTCGGAACGGCGGTAGCGGCATACCTCTTCCTCTACTCCGTGACGCTCCTCGTCGCGCACGCCGCCATCCTGCTGTTCGCCCGCGCGTCGCGGGACACCCTGCGGAGGTGGGCCGTCGCGGCCGGCGCCGCACTGCTCTCCGTCATACCGCTGGCGGTCGTCGCCTACCTCGAGCGCGGCCAGATCGCCTACCTCAGTGGCGCGCCGGAAGAGGCGTCCACCTGGTACTTCTTCCTCTGGTTCGGGATGCCGTGGGTCGCGGTGGCCGCGTGGCCGCTCATCGGGCTCGCCCTGTGGCCCGCCTGGCGCGCGTGGCGGCTGCGCACCTCCGGTGCTGCGCTTCCCCTGCCCGCCGGGCCCCGCACTCTCTCGACCCGGCTCGTCGGCGCCGCCTGGCTCTTCCTGCCGACGGGGGCGATGCTGCTCGTGAACCTGGCGTTTCCGATGTACACCGGGCGCTACTCCACCTTCGCCGCGCCCGCGGCGGCGCTCCTGGTGGCAGAGGGGATCCTGGTGCTCGGCCGGATGCTCGGGCGGGATGCGCGGCGGACGGTCGCGATCACGGCGGGCGCCACTGTCGCCTTCGCGGTACTGTGCGCGCCGGTCTATGCCCTCCAGCGTGGGCCGTACGCCAAGAACGACAGCGACTGGGCGGAGGTCAGCGCGGCGATGGCCGCGAACGCGGGGCCGGCCGACGCCGTCGTGTTCGACGAGTCGGCCAAGCCGTCGCAGCGGCCCCGCCTGGCGATGCGCACGTACCCGGACGGATTCCGCGGCCTCAAGGATGTGACGCTCCATGTGCCGTACGACCGCAACACCTGGTGGGCGGATCGCGCCTACTCCGTCGACCAGGCGGCGAAGCGCGGCCGGTTCGACGGCGTCGAACGGGTGTGGCTGATCGAGGTGGATGTGGAAGGCGTCGAAGACACCTGGGGGCTGGGCGAGCTGGAGTCACTCGGCTTCGCGGAGACCGGGCGCCGGATCGAGACGCACCGCAGCGCGATCATCGAGTTGACCCGGTAGTCGCTTCCCTCAGCACGGACGCGTTTCCGTAGGAGAATCGGTCCCGAATCTCCGACCGACCGCGGCCGGGATGGAGTCCCGGCGCGGATGCGGCTGATTCTCCGACCGAAGGCGACAGATCACCGACCGAAGGTGGTCCGCACGGCCGAGGGCGGTTCGGGCGGGGACGACGGTCGCGCCAGTCAGGCCGCGTCGACCGGCTGGATGAGCTGGGGGCCGTCGTCGGACGTCTTGAACGGCGCCACCTGGTCGAAGCGCAGGGTCTCCGCCTCGGCGACGCCCGCACGGACCGCCTCGTCGACGAGCGCCTGGTCGCCGACGATCGAGGGGTCGATCCAGTGCTGCCACATCTCCTCCGGGAGGATGACGGGGTTGCGGTCGTGGATGTCGGCGAGCGTCTGCACGGCGTCCGACGTGAGGATCGTGGCCGTCAGCACCCAGCGGTCGGGGTCGTCGTCGGCCTTGCTGTGGTCGCGCCACCACGAGTACAACCCCGCGAAGCCCATCAGACGGCCCTCCGGGTAGCGGATGAAGAACGGCGTCTTGCTGCCCTTCGGCCCCTGCCACTCGTAGTAGCCGCGCGCCAGGACGATCGCGCGGTGCGATTGCACCGGCTTCTTCCACGTCGACTTCTCGGCGATCTCCTCCGCCCGGGCGTTGAAGGTCGGGAACTTGAGCTTCAACGTGTCGGACCACGAGGGCACGAGCGACCAGTGCGCGCGCTCGAATCGCAGCTCCCGGGTCTTCGGGGAGTCGATGAGCACCGGGATGTCGTCGGTCGGCGCGATGTTGTAGTCGGCCTCCCAGTTCGCCGTCCACTCCTCGGGCCGGCGCCCGGTCGCCTCTACGAACTCGGTGATCTCGGCGTTGACCTTGTCGTCCATCGCGAACCTGCCGCACATGCCGCCAGCTTAGGCGCGACGGCCGACATGTGACCGGCTGGGATGTTCGCGGACCGAAGTTGAGGAATTTTCACCCCCAAAAGCGGGTGACGCGAAGCTGTGAAAACGATGTATTCTCACTTTTGTGGATAGGTGAGGAACAGTCACTTAACGGTACTGGAACTCCGATCGTCCACACCACCCGAAGATGCACCAACCCGACCCGCAGGTGACAAACGTGTACCCGAATTCGCCACGCCGAGCGCTACCCGCACTCAACCCCATCCGAACGGGGAGCGCTCGGCGCGCGCGATTCCACGACCGTCACCCCCTGAGCGGAGTCGGCGGCGGTGAAGCCGTTCGAGACCACGGTTTCCCCCCAGCCGCCGTCGGCTCCCCGGTGGGCCGTCCCGTGGAGGCCCTGGCATGACTGTCATCCGCCCGCGCCTCCACGCCCCGGTCGCCCCCAGCGCGCTGCGCGGACTGAGCTCCGAGCGCAACTGGGCCCGTCTCTACCGCTACCGTCTGCTCGCCACCGACACGGCCATCATCCTCGCCGCCACGATCGGCGCGGTCTTCGTGCGCTTCGGCTTCGACGACGCGTCGGCTCCGTCGGCGGTCTTCCACATCGACTACCTCTACCTGTCGTTCATCATCGCCGCGACCTGGCTCTTCACGCTCTCCGTCTACCACACGCGCGACGCGCGGGTCGTCGGGCTCGGCGTCTCCGAATACCGTCGCGTCGTGTCTGCGACCGCGACGACCTTCGGCCTGCTGGCCATCCTCTTCCTGGTCGCCAAGGTCGACATCGCGCGCGGCTACTTCATCGTCGCGCTGCCCGCCGGGCTCGCCGGCGTCCTGTTCTCGCGCTGGCTGTGGCGCCACTGGCTCATCCGCCAGCGCATCTTCGACCACTACCTCTCGCGCGCGCTCGTCGTCGGGCGCTTCGACGACGTCGACTACGTCGTCCGCCAGATCCACCAGAAGTCGGGAGCGGCCTACAACGTCGTGGGTGCCGCTCTCGACACAGGAAAGCGCAAGGGGGCGAAGAAGGATGCCGAGATGCGGCGCCGGATCGCCGGCCCCGAGCGTGAGGTACCGATCGTCTCCGACCTGTCGGGGGTCGCAGACGCTGCGGCGCGGCTGGGCGCGGACACGGTGATCGTGGCCGGCCGCGCCCTCAGCAGCGGGGACTTCGTCCGCAAGCTGGCGTGGAAGCTGGAGGGCACGGCGACCGAGCTCGTGCTCGCCTCGCCGCTCACCGATGTCGCGGGTCCGCGCATCCACTTCCGTCCCGTCGAGGGCCTCCCCCTCATCCACGTGGAGATCCCGCAGTTCGAGGGCGGCAAGCACGTGCTGAAGCGCGCATTCGACTTCTTCGCCTCCGGCCTCGCGCTGCTGCTCCTCTCTCCGCTGTTCCTGGCGATCGCCCTGCTGGTGAAGCTCGACGACAACGGCCCCGTCTTCTTCGCGCAGGAGCGGGTCGGCCGCAACGGCGAGCGCTTCACGATGTACAAGTTCCGCTCCATGGTCATCGACGCGGAGGCGCGCCTCGCCGCCCTGCAGGAGAAGAACGACGGCCAGGGACTCCTCTTCAAGATGAAGAACGACCCTCGCGTGACCCGTGTCGGCCACTACCTGCGCAAGTTCTCGCTCGACGAGCTGCCGCAGCTGGTCAACGTCTTCCTCGGCGACATGAGCCTGGTCGGCCCGCGCCCGCCGCTGCCCTCCGAAGTCGAGGGCTACGAGAACCACGTCCACCGCCGCCTTTACATCAAGCCGGGACTCACCGGCATGTGGCAGGTGAACGGTCGATCCGATCTCTCCTGGGAGGAGAGCGTCCGCCTGGACCTCTACTACGTGGAGAACTGGTCGCTGACCGGCGACCTCGTCATCATGTGGCGCACCGTGAAGGTGCTGACACATCCCGTGGGGGCGTACTGATGCGCCCCCGCACCCAACCTCCTCGCTCCCTCCCCCGACCGAAAGACACCGAGGTTGTCATGAGCACAACACAACGCCCACGCTCTCGCTCACTGGGCATCCTGACCGCCGTCCTCACGGCGATCGGCCTGGTCTTCGGCGGCCTCGCCATCGCGCAGCCCGCCGCAGCGGACACGGCCCCACCCGACCCGACGAACCCGGCGACCCCGATCACCGTCAGCGACGACGTGCTCCCGACGCCGCAGATCAACGGCGTCGCGTGGGCGCAGACGGTCGTGGGCAACACGGTCTACGTCGCGGGCAAGTTCACCTCCGCCCGTCCGGCAGGGTCGCCGGCCGGGACGAACGAGGTTCCGCGCAACAACCTCCTCGCGTACGACATCACCACGGGCGCGCTCCTCCCGTTCGCGCCGAACCTGAACGCGCAGGCACTGGGCATCACCGCATCGCCCGACGGCAGCCGCATCTACGTGGTGGGCGACTTCACCTCGATCGACGGCAAGGGCTACTACCGCCTGGCCGCGTTCTCCACCGCGACGAACACGATCATCAGCGCGTTCCGCCCGATCATGGAGTCGCAGACGCGCGCCGTCGCGGCATCCAACACCGTCGTCTACACCGGCGGCGATGCATCCACCATCAACGGCGTCGCCCGCGCGTACGTCGGAGCGGTGAGCGCCACCGACGGATCGACCCTCAACTGGCAGGCCAACGCGGACGCCGCGGTGGATGCGCTGACGCTGACCAAGGACGGCTCCAAGCTGATCGTCGGCGGCAGATTCCAGAACATCGGCGGAGTCGCCAACTACGGCCTCGCCGCAGTCGACGCCAGCACCGCCGCCATCCTCCCCTTCGCTGCGAACCAGACGGTGCGCAACGCGGGCACGCAGGCCAGCATCACCGCCCTGTACGCGACCAGCGACCGGATCTACGGCTCGGGTTACGTCTTCGGCCAGGGCGGCAACCTCGAGGGCAGCTTCTCGGCCGACCCGAACACCGGGTCGATCAACTGGGTGGAGGACTGCCACGGAGACACGTACTCGATCTACCCGCAGGGCGACAACGGCCCGCTGTACGTCGCCGGCCACCCGCACTACTGCGGCAACATCGGCGGCTTCCCGCAGACCAGCCCCCAGTGGACGTTCTACAACTCGATCGCGTTCAGCAAGGCCGCGACCGGCACGATCACCGCTGACCCGTACGGCTACTACAACTGGGCCGGCACGCCCTCCCCGTCGCTGCTCGACTGGTTCCCGAAGTGGACCGTCGGCACCTTCACCGGTCAGAGCCAGGCCACCTGGAGCGTCTCGGGCAACAGCAAGTACGTCGTCTACGGCGGCGAGTTCCCGACCGTGAACGGCATCGCGCAGCAGGGCCTCGCCCGCTTCGCCGTCCCGTCGTCCGCACCGAACAAGGTCGGCCCGCAGGGCATCCCGCTCACGCCGACGGCGGCGTCGTTCAACGCCGGAGAGGTGCGCGTCAGCTTCGCGGCCACTTACGACATGGACAACGGCTACCTGACGTACAAGGTCTACCGCGACGCGGGCACCACGCCCGTCTACCAGACGACGGTCCGCTCGAACTTCTACACGCGCCCGATGATCGGATTCACCGACAAGGGCCTCACACCCGGCAGTCACCCGATCTACCACGTGAAGGTCTACGACCCGTTCAACAACACCACGTCGCGTGACACCAACGCGGTCACGGTCGCCGCCACCAACAGCGGCGGACCCTACGCCGACTCGGTGAAGCAGGCGGGCGCATCCGCTTACTGGCCGCTGGACGAGGCGAGCGGCACCACCGCGTTCGACCACATCGGCTTCAGCGACCTGCAGGAGACCGCGATCACCCAGGGCGCCGCGGGACCGATCTCCGGAGTCACGGCGAGCACGTTCAACGGCAGCACCAGCCTGGCCGTGACGCCCACCGCGATCACCGGACCGGACACGTTCACCGTCTCGGCGTGGTTCAACACCACGACGACCAGTGGCGGCAAGATCATCGGCTTCGGCAACGCCAACACGGGCACCTCCGGCAGCTACGACCGTCACGTCTACATGGACAACAACGGGCGCATCTTCTTCGGTGTCTACCCGGGATCGGTCCAGACGCTGAACAGCGCCGCCGGCCTCAACGACGGGCAGTGGCACCAGGTGACCGCCTCCCTCGGCGCCAACGGTATGCGGCTGTACATCGACGGCAAGCTGGCCGGCTCCCGCACCGATGTGACCAGCGGCCAGGGCTACACCGGCTACTGGCGGGTCGGCGGAGACAACATCGGCGGCTGGACCAACCAGCCGGCGAGCAACTTCTTCGCCGGCAGCATCGGGCAGGTCGCGATCTACCCGACCGTCCTCGACCGCACCACCGTCGTGAACCAGTACGTCGCCTCCGGACGGCCGTCGCCCCTGGCGCCGGCACCGGCCGACGCCTACGGCGCCGCGGTGTACAACGGCAACCCCGACATCTTCTGGCGTCTCGACGAGACCAGCGGATCGACGGCCAACAGCGCCGACGCGTACACGAACAACGGCACCTACTCCGGAACGGCGACCACGAAGAACCAGACCGGCGTCCTCCCGGGCACCGCGGACAAGGCGGTGAAGTTCAACACCCCGCTCTTCGGTTCCGGCGGAAGCCTCGTGACGAGCAACCAGCAGTTCGCGAACCCCACCACCTACACCGAGGAGATCTGGTTCAAGACCAGCACCACGAAGGGGGGCAAGCTGATCGGGTTCGGGGACGCCCAGACCGGCCTGTCGGGCAGCTACGACCGTCACGTCTACATGCAGGACGACGGCCGGATCGTGTTCGGCACGTGGACCGGCCAGACGAACACCATCACCACCCCCAATCCGCTGAACAACAACCAGTGGCACCAGGTGGTCGCCTCGCAGGGCGCCGACGGCATGAAGCTCTACATCGACGGCCAGCTCGTAGGGACCAACCCGCAGACCGCGGCCCAGGCATACAACGGCTACTGGCGCATCGGCGGGGACAACACCTGGGGTTCGAGCAGCCCGTACTTCAACGGCACGCTGGATGAGGCCGCGGTCTACTCCTCGGTGCTGTCGGCTCAGGATGTGGCCAACCACTACAGCCTGGCGACCACCGGCACCCTGCCGAACCAGACCCCGGTGGCCTCGTTCACGCAGAGCACCTCGGTCCTCACGGTGAACGTGGATGCGTCGGCGTCGACCGACCCGGACGGCACCATCGCCTCCTACGCCTGGGACTTCGGTGACGGCTCGACCGGCACGGGAGCGACCGCGTCGCACACCTACAACGGCACCGGCGTCTACGCCGTGACGCTGACGGT
This sequence comes from Leifsonia sp. NPDC014704, assembly GCF_043083605.1. Taxonomy (NCBI): domain Bacteria; kingdom Bacillati; phylum Actinomycetota; class Actinomycetes; order Micrococcales; family Microbacteriaceae; genus Leifsonia; species Leifsonia sp. NPDC014704. Next base: position 1,158,218 of record NZ_JBIBYW010000002.1, on the reverse strand, counting down.
GACCGACAACCAGGGCGCGACCAACGCGACGACGCAGAACGTCGGCGTCACCGCCCCGCCGCCGAACCAGCCCCCGGTGGCCGCCTTCACCTCGAACGCGACCTTCCTGAACGCGTCGTTCGACGCATCCGGATCGTCCGACCCGGACGGCACCATCGCCTCCTACGCCTGGGACTTCGGAGACGGAGCGACGGGGACCGGTGCGACCGCGACCCACAGCTACGCCGCCGCGGGCACCTTCACGGTGAAGCTGACGGTGACGGACGACAAGGGAACGCCGACGAGCGTCCTGCACGACATCACGGTGCAGGCTCCGCCGCCGAACCAGCCGCCTGCGGCCGCGTTCACCTCGTCGGTGACCAACCTGTCGGCAGCGTTCGACGGCTCGGGCTCGACCGACGCGGACGGCACGATCGCCTCCTACGCCTGGGACTTCGGAGACGGAGCGACGGCGACCGGCGCGACCACGACCCACGCCTACGCAACGGCCGGCACGTTCACCGTGACCCTGACGGTGACGGACGACAAGGGAGCGACCAACCAGGTCCAGCACCAGGTCACCACCACCGTCCCGCCGAACCAGCTGCCGACCGCCTCCTTCACGGCGACGGCCAGCAACCTGCAGGTCTCGGTGAACGGCAGCGCATCGGCCGACCCGGACGGCACCATCGCCTCGTACGCCTGGGCGTACGGTGACGGCGCCACCGGGACCGGAGCCACCGACAGCCACACCTACGCGGCAGCCGGCACCTACACGATCACACTGACGGTGACGGACAACCGCGGAGGGATCGCCACGGCCACCAAGACCGTGACGGCCACCGCACCGGCACCCAACGCGATCGCTCAGGACGGCTTCGAGCGGACGACGGCCAACGGGTGGGGCACCGCCGACATCGGCGGGGCGTGGACGCTCTCGGGCGGCGCGACCAGCTTCAACACCACCAACGGCCTCGGCCAGCAGGTGGCGGCGGCTGGATCCACCAAGACGGCGCTCCTCAACTCGGTCACCTCGACCCGGTCGGATGTGACGGTCACCATCTCCGCCGACAAGGCGGCGACCGGCGGCGGCATCTACTACTCGGCGATCGGCCGCATGGTCGGATCGACGGACTACGAGGGCCGCGTCTGGGTGAAGGCGGGAGGCGCCGTGCAGCTCCAGCTGCTGCAGGGCTCCACCACCCTCCAGGCCGCGAATATCACCGGGCTGACCGCTCTCGCGGGTGACCAGCTCAAGGTGCGGGTCCAGGTGTTCGGCACCTCGCCGACCACCGTCCGCGCCAAGGTGTGGGCCGCGGGCGGCACCGAGCCCGCGAACTGGATGCTCAGCACGACCGACACGACCGCCGCCCTCCAGGTGGCCGGTACGACCGGGCTGCGCACCTACATCTCGGGCACCGCGACCGACATCCCCGTCACCACCCGGTTCGACAACTTCGCGGTGGTTCCGGTCCCGTGAGCGCAGCGAGCAGAGCTCGCCGCACCATCCTCGTGGCGCACCCCGGTTCGGAGCTGTACGGCTCCGACCGGGTGCTCCTCGAGTCCGTGAGCGGGCTGGTCGACGACGGCTGGGACGTCGTGGTGGCGGTCCCCGGTGACGGCCCCCTCGTCGCCGAACTGCGGCGGAGGGGCGCACGGGTGGAGCTGTGCCCCTCGCCCGTCCTCCGCAAGAGCGTCCTGCGACCGCGGGGCTTCCTCCGCTTCGCCGCGACAACGGCGCGCGGCATCCGGTCCGGCTCCGCGCTGCTGCGCCGTGAGCGGCCGGCGGCCGTGTACGTGAACACGGTCACCATCCCGCTGTGGATCGGGCTCGCCCGACTGGCCCGTGTGCCGGTCGTCGCGCACGTCCACGAGGGCGAGGCCACCGCATCCCGCCTGGTGAAGCGCGTCCTCTCGGCGCCACTGCTGCTGGCGGAGAGCGTCATCGCGAACAGCCGCTTCAGCGTCGGCGTGCTCGAGAGCGCCTTCCCGGCCCTCGGCCGCCGCACCCACATCGTCTACAACGCCGTGCCGGGTCCCGAGACCCGCAGCCCGGCCCGTCCGGAGCTCGACGGCGACCTCCGGGTCACCTACATCGGGCGCCTCTCCCCTCGCAAGGGCGTCGATGTCGCCATCGATGCGATCGCCGAGCTCGACGCCCGGGGGATCCCCGCCCACCTCGACCTCGTCGGCGCCGTCTTCCCCGGCTACGAGTGGTACGAGCGCGACCTGCGCGACAAGGTGGAGGCCAAGCGCCTCCAGTCGCGCGTCTCCTTCCGCGGCTTCCAGCCGTCCGTCTGGGACTTCCTGAGCACCGGCGACGTCGTCCTCGTGCCGTCGGTCGCCGACGAGCCGTTCGGCAACACGGCGGTCGAGGGCATCCTCAGCGGACGCCCGGTCATCGCCAGCGCGACCAGCGGACTGCTGGAGGCGACCGACGGCTACCGCACCACGGTCACCGTCGAGCCGGGCGACGCGACCTCGCTGGCCGACGCGCTCGAGCGCACCATCGCCGGGTGGGAGGCATCGGCCCCGCTCCTCGACGACGACGCCGAGACCGCCCGGCGCAAGCACAGCCCGGAGTCGTACCGCCGGCGCATCGCGGAGCTCGTGCGGGCCGTCGCCCGGCACTGATCGCGCGACGTACCGATAAGACGCGCGTGCGGATCAGCCGGAGCGCCGATCAGCCGCGACCGGCCGGGAGTGCATCCGGTTCCGGCTGCGGCACGCGCGTCGGCCGCCCGAGCACGAGCGGCCTGCTGGCGTCCGGCGCGAGCTGCGTGGTGGCCGCGAGGCCCGCGACGAACCACACGAAGATCGAGTACTGCGTGATCAGCGCGACCGTCGCGAACGCCGGGATCTGCGCCACGAGGGCGATCGTCGCGGGCGACGCCTTCCCCCTCAGCACCAGGAGGACGCCGAAGGCGAGCGCGACGGCGATCGCGATCAGCACGATGATCCCATTGGTCAGCCCGGTCAGGATGAGCTGGCTGTCGATCGACCGGAAGTTGCCGAAGTAGAGGGAGCCGGCCGAGTTCTTCTGCGCAGAGCCCGCGACGCCGACGAGGTTCATCGTCCCGAACAGGGAGACGAGGTCGCCGCGGTAGTCCGCGCTGTCGGAGGCCTCCGCGCCTGCGTCGTCGAACACGGCGGAGACCAGCGGGAAGACAATGGCCGAGGCCACGACCACGATCGTGGTGATGGCGATGCGCGCGCGACGCGAGATCGCATCCCGCATGAAGAGCACCGACAGGGCGACGCCGAGAAGCGAGCAGATCATCCCGATCCGGCTGAACGTGTACACGGTCGCGACGAGCATCGTCAGCACCATCAGGCCGCGGACCCAGAGGCGGAACGGCGCGGCCAGGGTGATCGGCACCGCCATGGCGAGGCTCGCCCCCAGCGCGATGCTGTGCCCGAACGCGCCCTCCGCCCGAGGCACACCGCCGCGCTCCTGGATGGTGCCCCAGATCGAGTACAGCGAGTTGCCGGACTTGATCAGGACGAACGGGTTCCAGTGCGTCAGTCCCTCGATGATGGCGAGGACCGCGACGATGGTGAAGCACACGGCGATGGCGCCGTGGACCCACGCCGGGTCGACGCGCAACGGTGCGACGCGGCCGACGATGTAGCCGGCGACGAAGTACGTCACCACGATGATCGCGGCCCCCAGGGCGATACCGGCGTTCCCGGCGAGGATGGAGGTGAGCGCGGCCACCACGACGAGCGTCATGAGCGCATCCATCCAGCTCAGCCGGAAGCGGCGGACGGGCAGCAACGCAGCGACCACCAACAGGGCCGCCGCGGTGGCCGGCGGAAGGTAGTAGTTGCCGTTGAAGCCGATGCCGAACCCGAGCCAGATCGGCACGAAGCACAGCGAGACGGTCCAGGTGGCGACCGCCAGGCGCGGCGCGCGGCGCAGCACGAGGAAGCCGAGCACGGCGACGCCGAGCGCGACGGCCAGCAGGAGCAGCCGGTCGACGAGCGCGCCGCTGAGGAAGCTCATGGGTCAGGAGGCGCTGTGACTGGGCGCCGAGTCCGAGGAGGCTTCGGGCGCCGGGGTGTCCTCGGCCGGCTCACCCTCCGCCGCCCGGCCCTTCGTGGGGCGCTTCGCCGTGCCATCCGCCTCGGCCGCCGTCTCACCGGATTCCGCCGCAGCGCCGCCGCGGCGACCGGGCAGGCCGAGCCGGCGCGGAGGCTGCTCCGCCATGTAGTAGGCGTTGCGCTCCTTGCCCGACGCGACGCGGTTGAGCACGATGCCGAGCACGGCCGCACCCGACTTCTGCAGCGAGTCGACGGTCTGCGCGAGCTGCTGCTTCCGCACCCGGGTGCGATCGACGACCACGAGGGCGCCGTCCACCTGGCGGGCGAGGATGGATGCGTCGGCGACCGAGCCGAGCGGCGCGGTGTCGATGACGATCACGTCGTAGCGGGCGCGCAGGCGCTCCAGCAGGTCGCTCATCGCCCGCGAGGAGAGCAGCTCGCTGGGGTTCGGCGGGATGGGACCGGCGGCGAGCACGTCCAGGTCGCCCGCGCCCCAGCGCTGCACGACGTCGTCGAACTCGGCGCGGCCCGCGAGCACGGACGTCAGCCCGGCGTTGCCCGACAGGGAGGTGTACCCGGCGATGGCCGGACGACGCAGGTCGGCGTCGATCAGCAGGACCCGCTGGCCGGTCTCGGACAGCGCGAGCGCGAGGTTGGAGGAGATCAGCGACTTGCCCTCGGACGGGATCGACGACGTGATGACGAACGATCGGGTCGGCGAGCCGAGTGTGACGAACTCGAGGTTCGAACGCAGCTGCCGATAGGCCTCCGCCGCATTGGAGAGCGGCGCAGAGACGAGCACGGGGACGCCGTCCTTGTTCCGCTCGCGCTGGATCGACCCGACGAGCGGGGCCTTCGCGACCTCCGTCGCCGTCTCCGCGTTGTGGACGCCCGTGTCGAACGTGGCGCGCAGCACCACGATGAGCGCGCCGGCGATGAGGCCGAGGAGGAGGCCGGAGAGCACGTTCAGCCGGGTGTTCGGCGAGGACGCGAACTTGGGGACGGCGGCGTGCTCGATCACGCGGACGGACACCGTCGCCGCGCCCTGCGCGGTCTTCGGTGCGATCTGCTCGACCGTGCTCGACAGGCTGGCCGCCACCGCGTTCGCGATGTCCGCCGCCTGCCGGGGGCTCGTGTCCGTCACCGCGAGTTCGAGGATGACGGTGTTCTGCGGCGTGCTGACGGAGATCGAGTCGGCGAGCTGGCTCGGCGTGATGGCGAGGTCCAGCTGGTCGACCACCGGGCTGAGCACGACCGGCGACTCGGCGAGCTGGGCGAAGGACAGCATCTGGTTCTGGGTGTACGTGGAGCCCTGGCTGAGGTCGTTCGCGGAACCGCCGAAGTTGAGCGAGAAGTACAGCCCCGAGGTCGCGGTGTAGCTCTTGACCGCCAGCTGCGACAGCCCGAAGCCCAGCATCGCCCCCGCGATCGTCGCGATGACGACGACGTACCAGAAACGCCGGAACGCCTGCGCGTACTGCTTGGAGCTCATCGATTCTCCCCCTCGGCCACCCGGTCCTCCGCCGCGCTCACTGGAACACCACGAGCTGGGCGCCCGCCTGGTCGCTCAGGGTGACGGTGACCGCTCCGTCCTCGTCCGCCGGCACCGTGAAGACGTACACCGCCGTCGCGGATGCTCCGGGCTGGAGGGATCCGGTGAACGGCTTGGCGGCGGAGTCGCCGGCGACCGGCGCTGCGGGCGTCGCACTCGAACCGTAGTAGGCGTTGACCGTCGCCGTCGAGAGGGGGAATGCCGCCCCCGTGCCGTTGGTCAGGCGCAGTGTCACCTTCACGGCCGGTCCGCTGACCTCGCCGGGGCGGGTGGCGGTCGCCGTGTAGGACTCGACGGAGACGACGTTCGCGGTGAGGCCGGAGGGGGTCTTCACATCCTGCTTGACCTCGGCGGTCTGGGCGACGACGCCGCCGAAGCGCGCATCCATCTCGCCGGGCTTCGCCGGGGAGGCCGTGGCCGGCGACCCCTTCGGTACGTCGGAGGGGGTGGAGGTCGACGGCGCGGATCCCGCGCTGTCCGTCGGCCGCGGCAGCTGTGTCGCCGCCGGCTTGAGCGCGTTGGGCACCGGGCCGCCGGCGGGCCGCGAGAACGAGTACACGGACGCGATCACGATCGCGGCCACGATGGCGAGACCGCCGACCGTGGCGAGCGCGACGAGTCCGATCCGCTTGCGCGTCCAGCGGCCCTTCTGCTCCGGATTCCGGTCCTCCGGAGTCTGGTCGTCCGGCGTGGGCAGCGGGGTGGTGTTGTCGTCCGACGTCATGGCCGGCCTCCTTCGGAACGGAGCTCGCGGAACCAGGTGACGGCTGCGGCGAACAAAAAGAGCGTCGTCGCGAGGACGATGAGGGTGTACAGCACGAGGAAGCCGGGAAGCCAGCCGAGCAGCACGAACGAGAGGCAGAGCACCCCGTAGTCCATGGGGAGGACGAGCACCGCGCGCATCCAGGAGGGGCGGCCGGGCGCATCGGCGGCCAGGGAGACCCGGCCGTGCTGGCGCCGCAGCTGCTCGGTGAGGATCATCCCGAAGAAGAGGACGGAGGAGATCACCGCGGAGACGAGGGGGACGAGGAGCCACGCCACCGGGACCGCGTCGTGCAGGTAGAGCCCGAGACCGAGGGCCAGCGGCATGCTGACCACCTTCGCGGCGTCGACCATGTGGTCGAGCCACTCGCCGGCCGGGCTGCTGCGCCCGGTCAGCCGGGAGAGCTGACCGTCCGCACTGTCGAAGGCGTAGCCGATGAGGAGCATGAGCGCGACGCCAATGCCCAGCAGCCAGGAGGGCGGGAACACGACGAGCAGGATGAGGGCGGCGAACGTCCACGCGGCGCTGATCGCCGTGACGCCGTTCGGAGTGAGGCCCGCGCGGTAGGCCCATGCCGTCAGGTACCGGCCGAGCCGGCGGTTGACGAACCGGGAGTAGGCGGGGGCGCTGCGGGCGGCCGGCTTCTGCGCGGCGGCGAGCCGACGGAGGACGGAGCCGTAGGTCTCTCGGGTCGTCGCGCCGTCGAGCGTTCCGCCGGTCACGACTCCACCGCCTCTCCGGTGAAGCGCGAGGCGGAGCCGACGCGCTGGACGGTGAGCGGTCGTCGTGCGCGCACCTGCACGCCATCGGCGAGGTCGCGGCAGAGCAGTTCGTACTTGTCGGCCACGTCGTCCCAGTCGTATCCGGCGGCGCGGGCGCGGGTGGCCGCCCGGCGGGCCGGGTGCCCCTCAGGGTCGGCCTCTGCGGCCTCGACGACGCGGGCGACATCCGCCTCGGTGGTGAAATAGGCGCCGCTGTCGCCGAGCACCTCGCGGTTGAAGACGACGTCGTAGGCGAGCGTCGGGGCTCCGGCGCCGATCGCACGGAGCAGCGACGGGTTCGTCCCGCCCACCGAGTGGCCGTGCAGGTAGCTGAAGGCGTTGGCGTAGAGCTGGTCGAGCATGCGCTGGTCCCAGACCCCGCCGAGGAACCGCACGCGGTCGTCCGCGAGCTCGTGGACCCGGGCCGTGTAGGCGTCCGCGTAGGGGGCGGAACCGACGACGATCAGCGGGAGCCGGGCGCCGCTGCGGCGATACCCGTCGACGATGGTGTGGACGTGGTTCTCCGGCTCGAAGCGGGCCACCAGCAGGTGGTACCCCTGCGGCTCCAGTCCGAGCCCCGCCAGCAGGTCGGACTCGTCGGCCACGCGGGGAGCGCCGTAGGCGATCAGCCGGGTCGGCGTGTGGAACTCGTCGCGGTAGTAGTCCGAGATGCCCTGCGCGTCGGCGATGAGCCCGTCGGACCAGCGGACGGCCGCGGATTCGGCGAGCCGGTAGTAGCGGCGGCCCGTCCCCTTCCACTTGTCGCGCTTCCACTCGAGGCCGTCGACATGGGTGGCGACCGGGATGCGGGCGGCACGGATCAGCGGGAGGTACGGCGAGTTGGCCGCGTTGAAGACCAGGGCGACGTCCGTGCGGTGGCGAAGAAGATGCGCGACCGAGAGTCCGGTGTGGCTGAGCGTCTCGAGCGAGCGGCGGTGCATCGCGCCCTTGTGGACCAGCTCCATCCCGCGGTACTCGGCGGGGCGCTCTCCGTCGGCCGGGCGGCAGTAGACGACGACCTGGTGACCGCGCTCGGCCAGCCGGGAGCCGACCTCCTCGACGGCGGTCTCGAAGCCGCCGTACCGGGCGGGCACGCCGCGCGTGCCGACCATGGCGATGCTGAGCGGTTCCCCTGATCGCCTCGCCTTGCTCTGCATCGGCTTCTCTCGTTCTCGTCGGTCGGTACGGAGAAACCCGACGACGGAAGCGATGACCGTGACGGGCGGGCGAGAATCCACGTATCTCGGTCTTCGGTGTGCACCAGGGTCGGGTCTCTGTTGCCCTCACAGTCTATGACGAGAAATCCTCAACTGTTGCTCCCCTGTTCGGGGGACTTTCACTCGGAGCGTGTAGCCCGGGAGGCCCGCAGGCCGTCGCGCATGCCCCGGAAGGCCGCAGCGATCGGGGCCGGCGACCGCAGGAACTGGCGGCGTCCGCCCTGCAGCAGCACCTCGTACGCGATCGGGATGCTGGCCCGCCGCCACCGCTTCACCGACGCCGCGTCGAGGTTGCGCGCCGCGAAGACCAGCCGGTTCCGGATGTTGAAGTAGTAGTACGTGGTGGACTTGGCCTCGCCGCTCGTCGCGTGACCGTCGCCCTGCGTGCCGCCCTCGGCGTGCACCGCCGTCGCGGCCTCCACGACCTCCACGCGGCCTCCCGCTCGTCGCGCACGGTACGACAGCTCGACGTCCTCCCAGTACAGGAAGTAGCCGTCACCGAACCCGCCGATCCGCGTCCACAGCTCGGCGGTCACCACGAGGCACGCGCCACTCAGCCACTGCTCGGCATCGCGGACGCCGAGCCGCTCGCGGTTGCGGGTCGCCGTGATGCGCCCGTCCCCGAGGTGCAGGTCGGACCCGTCGAACCACACCGACCCGTCGGGCCGGAGCACGCGCGGCGCGAGCAGGACGAGCGGGTCGTCGCCGGCCGCGGCGAGCAGGGCCGACACATCCGCCGGTTCGATCGTCGCATCCGGGTTCAGGAGCAGCAGGCGGGTGGCGCCGGCGGCGATGGCACGCTCCGCCGCTGCGTTCATTCCGAGCCCGAAGCCCAGGTTCTCCGCGGGCTCGAGCAGGTCCCACCCCTCGGCCGCGGAGAGCCGGCGCATGGCCTCGCGTTCCGCGTCGGAGGTGCGGTTGTCGACGACGAACGTGCGCGCACCCTCCAGCCGCCGGGTCAGCGGAGCGAGGTTGCCGGCGAGCAATCCGGAGGAGCCGTAGCCGACGACGATCACGGCCAACCCCTCGAACGCCATCCTGCTCCCCTCCTGCCGGCCGCCCCCGTCCGGGCGCTGGCGTGAAGCCTATACCTGTGTGAGCATGGTGACTCCGCCACCCGATGCGAGGACCAGAACTCGATGACCGACCAGCGCCTGCCCGTGACGATCGCCGTCCCGACGTTCCATCGGCCCGAGGAACTGCGGGTCCTGCTGCCCCTGCTGAAGGCGCAGGCCGACGATCTGGATGCGGCCGGCACCACGACCACGGACGTCCTGGTGGTCGACAACGACCCCGGTGCGAGCGGACGCGCGGCGGCCGAGGAGGCCGGCGTGCGGTACGTCGTCGAGCCGCAGCCCGGTATCGCTGCCGCGCGCAACCGCGCCCTGGACGAGAGCGCAGGGTCGCGACTGCTCGCCTTCATCGACGACGACGAGCACCCCCACGCCGGCTGGCTGCGCGAGCTCGTCCGGGTGTGGCGCATCTCCGAGCCGGCCCTCGTCTCCGGCCGGGTCGTCGCGGAGTTCGAGCGACCGCCGGGGCGGTGGATCGAGGAGGGCCGGTTCTTCGTGCGGCGCTCCCTGCCGACGGGCACGCCGCTCCACGTCGCCGCGGCCGGCAACCTCCTGCTCGACCTCGATCAGGTGCGCGAGAGCGGCGTGCGGTTCGCGCTCGACCTCGGTCTGAGCGGCGGGGAGGACACCCTGTTCAGCCGCCAGCTCGCTCACGCCGGCTACCGGATGGTGTGGTGCAACGAGTCGGTGATCACCGACCTGGTGCCGTCCGCGCGGATCAGCCGCCGGTGGGTGCTCCGACGGGCGTGGAGTCACGGCAACTCGACCGCCGTGGTCAGCGTGCGCCTGGCCGGCGGTCCGGCCGGCCGCGCCGTCGCCCGGGTCCGCGCCGCCGTCGGTGGCGCCGCGCGTGTGGTCCTCGGCGTGGCCAGGACTGCGCTCGGCCTGCTCCTCCGCTCCCCCGGCCATCAGGCACGCGGCTCCCGCGCCGCATACCGGGGGGCCGGGATGGTGTGGGCGGCGTTCGGCGGCGTCTACCAGGAGTACGCGCGGACCACGCAGGGCACTCCGCAGTGAGCGTCCGCGACCGGGCGATCGCCCTCGTCCGCCGCGCCGGCGCTCCGGTGGGGTCCGTCATGCGCGTCCGCACCGACGAGCCGGTGGTCGTCGCGACGTTCGACGACGGCCCGTCGTTCCGCACCTCCACGGTGCTGTCCGCCCTCGCCGACGCGGGAGCCACGGCGACCTTCTTCGTGCTGCTGAGCCGCACCCGCCGTGACCCGGGCCTGCTCGACGACATCCTCGGCGGCGGTCACGAGCTCGCCCTGCACGGCCCGGACCACCGCCGCCTCACCACCCTGCCGCCCGATGCACTGGCCGGCCGGATGCGCGACGCGCGCGCCGAGCTGGAGGACCTCGCCGGGCGCCCCATCCACTGGTTCCGGCCGCCCTACGGCGCGCAGAGCCTGCGCTCCTGGCGTGCCGTGAAGGCCGCGGGCATGGAGCCGGTGCTGTGGGGACCGACGCTGGCGGACTGGCGCGACGCCCCACACGACGAGCGCCTCCGTCTCGCGCTGTCTGCGGAACGCGGCGCCATCATCCTCGGGCACGACGGGCACGCGGACGCGGTCGATGGCGTCGACGACGGGCCCGCCCCCGCGGTCGACCACGCCACGCTCCTCCCCGAGGTCGTGGCCGGTTACGCGGCGCGCGGGCTGCGTCTCACCTCGCTCGGCGCCGCGGCCGCGAACGGGCGCCTGGTCCGGGAGGCCCGGTTCAGGAGCTGACGGTCTGCTCCCCGCTGCGACCGCGGCGGCGCCCGCCGCGCACGAGGTCGATCGCCCGCCGGTACGCGGTCGCGTGCTGCGGCCCCGCGTCCGCCCACGAACGCGCGCTCAGGTCGGGCCGGCCCTCGACGCCGCGGGCGTGCTCGGCGGCCGCACGGATCACCTCGGGAGTGAGCTCGGCGTACCGGCTCACCCACGCGGGACCGACCTCGTCGGCGAGCGCGGCCGTCGTCTCGTTGTCGGGCACGAGCACCGGCCGGTCGAGCGACAGTGCGGTGAGCACCCCTCCCGAGTTGTGCATGTCGCGGTACGGCAGCACGATCAGCTCGCTGCGCCCGACCAGGTCGGCCAGTTCCGAGTCCTGCAGGAAGCTCAGCTGCACCCGGACGCGCTCGTCGCGGTCGGCGAGGGCGCGGATCGTCTCAGCGAGCTCCTCGGTGGACGGCTTGCCCGCGACGGTCAGCCGCAGGTCGTCTCCTGCAATCCGGGCGAAGACCTCCAGGAGCTGCTCGACCCCCTTGTAGCGGCGGATGAGCCCGAAGTAGCCCAGCCGCCCGCGTTCGCGCGCCGGACGCGGATAGCGGCCGAACCACTCCCGGTAGTCGCCGTGCAGGATCGTCTCGTAGGCCGTGCCGTCCGGGAACGGTGTGGTGGGGTTGAGCCGGATGCGCAGCGTGGTCCGCCGGTCGAACCAGCGCAGGATGGCGCGCTCGCGCCGCGAGATGCCGTCCGGCAGGTGCAGGTTGTGGACGGTGCGCACGATCGGCGTCCGCGTGACCCGGAGCTTGAGGATGAGCACGACCGTGAGCCCCTGGCGGACGAGCGCCTTCATCCGGCTCTGCCCCGAAACCAGGATCTCGGGCCAGTGCGCGTGGAACACGTCGTAGCGGCCGAGCAGCGCGCGCCGCCACGAGAACGTGCGCACCTCGAGCCCTGGCGTCGACGTGAGCGCGTCACGCAGCATCACGATGTACGGGTTGGTAGTGGGCCTCGGATCCGGGAAGGACTGCTGGACGACGATTCGCTCGGGCTCGGTCATGGTGCGATCCACCCTAGGGGCCGTTCCGCGGTCAGAGCCAGCGCCGACCCCCAAGACTGGGTGCATTTTTGAGAATATCTCGTTATTTGGCCTCCGCCTGTCTAGACTCGCTCAGCAGAGGCCCGACACCCGACTCGAGGGCCCCGACCAGACCCCGGAGCTGCCCGTGGCCAGCGAAGCGCCAACACTTCACCATCAGCACGTCCGCCTGTACGACCAGGTGCGCAGCGTGCACCTCGAGCGCGCCCACGAGCTCGACCCCGCAGCCATCGTGTACCGCGTGAAGCGCTACGACTTCGATCCTGAGCTCGCGTCCGGTATCGAGCTCGCGCAGGCCGGCAACCTCGCGGCAGCACGGATGGCCCTCCGCAGCAGGATCACGCGGGTCGAGGTCGACGAGCCGCTCTACCTCGACTCGCTCCCCCGGACCGCCGCCGTGCTCGCCGCGCTGGGACTCAAGCGCCTGTTCGGCGCGCCGCGCGCCGAAGTCGCCACGTACGCGATCGAGAACCTCGACCCCTTCGCCGCCCGCCCGCCGCGCTTCCGCAGCCGCCTGCGCCGCGCCGTCGAGCGGATCCTGAGCGCCTACGTCTGGCACCGTCTCGACACCGTCGTCTACGGGACGCCCGGCGCCCGCGACCTCTACGGCGAGACCTTCGTCCGCCGCCCGCGGCGCCAGCTGACGGTCGAAGCGCTCCCGAGCCCGTGCCGCTGCGACGCCGAGCGGACCGTCCAGCGCGATCCCGACGGCGTCGTCTTCCTCGGCGCCTTCTCTCCGCGCAAGGGATTCGGCGACGTGCTCGCCGCCTGGCCGGCCATCCGCTCCCGGCGCCCGCACGCGACGCTGACGCTGATCGGGTCGGGCGGGATGCTCGACGAGGCGCAGGCCGCGGCCGACGCCGACCCGTCGATCCGGCTCCTCGTCGATCCGCCCAGGGACGTCATCCACACCGAACTGCTCCGCGCGCACGTCCTCGCGCTGCCGTCACGGCGGGTCGGCGACTGGCGCGAGCAGATCGGCCTTCCCCTGGTGGAAGCCCTCGCCCACGGTTGCGAGGTCGTCACCACGTCCGAGACCGGCATCGCCGAGTTCCTGATCGACGCCGGCCACATCGTCCTGCCGGGGGACGCCGACGCGGCGCGCATCGCCGACGGGGTGGATGCGGCGCTCGCCCGCCACCGCACGGCCGCCGACATCCGCTCCGCCCTCCCCGCCGTCGACGGCCGCATCGCCGCCGGTCGCGCCCTGTTCGAGGAGCAGGTGCCGGCATGACCACCCTGAAGCCGCAGCGGACCGGGATGGTGCGCGCCGTCGGATCGACGGCGGTGATCAAGGTCGTCGTGATGGGCATCTCCGGACTCATCGGCATCGTCAACAGCCGGCTCATCATCCAGAACTTCGGCACCGACGCCTACGCCCAGTACGGCCTGCTCGCGGCGCTGCCCGCCCTGCTGCCGTTCGCGGACCTCGGGATCGCGGCCGTCGTCATCAACGCCGTGGCCGGCTCCGACAAACCGGCGTCCGACCGTCTGGTCCGCAGCACGATCGTGACGGCCTTCCGCATCCTGCTGTGCTCCGCCGCCGCGATCGTCGGCGTGGGCCTCGTGATTTCGCTGCTCGGCTGGTGGCCGGCCATCCTCGGCGGTGCGCTGCTGCCGGACGGCGGAAGCCTCGCCGCGTTCCTGTGCCTCGGCACCTTCGCGCTGGTGCTGCCGCTCACGGTGGGCTCGCGCGTGCTCGTGGGGCTCGGCCGCACCAGCACCCAGACCGCCAGCCAGGCGGTCGTCGCCCCGGCGATGTTCCTCGGGCTCGCGACCCTGGTGGCCCTGTCGGCTCCGGCGGGCAGCTTCCTCGCAGTTCTCTCGTACATCGCCAACGGCCTCGCGTCGCTGATCTGCCTCCTGGTCGCCGCGCGGCTCATCCGTCCTCAGATCGGCAAAGCCCTCCGGGAGGTGCCGTTCCCCCGGCGCTATCCGGGCGTTCCCGCCATGGGCGTCGCCTGGCCGATGCTCGTGCAGATGGTCGCCCTCCCGATCGCCATGCAGACCGACCGCCTCCTGCTCAGCCACCTGACCACCGGTACCGAGCTCGCGCAGTACAACCTCGCCTCCCAGCTGTTCGGCCTGGTCGTGCAGACCATCGCCGCGGCGGGCGTCGCACTCTGGCCGATCTACGCGCGGGCCCGATCGGAGTCGCGCATCGAGTCGCCGATGAAGCCGACCATGTGGTTCCTCGCCGGCGGCCTCGGCCTGGGGCTGCTGCTCGCCGCGCTCTCGCCGCTGCTCACCCACTTCATCGCGGGCGACAGGTTCACCCTCGACCCGTGGCTGGTCGGGGGGTTCGTCGTGTTCGTCGCGCTGCAGGCCGCGAAGTATCCGGCGGGGATGTACATGACGGACAAGCGCGGCCTCACCTTCCAGGTGTGGCCGATCCTCGCCAGTGTGCCGCTCAACCTCGTGCTCTCCTGGTGGCTGATCGGCGTCATCGGTGCGGGCGGCCCGATCATCGGCTCCGCGATCAGCGTCCTGGTCTGCCAGGTGCTGCCCAACCTCTGGTACGTCACACACGACCTCGGCCGCCGTCGGGCGGAAGTGCCCGACGACGGCCGAGAGGACGTGCTCTAGAGGAACCCGCGCTGCGGGCGCCCCGCTGTTACCAGGCGCCGACGTGGACGGTGCCGGCCGGCTTCCCGATCAGCGACGCGAGGTCGCCGGGGAGGGCCGTGGCCGTGCCGACCACCGACGCGATCAGCTGCGAGGGCGCGAGCGACGGCGCGTTCTCCGCCACGGTGCTGTGCACTTCCTGCCCGGTCGCCGACGTGAACGCCGAGTAGCTGGAGTACACGGCCGGGTCACCGGCGCCGCGGGACCAGATCACGGCCCACGACGGGGACGAAGCCGAGGCCCGGCGGTACAGGTTGTAGTCGCTGCTGATCTGCATCCGCTCGGCGGACAGCTGGTGCGAGTAGTCCTCGACACACAGCAGGCAGTTACCCGTCCCGCCGGAGATGACGTTGTTCCGGATGGTGACCGGCCCGGTGATCCAGGTCATGGTCGGGTCCGGGAACGCCTGGCGCGGGTCGTGACCGGCGTCCGACGCATTGTTGCCCCGACGCGAGTCCTGCGTGATGTCGAGGTTGCGCGCATTGTCGCTGAGCGTGTTGTTCCACACCTTGGCTGAGCTGATGTTGTTCAGCTTGATGCCGGCCGAGGTGTTCCGCGACGCGACGTTGTCCACCAGGGTCGCGGTCGACGAGATCTCGAGCGAGATGCCGTTGCCCGCGTTGCCGATGGCGTCGTTGTGCGCGATCGTCATGCCGTAGACCGACTCGTCGAACCAGAGTCCGGCTGCCTGATTGCGGAGGAACGCACTGTCGCGGACCTCGATGACCCGCGACCGCGTGATCTTCACGCCTCCGGAGACCGGCGAGGTGTTGAAGTGCTCGGAGTTGTTGTCCGCCGCCAGCACGCCGTCGAGGGTGAGGTGATCGGACGAGTTCGCGTGGACGCCGAGCAGGCCGTTGCGGGCCGCCGTGACGGAGCGCAGCGTGTTGCCGTCGCCGCCCAGCGAGACACCGGTCGTGGCGTTGTCGGTGAAGGAGACGTTCTCGAAGAGCGCTCCGCCCTTCCACGCGGTGACCGCACCCATGTCGGGGACGGAGGGCGCGTAGCGGCGCACCCCGACGCCCTTCAGCACGAAGCCGGCGGACTGGACGCTGATGGCCTTCTGCAGGTCGCTCGCGCGCACCTCCTGGCTGCCCGGGTTGGTTCCGAGCACGAGCGTCTTACCCGCGGTGTCGTAGTAGAAGGTGCCCGGGCGGACCTGCGACCGGCTCGCGACCTGCTGCTGGGCGGCGTTGCCGACCCAGACCTGATCGGGGTGCGCTGCCATCGGGTACGACGGGTTCAGCCACTGCCAGCCCGGCGTGGAGCCGTCACCGGCGCCACGGGTGTAGGTGGGGCTGGAGTCGAAGACGTGGTTCCAGCCTCCGGCGACCCAGGTGCTTCCGCTTTGCGTCCAGCCCTTCACGACGGAGCTGCCGTCGAGGTAGGCGGCCTCCTTCGGGTACGACTGGATGGTCAGCTTCTTCGTCGCGGGCACGGTCAGCGACTCGTGGTAGCTGCCGGCGCGCAGGACGATCGTCGCGCCGTTGCCGGCGACGTCGATGGCGTGCTGCACGGTGCGGAATGGGCTGGATGCCGTCCCCGCTCCGGTGTCGGAGCCGTTCGGGGCCACGAGCAGGGCGCCGGCGGGAACCGCGTACGCGGTGCTGCCGATGGCGGCCGCGCCCGTCGGGAAGCGGGTGCCGGACGTGTCGATCGACGGGTCGCCGGTCGGAGCGGGCTGCGGCGGCGTCGGCGGGGTGACCGGCGGCGCGGGGTCGACCGGTGCGGTCGGCTCGCTCGGCTGGGGGGTCGGCGTCTGCGTCGGGGTCGGCGTCTGCGTCGGAGTGGTGGTCGGCGTCGGAGTCGGCGTCGGGGTCTCCTCCACCGGCTTCAGCGTCGACGCCGCGAGCGTGTCGAACGCGACAGGCTGAGCGGCCGTCGAGCCGGAGACGTACGACCAGGCGGCGAGGCTGCCCGCGGAGGTCAGCCGCTTCGCGCTGGAGTCGTCGGCGACGGACTGCCAGTCCGGCTTCGCCTGGCCCTCAGGCCAGGCGCGAGCCTGCAGATGGACGGGGTTCGACCCGGTAGCCTGGAACTCGAGGTGCACCGATGCCCCGGCCTTGAGGCCGGTCGCGACCCGGATCTCCTTGCCGACCGTCGTCTGGTCGGCCGTGGAGCCGTTGATGCGGAGGATCGTGAGGGTGAGCGCGCCTGCGGCGTTCACCCGGATGTTGGCCTGATAGTACGAGCCGGCGGCGACGCGGGTCTGCACACCGGCGAAGATGCCGTTACCCCCGGAGGGGATGCGCGGGACGTCGATCGTCGCCGACGTCGTGACGTCACCGGCGGTGACCTGTGGCAGGGTCGCCGTGAGCGACGAGCCGGGACGCGGCAGTGTCATGCTGCCGGCGTCGCCGGTCGCCGAGAAGGGCGTCGTGCCGGTGGTCCGGTAGACGCCGCCGACCGGCGCGCTGCCCCATCCACCCGCTGTGACGCGGGAGAAGTCGTCGGAGACCAGCTGGCTGCCGACGACGTAGTTGGAGGGTGCAGCCGACGCCGTGATCGCCGGCAGGCCGAAGACGGCGATACCGGCGGTGGCGACCGTCGCCACGGAGGTGACGACGATGTTGCGGGTGAAGATGCGGGGAGCGGGGGACTTTTGGGTGTTGGTGAGGCGGTGTCTGGCCTTGCGGACCATGGACTGTCTTCCAATACTGATAGTTCGCGAACAGAAAAACACAGAGGTGAGACCAGGCCTTCTGCGCGGAGCTGAGAAGAAGCTAGCACGAGCTCCTGCGAGTCCGCGAACCAAAACCGTTAAATCTATCGCGCGTCCCTGTCGACACGCTATGGCGATATACCCCCCCTTTCGGGTGGCCCAGCCGGGCGCTTCGGTGCCGCCGGATCCATCCAGGTCCTTTCCGGAAGAATGGCTGTATGCCCGGCTCCGACACCTTCCGCATCCTCACCGTCTGCACGGGGAACATCTGCCGCTCCCCCGCGATGGAGTTCCTGCTGGCTCAGGCGCTCGAGTCCGATCCGCGCTTCCACGTTGACTCCGCCGGGACGCACGCCGAGCGCGGCTGGCCGGTGAACCCACCCATGGACCGGCTGCTGGAGGACCGCGGGATAGACGTCTCCGAGTTCGTGGCCCGGCAGGCGGATCGGCAGCTGCTCGCCGGATCCGACCTGGTGCTCACCGCGACGCAGCAGCATCTCGCCTGGGTGACCGAGCACGAGCCGCGGATCGTGCGCCGCGCCTTCACCCTGACGGAGTTCGCCGACGCGATCGTCGGGGCGCCCGAGGGCTCTGACCTCCGCGAGCTCGTCGCATGGGCGGCCGCGCACCGTCCGGCCCTCCGCATCCGCTCGCTCGGCTCGCCCACCCGCCGGGGATACGACGAGGGCGACATCCTCGATCCGTACGGTCGCGGCGACGCCGCGTATCAGGCTGCGCTGGGACAGATCGACCCGCTGGTACAACGCATCGCGCCCGCGCTCCTGGAGGCCGCACAGGCGGGCTGACACCCGCACAGGGCACATCCAGCGCACCTCGAGATCTCTTGGTGACAAATCCTCACTATTCCGACAGAATAGGTGAGGAAATCTCAAACCAAGGGGGGAAGCCCGTGACCCGACGCGTCGGCTACGCCGCAGGGGCGTTCGATCTGTTCCACATCGGACACCTGAACATCCTGAAACACGCCAAGAGCCAGTGCGACTACCTGATCGCCGGCGTCGTCTCCGACGAGATGCTCGAGCTCACCAAGGGCATCACCCCCGTCATCCCCCTCGCGGAGCGGCTGGAGATCGTCCAGAGCATCGACTACGTCGACGAGGCGGTCGCCGAGACCGTCCCCGACAAGCTCGACACCTGGCGCGAACTGCGGTTCGACGTGTTCTTCAAGGGCGACGACTGGCGCGGCACCGAGAAGGGGATGCGGCTCGAGCGCGAGTTCGCCGCGGTCGGCGTCGAGGTCGTGTACTTCCCGTACACGATGACCACGTCGTCCACCCAGCTGCGGAAGGCGCTCGCGGTTCTAGCCGGCTGAGTCCTCGTCCGCGCTCGCGAAGCGGTCGGTCGCCTCGATCAGCGCATCCAGGATGCCCGGCTCGTCGAACGCGTGCCCGGCATCCGGGATCATCCGCAGGTCCGCTTCCGGGAGCGCGCGATGCAGATCCCACGCGGTCATCGGCGGCGTGCACACGTCGTACCGGCCCTGCACGATCACGGTCGGGATGCCGGCGAGCTTCTCCGCGTCCCGGATCAACTGGCCCTCCTCGAACCAGCCCCCGTTGACGAAGAAGTGGTTCTCGATGCGCGCGAAGGCGACGGCATGGGTCGGCTCGGTGAACGCCTCCACCAGCTCCGGGCGCGGCAGCAGGGTGATCGTGGACGACTCCCAGCGCGACCAGGCGACGGCGGCGGGAACGTGCACGGCCGGGTCGGTATCGAACAGCAGACGGTTGTACGCACGCATCAGATGCGACCGCTCCCCCGCCGGCACCGGCTCCAGGAACCCCTCCCAGAGGTCGGGGAAGAGCGCTGACGCACCGCCCTCGTAGAACCAGTCGAGCTCCTGCGCGCGCAGGGTGAAGATACCGCGCAGCACGAGCTCGGCGACGCGCTCGGGATGCGTCTCCGCGTACGCCAGCGCCAGGGTGCTGCCCCACGAGCCGCCGAAGACCTGCCAGCGGTCGACGCCGAGGTGCTCGCGCAGGCGTTCGATGTCGTCCACCAGGTGCCAGGTCGTGTTGACGCTGAGGTCGGCGTCCGGCTCGCTGGCGTGCGGGAGGCTGCGGCCGCACATTCGCTGATCGAACAGCACGATGCGGTAGCGCTCAGGATCGAACAGCCGGCGGTGCGCCGGGGTCGTCCCGCCGCCCGGGCCGCCGTGCAGGAAGACGACCGGTTTCCCCTCCGGGTTGCCGCTCACCTCCCAGTACAGCTGCTGGCCGTCGCCGACGTCCAGCATCCCGCTGTCGTACGGCTCGATCTCGGGGTACAGGCTCCGCATGGGTTGAGGCTAGCGGCTCAGAGCCGCGACGCCGGGACGGAGAACGTGTCGCACGCCGCCGCACCCTGCCGGAACCCGGTGGTGAACCAGCGCTGCCGCTGCTCCGCCGACCCGTGCGTCCAGCCCTCCGGGTCGACGCGTCCGGTCGAGGCCTGCTGGATGCGGTCGTCGCCCACCGCCGCCGCCGCGCTCAGGGCGTCGGCGATCTGCTCGTCCGTGATCGGCTCAAGGAAGGGCCGGCCGCTCGGGTCGTCGGTGGTGGATGCGGCGCCCGCCCAGCTTCCCGCGAAGCAGTCCGCCTGCAGCTCGGTGCGCACGCTGTCCGACGCCGGACCGGTCTCCCGGCTGCTGTGCTGCTCCATGATGCCGCCGATGTTCTGGATGTGGTGCCCCCACTCGTGCGCCACCACGTACATCTCGGCCAGCGGCCCGCCGCTCGCGCCGAATCGCGAGCGCAGCTCGTCGAAGAAGCCGGTGTCGACGTACAGGGTGCGGTCGGGCGGGCAGTAGAACGGCCCGACAGCGCTGGTCGCGGAACCGCATCCCGTGCCCGTCTGGCCGTCGAAGAGGATGAACTCGGGCGACGAGTACGTCGCGCCGAGCTCCGGCAGCTCGCTCGACCAGTACGCCTCGAGCGACGCCGCAGCGCCCTTCATGCGGCAGTCGACGCTGGCGTTCGCCTCGGCGCCCGTCGAGCAGTCGACCGCCTGGTCGCCCGTGCCGATCTGCTGGGTGCTGCCGCCCGCATCCCCGCCGACGAGCCCGGTCAGGTCGACGCCGAACAGCTGCGAGACCAGCAGGATGACCACCGCCCCGAGGCCGACACCCCCCGCCGCGATCCCGGCGGTGCGCCCGCGCCGGCGCACCCGACCACCACTGATGTCGGCATTCGGATCGAACGTCATGGCGCACACGGTACGCCGCGACCCGCGACTCCCGGGCGCGTCGGCTGCGGTCTAGGCTCGGCAGCGTGAGCGCATCCACACCCCCAGTGAACGTGACCGTGACCGGGGCGGGCGGACAGATCGGCTACGCCCTGCTGTTCCGCATCGCCTCCGGGCAGCTCCTCGGGCGGGAGACGCCCGTGCACCTGCGGCTGCTCGAGATCCCGGCAGGCCTGCGGGCCGCGGAGGGCACCGCACTCGAACTGGAGGACGGCGCCTACCCACTGCTGCACGGCATCGACGTGACCGACGACGCGCGCGCGGCCTTCGACGGCGTGAACGTCGCGCTGCTCGTCGGCGCGCGCCCGCGGGGGCCGGGGATGGAGCGCAGCGACCTCCTCGAAGCGAACGGCGCGATCTTCGGCCCGCAGGGCGAGGCGATCAACGCCGGGGCGGCTGACGACGTTCGCGTGCTCGTCGTGGGCAACCCGGCCAACACCAACGCGCTCATCGCCAGCGCGCACGCCCCCGACGTGCCGGCGGAGCGCTTCACTGCGATGACCCGCCTCGACCACAACCGTGCCGTCGCGCAGCTCGCGCGGCACCTGCACGTGCCCGTCCGCTCGATCGACGGAGTCATCGTGTGGGGCAACCACTCGGCCAGCCAGTACCCCGACGTCACGCACGCGACCGTCGACGGCCGGCCCGCCACCGAGCTCGTCGACGAGCGCTGGCTCACCGACGAGTACATTCCGCGGGTCGCCAAGCGGGGCGCCGAGATCATCGACGTGCGCGGATCGTCGTCGGCGGCGTCGGCGGCGAGCGCGGCGATCGACCACATCCACGATTGGGTCAACGGCACCGGAGACCGCTGGACCAGCGCCGCCATCGTCTCCGACGGCTCCTACGGCGTGCCCGAGGGTCTGGTGTCGTCGTTCCCGGTCCGGTCGGTCGAGGGAGCGTGGCAGATCGTGCCCGACCTCGCGATCGATGCCTTCTCGCGCGAGCGGATCGACGCCTCCGTCGCCGAGCTCGTCGCGGAGCGCGACGCTGTCCGCGCCCTCGGCCTCCTCTGACCCCTGCCTCCCACGCCAACAGCTCCTGAGTTTTTCCAGCGATCCGGGCGGAATCCGCGGAAAAACTCAGGAGCTGTCGGCGTGGGGACGGGGGCTGGGTCAGCGCTTCTTTTGGGACTTCTCGGGGGTGGGGAGGGTGCCGGCGGCGCGGCGCTCGGCGTAGTAGGCGCGGGCCTCCGCCTGACGCTCCGCCTCGGCGCCCGACGCGATCTTCGCGCGCACCAGCTCCGGGCCGTAGCCGAACGCATCCACCAGGTCGACGGCGTGCGGGCGGATGCGCGTGAGCAGCCGGTCGATGTACGCCGAGACCGCCTGCGCCCGCTGGGGCGAGAGGCGTCCGTTCATCAGGTACCAGGCGAGGTGCTTCTCGATCAGGCCGAAGCCGAACAGGTCGCGCAGCCAGGTGAGCACCTGCTTGGTGCCCGCGTCGGGAGCCTGCTCCAGCGCATCCGTGAACGCCTCCCACTGCAGCAGCTCGCCGTGGGCGCGAGCCGCCTCGATGAGTTCGTTCTGCTGCGAGTTGAACAGCTCGGCCGCGGCCTTCTTGCCCAGCTTGGATGCGGGGCGCAGCCGCCCGGCGATCTGCGCGATCATGGTCTCCACGCGACCGGTCAGCAGTTCGCGCTGCGTGGCCGGCTCCTGCAGCCAGTTCACCGACCGCGCGGTCGACCCGAAGTCGCGCACCGTCTGGGCCACGGAGCGCAGCCCCGTGCCGTGATACGCCTTGCCGGCCGCCTGGGTGACCACGTACCGGGCCAGCGCTCCCGCGTCCGCCTTGGCGAACTTGCGGCTGTAGTCGGTCAGAAGGCGCTTCGCGACGAGCTGCAGCAGGACATTGTTGTCGCCCTCGAAGGTGACCCAGATGTCCAGGTCCTGACGCAGCGAGGTGAGCCGGTTCTCGGTGAGGAAGCCGGCGCCGCCGCAGGCCTCGCGCGCCTCCTGCAGCGTGTCGAGCGCGTGCCACGTGCTGAGCGGCTTGAGCGCCGCGGCGATCGTCTCGAGGTCCTGCCGATCGGTGTCGGTGTCATGCGCGCCGCTGAAGACGTCGTCGAACTTGCGCAGGAAGACCTCGTGGGCGAAGCTCGCCGCGTACGTGGTCGCGAGGCGAGGGAGCAGGCGGCGCTGGTGCCGCTGGTAGTCGAGGATGACCTCCTCGTCGGTCGGGCTGCCCGCCGTGAACTGGCGGCGCTGATCCGCGTAGGTGATCGCGATCTTCAGACCGATCTTGGAGGCGATGACCGCCGAGCCGTCGAGCGATACCCGACCCTGTACCAGGGTCCCGAGCATGGTGAAGAAGCGACGTCCCGGGCTCTCGATGGGCGAGCTGTAGGTGCCGTCCTCCGCGACGTCGCCGTAGCGGTTCAGCAGGTCGGTCCGCGGGATGCGGACGCCGCTGAAGTGCAGGCGGCCGTTGTCGATGCCGTTCAGGCCGCCCTTCTGTCCGTCGTCCTCTCCGCCGATCCCCGGGAGGAAGTCGCCGTTCGCATCCCGGATCGGGACGTAGAAGGCGTGCACGCCGTGGTTGACGTTCTTCGTGATCAGTTGCGCGAACACGACCGCCGCGGTGGCATCGACCGCCGCGTTGCCGAGGTAGTCCTTCCACGCACCGCGGAACGGGGTGTCGATGACGAACTCCTGCGTCTCCGGGTCGTAGGTCGCGGTCGTGCCGACGCTCGCCACATCCGACCCGTGCCCCGTCTCCGTCATCGCGAAGGCACCCGGCACATCCAGCGACATGATCGCCGGCAGGTACTTCTTGTGGTGGTGCTCGGTGCCGAGGTGCATGACCGCGGAGCCGAAGAGGCCCCACTGCACTCCGGACTTGATCTGCACGCTGGGATCGGCGGCCACCAGCTCTTCGAAGGCCGCGATGTTCCCGCCGTTGTCCTCCTGGCCCCCGACCGACTTCGGGAATGCGCGATGCACCTGCCCGTTCTCGACCAGCAGCTTGAGCTGCTCGAACACGCGCTTGCGGTGGTCCGCGACCGAGAGCCCCTCCACCTTCTGCATCTCCGGGCGCGACGAGAGCGCGCGCGACGCCAGTCGCGCCTCCGCCCACTGGCCGAGCAACTGACGGCCGAGGGCTTCGACGTCGACGCGCGGCGTGACACCGGGCGCAGTGGCCGGAGCGGGTGCCTGAGCGGTGGCGGGGGCGGATGCGGGGGTCGCGCTGGGGACGCGTTCGGCAGTGTCGACCATGACCTCTCCTAACGAAAATCGTGGATTCCGCCACGCTACGACCGGCCGCGCGCAACCGGAAAACGTCGGTGCGCCGCCTACAAATCGCGCGTCGGACGCCCCTCCGCCCGATTGTGGAAACCTCCAAAACCGATTGCCTGCGGCGTGACAGCCTGCACAAGGAGTCTGGAACGCGAGAACGCCGCCCCGGGCAACCGGGGCGGCGTTCGTGGAGAGCTCGCGGTCAGGCCGCGCGACGCGGGGTGCGCGGCGTGCGCGCGGCGCGCAGGTCGCGCTGCTGCGGTCGCGGCGACCGGAGCGGCGTGGTGAGCGCCGCGCGTGCGGCGGCCGCACCCTTCAGCTCGATGACGGAACCGGCGGCCACCTGGGTGTCGCGCTCGATGCGCGCGCCGTTGCCGACCATCGCGTTCTCGCCGAGCTTCGCTCCGCTGCCGATCTTCACGCCGCTGCCGACGATGCAGCCCGCACCGATGTGGACGTTGGCGCCCACGAAGGTGCGGTCGCCCACCGTGGCGCCCTTGTCGATCCAGCTGCCGGCTCCGACGTACGCCTCCATGCCGACGCGCGCGTCGGCCTCCACGTAGGCGGTCGGCTCGATGTAGGCCGACTCGGCCACCCGCGCGGACGGCGAGACCAGGCCTCGACCGTTCACGTGACGCTTGTACTTGATGACGGCGCCGGTCTCGTCCTCGAGCTCTTCGATCATTCGTGCCATCTACTACTTCCTCCTCCGAGATCGCCGCAGTAATCGTTCAATGTCATAACGCGGGCGGGCAGGAAAAGATTCCCTGATGACCGCCCGGAACGACGGACGATACCCCGCCTTTCGCCGGGCGCAAAGGGGTCTCTGCGGCGACGCGGTCAGGCGGACGCGACGACCGCGAGGAGGGCCTCGCCGTACGCCTCGCGCTTCTTCGCACCGATGCCGGTGATCCCGTCGAGCTCGGCGAGGGAGGCCGGGCGCGCGGAGGCGACAGCGCGCAGGGTGGCGTCTCCGAAGACGATGTACGCGGGGACGCCCTGCTCACGGGCCTGGCCGGCTCGCCAGCTGCGAAGCGCCTCGAACAGCGGCTGGTCGGCGGCGGCGAGGTCGGCGGACGCCGTGCTGCGGGAGGCGCGCGGCGCGCGCTCGGGACGGTCCGGCTCGCGGCGCATCACCACCGGACGCGTGCCGGCAAGCACCTCCGCGCTCGCCGGCGTGATGGTGAGCACTCCGTACTCGCCCTCGGGCTTCAACAGCTCCTTGGCGATCAGCTGCCGGATGACACCGCGCCACTGGCTCTCGGACAGGTCGTCGCCGATCGCCCACGTCGACAGCCGATCGTGCCCATACTGCTCCACGCGCCGCGTCCGCTTGCCGCGGAGGATGTCGATCAGGTGCCCGGCACCGAAACGCTGGTTGCGCTCGCGCTGCAGGCGCACGACCGTCGAGAGCAGCTTCTGCGCCGGCACGGTGCCGTCCCAGCTCTCCGGCGGCGTCAGGCAGGTGTCGCAGTTGCCGCACGGGCCGGACGGCTGCCCGAAGTAGCCGAGCAGGTCGATGCGGCGGCACTGGACGGTCTCGCAGAGCGCGAGCATCGCATCCAGGTGCTGCGTCATCCTCCGCCGGTGCGCGAGGTCGCCCGGGGAGTCGTCGATCATGCGGCGCTGCTGCACGACGTCTTGCAGTCCGTAGGCGAGCCACGCCGTCGAGGGGAGGCCGTCACGCCCGGCACGACCGGTCTCCTGGTAATAGCCCTCGACCGACTTGGGCAGGTCGATGTGGGCGACGAACCGCACATCCGGCTTGTCGATGCCCATGCCGAAGGCGATGGTGGCGACGACGATCACGCCCTCCTCGCGCAGGAACCGCGACTGCGTCTGCGCGCGACGGGAGGCCTCGAGCCCGGCGTGATACGGCAGCGCCGTGAGCCCGTGCGACGAGAGGAACTCTGCCGTCTTCTCGACGGACGCCCGCGAGAGGGCGTAGACGATGCCCGCGTCGCCGGGGTGCTCGCTGGTGATGAAGTCGAGCAGCTGCTTGCGCGGCTCGACCTTCGGCACGATGCGGTACTGGATGTTGGGCCGGTCGAAATCGGAGACGAAGTGCTCGGCGCCCTCGAGCTTGAGGCGGGACGTGAGCTCTTTGTGCGTCGCCTCGGTCGCAGTCGCCGTGAGCGCGATTCGGGGCACGTCCGGCCAGCGGTCGGCGAGTTCGGAGAGCGCCAGGTAGTCCGGCCGGAAGTCGTGCCCCCACTGGGACACGCAGTGCGCCTCGTCGATGGCGAACAGCGCGATGCTGCCGCGCTCGAGGAACCGCTTGGTCGACTCCGACGACAGCCGCTCCGGCGCGACGTAGAGCACGTCGAGCTCGCCCGACAGGTACGCACGCTCGACGGCGGACCGCGCCGCTCCATCCTGCGTCGAGTTGAGGAAGGCCGCCCGCACACCGACCGCGGTGAGCGCATCCACCTGGTCCTGCATCAGAGCAATGAGGGGGGAGACGACCACGCCGGTGCCCTCGCGCAGCAGCGACGGGATCTGGTAGCAGAGGCTCTTGCCGCCACCGGTCGGCATCAGGACGACGGCGTCGCCGCCGGCCGCCACGCGCTCGATGATCGCCTGCTGCTGCCCGCGGAACTCCTCGTACCCGAACACCGTGCGTAAGGCCTCGGCGGCGGACGCGAACCGCGGCGGCGTCGAGCGGACGACCGGCGCCGCGCGCACCGCGACGCCCGGGGCACCGCCGCTCCCAGCGGGCTCCTCGCCCGGCCACGGCGCACCCGCGTACGGGTCGCCGAACTCGGGCATCGGCGGCTCCTCGTCGAGGGGAGGGGCATCCCTGTCGTCGGGGATCCAGCCGTCGGTGAAGCTCATCCCTCGATCGTATCCGGGGCCGCCGACGATCGGCCGGGCTGAGCAGATCTGTGGAGAACTCCGCATCCACAGGCCGGCCTCCGGTACCATCGCGGACATGCGGCGGCTCATCGTGACCGAGTTCATGACGCTCGACGGAGTAGTCGAGGCTCCCGGTGGCGAGCCCACCCATCGGCATTCGGGATGGACGATCCCGTTCAGCTCCGACGACCTGCGCGCGTTCAAGCTGCAGGAGGTGCTGGAGGCCGAATCCCTGCTGCTCGGCCGCCGCACCTACGAGCAGTTCGCTGAGGCGTGGCCCCCGCGTGACGGCGAGTTCGCCGACAAGATGAACAGCATGCCCAAGGCCGTCGCCACCTCGCGCCCGGCCGAGCTGGGCTGGAACGCGACCGCCCTCGACGTGCCCGTCCGGGCGTCCGTCCAGTCGCTGAAGGATGGCGACGGCGGCCCGCTTCTGGTGGCCGGCAGCGCATCCCTCGTCCGCTCGCTGCTCGTCTGGGGGCTCGTCGACGAGCTGCGACTGCTCGTCTATCCGGTCATGGTGGGCGGCGGCATCCGGATCTTCCCCGACGACCGCGAGAAGTGGACGTTCGAGCTCACCGAGCTGCGTCGCTTCGAGTCCGGGGCCGTCCTCCACACGTACCGGCTGGCCGGGAGCTGATGCCGGCCGCAGTCCTCGGGCTGCTGAGCGCCGTCGTCTACGGTTCCGCCGACTTCCTCGGCGGCGTGGCCGCCCGACGCGTCGGCCCGGTCCGCACGACCGCCGTCGGCGCCGTCAGCGGCCTGCTCCTGCTCCTTCTCGCGCTGCCGTTCACCGGCGGCCACTGGTCGGCAGCCGCCCTCGGCTGGGGCGCCCTCTCCGGGCTGGTCGGCTCGGTCGCCGTCGGGCTGCTGTACGCATGCCTCGCGATCGGGCCGATGAGCATCCTGTCGCCGCTGACCGCCCTGGTGTCCGCGGTTGTGCCGATGGCGTGGGGCCTCCTCGGCGGCGACCGGTTCGGCGTCGTCGGCTATGTGGCGATCGGAATGGCGCTGGTCGCCGTGGTCCTCGTCGGCTTCGTCCCGGAGAAGGGCGCCGTGCGGCCGACCGCCCGCGCCCTGCTGATGGCGGTCGGGGCCGGTGCGATGATCGGCGTGTTCCTCATCCTGCTCGACCAGACGCCCGGGGATTCCGGGGTCGTGCCGCTGATCGCCAACCGCGCGGTGAACGGGGCCGTGATGTGGACGCTCGTCGGCGTCCTCCTGCTCCGCCGACGGCATCGGGTGGACGGGCATCCGCCCCACCTCGAACCGCGCGGAACCGGCATCGCCGCGGCGGGAGGTGCGCTCGACGCGTCGGCCAACGTCCTCATCCTGCTCGGCCTGCGGCTCGGCGACCTGACCACGATGTCGGTGCTCGTCGCGCTCTATCCGGCGGGCACTATCCTGCTGGCCGCCGTCGTGCTGCGCGAGCGGGTCGCGCCCGTCCAGTGGGTCGGCCTCGTGTTGGCCGTGGCCGCCGCCGCGCTCCTCTCCCTCACCTGACCCGCGCCCTCGACCAGGCCCCCGAAGTGCACGTCGTTGCGGCCGCAACCGGCGTGTCGCGCGCAACTACGTGCACCTCAGCGGGTCAGGACACGGCCGGAGGGGGCGGAGTGACCTGCGCGGCCTGCTCCAGCGCGGGGAGAGCGGCGCGGACGGCATCCACCTGCTCCGGACTGAGCTCGGCGAGGATGCCGGCGACAGCCCGGGCGCGGTCCGACCGCGCCTCGAGCAGCAGCGCCGTTCCCGCATCCGTGCCGGACACGAACAGCGACCGGCGGTCCTGCGGGTCCGGGGTGCGCTCCACCAGACCGCGGGCTTCGAGCTCGGCGACGATGCGCGTGATCGTCGGTGCCGCCGCCACCTCGATGGCGGCGAGCTCGCTCGGGCGCAGCGGTCCGTTGCGGACGATGGTCGACAGGGCGGAGAGCTGCCCGTGGCTGAGCCCTCCGGTGGACGACCGGATGCGGCGGTTCAGCCGCCCGACAGCCAGGGCCAGGCGGCCGGGGACATCGTCGTCGCGGCCGGCCGCCGGCCGCTCGTCAGCTTCATGCGCGGTGGGCACCGACTTCCTCGCCTTCCTCGGTGGCCAGCCGCTCGGGTGCGACGGCCTCCTCATGAACATACTTGGCCCCGCCCAGGAAGGAGGCGACGGCGCCGATGACGCTCATGACGGCGGCGGCGATGAAGACGACCACCAGGCCGTCGTGGAAGGGCCCGGAGATCAGCTGCGGGAAGAACTCCTTGCCCGTCAGGGTGGCCCCGTCGACGTGCGGTGCGGTGAGAACTCCCGTCGGCCCGAGCAGGCTCTGGATGGGGTTATAGCCGAGGAAGGCGGCGAACAGGCTGCCGACGGGCGGGGTGTTGCCGACCTGCGCGGCGATGTGCGCGGGGACCCCGTGCGAGGTCAACCCGTTGGTGAGGGCCGACGGCAGCGCGACCGACAGCCCTGCGATCATCAGCGAGAAGAAGATGCCGATCGACAGCGAGCTTCCGGCGTTGAGCGCGACACCGGCCATCCCGGATGCGGCGCCGCGTTCGTTCGCCGGAACGCTGTTCATGATCGCCGTGCGGTTGGGCGACGAGAACAGGCCGGATCCGATGCCGTTGAGACCGGTCAGCACCGCGAACTGCCAGTACTCAAAATTCACCGGGATGAGCAGCAGCCCGACGAAGGTCGCCGCCACCAGCAGCAGGCCGACCGTCGCGAACGCCCGCGACCCGAACCTGTCGGAGAGGGCGCCCGAGATGGGACCGGCGACGAGGAAGCCGATCGTGATGGGCAGCATGTAGATGCCGGCCCAGAGCGGCGTCGACTCGTAGCTGTAACCGTGCAGCGGCAGCCAGATGCCCTGCAGCCAGATGATCAGCATGAACTGCAGTCCGCCGCGCCCGATCGCGGCGAGGAACCCGGCGAAGATACCCGAAGAGAACGCCCGGATGCGGAACAGCCGCATGTCGAACATCGGCGCCGGCACCTTCCGCTCGACGACGACGAACAGCGCGAGCAGCACGATGCCGCCGACGATCGCTCCGAGCACCCACGGGTTGCCCCATCCCTGGCTGGAGTCGCCGTAGGGCTGGATGCCGTAGGTGATGCCGGTGAGGAGGGCGATGAGCCCGATGCCGAACGTGGCGTTGCCGAGCCAGTCGATGCGGCCGGGGTTCTTCTGGCCGACCTCGTGCAGCGACTTGATGGACCAGATGGTGCCGATCACGCCGAACGGCACCGAGACGAAGAACACCGCACGCCAGTCGATCTCGGCGAGCACCCCGCCGAGGATGAGACCGATGAAGCTTCCGGCGATGGCCGCGACCTGGTTGAGGCCGAGGGCGAAGCCGCGCTTGTTGGCCGGGAAGGCGTCGGTGAGGATCGCGGTCGAGTTGGCGAACAGCATCGCGCCGCCGACGCCCTGGACGAACCGCCAGACGATCAGCCACATCGCGCCAGGGCCGCCGCTGAACGGGTCGAGGCAGAGCGCGATCGCGGCGAGCGTGAAGATGACGAACCCGAGGTTGTAGATGCGCACGCGCCCGAACTGGTCGCCCATCCGACCGAACATGACGACGAGCACGGCGGTGACGAGCATGTAGCCCATCAGCATCCAGAGCAGGTAGGAGACGTTGCCCGGCTCGAGCGGGTTGAGCTTGACGCCGGTGAAGATGGCGGGCAGCGAGATGATGACGATCGACGAGTTGATCGTCGCCATGAGCATGCCGAGGGTGGTGTTCGAGAGTGCCACCCAGCGGTAGTGCGGGTGGTCTTTGGTGAAGATGCCGGTGCGGGCCACGGGTGTCCTTGTCAGAGTGCGCGGGAGTACGTGAGGATTCGGTTGTTTATATGCGTCAACTATATAACCGGCGTCCGCTTCCCCATCCGTTCACCTCCCCTTTCCCGCCCATACGGCCGGCTTCGGTAGCTTCCGTCCCTGTGCGACTTCTCAGAACCCGAACCGTGGCGGTCCTCGCCGCCACCGCGACCGCCGGCACCCTGGCGTTCGCCCTCCCCACCGCCGCGCAGGCCGCGTCGACGCCCGATGTGCGGATCACCGAGTGGATGTACAGCCCCGGCACCACCGGCGGCGAGTTCATCGAGCTCACCAACCTCGGCACGACGCCGGTCAGCCTGACCGGCTGGTCCTTCGATGACGACAGCCAGACGCCCGGCACGGTCCCGCTGGACGGGCTCGGGACGCTGGCGTCCGGCGAATCCGCCATCATCACCGAGTCGGCGGATGCCGCCTTCCGGTCCGAATGGTCGCTCGGCGCCGACGTGAAGGTGCTCGCCGGGAACACGACCGGCCTCGGCCGCGCCGACGAGATCAACCTCTTCGACGGCCCGGATGCGGTCGCGAACCTCGTCGACCGGCTCACCTACAACGACCAGGGCACGGGCACCGTCAAGGGCCCGCGCACCCAGGGGAAGTCGGGCGTGCCCACGACGGCCGCGGCGCTCGGGGCCAACGATGCCTCGCAGTGGCAGCTTTCCGCCGTCGGCGACGCGGAGGGCTCATGGGCGTCGGCCAGCGGTGACCTCGGCTCGCCGGGAAAGAGCCGGTTCGCCCCGGCGCAGCCGGCGTGGAAGGGCATCCACATCAACGAGGTGTCGTCCGACAACACCGCCACCCCGGTCGGGGACGCGATCGAGCTCGTCAACAGCGGGTCGGTGGATGTGGACATCACCGGCTGGCTGCAGATCGACAGCGGGGCAGCGACGGCCGCCACGACCTTCTCCGCCAGCCTCGCCGACGGGACCCCGACGACGGTCGTGCCCGCTCACGGCTACGCGTACTTCTCCTCCACCAAGGGGCTGAGCAGCGGCGGGGACGGCGTCAAGCTCTACCTGCCGGACGGCACCGGAGGCACCGCCGGCACCCTGGTCGACTCCGTCGACTACACGGCAGGCGAAGCCGGCACCGACGAGGGCAATGAGTTCGGAGCGGGCGCGTTCGCACGCTGCCCTGATGGCACGGGATCCTTCGCCTCGGTGGCGACCAAGAGCTTCGGCGCCTCCAACGCCGCCGCGTGCCAGAACGTGCTCACCAACCCCGCCGACGGCGGCAACGGCGGCGGCAACACGCTGACCTGTCAGCCCGAGGCGCCGTCCGGCACGGGCACCCTCCCCGCCGGCGCGGGCACTCCCGTCGCCTGGCCGGGAAGCGCCACCGTCTCGGTTGCCGACTCGCTCTGCGCATGGGAGACCACGACCGGTCCGGAGGGCCGTGACGTCAGCGGCCTGGTCTTCGACCCGACCAACGCGAACGTGCTCTACAGCGTCAAGAACAAGAGCTGGGTGTTCCGCATGGTGAAGGAGAACGGCTTCTGGGTGGCCGACACCGCCAACGGCTGGGGCGCGGGCAAGCAGATCTTCTTCCCGGGCAGCAGCGACACCGCGACGAACCAGCCGGACTCCGAGGGGCTCACGGTCGGACCGGACGGAGCGCTCTACGTCACGACCGAGCGCAACAACGCCGCCAACACCATCCCGCTCAACTCCATCCTCCGCATCGACCCGACCTCGTCGGCCACGACGCTGGTCGCCACCGACCAGTGGAACCTGACCGCGGAGTTCCCGGAGCTTCACGCCGGGAACAAGACGGAGGCCAACCTGGGTTTCGAGGGCGTGACCTTCGTGCCGGACAGCTACCTCACCGCTAACGGCTTCCTCGACCAGTCCACCGGCACGACGTACAAGCCCGCCGACTATCCGCTGCACGGCACCGGCCTCTACTTCGCCGCGCTGGAGAACGACGGAAAGCTGTACGCCTACGCGCTCAACAGCGACCACACCTTCCACCGGGTCGCGGTCGTGGACACGAAGATGGGCCACGTGATGGACGTGCAGTTCGACGCCGCCACCCAGCGCATCTGGGCGCTCTGCGACAACACCTGCGGCGTCTCCTCCACCGTTCTGAAGGTCGACGGGACGGGAACGATCGTTCCGCAGGTCGTCTACAGCCGCCCCGCCGGTCTGCCGAACGACAACCTGGAGGGCTTCGCCCTCGCCCCGGCGTCCACCTGCGGCGGAGGGACGCGCGAGGCCCTGTGGTCGGACGACGGCGTGTACGGCACCGGCCCGGGCAGCCCGACGGAGGGTCACGCCCTCTACAGCGGACGCATCGCGTGCGACCTGCAGCTGGGCGGCCAGGGCGTCTCGGGACCGGCGACGGACCCGGCGGCGATCGCGCTGTCCGCAGGCTCTGGCGCGGTCGGGGACCGCGTCTCCGTCACCGGAACGCATTTCACGCCGGGCGCCCAGGTCACGTTCGTGTTCAACTCCACGCCGGTCACCGTCGGCACGGCGACCGCTGCATCCGACGGGACGCTGACCTTCGCCTTCACGGTGCCGGCGGTCCCCGCGGGCGCGCACACCGTGACCGCAGCGATCGGCGGGACGGTCGTCGCGACGGCGGCCTTCAGCGTGACGGCCGCCGGAACCGCGGTGTCGGCCGGCGATCCGGCGGCCCTCGCCTCGACAGGGTCCGACGTGAGTCCGGTGGCCGGGCTGATCGCCCTGGCGCTGCTGATCGGCGGCGGCCTGCTGATCGTGCTGCGCCGACGCGCTCGGACGCACACGGCCCGGGAGTGAGTGCGCCGGGGAGGGCCGGCTCGGCCGCGCCCTCCCCCGGCGACCCCTCGCACACACGCAATCCGACCAAGCAGAAGACTTTTCCAAAACTTTTGACACCCGTATGGGTCACGGTTTTGCTGGATGATGCAACAAAACCGGTGAGGACGCCGCAGAGCCGCGACGTCCGACGCATACAAAGGAGTATCCGCGTGTCAATCCGTCTTCGAGCCGGTCTCATCACTGCTGCAGTGATCGGGGCCGGAGCAGTGATCCTCTCCCAGGGAGCCGCCTTCGCGGCCAGGACCACCCCACCGTCCGCACCGTCCCACCACACCCCTGCGGCACCCGACTCCCTGCGCGCCCTGGCGTCGCAGTCGGGGCTGCGCATCGGCGCCGCCATCAACACCGATCTGCTCGCCACGAACTCCGACTACCGGGCGATCGCTGCGTCCCAGTTCTCGAGCGTCACTCCCGAGAACGTCATGAAGTGGGAGGTCGTCGAGCCGACGCAGGGCACGTACGACTGGTCGGCGGCCGACGACCTCGTCTCCTTCGCGCAGCAGAACGGGCAGCTCGTGCGCGGGCACACCCTGGTCTGGCACAGCCAGCTGCCCGCGTGGCTGAACGCCGCGGCGCCGTCGATGACCCCCGACGAGGTGCGCGCGCTCCTCAAGAAGCACGTCGTGGACGAAGTCACCCACTTCAAGGGCAAGGTCTGGCAGTGGGATGTGGTCAACGAGGCGTTCAACGACGACGGAACGCTGCGCGACACCATCTGGCTGCAGAAGCTCGGGCCCGGCTACATCGCCGACGCCTTCCGCTGGGCGCACCAGGCCGACCCGCGGGCCCTGCTGTTCTACAACGACTACAACATCGAGTACACGGGCCCCAAGAGCAACGCCGTCTACCAGCTCGTGAAGGACCTCACGGCGCAGGGCGTGCCGATCGACGGCGTGGGCTTCCAGACCCACCTCGACACCCAGTACCCGCTCCCGGACCTGCAGAACAACCTCCAGCGCTTCGCGGCACTGGGGCTGAAGGTCGCCGAGACCGAGGTGGATGTGCGCACGACGCTGCCGGTGACCCCGGTGGAGCAGAACGCCCAGATCGGCGGGTTCACCTCCACTCTCCAGGCCTGCCTGGCGGTGCGGGCGTGCCTGTCGTACACGGTGTGGGGCATCGGCGACGCGTACTCGTGGGTGCCCGATGTCTTCCCGGGCGAGGGCGCGGCAACGATCTACGACGAGAGCCTCCAGCCCAAGCCCGAGTACACCGCCCTGCAGCAGACGCTCGCTCTCGCTGCGGGCACGCCGGGGCGCAACGATCCGCGGCGCTGAGTCACCAGCGGGAGTCACGGAAGGGGTCGCACGGACGCGTTCGTGCGGCCCCTCCCGTGCGCCGCGCCCAGGTCGCGCTGCTATGGTTCCCGAGTCGGCACTGTGCCGACTTCAGGGAAGACGCCTCGTTGACAGAAGGACCCCCGGGTCCGGCCACGATCCCGTCGCCTCCTCTGTGCATACAAGAGGAGCGCCATGCCCGCGTCCGTTGAAGCCGTCGTCTACTGCGAAGGCCTGTTCGGGAGGCTCGACGGCAAGACCGCCAACGGTCTGGTCCGTCATTCCGAGAAGTACGAGATCCTCAGCGTCATCGACAGCACCTGCGCCGGCGAAGACGCAGGCCGGCTCCTCGACGGGGTGCCCAACGGGATCCCGGTGCTCGCGAGCCTGGACGCCTCCCTCGATCGCGCGGGTTTCATCCCCGACACCCTCATCTTCGGGATGGCGCCCACTGACGGCCGGCTGACCGCCGACCACCGCGCCGTGCTCCTCGACGGCATCGACCGCGGGATGAACCTGGTCAACGGACTGCACGAGTACCTCAACGACGACGCCGAGTTCGTCGCCGCCGCCCTCGTGGCCGGTGTGACGATCGAGGACGTGCGGCGGCCGAAGGAGATCGCGGAGCTGACGCTGTTCAGCGGCCGCATCTTCGACGTCACGTGCCCCCGCATCGCGGTGCTCGGCACGGACGGATCGGTCGGCAAGCGCACCACGGCCACGCTGCTCACCCAGGCGCTGAACGCGCAGGGCATTCGCGCCGTGATGGTCGGGACCGGGCAGACGGCGCTGATCCAGGGGGCCCGGTACGCAGTCGCGCTCGATGCCACCATCCCCCAGTTCTGCTCCGGCGAGGTGGAGGCGCAGGTCGTCGCCGCGTTCGAGGAGGAGGACCCGGACGTCATCATCGTCGAAGGCCAGGGCGCGCTGAGCCACCCCGCCTACCTCAGCTCGGGCGCCATCCTGCGCGGTAGCCGGCCGGAGGGCGTCATCCTCCAGCACGCCCCCGGGCGCGTGATGCTGGGCGACTTCCCGATGATGCCGATGCCGACGGCCGCGAGCGAGATCGCCCTGATCCAGGCGTTCAGCGACACCAGCGTCATCGGCGTCACCATCAACCACGAGGGCCTGACGGCGGCCGGGATCGACGACACGATCGCCGAGCACGAGGCCCAGCTCGGCCTCCCCGTCACCGACGCGCTCACCCGTCCGCTGGAGGAGCTCGTCGACATGGTGCTGCTCGCCTTCCCGGAGCTGGGTCTGCGCGGCGAGGCGCTCGCCGGTGCCGCGAGCACGGAGTCCAGCCTGGCGTAGTCGGTGGCCCGGAATACACTTCCGACATGGCCATCGACGTCCTCCCCGCCACCGGCCGCTTCGACGACTTCGCGACCTTCATGGTCCCGAGAAAACCCGGCGGCGGTGGATGCGTCTGCATGTCCTACCGCGACTCCCGCCTCGACATGCCCGGACGGATCGAGTACATGCGCACGGAGTGCTCCTCGGAGCCCGGCCCGGGCGTGCTCGCCTACCTCGACGGCGAGGTCGCGGGCTGGTGCTCGGTCGCCCCGAAGTCGACCTACCGCCGGCTGATGAACTCCCGCACCATCCCGCACCTCGACGAGGAGCGCGATCCGTGGTCGATCGTGTGCTTCGTCGTGCGCGGCGGGTTCCGCAAACGCGGCCTGATGCACGACCTGCTCGACGGCGCGGTCGAGCACGCCCGCGCCTCCGGTGCCGCGCTGGTCGAGGGCTACCCGGTCGACACCGGCGGTGAGCGCGTGGATGTGATCAGCGGCTACGTCGGAACGGTCGAGCTCTTCGAGAAGCACGGGTTCTCGCGCGTGCTGGCCACGGACGCCCACTCGGGCGGGCGGGTGCGCTGGCTGATGCGGCGCGAACTCGGCGCCTGAGGTGCACTGCGCGGCATGCTGTGAGAGTTCACATGAACGCTCTCTCAGGTTCATCCGCGCGTCACCGCGACCCGGTCGGATGGTCCGGTCACTCGACTGAAAGGACCCGTCCGCATGTTCCGTTCCGCTTCGCGCTGGAAGGGCGGCGCCGTGCTCATCGCCGCCTCCGGCGTGCTCGCCGCCGCGCTGCTTCCCGCGCCCGCGCTGGCCGCCACCTCCGACAACGGCGGCGCCGCCCGCAACCCCGACGACTCCACGACGGCGCTCCGCCAGTCGATCGTGAACGGGCCCGCCAAGAACGTCATCCTGCTCATCGGCGACGGGATGGGCGACAGCGAGATCACGGTCGCCCGCAACTACCAGTACGGCGCGGGCGGCATGCTGCCCGGCATCGACGCCCTGCCGCTCACCGGCCAGTACACGACCTACTCCGTGTACAAGGACGGCGCGAACAAGGGCAAGCCGGACTACGTGCCGGACTCCGCCGCGACCGGCTCCGCGTGGGCGACCGGCACCAAGACCTACGACAACGCGATCTCCGTCGACATCGACGGCAAGCCGCAGGCGACCCTGCTGGAGCTGGCCCGCGCCAACGGACTGCGCACCGGCAATGTCAGCACCGCCGAGATCCAGGATGCGACCCCGGCCGTGGAGGTCGCGCATGTCGGCGCCCGCTCCTGCTACGGGCCGGACAGCGCATCGTGCGGCTCCGACGCCCTGCAGAACGGCGGCCTCGGCTCGATCAGCGAGCAGCTGCTCGACGCCCGCGCCGACGTCACCCTGGGCGGCGGCTCGACCTCCTTCACGCAGACCGCGAAGGCCGGGCAGTGGAAGGACAAGACGCTGTTCGACCAGGCCGCCGAGCGCGGCTACCAGGTGGTCGGCGACGCCGCGGGCCTGGCGGGTGTGACGGAGGCGAACCAGCAGAAGCCGCTGCTCGGCCTGTTCACCCCCGGCAATTTCCCGACCCGCTACGCCTCGACGACGGCGACCGTCGGCGGCGCGGACCAGGCGCCGGTCACCTGCACCCCGAACCCGGCCCGGCTGGCGACCGACCTCTCGCTCTCGTCGCTGACGAACAAGGCGATCTCCCTCCTGGACAAGCCGGGCGGTGACGGCTTCTTCCTCCAGGTCGAGGGCGCCAGCATCGACAAGCGCGACCACTCGGCCGACGCGTGCGGTCAGATCGGCGAGACCGTCGACCTCGACGAGGCCGTGCAGGCGGCGCTCGCGTTCGCGAAGAAGGACGGCAACACGCTGGTCATCGTGACC
Source organism: Leifsonia sp. NPDC014704 (assembly GCF_043083605.1). Lineage (NCBI taxonomy): Bacteria > Bacillati > Actinomycetota > Actinomycetes > Micrococcales > Microbacteriaceae > Leifsonia > Leifsonia sp. NPDC014704. Next base: position 1,120,312 of record NZ_JBIBYW010000002.1, on the reverse strand, counting down.
GCCGACCACGCCCACACCAGCCAGATCGTCGACAGCACCCCGCCGGCGACCCTCTCGACCGCGCTGACGACCGCCGACGGCACCGTGATGAAGGTCGCCTACGGCACCGCGGCCGCCGGGGGCTCGCAGCAGCACACCGGCGCCCAGCTGCGCATCGCCGGGTACGGTCCCGGTGCTGCCGACGTCGTCGGCCTGACCGACCAGTCCGACACGTTCTTCACGATCGCCCGCGCACTGGAGCTGAACCGCGACTACGCGGCCCTCAGCGCCGGCGCCTCGGTGACGCTGAGCGCGACGACGGTGAAGCCGGGCGACCCGATCACGGCGACGCTGGCGGGCTTCCGCGGCGACCGTCAGGTCACCGGGGTCATGCAGTCCGACCCGGTCGCGCTGCCGCGCACCGACGTGCTGGGCGGATCGGCCGCCATCACGGCGACCGCACCGACCGACCTCGGCGCCCACACCATCACGATCACGGGTTCGCAGAGCGGGAAGTCGGTGACGGTGAACTTCGAGGTCACCGCTGACGGCCAGCCCTCCGGCGCCCTGCCCGGCGGATCGGCCGGGGGGTCGACCGGTGGCGGCAACGGCGCGGTGACCGCCGGATCCACCTCCGCGGGCTCGCTCGCCTCGACCGGCTCGATCGTCGCGCCGCTCATCGTGGTGATCGCGCTGGCCCTGCTGATCGCGGGCTACCTGTTCGTGACCCGCGGCCGTCGCCGCCCGGACGGTGCTCCGCAGGTCTGACCGGCAGACGCGCTCGCACGACGCCGAGGGCACGAAGGGGAGGGATCGCGGATCCCTCCCCTTTGCCGATACCGTCGGGATGTGGTCGACCCTTCCCTCGAAGGCCTCAGCGCCTTCCCCCTCACGCCCCTCGCCGGTGACCGACTCGACGAACGCGCGTTCCGCGCAATCGTGCGACGGCTGGCCGCCGCGCCGGTCGACTCGATCACCGCGCTCGGCTCCACCGGGTCGTACGCCTACCTTTCGCGCGAGGAGCGCCGCGCCGTCGTGTCGGCCGCCGTCGCCGAGGCCGGCGACACCCCGGTCTTCGCCGGCATCGGCGGCCTGCGGACCAGCCACGTGCGGCAATACGTGGAGGACGCCCAATCGGCCGGTGCCGCTGCGGTGCTCCTGGCGCCGATGACCTACCAGGCGCTGACCGCCGACGACGTCTACGGCCTCTATGCGGATGTGGACGCCGACCTCTCGGTGCCGATGATCGTGTACGACAACCCCGCAACGACCCACTTCACCTTCACGGACGATCTCTATGCCCGCATCGCGACACTGCCCACGGTCGCGTCGATCAAGATCCCCGGGGTTCCTGCCGATCCGGTCGCGGCGCGCGCTCGGATCGACCACCTGCGTTCGATCGTGCCTGGCGATGTGACCATCGGCGTCTCCGGCGATGCATCGGGCGCTGCCGGACTGAACGCGGGATGCGACGCCTGGTACTCCGTGATCGCCGGCACGCTGCCCGACCATCCGGCGGCGATCACCGCTGCCGCTCGGGCGGGCGACGCCGCGCGGGCGGAGGCGCTTTCGCACGAGTGGGACGGACTCTGGGCGCTCTTCGCGGCGTACGGCAGCCTCCGTGTGACCGCTGCTATCGCCGAAGAGCTCGGCTGGGCATCGCGCTCCTGCCTGCCCCGTCCGATCCTCGGCCTCGGCGCCGAGGATCGTGCACGCGTCAGCGAGCTCCTGGGTACGCTCGGGCTCACGACTCCGCGCTGAGCGCGATCGTCCCGATCCCGAGCGCGGCCAGGATCCCGGCCGAGATGCGCTCGAGCCACGTCGTGACAGCCGGACGCTTCAGCCAGGCGACGGCGCGGCCGGCCAGCAGCGCGACCACCACGAGGTAGAGCGAGCCGACCACGGCGACGATCGCGCCGAGCAGCAGGGTGCTGGCGATGGTCGAGCCGTCGTGGGGGACGAACTGCGGCGCGATGGCCAGGAAGAACAGACCGACCTTCGGGTTCATCATCGTGGAGAGCATCCCCGCCGTGAATCCCGAACGCAGCCCCGTGCGGCGGGCGGTCGGCTCGACGCCGTGCGCCGTGCCCTTCCGGCTCGCGATGAAGGCGGCGACGCCGAGGTAGATCAGGTACAGGCCGCCGACGATCTTGAGGATGCGGAAGACCTCGGCCGACTGCTCGAGTACGGCGGCGAGCCCCAGGGCCACCGCGACCGCCCACACCAGCGACCCGAGCGCGGTGCCCGCAGCCGCCGCGATGCCCGCGCCCTGCCGCGCCAGGCTGAAACGGAGGACGAGGAACGTGTCCGGTCCGGGTGTGAGGGCGAGCACGAGGCAGAGGCCGGCGAAGGCGAGCAGGCTGGCGACGGTCATGCGACCAGTATGCAGGCCGCTCAGGGCAGCAGGCGCGTGAAGTGGTGGGGAACGCCCTGCCAGACGGTGGTGATCTCGACCGGGCGGCCTTCCTCGGGCGCCTGGATGAGCATCCCGTCGCCGAGGTAGATCGCGATGTGCTCCTCGTCGTCGAACACCACCAGGTCGCCCGGCTGGGCATCGCTCTCGCTGATCGGGCGCCCGGCATCGTCCTGCAGGTGGACGAGATGCCCGAGGGGGATGCCGACGGCGGCGTACGAGACCATGACCAGTCCGGAGCAGTCGATGCCGGAGTGGTCCGAGCCGTCGAGCACGTACGGGTCGCCGAGGTAGCTGAGCGCTGTGGCGACGATCTGTTCGCGCGCGCCGCCGAGGGCGAGGGCGGAGACGATCGCCCCAGCGGCCCGCTCGCCCGCCGCGCCGCCGTGACCGGCGATGATGCCGGCGACCGCCGAGGCGACGGGGTCGTCGCGGTCGATGCGGGCGGACGCCACGATCGCCGAGACGGTCATAGCCTGGTGCGCCGCGCGCCCGCTGGCGGCGGCCGTCACGATGTCGATGGGCTCAGCGACGGCCGGCGGCGCCATGGCGATGCCGGCGAGGAGTGCGATGGTCGCGCCCGAGGCGCCGAGTGCGATCCCGCGGCGTGAGGAGCGCGGTGCCGACGCTGGTCGCGCGCCACGACTCCGCGAGGTGCGACCGCTCCGCTCGGCCCGTTCCTGCTCCAGAGCCCGCCGTCGTTCGCCGCCCGTCATCCAGACCTCGTCCGTCTCACGACCCGCACCCCATCGCCCGAAGTCCGCGCGACCGGGATCGAGCCTAAGGGGGTCGTGGCCCGATCCCACCGGGAGTCCTCTGAGTCGGACTGATGTTCCTCTCAGACGGAGGCCTGCGGCCGGATCGCGCTCCCGACCTGGGATGAGAATGGGGAGGCCCGTCACCGATCGGAGCCGCTCACGCCCCCCGTCGCCGTCTTCCTCACCACCTGGTCGTTCGACCCGGCCGCCGCTGCGCTGCTCTGTGCGGCGGCCGTGCTGTACCTGGGCGGCGTCCTCCGGCTCCATCGCCGGGGCCGCCGCTGGCCGCTTCGCCTGACGGCCGCGTTCCTGCTGCTCGGCCTCGGGTCGTACGCCGTCATCTCGTTCGGGTTCCTCGGCGCCGAGAGCACCGACCTCCGCTGGGCTTTCACGACCCGGATCGCGCTCCTGCTCTTCGTCGTCCCCGCGTTCCTCGCCCTCGGGAGGCCCGTCGCCCTTGCGCGCGTGGCGCTCGGCCCCGCCGGCCGCCGCCGCACCGACCGGGTGATGCGCTCCCGGCCGGTGCGCGCGTTCGGCAACGCCATCGCCGCCCCCGCGTTCGCGTGCGCGGTGTTCCTCGTCTTCCTCACGCCGCTCGCCGCCGTGCTGCGCGACTCGGTGTGGTCCGAGTGGACCATCTCCGTCCTCACCCCGCTCGTCGGAGTGCTGCTGGTGCTGCCGATCGTCGCCCACTCCGTCGTCCGCACCGGGTTCTTCATCACGGTGGAGTTCCTGCTCGCGTTCGTCGAGCTGGTGCTGGATGCGATCCCCGGCCTCCTGCTGCGACTCAACGACGGCATCCTCGACCACGCACCGGCGATCGTCGGGCGCATGCCGTTCTGGTTCCCCACTCCCCTGCACGACCAGCACCTCTCCGGCGACCTGCTCTGGTTCATCGCCGAGGTCGCCGACGTGCCCGTGCTCGTCCTGCTGTTCGTCCGATGGATGCGCCTGGAGCGCACCGAGGGCAAGCGCTACGACGACTTGAGCGACGAGGAGCTGGCGGAGCTGACCCGGCAGCACCTCCATCAACGCAACTGAGGCCGGCGCGCGTTACGCACCATGACGGCGCGCGTGCGGGCGGGGCCGGGTTCGCTCATCCTGGACCCATGACCAGGCAGATCCGCTTCAACGCGTTCGACATGAACTGCGTCGCCCACCAGTCGTCCGGTATGTGGCGGCACCCCGAGGACCAGGCGTGGCGTTACAAGGACCTCACCTACTGGACCGAGCTCGCAAAGCTGCTGGAGCGCGGGAACTTCGACGGCATCTTCATCGCCGATGTGCTCGGCACCTACGACGTGTACGGCGGCAGCAACGAGGCCGCCATCCGTCACGGCGCGCAGGTGCCGGTGAACGACCCCATCCTGCTCGTCTCGGCGATGGCGCTGGTGACCGAGAACCTGGGCTTCGGCATCACCGCGGGCACCGCCTACGAGCACCCGTACCCGTTCGCCCGCCGAATGTCGACGCTCGACCATCTGACCAACGGCCGCGTCGGCTGGAACGTCGTCACCGGATACCTGCCCTCCGCCGCCCGCAACATGGGCCACGACGACCAGCTGCAGCACGACGACCGCTACGACCACGCCGACGAGTACCTCGAGGTGCTCTACAAGCTGTGGGAGGGGTCGTGGGAGGACGACGCGGTCATCCGCGACCGCGAGTCCGGTGTCTTCACCGATCCGTCGAAGGTGCACGAGATCGGCCACCGCGGCAAGCACTTCACGGTGCCGGGCATCCACCTCTCCGAGCCGAGCCCGCAGCGCACGCCGGTCATCTACCAGGCCGGCGCATCGAAGCGCGGCATCGCGTTCGCTGCGGAGAACGCGGAGGCGATCTTCGTCGCGGCGTCCACCAAGGAGGGTCTGAAGGCGACCGTCGGCAAGCTCCGCGACGCCCTCGAGGCCGCAGGCCGCGACCGGTACTCGGCGCGCATCTACACGCTGCTGACGATCATCACCGACGAGACCAGCGAGAAGGCGCAGGCCAAGTTCCAGGACTTCCTGCAGTACACCAGCGACGAGGGCGCGCTCGTCTTCATGTCCGGGTGGATGGGCGTCGACCTCTCGCAGTACGACCTGGACGAGCCGATCGGCAACGTCGACAGCAACGCCATCCAGTCGGCCGTCGCGAACTTCCAGCGGCCGAACGAGGACGGCGGCGAGTGGACCGTGCGCGACATCGGCCGCAACGGCGCCATCGGCGGCCTCGGCCCCTTCATCGTCGGCTCGGCCGCCGAGATCGCGGACCAGCTGCAGGAGTGGGTCGAGGAGACCGACGTGGACGGCTTCAACCTCGCGTACGCCATCACGCCCGGAACGTTCGAGGACATCGTCGAGTACGTCATCCCGGAGCTGCGCAAGCGGGGCGCGTACCCCGAGGAGTACGCGCCGGGGACGCTGCGCAACAAGCTGCACGGCGCGGGCGACCGACTGCCCGACACGCACCGCGGAGCGCAGTACAAGGTCGCTGCATCCCCCGCTGTCTGAGAATCTGTAGACCATCGCTCCTCTAGCCTGGCTAGCGATATGCTGAGCAGAGACGCGGCTCCCGCCGCGCCTCAGTGGCGACCGAAGGGCAGGCCATGACGGACACTGCGGCGATCCAGGACCAGCTGCGCGAGCTCCTCGACGGAGAGCGCGGGCTGAAGGACCTGCTCGGCGGGAACCCCGAGTGGTACCCGGCGCTGATCCGCCAGCTCGAGCTCGCCGTGGGCGACGCCCGGATCATCTACCTCGGTGCCGCCATCGCCTCCGGTCTCTCCACCGTCACCCTGCGTGTCGGCATCTTCACCGAGCACACCGTGGTCGCCGCCGAGGTCATCGACGACAGCACCCCGGGTGCCCAGGTGGTGACGCGCGTCGAGAGCCGTTCCGGCCTGCTGCGTTTCGAGCTCTCCGGCGGGACGGAGAGCGACAACAGCATGGAGTCATCCTGGCAGGGCGGCTTCCGCGTGCGGGCGTTCTACCGCTCCGGCCTGGTCGTCACCATTCCCGCCAACATCGTCGACACCGAGGCCAAGCGCGTCTCGGTGCACGCCGTCCTCGACGGCATCCGCGCCGACCTGCAGGCGCGACCGCCGTCCTCCGTCCTGAACGACTGACCAGCCCGACGGGCCGGGAGGAACCATGATCTCGTCAGCGGTCACCCTCAGCTATCGCGACGCCCCGGCCGCGATCGCCTGGCTCGAAGCACTCGGTTTCGACGTGCTCCAGCTGCAGTCCGGGGATGACGGGACCGTGGTTCACAGCGAACTGCGCTGGGCCGACACCGTCGTGATGCTGGCGTCGGACGATGCGCCCTACGACGTCCCGCCGCTCGTCGGCGCTTCCACCGGCGTCGGTCTGTACCTCGTCACCCAGGACGTGGACGGGATGTTCGCGCGCGCCGTCGCCGCGGGCGCCACGGTGGTGTTCCCGCCCGAGGAGACGGAGTGGGGCAGCCGTCGCGCGCGGGTGCTCGACCCCGGCGGGCGCGAGTGGAGCTTCGGCTCCTACCGGCCCGGCCAGCAGTGGAGCGCGTCGGCCTAACCGCGAGGACCCAAACTCCCTTGCTAGGACATTAGTCAGCAGGCTTATGGTCGGGCTACGCTGGATTCGTGAGCCGGTCCAGCGGAACCCGTCGCCGCATCCTCATCGCAGGCGGCGCGGTCCTCGGCGTCCTCGTGCTGGTCGTGGTGGGCTTCCTCGCCTGGGCGTCCACGCCGATGATGGGCGATCGCTCCGCGGCGCTCGAGGCGTGGCGGAACCCCGCCGTCACGATCGACGACGCGGGCGAGTCGGTCGTGATGGAGCCGACCGGCACACCCTCCGGCGACGGCCTCGTGTTCGTCCCCGGCGCGCTCGTCGACCCGTACGCCTACCTGAACAAACTCTCGGGCGTCGTCGCCGAGACGGGCCTCACCGTCGTCATCACGAAGCCGACGCTGAACCTCGCGTTCTTCGACCAGCGGCCGCTCTCCACGTTCACCGCTCACGCTCCCGAGGTGACCGACTGGTACGTCGGCGGCCACTCCCTCGGCGGCGTCCGCGCCTGCCAGCTGGCCGAGGATCCGGAGGTGACCGGACTCATCCTGTTCGGCTCCTACTGCGCCAACGACCTCAGCGGTACGGATCTGCGCGTGCTGTCGATCGGCGGCAGCCGCGACGGCCTGAGCACGCCCGCCAAGATCGCAGCGAACCGGCACCTGCTGCCGGAGGACGCACGGATGGTGGAGATCGACGGCATGGATCACGCTCAGTTCGGCGACTACGGCACTCAGCCGGGCGACCGGCCGGCCACCATCGACGACGAGACGGCCCGCGCGAAGCTGACGAAAGCGCTCAGCGGCTTCCTGTCCGAGTGACGCGCGACGAATCCGAGGTCGGCTACCCGCCGACGGGCGACCACTCCCCGCCCACAAGCCGCCCACTCCGCAGCTCGGGGAAGTGCGCGCCGACGCCGGTCGTGCCCGGCTCGACGAGACGCTCCCAGAGTCCCTGACGCGTGCGCTCGGCGCGGGCCGCGTCCACATCGCCCAGGGAGTGCCAGCCCTCTTCGGCCAGCTGCTGCGGGATCGTGATCGCGTCGCCCAGCAGGAGGAGCCGCTCACCGCGCGACTCGACCACCACGGCCAGGTGTCCTGGCGTGTGTCCGGGTGCCGGCACGGCCCGGACTCCGGGCATGACGACGACCTCGGTGTCGACGGGCTGCAGCGTCAGTGTTCCCCCGAGCGCGCGGAAGCCGGCCCGGATGTGCGGCGCCATCTCGCCCCGGCCCTCGACGAAGTGCGCCCACTCGCCCGCGCCGAACCAGAGACGGGCGTTCGGGAAGGTGGGCTGTGCATCCGTGCCGAACAGCCAGCCGACGTGGTCCATGTGGAAGTGCGTGATCACGATGTCGGTGACCTCGGCCGGATGGATGCCCGCCGCGCGCAGTCCGGTCGGCAGCTGGCCGCCGATCAGCATCATCCCGTCGGGCATCGGGTCGAGGGCGGGGCCGAGTCCGGCATCCACCAGGACGACAGCCGCCGCACCATCCGTCTCGCCCTGCTCCTCGCGGATGAGGAAGCAGCCGATCGGGAGCCACGCCGCCCCGTCGCGGTCGAAGACGTCCGGCCGGGCCGTCGCGGGCACCCGGTCGCCGAAGTAGCTCGGACGCGCGACGAACGCGCCGTCGGAGATCGCATCCACTCGGAGTCCGCCCACGCGCATGGAGGCAGCTTACGGCCCGTACACAGACGGCGCGGCCGTGCAGCGGGGAGGCTGCACGGCCGCGCCGGGGGCGGGCTGATGCCGGGAGTTACTTGGCCGGGGGCATCAGGACCGAGTCGATGAGGTACACGGTCGCGTTGGCCGTCTTGACGCCGCCGCAGATGACGTTGGCGTCGTTGACCTTCATGGAGTCGCCGGAGCCGGTGACGGTGACGTCGCCGCCCTCGACGGTCTTGTGGGTGCCGTCGATGTCGGACGGCGCCAGCTGTCCGGGCACCACGTGGTAGGTGAGGATCGAGGTCAGCGTGGCCGTGCCCGCCTCGGTCTTCAGCGAGTCGATGGTCGCCGGGTCGATCTTCTTGAAGGCGTCGTCGACCGGAGCGAAGACGGTGAAGTCGCCGCCGTTCAGGGTGTCGACCAGGTTCACCTGCGGGTTCAGCTTGCCCGAGACGGCCGCGACGAGCGTCGTCAGCAGCGGGTTGTTGCTGGCCGCGGTGGCCACCGGGTCCTCGGCCATGCCGGAGACGGAACCCGCACCCGACGGGACCTGCTTGGCGTAGGCCGCGCAGCCGGGGCCGACGAGGTCGGCGGCCGGGTCCATCGTCGAGGCGGACGGGGTGGACTTGCTCATCGAGGAGCCGGAGTCGCTGGAGGTGGAGCTGCCCGAGCCGGACGAACAGGCGGTGAGGGCGAGGGCGGCTGCGGCCAGGATGGCTGCCGCTGCGAGACGAGCTGTGGATCGCATGGTTCTTCTCCTTCGAGGGATGGTGACGATCGTTGCGGCCGCTGCGGGGCGGTCATCAGGGGTTCGGCCCCGGCGGCGAATCGGATTGGAACCAATCCGCGGGGCCTCTCCGCCACGAACTCCAGGCATGTCAGCGAAGAAGAGAATCGGCACCATCGCCCTGGCCGCACTCGCCGGGGCGGTGAGCGGTGGCGTGTTCCTCGGAGCGGCCGAACTGGTGGCCCTGCTGACCGTGCGCGACGCGAGCCCGATCGTCGCGGTCGGCTCGTTCGTGATCGACGTCGTCCCCCGCTGGGCGAAGGAGCTGGCGATCGACCTGTTCGGGTCGAACGACAAGCTCTTCCTGCTGGCGAGCCTGGGCCTCGCGGTATTCGTGGCCGCCGCCGTCGCCGGGGTGCTGGAGTGGTGGCGCCGGTGGGTCGGCGTCGCGCTCTTCGCCCTCGCGGGGGTCGCGGCCGTGGTCGCGACACTCACCCGCACCGGCGCCAGCCCGTTCGGCTTCCTGCCCGCCGCGGTCGGCGCCATGCTCGGAGCGGTGGTGCTGCGGCTCTTGATCGGCCGGCTTCACGCGTGGCGGGACGGGACCGCGAAGGCGGAGGGGGTCGGCGTCGACCGCCGCCGGTTCCTGGTGCTCACCTCGGTCGCAGCGGCGGGAGCCCTGGTCGCCGGGGTCGGGTCGCGGCTGGGGTCGGCTGCCACGTCATCCATCGCGGCGGTCCGCTCGGCACTGAAGCTCCCGACCCCGGCCTCGCAGCTGAAAGTACCCGCCGGCGCCGAACTCGACGTCCCGGGCATCAGCCCGCTCTTCACGCCGAACAGGGACTTCTACCGGGTGGACACGGCCCTCACCGTGCCGTCGGTCGACCCGGCGAACTGGCGCCTCACCATCGACGGGATGGTCGAGAAGCGCGTGGAGCTCAGCTTCCAGGACCTCGTCGACATGCGTCCGGCGGAGTACGGCGTCACCCTCACCTGCGTGTCGAACGAGGTCGGCGGCAACCTGGTCGGAAACGCGCGGTGGCTGGGCGTGCCGGTCCGCGACATCCTCGCCCTCGCCCGTCCGCGCCGGGGAGCCGACATGGTCCTGTCGCGCAGCGTCGACGGCTTCACCGCCAGCACGCCGCTGGATGCGCTCACCGACGACGGTCGCGACGCCATCCTCGCGATCGGGATGAACGGCGAACCGCTCCCCCTCGAGCACGGGTTCCCGGTGCGGATGGTGGTGCCGGGCCTCTACGGCTACGTGTCGGCGACGAAGTGGCTCACCGAGCTGAAAGTGACGACCTTCGCCAACGACCAGGCGTACTGGACGCCCCGCGGCTACAGCGCGAAAGCCCCGATCAAGCTCTCCAGCCGCATCGACACCCCGCGGGTGGACAAGCCGCTCTCGGCCGGGCCGACGAAGATCGCCGGTGTCGCGTGGGCGCAGACGGTCGGCATCCGCACCGTCGAGGTCCGGATCGACGGCGGCGACTGGCAACAGGCGAAGCTCTCCACCCCGATCAACGCCGACACGTGGGTGCAGTGGTCGCTCGACTGGGACGCCACCCCCGGCAGCCACACACTCGCCGTGCGCGCCACCGACCGCGCGGGCCGCATGCAGGAGCAGAAGCGCACGCCGATCGCGCCGAACGGGTCGACCGGATGGCAGCAGACGCTGGTGCGGGTGGGCTGAGCGCGCTCAGCGGGCGGCCCGGCGGGTCTTCGCCCCGGTGGGCGGCGGCGCCGGGATGATGGGGCTTCGAGACGATATCGGGGGTCCACATGGATGAACAGCTCACGGAACAGCCGCCCGCCAAGCTTCGGCGCATCGGCGTGACGCTGATGATCGTCGGAGTGCTTTTCCTCGTCGGCGGGGTCATGTGGGATCTGAACGGCGGGCCGTCCTGGCTCCACGTGCTCACCTGGGTCGGCGGGGGTGTCTTCGCGTACGGACTCGTCACGACGATCACGGCGGGCCGTTCCACGCTGCGACCGTAGCGGCCGGCGGCGCGAGTTGCCCGTCGCGCCGAGGCGCGCTTTAATCTGCGTATGCATGCAGATAAGCCGATATGCGGGCGTCTCCCCGACAGTCAGTACGTGGAACTCGCCGTCGAGGTCTTCGCCATGCTCGCGGACGCGACGCGGGTGCGCATCGTGCTGGCGCTCCGGGATGCGGGCGAGCTGTCGGTGAACCATCTCGCCGACATCCTCGACAAGCAGCCCGCAGCGGTGTCGCAGCACCTGGCGAAGCTGCGGCTGGCGCGGATCGTCGCCACCCGGCAGGACGGCCAGCGCGTCTTCTACCGTCTGGAGAACGAGCACGCGAGCCGGCTCGTGAGCGACGCGATCTTCCAGGCCGAGCACTCGCTCGGCGGCACCCCGCGCCACCACCATGCGGCGGCGACGGCAGAGGACGAGGTAACCGCGTGACCCACGAGGCACACACGCATCACGCGCCCGACCACGCGCACCCGCATGACCACGATCACGACCACGCGCACGACCACGGCCACCAGCACCCGACCGGGTTCCGCGGCTTCCTCTACGGGATGTTCGTCCCGCACTCGCACGACGCGGCCGACTCGATCGACGACGCGATGGAGGCGAGCACCGAAGGCGTCCGCGCCCTGAAGATCAGTCTGTTCGTGCTGCTCGCGACCACGCTGCTGCAAGCGGTGATCGTCGCGTTCAGCGGCTCCGTCGCCCTGCTGGCCGACACCGTGCACAACTTCTCCGATGCCCTCACGGCCGTCCCTCTCTGGGTCGCTTTCGTGCTCGGGCGCCGGGTCGCCACCCGCCGCTACACCTACGGATACGGAAGGGCGGAGGACCTGGCCGGGCTGTTCATCATCGCTGTCGTCGCCCTGTCCGCGATCGTGGCGGCCTGGCAGTCGATCGACCGGCTGTTCCATCCACAGCCGCTGGAGAACCTGGGCTGGGTCGTCGTCGCCGGCCTCATCGGGTTCGCCGGCAACGAGGCGGTGGCGATCTACCGCATCCGGGTCGGTCGGCGCATCGGCTCGGCTGCGCTGGTGGCCGACGGCGTCCACGCCCGCATCGACGGCTTCACCTCCCTCGCCGTCGTCCTCGGCGCGCTCGGCGTCATGCTCGGCTTCCCTCTCGCCGATCCGATCGTCGGTGTGCTCATCTCGGCCGCGATCGTCGTGCTGCTGTGGGGCACCGTGCGCAGCATCGGCCGCCGGCTGCTCGACGGCGTCGAGCCGGAGCTGGTGGAGCAGCTGGAGCACGCCCTGGCTGAGACGCCGGGTGTCGTGGCTGTACCGCGGGTGCAGCTGCGGTGGGTCGGCCACCGGCTGCACGGCAGCGCCGAGCTCGCTGTGGACGCGGTCGGTCTGCGCGACGCGCACCGGGTCGCGACGGCCGCCCGCGAGCACGCCAGGGAGCACCTGCGCACCCTCGACGAGCTGCATCTCGAAGTGACTCCGGACGCGACGAGCCCGTCGGGCCCATAAACACGGTGCCCGGGCGGATCTGGACGGCCATAGGAGTGCTCGCCCTGGCCGTGATGTGGGTCGCCCTGGTGGCGGTCCTGGTCGTGCAACAGCGCCGGACCGCGGGCTACGACGCGCTCGAGCGCAACTGGCCGGGAACCGCGGACGGCCTCGGCAGCCTGGTGGCACTCGCGCGCGTGCACCGCCCGCGGGCGGATCCCCCGCAGAGGTGACCGGTGCGGCCTGTGAGGCCCCCGCACATCCACGCGTTTCCCATCGAGTCGCGGGTACCGTCGTCGGCATGACAGGACACCTGCTCGCCCTGCCCGCCGCCGCGTCCCCGCTCCAGACGCAGACCGACCCCTCCGAACTCGGCGGTATCGCCGGCCTCGCCGCCCGTGTCATGACCACCCTCGGCGAGATCGGCGTCGGACTCTGCTCGCTGGCGGAGGTGGTCTTCCCGCCGATCCCGAGCGAGGTCATCCTGCCGTTCGCCGGGTTCCTCGCCTATCAGGGCTCGCTCAACGTCGCGCTCGTGCTGCTGGCGGCGACGCTCGGCAGCTTCGCCGGCGCCGCGATCCTCTACGTCCTCGGCCGCAGGCTGGGCGAGGAGCGCGCCGTCCGCCTGCTGTCGCGGCTGCCGCTGGTCGAGGAGGAGGACTTCACCAAGGCGGCCGACTGGCTGAAGTGCCACGGACGCGGCGCCGTCTTCTTCGGGAGGCTCGTGCCGCTGGTGCGGAGCCTGATCTCCCTTCCGGCGGGCGCGACACGGATGCCGTTCGGCCGGTTCGCGGCGTTCACCCTCGCCGGGACGCTGCTCTGGAACGCGATCCTCGTCGGCGCCGGGTTCGCCCTCGGCACTCAGTACCACCTCGTCGAGCGGTACACGGAGTACATCGACATCGTCGTGTACGTCGCCGTCGGTCTGGTGCTCGGTTGGCTGGTGCTGCGCCGGATCCTGCGTCATCGCGCAGCGAGGCGGGACGCGGACCCGTCGGCCTGACTGCGGCAAGCGTGGGGGCGGGGTCGGGGTACGCCCCGACTCGCAACGAGACGGGGCGTACTCCCCCAGTGACGACGCCGAGTGTCGTCGGTGTCCCCGCGCAAAACATACGGACTTACCGGTTTGAGTGCAAATCGGGCTCAGCGATCGAAGGGAACGGTGAGGACCTCCCAGATCCTGTCGATGTCCGACGCGAGCCCGTCGAGTGTCCCGCGCTCGTCCGCGATCATGTACGCCCCGAAGATGCCGTGCACCGCGACGGTCGCGACGGCTCGCGTGTCCACGTCCGGGCCGCCGCGGTCCTCGGTCTCCTGCCCCAGGACACGCGAGAGCACCGCGACCCAGCGCGCGTAGGGATTCTCGTCGGCAGACGGCGGCAGCACGGTCTGCGACAGCTTCATGGCGGCACGGACGCGCACGTCTGAGGCCAGCAGCGCACCGACGCGGCGCGTCAGCTCCCGCGCGGCGGGCAGACCACGCAGCCCGGACTCCTCGACCTCGCCGATGATCACCGGCCAGTTCGCGTACTTCTCGGCCACGAGCGCGCGAGCGATGTCAAGCTTGGAGCGGAAGTGGAAGTAGACCGCACCCTTGGTCGCGCCGGTCCGCTCGACGATGCGCTCCAGGCGCGCACCCTCATAGCCGTGTTCGTCGAACTCCGCGGCGGCGGCGTCGAGGATGGCGAGGCGCGTGCGCTCCGCGCGCTCCTGTCTCGGCATGCGAAGGCCCGTCTCCCGAAGTGGCGTGTCTGAGATGACGATATCGTGGGCGCCCCTCAGCCAGAGGCAAAGCGGTCAACCAGGGGTGGGGAAACGAACACAGGATGCGCACAGCCCGAAAAGGCAACCCCTACCGTCCACCCGGTTTTCCGGCCACCGTGTCGGCTCGTGAGCATCGAACAGCGCCGCCGGTCCCTCGTCCGCCGCATCAACCTGAGCGCCGCCTGGGGCGAGGGACTCGACGGTTTCGACCTCGGCATCCTGAGCGTCGTGCTCCCGGCCATCACCACCGCACTGCACCTGTCGCCGGTCGAGGCCGGCCTGATCGGTGCGTCCTCGCTGATCGGGATCTTCGTGGGCGCACCCCTCGCCGGCTACCTGACCGACCGGTTCGGGCGGCAGCGCATGTTCACCATCGACATCGGCTGCTTCATCGTGCTGGGCGTGCTGCAAGCGCTCGTGACCGAGCCGTGGCAACTGTTCGTGGTGCGCGTCCTGCTCGGTGTCGCGATCGGCGCCGAGTATGCGATCGGGGCGGCGATGCTGGCCGAGTTCGCGCCCAACCGCAACCGGGGGCGCCGCCTCTCCGCTCTGCTCGTGTGCTGGTACGGGGGCTTCCTGGTGGCCGTCGTCGTCGCCTATGCGATGGTCGCGCTGGGCGCCGACTGGCGGTGGGTGCTCGCCACCAGCGTCATCCCCGCGATCGGTGCGTGGGTGGTGCGCATGGGCATCCCGGAGTCGCCGCGCTGGCTGATCGGACGCGGCCGCCAGGCGGAGGCCGACGAGATCGTGGAGAAGAACCTCGGCGCCGACTACTTCGCCGCCGAAGGGATGGATGCAGAGCAGGAGTCGCGCGGCGGATACCGCGCCCTGTTCCACGGGCAGAACCTTCGCCGGCTGCTGTTCATCAGCGTCTTCTGGGCGTGCAACGTCGCGCCCTACTTCGCGATCTTCACCTTCGCGCCGGTCGTGCTGAAGTCGCTCAACCTGACCAACCCGGCCGCCGGCACCATCGGCGTGAACGGCCTGGCCACCATCGGCGCCCTCGTCGGCGCCCTCACCATCGAGCACATCGGCCGTCGCAAGCAGCTCATCCCGCCGTTCTGGATCATGGCGGCGGCGCTCGCGGTCGTCGGCGTGTGGTCGGGGGCGCCCGCCTGGGTCACCATCGCGTGCTTCGCCGTCTTCGCTTTCTTCAACGCGCTGCAGGGCAACCTGTCGGCGGTCTACCCGATCGAGATCATGCCGACCGAGGTGCGCAGCTCGGCCGTCGGAGTGGCGGCAGCGGCGAGCCGGGTGGGAGCGGCGGCCGGCACCTTCCTGCTGCCGGTGGGCATCGCCTCCATCGGCACCGGCTGGTGCATGATCATCGCGGCGGTCGTCTGCGTGATCGGCGCACTCGTGTCGCAGGTGACGGCCCCGGAGACGACCGGGCAGACCCTCAACGAGGCCAGCGGATCGCAGCCCGTCGTCCGGGAGGACGCACGGGCCTGAGCCCGCACCGATCGGGGCGGCCCGCGCTGCGTCCGGTCAGGCCCCGTCGGCGAGTTCGCGCACCTCGGTGGTGCGCTCGCCCGGACGGTCGCCGGTGTTGACCGTCCCCTGCGGCTCGACCATCACGACGAGCGCGTCCTCGTCGGCCTTCGGACAGTGCTCGACGCCGCGCGGGACGACGAACACATCATGCGGACCGAGTTCCACATCCCCGTCGCGCAGCTGGATGGTGAGCCGTCCCTCCATGACGAGGAACAGCTCGTCGGTCTCGGGATGCGCGTGCCAGACGAACTCACCCCGCAGGCGCGCCACCTTCACGTCGTAGTCGTTGACGCTCGCGAGGCGGTGCGGCTGCCACGGCTCCGGGATGAGGGCGAAGGCGGCGTCGAGGTTGTGGACCGTGTTCATGTCGTCAGCCTAGGACCGGCTCGACCGCACGACGTCGGAGGCCGGTGGTTGTATGGGGAGGTGCTCCTCGACACGCTCGTGACGACGGCCGAGACCGTCGCATCCACCCGGTCCCGGCTGGCGAAGGTGGATGCGCTCGCGGCGCTTCTCGCCGACCTCGATCCGGAGGAGATCGCCCCGGCCGTCGGGTTCCTCGTCGGCAAGGCCCGGCAGGGGCGCGTCGGCGTCGGCTGGCGCGGGCTCAGCGGCGCCATGGGCGAGCCGGCGTCGGAGTCCTCTCTGACCGTCGATGATCTGGATGCGCTGCTCGACCGCCTCGCGGCGCTGTCGGGATCGGGCTCGGCCGGAGAGCGCAACCGCGCCCTCCGCGACTTCACAGCGCGGGCCACCGCACGCGAGCAGGACTTCATCGCGCGCGTGCTCCTCGGCGAGATGCGCACCGGGGCACTCGAAGGCGTGCTGATGGATGCGATCGCCCGGGCCGCGGACCGCCCCGGCGACAGCGTTCGCCGCGCCGCGATGCTGTCCGGAAACCTCGGCGAGACCGCCCGCCTGGCGCTGACCGGCACTGCGGAGGAGCTCGATGCGGTCGGCCTGGTCGTGGGCCGGCCCGTGCTCCCGATGCTGGCGGCGTCAGCCCCGAGCGCGGCGGAGGCCCTCGCGACGACCGGCGAGGCGTCGGTCGAGTACAAGCTCGACGGCGCGCGCATCCAGGTGCACCGGCGCGGCGACGAGGTCCGCGTCTTCACCCGCAACCTCGCGGACATCACCCACCGCCTGCCGGAGGTGGTCGAAGTGGCGCGGCGACTGCCGGTGCGCGACGTGATCCTCGACGGAGAGACCCTGTCGCTCGATGAGGACGGAGCGCCTCGGCCGTTCCAGGACACCATGTCGCGATTTGCGCGGTGGAGCTCAGGGGCGGCGCGAAGCGACGCCGCGACCCCAGCGCCGAAGGAGCCTGCGACTGAGGGTCCGGACGCCCTGCGGGAGACGGTGCTGCATCCCTGGTTCTTCGACATCCTGCACGTCGACGGCCGCGACCTGCTCGACGAGCCGCTGTCCATCCGGCTGGCGGAACTGGAGCGCGTGGCTGGCGACCATCGCATCCCCGGCGAGGTCACGGCCGACCCCGAGGTGGCCGAGCGCGTCTCGCGTGACGCCCTCGCCGCCGGGCAGGAGGGCGTGGTCGTGAAGGCGATCGACTCGCCCTACGCGGCGGGCCGGCGCGGGTCCAGCTGGGTCAAGGTGAAGCCCGTGCACACGTACGACCTTGTCGTGCTCGCCGTGGAGTGGGGGTCGGGCCGGCGGCAGGGACTGCTGTCGAACATCCACCTCGGCGCCCGCGATCCGGAGGGCGATTTCGGCGAGCCGGGCGGCTTCGTGATGGTCGGCAAGACCTTCAAGGGCCTCACCGACAAGCTCCTCGCCTGGCAAACAGAGCACTTCCAGGAGATCGAGGTGCGCCGAACGGCCGGAACGGTCTGGGTCGCGCCGACGACGGTAGTCGAGATCGCGATCGACGGCGTGCAGCGATCCAGCCGCTACCCCGGCGGCATCGCCCTGCGCTTCGCCCGCGTCAAGCGGTACCGCGACGACAAGGACGCCGGCGAGGCCGACACGATCGAAACGCTGCGCGGCCTCCTCCGCGAGTGACCGTCCCGCACCCGCCTCGCCCTCGCACCGAAACGGAGGAGTTCCGGGTCCGATCGGCTCGGGAACTCCTCCGTTTGGTGGATTCCGCCGGAGTGTCGGACCGAAACTCCTCCGTTTCCCGCCACCTCGCGGACGCGGGAAAGGTGCCCCGGCGGCCGTGGAAAGGGAGGAGTTCCCATGGCGACGCGCGGCGTTTCGCCACGAACGGAGGATGCGCGGAGTCGGACGTGCGGGATCTCCTCCGTTTCAGCCGCACCGACGGAGCCGACCGCGCTGGACGCGGACGCGAGCGTCACGCCCGCAGGCGCGCCGCCTCCCGCCGCTCCGCCTCGTCGGCGTAGCCGACCTGCGCCCGCCACCACGGCGTCTCGATGAAGCCGCGCTTGAGGTACAGCAGCTCCATCGCGCCGGTCCAGCCCTCGACGCCCTCGAGCACCGAGAGGGTGTGCGAGATGAACTGGTTCAGTTCCCCCACGGACGGCGTGATCAGCTCGCAGAACAGGGAGTTGTCGTCCAGCAACGAGGCGAGGTAGCGCACGGCCGGATACCCGGAGAGCTCCTGCGCGACGGCCTCCAGCCGGGACGGCGCGACCTTGACCAGCAGCAGCGTCTCCGCACCCATCCCGAGCGCCGCCGCGGGGACGAGCGTGAGGATGTCGAGGCAGTGGTTCGCGCGCATCCGGTCGAAGCGGCGCCGCACGCTGGACTCGTTCATGCCCGTCCGGTCGCCGATGGCCTGGAAGGTGACGCGGCCGTCGTCGCGGAGGGCGGCGAGGATGCGGCGATCGGCCTCGTCGAGGTGGTCGGGCTCGCACATCTCGGCGTCGACCAGCGACGCCTTCTCGTCCTCCTGCGGGAGCTTCATCGTCTCGGCGAACAGCTGCCGGCTCCAGTCGTGCCGCACCTTGTGCACGTGCATGATGAGGTCGCTGCGCCAGCGCTTGATGCCTGCGATGGACTGGAGCTGCTGGATGAGCTGCGGGTAGTGAGCAGCGCCTCCCGTCACCACGACCTCGGCCATGATGTCGTACTGCCCGGTCACCAGCGTGAGGAAGCGGACGTCGGCGTGCTCCACGAGCGCTGCCGCGACCTCGAGCTGCGTGCCCGGGCGGCAGTTCAGCCGCACCAGGAAGGTGTCGACCTGCCCGGAGCTGCCGAGCGCCGGCACGACGGCGATCCGCACGACGCCGTCCTGCACCAGCTGCTGGCCGCGGCGGGCGACGGTGGCGGAGGAGCTGCCGACCATGTCCGCGATCGCGGTCCAGCTCGCTCGTCCGTCGTGCTGGAGCGCGACGATGATGCGGCGGTCGAGGTCGTCGAGGGTGTCGAGCGCCTTCACTCGGACGCCGCGCTCCGCACCGGCGGCACCACTTCGTGCAGGAATCCCCGCACCGTGTCCGTCCATGCCTCCGCCTCCTCGATCTGGGGAGAGTGACCCGATTTCTCGAAGATCGCCAGCCGCGCATCCGGGATGAGCGACACGATCGTCTCCGAGCACGAGACCGGCGTGATCCAGTCGGTCCGCCCGACGGTCACCAGCGTGGGTGCGGTGATCCCCGGGAGCGCCCCCTTCAGATCATAGGTCGGAAGGTTCTTCGAGAAGGCGTAGTTGTGTGCTTCGTAGCGGTACGGGGTGGCCTCGACCTTCCGTTCGACCGCCTCCGGGTCGTAGACGTAGTCGTACAGCGGGAGGATCTCGCGCCAGCAGTCGCGGAGGTCGTCGTTGTCGCGCACGCGACCCTCGTCGATGCGGTCGAACTTCTCCATGTCGACGGTCACCCGGTCGGAGGCGAGCGCGTTCTTGCGGGACAGCTCCGAGTGGGAGTTGTCGGCGGCCGTGTCGCGCAGCACCAGGGCGAGCACCCGGTCCGGGTACCGCGTCGCGTACTCCAGCGACATGAAGCCGCCGTACGAGCCGCCGGCCATGACGATCCGCTCGGCGCCGATCCACTCGCGCAGCGCGTCGATGTCGGCCGCCCACTGCTCGTGGCTGAACTCGCCGTTGCCCTCGCTCTCGCCCGAGCCGCGTGCATCGAACACGACGACGCGGTACTCGTCCGCCAGGCGCCCGAAGCTGGCGCGCGGTTCCGCGCGCGAACCGAGACCGGGTGCGCCGTGGTGGGTGATGATCACCGGCGCCCCCTCCGGTCCGAGCACCTCGACGGCGAGGCGATTGCCGTTGATCTCGACGAACTGCGCGGTGGTGGTCGCGGCGGCGAACTCGGGGGAGACGTCTGTTGTCACGGTGTTCCTTTCGATGGCGGTGCTGTGGTGCGGTGGTTCGGAGATCGGTGGTTCAGAGGTCGATGGTGCAGTGGTCGAGGTCGCGGGGGAACGCGGTCAGCGGCGTCGCGCCGTCCTCCGTGACCAGCATGGAGTCGGAGATGCGGTAACCGGCATGCCCGGGAATGTAGACGCCCGGCTCGTTGGAGACGATCATCCCAGCTTCGAGCGGCGTCGGGTCGCCGTCCTCCAGCCACGGCGGCTCGTGCATCCCGAGCCCGATGCCGTGCCCCTGCCGATGGCGGAGGTACTCGCCGAGGCCCGCCTCCCGGATGACGTCGAGGCAGTCGGCGTTCGCCTGGCGGCACTCGCGGCCGGGCCGGATGGCGGAGGCGCCTGTGGCCTGCGCGAACCGGACGGCGTCGTGGTAGCGCCGCTGGTCGGCGGTCGGCGTGCCCAGCACGAAGGTGCGCTCCCCCTCGACGAAGCGGCCGCCGACGGCGCAGCCGAGCGAGAGCATGAAGGTGTCGCCGGGCCGCAGCCGGTACCCGGACGGCAGCCCGTGCGGGTAGGCGGAGTTCGCGCCCGCGTAGACGAGACCGCCCGCGAGCGGCGACACGACGACGACATCGTCGTGCTCGGCGTACATCGTCGAGACGCCGACACCGCCGACGTGCGAGGCCAGCTCCGCCTCGGTCGGCAGCTCGCCGCCGGCCGAGACGCGCTCGCGGATCAGGGCGACGCCGGATTCGAGCATCAGGTCGGTGATGCGCGCCGCTTCGGCGTGCAGGGCGACCTCCTCGGGCAGCTTCACGGAGCGCGCCACGGTGACCAGCGGCGTCGCAACGGCCTCGCCTGCGTCGAGTTCCGCGAACGCGGCCGCCTGTCGCTCCCACATCATCCCGGTCGAGAACCCCACGCGGCCGGCCGGCCCCACCCGGTCTGCGAGCGCGC
This sequence comes from Leifsonia sp. NPDC014704, assembly GCF_043083605.1. NCBI lineage: Bacteria > Bacillati > Actinomycetota > Actinomycetes > Micrococcales > Microbacteriaceae > Leifsonia > Leifsonia sp. NPDC014704. The sequence continues at coordinate 1,099,334 of NZ_JBIBYW010000002.1, read as the reverse complement.
GGAACGGCGGGAGGACCCCGGGGAACTCGGGATAGGACACCACGTCGGCTCGGGCGGACTGGCGTTCCGCGTTCTCCCGCTCGAGCTCGGGGACGAGGAGGACCGTGCGGCCCTCCGCATCCATCCACACAGCCACCGGACGCTCGCTCGGATGATGGAAGAAGCCGGTCAGGTAGGCGACGTCCTCCGGCGAGTCGGTGAGCAGGGCGTCGAGCCCGTCGGCGACGAGCCGGGAGCGGACGCGGTCCTGGATGCGGTCGAGCGCGTCGGCGGTCAGCCGGGTGCGGAACACGGGTCTCCTTCGGATCAGCGGCGACGCGACTTGGGGTTGCGCGCGTCGTTGTAGGCGATGGACAGCAGCGTCGCCGAGAGCACGAGCAGCAGGATCGCGATGGACGGGAACAGGGTCAGCCACCAGGCGCTCGACATCGCGCCCGACTGCTGCGCCTCGTAGAGGATGCGCCCCCACGACCAGACATTCGGATCGCCCAGCCCGAGGAAGGCGAGGCCGGCGGCGGAGAGCACGGCGCGCGAGGCGGTGACGACGACCGAGACGACGATCACGGGAGTGACCGCCGGGACCACGTGCCGCACGATGATCCACAGCGGGGAGGAGGTCATCAGCCGGGCGGCGTCGACGTACGGCAGGCGCACGACGGTCAGCGCCTGCGAGCGCACCAGCCGCGTGACCTCCGGCCAGGAGAAGGCGGCGACGACGAGGATGATCGTGGTGGTGCTCGGTCCGACCAGCGCGGCGATGAGGATCATCAGCGGCAGCACCGGGAGCGACAGCGTCAGGTCGACGACGACGCTGATGAAGCCGTCGAGCCGCCGGAAGTACGCGCCGGCGACGGCGACGATGGTCCCGACGACGATGGCGATGGCGGAGGCCGCCACCGCGACCAGGATGCTCTGCTGCGACCCCCAGACCACCTCGCCGAACACATCCCGGCCGAGGCTGTCGGTGCCGAACCAGTGGGCACCGCTCGGCGGCGCGAGGACGGGGTCGCCGTAGCTCGGCGGATAGGGGGCGATCAGCGGGGCCGCGATCGCGACGATGGTGAGCAGGATGAGGACGGCGAGCGCCAGCATCCCGAGCGGCTCCCGGCGGAACGCCCGCCAGGTCTGCGCGGCCGCGCGGCCGTTCTCCAGAGCGACCGGCTCGATGCCGACCGCGGCCTCGGTGACTGCTGCCTGGGTCATGCCTTCTTCACTCTCGGGTCGAGGAATCCGTAGACGGTGTCGGTGATCATGTTCGCCACCACGACCGTGATGGCGAGCATCAGGAACGCGCCCTGCAGCACCGGGAAGTCGAGCTGCGTGACCGCCTCGTAGATCCCTCGGCCGATGCCCGGGTAGGCGAACACGGTCTCGGTGAGGACGGCGCCGCCGACGAGGAAGCCCAGCTGGAGCCCGATCAGCGTCGTGGTCGGGAGCAACGCGTTCCGCAGCGCGTGCTTCCACAGCACCCGGCGGTACGGGAGGCCGTTGGCCCGAGCCAGGGTCGTGTAGTCCTCCCCCAGCGCGTCGATCAGGGTCGAGCGCATGGTCAGCACGTACGAGCCGAGCTGCACCAGCATGAGCGACACCGCCGGCAGGATGAGATGGCTGGCCACCGAGCCGTACCAAGCCAACCCGTAGGCGTCCTGGTCGTACGCTCCGCCGATCGGCAGCCAGTGCAGCATCAGCCCGAACACGAACAGCAGCAGGACGCCGATGCTCGGGACGAAGATGGACTGGCCGGTGACGCCGACGATCTGCACGACCTTGTCGAGGAAACGGCCGCGGTGGGAGGCCGCCAGCACCCCGAGCGGGATGCCGACGGCCACCGTGAGCACCAGAGCGGTGCCGGTGAGCAGCAGCGTCCACGGGAGTCGCTGCATCAGCACGTCGAGCACAGGAATCGACTGCGTGAACGAGACCCCCAGGTTTCCCTGGACGAGCTGCCACAGATAGATGCCGTACTGCACGATCAGCGGCTGATCGAGCCCGTACTGCTGGAGCAGGGCCGCCCGCGTGTCCTCGGTCATGTTCGGGCTGGCGACCGCCAGCGCCGGGTCTCCGGGCAGCAGGCGCAGCAGGAGGAACGTCACGGTCACGGCGAACCAGATCGTGAGCACACCCCTCCCGAGCCTCGGGAGCAGGAACAGGAACCGGGACACGCGGGTCGGCCTCGCTTTCGGCTACTTGCCGGTCGGGTGCGCGCTGGCGACCGAGACCGGGTTGACGATGGACAGGAGCTCGCTGGGCTTCGAGACGAACCCGGTCCACTTCGAGCTGGACGCGAAGTACAGGTTCTGCGTGTACATGATGTTGTCGTACACGTTGTCCCGCACGATCTTCGCGGCCTCCCGCATCAGCTTCACCTTCTCCTTCTTGTCGGTGGTCGCGGCGCCCTGGGCGATCAGGTCGTTGAGCTTCGCGTCGTCGACGTAGGTGTAGTTGATGGCGCCTCCGGGGAGGTAGGCGAGCGTCATGTTCGTCACCGGGTCGTCCATGATGGCGAAGTTGCCGGCGTAGATGTCGAAGTCGCCCTTGTTGGTCATCGCGAGGTAGGTGTTCCGCTCGGTGCCCTGGAGCTCGATCGGGATGCCCGCCTTCGCCGCGCTGTCCTTGACGAGGGTCGCCCACTGCGAGGTGACGCTGTCCTGGAGGGAGTAGATCAGCCGGAACTTGACGGGGAACATCCCGTCGGAGCCGGCCGTGTATCCCGCCTTCTCCATCAGCGACCGCGCCTCATCCGTGTCGAACGAGTACTCCTTGATGGACTTGTCGTAGTAGTCCTTCAGCACCGGCATCAGCGGGCTCGACCCGGTCGACACGGCCTGACCCTGCAGCACGACCTTGCGGATCGCGTCGTAGTCGACCGCGTGGGCGAGCGCCTGACGCACCTCGAGCTTCGCGAGCACCGGGTTCTTCATGTTGTAGGTCATGTGGGCGTAGCCCAGCCCGACCGCCTCGGTGACCGTGATGCCGCTCGTCGACTTCAGCTTCGCGACCTGCGCCGGGGGCAGCGCGTTGGCGATCGCATCCACTTCACCGCTCTGCAGCGCGAGGATCTCGGTGTTGATGTCCGGGAAGACCCGGTACACGACCTTGGCGGAGAGCGGCGTGCCGCCCTCGACCAGCGGGTAGTCGTCGACGCGGTCGAGCGTGTAGCTCTGCCCCACCTGCACCGCCGACAGCTTGTACGGTCCGGCGCTGACCCAGCCGCCGTCCTTGCCGTCGTTCGGGAACGTGGCGACGGAGTCGGCCTTCTCGAAGACGTGCTTCGGGACGATGTTGCCCCAGAAGCCGATCTCGTCGACGATCGACGAATCCGGCTTGGTCAGGGTGAACTCGACGCGCGTCTTCGACACCGCCTTCGCCGTGTCGAGGTTGGCGAGCTGGCCGTAGAAGGTGCCGGATGGCTTGTCCTTCTTCACCGCGTTCATCGTCCACGCGACGTCCTCCGCGGTGAGCGGCTGGCCGTCGCTCCACTTCATGTCGTCGCGGATCTCGTAGTACCCGGTGGTGTCGTTCACGTAGCCCCACTTGGTGGCGAGCTGCGGCTTCTTCGAGCCGTCGTTCGCGATCTCCAGCAGGTGCGGATACATGAGGTTGGTGATCCAGTAATCGCTGCGGCTGTTGCCGACGAGCGGGTTGTAGTTGACGACATCGGTCGTCGTGGCGATCGTGAGCGTCGCCGAGCCGGCCGTGGCGGAGCTCGCCGCGGGCGGCGCGCTCGGCGCGCACGCACTGAGTGCCAGGGCCGCGACGGCGAGTGTTGCCGCCGCGACCGCGATCTTCCGTGGGCGCATCAGACCCACACCTCCTTCAGGACCCGAAGAGTGTTGCCACCCACGACGGCGCGGATCTCGTCGTCGGAGTAGTCGTGCTTCACCAGCCAGCCGATGATGTTGTAGAACTCCTCGGCCGGGTTCTCGAGGCCGTCCACGTACTCGACCTTCTCGTAGTCGACCGTCCCGTGCGCCTGCCCGAGGGACAGGTTGGATGAGAAGGCGTCGTGCAGGCCGACGTGGTCGCCGAACAGCGTGTCCGGTCCGAAGCTGACGTGCTCCAGACCGACGAGGTCGACGCAGTACTGGAAGTGGTCCATGACCGATTCCAGCGAGTGACGCGGGTGCTGGGGCGAGAGCGTCGTGTGCGGAGCGGCCTCGATACCGATGACACCGCCGCGCTTCGCGCACTCGATGATCGTCTCGTCCGTCTTCATGCGGTTCGTCGGCCACAGGCCGCGCGCTCCGGCGTGGGTGATGAAGACCGGCTTGGTGGAGGCCTTGATCGCATCCACCGCCGTCCGGTCGCCCGAGTGCGAGACGTCGATCGCGATGCCCAGCTTGTTCATCCGCTCGACGGCGCGTTCGCCGAAGTACGTCAGCCCGCCGTCGCCGCGCTCCTTGAGCCCGGAGCCCAGGTAGTTCGCCTCCGAGTACGCGATGCCCGTCTGGCGCACCCCGAAGCCGTACAGCACGTCGAGCCGGTCGACCTCGTTCTCGATCGGGGTCGCCGCTTCGAGGGCGAAGATGTGGGCGATGCGCCCGGTCTCGGCGGCGTACTCGATGTCCTTGATCGTCTCGCCCTTGATGACGAAATCCTGGTGGGCCAGGTCGGCCATGCGGACGCCGAGGTCGAAGAGCACGTCCTGGTACTTCCAGCCGGCGTCGCTCGAGATGCAGCAGGTGCCGTCCATCCCGTTGTCGAAGACCGCCGTGATGCCGGAGCGCGAGAGGCCCTCGTAGCCGGTTGGTTCGCGGCCCTGGCGGATGTGGTCGCGGAGCTGGGTCATGTCTTCGGGGAAGACCTGCACGTGGTCGTGCAGGGAGATGACCGTCGACTCGGAGAGGAGGCGCGTCGTGCGCTCCGCCTGGTCGTCGCTGAGGTCGAGGCCGGCGTACTCGGGCACCCGGTTGATCTGCTTGGCGTAGCGGAACTCGCGGTAGTCCTTGCCGGCCTCCAGGTAGTCGTATGCGGTGTAGCCCGTGTAGCGCGGGGCGGGGTCGAGCACGCTGTCTCCTTCGTCCTGGTGAGGTTGAGGCCGCTGCGCAATCAGGCGCAACAGCAGCCAATCTCGCGGATATCCGGCAGCTGTGTCAACATTGATTTGAAAATTCGGCAGGGATGTTTCCTGATTGAAACATTCCGGAAACGACTCACATGCGAGGATGTCGACGTGGACACATCGAACGCGCACAGCACCGACGTGCTGCAGGTACGCAATCTCTCCGTGGCCTTCACCGGCGGCGGACCGGACATCCCCGCGGTTCGCGAGGTCGACCTCCGCGTCGGCCGGGGCGAGTTCGTCGCGCTCCTCGGCGAGTCCGGTTCGGGCAAGTCGGTCACCGCGCGGGCCATCATGGGCCTCGGCGAGGAGAACACCCGGGTCACCGCCGACGTGCTGCGCCTGGGCGACGTCGACCTGCTGTCCGTGAGCGAGGAGGCGCGCAGGCGGCTCCGCGGCGAGCGCATCTCGCTCGTCCTGCAGGACGCCCTCTCGGCGCTCAACCCGGTGATGACGATCGGCGACCAGATCGGCGAGCTCTTCCGCGTACACCGCGGCGCCGGCCGGAAGGAGGCGCGCGCCCGCGCGGCCGAACTCCTCGCGCTGGTCGGCATCCCCGCCCCGGAGCGCCGGGTCGACGACTACCCGCACCAGTTCTCCGGTGGCATGCGTCAGCGCATCCTGATCGCCATGGCCATCGCCCTGGAGCCGGAACTCCTCATCGCGGACGAGCCGACGACCGCGCTCGACGTCACCGTGCAGGCGCAGATCCTCGACCTGCTTGGCTCGCTGCGCGACCGGCTCGGGATGGGCGTGCTCCTGATCACGCACGACCTGGGCGTCGTCATGGAGGTCGCCGACCGGGTGGCCGTCATGTACGCCGGCCGGATCGTGGAGTCGGGAGACGCCGACACGGTGTTCGCCCGCCCGGCCCACCCGTACACGGAGGCTCTCCTGCGGTCGGTTCCGCAGGCGGCACAGCGCGGGTCGGACCTGCTCACCATCCCCGGGTCGCCGCCGAGTCCGGCGCGCGTCCCGTCCGGCTGCTCGTTCCATCCCCGCTGCCACCTGGCCGTCGAGGCCTGCCGCAGCGTCCGTCCCCCGCTCGAAGAGGTCGCCCCCGGTCGGCGGGCGGCCTGTATCCGATCCGAGGAGCTCATCGGTGAACTCGTCCCCTGATACCCGCACCGTCGTCGACTCCCGCGCCGGCGAACCGACCGCCCCGGAAACCGAGGTCGTCCTCAGCGCGCACGGCCTCGTCCGCCGTTTCGCGACCGGCTCCGCGTTGCGGTCGGCGACCGTCTCGGCGGTCGACGGCATCTCGCTCGACCTGCACGCCGGCGAGATCCTCGGCATCGTCGGGGAGTCGGGATGCGGCAAGTCGACTCTCGCGCGCATGCTCGTCGGCCTCGAACGTCCCGACGAGGGCACGCTCGCGTACCGCGGCACCGACGTGGGCCGCGGCCGCCGGCGCGACCGCAAGCACCTCCGCGAGGGGGTGCAGATGATCTTCCAGGACCCGTACGCCTCCCTCGACCCGCGCATGACGGTGCTCGACATCGTCACCGAGCCGATCGCCGCGGCCCACGCGATGAACCGGTCCGCTCGGCGCGCGAGGGCGGTGGAGCTGCTGGAGCTGGTCGGACTCGGCGAGGACATGCTCACGCGCTTCCCGCACCAGTTCTCCGGCGGCCAGCGTCAGCGCATCGGCATCGCCCGCGCTCTGGCGCTCGACCCGGACGTCCTGGTCTGCGACGAACCGGTCTCCGCCCTCGACGTGTCGGTGCAGGCGCAGGTCATCAACCTGCTGGGCGACATCCGCCGCCGCCTCGGGGTGTCGATCGTGTTCATCGCTCACGATCTCTCCGTCGTCCGGCACATCGCCGACCGCGTGGCCGTCATGTACCTGGGCCGGATCGCGGAGCTCGGCGACACCGACGTGCTCTACGAGAGCCCGTCGCATCCCTACACCCAGGCGCTGCTGTCGGCGACGCCGACCGCCACCCGCGAGGGCCGGGGCCGCCTGGCGCAGAGGCGCATCCTCGCCGGGGAGCCGCCGTCGCCGGTGGATCCGCCGTCGGGCTGCCGCTTCAACCCGCGCTGCTGGATGGCGACCGACGAGTGCCGCACGGTGGTCCCGCCGCTCCGCCCGCTCGACGGTCCCGGCATCCCGCTGCGCGAGGTGTCGTGCCACCACGCCGAGGAGGCGGTCGGCCTCCCGGTCGCCTGACGCCTGGCGCCTCCGTCCCCTTCCCCCATGCGCGAAACGGAGGATTCCAGGCCCACCGCGGCCAGAACCTCCTCCGATTCCGGCTTCGTGACGGCGCGCCGCGCCGATTCTCCTCCCTTTCCGCCCACCCGCTCGGCCTCTTGGACAGGGAGGAGGTTCCCGCCGCCGCGCCGATGAATCACCGGAAACGGAGGATGTTTCGACGCCGGCGGCCCGATCCACCTCCGTTCCGGACGACCGACCGCCGAACGTCCACGCGCCCCCATCGGTACGATGACCGCATGACGACCTCCTCCCCCGCGTGGGGCATCCTCGGAACGGGCGGCATTGCGGCCGCCATGACCCGCGACCTGCAGCTCGACGGCCACACCGTCGCCGCGGTCGGCTCCCGCACCCCAGAGTCCGCCGCCCGATTCGCCGCCGCGCACGCCGTGCCCCGGTCCCACGGCAGCTACGAGGAGCTCGTCGCCGATCCGGACGTCGACGTCGTCTACATCGCCACGCCGCATCCGCAGCACGCCCCCAACGCCCTGCTCGCCCTCGCGGCCGGCAAGCACGTGCTCGTCGAGAAGCCGTTCACGATGAACCAGGCCGAGGCGCAGCAGATCGCCGACGCCGCCCGCGCCGGCGGGCTCGTCGCACTTGAGGCGATGTGGACGCGGTGGCTGCCGCACATGGAACGCCTGCAGGAGATCATCAGCGACGGGACCCTCGGCGAGCTGCGCTCGGTCGTCGCCCACCACTCCCAGCTCACGAACCCCGACCCGGCCGGCCGGATGCTGAATCCCGCCCTCGGCGGCGGCGCGCTGCTCGACCTCGGCATCTACCCCGTGTCGTTCGCCTGGGATGTGCTGGGCGCTCCGAACGAGGTGCTCGCTCTGTCCACACCGACCGCGACCGGCGTCGACCGCCAGACGTCCATCCTGCTCGGCTACGAGAGCGGTGCGCAGGCGGCTCTCACCACCGAACTGGACGCCGCCGGCGACAACAGTGCCACCATCGTCGGGACGGACGCGCGGGTCGAGCTCGCCGCGACCTTCTACGCGCCGACCTCCTTCCGGGTCGTCGACCCCACGGGCCACGTCATCGAGACCTACGAGTCGCGTATCGACGGGCGCGGGATGCAGTACCAGGCACGAGCGATCGAGCGCCTGATCGCGGCGGGCGGAGGAGAGGATGTGCGCCTGCCGCTCTCGCAGTCCGTCGCGATCATGGGCACGCTCGACGCCATCCGGGAGCGCATCGGCCTCGTCTACCGCTGAGCAGCACGCGAACCGGCCGCCGCTCTTCCCCGTTCCGAGCGCCCGCGTTAGAGTGCGGCGAGGAGCGCACGGCGATCCGCGGCCCGGGGCCGCTGGCCCGGCGGGAAGGAGCGTCATCGATGACCGATCTCACGGGGAGGCGCGCGCTGGTCACCGGCGGCGCCAGCGGCATCGGCCTCGCGTGCGCCGAGGCGTTCGCGGCCGCCGGGGCCCGGGTGACGATCGCCGACCTGAACGGCGACGCGGCGCGTGAGGTCGCGGAGCGGCTCGGCGGCGACGCCTGGGAGGTCGACCTGTCGAAGACCGGCGAGCTGGCCGACGCGGCGGTGGACGTCGACATCCTCGTGAACAACGCCGGCATCCAGCACGTCCGCCCCATCCCCGAGTTCGAGCCGGAGACGTTCGCCCTGATGCTGCGGATCATGGTGGAGGCGCCGTTCCTCCTCATCCGCGCGGCGCTGCCCGGAATGTACGAGCGGGGATTCGGCCGGATCGTCAACATCTCCAGCGTCCACGGCCTGCGGGCGTCCGAGTTCAAGTCGGCCTACGTCACCGCCAAGCACGCCCTGGAGGGGCTCTCCAAGACGACCGCGCTCGAGGGCGGGGCGCACGGCGTCACCTCCAACTGCATCAATCCCGGCTACGTCCGCACCCCGCTCGTCGAGAAGCAGATCGCCGACCAGGCGCGTCTTCACGGCATCCCGGAGGACGAGGTGGTCGAGAAGGTGATGCTGACCGAGGCGTCTATCAAGCGCCTGGTGGAGCCGGCCGAGGTGGCGAGCCTGGCGCTCTGGCTCGCCGGTGACGACGCCGGCATGGTCACCGGCGCCAGCTACACGATGGACGGCGGGTGGAGCGCCCGGTGACGACCGCAACGGAGTACGCGCCGTTCGCGGTTCCGGTCGACGGCGGCGACCTCGCCGGTGGTGTGTGGCATCCGGACGCCGAGGGGATGCCGATCCTCGCCATCCACGGCATCACGGCCAGCCACCGTGCCTGGCTGCTCGCCGCGGACGCGCTGCCGAACCGCCGGCTGATCGCGCCGGACCTGCGCGGGCGCGGCCGCAGCTCCGGGCTCCCCGGTCCCTTCGAGCTCACGCAGCACGCCGACGATCTGGCCAGAGCACTGGATGCGCTCGCGGTCGACCGGGTCGTCATCGCCGGTCACTCCATGGGCGGCTTCGTCGCGGTCCGCTTCGCCGAACGCCACCCGGATCGGGTCGAGCGGTTGGTGCTGATCGACGGCGGCCTGCCCGTCCCCGCACCCGAGGGCGTCCCACCCGAGGACCTCCCGGCCGTGATCCTCGGCCCGGCGCTCGAGCGCCTGCGGATGCGGTTCGCGTCGCCGGAGGAGTACGAGGCGTTCTGGCGGCGGCATCCCGCGATCGGTCCGTGGTGGAACGCCGCGATCGCCGACTACGTCGCGTACGACCTGATCGGCGATGCGCCGGAGCTGCGGTCGAGCGCCGACCCCGACGCCGTGTCCGTGAACGCGCTCGAGCTCGACGGGTCGGCCGGCTACGCCGAGGCGCTGGCCGCCCTCCGCCTTCCGATCGACGTCGTGCGCGCGCCGCGCGGCCTCCTCGACGGACCGCCCCTCTACGACCCCGCCGTCGTCGCCGAGTGGCGGGAGCGGCTGCCCGCGATGCGCATCCACGAGGCGGACGACGTCAACCACTACACGATCCTCATGACCGATGCCGGCCTGCGGCAGGTCCTCCCCGTCCTCGACCCGAAGGAGACACCCCAATGAGTGGAACGCTGCTGCCCGGCATCGACGCCCGCGCCGTCCGCACCTCTCGCTACACCGCCAACGTGCTGGAGCGCCCGGCCGCGGGCGACCCGCTCCGCACCGTGCTGTTCGTCCACGGAAACGTCTCGTCGTCACTGTTCTGGCAGCCGCTCATGCTGTCGCTGCCGGAGGGCCTGCGCGCGCTCGCGGTCGACCTCCGCGGGTTCGGCGACAGCGAGACCCTCCCGGTGGATGCGACCCGCGGTGTCCGCGACTTCTCCGACGACGTCGCGGCCGTCGCGGATGAGCTCGGTCTCGGCGCCGTGCACGTGGTCGGCTGGAGTCTCGGCGGCGGTGTGGTCATGCAGCTGCTGCTCGATCGGCCGGACCTCGTCGCGAGCCTGACCCTGGTCTCCCCTGTCTCTCCGTACGGCTTCGGCGGCACAGCCGCCGACGGGAGCCTGCTCAACCCCGACGCGTCGGGCACGGGAGGCGGCGGCGCGAACCCGGACTTCGTGGCGCGCCTGGCCGCCGGGGACACCGGCGAGGAATCGCCGACGTCGCCGCGCGCGGTCTACCGCTCCTCCTACGTCGCGCCCGGGTTCGTCTCCGAGTACGAGGATCTCTGGGTGGAGTCGATGCTCTCCACGGCGACCGGCCCCGACAATTACCCCGGCGACGCGAGCGCGTCCGAGCACTGGCCGGGCTTCGCGCCGGGCACGCGCGGCATCCTCAACACCCTGGCGCCGACGTACTTCGACACCTCGGGCATCGTGGATGCGCCGGCCAAGCCGCCCCTCCTGTGGATCCACGGCGCGGTCGACGCGATCGTCGGCGATGCGTCCTTCTTCGACCTCAACCAGCTGGGCGCCGCCGGCGTGATCCCCGGATGGCCGGGCGACCAAGTGGCGCCGCCCCAGCCGATGCTCGTGCAGACCCGGGCGGTGCTCGACCGCTACGCCGCGGCCGGCGGCACCACGCGCGAGGTCGTGTTCGAGGACTGCGGCCACTCCGCCCACATCGAGAAGCCGGACGAGTTCCGCGCGGAGCTGCTCGCCTGGATCGGCTGAGCGCTCACGACTCGGCGGCGGCACCAGGGGCCGCTGCGGCGTCGAGCGCGCCGCGGCGGAGGCCGAGAAGTCCCTCGACCGCGTGAGCCAGGACCGGCCCGCGCTCGCCGCCCGCGCCCCAGCGAACGAGGGCCTGCGCGTTGAGTCCGTCGATCATTCCGAGCAGTTGCCACGCGGCCTGCGCCGGATCTTCTGTGCGGAAGACCCCGGCTGCGACACCGCGCTCGACGACGTCGAGGAGGAGCGCCTGCCACGCATCCATCTGGTCGCGCACCGCGGCGGCGAGCGCCTCGTTCCGTCGGCCGAGCGCCCAGGCTTCGACCCAGACGAGGGTGACATCGTCGCGGGTGCCGTCGAGCAGCGTCCGCAGCAGCGCGGCGAGACGGGCCGTCGGGTCGTCTTCACGATCGAGGAGGGCACGCACCTCCTCCAGTTCGGCGGCGACGACCGCGGTGAAGGCGGAGGCGACCAGCTCATCCATCACCGGGTGGTAGTGCGCAACCAGGGCGGGAGCGACCCCGGCGCGACCGGCGACGCCGCGCATGGTCACCGCGGTGAGCCCGTCGGTGAGCGCGAGGTCGCGAGCGGCGGCCGAGAGTTCGGCGCGACGTTCCGCAGGCGGGCGACGGGGTGCTCTTGACATGGTCCGCCCAGTATAGGTACGGTCGCTTCAGATATTGATCATTCGATCAACAATCGTCGTCGACCGCGGAGGACACCCATGACCTGGCGCATGCCCGCAGAGACCGCACCGCACGAGCGCACCTGGATGGCCTTCCCGCGCGCCGGCCTGACCCTCGGCGACGACGTCGCATCAGCCGAGGAGGCCTACGCGTCGTGGACCGCCGTCGCCCACGCGATCGCCGAGTACGAGCCGATCACGATGGTCGTCGACCCCACCGAGCGCGACCGCGCCCGCCGCATGCTCGGCAGCCACGTCGAACAGGTCGAAGCCCCGCTCGACGAGTTCTGGATGCGCGACTTCGGCCCCACCTTCGTGGTCGACGACGAGCGGCCGGGTGTGCTCGGGGCCGTCGACTGGACGTTCAACGGCTGGGGCGACCCGGAGTGGGCGGAGTGGCACAAGTCGGCCGAGATCGCCCGCTTGGTCGCCGAGCGCACCGGCGCCGAGCTGATCAGCTCGCTCCTGGTCAACGAGGGCGGCGGCATCCACGTCGACGGCGAAGGCACCGTGCTGCTGACCGAGACCGTGCAGCTCGACCCGCGGCGCAACCGCTACGCGGACAAGGAGCGTGTGGAGGCCGAGCTCGCCCGCACGATCGGCGCGACCCACGCCGTGTGGCTGCCGCGCGGACTCACCCGCGACTACGACGACTTCGGGACCAACGGCCACGTCGACATCGTCGCCACCATCCCCTCCCCAGGCCGACTGCTGCTGCACACGCAGCGCGACCCCGAGCACCCCGACCACCTGGTGTCACGCGAGCTGCGCGCTCTCCTCGAGGGAACGACGGATGCGGCCGGACGCAGCTGGGACATCATCGACCTGCCCGCCCCCGCCACCCTCCGGGACGAGGAGGGCTTCGTCGACTGGAGCTACGTCAACCACCTCGTCGTCAACGACGGCATCGTGGCGTGCGGTTTCGGCGAGGAGCGCGCCGACGCGGAAGCCACCGAGATCCTCGAGGCCGCGTACCCCGGCCGGCGGGTGACGATGGTCGACTCGCGCCCGATCTTCCAGCGCGGCGGCGGCATCCACTGCATCACCCAGCAGCAGCCCGCGGTGGCCGCGGAGCCGCAGGACGCCCGATGACCTTCGACGTCGTCGAGACGCCCATCGCCGAGCTGCGGCGAGCGCTGGAGGCCGGCGAGACCACGAGCGAGGAGCTGGTCACCGCGTACCTCGCCCGGATCGACGCGTACGACGCGGCCGGCCCGCGGCTCAACGCGGTGGTGGTCCGCAACCCGGACGCGCTCACAGAGGCGCGTAACTCCGACGCCCGGCGGTCGCGCGGCCAGACTCTCGGGCCGCTCGACGGCATCCCGTACACCGCGAAGGACAGCTACCTCGCGCGCGGGCTCACCGCAGCGGCCGGTTCCCCGGCGTTCGAGCACCTGGTCGCCCAGCGCGACGCGTTCACGATCGAGCGCCTGCGCGCCGGGGGCGCCATCCTCCTCGGCCTCACCAACATGCCGCCGATGGCGAACGGCGGGATGCAGCGCGGCGTCTACGGTCGCGCCGAGTCCCCGTACAACGGCGACTACCTCACCGCTGCGTTCGGGTCGGGGTCGTCGAACGGCTCCGGCACGGCCACGGCCGCGAGCTTCGCGGCATTCGGCCTCGGTGAGGAGACCTGGTCGTCGGGCCGCGCCCCCGCATCCAACAACGCCCTCTGCGCCTACACGCCGTCGCGCGGCGTGATCTCCGTGCGCGGCAACTGGCCTCTGGTGCCGACGATGGATGTGGTGGTGCCGCACACGCGCACCGTAGCCGACCTGCTCGAGGTTCTCGACGTGATCGTGGCCGACGACCCCGAGACCCGCGGCGACTTCTGGCGGGCGCAGCCGTGGGTCTCGATCCCGCGGGCGTCGGAGCTGCGGCCCGCGTCGTATCCCGACCTCGCCGGCAGCGCGAGCCTGGCCGGGCGACGGTTCGGGGTGCCGCGGATGTACATCAACGCCGACCCGGAGACGGGCACGGGCGAGGGCGGACCGAGCGGTCACGGCGGCATCGGCGGCGCCACCGGACAGCCGATCGAGACACGCGCGTCGGTGATCGCGCTGTGGGAGCGCGCCCGACGCGACCTGGAGGCGGCCGGAGCGACGGTCGTCGAGGTCGACTTCCCGGTGGTCAGCAACTACGAGGGCGATCGAAGAGGCGCACCCTCCATCGCCACGCGGGGCCTGGTCAGCGCCGAGTTCCTGCGGCGCGAGATCGTCGACCTGTCGGCGTGGGCGTGGGACGACTTCCTCGCCGCGAACGGCGACCCGGCCCTGCGGGCGCTCGCCGACGTCGATGGCGAGCGCATCTTCCCCCACCCGGAGGGCGCCCTGCCGGACCGCTACGACGGGTTCGAGGACGACATCGCCGACTACCCGGCCTGGGTGCGCGCGCATCCCGGCACGACGCTCGCGGACATCCCCGAGCTGGCCGACGGCGTGCGCGGACTCGAGGAGACCCGGCGCGTCGACCTGGAGGAGTGGATGGACGGGCTCGGTCTCGACGCCGTCGTCTTCCCGGCCGTGGCGGACGTCGGGCCGGCCGACATGGACGTGAACCCGGCCTCCGCCGACCTGGGCTGGCGCAACGGCGTCTGGGTCGCGAACGGCAACCTCGTGCCGCGGCACCTCGGCATCCCGACCGTGACCGTACCGATGGGCACGATGAGCGACATCGGGATGCCGGTCGGCCTCACCTTCGCCGGCCGCGCGTACGACGACGCCCGGCTGCTCGCGCTGGCGTCTGCGTTCGAGGCGACCGGCGAGCGGCGCACCGAGCCGCCGCGCACTCCCCGCCTCGGGTAGCACGCATCACAGGCTCCGGGGTCCGTCGCACGGTGGATGCGGATGGGCCTCGCGGGGGACGCGCCCGTCCGCGCCACGCGGCGAGGCTGGGAGCATGTACTCCTCGAAGTCCCGACTGTTCGGGGCCGCCCTGTCGGTGGCGGCCGCATCCATCGTCCTCAGTGCCGCACTCGCGGGCTGCACCTCTGCGCCGACCGGTTCCCTCGCCCAGCCGGCGAGTGCGGGCGGATCGGTGCTCGGCAGCGGCGGCCTCACCGATGACGACGGGTACATCGCGGACGGCTCCTCGCTGCCTCTCGACAGCGACCTTCCCGCGGTCACCCGGCTCGACCCGGCGCTGCGGTCTGCGCTCGAGGAGGCACAGTCCGCGATGGAGGCCGAGGGCAGCGGCTCCGCCATCACCATCGCCGACGGCTGGCGTTCCGAGCGCTACCAGGAGCACCTGTTCGCGCAGGCGGTGAAGCAGTACGGCAGCGAGGAGGAGGCGGAGAAGTGGGTGAAGCGCGGCAGCGACTCCGCCCACGTCCGCGGCGAGGCCGTCGACATCGCCGACGCGGGCGCGATGGACTACCTCAACCGCTTCGGCGCCGAGTGGGGCCTGTGCCAGGTCTACGCGAACGAGGCCTGGCACTTCGAGCTGCGCACCGCCCCCGGCGGCACCTGCCCGCCGCAGTCGCCCGACGGCCGCGGCTGAGGCCCCGGCCGCGGCTGAGCGCGGTGCCTCAGCGGGCGATGCCGACGGCGGCGCGCTCGGTGTCCGCCCGGCCCAGGCTCGCCAGCATCGCCGCCGCGAGATCCGCCCGGGACACCGTCATGCCGCGAGGGACGGAACCGCCGATGCGCGTTCGATACCGACCCGTCGCGGGCCCGTTCGTGAGCATCGGCGGCCGGAATGCCGTCCACACGCTGTCCGAGGCAGCGAGCTCGGCCTCCATCTCGCGCAGGTCGTCGTACACCGGCCGCAGCACGCGACCGATGAGGGGCAGGGCAACGCGTCGGCTGATGAAGCTGTCGTCCGCGGGCGGAGGTGCGACCGGCGCTGCGCTGATGACGACGATGCGGCCGGGGTGGGCGGCGAGGATCGCCCGCGTGGCGGGCGCTACGACGGGCGCATCCGCGCGGGATCGCGGGCCGATCGCGGAGAGCACGGCGTCCGACCCGGCGATCGCGTCCCGGACGGCGGCCGTATCGGAGAGGTCGGGGACGATGACCGGGGTGACTCGCGGGTCGATCTCGGCCGGGCGGCGGAGGACGACCGCGACCTCGTCGCCTCGATCCAGCGCTCGCCGGACGAGCTGGCTGCCGGTGCGCCCGCTGGCGCCGAACACGGTGAGCTTCATGTAGGCATGGTAGATGATAATCACACTACCGTGCAATCACCCGTTGGTACGATCGAGGGATGTCGTCCTCCGAGACCCCGCGGCCCGAGGCTGTGCCCGCGCTCGAGACCCGGGCCAGCTTCCTCGTGTCGCAACTCGGTTTGCAGAGCGCCCAGCGCTTCACCGCGGCTCTCGCCCCGCTCGGCATCACCCCGAACCGGTTCGGGGTGCTCGTGCATCTGGCCCGTCAGGAGGGCCGCACGCAGCAGGAGCTCGCCACCGCCCTCGGCCTGCACCGCAATTCCATGGTCGGGATGATCGACGACCTGGAGGAGCGCGGCCTGGTCGAGCGTCGCCGCCACCCGGACGACCGCCGCGCGTACGCCATCCACCTCACTCCCGCGGCGCGCGCCGTGCTCGAGGCCGGCGATCGCCTGGCCGACGAGCAGGAGGAGGCGATGCTCGCGCCCCTCGACGCGGGAGAACGCGCAGCGCTCGTCGCGACCCTCACCCGCCTCGTCGCCGCGGCTGGCTACCGGGCCGGTGTGCACCCGGGTCTCGACGGCCGCCACTGACGTTCCCCGACGGGCCCCGGCCGATAAGCTGGTTGCCGTGTCCAAGGTTCTGAGCAGTCTGCCCGTCGGTGAACGAGTCGGCATCGCGTTCTCGGGAGGTCTCGACACCTCCTGCGCGGTCGCCTGGATGCGCGAGAAAGGCGCCGTGCCCTGCACGTACACCGCGGACATCGGCCAGTACGACGAGCCCGACATCGACGCGGTCCCCGGCCGCGCGAAGGAGTACGGCGCGGAGATCGCCCGGCTCGTCGACGCCAAGCGCGCGCTCGTCGAGGAAGGCCTCATCGCCCTGCAGTGCGGCGCCTTCCACATCCGCTCGGCCGGCAAGACCTATTTCAACACCACACCGCTCGGCCGCGCGGTGACCGGCGTCATGCTGGTGCGCGCGATGATGGAGGACGGCGTCGAGATCTGGGGCGACGGCTCCACCTACAAGGGCAACGACATCGAGCGGTTCTACCGCTACGGCCTCATCGCCAACCCGCGCCTGCGCATTTACAAGCCGTGGCTCGACTCCGCGTTCGTGGAGGAGCTCGGCGGCCGCACCGAGATGAGCGAGTGGCTCGTCGCCCGCGGCTTCCCGTACCGCGATCCGAGCGAGAAGGCCTACTCGACCGACGCGAACATCTGGGGCGCCACCCACGAGGCGAAGCGCCTGGAGGAGCTGGATGCCGGGCTCGACATCGTCGACCCGATCATGGGCGTCGCGGCCTGGCGCGACGACGTCGACGTCATCCCCGAGACCGTGTCCGTCCGCTTCGAAGCGGGCCGCCCGGTGGCGATCAACGGCGTCGAGTTCGACGACCCGGTGGCCCTGGTGCTCGAGGCGAACGCCATCGGCGGCCGCCACGGCCTGGGCGCGTCCGACCAGATCGAGAACCGCATCATCGAGGCCAAGAGCCGCGGCATCTACGAGGCGCCGGGCATGGCCCTGCTCCACATCGTGTACGAGCGGCTGCTCAACGCCATCCACAACGAGGACACGGTTGCGAACTACCACAACGAGGGCCGCCGCCTCGGCCGCCTCATGTACGAGGGCCGCTGGCTCGACCCGCAGTCGCTGATGCTGCGCGAGTCGCTGCAGCGCTGGGTCGGCTCCGCCATCACCGGCGAGGTCACCGTGCGCCTGCGCCGCGGCGACGATTACACGATCCTCGACACGACCGGCCCGGGCCTCAGCTACCACCCGGAGAAGCTGTCGATGGAGCGCGTCGGCAACTCGGCGTTCGGCCCCGGCGACCGTATCGGCCAGCTGACCATGCGCAACCTCGACATCGCCGATTCCCGTTCGCGGCTCGAGCAGTACGCCGCCGCCGGGCTCATCGGCGGTCCGACCGGCGCTCTGGTCGGCGAGCTGGAGGAGGGCCGCGCGCGGTCGATCCTCGAGGGCGTCGAGCCCGTGAATGAGGAGCTCTCGCGCGAGATCGACCTCAGCTCCGAGGGCGCCGCGTTCGACTCCGGTACCGACTGAGGCGAACACCCGAGCGCATCGGGCCGGGCCGCGCTTCCCCGGCCGGCCCGAGACATCCGTACGATGAGGGTATGGATGCGCACGCGGCGGAGGCGGAGGAGCACCGCCCCGAGAACTGGCCGCTCGGCCGGCTGCTCGGTGCCGCCTCCCGCGCCGTGGAGCGCGCCTGGGCGGACGCCCTGGAGGAGCGCGGGCTCACCCATGCCGGGCTGATCGTGCTGCACCTGCTCGAACTCGGCTTCGACTCCCAATCCGATCTCGCGCGGATGGCGCACGTCGAGCCGCAGACCATGTCGCGCACGGTCGACCGCCTGGAGCGCGAGGGCCTGGTGACCCGGGCCCCCGACCCGGGCGACCGGCGCCGCCACGTCCTCGCCATCACGGAGGCCGGCCGATCGGCGTTCGAGGGCGTCCGCGGCCTGGAGGACGAGGTCTTCCCGGCGGTCGACGACCCGGCGGCGTTCCGCGCGGCCCTGCTGCAGATCGTCACCGCGCGGTCGTGAGCGGCAATCACGTCGTCGCGGTGCTCGTGCTGGAGGGCGCGAAGCCACTCGACGTCGGCATCCCGGCCCAGGTGTTCTCCAACCGGCCGAGCATGCCGTACGAGGTGCGTGTGTGCGGTCCGGCGCCGGGTCTGATCACCGGCGGCGATGGCCTTTCGTATCACGTGGCGGAGGGCCTCGAGGCGCTGGAGCGCGCCGACACCGTGTTCGTGCCCGGCTACCGCACGCCGGCGACGACCGATCCGCCCGCCGCCGTGGTGGATGCGCTGCTCGCCGCCCACGAGCGCGGCGCCCGCCTCGCGGCGATCTCCACCGGGGCCTTCGCCCTGGCGGCGACCGGCCTGCTCGACGGCAGGCGCGCGACGACGCACTGGCACTACACGCGCCAGCTGGCGAAGCGGTATCCGCTGGTGCGAGTGGATGAGAACGTGCTCTTCGTCGACGAGGGCGACATCCTCACCTCGGCCGGCGCGGCCTCCGGCATCGACCTGTGCCTCCACCTGGTGAGGCGCGACCACGGCGTTGGCCTCTCGAATAGGGTCGCCCGCCGCCTCGTCGCGGCGCCCTACCGCAGCGGCGGGCAGGCGCAGTTCGTCCCGCGCAGCGTTCCTGAGCCTCTCGGCGACCTGTTCGCCGAGACCCGGGAGTGGGCGCTCGCGCACCTCGCCGAGCCGCTGACGCTCGAGAGCCTCGCGCGCAACGCCCGCGTTTCCGCCCGCACCTTCTCGCGGCGGTTCGTGGAGGACACCGGCTACACCCCGATGCAGTGGGTCCTCCGCGCCCGCGTCGACCTGGCGCGGGAGCTGCTGGAGCGCTCCGATCTGGGCGTCGACCAGATCGCGGCGCAGGTGGGCCTCGGCACGGCGGCGAACCTCCGCATGCACTTCCAGCGCATCCTCGGAACCTCGCCGACGGAGTACCGCCGTACGTTCTCGGCCTGAGCGGGCTCGTGCCGCAGACTCGCGGCGTGGCGAGATTCTTGCGCATGATGGCAATCACTCTGGCGTGATGCTTGCGCCCACTGTCTTCCAAGCCACTTTCGCCGTGCCCGCCGACACCGGAGCATGGATGCGGTCCCACGAAAGGAACAGCATGACCCGCATCGCCATCAACGGTTTCGGCCGCATCGGCCGCAACACCCTCCGCGCCCTCCTCAAGCGCGACTCGGACCTCGAGGTCGTCGCCATCAACGATCTGACGGCGCCCGCCACCCTAGCCCACCTCCTGAAGTACGACAGCTCCCTCGGCCGCCTGGGCCGTACCGTCGAGGTCGACGGGGACGCTCTCGTCGTCGACGGCCGCCGCATCCGCGTGCTAGCCGAGCGCGAGCCCGCCGACCTCCCGTGGGGCGAGCTCGGCGTGGATGTCGTGCTCGAGTCCACCGGACGCTTCACCTCCGCCGAGGCCGCCCGGGCACACCTCACCGCCGGCGCGAAGCGCGTGCTGGTCAGCGCGCCGTCCGACGGCGCCGACGTGACACTGGCCTACGGCGTGAACACCGACGCGTTCGACCCCGCGCAGCACGTCATCGTGTCCAACGCTTCCTGCACCACGAACGCGCTCGCCCCGCTCGCGGCCGTCCTGGACGACCTCGCCGGCATCGAGCACGGCTTCATGACCACCGTTCACGCCTACACGCAGGAGCAGAACCTGCAGGACGGCCCGCACCGCGACCTCCGTCGTGCCCGCGCCGCCGGAGTGAACATCGTTCCCACCACGACCGGCGCCGCGAAGGCGATCGGTCTCGTGCTCCCGCAGCTCGACGGCAAGCTGTCGGGCGACTCCATCCGCGTGCCCGTCCCGGTCGGCTCCATCGTCGAGCTGAACACGACCGTCGAGCGCGACGTCACGCGCGACGAGGTGCTGGCCGCCTATCGTGCGGCCGCCGACGGACCACTGCGCGGCATCCTCGACTACGCCGACGAGCCCCTCGTGTCCAGCGACATCACCGGCCAGCCGGCGTCGTCGATCTTCGACGCGGCCCTCACCCGCGTCGACGGACGGCACGTCAAGGTCGTCGCCTGGTACGACAACGAGTGGGGGTTCTCCAACCGCGTGGTCGACACGCTGGAGCTGCTCGCCCGAGCCTGAGTCACGGGGTGGAGGTGCCGCCGGTCACTCGGAGCGCGGCACCTTCACCGTCAGGCTCGACGGGTCGACCCAGGTGCGGAGCGCGGACGCGCGGCCGAACAGGTCGCCGTCGAGGTCCACCTCCTGCGGGCGGCTGAGCCGCATCACGAACTCGCGGCCCTTGAGGTAGTTCATCGCACGCACCTCCTTGTCGGCGCCCATCAGCCGCCGACCGACGGTGGTGCGCCGGAGGACGCCGTTCTCCCAGAAGATCTTGACGGCGATCTGCACCCAGCCGACGAACCCCTCCGGTCGCAGCACGACGATGTCGAACTCCCCGTCATCCACGGCTGCCTCGGGAAGCAGCAGGATGTTCGCGGGCAGCGACCCGCAGTTTCCGATCAGGACGGTGTGGGCGCGCACGGAGCGCACCCCCTTGTCGTCGAGCCGGTAACGCAGGCGGAGCTCGTTCTTGTCGCGCAGCACCGTGCCGATCGCCTTGACGTAGGCGAGCCAGCCGTGGCGCGCCTTGAGGTCGTCGTCGGTGGCGGCGATCATCTGGGCGTCGATCCCGACGCCGGCCATCACCAGGTAGGAGTGCTTGCGCTTCGGCCCGCTCCCGTCACGCAGCTCGATCACACCGACATCGATGGACCGGTCGTCCCCGTCGAACGCCGAGTCGAGGGCGTGGCCCACGTCGTCGAGCGTGAGGTTCAGGTTCCGCGCGAGCAGGTTGCCGGTGCCGGAGGGCAGCAGTGCCAGCGGCACTCCGGTGCCCTGGAGCTTCTCGGCGACCGTGCGGACCGTTCCGTCACCGCCGGCAGCGATCACGACATCCACGTTGCGCTCGAGCGCCTGCTCGGTCTGCCCGGCGCCCGGGTCGTCCTCGGTGGTCTCGATCCAGAGCGTCTCCGCCCAGCCGTGCCGTTCTTCGGCGGCTCGGAGCGCCTCGCGCAGGGCGGGTGCATCCACCTTCACCGGGTTCACGACGATCGCGGCGGTCCTCGTTTGCTCGGGCATTCCCCGACAGTACCGGCGGATCGCCGATGGCGGAAGCGGTACGGAGGGTCAGCCCTTGCCCTTGCCGCCGGTCTTTCCCGGGCCACCGCCCGGTGTGTCCTTGCCCGGCCCCCTGTCCTTGCCCGGACCCTTGTCGTCAGCCGGACCCGGTGCCGGAACAGTCGGAGCCGGATCCTCGCTCGGAGACGTGACGACCGGCTCGGTCGGTTCGGTCGTCTCCGTCGTCGTCGCGGGGGCCACCGTCGTGGGCGGCGCCGTCACGCTGGGCGTCGGCCGTGGTGTGGTGACCCCTTCCGGCTGTGCGGCGGGCGCCATCATCGTGCCGAGCGCGAGTGCCGACGCGGTCACCACGACGGCGGCCGCAGCCACACCGCCCACGAGGAGACCGCGGTGGCGCCGGTCCTGCGAGCGCGCACGCCTCCCACGCGTCGACGCCGGGAGGATGCGCGTCGGCGCGGCGTCGTCCGCTTCCGCGTCGACAGTCGCCGACGCTGCCGCACCTGCTGCCACTCCCGCTGCCGCCCCGACGACGGCGACCGTCGCCACCGTCGGCTCGTCCGGTCGCCACCCGGCCAGCTGCGGCGCGAGTTCCCGTGCCATCACCGCGACCTCCCAGGCGGTGGGCCGGATCGACGGCTCCCGCGCGGTCATTGCGCCGAGCAGTCCGCGCCAGTCCTCCGGCAGCGACGAGGGGATGCGCGGGTCGCGCGCCGAGCGGGCGGCCACCGCCTCCACGGGCGTGCCGGGGAACTCTCGGACGCCGGTCAGCGCCTCCAGCACGACGAGGCCGAGTGAGTAGATGTCCGCCGCCGGTCCCGGCTCGCCACCGAAGATCTGCTCCGGACTCAGGTACCCCGCGGTGCCGATCACCGTGCCGACCGTCGTGATGCGCTCCGAGCCGATCAGGTGCGCGATGCCGAAGTCGGCGAGCTTCACAACCGGCCGTCCGCCGGGAACACGGGCGTCGGCGAGCAGGATGTTGCCCGGCTTCAGGTCGCGATGGACCATCCCCGCCTCGTGGACGACGACGAGCGCCTCCGCGATCCCGACCGCGATCTCGACCACCTCGTCCGGGGGAAGCGGTCCGTGTTCGAGCCGCGAGCGGAGGTCCTCTCCGTCGACGAGTTCCATCACCAGAAAGCTCGGGGTCGCGTCCCCGTCCGCCGCCAGGTGCGCATCGTGAAGCGCCACCAGATGCGGATGACTCAGCCGCGCCAGCATCGTCGCCTCGGTGCGCCGCCGCGCATCGTCGACGGCCGCGCCGGAGGTGAAGACCTTCACGGCGACCTCGCGGTCCAGGCGCCGATCGTGCGCGCGGAAGACCGTCGCCATACCGCCGCGACCGAGCCGGTCCTCCAGCTCGTAGCGGTCGAGAAGTACTCGTTCGTCCACTGCGCGAGCATACGCGCAGGATCCCAGGCCGTGAATCCGCCGACAGTCGGGTCCACCCCCGTTGCGCGGTCGCGCAGGGAGGGCATGACTGGACAAGGTGAAGCACGAACCGGAGACGCCGCGGCCGGACACGGCCGTGCTCGAGGCGTTGCAGGTCTACCGTGCGGCCGAGGCGGCGATGCGACGCCGCACCGGGGCGGCCATGGGGATCGGCGAGAACGACCTGCTCGCCCTCCGGCTCATCCTCGACAACACGTCCGCGGGTCGCCCGACCTTCGCGAAAGATGTGAGCGCGTATCTCGGCGTCTCGAGCGCATCCACCACCCTCCTCATCGACCGGCTGGTGCGTGGAGGCTTCGTCGAGCGACGACAGAGCACGGTCGACAAGCGGTCCGTCGAGCTCGTCCCGACACTCGCCGCACAGGGAGACACGGGCCCGATGCTGGCGGCGGCGCAGGAGCAGATCGCCGCGGCGACCGCGGAGCTCAGCCCCGACGAAGCCGAGACCGTCACGCGCTTCCTTACCAAGATGCGGCAGACCGTGGACCGCATCGCCGCCGAGCGCGCCGCCGCTAGGCCGAAACGAACCTGAAGTCA
This sequence comes from Leifsonia sp. NPDC014704, assembly GCF_043083605.1. Lineage (NCBI taxonomy): Bacteria > Bacillati > Actinomycetota > Actinomycetes > Micrococcales > Microbacteriaceae > Leifsonia > Leifsonia sp. NPDC014704. Next base: position 1,075,605 of record NZ_JBIBYW010000002.1, on the reverse strand, counting down.
AGGGGATTGCTAGGCAATTGAAGTAGTTGTTGTGTGGAGCGCGTCAAGGAAAGGACACTTCTCCATGAACATCCTGCTCATCATCATCGCCATCATCGCGATCATCCTGCTGCTCACCGGAGGGTTCGTGCAGTCTCTGAACTTCCTCCTCTGGGTGGGAATCATCCTGCTCGTCCTGGCTGTGATCGTCTGGCTCGTGCGACTGCTCACCGGGAGCCGACGGGTCTAGGCCCGGAGGTTACCGGATGAGCCTCGGCGCTGGCATCTTCCTGGTCGTGGTGGGCGCGATCCTCGCGTTCGCGCTCAACGTCCAGGTGGCCTGGATCGATCTCCACCTGGTGGGCTACATCCTGATGTTCGCCGGCGTCATCGGCATCATCATCGGGATCGTGCTGCTCACTCGGCGTCGCACCTCCGTCGCCACCACCCGCACGGCCGTCGATCCTGCGACGGGCGAGCGCGTGACGCGCCGGACGGGCGAGTCGGACGATATCGTCTGACACCCTCCCTTCTGGAAACGTGGAAGACCCCGTGCCACCCGGCACGGGGTCTTCTTCGCGCGGTGGAGCGGGCTCACTCCATCGAGTCGAGGATGCCCACCAGGTTGTCGAACGTGGTCAGCGGGTTCAGGATGGCGAAACGGGTGTTCGGCCGGCCCGCGTGCGAACTCGGCGTGACGAACGCGCGCTGCTCCTCGAGCAGCCGAGCGGACCACATCGCGTAGTCCTCCTTGGTCCACCCCTCGCGCTCGAACACGACCACCGAGAGCTGCGGCCGGCGCACAAGGCGGAAGCCGTCGCGCCGCTCGATCTCCTCGGCCACGCGCTCGGCCAGCCGGATGGATGCGGTCACCGCGTCGCGGTAGGCGCCGGCTCCGTGCGATGCCAGCGAGAACCAGAACGGCAGCCCGCGGGCCCGGCGGGTGAGGTGCGCTGCGTAGTCGGAGGGACTCCACTCCGTCGTCTCGGTCAGCGTGTCGAGGTACTCGGCGTGCTGGGTGTGCGCGCGTCGCCCGGCCTCCGGGTCGCGGTAGATCAGCGCGCAGGCGTCGAACGGCGCGAACAGCCACTTGTGCGGGTCGACGATCACCGAGTCCGCGTTCTCGACGCCGTCGAATCGGTCGCGGGCCAGCGGCGACAGCATCCCCGCGAGTCCATAGGCGCCGTCGACGTGCAGCCAGAACGAGAAGTCCGACTTCAGCGCGGCGATGGATGCGATGTCGTCGACGATGCCGAAGTTCGTGGAGCCGCCGGTGGCGACGACCGCGAACACCGCGTCGCCGTACTCCTCGAGCGCCGGGCGCACCGCGTCGCCGCTGAGCACACCGCTCTCCCCCGGTGAGACGGCGACGACGTCCACATCCATCACCCGGGCCGCGGACGAGACCGACGAGTGCGCCTCGGAGCTGCAGACGATCACCCAGCGGCCGGCCGGGTTGCCGCGCTCGGTGCGGGCCGCATCCCGCGCCGCCACCAGGGCGGAGAGGTTGCCGAGGGTCCCGCCCTGCACGAAGACGCCGCCGGCGGTCGCGGGCAGCCCGAACTCGGCCGCCAGCCACGCCAGCACCTGGTTCTCCGCGTACACCGCGCCGGATCCCTCCAGCCATGAGCCGCCGTAGACGGCGCTGGCCGAGACGACGAGGTCGAACGCGGTGGCGGCTTTCGTCGGGGCCGTCGGGATGAACGACAGGTAGCTCGGGTGGTCGGTGGTGATGCATGCGGGGGCGAGGACATGCTCGAAGAGGGCGAGCGCGCGCTCGGCCCCGATGCCGTTCTCGGAGACGGTCTGCCCGGCCAGGCGGCGCAGCTCGTACTCCGGCAGCGGCTTGTCGAGCGGGGTGTCCTCGCTGAGGATGCGCCGGCGCGAGTAGTCGAGCACCAGGTCGACCAGTTCACGGGTCTCCGGCGTCACCGCGTGCATGCGGTCGTGGGGCTGAGCGGGCTGCTGAGTCATGGAACCTCCGATCGACATGCTTTCACAAAGAACCCGCATGAATTTGGCGCTGAATGCAACTCCATTGCTCGTTCATGGCAGTATCCGAGCATTTTGAGCGCCCTTGCGCCACTCCCTGGACGGCCTGCTACGGTCGAGCGGGTGAGTGACACACCCGCCGCCGACATCACCACTGACGCGGCGCTGGTCGCCCGACTGCTCGCGGAGCAGCATCCCGACCTCCAGGGCGAACTCCGCCTGGTCAGCGACGGCTGGGACAACCAGCTGTACCGCCTCGGCGACCGCCTCGCGGTCCGCGTCCCGCGCCGTGAGGCCGCCGCGCACCTCATCGAGCACGAGCAGCGCATGCTCCCCGGGATCGCGGAACGGGTGAGCGTCCGCGTTCCCGTCCCGGTCCGCGTCGGGGCCCCGTCCCCGACCTTCCCCTGGCCGTGGAGCGTCGTCGAGTGGTTCGACGGCGTCGACGGCGCGTCCGTCGGCGCCGCGGGCCGCGTCGGCCTGGCCGAGCCGCTCGCGCGCTTCCTCGGCGAGCTCGCTGTGCCCGCCCCCGAGGCGCCGAACAATCCGGTGCGCGGAATACCGCTCGCCGCACGCCGCGAGGCGGTCGCGACCCGGCTCCGCTCGCTGTCCGGACGAATGGAGGTCGCCGACCTCGAACAGGCGTGGCGTGAGGCCCTCGACGCGCCTGCCTGGGACGGACCGCCCCTGCTCCTCCACGGCGACCTGCACCCCGGCAACCTGCTGCTGGGCCACGATGGCGACCTGGTCGCCGTCGTGGACTTCGGCGACGTCACGTCCGGCGACCCGGCGACGGATCTCGCCACCGCGTGGCTGACCTTCGATCGGGACGCGCGCGAGCGGTTTCGCCGCGCCCTTCCCGTCACGCCGGATGCGGCGACCTGGGCGCGAGCGCGCGGTTGGGCGGTGACGATGGCGTCGGCTCTGGCCATAGCGTCGGACGACAATCCGCGCATGGCCGCGCTGGCCCGGCACACGCTGACGCAGATCCCGGAGTGACACCGCGCTATTCGACCGACCGCCGAGCTGCCATATCGCTCAGGCGCCCGGTTCCTCGTCGACCGTGAGCCCCAGCACGCGGAGCTCCTCCTGTGACCGCCCCGAGAGCTTCCGACCGAGCAGCGGACGCCGGTCTGCGTGCATTTTGAGCCCCTTGGGCCCGCGCGCGACCGGCTCCTCCCATCCGAGGTACAGCGCCAGCACCCGGAAGGTGAAGCCGAGAAGGAAGGCGCCCGCGACGCTCAGCCAGTACGGGACGCCCGACTCCGACAGCACGATCCAGACGAGCCCGGTACCGACAGCCGTCGCGACGAACCACTCGCTGCGGACGAACTGCTTGGGAGTGACACCGCTGGTCACGTCGATCAGATAGCGGCCCGCGGTCGGCGCGATCACGGCGATGGCCAGGGCACCCACGATAGGGTAACCCGCCTCCGTCGCCTTCTGCGCGCCGATGATGGCGTACCAGGGCAGCGAGAACGACGTCATCAACTGGAAGAGCCCCTCGCGGAACAGCTGACCGTCCGCGTAGGCGAGGAGGTAGCCCACCACACCCGCCGTCACACTGAACACGAGGTAGGCCGGGTTGACGAAGGCTGACGGCGTCTCCTGCAGGATCACATCCCGGATCACCCCGCCGGCGATGCCGCCGATGACGGCCATCAGAATGATGCCGACGAAGGTGTAGCTGCGGTAATGATCCGGCCGCCGAGCAAGCAGCGCGCCGTTCAGAGCGTTAGTGGTCGCGGCGACGAGGTCAATGAGGGTGCCGCCGCCGGAGAGCGACCAGGTGCCGAGAGTGAGCTCGGTCGGATGCATCGAAAGTCCCCTGCCCGCGACGCCGTGTCGCCGCAGGCACACGCTAGCGTGGGGCACGGTCCAGCGAGAGACAGCGCCGGTCGCGGGGCAACGGACCGGCTAGAGGCCCCGCTCGTGGGTGGACCCGACGACCGGCTGGCCGTCCTCATCCACGGCGATCAAGCCGGATGAGCTGGCTGCCGCGGCCGCGAGACGCTCGATCCAGTCGCGGTCGAGCGCCGGCGGTCGTGATCCGCTGAACCGGAAACGCAGGGGGATGGAGGGATCGATCCAGACGGTCGAACGACCGTCGCCGTTCTCCGCGGTCTCGCGCCAGCTCAGAGCAAACGACTCCTTGCGGCGCAGCTTCGACACGATCACCACTTCGAGGTGCGCGAGGACGCGATCCTCGAACGTGATCATCGTGCTGCTGTCGTAGACCATGTATCCCATCGGGCACCTCCAGCCATCACCGTACGCCAAGACGCACGTTCGGTGGCTTAGCGATGTCCGGTTGGGGTGCGGACGGAAGGTCAGGCTCGGCGGTAGGCGCCGGCGGCGGGGCAGTCGAACGGGTCGCGGGCCGCGAGGCCGACGCGGTTCAGGTACTGGACGACGATGGTGTACGACCGGACGAGCGAGGTCTCGGTGTACGGCACCTCGTTCGCGGCGCAGTGCGCGATGGTCAACTCGCGAGCACGAGCCAAGTGCGGCCGCGGCATGCTCGGGAACAGGTGGTGCTCGACCTGGTGGTTGAGACCGCCCATGAGGATGTTCATCCACCAGCCGCCGCGGATGTTGCGGGAGGTGCGCACCTGCTTGTCGAGGAAGCTGACGCGCGAGCCCTCGGGCAGCTGCGGCATGCCCTTGTGGTTGGGGGCGAACGATGCTCCCATGTACAGGCCGAACACGGCGAGCTGCACGCCGAGGAACGCGAAGGCGACCCCCACCGGCATCAGCAGGAAGATCGCGCTCAGGTAGATGCCGAAGCGGATGAAGATGGCCGAGAGCTCACGGCCGCGGCCGGGGACGGGCGACTTGCTGAAGAGCGTCCGCAGCGACGTGAAGTGGAGGTTGACGCCCTCGAGCAGCAGCAGCGGGAAGAAGAGGTAGCCCTGGCGACGCGTCACTGCGCGGAGGATGCCCGTGGCCCGGGCGGCGTCGGTCTCGGTGAACGAGATCGTGTCGCGGGCGATGTCGGGGTCTTTCCCGATGGTGTTCGGGTTGGCGTGGTGGCGCGTGTGCTTCGTCATCCACCAGTGGTAGCTCATGCCGACCATCCAGGTCGCGAGGAAGCGCCCGGCGCGGTCGTTGGCCGGGCCGGAGTCGAACACCTGGCGGTGTGAGGCCTCGTGCGCCACGAACGCGAGCTGGGTGAAGATGATGCCGAGTGCTCCGGCGATCAGGAGGACGAGCCACGAGTCGCCCAGCAGGACGATTCCGGCGAATGCGCCGACAAGCGCGAGGATGAGGACCACGAACGTGGTGATGTAGAAGCCCCGGCGACGTTCGAGGAGACCCTCGCTGCGAACCTCAGACAGGAGTTCGCTGTACGTGCTCGTCACGGACGGCCGTCCGGAGCGGGGCTTGGTGGTCCGGATCGGACCGAGAACGGTTGCGGTCACGCTTGACCTCCGCTGTGTCAGACGACTTCCCAGCCGAGGTGTTGGACGTTTCGCCCTAGATTCTCGAAGCATATGCGCCGTTCCTGGGCGCCAGCACCGAGATATGCCCGAAGGGGCTTGGGATCGATGCGGGGCCGGCGAACCGGCCCCGCATCGGGACCGGTCAGACCGGTCGGATGTTGGATGCCTGGAGGCCCTTGGGGCCGCGGGTCACCTCGTACTCGACCTTCTGATTCTCGGCCAGGTTGCGGAACTCGCCCTGCGACGCGATCTCGCTGAAGTGGGCGAAGACGTCGGCCGTGCCGTCATCCGGGGCAATGAAGCCGTAGCCCTTCTCCGTGCTGAACCATTTGACGGTACCTGTGGCCATCGTATTCTTCCTTCTTATTTGGTGTTGGGGACCGTGACGGTCCCGTTCGCCGCGCGGAGAGCGCGGACGGCTGAGCGCCACGACGGAATGGAGCAGTCGTGACGATTCGTCGGGGAGGGAGTGGCCCTCGCCGGAGAGCTGAACGGCTGATGGAGCCGGACGGAGGGTGAGATACTTTTCCTTTTTCGCGGCCGTGACCGCGGGTACACATGCGCACACGACCCGAGGACGGTGCGCTCAATCGACCCGGTGCGAGACGTCGTCGGCTGACCGGGTTCCCGCAAGACTACAGGACATCGGCCTCGAGCGCGCGAATCCCTCGTTTTCGCCCGGCGGAGGACTGGATTGTGGACCGAGAACTGATATTCTTGAAAAGTTTCTGATCGACGCCCATGTCTCGGGCGGTATCCGATCATCATCACATCATCGAGGGGGAATATTGAGCGACCCGACCGTGCCCGCAGACGACCACGACAAGGCTCCGGAGGGCACACCGGCCGCGTCCGAACCGGCAGCACCCGAGCAGCCCGCAGCACCCGAGCAGCCCGCCGCACCCGAGCAGCCCGCCGCACCCGAACAGCCCGCCGCACCCGAACAGCCCGTTCCGCCGACCCAGCCGGTCGCGCCCGAGCAGCAGGCCGCCTACACGACCGCGCCCGGCCAGCAGCCCTACCCGGGCGGTCAGCCCAACCCGTATGCGCCGCCCGCCGGCGAGAAGAAGAAGCCGGCCGTCCCGCGCTGGGTCTGGTGGGTCATCGGCGGTGCCGTCGCCTTCGCCGCCGTGGTGATCGTCGCGATCGTCCTGATCGCCAACCTTCTGGGCGGCGGCGGCGCGAAGGCCGTCGCGCAGGACTACCTGAACGACATCGCCAAGGGCAACGCGTCGGCCGCCAACAAGCTGGCCCGGGTCGACTCCTCGGAGGACGAGAACTTCCTTCTGACCAACGCCGTCCTCGGCAAGGCCCAGCACATCACGGCCCCGGTCGTGAGCCGCACGCTGTCGAGCCGCAGCTCCGACCTCACCCAGGTGAGCGTGGCCTACAAGCTCGCCGGCAAGACCTACCGCGGGACCATCGAGCTGGATAAGGACGACAAGGGCTGGTACGTCAGCCGTGGTCTGACCTACCAGCTCCCGTTCGTGTCGTCCAGCATCCCCGGCTACGCGGTTCCGGGTGCCGACCACTCGCTGACGTCGAAGGATTCCGAGGTGGTCGCCTACCCGGGCGTCTACAGCATGGAGGCGCCCAACAAGTACTACGAGCTGGCCGGCTCCCCCAAGCTGACGGTGGCCGCCGACTCGTATCAGGTGAAGGACCTCAAGCTGACCCCGTCGCAGGCCTATCTCGACGAGGTGCAGAAGCAGGTCGACGCCCACTACGCCGAGTGCGCCACCAAGACGGCCTACTACGACGTGGAGGACTGCGGCATCGACCTCAGCTACCCGAGCAACATGTCCGTCTCGAAGTCCACCGTGGCCGTGAAGGTCGACGAGTCGCCGAAGGTCGAGATCAGCGACGACTCCGACTCGTACTACCAGTTCAAGATCGGCCCGGGGAAGTTCTCGGCCGTGATGACCGGCTCGGACTTCAGCGGCAACCCGGCGAGCGAGAACCTCACGGGCGAGGCCGGCTACATCAGCGCCGACATCAAGATCGACGACGACAAGGTCGTGGTCACCTTCAACTGACCGCGAACGACGAAGGGCCGGGCGTCTGAGACGCCCGGCCCTTTCGCGTTGGTCCGCTTACCAGTCGTTCCCCACGCGGATCAGCTTCTTGTTGACGAACTCGTCTGCACCGAACCGGCCCAACTCGCGCCCCGAACCGGAGCGCTTCACGCCGCCGAACGGCAGTTCGGCGCCGTCGGCTAGGACCACGTTGACGAACACCATTCCGGCCTCGATGCGGTCAGCGACGCGCGACGCCTGCTCCTTGTCGGTCGTGTACAGGTACGAGCCGAGCCCGAACGGGGTGTCGTTGGCGATGCGCACGGCGTCGTCCTCGTCCTTCGCGCGGTACACCTGGGCGACCGGACCGAAGAACTCCTCCTTGGAGGCGGGGTTGTCGGGCGTCACGTCGGTGAGCACCGTCGTCTCGAAGAAGGCGCCGTTGCGGCCTCCGCCGCGCACCAGCTTCGCGCCGTTGTCCACAGCACGCTTGACCTGCTCGTCGAGGTTCTCCGCCGCCTTCAGCGACGAGAGCGGACCGAGGGCCGAGTCCTCGCTCGTCGGGTCGCTCGCCTCCACCTCGGAGAGCTTCGCGGTGAACTTCTCCAGGAACGGCTCGTAGAGCTCGTCGATGACGACGAAGCGCTTGGCGGCGTTGCAGGACTGGCCGCTGTTGTCGAGGCGCGCATCCACTGCGTTCTGCACCGCGGCATCCAGGTCGTCGGTCGAGAGCAGGATGAACGGGTCGGATCCGCCGAGCTCCAGCACGACCTTCTTCAGGTTGCGGCCGGCGATCTCGGCGACCTTCGCGCCGGCCCGCTCGGAGCCGGTGAGCGAGACGCCCTGCACGCGCGGGTCGGCGATCACGGTCTCGATCTGCGGGTGGCTGGCGTAGATGTTGACGTACGCGCCCTCGGGGAAGCCCGCGTCGAGGAAGATCTGCTGGATCGCGGCGGCCGACTCCGGGCACTGCTCGGCGTGCTTCAGCAGGATGGTGTTCCCGATGACGAGGTTCGGTCCGGCGAACCGCGCCACCTGGTAGTACGGGAAGTTCCACGGCATGATCCCGAGCAGCACACCGAGCGGCGAGCGCCGGACGACGGCCGAGCCGTCGCCGTCGAGCAGCTGGATCGGCTCGTCCTTGAGGAACTCGTCCGCGTGGTCTGCGTAGTACTCGTAGATCGCGCCGGCGAAGTCGACCTCGGCGAGCGCCTGCTCGACCGGCTTGCCCATCTCTCGCACGATGATCTCGGCGAGCTCCTGCCGGCGCTCCACGTGGAGTTCACCGACACGGCGGATCAGTGCGGCACGCTCCTGCCCGGTCGTCGACCGCGACCAGGTGCGGAAGGCGTTGTCGGCGGACGTGATCGCCGCCTCCAGGTCGGCGTCGCTGATGGTGTCGAAGGTCTTGACCGTCTCGCCGGTGGCGGGATTGGTCACGGCGTAGCTCATGGCGCTCCTCTTCTTCGCTGAAACGGGTCTCATCTTCGCTGAAACGGGTGTGGCCCATCATGACAATACGGCTTCCGAAGCACCTGTGACCCGCCACACCGTCCACGCGGACGTGCGAGCGTCGACATGACGTACAGCGCGTCCGGATCGGCGATGCTTTCGCCTGCGGACCCTCGCAGGAACCGTTGCAATCACGCAAGCGAAGCGTTCAATGGTGGCTGATCGAGGGAGGTGCTCGTGGACCTGCACGGGAAGAGCGTCGTCGTCACCGGCGGAAACAGCGGGATCGGGGCGGCGATCGTCCGCTCTCTGGCCGCCGCGGGAGCGGCGGTCGTGATCGACTATGTCTCGCGCCCGGAGGACGCCGCCGACCTGGTCAAGGACATCGTCGCGGCGGGCGGTCGCGCCATCGGAGTGGAGGCCGACGTCACCACGACCGCGGGCATCGACAAGTTGATCGGAACGGCGGTGGACGAGTTCGGGCGGTTGGACGCCTTCGTCAACAACGCGGGCATGGAGCTGCGGCACAGCCTGCTCGAGGTGGACGAGGAGACCTTCGCGAAGGTGATGGCCGTGAATCTCACGAGCGCGGTGTTCGGGACGCAGCGCGCGGCGAAACGGTTCATCCAGCAGGGAACCGGCGGGGTGGTCGTGAATGTGTCCTCGGTCCACGAGGACTGGCCGATGCCCGGAAACCTCAGCTACTGCGTATCGAAGGGCGGGATGCGGATGCTCACGCGCACCGCCGGTGTCGAGCTCGGACCTCAGGGCGTCCGTGTGGTCAGCGTCGCGCCCGGCGCGGTCGACACGCCCATCAACGCGGCCACGATGAAGGATGACGCGCTGCGCCAGAAGCTGGAGAACTCCATCCCCCTCCGCACGGTCGCCGAACCCTCCGAGATCGGGGATGTCGTCGCGTTCGTGGTCTCGGATGCCGCGAAGTACATGACCGCGACGACGGTCTTCGTCGACGGCGGCATCATGCACGGCAGCGTGGGGCTCTGACGAAGGGCGACCGCACCCGCATCTCAACCGGAGGACGAAAGGAGCGAGAGCGATGACGGAACCGCACATCCTCATCCTCGGCGCAGGATTCGCCGGGTTCACCCTCGCGCGCGAGCTGCGTCGCGACGCCGCGGCCCACCGGGTGCGCCTGACCGTCGTGGAGCCGGAGCCGTACCTGACGTACAAGCCGCTGCTGCCGGAGGTGGCGGGCGGCGAGACCCAATCGCGAGACTCGGTGGTGCCGCTGCGCCGCCCGCTCAAGAACGCTGAACTCATTGCGGGGGCGCTCCAGTCGGTGGATACCGGCGCCCGGGTCGCCGTCGTGCGTACCCTCGACGGCACCGAGCGGGCGATCGCCTACGACCACGTCGTGTTCGCCCTGGGCGCCGTCACCAAGACATTGCCCATCCCTGGGCTCGTGGAAACAGCGATCGGCTTCTCCAGCGTCGAGGAGGCGGCCTATCTGCGGGATCACGTGCTGGAGCGCATCCGCTTCGCCGCCGCCACCGGCGACGCCGCCGAGCGGAAGCGGGCGCTGACGTTCGTGTTCGTCGGCGGCGGGTACACGGGCGTCGAGGCGATCGCGGAACTGCAGCGTGTCGCGGCGGCCGAACTGGACCGCTACCGGGAGCTCGACGGCGAGCGGATGAACTGGCTGCTGGTCGAGGTCGCCGGCCGAATCGCTGCCGAGCTTCCCGAGCAGCTCTCCGCCTGGACGCTGCGGCTGCTGCGCAAGCGCGGCATCCAGGTGCTCCTCCACACCGAGGTGAAGAGCTGCGAGCACGGCGACGTCGTGCTCAGCAACGGTGAGACGCATCCCACCGACACACTCGTATGGGTGGCCGGCGTCACCCCCAACCCGGTGCTCGACCGAGCGGATGTGCCTCGCGGCCCCAAGGGGCACGTTCAGTGCAACGCCAGCCTGCAGGCCGTGCGCGACGACGGCACGCCCCTCGACGGGGTGTGGGCGCTCGGCGACGACGCCCAGGTGCCCGATCTCACGGCCGAGAAGCAGCCCGCCTACTACCCGCCGAACGCGCAGAACGCGATCCGCCAGGCGAGGGTGCTCGCTGACAACCTGCGGCGGTCGATCGCCGGGGAGAGCCTGACCGAGTACCGTCACCGTTCGCTGGGGACGCTCGCCAGCTACAGCGGGATGCGCGGAGCAGCCGTGGTCCGCGGCATCCCCCTCCGCGGCGTCGCGGCGTGGGCCGTCGACAAGGTCTACCACGCGATCGCCCTGCCCAGCGCGTCCCGACGGTTCCGGCTCATCCTCGGCTGGGTCGGCAACGGCATCACCCCACGCGATGCGGCGCCGGTGGGGACGGTGCAGGAGCCGCGGGAGCGGTTCCGTGAGGCGGCAGCCGCGCAGGAGAAGATCTGACCGACGTCGTCCGACCCCGTTGACCCGGGAGTCACGGGGCGTTGGATGGCCGTGTGCGCGCGAACGACCGGTAGCGCGAAGAGGAGAGACAGCATGACGACGGTGAGCGAGTTCGTGATCGAGCGGATCCGGGAGTGGGGCGTGCGGCGGGTGTTCGGATTCCCCGGCGACGGGATCGGGGAGTTCGACGGCGCTCTCGGCAAGGCGGAGCGGGCCGGCGAGGGTGTGGAGTACATCCGCCCGACGCACGAGGAGATCGCCGCGTTGATGGCGACGGCCCACGCGAAGTTCACCGGTGAGGTCGGAGTGTGCGTCGCCACGTCGAGCCCCGGCGGGTTCCACCTCATCAACGGCCTGTACGACGCGAAGATGGACAACCAGCCCGTCGTCGCGATCGTCGGCCAGCAGGGCCTCGACTCGCTGGGCACGTTCAACCAGCAGGAGAGCCACCTCGAGCGGACCTTCTCGGATGTGGCCGCCTACGTGCAGACGATCGTGTCGCCCGCGCAGGCGCAGGCCGTCGTCGACACCGCGTTCCGGATCGCGATCACCCGGCTGCAGCCGTGCGTGATCATCCTTCCGCACGACGTGCAGGGACAGAAGATGGTGGAGCCGGGGCCGGAGATGTGGCAGTCGCGTTCGAGTGCTGTGGCGCCATCCACTGCCATCGCTCCCCCGCTGGAGCAGCTGCAGGCCGCCGCCGATCTGATCAACGCCGGCGAGCGCGTCACGTTCCTGGTGGGCGCCGGGGCGAACGGTGCGACGGCGGAGGTGCTGGAGGCGGCGAAGCTCGCCGGCGCCGGGGTCATCACGTCCCTCCGCGGGAAGCAGGTCGTGCCGTCGGACGTGCCGTTCCACACCCAGGAGCTGGGGCTCCTCGGCTCCCGGCCGAGCTACCACCAGATGAAGGAGTGCGACACGCTCGTGCTGCTCGGCACCAACTATCCGTACGGGCAGTTCCTGCCGGCGACCGGTCAGGCCCGGGCCGTGCAGATCGACCTGCGGCCGGAGCATCTCGGCCTGCGGTATCCGACCGAGGTGAGCATCTGGGCGGACGTGAAGACCGCCTTGACCGGCCTTCTTCCCCTGCTCACGCAGAAGGAGGACCTCTCGTGGCAGGAGAAGGTCGTCGACGACATGCAGAAGTGGGACGACGAGCTCGCTGCACAGGCTGAGCAGACCTATGACGACGGGGTGAACCCACGGAGGGTGTACGCGGAGCTGAACAAGAGGCTCCCCGCCGGTGCGATCGTCACCGCCGACGCCGGTACCACCGCCGACTGGTACGGCCACTACATCCGGCTTCACGACGGGATGCTCGGCGACCTCTCCGGCCGCCTCGCCACGATGATCGCGGCGATGCCTTACGCGGAGGCGGCGAAGTTCGCGTATTCGGACCGGACGGTCGTCTGCACCATCGGCGACGGCGCGTTCCAGATGCTCGGGATGAATGAGCTGATCACCATCAAAAAGTACCTGTCACGGTGGTCCGACCCGACCTTCATCGTCCTGGTGCTGCACAACGATGACCTCACGCAGGTCTCGTGGGAGATGCGCACCGAGGACGCCAACCCCGTCTGGGAGGCCGCACAGTCCGTCGAGTCGGTCGACTACGCCGGCTGGGCGCGCCTCCTCGGCTTCAACGGCATCACCGTGACCGACGACGACGATGTGGCCGCCGCGTGGGATGCCGCATTCGCCCACCGCGGCGTCACGCTGATCGACGCGCACACCAGCAAGAACGTGCCGCCCCTCCCCCCGCACATCACAGCGGAGTTCGCCAAGAACACGGCTTTCGCGCTGCTGAAGGGCGACCCCGACGGGCTCGGCGCCATCAAGGACTCGGCCACCTCGCTCGTCACCGAGGGCGTGGAGCGCGTCAAGGGGGTGCTGCACCGGGACCACGGCGACGACGAGGGGTGATCCCGGCGCGCTGCTAGCGCTCGTCCCGGTTGTGCTCGTTCTGGTCGTGACCGTGCCGATCGTGCTCATGCTCGGCCTTGGGGTAGTTGCCCGCGCGCTGGTGCGTGCTGCGCACCAGCGGCACTTCACCGTCGCGCTCGGCACCGATGTACGTCCCGGTCACGTCCGCTTCCGGTCCGACCCCGCCGCTCTCGGTGTACTGCCCGTGGACTCCCCGCGGCTCGGGCGCCTCCGGATCAGCCTGCGTGTAGCGGCCTTCGAGCCCGTCCCGCGCGTTCTCCTGCACCATGGTCACCGCCTCCTCTTTGATTGCGATAACGCAATTATCTCACCGTCGAGGCCGTTCGGGGCGGTGAAGACGGATCCAGGGTAGAAAGGACGCGTGAGCGAAGATCTGGAGGTGGAGGCCGCCCTGGGCGCCGCCGACGTCTTGATGCGCGTAGCCGCCCGCTCGGTCATGGAAGTCGAGGACGTCGTCACCTCGCCACAGCTGCGAGTCCTCGTCCTCATCGCCCGGCGCGGACCCCGCACGCTCGGCGATGTCGCCGCCGAGCTCGGTGTGCACGCCTCCAACGCCACCCGCCTCAGCGACAAGCTCGTCCAGGCCGGCCTCGCCGAGCGCCGCGAGGACCCCGAGGACCGCCGCTACGTCCGCCTTACCCCCACGCGCGCCGGCCGCCGCCTGGTGGAGCGCGTCATCGGCCACCCACGCCAGGCGATCGCCGAGGTCCTCGCCGCAATGCCCCCGTCCGAGCGGGCCGCCGCCACTCAGGCCTTCGAAGCCTTCGCCCGGGCCGCGAGCACCGACCCCGACGACGACGGCCGTTTCACGCTGCTGCCGCCGGGGCGGCGGGACGAGGACTTCCCGGCGACTTCGACGTGGAGCGCGCCGGAGAGATGAGAGCTGCGGGCAGATCCACAGTCTCATCAAGCCCCTGCACCCTCTCTTCGATTCATAGGACCTAGAGATCGAGTGCCTTTGTGTTCCAGTTGCGGACCATCCAGCGAAGAAAGGACTGGCCGATAAGAATCATCCACAGGCCAATGTAGTAAATGACGGCCATAGCGAGATGGCTTGCAGGTGGGAGATCACTGCTGATGTTGGACGGCGATATTCCGTAGAGCACCCCCAATGCCAACGCAATCGGCAAGAGTCTCGTCATGATCATGACCGCGCGGCCCACCTTGGCGTCGTCGCTCAAGTACTCCTCCGGATACTGCCAGACGGGGCCTCGTACGAATAACAGGAAGACGCGATCTCCTGGCCGATAGTCCGCCTTGATGTGCTTGCGGATGAACTCGCCTACGAACCATTCGCGCGCCAGGTCGACCATGTCGGATGGACCGACCGGAGGGACATCAAGCCTCCATCGGGTTGGAGCCGGCGAGCACATCTTTTTGCTGGTGAACTTCTTCCCCGGCCTCTGAGTCATCCCTCCTTTTCGCGGCATCATCGGAGCGTTCCAATAGCGGACCATCCACCGAAGCCAAGAGTGCGACTTGAGCGCAAACCAACAACTCGCAGAGAACAACAAAAACAGAATGGCCGCCACAATCAGGCCGGTCGTCACACCATTTCCCGATGGCGCGGACGAAGTGACGCCGGTTGTCCGCAGCAGCAAACCCAGGCTCAATCCGCCGAGAATGAGCGCCACCAGACAATTATTGAAGAGGTAGACACACCTGTCCCCGACGTACTTGCTTCGCCGGGCTTTGTCTGCCTCGAGATAACGCCTAGCCGTGTTCACGGCTCCGCGCGTGTCAGCGACACTTCCGAAGAGCGCGTCGTCCAGCCGGTAGTCAGCCCGAAGCATCTTTCGAACGAAGTTTGCTTTCCACGTCACCGATGGGCTCCGACGTAAGGCCGTTGCCTCGCCCGGACTGATGCCAAGCCGGACTCGCCGTTAAGCGCCAGCGTCAATGGCTTTTCCATGGTTCGTCGGACAGCCCCGATAGCAGCGCCGCGCCGCAACGGCTGAAGTAGGTCAGAGCCAGCCGATTTACTCACGCGCGTCTCGAGCACGAGCCTGCTTTCTCGCCAATTCCGTTTCTGCTCGAAGACGTATTCATACGCGTCACTCAAGGTTCCGAGGAACTCACCGCGCTCTTTCCGAGCGCGAAAGAAGAAATCTCGTTCATCGGAAATCCATATTTCGTAAGGCCGTCCGCCCTTGGCACAAAGTTGTTGATCCTTAGTGCGACGTCAGACGAATCCTTCGCGAGGCGAATGAGGTCTTCGGCATCCTGTCGGAAGTAGCCCACTCGTAACATTCTTTGTATAAATCCCATCACCGACCGGCAAGAAGTTGAAGGTGCGCAGGACCAGGTTGGAAATGTTCCTCGCGAGCCAGATCTGATCCTCAGCTGCTCTCGCGAGTAACCGATCGACGACATATTCTTGATGTATTGCTCGTGGTTCATCACATCACCTTCAAATAACCTAGGTCCAGATACTTCCGAATGCCGCCTCGGAACTGATAGTGCGTGCCGCCTCCTCGTCGCTCGAATCCAGGTGCGATCTCACTGAGACGCACATCGACGGGCAGAGGCTTCAGAACCTCGTAACGGACTACCGTCGTGTTTCCTCCCAGGCGATCGGGCGGCAGCGATAGCCTCTCAAATGGCGTTCCGGGAGGATTGGTTATCTCATTTGCGAAGCCGTTTGCGTGAGGCGGGTCATCGGGCCATGCCATCGGGGCGTGCCCTTCCTGTCGAACCCGTCCAAGTACTCGTCTAAGAACCGGTCCCAGTCGAGTCACCTGTCGGATCGTAGCCAGGAAGGCCTCGACTCAGGGGCGCGCTCATCAGGGACTTTTTTAGTTCCTGAGCCTTACCGAACGACACGTCTGGCGCGGCCGGTTTGCGCCAACCCCAACCCAATGAGAGTCATCCTGCGCCGGCGACGATCTGCAATCCGTCTCAGATCATTTACCGACAGATGGACAGCACCCCTGTTTACCGCGCTGCTACGACCACGCCGCCACCATGAAGTGCGGCTTCCCCTCCGGGTCAAGTGCCGATTGGCGAATCTCCTCGGTGCTCAAGCTCACATAATGCGAGAAGTTGACAAGCTCTACATCGTCTCCGCCTCGAATAACGCTTTCTCCACGGTGGTGCAACTCATACCCCGGTCCATCAGCTTTTGTGATGGTAAATCCCGGGGCCACCTTGTCAATGGTGACAGGGATCGACACGACCAACAGCCTCGGAAGGCGCTTGTCCTCGCGGAGACTACTGCAGAGGAAATAGGTGAGAAACTTCTCCATGTCGGCGAGCAACGAGGTGGAGAACACCAGGACCTCTTTGGTATCGGATCGTTCCGCGTGAGTGAGGACCAGGCGGTCGTCAACAGCCCGGAGGAAGATCCGAATTTCGGCACCCGAAGTGGCGAACAGCCAAGCATCAAACTCCCGCCAGAAACTACCGGGCAATCCAGCCGGTAAGGCCAGCGAATTTACTCCGTCGACCATCGCTTGGATATCAGAATGGCGAATGGTCATTTGGACAAACCACCAGGCATCAGTACTCCCCTATCCAGAAGCTTTTTTACGGTCACCTTGTTGCCTTCTTGATCTCGAACGAGTACTTGGTGCCCGCCGCCGGGTCTGCCGAAAGCGCGAGCGATTTTGGAGTGTTCTATACTCCAGTTTTCCGTCCCAGGCGGCCATTCTTCCGCCAGGCGATAGGAGTGGTACCGCTGTTCGAGAGAGTTTACCGGGAGGGATCGTTGCTCGAATGAGGCGGGCTGGCCGTCTCTCATCACGCCGAGAAAGTTTCCGTTGTCCTTGCCGATACGATCCAGGGCGCTGCCCCAGTCGCGGATATACGCGGCGAGGTCGCGGTAATCACGGCGGGTTCCAGGGACTGCACCGTCGTTCGGCGGATACCTATCCCAGTGATCGCCGGTGATCGGATCGGTTTTGGCCTCGGTGAACCGTTCCTCGTATTCGGCCTTGGTGTACGGGGTGTCGTTCGGGGCACGGCCCCAGGGTGCGGCGGGGTCGGAGACCAGATCGAAGCTGCTCCTGCTGACGTCATTAATGGTGGGATACGGTCGATGAACACCATGGTCAGCTTTCGGCTGACCATAGAACTTGTCGCTGGGCTTGGACGGGGTATCCGGATGCGGAACCCACGCAGCCTTCCGAGGCGCAGTGAACTGCGACTTGATGTCGGCGGCGACTGCGCCCACGTAGGCTCTGATCCGGCTCGGCGCGCTGACAGCCTTGCCTGGCTCGACGATCTTCACCGTCTTGCCGAGTCCGCCGGCGAGTTCGCCGGCTTTGCCGACCACGCCCGCCGCCCGCGCGGCTTTCAGCGCCGCGGCGCCGGGAAGCAACGCCCCGGCGAGTTCGCCCATCACCGACGGGTTGAACGCGGCCACCTGGCCGACGGTGGTGGTGATTTGGTCCCACGCCTGCGCCCACGCGCGCGGGTCGGTGAATAGCGCCGTCACACCCATCCCGGCCTCATGCACACTGAACTGACCCGCGTCGCTGATCACGTGCACCACCCCCGACCCGACACCGGCCAGGAACTCCAGTCCCCAACTCCCGGAGGCCGCGGCCGGCTTGACCGCGTTGGCGGTCCACCACTCATCCACAGCCTGGCCCGCCATCCCCACCAGGTTGAGTTCGTTGCCGGTGGTGGCGATGGAGGCGTGGTTGATGGCGTTGTTGATGCCACCGATCAGGAGGGAGCCGCCGAGGAGGGTGAGGCCGAGGGAGACCCCGCCGGTGAACGGGGTCAAGCCGAGCCCGATGACGGTGACCACGGCGCCGGCGACGATCTGCAACCCGTCCCAGATCAGGTCCCAGCCGGCCTGCTCCCGCCGGGCTGCTTCCGCGGCCTCGATGTCCTTGGCGTAGCCGGAGAACATGCTCTCCCACCCGGCGGTCGCGGCTTTCTGGTTCTGCGTGCAGTAATCCAGCATCCCGGAAGTCAGCGGCCCCAACTGCTGCAGGGTCAGGGTGAAGCTGCCTGCGGTGTAGGAGCGGCCCTGCCCGACCGTGAGCGCGCCGACGTTGTTCACGATGCCGGCCAGTTGCGCGATCAGGTCCTTCACCTGCCCGAACCCGGGATCGGAGGCCTCATACGCCTCCCAGGTCTCCTTCTGCCCCTTGGCAATGGCATGCATGCCTTGCAGATCGTTCACCGTCTGCTCCACCGCGCCCGCGCCCGCGCCACCGAGCGAGACCAGATGCGAGGCGTCCGCGGCGATGCCGCGCAGCTGGGTCGCGAACCCACGCAGCTGCTCCATCCCGCCCTCCAGCTGGGCCAGATGCGCCTGGAACTCATCCCGCACCAGCCGGAAGTTCCCGCCGGAATCCACCTGCCCGTACCCGGCCCAATACACCCCGATCGCGGTGTGGAACGTTGACAAACCCAGCTGCAGCAACTGCACGATCGGCACGTGCACCTCGCCGATATAGGCCCGCATCGCATCAGCACCCTGCCCGCTGACTTTCTCCGACGCCGCCAACGCTTCCAGCCCCTGCTGCAGTTGACCCACCGCCTCCATGCGACCGGCGATCCCCGTCTGCAACCCCGGCGACGACGCCTGCCACGCATCAGCAGAAAACTCCACAACACTCACTGCTTCGCGTCCTCACGATCCTGCACCTCAATGCGCACACCGAACTTTTCGAACTCTTTCGTGTCCTTCTGCGCCAGCGCTCCGTAGGTCGCAATCAGAGTCGACAGGCTCGCGTAGATCTCCGAGACGGCCTTTGCACCGGGAACGTTCAGGGGCTCTCCCCGATCCCACCCGTCTGTGACCTCCGCGACCCGTGATGTGAGTGTCGAGACCTTCCGCGTCTCCTCGTGAAAGCCCTCTTGGATACCTCTCGTGGCCATCCCTATCCTCCGTTTCTGTCGAGCACGATCAACCCAAAGCCACCGCGAGAGCCTCCGCCGCAAGGACAGGATGCTCGAGCACGTTGATGGAGTAGGCAAGACTGCGCTGTTTGCTCTTGCAGTCATCGATGGCCTGTTCGATCTGTTGACCGATCCGCGAATGGCTCGACTTGGCTGTGTCGAACCCATGCTTGAACTGGTTGCGCTTCTGCCCAGCCCATAGGCCGGCGCCGGCGTGTTCGTACGCGCTGACGTTCACCTTGGACACCGCATCGCGGACCTTCTGCAGCCGGCCGATGAGGGCCTCCAACTCGCGGACGCGAGCCAGTGCCTGCTCGTCACGCATCGTCGTCCATCCCATCGCGGACGCTCGCGAACAAGTCCGTATTGCTCGCAGTCGTCGTTAGCGGAGGCTCAGCCGCGGCTCCGGGCGCAGTTGCAGTCGCAGTCGCAACACGGTGCCCCTGCAGTTGGAACCGGGCGTACGCGTCGTTCAGTATCTCGAGCACCAGGTCGTTGTCATCGTCGGAGTAGCCCTCGTGCACGACCTTGAGGATGTCCTCGTGGTTGAAGTACGCGATGTTCGTGTCGATCATGCCCTCCGGATACAGGAAGGCGCCGTAGTCGAAGAAGGCGCGCTCGACGATCGAGCCGCGCGAGACAACCAGAAGCTTCTTCACCGAGCCCTTCAGGATGACGATGCTCCCCAAGGGGAGGAACTCACGGCTCTCGACCTGTTCGCGTGGTTTTGGTGTCATTTCCGTTTTCCTTTAATCCGTAGTTCGCTGAACGGGTCCCTGGGGTTGGCCACCGCACCCACGCCGGCGCCCGCTCCGGGTTGCGGCGCAGCAGGGGGATCGTCAGGTCGAGTGAGATCGATCGTCAGATCCGGTTCGACAGGGTCGGGTTGCTTGGCAGGCGGGGTTTTCGCGTTCTCGAGTTGCTTCTTCGCGAACACCACGTCCTCCGGAGTCTCGTGTCCCCGGTGCACAACCTCGACGATCTGCGTCTGCCGGATCACGATCTCCTTCACGCCAGCAAGCGCGCCGGACGGATGTGGAAACGCCTTATACCCAGCCAAAAACCCCTCGGCCGACTTCTGGAAACCGCGCGCGATGATGATGTAGACGCCGTCATCGCCTTGGATCGAGACGGCGCTCCCCAACGGAAGCAGTTCGGGAATCTCGGTCATGTCACTGCTCCGCCCACTCTGGGCACCCTGACCTTCTCGCAGGCGCTGCCGCCCCGGAGAACGAAGAACGGCTCGTCGACTCTCGGCTCGGCCTCATTCGAATTCCCCATGCTCTTCACGAGTGGGCTGTCGTAGGCTCGCGCCCCCACAAGCCCGCTGAACTTGAGCTCCCTGAGCATCTTCGGTACGGCTTCGAACGACTTGGCGACGTAGTCATGGCGACTGAAGATCATGAAATCGAGCCCCGCTTTGGGAGCGTTCCGCAGCGCGAGCGCGAAATCCTCTGGCTTCAGTCCCGTCTTGACGATGAAATCCGCCAGGTTCGCAATGACCAGCACCATGGGAGTGCCCTGCGTCTTCTGCTTGGTGAGTCCCAGGTACGCGACGATGCCGGCGACGATCTCGTTCGCATCGCCCTTGGCGGTTACGTGGCTGAAGTTGGTGGGCAGCGGGACCTTGCCCAACGTCTCGTCGAACGACTCATCGAAGTCGACGATCATGAACTCCCTTCCGGCCCGACCCCCCTGCGCGAGCAGGACGTCCTGGAACAGCAGCTCCTGATCATCGTCGCGCGCCGCGAACAGGAAGAAGGGCTGCGACCGCGGAAGGAACCCGATCGCGCCGGTGGTCGCCTTGGACAACCCGAATGCGACTCCACCAGCGTCTTCGAGGGTGCTCACCGACGCCACGTCGCGGAACGCCTCCACCGTCAGCTCCTGCGGCACCATCGGGATCCGCTCCGGGCGCGCGCCCGTCCACGCTTCGCCGATGGCGGCGACCTCCTTCTCCAGGGCGTCCAGAACGGCCGCATCGTCCGCTCCGTCGCAGGGCAGGAAGATCTGGATCGCGGTCGGAGTCTCGAGCTGGAGCTGGCCGCGGCCGAGAATCTCGGCCTGCATGACCCGATCGCGGCCGAAGAGGGCCGCGACGTCCGCCTCGTCGTTCAGATAGAGGGCGATCGAGGTCGGGATGTTGCTGGTCATGTTCATGCGCATCGAGTTCGCGCGATTCGCCGTCAGCACCAGGTAGACGCCGAGTGCCGCACCCTCTCGTAGGACCTGGATGAGTTGGGCGTCGATCGCCTCCTTCCGCTTGTCCTGGGCGAGGCCGTCGTAGCCGTCGAGGACGTTCAGCAGGGTCGGGAGCGACCGGCCGGTCTTGACCGTGTACTGAGCGAGGGTGGCCACGCCGACGCTGCGGAGGAGGCTCTTCCGGTCGGCCAGCACGCCCGCGATCCGGTCCATGGCCTTCTGGAACTTCTCTTCCTCCTCCAACGTCACGATGTCTGCGACATGCGGAAGGGGCGCCAATGGGAGCAGTCCGTTGTTTCCCAGGTCCAGCAGCACGAATTGCATCTGCTCGGGACTGTTCTGCCGGGCCAGATTCGTCACCAGCGTCTGGAGCAGGGTCGACGCACCGTACCCCGGGCTGCCGAAGACGGCCGTGTGCCCGGCCTCAGCGAGACTGAAGCGGTACACCTCCTGCGCCTGCTTGCTGGGGATGTCGAGCAGACCGAGGGGGATGCCCGGCTCTGCGTCGACGGGAGGAGTCGGGATCCGGCTCCCCAACGGCGGCAGCCACGGCTTCTCCGGGAGGACGGCCCCCGACTCCGCAGCGAGCGCCGCCAGATGCTCGACGACCGCGTCGAGCTCGCTCACCTTCTCTTTCCGCGCCTCCTGTGCCGCCTCGTCGCCGGACAGATCGCGGGTCCACAGCTCGTACTGCCCGAAGTCGTTGATCAGGTAGATACGCTCATCGACCGTCTTCTTCTCGGTCTTGCCCGGGTCGTAGTCGGCCCCCGACCAGGCCGACTGGAACAGCTCGTAGATCTCGTTGTTCCCGACCTGGAGATAGGCGCGTCCGGGCTCGACGATGCTCGCCGCGTCGGGAGTCTTGATGATCTCTTGCGAGTCGGAGACATCGGCTACTTTGAGCGCGAGCTTGAAGCGGCTGTTCGACCAGATCTGGTCGTTCACGACTCCGCTGGGTTTCTGCGTCGCGAGGATCAGGTGGACGCCGAGCGAGCGCCCGATCCGCGCTGTCGATACCAGCTCCTCCATGAACTCCGGCTGATTCGCTTTGAGCTCTGCGAACTCGTCTGAGATGAGGAAGAGGTGCGGCATCGGCAGAGCCGGGTACTTCGTGCCCCGTTCCACCTCGTCAGCGCTCTTTCCGAGCTTGTACAGCCGGGTGTACCCGTTGATGTGGTTGACGTCGAACTGCGCGAAGAGCCGCTGGCGCTTCTGGAGCTCGGCGCGGATGGAGGCGAGCGCGCGAGCAGAGGCTGCGCCGTCGAGGTTGGTGATCGACCCGAGAAGGTGAGGCAGACCGGCGAAGAGATTGGCCATCCCACCGCCCTTGAAGTCAATGGGGAGGAAGCCGACGTCCTCCGGCGCGAAGTTCACGGCGAGCGACAGGATGTAGGACTGGACGATCTCAGACTTTCCGGAGCCGGTCGTACCAGCGACGAGTCCGTGCGGGCCGTGCGCGCGCTCGTGAAGATTCAGCTCGACGAGGTCGTCCTTCCCCCGGAGACCGAGGGGCACGGCGAGGGTCTTGGAGGTGTCCGCGCCGGCCCAACGCTCGGCGACGCCCAGGTCGTCGACCTCCTTGACGTCATACATCTCCAAGAAACTGACGGCCTTCGGGATGGCGTTCTTCTCGACCTCCACGTGCGTCAGGTTCGCGAGTCTCCGCAAAGCGAGATCCCTGTCAGCCGGAGTCGTATACGGGACGAAGTCCCGAGCCACATACACGCGGTCGTCATTGACGAGCACACCGGCGCTCCGATTGCGGTACTCGACGAGCGCGGACACCGTCTCGGGAAGCTGCTTGCGGTCCTCCCGGCACCAGATGACCGTGACGCCCAGCTCCGACATGTCCTCCGCGAGGAACTCGTTGATGCCATGGCCTGCGAGATAGGAGTCATCGAGGATGGACAGGACGTAGTGCGGGGAGAACACCGGCTTCTCCCGACCGGCCTGGCTCAGCGCCTGTCTGCGCTTGCTGAGGATCTGGGTGAAGCTGTTCAGGATCATGTCCCGGGTCTTCGCGTTATGGATCAGCCCGCGCACGTTCAGCCCCTGCATCGTGAAGTGCGGGAGGAACCGCCACGGATGCCAGTGCTCTCGATACGACTTCGCAGGAACCAGGGCGATGAAGTTGACGTCGCGATAGGACTGGAAGACCGCGAGCTGGAGCAAGAGGCTCGCCGCAGCGGTGCGCACGGCGTCATCCGTGCCGACCAGCCCGAGCGTCTGCGCTCGGAGGCTCAGCGTGATCGGAACGTTCCGCTGCGTCGAGAACCGGTCGACCAGCTCGGCCACCCGCCGAGTGTCTGCGTCGTCGTCTCTGTCGTTCGCGTCCGAGGTGACCGTCAGCGACGACGGGGCGTCTCCGGTTCCCAGGGAGACGTCGAGGAAGTCCTTATTGTTCGGAAGCCGTTCGTAGATCCGCGGGCCGTACGCCGCAACCATCCGCACCAGCGCGTCGGGACTGGGCGCGTTGTGATCGCGGACGCTCTTCTCCTGTTCGGACAGTCGCGTTAGCGACGCCGTGACAGTGACGAGGTAACGCTCGTAGTCGTCCCGTCGAGCGTCGTCCTCTTTCCGGCGCTGACGCCGATCGCCGACGAACTGAGACACCGTGAAGGCGGCCGTCAGCAGGCTCAGGATGGCCATCCCCAGCATCATCAGCGGATTGCGCCCGGAGAGCACGGTGGTGGCGACGCCGACGGCGACCATCCCCAGAGGTGGGAGAAGAGCCTTCAGGATGCTGTTCTTGTCGGGCTTCTGCGCCGGCGCGATCTTGTGCACCTGCACTTTGTCGGTCGGGGCCTCCAGGGTGATCCGAGGGCTCCGGCGATAGTCGGGGAAGTCGGGCGGGAACTCGTCGTGCTGTTCCTGTTCGAGGAACGCGCTTCGGTTCAGCGCAGCGCCCTCGGCGAAAGTAGTCACCCTCCACTGGGTCGGCCGCCTCTCGAGGAGGTAGTCCGCGGTCAAGACGCGATCGCCAACCGCGGCCCGGTGGATGATCTCCCGTTCATCCGTGAGTCGCTCGTTCACGTAGAGGAAGCCACTGCCGGGGCGAGCGATCACGGCGTCGCCATGAATGGCGAGCATGCTGTCGCCTGGCGTCCTGACGCTCGCGATCTCGGAGCCACCGATGACGAAGTGGTCGTCGGGATCGAACACCAGGTGCGTCGATTCGACGCGACGAGCGTGCACGACGAGGAGCATGTGGTCGTTGCACTCGGTCACGCCGGCCGGAACGGCGGCGCCGTTGATGAACAGGCGGTCGTTGATCACTCCGAGCGTGAGATCGCCGAAGACGGCAGACGGCCGGTCCTCGGTCAAGGGGATCGTCACGAGTTCGGCGCCGAGCACATAGACGGAGAACAGGACGGTTCGCGGGATCAACCGATCGTCGCGGAGGCCACCATCCGACGGCCCTGTTGCCGCGAGCGCGAAGAAGTCGGTGCCGGGACCCGCGCTCATCGGGTCGCTCCGAGCCGTGCGGTCAGCTCTTCGATCTTCTTGGCATACTCGTCGAGAAGTTCCTGCTTGCGCGCGCCCTCCATCGACGTGTCGAGCTTGGTCGCCTCGTAGAGGTCCGTGTACGCGAGCAGGGTCAGCTGGTCGTCACCGAGGTTCTGCGCGAGATTGAGCGCCGTTTCCAGGTCTCCGCGCGCGAGGTGGATCCAGTAGTCGAGCGTGTTGTCGTCCGTCTTCGTGGAGATGTTGTTCAGTACGGCCTGCTTCTGGACAGCCGTCAGCTTCGTCAGCTTGACCGAGCTGACCGCCAGGACGTAGCGGGCAGACTTGGGCAGGTCGTTCGGGCCGTATTCCCTGAGGTCTTCCAGCGTCTGCGCATAGTCGCTGGTCAGGAAGTCGGACTGGGCCGTGATGATCGCTTCCTGCCGCGGCTGAGCCACCACCACGGATTCGTACGCCCACCAGCCCGACACCGATGCGACCACGACGGCGACGACTCCCAGCACTGTGGTGAGCCGGTAACGGAGCTTCCGAACCGACACGGTCTCGCGCGCCGCCTTCAACGTCTCCGCCGCCAGCTCCGCGTCGATGAACGGAGCGATGTCGTCCACGGTCGCGCAGGAGGCGATCCGCTTGCTGAAGTCGTCTTTCAGAGTCGCCGTGCCATCGATGAGCTTCTCGAACGGCAGACGCGGATGCATGATGCTCAGCACGAGCGCCTTGTACCCCTTGAGGAACAGCGCGTCGTCGAAGGCCATCGGCGCGAGGATCCCGACGAGGCCGCTGTGCATGACGGAGGCGCCTGCCCCGGTGATCACGATGTTCTCGGGATGGAGGAAGGGAATCCGGAACTTGCCGGCCAAAGGCCGCAAGGCGGCCAGCTTCTGAGCCGTCTGCAGCTTCTCGAGCCGCGTGCGAGCCGCCGAAGCCGCTTGGCGGATGGTGCGGGCGCCGCCCGGAACCCGATACGTCACGATGGCTTGGAACTGCTCGGGAACCTCCTCGTCGAGGGCGACATGGTGCCGCACAACGTCGATGGAGTCCATGCGGATCTGAGCGCCGGCCAGCATCACCCGGACCGTCTCGCCGGTGCGCTCGAACTCCAGCGTCTCGCGCCCATCGAAAACCCTCATACCTACCCACCTCGTCGCGGTGCCATCGCACCTCATCGGTCGTACGTCAGAAGTAACAGTACAGACATATAACAGATCATAACCTGATAAGGTCACATCCTTATCAACTTCGACGCCTACTCACTGGGGGATCGACATGCTCAAGAAGGTTCTGATCAGCATCGGCACCGTGGCCTTGGCGCTCCTCCTCGCCGCGTCGACGAACGTGCTCAGCGCAGCCACGGCGGCCGCCCCTGCAGACCGGCAGACGATCGCCCTGGTGAACGAGGACGAACCCGCGACCTTCAACGGCGCCACCTACCTGTTCGGCAAGGAGTTCGTCAGCCTCGTCTCGAACGCCGATCAGAACAACTGGCAGGTCGTCTCACGAAGCGTCGCGGAGAGAGCATTCGCCGATGAGACGGTGAGCGCTGTCGTCGTGCTTCCCAGGACCTTCTCGCATGATCTGCTGACCCTGCAGGACCTGAATCCGGTCAAGGCGACCATCGACTACCGCGTCATCGGCGACGACGAGCTCTCCCGGGAGCGCCTCGAAAGCCGGATGTTCACCATCATCCGCGACTTCAACTCCCGGATCGTGCAGATGTACTTCGCGAGCGTCGCCTCGAACATCTCCGGGGCCCAGGTCAACATGGAGTCCGTCGTCTCCAGCCAGACCGCGCTCCTCGACAGTGTCTCCAACACGCTCCGCCCCGACCTCGAGAAGACGGCGAAGAGCTACGACGGCAGCATCGACATGGCGACGGTGCTGCGCGCGCTAAACAGCGCGTGGGTGTCGGCGCAGAACGGATTCACCACGAACACGACCGACACCCTGACATCCGTCAGCGACTCTCTGGGTCGGCAGCAGCCGTCGCTCTCCGAGTACTTCAGCCAGCAGGAACAGATCGCGAAGACGAATGTGGCGAACGGCAACACCGCCCTCACCGATCAGGGCGCATCCGACAAGAACTACTACGACCAGGCGTTCTCCGAGCACATCGACGGGCTGTTCTCCGGCGGCGACGGCTGGAGCGGGCTTGACGGCTTCTCGTCGACGGACGCGTCGGGTAACAACACGGGCATGCTCGCGTCCCTGAGGGCGAAGGTTCAGGAGTACGACGGAATCGCCAACTCGGCCAATGAGCGCGTGGAAGTGGTCAAACAGTCGCTCACGCGTCAGCAGGGCGAACTCATCACGTCCCGCGACGACCTCATGAGCTTGGAGGCCCGCCTGCTTTCCGAGTACTTCGGCGTCACGATGCCGATCACGGATAGCAACTACAACGTCAGCCTCGAGACCTTAACGCCTGAGATGGCGAGAAGTGCGCTCGCGCAGAAGCTGTCGAACACGTTCAGTGCAAGCGGCTCCGCTGCAGCGTCGGTGAAGAGTTACGAGGACAAGATCCGGGACCTGGTCGGGAGGATTCCGACGGATCCCGCGCAGTACACCGAGCTGTTCAGCGCACTCAAGGCGGCACATAGCGCGTTCGAGCCCCAGTCGTACATCGACCAGCTAGACCTCATCCAGCACTTTGCGAAGGAGAGTCCGGGCGGCGCGCCGGCGCCGCAGCTGAATGTCGTCTCTACGCCGCCGGAGCCCGCGGAGCAGTCAGCCACCAAGACGCTGCCCGTCACGGTTCCCGCCGGATCGCGTTACGTGGTGAGCGTCGATCTCCCCGAGTCACTAGAAGCCTCTCGTATGACGGTCGGCCTCGGAGCCGGCGCCCCCGCCTGCGCAGAGGCGACGCCGAACTGCGTGACGGTCGACCAGGCCAACGACTCAGCGACCCTCGACAACAGCGAGGGAACCGCCCCGATGACGGTGAGCCTGACGTACACGATCGACCTGGAGGATATCGCCGGCACTGCCACCCTTTCGTACACGGCGCAGGACACCACGGTCGCAGAGCCCGTGCCGCCCACGAGTCTCGGGACGGATGTCTACATCCTCGTCCCCCACGATGCCGTCAAGAGCCGGATCGCGGGCGACGACTTCGTCACCATCACGGAGTACCTCGGCAACATCCGGACCGCGGCGAACCTCATCCAGTTCCTCTACGGTGCGCCCGACGACACCCTCGAGACCTTCACGAGCGCGGTGGGAGCCACCGGGGACATCGCCGGTCACAGCGAAGAATCCGTCGCCAACCGGTATGGCACCATCGACGCCGTAGACATCGAGAAGTATCTCAGCGCAGCAGATGTGGATAGCTACCGGACCCTCGGCCACGACAACATCGCTGCGATCGTCACGCAGATAGACGCCGTCAGAAGGCAACTGGCCTCCGCCTCCGACAACGTCGCGACTCTGAACGGGCTTAGCGTGCCCGAGGGCTACTTCTCGGGATCGGTGCAGGCCCTAGAGCAGTGGTTCGCCGCAGCGGTCACCAGCGTCAACGCCTCTCCTGCTCTGTGGGAAGCGAAGTCCAACACGGTGATCCAGCTGAAGACGACCGCCTGGAACGACCAGGATCCGGGTCTCTCGGAGTTGTACTTGGACGAGAAGACGGGGCCGGCGCTCCACGCCACTCTCTCGCAACTGGTGGCCACGACGAGTGCGAACGCCAAGAGCGTCGCCGCCAGCGCGCGGATCATCACGGACAACTCGGCCGATTTCGACGAACTCGTCTCGAGTGTTCAGAAAACGCAGACCGAGACTCAGGCGGTCCTTGACGCGATGAGCGGAACGATCTCCACCGGCAGCTCCGCCCTGGCGACGAGCAGCGACTACAGCGAGAGGTTCTCCACCGTGCTCGCCAATACGCGCGCTAACGGCGCCGATCCCGCGAAGATCTACGACTCGTTCGCGAATCCCATCACGACCACGAACAGCACGCCCAAAGCGGCGGCAACCGCGCCGGCGTTCGATTACACATGGATCCCCGTCTTCCTCGCGGGCTCGTTGATCGGGGGCCTGCTGACGGTGCTGAATTCCTGGCGCCGCAAGCGAACGCGCGGCTGATCGTCGGCTCGCGCACCACCGATTTTCGGTTCTCGTGCCGGCAGCCAGGATGGGAGCGACGAGTCGAGGGCTGTGGGTGCGGGAGGCATGGCAGCCTCAACCGGCCGGCGACGATCTCCCGCCCGCGCTCGTCGACACTCCCATCGCCGTGGCTCCCGCCGTGAGGAGGTCTCACCGACTTTCGAGTGGGAGGCCGTGTGGCCGCGCGTCTGGGCGGCGGTGCGGGAGCACGCAGGGACCACTCTCCCAGCCCGGATATCTTCCAGCGGCTGCAAGCGACTCCGAACGGCTCGCCTGATCGTGCGCCTGTTGCGCGAAGTCGTCGGCCCCTCCTGGCGCGAGGAGATCGGCGACGAAGCGTTCACCGAGGGAGCCGAGCGGTGGATGCAGGCCCAGTTCGAGCAGCGAGCGTCGGGCGCCGGGAATCTTCACTAGACGATCGGCCCGCACGCGATCCTCGGCAGCCGAGATTCGTGCCGATCCGGAGCACTACACAGCGGCACTGCGGCTGTCTGTTGAGCCGCCATCGGACGATGTGCCCGTGCTCCGATGCAGCGATATCCGCTACGCGCTCGGGGAGGTCGCCGGCGAACGCGTGACGACCGCGAGGACGTCTCCGTCGCCGATCGGGAAGTCCCCGGGGACGTCGTACGCGCCGAGACGCAGCGGCTTGTCCTTCACCGCGAGGTACCAGTCGCTGGGCATGATGATGCCGTGCTCGTCGAGCACGGTGCTGATCAACTCGGTCAGGCGCGCCATCGTGACGGCCGCCGGAACGCGAAGGTCGAGCTGCTGGGAGTTGAAGTCGATGCTGACGTCAATGTGCCGATCGGCCATGGGTCCTCCGTCGTCTCGACGCGGTCTTCCAGCCGATGAACGCCATCAGCAGGGTCAGGGGAAGGGCCGCGACGATCATCACCGTGTACCAGAGGTCGTTGCTCTGGGAGGCCTGATCGATCGTCTCGGCGGGGAGTTCTCGGGGGGTGTAGCTCTCGAACAACCGCTCTCTCGTGCCGGAGTAGTCCCGGAGGAAGAGCGGATTCGCATGCGGGGCGAAGTCCGTCGCCTCGATCACGTGCGGGATGGATGCCTCTGCGAGTTCTCGGGAGGCGGCGCGCTCGTTCATCGGCGTCAGGAAGAGCTCAGCGCGCACTGGGAAGTCGATCGATCCCCCGGCGCTCACGCGGTCGTTGGTGATCACCTCGGGAAGCAACTGCAGGCTGCCGTCGGCACCTGGGCCGACGCCAGGCTCGGATCCCGTGTCGGCCCAGGCCGCCGCGCCCGCGGGGGGAGCCAGGCTAAGACCCATCATGAGGGCCAGCCCGGCCACCCCGGCGCGGCGGGCGACGCCGGCGTCAGAAGCCGAAGCTCTGCGCATCCTGAGCATCGCGCTCGGCCACGGTGTCGGCATAGGCGACCAGCTGCTGGTTGATGCTCTCGAGGAGCTGCTCGAACTGCTGCACGCTCTTGGCGAGCTGGTCGTACTGGTTGAGGTACGCCTCGAACGCAGCACCCTTCCACTCTTCGGCGATCGTGCCGTTCATGCTGTTGACCTTCTGAACCGCAGCCTCGATCTCGCTCTTCGCGGTCAAGTAGACCTGCGCCTGAGTCTTGAGCTCTTCGGGGGTGACACTGATTACGGCCACGGGGACCACCTTTCATTGAAATACACGTTCCAACGCAACATATCACACGCGGGATGAAGGCAGCCCGGATCGATGCCCGGGACTGTCCGCAATGGCCGTCCGGCTCGTTAACGGACTCCGCCCACCGCTGGCTCCACGAATCCGTGAAGCCAGCGGTGGGCGAAGGGAAGCCCGCGCGGGTTACTGCGCGAAGGTGAGGAGCACGTCGTCGCCGGGGGCGGCCGGCACGAAGTCGGCCTCGATCTCGGCGCGGCCGAGGAGGTCATTCATGCGGCGCTGGCGGTGCTTCGGGATCAGGGTGACGACCGTCCCCTGCTTGCCGGCACGGCCGGTGCGGCCCGAGCGGTGCAGGTACGTCTTGTACTCGTCCGGAGCGTCGGCCTGGATGACCAGGTCGATGTCGTCGACGTGGATGCCGCGGGCGGCCACATCCGTCGCCACCAGCACATTCACGCGGCCGCTGGTGAGCTGCGCGAGGTTGCGGGTGCGGCGGGACTGGTTCAGGTCGCCGTGGAGGCTGACGGCGGGGATGCCGGCGTCCTCCAGCTGCTCGGCCAGCATCTCGGCGAACGCACGGGTCCGGGCGAAGACCAACGTCTTGCCGTCGCGGTCCGCGAGCTGCTCGATGATGGCGCCCTTGTCGCGGTGCTCGATCACGAGCACGCGGTGGTCGATGGTCGACGACGCCTGGTCCTCGCCCGCCACCTCGTGCACGGCCGGGTTCACGAGGAACTCGTCGACCAGCTGCGCGACACCCGAGTCGAGGGTCGCTGAGAAGAGCAGCTTCTGGCCGCCCTCGGCCGTGTGACGCAGGATGCGCTGCACCGGCTCGAGGAAGCCGAGGTCGCACATGTGGTCGGCCTCGTCGAGGACCGTGATCTGCACCTCGCTGAGGTCCAGACGGCCCTGCTCGACGAGGTCCTCGATGCGCCCGGGGGTGCCGATGACGATGTCGACACCGCGCTGGAGCGCACCCACCTGACGGCCCTGCGGCACGCCGCCGTAGATCTGAGTCGTGAACAGACCGACGCTGCGGGCGATGGGCTGCACCGTGCGGTCGATCTGCAGCGCCAGCTCGCGGGTCGGGGCCAGGATGAGCGCGCGCGGCGAACGACCGAGCTGACGCTTGCCGCCGGCCTTGCCGGAGTCGGCCCACAGCTGCATGAGGCGCTCCGCGAGCGGTGCGCCGAATGCGATGGTCTTGCCCGAGCCGGTGCGGCCTCGGCCCAGCACGTCCTTGCCGGCGAGGACGTCCGGCAGGGTCGCGGCCTGGATCGGGAACGGCTTGTCGGCTCCCAGCTCGGCGAGGGCGCGGACGATGTTGCCGCCGAGGCCCAGGTCGGCGAAAGTCACCCCATCGACGTCCTCGGCCTGGATGGCCTCCGCCTCGAGACGCTCGAGCACGACGTCATCGGTCGGCGTGAAGGCCGGCTTCTCGTCGCGCGACGGGTAGAAGTCGGAGTCGCGGCGCGGTCGCTCGGCGCGGTCATCGAACTGACGGCGCGGGCGCTCGTTGCGGTCGCCGAAGTCGCGACGCGGGCGGTCGTCGTACTCACGACGCGGACGCTCGGCACGGTCGTCGAACTGGCGACGGGGACGTTCGGCGCGGTCACCGAAGTCGCGACGGGGACGGTCGTCGTACTCACGACGCGGACGCTCCGTACGGTCACCGAAATCGCGACGCGGACGGTCGTCGTACTCACGACGCGGACGCTCCGTACGGTCACCGAAGTCACGACGCGGACGGTCGGAACGGTCACCGAAATCGCGACGCGGACGGTCGTCGTACTCACGACGCGGACGCTCGGAACGGTCACCGAAGTCACGACGCGGACGCTCGGCACGGTCGTCGAAGCTGCGGCGGGGACGGTCGTCGCCGTCGCGGCGAGGGCGGTCCTGACGCGGCGCGCGCTCCTCCCACACCCGCTCGGTACGACGGGCGTCCTTGCCGCGAGGCTCCCAGTTCGGGCGCTCGGTGCGGCCGCGGCCGGCGCTGTCGTCGCGGGTTCCGTACGTGGAACGGCCGCGCGCGGCACGCTCGTCGGCGCTCCAGCGGGCCTTCTTGCCGGAGGCCGGCTCCTCCGCGCGGTAGCCGCGGTGCTTGGGGCTCGGGTTGCTGCTGCTCTTGGGCGCTCCGCCGCGGGACGGCTTCTGCGATCGTCGGTCGTTGTTGTATCCGGGCATGGATGTTCTTCCTGGGTTCATGTCGAGTGCTCGGCGGCACGCCGCAGCGCACCGAATGATTCCCGGGCGAACTGTGTCCGGGGCCGTTCACGATTGTGTGATCCGTACCGCCGATCGGGTACGGAACCGGCCCACTTGACTGACAAACCCATCCGCGCAGATTGCGCAGTGTCAAGAGCCGACCTCCCAACGATAGTGCATGGATGCTGGGAACGGACTGCTGATCCCTCTCCGTGTGCGCCGAGGTGCGGGGTATACAGGGAGGTATGAGCGCTCCCTCCGCGAACACGTCCTCGGGGAACCGGCCTGCAGCGGGCAAGCTCGACGCCGTCGTGATCGGGTCGGGGCCGAACGGTCTCTCCGCCGCCGTCACGCTCGCGCGCGCCGGTCTGTCGGTGCGGGTGTACGAGCGCAACGCGACGGTTGGCGGCGGCCTGCGGACCGAGGAGCTCACCCTCCCCGGCTTCCGGCACGACGTCTGCTCGGCCGTCCATCCGCTGGCGTTCGCATCCGGCTTCTTCCGCAGGTTCGGCCTGGAGAAGCGCGTGCCGTTCGTCGTGCCGACCGCCTCGTACGGCAATCCGCTGGCAGGCGGCCGGGTCGCGATGGCCTACCTCGACCTCGACCGCACGGTGGATGCGCTGGGCGTCGACGGCCCCGCCTGGCGCGCCCTGCTCGGCCCGCTGGTCGAACACGCGGACGCCGTGGCCCAGTTCACCGGCTCACAGCTGCTGCAGGTGCCAAGGCACCCCTTCGTGGCCGCCCGCTTCGGGCTGACCGCCATCGCGCAGGGTGGCCCGTGGTGGGACCTGCCGTTCCGCACCGAAGCGCCGGGCGCCCTGCTCGCCGGGGTCTTCGCCCACACGACGGTCCCCCTGCCGAGCGTCGCAGGAGCGGCCGCCGGAATGACGCTGGCGACCTACGCGCACGCACGCGGCTGGCCCATCCCGGTCGGCGGCAGCCAGGCGATCGCGGACGCGATGGTCGCCGACATCGTCGCCCACGGCGGCGAGGTCGTCACCGACACCCCCGTCGAGTCTCTCGCCGAGCTGCCCGACGCGCGCGTCGTCGTCTTCGACACGCATGTGAAGCACGCCGCGCAGCTGGCCGGCGACCGGCTGCCCAGCAGCTATCTGCGGCGCATCTCCCGGTTCCGCGACGGCAATGGCGTGTTCAAAGCCGACTTCGCGCTCTCCGGCCCGGTGCCGTGGACGAATCCGGACCTGTACGAGACCGCCACCGTGCACCTCGGAGGATCGCGCGGGGAGGTCGCCCGCGCCGAGAACGCCGTCGCCGCCGGAGGGCACAGCGACGCACCGTACGTCCTGGTCTCCCAGCCGTCGCTGTTCGACGGGACGCGGGCACCTGCCGGCAAGCACGTCCTGTGGACGTACACCCACGTCCCGCGCGGTTCGACGGAGGACCAGACGGAGGCGATCATCCGGCGCATCGAGGAGTTCGCCCCCGGCTTCCGCGACCTGATCATCGGGACGGCGACCAAGAACGCGGTGCAGATGGAGCAGCACGACCCGAACTACATCGGCGGCGACATCTCGGCCGGCGCGCCGGACTTCGGTCAGCTGGTGGCCCGTCCCGTGCTTTCGACGGACCCGTGGCGGATGCCGGGCCGAGGGCTGTACCTCGCCTCGTCGTCCGCAGCGCCCGGCCCCGGTGTGCACGGACTCGGCGGCTATTACGCCGCGCGCAGCGCCCTGCGCCATGAGTTCGGCTTCACCCGGATGCCGGACCTGGCGCCGGGACCCGGCCAGACGATCGCGCGGCCCGTCGCCGCGCTGCCCGACCCCGTCCACCCCCACGAGCTTCCGGAGCAGTGAACATGTCTGTCAACGTCCGCCGTATGGCCTGCACGCCCGAGCAGGTCTTCGCCGTCCTCGCCGACCCCTGGGTGTACCCGACCTGGGTCGTGGGCGCCTCGCGACTGCGCGCCGCCGACAGCCGCTATCCGGCCGTCGGGTCACGCCTCCACCACTCCATCGGCGTGTGGCCGCTCGTCCTCAACGACGAGACGCGCATCGACGAGTGGGATCCGCCACGCCGGATGGTCCTCGAGGCGAAGACACGCCCGTTCGGCTCCGAGCGGGTGATCATCGACGTGAAGGCTCGTGCGGGGGGATGCGTGGTCCGGATGGAGGAGTTCCCGTACACCGGACCGGTCACCCTCATCCCGGACGTGCTCGCCGACAGCATGCTCCACGTGCGCAACGCGGAGACGCTCCGGCGCCTGGAGTGGGTTGCGCGAGGGCGCGCCGCCCAGTGACGACGCGCCCTCCGCTGGTGCGCTGAGGCCGGCCCGATCAGCCGGCCGACACCGCCTTCGTCTCGCTGGAGCCCGACGACTCCACGGCGATCTTTCGCGGCTTCGCCCTCTCGGCGACCGGGATGATCACGCTGAGCACACCGTTGTCGTACGACGCGGTGATGCCGTCGGGATCGACGTCGTCGCCGATCGTGAACTGACGCATGTAGGCGCCGTACGGACGCTCCTGGGCGAGCCAGCGGGCGCCGTCGCGGTCGGCCGCGCTGCGGACCGCCCGGATGGTGAGCAGGTGCCCGTCGACGTCGACGTCGACCGACGCGGGATCGGCGCCGGGGAGGTCGGCGTTCAGGATGTAGCGCTCACCCTCACGGAACAGGTCCACCGGCATAATGCGCGGCTGGCGGCTGGTGTCGAAGATGCTCTGCGCGATCCGGTCCAGCTGGGAGAAAGGATCGAACGACATGGCCATTGGATGTACCCCTTTCTTCTGGATCACCTGATGAGAGGCCCTTTGCACTCTCTTTTCGACCACAGATTTTAGCACTCTCGCCCAGAGAGTGCCAAGGGGTTCCCGGAGATGTCAACCCGCTTCCCCAACCGTCGGCATCGGCCTACCGTCAGGGTCGTCCATCGAACGGAAGGGACCCATCGTGGCCGCAAGCCAGACCAAGACGAGCACCAAGAGCACCGCGAAGAAGACCGCGCCGAAGACCGCCTCCGTGCGTCGTACGGCCGCCGTCGGCGTCGCCCCGACCCGCCGCGAGCATGCCGAGCACGGCTTCGTCGCCTCCACCGAGCTGGCGCAGAACCTCCAGCGCGTGCACGTCGACCTGATCGAGCTGCACCTGCAGGGCAAGCAGGCGCACTGGAACGTCGTCGGACGCAACTTCCGTGACCTCCACCTCCAGCTCGACGAGATCGTCGAAGCCGCCCGCGAGTTCAGCGACGACGTCGCGGAGCGCCTCCGCGCCCTCCACGCGACCCCCGACGGCCGCAGCGCGACCGTCGCCGAGCAGACCAGCCTTCCCGAGTTCCCCAACGGCGAGGTCGACACCACCGAGACCGTCGATCTGATCACCGAGCGCCTCGAGGCCGTCGTCCGCACGATGCGCGACGTCCACGACGACGTGGATGAGGAGGACCCGACCTCTGCGGACCTGCTGCACGCCATCATCGAGCGGCTCGAACAGTACGCCTGGATGGTCAGCGCCGAGAACCGGACGCCCAGCCGGGCCTGACACCGGGTTCTCGCGTGGGCGGGCCGGCGGCGGGAAGCCGTCGGCCCGCTTCCGTGTGCGTCTCGACGAGGTCTCGGAAACACCGGCGTCACACGCCGCGGCTAGCATCGACGCATGCCGATCGAGATCCGCCCCGAACCGGCCCGACAGCCGGAGGTCGAGGAACTGCTGCGCCTGAGCGACGAGTTCGCGTTCGCGCTGTACCCGGCCGAGAGCTGCTACCTGCTGGATGTGTCCGAGCTCGAGCGTCCCGGCGTCACCGTGTTCGTCGCACGCGTGGACGGGCGTGCGCTGGGCATCGCCGCGTTGGTGGTCGACGGCGCCGAGGGTGCGGACGGATCCAGGAGCGACGCCCTCGCCCGCGCCGAGCTGAAGCGGATGTTCGTGCACGAAGACGCTCGCGGTCAGGGCCTCGCCCGCCGTCTGCTCGGCGCGATCGAGTCCGCCGCCGAAGAAGCAGGCATCGCAGAGCTGCGGCTCGAGACGGGTCCGCTGCAGCACGCGGCGATCGCGCTGTACGAGCGCTCGGGTTACGAGCGCATCCCGAACTTCGGCGCGTACGCCGGCGACCCGTGGTCGGTCTGCTACGCCAAGTCGCTCGCTGTACCGACGCGCTGACCTCCGTCGCGCCGGCCGCCGTCAACTGCCGCGGATGCGCCGCGACAGTTCGGCCGCCGCTTCACGCACCCGGGCGGCGAGCGCATCCCATCCTTCCGCCGGGACGTTGTCGCGCGGGAACGTGACCGCGATGCCCGCGGCCGGCCAGCCGGCATGGTCGCGCACAGACACCGCGACCGAGGCGAAGCCCGGTGTGACGTCGCCGTCCTCGGTCGCGTAGCCGCGTTCGCGGGACTCGGTCACTACTCGGCGCAGCTCGGCGTAGGAGTGCGGACCGGAGCCCGTGCGATCCTCGAACGCGCCGGAATCCGGGTACAGCGCACGCAGCTGCTCACGTGGCAGGGTCGCGAGAAGTGCGCGTCCGCTCGCCGTCAGGTGGGCCGGAAGTCGCACCCCCACGTCCGTGACCAGCCGCGGCCGCCGGGGCGCGCGCTCCTCGACGATGTAGACGACGTCGCGACCGTGGAGCACGGCGACGTGCCCGGACTCGCCGATCGCATCGACCAGCGCCGCCACGATCGGCCGGCCGAGCCGGCTCAGCGGCTGCTGACGGGAGAACGCACTCGACAGCTCGTAGGCGGCGACGCCCAGGCCGTAGCGGCGCGCCTCGGGGAAGTGCAGCACGAAACCGTGCTCGGTCAGCACGGCGAGCAGGTGGTAGACGGTCGAGCGCGGCAGCCCGAGCGCGGACGCGATGGCGGCTGCCGGGGCCGGGCCGCGCTGGGCTCCGAGGTAGGCGAGGACGCGCAGGGTGTTCTCCGCCGCGGGGACCTTGCTCACCGCATCCACCTCCCTCGCCGGTAGCCGCGCCCGTGTCTGGGATCCCGGACACCGAGCAGCCTACAGCTGGAGCGCTCACGCCCGCGCGGCGCGAGGATCGGACCATGCTCCAGACCCAGACCGCCGTCACCGTCGGCGCCGGACCGCTCACCATCGACGACGTGGTCGCCGTCGCCCGCCACGACGCCCGCGTCGAACTCGACCCCGACGCCCTCGCCGGCGTCGCCGCCTCCCGCGCGATCGTGGATGCCCTCGCCGACGACACCGAGCCGCACTACGGCATCTCGACCGGCTTCGGCGCGCTCGCCACCACATTCATCCCCGCCGATCGCCGAGCGCAGCTGCAGGCGAGCCTCGTGCGCTCGCACGCGGCCGGATCCGGTCCCGAGGTCGAGCGCGAGGTCGTCCGTGCCCTCATGCTGCTGCGCCTGTCCACGCTGATGACCGCGCGCACGGGTGCGCGGCCCCAGACCGTCGAGACCTACGCCGCCCTCCTCAATGCGGGGATCACGCCGGTCGTCCACGAGTACGGCTCGCTCGGGTGCTCCGGCGACCTCGCGCCGCTTGCCCACTGCGCCCTGGCGGCGATGGGCGAGGGCCGCGTGCGAGTCGACGGCGAACTGGTCGACGCGGCCGACGCCCTCGCCGCCGCGGGAATCGAGCCCGTGGTCCTCGCCGAGAAGGAGGGCCTCGCGCTCATCAACGGCACCGACGGGATGCTCGGGATGCTCGCGCTCGCCATTCACGACCTCCACGGCCTGCTGACCGACGCCGACATCGCCGCCGCGATGAGCGTCGAGGCGCTGCTCGGCACCGATGCGGTGTTCGCCGACGACCTGCAGCGGCTGCGGCCGCAGGCCGGCCAGGCGGTCTCGGCGGCGAACCTGCGCGCGCTGCTCGCCGGATCCCCGATCGTCGCCAGCCACAAGGGACCGGAGTGCACCCGGGTGCAGGACGCCTACTCGCTCCGGTGCTCTCCGCAGGTGCACGGCGCCGCACGCGACACCGTCGCGCACGCGGAGCTGGTGGCCGAGCGCGAGCTGGCCTCGGCCGTGGACAACCCGGTGCTCACCCTCGACGGGCGGGTGGAGTCGAACGGCAACTTCCACGGAGCGCCGGTCGCGTACGTGCTCGACTTCCTCGCGATCGCCGTCGCCGACGTCGCCAGCATGTCGGAGCGCCGCACCGACCGGTTCCTGGACCCGGCGCGCAACCAGGGTCTCCCGCCGTTCCTCGCGCACGAGGTCGGCGTCGACTCCGGTCTGATGATCGCGCAGTACACGG
This sequence comes from Leifsonia sp. NPDC014704, assembly GCF_043083605.1. Lineage (NCBI taxonomy): Bacteria > Bacillati > Actinomycetota > Actinomycetes > Micrococcales > Microbacteriaceae > Leifsonia > Leifsonia sp. NPDC014704. Next base: position 1,036,766 of record NZ_JBIBYW010000002.1, on the reverse strand, counting down.
CCGCCGGGATCGTCTCCGAGTTGAAGCGGCTGGCCGCGCCCGCGTCGGTGGACAGCATCCCCTCGTCGGCCATGCAGGAGGACCACGTGTCGATGGGATGGGCGGCCGCACGTAAACTGCGCCGCGCCATCGACGGACTCGCCCGCGTGATCGCGATCGAGGTCATGACCGCCGCCCGGGGAGCCGACCTGCGCGCCCCGCTGCAGCCCGGCCCCGCTACGGGAGCCGTCATCGCGACACTGCGCACGGCCGTCCCCGGTCCCGGTCCCGACCGGCACCTCTCCCCCGAGATCGAGGCCGCCTACGCCCTCGTGACCTCCGGCGCCCTCCGCGCCGCCGCCCACCTCCCCTGACCCCCTCACCCGGACCCACGCCAACAGCTCCTGAGTTTTTCGCACGAATCAGAACGATTCGGCCGAAAAACTCAGGAGCGGATGGCTGGGGACGGGGCAACGAAAGGAACGAGAACCATGGATGGAGCCCGACCGGTGCGCGCGGCGCGAGGCACGGAGCTCAGCGCGAAGAGCTGGCAGACCGAGGCTCCGCTGCGGATGCTGATGAACAACCTCGACCCCGAGGTGGCTGAACGTCCAGACGACCTCGTCGTCTACGGCGGCACCGGCCGCGCGGCCCGCAGCTGGGAGGCGTTCGACGCGATCGTCCGCACCCTCCGCGACCTCGAGGCCGACGAGACACTGCTGGTGCAGTCCGGAAAGCCGGTCGGCGTGTTCCGGACGCACGAGTGGGCTCCGCGCGTGCTGATCGCCAACTCCAACCTCGTCGGAGACTGGGCGACGTGGCCCGAGTTCCGCCGGCTGGAGGCCCTGGGCCTCACGATGTACGGCCAGATGACCGCCGGCTCGTGGATCTACATCGGCTCGCAGGGCATCCTCCAGGGCACATACGAGACGTTCGGCGCGGTCGCGCGGAAGAGGTTCGACGGCACCCTCGCCGGAACGCTCACGCTGACCGGTGGATGCGGCGGCATGGGCGGAGCGCAGCCGCTCGCGGTCACCATGAACGGCGGCGCCGTGCTCATCGTGGATGTGGACGGCACCCGCCTGCAGCGTCGCGTCGACCACGGCTACCTCGACCTGCTGGCGGACGACCTCGACGACGCCGTCGCGCAGGCCCTGGCGGCCAAGGACGAGCGCCGCGCACTTTCCGTCGGCATGGTGGGAAACGCGGCGGAGGTTTTCCCCGAGTTGCTCCGCCGCGGCGTGCCGATCGACATCGTGACAGACCAGACCAGCGCGCACGACCCGCTGAGCTACCTTCCCGTCGGCTACACCGTCGAGGAGTGGCGGGACCGCGCAGCCGCAGACCCCGAAGGCTTCACGGACGACGCCCGCCGATCGATGGCCGCCCAGGTGGAGGCGATGGTCGGCTTCCAGGACGCCGGTGCCGAGGTCTTCGACTACGGCAACTCGATCCGCACGGAAGCCCAGCTGGGCGGCTACGACCGGGCGTTCGACTTCCCCGGGTTCGTGCCCGCGTACATCCGGCCGCTCTTCGCCGAGGGCAAGGGACCGTTCCGGTGGGCCGCGCTCTCGGGCGACCCGGCCGACATCGCCGCGACGGACCGCGCGGTGCTCGACCTGTTCCCCGACGACGAGCACCTGCGCCGCTGGATCACCCAGGCGGGCGAGAAGGTGCATTTCGAAGGACTGCCCGCCCGGATCTGCTGGCTGGGATACAAGGAGCGGCACCTGGCCGGCCTCCGGTTCAACGAGATGGTCGCCTCCGGTGAGCTGTCCGCACCGGTCGTGATCGGACGCGACCACCTCGACTCCGGCTCGGTCGCCTCGCCGTACCGGGAGACGGAGTCGATGGCGGACGGCTCCGATGCGATCGCCGACTGGCCCCTCCTCAACGCGCTGCTCAACACGGCGTCCGGCGCGACCTGGGTGTCGCTCCACCACGGTGGCGGCGTCGGGATCGGCCGCAGCATCCACGCCGGACAGGTCGTCGTGGCCGACGGCACACCCCTGGCCGCCGAGAAGATCGAGCGCGTGCTGACGAACGACCCGGGCACGGGCGTGATGCGGCATGTGGATGCGGGATACGAACGTGCGGTCGAGGTCGCGGAGGAGCGCGGGCTGCGCATCCCGATGCGCGAAGGCCGATGACAGCCACCCTGGTCACCGGCATCGGTGAGCTGACGACGTTCGATCCGGCGCATCCCGGACCCCTCGGGCTGGTTCGCGATGCAGCCGTCCTCGCCGTCGACGGCCGAGTGGCTTGGACAGGACCCTCGCCCGCAGCCCCCCGATCGGATGCGGACAGCGTCATCGATGTCGAAGGCGCCGCGGTGATCCCGGGGTTCGTGGACTCGCACACCCACCTCGTCTTCGCCGGCGACCGCGCCGACGAGTTCGAGGCGCGCATGGCCGGGCGGCCGTATACCGCGGGCGGCATACGGTCCACAGTCGCAGCGACGCGTGCCGCGACAGACGACGAGTTACGCTCCCGGCTGGCCGGGCTGGTGGCCGAACTCCACGCGCAGGGCACGACCATGTTCGAGATCAAGAGCGGCTACGGGCTGACCGTCGCCGACGAGGAACGCCTGCTCCGGCTCGCGCGCGAAGTGACCGACGAGACCACCTTCCTCGGTGCGCACGTCGTCCCCGCCGAGTACGCCGACGACCCGGACGCCTACGTCGATCTCGTCACCGGCCGGATGCTCGAAGCGTGCGCCCCCCACGCGCGCTGGATCGACGCCTTCTGCGAGACCGGCGCGTTCAGCGTCGAGCAGTCGGAGCGGATCCTGCGGGCGGGGGCCGCACGCGGGCTGGGCGTGCGCATCCACGCCGCCCAGCTCGGCCCGGGAGATGGCGTCGCCCTCGCGGTGCAGCTGGATGCGGCGAGCGTCGACCACTGCACCTACCTGACCGACGACGATGTGGAGCGGCTGGCCGCCTCCCGGACCGTCGCGACGTTGCTGCCCGGCGTCGAGTTCTCGACGCGGCATCCCTACCCGTCCGGACGCCGCCTGCTCGACGCCGGCGCGACCGTCGCGCTCGCGAGCGACTGCAACCCGGGGTCGTCATTCACGTCGTCGATGCCGTTTTGCATCGCCCTCGCCGTTCGCGAGCTCGGCCTGACGCCGGCCGAGGCACTGCAGGCGGCGACGCTCGGCGGCGCCGCCGCGCTCCGTCGGGACGACGTCGGGCACCTGCGCCCCGGAGGACGGGCCGACCTGGCGGTCCTCCGCGCCCCGAGCCACATCCACCTCGCTTACCGTCCCGGCGTCCCCCTCATCGACCGCACCCTCCGCCTCTGAACCAAGCCAACAGCTCCTGAGTTTTTCGCATGATTCGGGCGGAAAGGGCCAAAAAACTCAGGAGCTGTTGGCTTGGCAGCGCGGGATGGGGTCAGCGGGAGGCGAGGCCGGCGGCGGCGTCGAGGACGAGGAGCGCCGCGAGGCGGACCGTGCGCTGGTCGGGGGCGTCGGCAGTCGCATCCACCTCCGCGATGTCGAGGGAACGGACCAGCGGGGATGCGCCCGCGAGCCGCGCGAAGCGGCGCAGCTCCCAGGCCGCGAGGCCGCCGGGAACGGACGCCGGGCACCCCGGAGCCACCGAGCGGTCGCAGACGTCGACGTCCAGATCGACATGCACCGGACCGCCGCCCGCCCCGGCGACCTCCAGCGCCTCCGCCATGACGTCGTCCAGCGGACGCGTATGCAGCTCGTCGCGGAGGAACACCGTGATGCCATAGTCCGCCGCGCGGCGGGCGTAGGCGGCCGAGTTCGCGAAGTCGGCGATGCCGATCTGCACGATGCGCCGGCCGTCGAGCCCTGCCTCGATGAGCTCACGCACCGGAGAGCCGTTGGACGATCCGTCGCGAAGATCGTGGTGCGCGTCGAGCGTGATCAGCCCCGCCGCCCCGAGGTCGCCGCCGAACGATCCGAGCGCCGCCGGAACCGTGAGCGAGTTGTCGCCGCCGACCGCGACGGTCAGTCGCGACCGGGACGAGGCCTCCGCCATCGCCGCACGCGCACGTTCCCGCCCGTCCGGGCCGTCGGGCGACGCGACGTCGCCGGCGTCCGCGAAGCGCAGCGCCTCAAGATCCTCTACCGGCGCGAACGCCGAGTAGCGGCGCAGCGCATCCCGCACGGCTGCCGGCGTCGCGCCCGCACCGGTCAGCGAGAGCGACGTCTCCTGCGTCGGGATGCCGATCAGCGTCAGGTCCGCGCCATCCGCCCCGAGCGGTGGCCAGTCGCCTGCGCGCGGCCACAGCGGGTCGACGGAGAGTCCATGTGCACTCATACCCGCGACCCTAGCGACGGGCGGCGCAAACGCAGCGGCCGCGTCCGGCATGCCCGTCTGGGATACCGGACGCGGCCGTCCGATCAGACCTGCGTCCCTCCTGCCGGCCGAGTGAAGACGGGCGGCTGAGGGGCGGAGGGCGCACCCTCCCTGTCCGAACCCGACGGGCCGCTCGGACCATCCGTCACCGGCGCATCGCCATCCCCGGCGCCACCGTCACCGGGACCGCCGTCGCCCGAGCCACCGCCGGCCGCGGCCTTCGCCGCCTTCCGCGCCTCTTTCCGCTCTCGTCGCCCCTCGACCAGGTTGTACAGGGTCGGCAGCACGACGAGCGTCAGCACGGTCGAGGAGATGAGTCCGCCGATGACGACGATCGCGAGCGGCTGCGAGATGAAGCCACCGTGTCCGGTCAGGCCGATCGCCATCGGGGTGAGCGCCGCGATCGTGGCCAACGCCGTCATCAGGATGGGGCGCAGTCGGCGGGATGCACCGTGGGCCACCGCGTCCGCCACCGCGAGACCGCGCCGTCGGTACTGGTTCACCAGGTCGATGAGCACGATCGCGTTGGTCACCACGATTCCGATCAGCATCAGCAGGCCGATCAGCGACGCGACGCCGAGCGGGATGCCCGAGGCGAGCTGGAGCAGGATGGCGCCTGTCGCCGCGAACGGTACCGAGACGAGCAGCAGCAGCGGCTGCCGCAGCGAGCGGAACGTCGCCACCATGACGATGTAGACGATGAGGATGGCCGCGAGGAGCGCGAGGCCCAGCTGCTGGAAGGCATCCGACTGGCTCGAAGAGACACCACCGATCTTGGCCGTCGCGCCCGCGGGCAGGTCCGCCGCCTTGAGCGCCGCGTTGACGTCGGCGTTCGCTGTGGTCAGGTTGTCCGTTGCCGGGGTGGCGCTCACGGACGCGGTCCGGAGCCCGCGCTGGGTGGTCACCGTTGCCGGGCCCTTGACCTCCTTCACGCTGGCGAGTGTGTCCAGCGGCACGACTCCCCCGGCTGTCGGGATGGGCAGCTGCGCGAGCCCGGCGACGGTCGTCGGCGGGTTGTCGCTCTGCAGGTAGATCTTCAGCGTGGTGTCGTCGATAGCGACGGAACCCGCCTGCGTGGGCTGGACCGCCTGCGAGACGATCGTGCCGACGGCCACCTCGCTGAGTCCGGCCGCTGCGGCCTTGGATCGATCGACGTCCACCGAGACGTAGGGCAGGGATGCGCTCAGGTTGTCGGTGATCTGCTTCAGCGACGACTTCTTCCGTAGCTCGGCGACTACCGAGTCCGTCGCCTTCTGCAGGTCGGCGTTGCTGCTGGCGGCGATGTCCACCTGGATGTCGGTGGAGCCGCCGAAGCCGCTGGACGCCGAGAGGGTGAGCTCTCCCTGGTCCTTGATGCCGCCCAGTTCGTCCTCGATGGTGTTCTGCAGCTTCTCCTGGTCGGCGTCCGGGTCGGTCGTGATCGAGAACGTCGTGCCACCGCCGCCCCCGCCGGTGAACGCGTCACGCAGCGACGAGCCGCTGGAGCCGATGGAGACCTGGACGGTCTCGACGCCGTCGGTGGCGAGCAGCTTCTTCTCGACCACCTTCGCCGCGTCGTCCTTCGACTGGAGACTCGCACCGGGGTCGAGGGTCTGCGTGACGGTGAGGGAGTTCTGCCCGCTCGACCCGAGGAAGTTCGTCTTCAGCAACGGCACCGTGAGGAGCGTGAGGACGAGCACGAGGACCGCCGCGGTGATGGTCAGCCCCGAGCGCTTGAGCGTCCAGCGGATGATCGGCAGGTAGCCGGCCTGGAGCCGCGATGGATGCTCGAGCTCGTCGATGCCGGATGCTGCCGCCTCCTCCACCGACAGTGCAGCGGCTTCGACTTCGGGGCCGCCGTCGTGCTTGTGCGCCTTCGGCGCCCGGAGGAACCAGTACGCGAGCACTGGCACGATCGTCAGGGCGACGAGCAGCGACGACAGCAGCGCGATCGTGACGGTCAGGGCGAAGGGCCGGAACAACTCGCCGGTCACATCTCCCACGAATGCGAGCGGCAGGAACACCGCGACGGTCGTGATCGTGGATGCGGTGATCGCCCCCGCGACCTCGCGCACGGCGCGCACGATGGTCACCGCGCGGTCTGCGCCCGGCACCAGCTGCCGTTTGATGTTCTCGATCACGACGATTGAGTCGTCCACCACGCGCCCGATCGCGATCGTCAGAGCGCCCAGCGTGATGATGTTGAGTGTGTAGCCGGTCGCCCACATGACGATGAATGTGATCAACACGCTGGTCGGGATGGAGATGGCCGTCACGAGCGTCGACCGCACGGACAGCAGGAAGACCAGGATGACGATGACCGCCATCGCGAGACCGAGCAGCCCCTCCTCGGTGAGCGAGTTGATCGACTGGGTGATGAACGGCGCCTGGTCGAAGACGACGGTGATCTTCGTACCGGAGCCGAGCTTCTTCTCCAGGCTCGGGATGAGGTCGTTGACCGCGTGCGAGACCTCGACGGTGTTGGCGGAGGGCAGCTTGGTGACCGCGATCGTCAGGGCGGGCTTTCCGTCGACGCGCGAGAGCGACGTGGTCGGGTCGTCCGTCTCGGCGACGGTCGCGACGTCGCCGATCGTCGGCGGCGTATTCGGGTAGGCGACGTCTGCGGCGGCACCGGCCGCACCCGCAGCACCGGACGTACCGCCCGCACCGCCGGCGCCCGACCCTCCGGCACCCGTGCGGTCCTCCGCCGTCACCGTCCGGATCAGGGGCAGCCCCGCGATGTCCTCCACCGACGACAGCTGCGTCCCTGACTGGACCGACAGCGTCTGCCCGTTCTCGGTGATGTCGCCGCCCGGGATGAGCACGCCGTTCTGCTGCAGCGCATCCTTGATCGCCGACGACGAGACGCCGGCGGCGGCGAGCTTCGCCGGGTCCGGGGTGATCGCGATGCGGCGGCCGATCTCGCCGACCAGCTGCGCGTCGTTGACACCCTTCACATCCTTGACGTCCGGGAGCACGAGCTTCGTGATGTCGTCGCCGAGGGCGCGCTGGTCGTCGCCGCCGGTGACCGCGAGCTGGATGACAGGCAGGTCGTCGATGCTGCCCGAGAGAACCTGCGGTTCGACGCCCGACGGCAGGGTCGACTTGATGCGGTTGACCGCCTGGTCGATCTTCTGCTCGGCGGTGGCGAGGTCGGTCCCGTAGGTGAACTTCGCCGTGATGATGGACTGGTTGGTGCTGCTGACCGCGCTCGTGCTGTCGAGGTCGGGAACGCCCTGGATGGCGGCCTCGACCGGCGTGCTGACGTCGTTGTTCACGACCTCCGGCGATGCGCCCGGGTAGCTGGAGAGCACCACCAGCTGCGGGAACGAGATCGACGGCGCGAGCTCCTGCTTGAGGTTGGTCAGGGCGAGCCCGCCGAAGACCGCGGCGACGATCGTGACGAGCGCGATCAGGGCACGGTTCTTCATGCTCAGGACGGCGAGGAAGTGCACAGGTTTCCCCTCGAGGACGACGGTTTCAGGACCGCGCCGACGCTGGCGCAGGGGAAGTATGACATCACAGGGTGGGCGGTTTCTTCATGCCTGGGTACGACATCCCGCTACTCCGCCGGGAGTGCCCGGCGGCCGCCGCCCGCCCGGGTCAGACCACGCTGGGCAGCGCGCCGGAGTCGAAGTATGGGACGGGCTCGTTGGCCGCGACCGCCCACGCCCGGGTGAGGGCGGCGAACGCGCGCGCGTACTCGTCCGGGGTGTAGGTGATCGGGATGCGGAGGAACCGCTCGAACGCGCCGTCGATACCGAACCGCGGGCCTGCGGCGATCAGCAGGCCGTGGCTGCGCGCGGCCAGGGCGAGCGCCGAGCTGACCGGCGCGCCGATCCCCACCCAGGCCGTCAGGCCTCCGTGCTGGACCGGCATCGTCCAGTCGGGGAACGTCTCCGCGACCAGCCGGCGGACGTTGTCGCGCCCGCGGCGGAGCTGCTCGCGCCGCTCCTCCATGATCTCCGGGAGCTGCGGGATCATCCGCGCGACGACCAGCTGCTCGATCACCGGCGTGCCGAGGTCGGTGGCCGGCTTCGCGGCGATCAGGCGCTGGATGTGCGAGCGCTCGGCGCGGATCCAGCCGATCCGCAGGCCGCCCCACAGGGTCTTGCTGGCCGACCCGATCATGATCACCGGGGCGCCGGCGGCCGCGGAGTCGGCATAGGTCGGCATGGGCAGGAACTCGCCGATCCGGTCGATGTCGAGCTCTGCCGTGGTCTCGTCGGCGACCACGATCGCCCCGTGGCCCGCGGCGGCCGCGAGCACCCGTTCCCGCGTCTCGGGCGACATGGTGGCGCCCGTCGGGTTGTGGAAGTCGGGGATGAGGTACGCGAGCGCTGGATTGGCGCGGCGGAACGTCTGCTCGATCGCCTCCACATCCCAGCCGTCGGGCTCGTCGCCGATGCGGTGCGGTCCGGACTCCGGAGCGGTGACGGTGATCGGCACCAGCCGTGCGCCCGCCAGGCGGATCGCCTCGATGGCGTGCGGGTAGGTCGGCACCTCGATGACGACGCGGTCTCCACGGCCCAGGAACGTGCGGGCGATGAGGGCGATGGCCTGCTGCGCACCCACGGTCACCAGGATCTGGTCCGGCGTGGTGGGAAGGCCGCGGCTGGTGTAGCGGGCGGCGATCTCAGCGCGCAGGTGCGGCAGCCCGACCGGGTCGTAGCCCGGATCGGACAGGAAGTGGGGCAGCTCCTCCGCGGCGGCACGGGCCGCGGCTGCGAGCGTCGATGCGGCCGGGAGGGACGCCTTGGTGAAGTCGAGCATGCCCTCACCGCCCACCGCGGGCAGCGGAAGGGCCGGCCCGGGGAGACGCGCGACGCTCCCGGAGCCCCGGACGCTGTCGATGAAGCCGGCCTCGCGCAACTGGCGGTAGGCGGCAGCGACCGTGGTACGGCTCAGCTCCAGCTTGCCCGCGAGGTCGCGCTCCGCGGGGAGGCGCGTGCCGATCGGGATGCGCCCGTCCAGCACGAGAAGCCGGATGCGGTCGGCGAGGGCCTGGTAGCTGGCGCCTGCCGTCCGCCACGCTCCGAGGAGGTGCTCCAGCGAGCGGGCGGTGAGTTGCGCATCCGACATGCAGGCCACTTTAGTCGAATTGGCATCTTGTTGCGAGTCCAATCGTTGCGATTGGATTGTGCCCATGGCCACCCGACTTCTTCTCACCCGCCGCCTCGTGCAGCTGCTGATCGGACTCTTCCTCTATGGGATCGCGATCGCGCTCATGGTGCGCGCCGGGATCGGCCTGTCGCCGTGGGACGTCCTCGCACAGGGCCTCTCGCTCAAGACCGGCATCCCGTTCGGCTTCGTCACCAACATCGTCGGGCTCGTGGTGCTGGCGTTCTGGATCCCGCTGCGTCAGCGTCCGGGTCTCGGCACCGTCCTCAACGTGCTGCTGGTCGGCCCGAGCGCCCAGCTGGGCCTCGACCTGCTGCCGCAGCAGACGGAGCTGTGGGCGCAGGTGCTGTTCTTTGTGGCGGGCCTTCTTCTGCTCGCCGTGGCCACCGGCCTGTACATCGGCCCTCGCCTCGGCCCCGGCCCGCGCGACGGGCTCATGACCGGCCTGCACGCCCGCACCGGCCGGCCGATCTGGATGGTGCGTACCGCCATCGAGGTCACCGTGCTGATCATCGGGTGGGCGCTCGGAGGGAACGTCGGGGTGGGGACGCTCGCGTTCGCGCTCCTGGTGGGCCCGCTGTGCAGCCTCACCCTCCCCTTCTTCGCGATCCGCCTGCCGCAGGACGCTGCAACGGCTGCGGCAGGGCTGGAGAGCGAACTCGAGGGAACGGCCGAGCAGTCGGCCGGCCTCGAGGAGGAGCAGGGTGCCGTCCGTTTCGACGTGCGCGACGGCATCCTGCTCGAATCCGACCGGGCGGCGCACGAGCGCGCATCCCGGGCCGACTCCCCCCTCGTCCACGGGCCGCAGCCCGATCGCGCACCGCGCGCTCCGCGCGCTGAGCGCGCAGACCGCCCGTCGCGCCGAATCGCCGCCCACTGGCTGGACGACCGCATCATGGGCCGCCCGCGACACCCCTGACGGCTGATCCCGCACTCTCAAGCCAACAGCTCCTGAGTTTTTCGCCCTTTTCGAGCCGAATTAGGCGAAAAACTCAGGAGCTGATTGTTTGGGGCGGGGCGAGGGGGTCAGGCGAGGTGGGCGGCGGCGTAGATGCGGAGGGTGTCGCGCACGAAGGCGGCGCCCTCGGTGCCGCCGTAGTTCGCGGCGAACCGCTCGTCGGCGACGTACATCTCACCGAGGCCGGTCAGGTACGCGGCGGTCGGTGCGCCGGTGCCGTACCCCGGTGTTCCGGGGATGCCGGCCAGCCACTCGGCGTGACGCTTCGCGAGCGCCTGCGCCTCGTCCGACTCCGGTGCGACGCCGGCAGCCGCGGCGGCCTGCCAGTCGGCCGCGAGCCGTTCCTGCCGAGCCTGCCATTCGGCACGCTCCTCCGCGGTCTTGCTGCGCCACCAGCGGTCCGACGCCGCATAGGCGTCCTTCCCCCAGCGCTGCTCGACCTCGTCCTTGTACTGGGTGTGATCGAATCCGTCGAACATCTGCTCGGCCACGATCTCCTCTCCTTCCTCCACTGCGTGGATCGTCGACTCGACCGACGCGATCTGCCGTGCCAGCCGTTCCCGCTCCGCCTGCAACCACGCAAGGTGGTCGCGCAGGGCGGGCACCGCATCCGTGCGGTCGTCGAGCACCCGGCCGACGGCGTCGAGGCCGAGACCGAGCTCCCGGAGAAGCAGGATGCGCTGCAGCCGCACGAGGGAGTCGCGGTCGTAGTACCGGTAGCCGTTGCCGCCGACGCGGCTCGGCTTCAGCAGCCCGATGGCGTCGTAGTGGCGCAACGTGCGGCTGGTGGTGCCGGCGATCCGCGCGATGTCCTGGATGGACCAGTCCATGTCTTCCTCCTTCCGTGCGGTGCGTCATCCACGCTAGGAGTTGACGTTACGTCAAGGTCAAGCGGCCCGGCTACAGTGATCCGGTGAGCAGCATCCGTTCGACGACCCGCGTCGCTCCCGGCATCCTCTTCGTCGAGGGTCCGCTCTCGAACTGGACCGTGTTCCACGGCGATGGAGCGGTCGAGCTGGTCGATTGCGGCTACCCGGCCGACCGCCCGCTCGTCGAGGAGTCGATCCGTCTCGCGGGCGCCGACCCGGCCGACCTGACGCGCATCCTGATCACGCACGGACACTCGGACCACCTCGGGGCGAGCGCGCAATTCGCCGCCGAGCGCGGTGTGGTGGTCGCGGCGGCACCGGCAGAGCTGCCGAACGTCCGGCGCGACATCACCGAGCAGGTGACGGTCGCCGACCTGCTTCCTTCCGCCCTGAAGCGCGGAACCGTCCGCTGGGCGATCGCCGCGGTGCGCGCCGGCGGGCTCGGCGATGTCGGAGTGAAGGACGCCGTCGCGCTCGAGGGAGACGAGGTCGCCCTCGGCACGGGACACACCCTCCAGCTCGTCGCCGCTCCCGGCCACACGACGGGAAGCGTCTGCTTCTTCGATCCGACGTCGCGCGCGCTGCTGACCGGCGACGCGATCGTGACGGGCCACCCGCTGCTGCGCGAGAGCGGCGAGCTGCAGCAGCTGCCCGCGTTCTTCCAGCACGACGCCGATGAAGCCGCGCTCAGTGCGCGCCGACTGGTGCTGTGCGACGCCGAGGTGGTGCTGCCCGGCCACGGACCGCTGGTCGCGTTCCCGGCGAGCGCGCGCCCCTGAGGCGCGGCCGGCTCAGCGCTTGGCGCGCGCCGGCACCTTCTTCTGAGGCGTCCCGGCGCCCGCGGCGGTCGCGGCAGGCCCCTGACCGCCCTCGGGCTGCGGCTCCGGGATCGTCGCAGCGACGGCCTCGGCACTCTCCTGGGGCTCCCCGATCGTGATCGGCACGGGGTGGATGTGGATGCGCGTGTGCGCCTTCGAGGCGGGAACGAGCGGCCGGCGTGCGACGGGGCGCACCGGCTCGCCGCGACGGTCCTGGCCGGGGAGCGGGCGCGAGCGCCGGCCGTAGATGAGGGACGACGAGTCGAGCAGCCACGGGACGAGCGCGACAGTGACGCCGTGACACAGCATGAGCTGCTTGCTGATGCGCCGTGCGCGGTGGTTGTGCAGCAGGGCCTCCCACCAGTGGCCGACGATGTACTGCGGCAGGTAGACGGTCACGACCTCGGAGCCGTGCTCCTCGCGCCGGTGCTTCATGTACTTGATGAGCGGGACGCCGAACTCGCGATACGGCGACTCGATGATGGTGAGGGGAACGTGGATGTTCTGCTCGACCCACTGCCGCTGCAGCTTCTGCGTGGCCTCCTCGTCGATGGAGACATGCACCGCTTCGATCGAGTCGTGCCGCGCGGCGATCGCGTAGTCGAGCGCTTTCAGCGCCGGCTTCTGCATCTTGCCGATGAGGACGATGGCGTGGTCGCCGACACTGCCGAACGTCGTCACCGGGTCGACCTCGACCTCTTTCTCGACGTCGCGGTAGTAGCGGTTCACGCCGAGCATCAGGAACCACAGGATCGGCATGAAGATGAAGACGAGGTACGCGCCGTGCGTGAATTTCGTGATCGTGACGACGATGAGGACGATCGCGGTCAGGCAGGCGCCGAACGCGTTGATGCAGAGCGAGCGGATGATGCCGGTGCGTTCTCGGCCGGTCTGGCCTCCCGACCGCAGCAGCGTGATCCAGTGCTTCACCATCCCGGACTGACCGAGGGTGAAGGAGACGAAGACGCCGATGATGTACAGCTGGATGAGCTGGGTCAGGTTCGCCTGGTAGACGACCAGCAGGACCGTGGCGGCCAGCGCCAGGATGATCATGCCGTTCGAGTACACGAGGCGGTCGCCGCGGGTGTTGAGCGCCTTGGGCGCGTACGAGTCGCGCGCAAGCACGGAGCCGAGCAGCGGGAAGCCGTTGAAGGCGGTATTGGCGGCGAGCAGCAGCACGACCGCCGTCGCGGCCTGAACGAGGAAGAAGAAGAACGTGTTATTGCCGAAGGTCGCCGCGGCGATCTGGGCGATGAGGCTGCGCTGGGGCTGGGTGGCGCACTGCGCCCATCCCTGCAGGTCGCAGGGGTTTTCCGCGTAGTGCACGCCGCTGATGAGCGCGGTGGCGGTCAGGCCGGCGAACAGCGTGATCGCGATGCCGCCCATGAGGCCCAGGGTGATGCGCGCGTTGCGGATCTTCGGGGTGCGGAACGCGGGCACGCCGTTGGCGACCGCCTCCACACCGGTCAGGGCCGAACATCCACTCGAGAAGGCGCGCAGCAGGAGCAGCACGACAGCCGCCTGCGTGAGGGAGTCGGAGTGCACCTGGTAGCCCGCGGACTCGGCGACCGGGGCGTCCCCGAACACCGTGCGGACGAGGGCTGTCACGATCATCAGGACGATGCTGCCGATGAAGATGTAGGTCGGCAGCGCGAACGCCTTCGACGACTCCCGCACGCCGCGGAGGTTGATGGCGGCGATGATGACGACGCAGAGGATGGCCAGCTCGACGCGCCAGGGCGCAAGGAAGGGCAGGGCCGAGATGACGTTGTCGACGCCGGATGCGACCGACACGGCGACGGTGAGCACGTAGTCCACGAGGAGCGCGGAGGCGACGATCAGGCCGGCCTTCTCGCCGAGGTTCTTGTGGGCGACCTCATAGTCGCCGCCGCCCGAGGGGTAGGCCTTCACCAGCTGGCGGTAGCTGAGGACGACGGTGACCAGAAGCACGACAACGGCCGCGGCGACCCACGGCGCGAACGTCAGGAAGGCGAGACCGCCGAGCAGCAGGATCATCAGGAGTTCCTGCGGGGCGTACGCGACACTCGACAGCGCGTCGGAGGCGAAGATGGGTAGCGCGAGGTGCTTCGGGAGCAGCTGCCCTTCGAGCTTTTCACTCGGAAGCGGGTCGCCGATCAACCAGCGCTTCGGGGATCTCCCCTCATTTGTCACGAGTGGCGAGCATACTCGCTGGCAATCCACTGTCAAGTCGGCGCGTCGGGCCTTGCGAACCCTGCCGTTCTGCAAAGACTGGGGGCTGCTCCTCCCCGAGGCGTTCCTCCGCGGATTGCCGCGGCGGAACGACCCGCAGAGGTCTCACTGGGAGCCGAATGAGCATTTACTGACTCTTTCCCAAAGCCACGATGGGGCCGTCAGCGACGCCCGATCGCCTCGACGAGCACGCGTCGCACGCGATCCAGTTCGTCCTTGAGAAGCGGGACGATGTCCGCTGGGAGGGCGCCGCGAGCGGCCTGATAGCGCAGGTCCGTCCGGAGCTGCTGACGGAACTCGTTGAGCGCCGCCTCGGCTTCGCGTGCGGCTGCGTTGCCCGCCGCGCGCGCATCCTTTCCGGCGTCGCGTGCTTCCTGACGCGGGTCGACCCGCGAGCTGTTGCGCTTTGCCTCGCGAGCGGCGGAGGCGAGCTCCGCGCGTAGTGTGCGCATCGCGTCGTTCACCCCGGCACGAACCTCGTCGGCCAGGCGGCGCACCGAGTCGGTGACCTCCTCCTCGATCGCGTCCAGCTCCGGCCGGCGGGCCTCGAGCTCGGCCCGGCCGGCGTCGGTGATCTCGTACACCGTCTTCCGGCCCTCGGTGGCCTTGGTGACCAGGCCCTCCTCCTCCAGCTTCGCCAACCGGGGGTAGATCGTGCCGGCGCTCGGACTGTAGGTGCCGCCGAAGCGCTCGGTCAGCGCCTGGATGAGCTCGTAGCCGTGTCGCGGCGCCTCGTCCAGCAGGCTCAGCAGGTACAGCCGGAGGCTGCCGTGCGAGAAGACGGGAGTCACGCCGACGCCTCCGCGCCCCGCTCGGCGGCAGCGCTGCGGAGCACCGCGGCGTCACCGGAGACCGAGTTGACGCTGATCTCGACCCACGTACCGTCGAGCGTGCCGGACGTGCCGGTGTAGCCCCTTCCCATGCCGCCGACCACGGTCATGTTGTCGAGCTGCACCTTGCCCGACACCGTGTTGACACGATAGCGGGCGCCGACAGCCTCTGGGATGCGGATGGTCGTGTCGCCGGAGACGGTGTTGATGGCGATGTCGTCCGGGGTGCCCGTGACGTCGAGCATCACGTCCCCGGAGACGCCGTCGGACGAGAAGCGCCGGATGGCGCCGGTCGCCGTCACGTCGCCCGAGACGGTGTGAGCGCTGATGCGGCCTTTGTGGTCACGGACGGACAACTCGCCACTGACCGAGTTGAGCTCGATGTCGCCGCTGAGGCCGTCGGCGACCACGTCGCCCGAGACGGTGCTCAGGCGGGCGTCCGTGTTGAGGCCCGAGACCAGCGCTGCGGCCGAGACCACACCGAACTTGAGCTCGACATCGCGTGGCACGAGCACGCTGACGTCGGCGCGGGCGCTGGAGCGCATCGACTTGAAGACCTCGATGAAGTTGTCCCACCGCAGCTGCGGGTGGTCGATCTCGAGGCGGTCGCCGTCGACGACGATCTTCAGGTCACGGCCGGTGACCGAGTGGACCTCGATACGCGCTCCCGGCTCGTCATGACCGACGATGTCGATCTGGCCGCCGATAAAGCCAACCTTGAGGGCGCGGACGACCTCGATGTCGATCGTGCGGCTCTCGCCCGGCTGGATCAGCCACTTCTCCTGTGCCATGCTTCCTGCTCCTTCTCTTCCGGCCCATGCCGGGGCCGTCGGTGACTCGCGTTATATCGCGACTGTTGACGGGATCACGATATATCGCGAGTGCAGCGGATGCAAGGCTTCGACGGCAGGAATCGGTCGATTCAGGGAGCGGTCAGGGAGAACCCTGAGCCGGCGCGCGGCGGCGTGGCGAGCGGGCGGCGGCTAGCGTCGCAGCCACGGCTGGAGCAGCCGGGTGACGAACGGCAGAAGAAGGTACGTCATGGTCGGCGTCAGGCACAGCGTGGTGATCAGCACGGTCGCGATCGGCCACAGCTCGTGCCAGGCCGGGACGAAAGAGGTGACGAGAGTCGTGAACAAGAGCGACAGCGGGAAGAATCCCAGCCAGATCGTCACGGCCTGCTTCCAGCGCGGCGGAGCGGCGGGAACGCCCGGCTGCGGCGCGTCGAACCAGCCCTCGATGCCCGTGCGGCGCTCCACCCGGGCGACTTCCACCAGCTCGCGGCCCTCGTAGAGCCACTCCGCGCGGTCGTCGGACGCCTCCCAGGCCTCCAACGTGTCGGCGTCGGCGAAGCGGTACAGCATGTGCCACTCGTCCGAGTCGGCGTGCGCGCGCACCCAACCGGAGCCGAGAAAGCCCTCGTACGTGTTCGCGAGGTTCACACCCGACTGGACCCAGTGGGTCACCTCGGCGAGACGGTTGCCGTCGACGCGGCGGGTGATGGAGACGGTGACGGGGAGGCGGCGCGCTCGTGACGCATCCAGAAGCGGCTCTTGTGGAGACATGACTCCATTGTCTCCACGGCGCGTTACACGCGGGTTTCGGGCGGCGTCAGCGCGGGATTCAGCGCGGGCCGATCAGCGGTGGCCCGTCGCGCACCACCAGACGCGGTGCGACCAGCCGGTGCCGCGGATCGGCGACCTCCTCGCCGGGGCGGACCCGGCCGCCGTGCGCGCCCGTGAGCAGTTCCAGCACCCCCGCGGCGACCTCGTCGAGCGGCTGGGCCACGCTGGAAAAGCCGAGGGACGCCGCGACCGGGGTGTCGTCGTAGCCCACGACGGGGATGCGACCGCCCGCGGCGGTGAGCACGCCGAGCGCGAGGGAGTCCGACGTGCACACGACGCCGTCGACCGTTCCGCCCCGGGCCTCCAACCGGCGGATCGCCTCGGCGCCGAACGGCACGCGGTCCTTGGCGGAGACCTCCAGCAGGCGGAGCTCCTCCTCGGTGAGTCCGCTGCCCTCGCGCATCGCCTCGAGCCAGCCTTCGCGGCGATCGTCGCCGGTACCGGATCCGGTGGGCCAGCCGATGAACCCGATGCGCCTGCGGCCCTGGGCGAGCAGGTGGGCAGTGGCGTCGCGGAGGCCCGAGCGCCCGTCCACGTCGACCCAGAGGTGCTCGGGATCGGTCATGTCGTCGATCCCCCACGGCCGGCCGAAGGTCACGAAGGACTGACCGTGCTCGATCAGCCACTCCGTCCGCGGATCGCCGTGGAAGGTCGAGGTGAGGACGAACGCGTCCACGTCCGCGGCGTCCGAGAGCCGGCGGAACTGCTCGATCTCGTCGTCCGGTCCGTCGGCGGTGAACAGCAGCATCCGCAGGCCCTGCCGGTCGGCGCGTTCGGTGAGCGCGTGCAGGAAGCGGTCGAGGATGCTGCCAGAGATGCCGTCCTGCGTGATCGGATCGAGACGGATGCCGATGGTCGAGCTCTTCTGGGTGCGGAGGCGGCGGGCGGAGGCGTGCGGCCGGTAACCGAGCGAGTGGATGGCCGCCTGAACGCGCTCCCGCGTCTCCGGGCGGACGAGTTCGGGCGCGTTCAGGACGTTCGACACCGTCTGTCGGGACACCCCGGCGACCCCGGCGACATCGCTGACGGTCGGCTGCGCACCCATAGCGACTCCCTCCTCCAGCGGCTGGATATGACCCTACTGGTCTGCTTGACACCCCGTGAACCTCGTGATTAGTGTGACAAGCATCCCGCTTTGATCGTTCAAAGTCACCGTAGCAGGTGAAAATTTGATCGATCAAACGACGGGTGTGACGGACGGGCTGTGACGAGGAGGTCGAGAATGCACGCATTGCTGCGTCGCATGAGCGCCTCCACGCCGCACGCCGAGTTGTTCACAACCAGCACCATCCACCGGGTTGTCCACGACCTCCCCCACCCTGCACGCGTGCGCCCCGCCCACCGGGCACACTCACATCAAGGAGAGACACGAATGCGCAAGATCACCCATCGCTGGCTCGCGGGCGGCGTCGTCGCCGCCGCGGCAGCGCTCACCCTCACGGCCTGCGGGTCCGGCTTCAGCGGCGGCAGCAGCGGCGGCGACACCGGCAAGCTGACCTCGTCCGACAAGGCCCTCACCGTCATGATCGGATCGTCCGGCGACGCCGAGACCGCGGCCGTCAAGTCGGCGGTCTCCGACTGGTCGAAGAGCTCCGGCACCAAGGCGTCCGTGGTCGCCGCCAGCGACCTCAACCAGCAGCTCTCGCAGGGCTTCGCGGCGAAGAAGCCGGCCGACGTCTTCTACCTCTCCACCGATGCGCTGGCGGGCTACGCCTCCAACGGCTCGCTGCTCGCCTACGGCGACCAGCTCAGCAACAAGAGCGACTTCTACCCGAGCCTGGTGAAGTCGTTCACCTACGACGGCAAGTTCTACTGCGCGCCGAAGGACTTCTCGACCCTGCAGCTCATCATCAACACCGACGCGTGGAGCGCCGCGGGCCTCAGCGACGCCGACATCCCGAAGACGTGGGACCAGCTGGAGTCGGTGGCCAAGAAGCTCACCACCGGCAGCCAGGTGGGGCTCGGCATCTCGGGCGAGTACGCCCGGGTCGGATCCTTCATGGTTCAGGCCGGCGGCAACTTGATGAACGACGACAGCACCAAGGCCACCGCGAACAGCGACGCCAACGTCCAGGCGCTCGACTTCGTGAAGAAGATGCTCAACGGCGGTGAGCTGAAGTACGCGAAGGACCTCGGCGCCGGCTGGGGCGGCGAGGCGTTCGGCAAGGGCCTCGCGGCGATGACGATCGAGGGCAACTGGATCACCGGCGCCCTCAAGTCCGACTTCCCGAACATCAAGTACAAGGTCGCCGAGCTGCCCCAGGGCCCGGCCGGACAGGGCACCCTCCAGTTCACGAACTGCTGGGGAATCGCCGCCGACAGCCCCAACCAGGCCGCTGCGCTCAAGCTCGTCGAGAAGCTCACGAGCAAGGACGACCAGCTCGCCTTCTCGAAGGCCTTCGGACCGATGCCGTCGATCAAGTCGGCCGCCGACGAGTGGAAGTCCGCCAACCCGGAGCTCGTGCCCTTCCTGAACGCCGCCGACTACGCCAAGGGCGTGCCGACGGCCAAGGGGTCGGCCGATGTCGTGACCGACCTGAACAGCAAGCTCGAGTCGCTGGGCACCGGCGACCCGAAGGCGATCCTCGACGCCACGCAGAAGAACCTCGAAGCTCTGCTGAAGTAAGGAAGCCTCCCGCCATGTCCACAACCACGAGTCGGCCTCGTCGCACCGGTCTGCGGCGCGGCGAGGCCGCCTCGGGGTGGTTGTTCACCGCCCCGGTCATCCTGCTGCTCGGCGTCTTCCTGGTGATCCCGGTGCTCATGGCGCTGTGGGTCAGCTTCTCCGACTGGGGCGGCCGGGGCAGCCCCTTCGCCTCCGACGTCAACTTCGTCGGCTTCGACAACTACGCGAAGCTCCTCGCCGGCGGCGGTCTCGCCGAGCAGGACTTCGGAATGTCGCTCAAGAACAACGCCTGGTACGTCGTCCTGGTCGTCCCGATCCAGACCGCGGTGTCCCTCGGGCTGGCCGTCCTGGTGAACCGAGCGGTCCTGCGCGGTCGCGGGTTCTTCCGGACGGCGTTCTACTTTCCGTCCGTGACGAGTTCCGTCGCCATCACCGTCCTGTGGCTCTTCCTGTTCAGCACGAGCGGCGCCGTCAACAAGGTGCTGTCGTGGGTCGGCATCCACGGGCCGAACTGGTTCAACGACCCTTCGGGCATCATCCACGATCTGCTCGCCGTCTTCGGCGTCACGCAGGGCCCGGCCGCGCTCACCCAGAACACGGCGCTCGGCGTCACCTGGTGGGATTGGCTGGGCGGCCCGTCCGTCGCCATGACCGCGTACATCATCATGGCCGTCTTCACCACCAGCGGCACGTTCATGCTGCTCTTCCTCGCGGCGCTGCAGAACCTCGGCGGTGACATCACCGAGGCGGCGATGATGGACGGCGCGAACGGCTGGCAGCGCTTCTGGAGGATCACCCTCCCGCAGCTGCGGCCGACGCTCTTCACGGTCCTCACGCTCGGGCTCATCGGCTGCTGGCAGGTGTTCGACCAGATCTACACCGGGACCCGTGGGGCACCCGGCAAGACGACGCTGACGCCCGCGTACCTCTCCTATCAGACGTCGTTCGTCAACCAGGAATGGGGACAGGGCGCCGCGATCGCCTTCATCCTCTTCGTCATCATCGTCGTGTTCACCCTGCTGCAGCGGTGGATCCTGCGCGAGCGCACGGTCTCCAAGCGACGGATGCGGCTGTACCAGCCCGCGTTGGCGGCCGGCACGGCGGCGGGAGGCGCTCCGAGCAGCGTCCCGTCGTCTCGCGGCGACGACTCCGAGCGGAAGGGAGCGATCCGATGAGCTCCAGCACGATCCAGGTGGAGCGCTCGACCGCGCCTGCTCCGACGCCGCCGGCTCGTCCGCGTCGGAGGCGGTCGACCGCGACCATCGTCGCCACGTCCGTGACGTACGCGATCCTGATCGCGCTGGCGGTCGTGTACATCATGCCGTTCCTTATCCAGCTGGCCACGTCGTTCAAGCCGGACGCCGAGGCGACGGCGAACCCGGTGTCGCTCATCCCGCAGACGTTCACCACGGCCGCGTACACGAAGCTGTTCGTCAACTCCGACTTCCCGATCTGGTTCGCCAACTCGGCCGTGGTGACCGTGTTCGTCACGCTGGGCCGGGTGTTCTTCGACTCGCTCGCGGGATACGCCCTGGCCCGCCTGCACTTCCGCGGGCGCACCGTCGTGTTCGCTGCGCTGGTCGCGGTGATGTCCGTGCCGATGGTCGTGCTCCTCATCCCCAAGTTCCTCGTCATCAACCAGCTGGGCATCTACGACTCCTACACGGGCATGATCCTGCCGCTGCTGACCGACGCCGCCGGCGTCTTCATCATGAAGAACTTCTTCGAGTCCATCCCGGCGAGCGTCGAGGAGCAGGCCAGGATCGACGGAGCGGGCACGTTCCGCGTGTTCTGGTCGATCGTGCTCCCGATGGCCCGGCCTGCCCTCATCACGATCATCATCCTGTCCTTCCAGGGGTCGTGGAACGAGCTGGCGCACTTCATCGTCTCGACGCAGAGCCCTTCGCTGACGACGCTGACGAAGGGCGTCGCCGGGCTCGCCAGCGGTCAGCTGAGCCAGGGCAGTCAGTACCCGCTCAAACTGGCGGCAGCGGCCATCATGACCATCCCCGTCGCGGTGCTGTTCTTCATCTTCCAGCGGCGGATCATGAACTCCAGCGAGGGGGCGGTGAAGGAATGACAGCACCCGAACCGACCATTCTCGCCACCTGCGGCGGGCTGAACGGCGGCGAGTGGACCGACTCGGTGTACGGGCCGCTGCTGCACCACGCCATCGAGCTGGCCGAGGTGCACGGCCGCGCCCCGCGCGTCACCCACATCAACACCGCGGGCGGCGACCAGCGTCACGTCGAGGGGGCGGAACTCGAGGCGGCCCGCGCTGCCGGAGTCGAGGCGACGCATCTCCGGCTCTTCCCGCATCCCAACGTCGCCGACGTGCGCGCGCACCTGTTATCGCAGGACGTCGTCTGGGTGAGCGGCGGAAGCCTCGTCAACCTCCTGGCGGTCTGGCGGGCGCACGGCATCGACCGGATCCTGACCGAGGCGTGGCACCGTGGAGTCGTGCTCGCCGGAGGTTCGGCGGGAGCGCTCTGCTGGCACGAGGGCGGAACGACCTCCTCGTACGGCCCCGACATCTCCGCCGTCCGCGACGGGATCGGCCTCGTCCCCGGGTCGCTGGCCGTCCACTACGACTCCGATCCACGACGGCGGCCGACGCACCAGCGCGCTGTGGCCGATGGAACACTTCCCGACGGCTACGCCCTCGATGAAGGGGTCGGCCTCGTCTACCGGGGCCGTTCGCTCGTGGACATCGTGGCCGAACGCCCCGGCGTCTCCGCCTGGCAACTCACCCGCGCCGGCGAGGGCGTCCGCGAGGAACGGCTCGTGCCCCGCCTGCTCGGCGAGAAGGTGGCCGCATGAGCTCCGACACGGGAACCGACCGCCGCCCGCCCGTCCCCCACGCTTCCGACGCATCCGCACCCACCGACGACCGCACGACCGAACACTCCGCCGACGCCCCTCCCGCTCTCGGCGACGATCACGAAGGCACGACCTCCACGATGACCCAGCCCCTCCAGCCGCTCCTCCACGACAGCGTCGTGGTGCTGACCGCACCCTCCCAGGCCTGGTCGGCCTCCGACGGGCGCATCGACGGGCACGGCATCCACGGCTTCTACCATTCCGACCTCCGGGTGCTCGATCGGTCCCTCCTCACCGTCGGAGGGGCTGTACCGGAGCACATCGCCACCGCGTCGCTGGATGCCGCAACGGCGGTATTCACGGCCCTCGCCCGCGGGATCGACGATGCGACGGCGGATCCGCGGGTGCGGATCGACCAGCGACGGACGGTCGCTGCCGGGTCGCTCGGCGAGCGCATCACCGTGCGCAATGCCCTGGGCGACGACCTCCGCACCACCGTCGAAGTCGAGCTGCGGGCCGACTTCAGCCCCATGCAGCAGATCAAGGCGGGACTGTCCGGGAGCGAGCATCCCGTGACCATCGATCGGATCGAGGGTGCGGCCGCCCTCCTCGGCAGCGGTCCGGTCACGGCGCGGGTGTCGGCTGAGGGCGCACGCGTGGCCGTCGACGGGCAGAGCGTCACCCTTCTCTGGGACGTCGACGTGCCGGCACACGGAGAGGCCGTGGTGGAGTGGAGCACCAGCGTCGACGACCCGACCGCGGTCGTGGCGGGCGCCGCGCCCTCGCTGGAGTGGTCCGCCTTCCGCGCCGCCACCGGCGACTCCCGCCTGGCGTCCTGGCTCGACCGCGCTGTCGCCGACCTCCAGTCGCTGCGGATGTCGACGGTCGAGCACCCCGACGACGTCTTCCTGGCGGCCGGCGCGCCGTGGTTCTTCACGCTGTTCGGCCGCGACTCGCTCTGGGCGGCGCGGATGCTGCTGCCGCTCGGCCACGAGATCGCGGCGTCCACGCTCCGGGTGCTCGCCGCGTACCAGGGCACGGAGACGGTCGCGGAGACCGCCGAACAGCCCGGCAAGATCATGCACGAGCTGCGGCCGGGCGCGCTCGTGATCCCCGGCGAAGGCGTCGTACTGCCGCCGCTGTATTACGGCACCGTCGATGCGACGGCGCTCTGGATCTGCCTGCTGCACGACGCCTGGCGCTGGGGCATGCCGCCTGCCGAAGTCGAGGCGCTGCTCCCCCACCTGGAGGCC
Source organism: Leifsonia sp. NPDC014704 (assembly GCF_043083605.1). Classification (NCBI taxonomy): domain Bacteria; kingdom Bacillati; phylum Actinomycetota; class Actinomycetes; order Micrococcales; family Microbacteriaceae; genus Leifsonia; species Leifsonia sp. NPDC014704. The sequence continues at coordinate 1,013,346 of NZ_JBIBYW010000002.1, read as the reverse complement.
GCCCTGGCGTGGATGCGCGACTACGGCGACAGCGACGGAGACGGATTCCTCGAGTACATCGACACCACGGGGCACGGCCTCGCCAACCAGGGCTGGAAGGACTCCGGCGACTCGATCCAATGGCGTGACGGCACGCTGGCCGACGGCCCCATCGCCCTCTGCGAAGTGCAGGGCTACGCCTACGAGGCCGCCGTCGGCGGCGCCGCACTGCTCGATGCCTTCGGCCGCCCAGGAGGCGACGCCTGGCGCGGCTGGGCTGCCGACCTGAAGCAGCGCTTCGCCGAGGCCTTCTGGATCGCCGATCCGGCCGGCGCGTACCCCGCGGTGGCGCTCGACGCGGCGAAGCGGAAGGTCGATACCGTCACGAGCAACATCGGCCACCTCCTCGGCACGGGAATCCTGGATGCCGAGCAGGCGGAGCTGGTCGCACGACGCCTCGTCTCTCCGGAGCTGTCATCCGGTTACGGCCTGCGCACGATGTCGACGGACTCGGCGGGCTACTGGCCGCTCAGCTACCACGGCGGCTCCGTCTGGGCGCACGACACGGCCATCGCGATCAGCGGGCTCGCACGCGACGGCTTCCGCGCCGAGGCCGCGCAGCTGTCGGATGGGCTCCTCGCCGCGGCGGCGGGATTCGGCTACCGGATGCCGGAGCTGCACTCCGGCGACAGCGCCTCGCAGACCAGCGCGCCCATCCCCTACCCCGCAGCGTGCCGGCCGCAGGCGTGGTCGGCAGCGGCCGCGGTGGCCGTGCTCAGCGCCCGGCTCGGCCTGCGTGCGGACGCCCCGGAAGGCCGCTTCGTGGTCGACCCGGACGAGACGGCGGGCGGCATCCAGGTCGAGGGTCTCCGCTTCGCGGGCCGGCCTCGCTTGGTCACCGCCTGACGCGGCAAGTCCCCGCCGGGCCAGAGTCGCCGCCTACAGTTGCGCCATGATCTGGCGCGCGATGATCCGGCCGGCCCGGTTGGCCCCGATCGTCGACGCCTGCGGACCATACCCGGCGAGGAATATGCGCGAATCCTGCCAGGAGGCACCGGACGCGACGGTCAGACCGCCCGTCTTCTCGCGCAGGTGCAGCGGGGCGAGATGACGCAGCTCCGGACGGAAGCCGGTCGCCCAGATGATCGCGTCCGCGCGGGTGAACGAGCCGTCCGGCCAACGCACGCCGTCCTTCTCGATGCGGGTGAACATCGGCCGCTCGGTCAGCACGCCGCGCTCGATCCCGGCGGCGATCCGCCGCGTGCGGGGGACGCCCGTGCCGCTCACGATCGACGGCAGAGCCTGGCCGGCGCGCGCCGCCGCATCCTGCATCGCCACCGCGGCGACCCCGCCCTCGATCGTCAGCTCCGACTCGTCGCGGAAGTCGACCGGCCGCCTCGTCGCCCAGGTCAGGGCGTCTGCGACGCCCTCCAGCTCGAGCAGGAACCCGATCGCGCTGGTGCCTCCCCCCACCACGACCACCGACTGACCCGCGAACTCGTCGGCCGAGCGGTACGTGGACGTATGGACGTGACGTCCGGCGAAGTCGTTCATGCCCGGGTAGTACGGCACGAACGGCGAGCCCCAGGTTCCCGAGGCGTTCACGACGATGCGCGTCGCCGTCTCGCCCGCGCTGTGCTCCACGATGAGGTCCGCGCCCCGGTCGGAGACGCTGTGCACAGTCACCGGACGCTGTACCTGCAGGCCGAAGTAGTCCTCGTAGCGGCGGTAGTAGCCGGCGACGATGTCGCGCGCCGGGAGGGACCGGTCGGCCGTGTCGAAGCTGAGACCCAGCTCGGACATCCCCGGCAGATCGTTCACGTGATGGGCGCTGCCGAGCTTGAGCGCATCCCACCGGTGCTGCCAGGCTCCACCCGTCACCGGGCCGCGGTCGTAGACGATGAAATCGTCGCCCGGGGCCAGTTCGAACCGCCGCAGATAGTAGGCGACGGCGAGCCCCGCCTGGCCCGCGCCGATGACCACCACCTGGGTCTCGGTCCTGGTCGTGCTCACACGCTCATCCCATCACTTCTCGCTGTGCGGGAACTCGGGGGTCCGCGATGTCCGCATGCTAAACTCCATGCTAGTTTTCACTGTTTCTATTCGATCCCCGGGGAGCCTCTCTCGCCCGGGCTGGGACCAAAAGGGGGTCACGCATGGGGCGCGGCCGTCAGAAGGCAAAACACACCAAGATCGCGCGGCAGTTGAAGTCGTTCAGTCCCAATGTGAACTACGACGCTCTGGAGCGTGAGCTGACCGGCCACTCCCATGGCGACGACGAGCAATACGCGAAGTGGGCCGAGTACGAGGCGGAGGACGAGACCGAGTCCGACGACACCTACGAGTACGAGGACGAGGACGAGGAGACGGGCACTCCGAAGCGCGCCTAGCGCCGGCCGCCCGTGCTGAGCTGCGATCCTTCGCGGCTCAGAGCCAGCCCTGTCGTGTCGCGATCGACACGGCCTCGGAACGGTTGCGCGCGCCCGTCTTCCCGATCGCGCTCGAGAGGTGGTTCCGGACCGTCCCGTCGCTGAGGTGCAGCCGGCGGGCGATGTCCGAGATCGTCCCACCCTCGGCTGCGACCTCCAGCACCTCGGCCTCCCGAACTGTCAGCGGTGACGCTCCGGACGCGAGCGACTCAGCCGCGAGCGTGGGGTCGACCACCCGCAGCCCCGAGGCGACCCGGCGCACAGCATCCGCGAGCTGACCCGACGGGGTGTCCTTGACGACGAACCCCGAAGCGCCTGCCTCCATCGCGCGGCGTAGGTAGCCCGGCCGCCCGAACGTCGTCACGATCAGCGACCGGCACCCGGGCACGGCGGCCCGCAGCTGTGCCGCCGCCTGGATGCCGTCGGCGCCGGGCATCTCCACGTCGAGCAGCGCGACATCGGCTCGGGATGCGCGGGCCGCATCCACGACGTCGTCGCCCCTCCCGACCTGCGCGACCACCTCGAGGTCCGGTTCGAGGTCGAGCAGGGCGGCGAGCGCGCCGCGGACCAGCGCCTGATCGTCGGCCAGCAACAGCCGGATGGTGTCGGTCACACGGCCCTCCTCACGCTCAGCAGGGTGCCTCCGCGGGGTCCGGATCCGACCCCGATCCTGGCGCCGACCTGCGCGGCGCGGGCGCTCAGCCCGGCGAGGCCGGATCCGTCGCGCGCGGAGGGCGAGACCTCCGCCCCCACCGGCGCCGGTTCCGGCCCGCTCCCGTGCGGGCCGCGCCCGTCGTCCTCGATGTCGAGGCTCTCCGGTCCGACGGTCACCCAGCAGTTGCGCGAGCCGGAGTGGCGGATCACGTTGGTGACGCCCTCGCGCAGCACCCAGCCGAACAGCTCGCGCAGCTCCGGGTCGACCTCCTCACCGTTGCGGGGGAGGTGCGCGTGGATGTCGGCGGCCGCCAGCCCCGCCTGCGCAGCAGCCAGCTCGGTCGACAGGCTCATCTCGCGGTACCCGGCGACAGCGGCGCGCAGGTCGGCCAGCGCCGACCGGCTGAGACGCTCGATGTCGGCGATCTCCTCCGCCGCCCGATCCGGGTCGACGGGGATGAGCCTCCGGGCGAGCTCCGACTTGACCGTGACGACGGTGAGCGAGTGCCCCAGCACGTCGTGCATGTCGCGGGAGAACCGGGCGCGTTCCTCGATGACGGCCAGCCGGGCGATCTCGCCCTGCGCGTTGCGCAGCCGTCGGAGGGCGTCGATCTGTCGGGCGAATGCGCTCATCATCACGCCGATGGACACCGTGACCAGCGCGATGAACCAGTCGTCCTCCACGGTTCCGGCGACCGTCAGCACGATGAGCTGGACGCCGCCGAGCGACCCGATGATCGCCCACGCGATCGGGGTGCGCGACACCACCATGCCCGCGACGCACGCCACGTACACCCAGGTCCAACAGGCGACGACACCGATCAGCGGGAAGAGCGTCAGCGTGAGCACGAAATAGAGGCCGATCCCGACCAGTCGCCGGCGCTCCGTCTCCCACCAGAGGAGCGGCGGGAGCACGAGGAAGCCGAGGTAGACGACGGCGAGCAGGGCGGTGATGCCCAGCTTCTCGGCGAGAGTGCCCTGCGCCGTCCACAGCCCGACGAGCACCGAGGCCTGGTACAGCAGGCCGATCGTCGCCCCCGGATACCAGCGGTACGCGGCCGGGTGGAGGAGCCGGGCGCGCCATCCGACCGGACGGACCTCCGGCACTTCACGCGAGAACACGTTGCTACCTTAGCCAGCGGCCCGGCGACGCTCAGCCCCGCGCCGCGTCGCGCCGGTAGCGCCAGACGATGAGCGCTCCCAGACCCAGCGCCCACGCGGTGAGCACGATCGCCGGCGTCAGCGCGTCGCCGCTCTGCAGCGCGCCGAGCTGACCGACCCGGTTGAGCCAGTACGACGGCACGGCCCGCGCCACGTCCGCCACCCAGGCGGGGAACACCTGCAGCGGGATCCACAGGCCGCCCAATACGGCCATGCCCATGAACACGGCCATGAACAGCGGCTGGGCGAACTCCGGCTTGGCGAACTGCCCGATCAGGATGCCGAGCAGCGCGAACGGGATGACACCGCACCAGATCGCCAGCCCGGCGAGCAGCCAGCTGCCGACGGAGAGGTCGGGATGGTACAGCGCGATGGAGACGCCGATGATGACGACGATGCTGAACAGGGCGAGCGCCAGGGCGGCGACGAGCTTGGACACCAGGTAGCCCATGCCGCTCAGCGGCGTGATCCGCAGCTGCCGGTTCCAGCCGATGGAGCGCTCGGTGACGATCTGGAACGCCTGCGAGAGTGCCGACATCATCCCGCCGTAGGCGGCGACCTGGATGGTCGTGACCACGAGCCACGGCAGGTGCGTCGTCGCGTCCACCTGCCCGGCACCGCCGAACGTGCCCCCGAAGGCGAACAGCATGACCAGTGGAACGGCGAGGGTGAAGATCATGGCACGCATGTTCTTCAGTTGGCGGAGGGACTCGCGCCCCAGGTAGGCGATGCTCATGAGAGTGCTCCTTCCGTGTCGCGCGCCTCGGTGAGGGCGAGGAAGGCCTCGTCCATGGTGTGCGCGGTCACCTCGATGTCGTGGATGTCGTCGTGCGTGGCGAGCAGTGCCCGCAGGGTGGCGTCGGAGTCGTCGCTGACGAGGGTCAGAACGTCGCCGCGGCGGTCTGCGCTGCGGACGCCGGGGAGACCGGCGAGGGCCGCGTTGCTCGCGGACGTCTCCGGGAAGGCGGCGGTGGCGCGGATACGGCGGCCGGACACGACGGCCTTGACCTCGGCGGGCGTGCCGTCGGCGACGATCCGCCCCCGGGCCATCATCACGATGCGGTCGGCGTACTCGTCCGCCTCGTCGAGGTAGTGGGTGGCGAACACGACCGTCCGCCCGGCATCGGTGAACTCGCGCATCGACTGCCAGAAGGTGCGTCGCGCCTCCACATCCATCGCTGCGGTCGGCTCGTCGAGGAACAGGAGGTCAGGGTCGGAGACGACGGCGACGGCGAACCGTGCGCGTTGGAGCTGGCCGCCGGACAGCTTCGAGACGCGCTGACGCGCGATCTCCGTGCAGCGCGCGCGCTCGAGCGCCTCGGCGACGCTGAGAGGGTGCCGGTGCGCCGCCGCGACGAGCGCCACCGACTCGGCCACGGTCAGGGTCGGCAGCAGCGCGCCGCCCTGGAGCATCGCGCCGACGCGGCCGGCGGCGACCGCCTGGCGCGGCGGTGCACCGAAGAGCTCAACCCGGCCAGCGGTCGGGCGCGCGAGGCCGAGTGCGAGGTCGATGGTCGTGGACTTGCCGGCGCCGTTGGGGCCCAGCAGGGCGACGACCTCGCCCGGGCGGATGCTCAGGTCGACGCCGTCGACGGCCGTGAGCGCACCGAAGGTCTTGCGCAGGCCGGACAGGTGGATGGCGGGTGTCTCGTTCACCTCTCCAGAGTGCCGACGGCCGTCCGGCGGAGAGCAGAGCGGGTGTCAGGATCTGGGGGTGACGTTTGTCATGCCCGTGCTTCGCGCATCCCGGCGGCACGCACGAGTCCGAGGACACCGAGGATGCCGCCCGCGGTGAGCAGGATGCCGCCGAACAGCACGGCGAGGTCCTCCCCGGCGGCCATCGTCGCGCCGGGTCCGGCGGCCGTCGGGTCGTCGGGCGGGAGCACGGACGAGGCTGCCGCCGGCGTACTGCCACCGCCGTGCGTGCCTGCGGCTGCTGCCGTCGCCGGCGCCACAGCGGCGACGGCAGGAAGCATGACGGTCGCCGACGCCGTCGTCACGGAGGTGGATGCGCGCTGCAGCAGCACGAAGAACGTCGCGGCGGGCGACCCCGCCGGGCGTGAGGCGAGCGGCACCCGCACCGTGGCCGTCGTCTGACCGTCGGCCAGCGCGACCGTGGTGGCCAGCGCCGTGTAGTCGGCGCCCGCACGGGCGGTGCCGTCGGCGGTCATGACATCGACCGTGGCATCGCCCGCACCGGAGGCGCGGGCGACCGTGACGAGGACGCTGGTGCTTCCCGCGACGACCGAGTCGGTCGCGACGGTCAGCGGGGCGCTCGGAGCCGTCGCGGTGAACGTCGCGGTTCCGACCGCACTGAGGAGCCCGGACGACTGCTCGGGCTGGAACGTCGCCGTGAGGCTGTGCGTACCGGCGGCGGTCACCGGGATGTCGGCGCGCGCGACGCCGGTCGCGGAGACCGGCGCGACCACCGGGGTCCCCCCGTCGAGGGAGAAGGCGACCGAGCCGGATCCGGGCGCAGCGAGCAGCATCCGGGTGACCGTCGCCGACACGGCGGCCGTGCCGCCCGCCGCGACCTTCGTCGGCGTGCTGAGAGTGACCGCGGTCGCCGCCGTGCAGGCGGGTGCGGCGGCGAAGTCGGTGGTCGTCGCGCCCAAGCGCCAGCCGAGCGTGGGCTCGGCAGCGGCATCCAGGGTCAGGAGCCAGACGCCGTGGTGCTCGCCCGGCCCGAAGGTCGCCGGCTGGCCGCGGTCGGCGGTGCCGCCCGTGAGGTCGTTCGAGCCGCCTCCCGCGGGAAGGGAAATCGGCACGGAGGCCGTCGACCGGTAGCCGAGCACGACCGTTCGCGCGGCGACGGTACCGAGCGGCGCATCCTGCACGCAATCGACGAGCGGCGTGAGCGCATCAGCCGGCGCGGGGGGCGTGGGCGCGGGAGGCGCGGACACGGACGGATCCGCCAGCGCCGGAGAGGCTGCGGCGGCGATCCCCAAACCGGAGAGAGCCAGAAGGGTGAGCGCGGACGCCAGGCGGAAGCGGGCGTGCGGTCGGCTCACACGCGTCACTCTAGCGGGACGGCGCCCGTCCGCGCTCCGACCAAAAAGGGTGACGTGGGCTCAGCCGGCGTAGGAGCCGACGAGGCGCACGGCGCCGCCGTCGACGCCCTTGGCGCCCTGCTCGAACCCGGTCAGGTCGCGCGCGGACGTCGAGACGACACCGGCGCGCCAGGTGGGGATGCCGTCGGCCGTGATCGCCGCCGCGACCGCATCCGCGGCCTCCGGTGCGACGACCGCGAACATCCCGATGCCGAGGTTCCAGGTGCCCTCGCTCGACTCGAGCGAACTGCCCGCGAGATCGCTCAGGATGCGGAAGACCGGCGTCGGCGACCAGGTGGACCGGTCGACCTCGACCCACGAGCCGACCGGGAGGACGCGGGCGAGATTCGCGGCGATGCCCCCGCCCGTCACATGGCTGAGCGAGTGGATGGCGCCGTCGAGCGCCGGGTCCTGCAGCACGCGCAGCAGCGGCCCCGTGTAGAGGCGCGTCGGCTCGAGCAGGGCCTCGCCCACGACACCGCCGAACTCGGCGGAGTGGTCCGTGAACCCGATGCCGCGCGCGGCGAGGATGTGGCGGACCAGCGAGTAGCCGTTGGAGTGGAGACCGGATGACGCCATCGCCAGCACGACATCGCCATCCCGCACCCGGTCGGCGCCGAGCACGGCATCCGCCTCGACCGCGCCGACCGCGGCCCCAGCGACGTCGTAGTCGTCCGGCCCCAGAAGGCCCGGGTGTTCGGCGGTCTCACCGCCGACGAGGGCGGTGCCCGTCTCCGCGCACGCGGTCGCGATGCCCGCGACGATCGCGGCGATCCGCTCCGGGACCACCTTGCCGCACGCGATGTAGTCGGTCATGAACAGCGGACGCGCTCCGACCACGACGATGTCGTCGACGACCATCCCGACCAGGTCCTGACCGATCGTGTCGTGCTTGTCGAGCGCCTGCGCGATGGCGACCTTCGTGCCGACGCCGTCGGTGGAAGTGGCCAGCAGCGGACGGTCGAAGTCCTTCAGGAACGAGACGTCGAACAGGCCCGCGAAGCCGCCGACGCCGCCCAGCACCTCCGGTCCGTGGGTGCGGCCGACGGCCGCCTTCATCAGCTCGACGGCCCGGTCGCCCGCAGCGGTGTCGACGCCGGCGGCGGCGTAGGAGGCGGACGAGGAGGCGGCGGAGTCGGTCACCGGTCCATCGTATCCGGGGCCTGCGGGCACCGGAAAAGCGGGGGCGCTCCTGGCTGCTCTACTCCTGGCGGCCGGGGTCGCCGAAGCTGAGCAGCGGCTCGAGCTCCGAGTCGGGGCCGGGCTCGCATCCATCGGACGTCGCGTCGGAGCCGTCGTCGGTCGGGCTGACCTCCGGACGCTCGAGCAGGTTCTTGCCCAGGTGGTGCGCGTCCGGGAGCTCGATCGGGTACTTGCCGGTGAAGCACGCGGTGCACAGCAGCTCGCGCGGCTGCTCGGTCGCGTCGATCATGCCGTCTTCAGAGAGGTAGCCGAGGCTGTCGGCGCCGATCGACTGGCGCACCTCCTCCACCCCCAGGCCGGTGGCGATGAGCTCTGCGCGCGAGGCGAAGTCGATGCCGTAGAAGCACGGCCAGGTGATGGGAGGGCTCGAGATGCGGACGTGCACCTCGGCCGCACCGGCCTCGCGGAGCATCGACACCAGCGCGCGCTGCGTGTTGCCGCGCACGATGGAGTCGTCCACCACGATCAGGCGCTTGCCCTTGATGACCTCCTTCAGCGGGTTCAGCTTCAGCTTGATACCGCGCTGGCGGATGGTCTGCGACGGCTGGATGAAGGTGCGGCCGACGTAGGAGTTCTTGACGAGGCCCTGACCGAACGGGATGCCGGACGCCTGCGCGTAGCCGATTGCCGCCGGGGTGCCGGACTCGGGCGTCGGGATGACCAGGTCGGCCTCGACCGCGTGCTCGCGCGCGAGCTGGCGGCCCATCTCGACGCGGGCCTCGTAGACGCCGCGGCCGGAGATGGTGGTGTCGGGACGAGCCAGGTAGACGTACTCGAAGACGCATCCCGCACGCTTCTCGCTGGCGAAGCGCTGGCTGCGCAGGCCGTTCTCGTCGATCGCGATCAGCTCGCCCGGCTCGACCTCGCGCACGAAGCTGGCACCGACGATGTCGAGCGCGGCGGTCTCCGAGGCGACGACCCAGCCGCGCTCGAGGCGACCGAGCACCAGCGGGCGCACGCCCTGCGGGTCGCGGGCGGCGTACAGCGTGTGCTCGTCCATGAAGACCAGGCAGAAGGCGCCGCGCAGTCGCGGAAGCACCTCCAGGGCGGTCGACTCGAGCGTGTGGTCCAGGTCTCCGGTGAGGAGGGCCGTCACGACCGCGGTGTCGGTGGTGTTGCCCCGGCTGAGCTCGCCGTCGTGCTGCGGATAGCGCTCGTGGACGAGCTGCATCAGCTCTGCCGTGTTGGTCAGGTTGCCGTTGTGGCCGAGGGCGACGGTGCCGCTCGCCGTGGAGCCGAGGGTCGGCTGCGCGTTCTGCCAGCTGGATGCTCCGGTGGTGGAGTAGCGCGTGTGGCCGACGGCGATGTGGCCGGGCAGCGAGTTCAGCGCGTTCTCGTTGAACACCTGCGAGACGAGGCCCATGTCCTTGTAGATCAGGATCTTGTCGCCGTCGCTCGTCGCGATGCCTGCCGACTCCTGGCCGCGGTGCTGGAGCGCGTAGAGCCCGAAGTAGCTGAGCTTGGCGACCTCCTCACCGGGAGCCCAGACGCCGAAGACACCGCAGGCGTCCTGCGGCCCCTTCTCGCCGGGTAGCAGATCGTGACTGAGAAGACCGTCGCCTCCGGCCACAGCGGACCCCTTTCAGGAAGTCGGGATGTTCAGCTCTGGGTGTCGCTCGTGCTGGTGTCGTTCGTGCCGGGCTCCGGCTGCGAGCCCTCACGCCGCTCGGGCGACGACCCGGGCTCGGGGACGCGCACGTCGATTCTATCCGCCTGCACGCTGCGCGCTCGACGGGCGGTCACCCGGTCGAGCACGAGAGCGACGATCGCTCCGACGGCGACGCCGACCGTGACGCAGATCGCGAGCAGGAAGCCGAAGACGGAGCCGCGATCGTACGTCGGGTTCTCGGGGAAGGAGAAGGTGAGGACGAGGGCGACGATGGCGAAGAGGATGGCGCCGGTGATCATGAAGCGGAAGTAGCGCGGCGAGCGTCGCACGCGGACCTCGGCGGGTGTGACGGTCTCCTCAACCTGCGGGTCGGGGCCCTGCCGGTCCTCGGGGGTGTCGCTCATGCCTTCATTCTCCCAGATTGAACCTGAGCGGCCGTCGGCCGTCATGACCCGTCGTCGCGCTCGTCTGATTGGGTATGAGCACCTCGAACCGCCCGGGCACCGCATCCCGGATCGCCGCCGCACTCGGCCCGGCGGTGGCGGGTGGATTCGCGCTGCTGCTGCTCGTCGCCGCGATCGTGGGCGTGCTGGGCGGGGTGCGCGGGGTGGGCTGACGATACCCCGGCCGCGCGGCCCGCCGGCTCAGTAGCGCAGCGGGAGGAGTCCTTCGAGGGATGCCCGCTGGCCGGATGCGTGCACCGCGCCGGACGCGATCCCCTCGTCCCACGTCACCGAACCGGACGCCAGTGCCAGCCAGGTGGCGGCATCCGTCTCGATGACGTTCGGCGGCGTCCCGCGCGTGTGCCGCGGACCCGGGATGCACTGCACCGCACCGAACGGCGGCACGCGCACCTCGACGGTGTTGCCCGGCGCGCGCTCCGCCAGCAGCTGCAGCAGGTATCGCACGGCCGTCGCCGTCGTGTTGCGGTCGGCGCCGCCCGCGACGGCCGCCCGGACGGCCGGGCCGCCGACCTCGTCCGCGATCTTCGCTCTCGCCATGGCATCCATCCTTCCACCGCGCACGCCTGAAGCCGGAGCGCCGCATCCACTCCCTCTAGCATGGTGGCGTGAAGATTCTCGTCCTCGGTTCCGGTGCCCGTGAGCACGCCATCATCACCGCGCTGCTCGCCGAGGAGGTGCGCCACGACATCGTGGCGGCGCCCGGGAACGCCGGGATCGCACAGGACGTCCGGGTGGAGACGTCGCTCGATCCGCTCGACGGCGTCGCGGTCACAGAGTACGCGCTCGAGAACGACATCGAACTGGTCGTCATCGGCCCTGAGGCGCCGCTCGTCGCCGGCGTCGCCGACCCGCTGCGCACCCGCGGCATCCCCGTGTTCGGACCGGGCAAGGCGGCCGCTCAGCTCGAAGGCTCGAAGGCGTACGCGAAGCGCATCATGGATGCGGCCGGCGTGCCGACCGGGCGGGCTGTGCGGGCCGAGACCCTGGCCGAGGCGGAGCGCGCGCTCGACGAGTTCGGTGCGCCGTACGTCGTCAAGGCCGACGGGCTGGCAGCCGGCAAAGGCGTGCTCGTCACCGAGGATCGGGATGCGGCCGTCGAGCACGCGACGCACTGGCTGCGGCACGGCGGGGTGCTGGTCGAGGAGTTCCTCGACGGGCAGGAGGTCTCACTCTTCCTCTTCAGCGACGGGCACGACGTGCTGCCGCTCTCGCCCGCGCAGGACTACAAGCGCCTGCTCGACGGCGACGCGGGCCCGAACACCGGCGGGATGGGCGCCTACTCGCCGCTGCCCTGGTTGCCGGACGGCTTCGTGGACGAGGTCATCGACACCATCGCGCTGCCGACCGTCCGCACGATGGCGCGCGAGCAGACGCCGTTCATCGGCCTACTCTACTGCGGGCTGATCCTGACCGACCGCGGCATCCGCGTGATCGAGTTCAACGCCCGGTTCGGCGACCCGGAGACGCAGGTCGTGCTCCCGCGGCTCGTGACCCCGCTGTCGACGCTGCTGCTCGCGTCGGCGACCGGCGGCCTCGGCGGACTGCCCCGACCGGAGTTCGCGCTCGACACGGCCGTCACCGTGGTGCTCGCCAGCGAGGGATACCCGGAGGCGCCGCAGACCGGGCGGCCGATCACGGGCCTCGGTGAAGCGGCGGCGGTGCCCGAGGTGACAATTGCGCACGCGGCGACGGCGCGCCACGAGGCCACCGGTGAACTGATCGCGACCGGCGGACGTGTGCTGTCGGTCGTCGCGCGCGGTACCGGCTTCGCCGAGGCGCGCTCCCGTGCCTACGCGGCGCTCGACCGCATCCACCTCGAGGGTGCCCAGTACCGCACCGACATCGCCGCCCGCGTCTCCTGACCCCTCCCCCCAAGCCAACAGCTCCTGAGTTTTTCGGCCTTTTCGCGACGAAAGGGCGGAAAAACTCAGGAGCTGTTGGCTTGGGACGGGGGGGTTAGGGGAGGAGGCGGGTGAGGAACGGGTTGCGGAAGCGGGCGTCGGGGTCGAACCGCTGCGCGAGCGCTGCGAAGTCGGCCAGGCGCGGGTAGAGGGACGGGACGACGCGGTCGCGGTCGACGTAGAGCTTGCCCCAGTGCGGACGCGCGCCGAGGGGCAGCAGAGCGGCCTCGAGCTGCGGGAGCACGGCCTCCACGCCCGCCTGGTCGCGGAACCACGTGAAGTGGAGGCCGACCGCGTCCGTCTGGTACGCGCTCGACAACCACAGGTCGTCGGCCGCGACCGTGCGGATCTCCGAGATCTGCAGCAGCGGAGCCACCACCGGAGCCAGCGCACGCACGGCCTCGATCGCCTCGACGGCACGGGCGCGCGGCACCAGGTACTCCGACTGGATCTCCGCGCCGTTCGACGGCGTGAACTCGAACCGGAAGTGCGCCAGCCGCTCGCTCCACGGCCCGACCACACCGAGCTGCTCCGTGGTGTTGCGCACATCCATCGTCTGGATCATGTGCCGTGGCTCGGTCAGCGCCGGAGCCCCGAAGAAGTCGTCCTCGATCAGCGGTTCGACCCCGTCGAGCTCCTTCAGCCAGGCGAGCGAGACGGCCTCCTCATCCCACGTGGTGAACAGACTCACGCTGTAGGCCGCGGACGTGACCTCGTCGAACCGGTCGATCACGGCCTCCCACGGCACGCCGCCGAAGAGCCGCTGACGCGCATCGTAGGTCGGCCGGACGTCGAGCGTCACGTCCGTCACGACGCCGAGCGCGCCGAGACCGACGACGGCTCCTTCGAACCCCTCGTCGCCGCGCCGCAGCTCGACCAGCTCGCCGGAGCCGGTCAGGATGCGGAGCCCGGCCACCGCAGTGGAGAGGTTGCCGTTGCGGTCGCCCGAGCCGTGCGTCGCCGTGGCGATGGCCCCCGCCACGGAGATGTGCGGGAGCGACGCCAGGTTGTGCAGCGCCCATCCCGCGTCCTGCAGCTCCCGCGCGAGGTCGCCGTAGCGGACCCCGCCGCCGACGGTGACCGTGCGGGCGGCCTCGTCGATGCGGATGTCGCCCGGCAGACCGGCCGTGCTGATCAGCAGACCGGGAGTGTCGGCCAGGTCGTTGAACGAGTGCCTGCTGCCGAGGGCACGCACTGCGGGGGCGCTCAGCACCAGGTCGCGCAGTTCGTCGATCGTGCCCGGCCGGGCGATGCGCTCCGCCTGGTACTCGTAGTTGCCCGCCCAGTTCTTCTCGGCCATCGAGGTCCTCCCGGTTGGTCGTCGGGCGGCCCTCCGCTCCGATCGACATCCCCATTCTAGGAATGTGACCGGGCACATGACGCCGCTCCCCGATCCGCGCAAGTGGTGCATTGCCGGGCCTCTCCGCGCCGCAGTATGGTGCGCGTGACAGCGGGGTGGGCCGCGGAGAAGAGGATGAAATGGCCGAATTCGAGTACGGTCCGGCGGAGTTCATGGTCGCCCAGTTCGACACCGATCGACCGTCTGCGGGAGTCGTCGAAGCGATCCTCGACCTGGTGGAGAACGGCACGGTGCGACTGCTCGACCTGGTCTTCGTCGAACGCCACGACGACGGCAGCGTCGACATCATCGAGCTGGAGGAGATCGGCGACCAGATCGGGATGACCGACATCACGCTCGACGCCACCGGGCTCGCCGGGGACGAGGACGTGCAGCAGATCGCCGAGCTCCTGGAGCCGGGATCCACGGGGGCGATCCTCGTGATCGAGCACCTCTGGGCGAAAGACCTGGCGAGCAGGTTCTTCCAGTCCGGCGGCGTCGTGCTGCACAGCGAGCGCATCCCCGCGCCGGTGCTCAACGCGGTCGCGGCCGACGCCTACGACGAGCTCGAGACCACGGAAGGCTGAGGAGGACACCATGCCATTGAGACGAATGGGACGGCCGGGACTGATCGGGATGGCGGCGCGCACGGCGGTCGTCGCGGGAACCGCGACGGCGGTCGCCGGCGGCGTGCAGCACCACCAGCAGCAGAAGTACCAGAACCAGTACGAGCAGGAGCAATACGAGCAGCAGCAGGCGGCCCAGGAGGCGCAGGCGCAGCAGCAGGCCGCGATGCAGCAGCAGGCGGCGATGCAGCAGCAGGCGGCGATGCAGCAGCAGGCGGCTCCGGCCGACGACATGATGACGCGGCTGCAGCAGCTGGCGACGCTCCACACGCAGGGCGTGCTCACTGACGAGGAGTTCGCGGCCGCCAAGGCCAAGCTGCTCGCCTAGCGATCCCACCCGGGGAGTTCGCCGCTCGCTCTACGATGGACGGGTGAGCGAACTTCCGGGATGGGTCCACGTCTACTCAGGCAAGGTGCGCGATCTGTACGTGCCCAAGGGCGCATCCAGCCTCGCCGACACGGACAGCGTGCTCGTCGTCGCGAGCGACCGCGTGAGCGCGTTCGACCACGTCCTGGAGCCCGGCATCCCGGCGAAGGGCGAGCTGCTCACGACGCTGAGCCTGTGGTGGTTCGACCAGCTGGATGACGTGCCGAACCACCTCATTCCCGATCACACCCTCGTCGGCGACACCGTCGTCGAGCGCATCCCGGCCGAGGTCGCCGGCCGCTCGATGCTGGTGAAGCCGCTCGACATGTTCCCGATCGAGTGCGTCGTCCGCGGCTACCTCACGGGCAGCGGCTGGGCGGAGTACCGCGCGTCGCAGAGCGTGTGCGGCATCCCGCTGCCGTCCGGGCTGCAGAACGGCGATCGGCTTCCGGAGCCGCTCTACACGCCCGCGTGGAAGGCGCCGATCGGCCAGCACGACGAGAACATCAGCTTCGAGCGCACGGTCGAGCTGGTCGGGCCCGAGGTCGCGGACGAGCTCCGGCGCCTTTCCCTCCACGTGTACGCGCGCGGAGCCGCGATCGCCGAGGCGCGCGGCATCATCATCGCCGACACCAAGTTCGAGTTCGGCGCCGACCGCACGACCGGCGAGATCACGCTCGCCGACGAGGTGCTGACCAGCGACTCCAGCCGTTACTGGGATGCGGCCGCCTACGCGACCGGGACCACGGCGGGAGAGCGGATGGCCAGCTTCGACAAGCAGATCGTGCGCGACTGGCTGGCCGCGAACTGGGACAAGACCGGGACGCCGCCCGAGCTCCCCGGCGACATCGTCGAGCGCACGGCCGCGCGCTACCGCGAGCTTCTGGAGCGGCTCACCGGCGAGTAGGACGCAGCGCCGCCCGTCCGCTCGGACGCTCGCATGCCCGACCGCGCATGCCGCGCGGTATAGCGTCGCGACATGGATGCTGCAGCCCCCTCCTCCGCACCTCCCGCGACCGCCGCGATCGCCGACGCCGCCGTGCGTCTCGGGATCGCCGTCGCGACGGCTCCGGTCGACCTCGTCGCCCTGCTCCCCGGCCGGCCTTTCGCCGGTGCCGCCGCTCCCGTGACGCATCTGGGAAGCGTCGACGTGCTGCTGGAGACGATCGACGACGCTCCCCCGGGCGCCGTGCTCGTCGTGGACAACGGCGGCCGCGACGACGAGGCGTGCGTCGGCGACCTCATGCTGCTGGAGGCCGCGACGGCCGGGATGTCGGGTGCGGTCATCTGGGGACGTCACCGCGACACCGCCCAGCTGCGCGAGATCGGGCTGCCCGTGTTCAGCCGCGGTGCGCATCCCTTCGGTCCGCGCCGCGTGCCGCCGGCGGGGACGGCGATGCGCTCGGCGTTCCTCGACGGGGTGGCCGTCACGCCGCAGCACTGGATCGCGGCCGACGACGACGGAGTGCTCGTGATCGGCGCCGCGGACCGCGACGTGCTCTTCGCCGAGGCGGCGCGCATCCAATCGGTCGAGGGAGCCCAGGCCGAGCGGATGCGTTCTGGTGCCTCTCTGCGCGACCAGCTCGACTTCGCCCGCTACCGCCGGATGCAAGCCGACGACCCCGGGCTCACCCTGCGCCGCTACCTCGCCGAGACCGGCGGAGCGATCGAGACCTGACACCCGGACCGCTGTCGGCGAAGGCGAGAAATACCCCGGTGACCTGGGGTGTTGTCCCCACCATGACCGAACTCCTCCCCGCCGACTCCGCGATGGGCGCGGTGACCCTCCGCGTCGCCGACCTCGGCCGGATGACCGCGTACTACCGTGACGCCGTCACCCTGAGCGTCCTGGCCGCCGAGGGCGGCCGCGTGGTGCTCGGGCGCGGAGCGACCCCGGCGGTCGTGCTCGAGCACGCCCCCGAGCTGAAGCACGCCGGCCCCGGCGAGGCCGGGCTGTTCCACACCGCGATCGTGTTCGACACCCCGGAGACCCTGGCCGCCGCCGTGTACTCGGTCGCCCGCCGCGCACCGGGCACCTTCACCGGCAGCGCCGACCACCTGGTCAGCACCGCGTTCTACTTCACGGACCCGGAGGGGAACGGCGTCGAGCTGTACTGGGACCGCGACCGCTCGCTGTGGAGCTGGACGCACGGCCAGGTCGAGATGGGCACGCTGTACCTCGACCCGAACGCCTTCCTCAACGAACACCTGACGGAGCGCGGGGTCGCGCTCGCTGAGGCGGCGACGGGTGCGGACGGGACGCCGGTGTTCGGCGACGCCTCCGTCGGCCACGTCCACCTCTCGGTCGGAGACGTCGCGACGGCCCGCGAGTTCTACGTCGACCGGCTCGGGTTCGAGGCCACCGCATCCCTCGGCGGCTCGGCCCTGTTCGTCAGCGCCGGGGGCTACCACCACCACATGGCCATGAACACGTGGAACAGTCGGGGCGCCGGCCGCCGCCGGCTCGCCCTGGGTCTCGGCGAGGTGGAGCTGAAGCTGCCCTCGAAAGACGACGTCGGAGCCCTGGCCGAGCGGATGCGCCACTACGGCGTGCAGACCCGCGATGACGGCCGGTCGCTCGGCTTCGACGATCCGTGGGCGAACGCGGTGCGCGTGGTGACGGAAGCGGAGGAGATCACGGCCTGACTCGCCGGCGGGAACGCGAAAGGGAGGAGGTCGCAGCCGGGGTGGCTGCGACCTCCTCCCTTTTCCGTGTCGGTCGGCGTCAGTCGGTGACGGGCGCCGCGTGGAGTCCGTGCGGCGGCTCGTCGCCGGGGGCGAGGTCCGTCGCGGGCGGCACCGGAGCGGCGTGCGCGCCATGCGGGGTCGAATCCACTGGAACCGGGGCGGCATGCGCGCCGTGTGTGGGCGCCGAGGCGGACTCGGCTGTCGCGCCCGCGGCGACTGGTGCCCCCTCAGCGGCAGGCGCACCCGCGCCCGCAGCAGCGGCACCCGCACCGGCACCTCCGGCCTGACGCGCCCACGCGGGCGGCTTCGGCCGCTCCCACCAGACGACGACCAGCGCGCCGAGGAAGGCGACGGCCGCCGGGAGCAGCAGAGCCTCCGACATGGCCTGAGTGAACCCGGCGTGCAGCGCCTGCGGCAGCTCCGTCCCCGCGGCCGCCTCGCTGGCGTTCGCACCGCCGGGGATCTTCGGCAGGTCGACGGCGAGGCGTCCCTCGATCAGGGCGGCGATGGATGCGCTTCCCAGCACCGCGCCGATCTGGCGGGTCGTGTTGAACACGCCCGAGCCCGCGCCTGCCTGGTTCATCGGCAGGTTGCGCGTCGCCGTGGTGGAGATCGGTCCCCAGACACCGGACATCGCGATACCCATCAGTGCGCTCGGGATCAGGAGCAGGAAGATGTTCACGTCCGGCGACAGCATCCGCGAGTAGAGGAACAGCGCGAACGCGAACAGCACGAGCGCCGGGGTGGCGATGTTGCGCGGGTTCACCTTGTCGATGAGCCGGCCGACGAACGGCGCGAGCACGCCCGAGAAGATGGCCGTCGGCGCCAGCATCAGAGCGGACTCGGTCGGCGTCAGGCCGCGCACGGTCTGGAAGTAGAACACCAGCGGCAGCGCCATACAGGTCACCGCGAAACCGACGGTCGTGATGGCGCCGTTCGACAGCGAGAAGTTGCGGTCGCGGAACAGCGGCAGCGGGAGCAGCGGCTCCTTCTTGTTGAAGGCCTGCCAGACGACGAAGGCGGCGAGCACGACGATGCCGGCGATGATCAGCCCCCACACCGAGATCGGACCCCAGATGACGCCCCAGTCGTAGGTGCTGCCCTCCTGGATGCCGAACACCAGCAGGAACATGCCGACGCCGGAGAGGATCACGCCGAGCACGTCGAAGCTGTGCGAGTGCGTCGGAAGCTTCGGGACGAGACGCATCGCGAGGATGAACGCCACGACGCCGACGGGGACGTTGATGAAGAAGATCCACTCCCATCCCAGGCTGTCGACCAGCACGCCGCCGAGCAGCGGGCCGATCAGGGTGGCGACGCCGGCGACGGCGCCCCACAGACCCATGGCGGCACCACGGCGCTCGGGCGGGAAGATGCGGGTGATGACGGCCATCGTCTGCGGCGTCATCAGCGCGGCGCCGAGACCCTGGACCACACGCGCGGCGATCAGGAAGCCGATGGACCCGGCGAAACCGCACCAGGCGGAGGCCAGCGTGAACACCACGAGTCCGATGAGGTAGAGGTTCTTCGGGCCGAACCGGTCGCCCAGACGGCCGGTGATGAGTAGCGGCACCGCGTAGGCGAGCAGGTACGCGCTCGTCACCCAGATGACGGCGTTGTAGTCGGTGCCGAGTTTCAGGCCCTCCATGATCGACGGGTTCGCGACCGACACGATGGTGGTGTCGATCAGGATCATGAAGAACCCGATGACGAGCGCCCAGAGGGCGGGCCACGGCTTCAGTTGACGTTCCATGAGTCTTCTCTCAATGCTTTTCTTCGGACCACGACACGGCGCCCGATTGGAGGTCTGCGATCAGGGTTTCGAGCACATCCGCTTCTGTGGCGGTGATCGCCCGCTGGTAGCGGACGTCCAGCCAGTACTTGGCCGGCACCCCGCGCTGCGTCAGGTCGGCGATAGCGCCATCCAGCACCCCGGTGTCGGCGCGGATCAAGGCCACGCGCTTGCGGAGCAGCGCGATCACGGTCTCGACGGGGAGGTTGTGCGCCTCGCCGAGGCCGAGGGGGAACTCCGGGTACTCGTTGGTGGGCGTTCCGATGATCTCGGTGATGCGCTCGCCCAGCGCACGGGTGCCCGCGTCTGTGATCTCGTAGGTGGTGCGCTCCGGCCGGTTGCCTTCGCGCTCAGTGCCGGTGGCGCGCACGAACCCGTGCGCCTCCATCCGGTCGACGGTGTGGTACAGCGAGCCGGGCCGCACCTTGACCAGCCGGTCCTCCGAGCGCTGCATGAGCGTCTGGTACATCTCGTAGGGATGCGACGGGCCCTCGGCGAGCAGCGCGAGCGCGGCGACGGCGAGGGGGGTGAGGGTGCGAGGTTCGGACATGCTCTCAATGTTGTTCGGTTGATTATTCCAGTTGGAATATACGGCATGGGTGAATGCGGGTCAAGTACCGTGGACACGACGGCCGGAAGGAGATCCCATGCTCTTCGCCCTCCCCGACGGAGGCTCGCCCCGGGTCGCCGAGGACGCCTGGGTGGCGCCCGGCGCGACTCTCATCGGCGACGTCACGCTGCATCCCGGAGCGAGCGTCTGGTACGGCGCGGTCGCGCGTGCCGACAACGCGCCGATCGTCATCGGACGTGACTCGAACCTCCAGGACAACGTCTCGGCCCACGTCGACCCGGCCTTCCCGCTCACCGTCGGCGAGCGCGTCTCCGTCGGCCACAACGCCGTACTCCACGGCTGCACGATCGAGGACGACGTGCTCATCGGCATGAGCGCGACCATCCTCAACGGCGCCCGCATCGGGACCGGCTCCCTCGTCGCCGCCGGAGCGGTCGTCACGCAGGGCGCCGACATCCCCCCACGGTCGCTCGTCGCGGGTGTTCCGGCGAAGGTCCGCCGCGAGCTGACGGACGACGAACTGCAGGGCATCGCGCAGAACGCCGCGGTGTACCTGGAGAAGACGCGGCAGCACCGCGAAGCCGTCGCGCTCGACTGACCCGCCGACCTCGCGGGATGCGCTCAGCCGGCGTCGAGCATCGCCCGGTTGAGCGCGATCAGCTGCTCGGAGAACATCCGCGCCCCGCCCTGTGCGGGATGCCGCACGGCCGGCGCCTCGATGCCCGCCTCGGCGAGCGCCCCCTGCGCCTTGCGGCCGACCGCGACGATCGTCTCGACGCCCAGCTCCCGGATCAGCTCCAGCGCGACCGGCGCCCCCTCGCGCACCTCCGACGACCGCGGGGTACGGTTCGTCTGCGGTCTGCCGGCGACGAACGGGTGGTGCGGGTAGATCGGCCACGACAACGGCAGCGGCCCGCGCCAGTCGCGCATCGTCTCCCAGACGACCCGGCTGGACGCCTCCCACGGCGCCTGCGGGTTCGGCGGGAGCTCCAGACCGGGGAGCACGCCCGCATCCACCTCGCGGACCGAGGTGAACGGCACGCCGGTCACCGTCATCCCGCGCCAGCCGGGGGCCTCGCCGAGAAGCAGGATGGGCGCGTGCGGCACCGCGAGGTAGCGGCGCAGGTTGCGCTCCCGCAGGCGGCCGAGCTCGTCGTCGCCGTAGAGCAGCTCGGCGTCGGCCGGCACCGGGACAGCCCGGATCATGTCGAAGAATCGGTCGAACACCACCCCAGGCTACGGCCGCACGGCGACGCGAGGATGCGTCCGGGCGGCGAGCGCCGCATCCACGTCGGCGAGCGCGAACGTCTCGCCGACCTGCTCGGCGAACGGGTAGCGCTGCCAGGCGTCGGCGAGGAACCGCACGGCCTGCTCCAGGTTGCGGGAGGCGTAGTTGTGGACGCCGCGGATGGTGAGCAGCCGCCGGATCAGAGCGTCGGGCGCGACGCCGAGATCGGGCCCGGGGGCCGACTGTCCGACGAGCACCAGGACGCCGCCCACGTCCAATGCGCCGAGCAGGGAGCGCGCCGCGGACGGGCTGCCGGAGAGCTCCAGCGCAACGGTCGGGGCCGGCGTGCGGCCGCCCGTCTTGGCGAGCACGGCGGCCAGTCCCGTCGGAGACCCCGCGGGCGCGGCCGGGTCGGCGGCGCCCGACGCGCCGAAAGCCAGGGCGGACTCGCGGCGCTCGGGAATCGGCTCGCTCACGACCACGCGCGCACCGGCCTCGACGGCCATCGCCGTCGCGGTCAGCCCGAGCATCCCCGCGCCGGCGATCAGCACCAGGGCGCCCTCCAGCGGGACGAGCTCGGCGGCCGCCTCGATCGCCGCCGCCACCGACGCGGTCGCGCACGACGCCGGCGCGAGAACCTCGGCCGGGATGTCCTCCGGCACGCGTACGAGCGGTGTGCCGTCGAGGATGTGCGTGTGCGTGGCGAAGCCGCCCGACAGCTCCCAGCCGCGGCGCATCCGCTCGTGTCCGTACTTCTGCAGGCTCAGGCACTGCTGCTGCAGGCCGCGGCGGCAGCGCACGCAGCGTCCGCACGGGACGGCGGCGGACCAGACGATCCGCTCCCCCAGCGAGACGCGGTGCCCGTCCGTCGTCTTCGCGCCGCCGCGGCCGAGCGCGACGACACGGCCGACCTGCTCGTGGCCGAGCACGAGGGGCGCCTGCGTCCGGCGATGACCGAGGACGGCCTCCACATCGGTGCCGCAGACCGTCGCCAGCTCGACCTCGACCAGCACGTCCCCGGGCGCCAGGCGCACTCCGGGTACGGCCACCGCCTCGTGCGTGTGCGCGTCGCCCGGCCACACCATGGCCGTGGCCGACGGATACACGCTGACCCCCATCCCCAGGCGCGCCGGCGGCTCGACGACGCGCGGGGTCACCGCTTTGATCGTCACCGGATGCCGTGTCCCGATGCCGCGTCGCGCTCGACCTCGTAGCCCAGCAGCTCCGGCAGGTCGGCGACGCTCGGGAGCACCGCGTCGGCGCCGGCGTCCAACAGGGTCTGCTCGTCGTGCGCGCCCGTCAGCACCCCGACGACGAGACCCGCGCCCGCGGCGATCCCCGAGGCGATGTCGCTCGCGGTGTCGCCGACCACGACCATCCCCTCGACACTGGATGAGCCCGTGCGCAGCAGGGCCGTCAGCGGAAGGTCGGGATACGGGCGACCGCGACCCGCCTCCGCCGGCGTCAGCGTCACATCGGCCAGGTCGCGCCAGCCCAGGGCGTCGAGGACGACATCGCGGGTGCGGCGCGAGAAGCCGGTGGTCAGCGCCACCTTGACGCCCGTCGCGCGCAACCGGCGGATGAGGTCCTCCGCGCCCGGGACGGCCTGCAGACCCTCCGCGGCGATCAGCTCGGCATACGTCGACTCGAACACGGCGTCCGCGTGCTGCGCCTGGTCCTCGTCCGTGCTGAGGGAGCGGAAGACGGCGAGTTTCGACTGCCCCATCGCCTCGCGGACGACCTCGAGGGCGGCGACCCGCTGGTTCGGGGTCTCCGCCAGGCCCGCGGCGTCGACGGCGCGCTCGAACGCGCGCTGCACGAGGCCGTCGTCGAGGACGGTCGTGCCCGCGAGATCGAGCACCACCAGCTCCAGGTCGGCGAGGTCGTCCTCGTCACGGTCGTCGGCGTCGCCCTCGTCCAGGCCGTCCTCCAGGTCGTCCAGGTCGTCCCACTCCTCCTCGGACAGCCCGGCCCCCGCAGGAATCCCGCCGCGGACCGGCTCGACGTCGACCGTCACGTCGTCGAACTCGCTGGTGATGCATCCGTCTGGGGTCACGATGGTGCCTTTCGTTGCGGTGGTGCGGTCTAGCGGACGCGGGCGGCGCCCGCGGGGATCAGCGCGCCGGGGGCGTCGGAGAAGAGCTCGTCGACGACGCGGTCGGCGAGGCCGAGGCCGGTGGTCATCCCGATGCCGGTCGTGACGGACACGACGCGGACGCCGGGGGCCGGAGCGGCCACCAGGAACTCGTCGGGTGCGGCGGCGTAGACGCCCTGCCAGCGCTCCCGCACCCGGAGGTCGGCGACGCCGAACAGCTCGCGCGTCTGCTCCAACAGGAGGGCGAACGCCTCCTCGTGCTGGAACGGCGACGCATCCGCCCCGCGCGCGTGCGTGTCGCCGACGATCAGGGTGCCGTCCGGCCGCTGCGTGAACATGAGGTTGACGTCCATCGCCGCCAGCGCCGGCTGCTCGACGGCGAGCCGCTCGCGCACAGCCTCGGCGCTGGGCGTCCGCGCGAAGCCGGAATAGCGGACCAGGGACCAGCCGGTGAGCACCGGCGCCGCAAGCGGCAGGTCGAGAGCGGCTTCGACCAGCATCATGTCGAGGCCGCAGCGTTCTATGCCGTGCGCCTCCGCGATGCCCGGGAACAGGTGGTCGACGTCATGCCCGACGGCGACGACCACGGCGTCGGCGGCGACGCGTCCGCGAGGCGTGCGGACCAGCCCCGGCTCGACCCCGGCGGCCGCGGTCTGCCAGAAGAAGTCCACGCCGTGGGCATCGAGCCAGCGAGCGATGGCCGCCGCGGCCTCCCGCGGGTCGATCTGCAGGTCGGAGGGGAGCAGCGCCCCGCCCACCGGGACGCCGTCGGCGACCGGGATGCGCTCCCGAACCTCGGCGGGCGTGAGGAGCTGGACGTCGTGGCCGCCGCGCCGCTCGCGGAACTCCTCCAGCACGGCGAGCTCGTCATCCGCTCGTGCCACCACGACGCTGCCCGACTCGCGCAGCCAGAACCCGGCCTCCGGCGCGAGCGTCAGCCACAGCTCGCGGGCGAGCTCGGCGTAGGCGCGAGCCTCGCCCTCCTGACCCGTGATGCCGAGATGGCCGAAGTTGCGGACGGACGCGCCCTGCACGCCGGACGCCCGGTCGATCACGGCGACGGTCAGTCCTCGCCGGAGCGCGGCGACGGCATGCCCGAGTCCGACGATCCCGGCGCCGACCACCGCGAGGTCGTAGTGCCTGCCCATCCGGAGCCTCCCTGCGTCCCCGCTCACCGCGTGCCTAGTTCGTGGGTCAGTGCGCCACGCTAGGAGCCCGGTGCGACGGTCGTCGCAACTGGAGGTAACGCGGGGGTGAACGGGGTGCGGACGGCGGGTGCGCGCGGCGCGTCGGGGCTCGGGCGTCAGGGCTCGGGGGTCGGGGCTCGGGCGCCGGCGCTCGGGCGCCGGGGCTTGCCCCGGTCGGAGACTCCGGTCGGAGAAAGGCGCTCAAATCTCCGACGCACCGCCGTGCGCGTGGAGATTTGTGGCGAAGGGGCCCGGGATGCCGACCGAAGCAGGCGAAACGCCGACCGAGGCGGGCGTGACTCCTGCGTAGGCGGCACGAGGCAACCTGTTGCAGTTTTGCGGCGGTCGGCGCAGAATTGCAGCATGGCCGATGGCGATAACACCCGCGAGTTCGATCCCGACATCGTCACCGACTTCCGGGAGAGGATGTCGTACGGCTCCTATCTGGAGCTCGACACGCTGCTCAGCGCGCAGCGCCCGGTGAGCCGCCCGGAGCACCACGACGAGCTGCTGTTCATCATCCAGCACCAGACGACGGAGCTCTGGCTGAAGCTGGTGCTCCACGAGCTCGAGTCGGCGCGCGACCTTCTGCGCGCCGACGACCTGTCGCCCGCGCTCAAGCGGATCGCCCGCGTGAAGCACATCCAGCGCACGCTCACCGAGCAGTGGTCGGTGCTCGCGACGCTCACCCCGACCGAGTATGCGGAGTTCCGCGGGTTCCTCGGCAACTCGTCCGGCTTCCAGTCGTACCAATACCGCGCCGTCGAGTTCGTGCTCGGCAACAAGAACCGCCGCATGCTGAGCGTCTTCGAGAGCGACCCGGCCGCCCACGCCCTCCTCGCGCAGCTGCTGGATGCGCCCAGCATCTACGACGAGTTCCTGCGCTATCTGGCGCGTGCCGGTTTCGCCGTGCCGGCCTCGCTGCTGGAGCGGGACGTCACGCAGGCACACGTCTTCTCTCCGGAGTTGGTGCCGGTCTTCCGCGAGATCTACGAGCACGCCAACGACCACTGGCCCGAGTACGAGGCCTGCGAGGAGTTCGTCGACCTGGAGGACAACTTCCAGCTCTGGCGCTTCCGCCACCTGAAAACCGTGCAGCGCACCATCGGCATGAAGACCGGGACCGGCGGGTCGACGGGAGCCGCTTTCCTGCAGAAGGCGCTCGAACTCACCTTCTTCCCCGAGCTGTACGCCGTCCGCACCGAGATCGGAGCGCCCGCATGAGCGAGCAACCCGCCGCTACGGCGCACCCCGCCGCCACCGCGCATCCCGGCGGCAGCGACTACCCCGGCGGCACCGACTCCCCCGCAGGCACCGACGCCTACCTCACGGTCGACGCTGTCTGGAACGGCCACCGGTTCCTCGGCGCCACAACCTTCCGCAGCGACGGCGAGCGCCTCCACCCGGTCAACGACATCCCGTCGCGGGCAGCGCACCACCACCTCGGCGGCACGCTCTTCCCACGACTCACCGACCACCACACTCACGTCGGGCTGACCGACCAGCACGCCGTCTTCGCCGGAGGCATCACCCACGCGATCGATCTCGGCTGGGTTCCCGCCGTCGCCGCCGGCTGGCTCGCCGACGACCTGACGCGCCCGGCCGTCGCGATCGTCGGATCGCTCATCACGTGTAAGGGCGGCTACCCGGTCAACGCCGGGTGGGGGCCGCCGGGCTCCTCGACGGAGGTCGGCGGCGAGCGGGAGGCACGGCTTGCGGTTCGGGCGAACATCATGATGGGAGCCTCCCGCATCAAGGTCACCCTCAACACTGAGGCCGGTGAAACTGTGGACGATCGCGTTCTCCACAGCATCGTCGCGGAGTCCCACGCGCAGGGCGTTCCGGTCACGGTCCACGTGCAGGGCGCGGGCCAGACCGCGCGGGCGGTCCGGGCCGGCGCCGACCAGCTCGCCCACGCGCCGTTCACCGAGCGCGTCGACGACGAACTCATCGCCGAGTGCGTCCGCCGCGGCATCGGCTGGGTCAGCACCCTCGACATCCACGGCTGGGGAGATCCCACCGAGCAGCACGGCATCGCCTCGGAGAACCTGGGCCGGTTCGCGCGCGCCGGCGGCCTCGTCCTCTACGGGACCGACCTCGGCAACGGCCCGCTCGCCGTCGGCGTGAACGAGCGGGAGCTGCGCGGGATGCTGGGCGCGGGTGTCGAGCCGCACGCCCTGATCCGGTCCATCGCCGGCCTGCGCCACCCCGACGACCACGTCGCGCCGACCATCGGCCCGCGCCTGGCCTGGCTCCCCACGCCGCCTCCCGCTGAGCCGGACGCCCTCCCCGGTTGGCTCGCCACCGCCCGCGGGCTGACGGCTCGCGCGCTCACCCGCGCGGCGGCCGACGGCACCGACGATGCTGGGGCTCCCACCGCATCCCCTCGCCCCTCCACTCCTGAGGATCACGCATGACCGACTTCGACACCGCCCCTCCCGCTGTCCTCTCGCCGGACCCGCTGACCGCCGCCCGCGCCCTGGATGCGGCCGACCCGCTTGCGGCCTTCCGCACGCGCTTCGCCGGCATCGACGACGGCACGAGCACGGTGACCGCCTATTTCGACGGCAACTCGCTCGGCCGTCCGACCCGTGCGAGCATCGAGCGCATCCAGCGCTTCCTCACGGAGGGATGGGGCGACCGGCTCATCCGCGGGTGGGACGAGGAGTGGATGGAACTGCCGTTCGTCATCGGCGACGACCTCGGCCGTGCCGCGCTCGGCGCAGCGCCGGGTCAGACCTTCATCGGCGACTCGACGACCGTCCTCCTCTACAAGCTGGCGCGGGCGGCCGTCGACAGCCTGCCGGAGCGCAGCGAAATCGTGCTCGACACGGACAACTTCCCGACCGACCGCTACCTGCTCGACGGCATCGCTCGCGAGCGCGGCCTGCGCCTGGTGTGGATCGAGGCGGACACCGAGGCGGGGGTGACGCCGGAGCAGGTCGCCGCGGTCGTCGGACCGCAGACCGCCCTCGTCGTGCTCAGCCAGGTCGCGTACCGGTCCGGCTTCCTGGCCGACCTGCCCGCCATCACGCGCATCGTCCACGACGCGGGCGCGCTGGTGCTGTGGGACCTCTGCCACTCCGCCGGGTCGGTGCCGATCGAACTCGACGCCGCCGGAGTCGACCTCGCCGTCGGCTGCACCTACAAGTACCTCAACGGCGGCCCCGGCTCGCCCGCCTTCGGCTACGTGAACGCGCGGCTCATCCCGCGGCTCGCTCAGCCGATCCAGGGGTGGATGGGCGCGAGCGACGTCTTCCTGATGGGCCCGGAGTACGTGCCGGCCGACAGCATCCGGCGCTTCCTCAGCGGGACGCCTCCCATCGTCGGGATGCTCGCCATGCGCGACACCATCGCGATGATCGAGGAGGCCGGGATGGACGCCGTGCGGGCCAAGTCCGTCGCGCTGACCGAGTTCGCCGTCGCCCTCGCCGACGAATGGCTGACCCCGCTCGGCGTGACGCTCGCGTCGCCGCGCGACCCCTCTCGCCGCGGCGGCCACGTCACGCTCAGCCACCCGGCCATGCGTGAGGTCACCTCGCTGCTGTGGCAGCGCGACGTCATCCCCGACTACCGCGATCCGGACGGCCTGCGGGTCGGCCTCTCGCCGCTCAGCACCAGCTTCGAGGAGGTCTGCGCCG
This sequence comes from Leifsonia sp. NPDC014704, assembly GCF_043083605.1. Taxonomy (NCBI): domain Bacteria; kingdom Bacillati; phylum Actinomycetota; class Actinomycetes; order Micrococcales; family Microbacteriaceae; genus Leifsonia; species Leifsonia sp. NPDC014704. Next base: position 985,362 of record NZ_JBIBYW010000002.1, on the reverse strand, counting down.
GGATGGCCGCGGTGCGCGACGCCCTCGGCGAACTGACGCATGACTGACGTCGCCGCCGTCGTCCGCGATGACCCGGAGGCCGCCAGCGGCAGCGCGACAGCGCTGCTGCGCACCGTGGTGGGCAGCGTCCTGCGCCCGATCGGCGGCTGGACGAGCGCGGCGGGCGCCGTCCGGCTCATGGATGCGCTCGGCGTGCCCGCGGCGACGGCCCGGTCCAGCCTGGCGCGGCTGTGCGCGCGGGGCGTCCTGCGGCGGGAGCCCCTGGGCGGTGTCGCCGGGTACGCGCTCGATCCCGCCGCCGTTCCGATGCTGGAGCGCGGAGACGCCCGCATCTTCGGCGAGCGCGTCGAGGCATCCCGCTGGCTGCTGCTCTCGCTGTCCTTCCCGGAACGGGCTCGCGGTTCGCGCGACCGGTTGCGCCGCCGCCTCGCCGCGCTCGGTTGCGGCACGGTCGCCGACGGCCTGTGGGTCGCGCCGGCGGCGCTGGAGGGAGAGCTGGAGGCGGAGCTGACGGCCGCTGTGTCGGTGTCGTCGGCCGACATTCACCCGTCCGGCTCGCCGGTCGTGGCGATGTTCGCGGACGCCGCCCCGCGCGGAGATCTCGCCGCCGGGCTCGCCCGCTGGTACGACCTGCCGGCGATCCGCGCCGCGCACGAATCGTTCCTCGCACGGTTCGGCGACCTGCCGCATCCCCTCGACGACGCCCAGGCCTTCGCCACCTGGATGCGCGCCCTCGACGAGTGGCGCGTGATCCCATACCGCGACCCAGGACTCCCCGCCGCCGCCATCGCGCCGGACTGGCCCGGAGCCGCTTCCGCGCAGCTGTTCCGCCGACTGCGCGCAGAGCTGGAGGAGCGCGCCGTCTCCCACGCAGCAGCTGTCGCGGCACCGGACCGCATCCCCGTCTCCGCACGGTAGAATCGACGCGAAACCCCCACCCTTTGCGCCCGAGTGAGCGGAGTGTCCCCGTGCCGACAATCGTTGTTGAAGTGATGCCCAAGGCTGAGCTGCTCGACCCGCAGGGGAAGGCGGTCGCCGGAGCGCTCGCCCGCACCGGTCGCGGCGTCGTCAGCGGAGTGCGCGTCGGAAAGCGTTTCGAGCTGACCGTCGACGGCCCGATCGACGACGCGGTCCGCGCGACGGTGCAGGAGATCGCGGACGAGATCCTCTCCAACTCCGTGATCGAAGACGTGGTGGGCATCCACTACCCCGCCGAGGTGGACGCCTGATGCGCATCGGCGTCATCACCTTCCCCGGCTCGCTCGACGACCGCGACGCACTGCGCGCGGTCCGTCTCGCCGGTGCCGAGCCGGTCGCGCTGTGGCACGGCGAGCACGACCTGCAGGGCGTCGACGCCCTCGTGCTGCCGGGCGGCTTCAGCTACGGCGACTACCTGCGCTGCGGCGCCATCGCCTCCCTCTCGCCGATCATGACCGAGGTCGTGGACGCGGCCGAGAAGGGGATGCCCGTGCTGGGCATCTGCAACGGCTTCCAGATGCTGGCGGAGGCGCATCTCGTCGCCGGCGGCCTGATCCGCAACGACCACGGCACCTTCATCCGGCGCGACCAGCACCTCACGGTCGAGAACACGCAGACGCCGTGGACGAGCGGGTTCGAGCAGGGCCAGGAGATCGTCATCCCGCTGAAGAACGGCGAGGGCGGCTTCATCGCGTCGGCCGAGGAGCTGGCGCGTCTCGAGGGCGAGGGCCTCGTGGTCTTCCGCTATGCGGGCGTCAACCCGAACGGCTCGCTCGACGACATCGCCGGTGTCCGCAACGAGCGCGGCAACGTGGTCGGCCTCATGCCGCACCCCGAGCACGCGGTCGAGCCCGGCTTCGGCCCGGACACCCCCGACGCGATGCGCTCGGGCACGGACGGCCTGACGTTCTTCACCTCCGTCATCCGCTCGGCGCTCGTCGAGGCGTAACGGCTCAGTTCGCCGCGGGGCTCTGCGGAGCCTTGGGCGGCATCGCCCTGACCTGATCCAGCGCCACGCCGATCCACTCGCGCAGCCGGTCGGGCTCCGACTTCCACGCCTCCGGCATCGCGACGTACCCACCCATCGGCCGCTCGGGCGGCCCGTACGGCCCGGCGCCGTCGATCGCCAGCAGCTCGTCCAGCACCCTCGCGTCGGGCAGGCGCACCCCGACCTGATCGCCGAACAGCCCGGCGAACATGTTGCCGTTCACGAACGCGGCCAGGTTGGCGAACATCGGCCGGACGCGCACATCCGGCGCGTCGGGCACCACCGAGCGGAACAGCTCCTCGGTCTCCTTCGACGGGCGCGGAACGTGCATGGCGGCCTCCTCGCGGAACACGATAGCGCGGGGCGTCGTGGCACGGCCATCCGGCTTACCCGCGCAGAACCGCCCGTTGCACAACGACGTCAGACTCTCTCAGACCAGCGGGCGAAATAGTCGTCCACTTCTTCGTGCGACCGGGTGTCGAGTGTCTGCCATTCTCGTGCCGCCTGCGTTGCGACGGACAGCGCCTCCTCCTCGGACAGCGGACCGCGGGGGTCGTCGACAAGGTCGCTGATGTTCATCCAGACTCGGTAGGCCGCGGGACCGTGGCGGGACTCCATGAGGTCGCTGAAGCGACCGCCGGCGGCCATGAGCACCGAATAGATCCGGTCGGTGCCAGACGCGAGAATCGCGGCCGTCACATCCGCCATCGCGTTGCCGAAGTCGAGTTCATGCGACACTGCCACCCTCCGATGCGTCTTCCTCTTCGTCCTCACGGTCTACGGGTCGAACCGGTGCGCCGAGGCGTCCGTCGCTGTGCGGTAGAGCTCGACCCAGCCGACGATATCGATATCGGCGGCGTGCAGAGGAGTCTCGAGCTCCGGCCATCCCTTCTTGGGCAGACAGATGTACGCGAAGAACGGAAAGCGGTCGATTGCCGCCACATCGTCGCCGTGGAACCGCGATGTCAGAATGAAGCGGCGCAGATCTTCTCCGACGTTGAAGTGCTGCCCGACGACCGCGGGATCCAGGTCGACCAGGAGCGCCGATCTGCCGGTATCGAAGGCGAGCGCCGTGATCACTGTGCATCGCCGAACGGCCTCGAACAGCGCGCTGTCAAAGGAGCTGAGGTAGTAGACGCTCATTCAGATCGTCTCGACCGCGAACCCGGCCCAGGTGAGTGCATCGACGGCCAGCTGGAACACTCCAGGTGACCTGTCTGCAGCCTCGGGCGCGACCGAGTTCCGATACAACACGATGCTCATCGGTAGCGCGAGCATTTCGGAGTCGATCGTGTACGTGTCGCCATGCAGTGTGACCCGCAGACCGGTTCTGCCAAGGATCTGGACGGTCGATCCGGACGGGTCCTCGATGGTGTCGGCCGACAGCATCCGAAACGTCGTCATTGCCGCCCCAAAATCGTCGAATCGTGGTCCGAGGTGCGCCCTCTGTCATAAAGGCCGCCGCGGCTAGTACCGCTCACAGGCGCAACCCGTCGGCGTCGAGCTGGTCGGATGCCCAGAGCACGTCATCCCCGTCGAGCACCCACACGTCGGCCGAACTCTGCTGCGCAAGCCGCTGGACCCAGGATACGAACACCGTCTCCCAACGACACTCCACCGTGCAGGCAGTGAGTGACGAGAGCGGCGACACAGGCGGACGCCCCACAGTGCGTTCCGGCGTTTCCGGAGGCAGCTGCAACTCCGCCAGCCACTCGTCGGACGTCATGGCGAACACGGTGAGCATGCGGCCCTCGGCATCGACGAGTTGGGCCATATCCGGAGTGCGGTGACCGCCGTTCTCGGCGAGCATCGATGCGAACTTCTCGAACAGATCGCTGTCCTCAGAGACCACGTGGGCACTTTTCATTTCGGCTCCTCTCCCTGCGGTTCGTCTCCGTCACTGTGTCCTCCCCGTCTCGTAGGCGAGTCGGCCGAGGTGCTCCTGCTGAGCCAGATAATCCGCGATCTGCTGGGCGTGCCCCGCATCCCGTGCGTCGACTGCGAACATTCCGGCGGATGACCATTCCACGAGTGCACCTCGCTCGGTCAACTCGCGAACGACCTCTTCACGGAACCGCGACTCCGGCCGTACGAAATGGACGCGGAACACGTAACGACCAGACGGATGTACGACCCTCCGCACGAGGAAGTCGGCATCGACCTCCACCCTGTCGCCGACGCCAGATCGGATCTCGGTGGACAGCCTCGCGGATGCCGGTCACTCTGCGCCCGGCTCGCGATTGTCGGAGGGATGCGCCGATTCGCGCATCGCCCCGCTGGGCGCGTCCGGAGCGTCCGGCACCACTGAGCGGAACAGCTCCTCGGTCTCCTTCGACAGGCGTCGGACATACATGGCGGCCTCCTCGCGGGACACCTTAGCGTGGGACGCCGACCGCCCGACGGCTCGCTTTCACCACATTCGGGAACCGCGACCTCCGTCGTGGACACTTCATAGATGTGAGGGGAATCCGAATCGACGAGCCGGACGTGCTTGAACGCGTGAACGCCGGAGATCCGGACGCGTTCGGGGCACTGTTCGACCTGCACCACGACCGCGTGTTCCGCCAGGCCGTCCGGCTGACCGCATCCATCCACGACGCGGAGGACGTGACCGCTGTCGTGTTCCTCGAGGCGTGGCGCCGGCGGTATTCGATGCGGGTCGTGAACGGCTCGGTCATCGGCTGGCTGCTGGTGATGACGAACTTCGTCTTCCGCAACTACGCACGTGCCTCGCGGCGGTATCGGGACGGCCTGCGACAGCTGCCACCCCCGGAGCACTCTCCCGATCACGCGGCCGCCGTGGACGACCGCATCGACCGGGATGCGCGCCGCGCCGCGTTGCGCACGGCGCTCGCGACACTGCCGAGACGCGACCAGGACATCCTGACTCTCTGCGTGCTCGAAGAACTCAGCACAGCCGAGGCGGCCGAGGCGCTGGGGATCGCGCCCGGAACCGTGAAGTCGCGCCTGTCCCGGGCCAAGTCCCGACTCGCAGAACTGATGAACGGAGGAGAGCGATGAGCGACGAGCCGACCTTCGACCCGCGCCGCAAGGCGGCGATCCGCGAACTCGTGGTCGACAACGCGGCCGCCCACCCCGGACGTGCCGGCGGCCGCAAGCGCACCGCGCTCGTGGCGACGCTCGTCGTGCTCGCCCTGACCATCTCCGGCGGCTCGGTCGCGTACGCGCTCGGCACCGGGCTGTTCGACCCCGCGCCGGTCGCACCGACCACGTCGCCGACGCCGACGGTAACGCCGACGCCGACACCGACATCCACGCCGACGCCGACCCCGACTCCGACGGCGGCCGCCCCCGATCCCGCGGACCCATCGACCTGGACGATCGACTTCAACGGAGTCGGCCCCTTCCGGCTGTCGATGCCGATCGTGTCGGTCCCTTCCGCCGCATCAGGCTTCGCGGATGAGACGGATGAGCGATGCAAACCCCGGCAGGTCGACCTCGTAGCATCGGATCATCTGGGCATCTCCGCGTTCTCGCCGCAGCAGCAGCCGGACACAGTGGATTCGCTCTTGTTGAACTACAACTTCACGATTTACGGCGACCCGGCTCCCGTGACGCCGCGCACCGATCGGGGCATCGGCATCGGAAGCACGACAGAGGAGCTGCTCGCCGCCTACCCGGGGATCGCACTCACCGGCACGTACAACGAGGTGGCCGACAATTACGGACTCCAGGACAGCGCGGGCACGTGGATCGTCTTCAGGACGCTTCACGACCGCGTCGACGTGATCATGGTGAGCCCTGTGTCTGTCATTCCGAGCGAGTTCTGCCCGGCGTGACGCCCGGTAGACTGGAGCACATCCCCGCCCAGCCCCGCCCAGCCTGGAGTGCCCGCGTGACCGACACCGCCACCGCCCACGTCGTCGACACCGTCGCGAACGCGATCGAGACCCCGGAGCGGGAGCAGCCGTTCGCGGCTCTCGGGCTCAAGGAGGACGAGTACGCGCGCATCCGCGAGATCCTCGGCCGCCGCCCGACCAGCGGCGAGCTGGCGATGTACTCGGTGATGTGGTCGGAGCACTGCTCCTACAAGTCGTCGAAGATCTACCTGCGGCAGTTCGGGCAGAAAGTGAGCCCGGCGATGAAGAAGAACCTCATGGTCGGCATGGGCGAGAACGCCGGCGTCGTGGACGTCGGCGAGGGCTGGGCGGTCACCTTCAAGGTGGAGTCGCACAATCACCCCTCCTACATCGAGCCGTTCCAGGGCGCCGCGACCGGCGTCGGCGGCATCGTTCGCGACATCATCTCGATGGGCGCCCGCCCGGTCGCCGTGATGGACCAGCTGCGCTTCGGCGCCATCGACAACCCGGACACCGCGCGCGTCGTGCACGGCGTCGTCTCCGGCATCTCCTTCTACGGCAACTGCCTGGGCCTGCCCAACATCGGCGGCGAGACCTACTTCGACCCGGTGTACCAGGGCAACCCGCTGGTCAACGCCCTCTCGGTGGGCGTGCTCCGCCATGAGGACCTGCACCTGGCGAACGCGTCCGGCGCGGGCAACAAGGTCGTGCTGTTCGGTGCGCGCACCGGCGGCGACGGGATCGGCGGGGCCAGCATCCTCGCGTCCGACACGTTCTCCGCGGGCGGCCCGACGAAGCGTCCGGCCGTGCAGGTCGGCGACCCGTTCGCCGAGAAGGTGCTTATCGAGTGCTGCCTGGAGCTGTTCCGCGACAAGCTGGTCGAGGGCATCCAGGATCTGGGCGCCGCCGGCATCTCCTGCGCAACCAGCGAGCTCGCCTCCAACGGCGACGGCGGGATGTTCATCGAGCTCGACAAGGTGCTCCTGCGCGACCCGAGCCTCACCGCTGAGGAGATCCTCATGTCGGAGAGCCAGGAGCGCATGATGGCCGTCGTCAAGCCGGAGCTGCTCGACGCCTTTCTCGCCGTCACCGCCAAGTGGGATGTCGAGACCAGCGTGCTGGGCGAGGTCACCGAGACCGGCCGCCTCGTCATCAACTGGAAGGGCGAGGAGATCGTCAACGTCGACCCGCGCACCGTCGCGGTCGATGGTCCGGTCTACGAGCGTCCTGTCGCCTACCCGACCTGGATCGACGCGCTGCAGGACGACTCGGCCTCTGTGCTCGCCCGCCCGACGACCGGCGACGAGCTGCGCGAGCAGACGCTCGCCCTCCTCGGCAGTGCCAACCTCGCCGATAAGGGCTGGGTCACCGACCAGTACGACTACTTCGTGGGCGGCAACACCGCGCTCGCCTTCCCCGACGACGCGGGCATGATCCGCGTCGACGAGGAGTCGGGCCTCGGCTTCGCCATCGCGACCGACGCCAATGGCCGCTACTGCCAGCTCGACCCGAAGCAGGGAGCCAAGCTGGCGCTGGCCGAGGCGTACCGCAACGTCGCCGCCTCCGGCGCGGTGCCCGTCGCGGTCACGGACTGCCTCAACTTCGGCAGCCCGGAGAACCCCGAGGTCATGTGGCAGTTCTCGGAGGCCGTCGAGGGACTCTCCGACGCCTGCCTGGAGCTCGAGATCCCGGTCACCGGCGGCAACGTCTCCTTCTACAACCAGACGGGAGACACCCCGATCTTCCCGACCCCGGTGGTCGGCGTGCTCGGCGTGATCGACGACGTCGCCCGCCGCATCCCGAGCGGCTGGCAGGACGAGGGCGAGAACATTTACCTCCTCGGCGTCACCCGCGAGGAGCTGGACGGCTCGGCCTGGGCCGGCACCATCCACGGCCACCTCGGCGGCCACCCGCCGGCGGTCGACCTGGACGCCGAGCGCTCGCTCGCCGAGGCGCTGCACGCGGCCTCGCTGGAGGGTCTGGTCTCGTCCGCCCACGACCTCGCGGACGGCGGCCTGGCGCAGGCCCTCGCCGAGAGCGTCATCCGCTTCGGCGTCGGCGCCCGCGTGTGGCTCACCGAGATCGAGGAGCGCGACGGGGTGGATGCGGCGACCGCGCTCTTCTCGGAGTCGACGGCACGCGTCCTGGTCACCGTCCCGCGCGAGGACGACGTGAAGTTCCGCGGCCTGTGCGAGGGTCGCGGCATCCCCGCGCTCCGCATCGGCGTGACGGACGCCGAGGTCGGCGCCCAGCCCGTGCTCGAGGTGCAGGACCTCTTCACGATCGGCCTGGAGGAGCTGCGCGGCGTGCACCGCTCGACGCTCCCCGAGCGCTTCGGCCCGACGGTCGCGTAACCCCGCACCACCTCCCCAGCCATCCGCTCCGGAGTTTTTCGCCCCCGACACGCGGTCTGAGGGCGAAAAACTCCGGAGCAGGCGGCGGGGGTCGCTACGGTGAGGGCATGACCCGTGCCCGCGCCGACGAGCTGCCGACGCCTCCACTGCTCTCACGGCGGGCCCGCCGCGTCGTGTCCGTCACCGCCATCGTGCTGCTGTGCGTGCTCATCCTCGCCAGCCTCGCGTCGTCGTCACCGTGGCCGTCCGCCCTCGCGATCCGCAGCGTCTTCGAGAAGGGCGCCGCCGAGACGGTCGCCGAAATGAAGCCGTTCGTGCCCACCACCGGGGTGACGGCCCAGACCGGCCTGCGGTACGCACCCGGCTCGCCCGACACGACGTTCGACATCTTCCGCCCCGGCAGCGCCACCGACCCGCTCCCCACCGTGGTCTGGATCCACGGCGGCGCCTGGATCTCGGGCGCCAGCTCCAATGTCGACCCCTACCTGCGCATCCTGGCCGACCAGGGGTTCACGACCGTCGGCCTCAACTACACCGTCGGACCCGAGGCGACCTACCCGACCGCCGTCCGACAGCTCAACGACGCGCTCGCGTACCTGGACGCGCACGCCGAGACGCTCGGCATCGACCCCAGCCGCATCATCCTCGCCGGCGACTCCGCCGGGTCGCAGCTCGCCAGCCAGCTCGCCGTCCTGACCACCAGCCCCGAATACGCGAACCTGATGGGGATCGCACCCGCACTCCAGCCGGACCAGCTGTCGGCCGTCGTGCTCAACTGCGGCGTCTACGACCTCGACGCGCTCGCCAGCCTGACCGGGATCGACGGCTGGGGCTTCAAGACGGCCCTGTGGTCGTACAGCGGCACGAAGGACTGGTCCCAGACCTATGTCGGGTCCACGATGTCGACCATCCAGCACGTCACCCCCGCCTTCCCGCCCACCTACATCTCCGGCGGCAACGGCGACGGCCTCACCTGGACGCAGTCCGTGCCGATGGCCGCCGCCCTGCGCGCGAAGGGCGTCGACGTGACCGAGCTGTTCTGGCCCGCCGACCACGAGCCCGCGCTGCCGCACGAGTACCAGTTCCACCTGAAGTTCGCGGAGGCGCACACGGCGCTGGATGCGACGATCGCCTTCCTCCGCGCCCACAGCTAACGCGCCGCGGCCTCCTGGGCGGCCAGCTCGGCCTGACGGCGGGTGAACAGCCGGACGCGCTGCTGGGTGAGCAGGATGCCGGCGAACACAATCACGGCGCCCACCGGTTCGTTCCACGTCAGGTGCTCGCCGAGCACGAGGATGCCGAGGGCCACGCCCACCACCGGCGTCACGTAGGTGACACCCGACGTCGCCGTCGGGCCCCACGCGCGCAGCACGTTCATGTTCCAGATGTAGACGACGCCCGTCCCGAGGGCGCCGAGCGCCAGCAGGGAGAGCAGCACCGGCCAGCTGAACGTGATCGGGTGCCACGCCACCACCGGCGTCAGCAGGATCATGATGACCGCCGCCAGCCCGATGTTCATGAGTGCGCTCGTCGTCGCGGACACCGCCCGCGGGCTGATGAACGTGCGGATGTAGCCGAAGCTGAAGCCGTAGCACGTGACCGCTCCGAGGCAGGCGAGCTGGCCCCAGAGGCTGCCGGCCAGCGCATCCACCGCCCAGGGCCCGACCACCACGACGACGCCGACGACACCGATCAGCACGCCGAGCACCTGGTCACGGTTGAGCTTCTCGACCCGGAACGCGGCGGTGACGAGGATCGCCGTCGTGATCGGCGTGACGGCGTTGTAGATGCTCGCGAGGCTGGAGGACACGTACTGCTCGGCCCATGCGAACAGGAGGAACGGGATGACGCAGTAGGTGACCGCGACCACCGTGAAGTGCAGCCAGACGATCGGCTCCCGCGGCAGTCGCGCGCGCATGATGAGCGCGATGATGCCCAGCGTCAGCGCACCGAACACGAGCCTCGCCCACGCGACCTGGCCGAAGCTCACGCCCTCGAGGGCCACCTTCATGAACAGGAAGCTGGCGCCCCACACGAGCCCCATGGCGACGAACTGCACAGCGACCTTCACCCAGTCGACGCTAGCGGGTGCCACCGACCCCGCGCGTGCGGGAATCGGACACGGATGGATGAGATCCGGCCAGCCGGTATTTGGTAGCGTTCCCGGAGGGGGGAACATGTTTCGAACGAATAGGCGCGATCGCACCGTTGCGGCCGCGGGGATGCTCGTCGCGCTCGCCATCGCGCTGTCCGGCTGCGCGCTCTTCGACGGAGGGGCGCAGGCGAAGCCGGTCGCGCGGCACACGACGGCGAAGCCGAAGCCGACGCACTCCGCGCCGCCGTCGCCGACGCCCAGCGCGACACCGACGCCGACGGCACCGCCGCCTCCGCCACCGACGCTCGCTCCCGTCCCGTCGGGCACCACCGTCGCCGAGGCGAGTGTCGCGTCGCCCAAGGGCAGCATCCACTTCCACTACCGGATCGTGTCGAACGGCGACAACACGTACTCGATCCAGTACAGCGGGTTCACCTCGAGCGTCCCGGTGCCCGTCTCGGTCACCTTGCTCGACGTCCCACCGCAGGTCGGGGACGGCCTCACCTGGCATGGCGTCGCCGACCACGCCCTCGGCGGCCCCACGGCCGGCGCGGCCGCCGCCTCGACGGTCCCGCTGGGCTACGTCGGCAACCCGTCATACCTCGGCACCCTGGTGACCTACTCGTCCGTCGCGTCGCCCGACGGCGTCCCCGTGGAGCTCGGCCCGGACAAGGTGCTCGCGGTGAACACCGTCCGCTGGTCGATCCCCGAGCGCGCGACCAACGTGCATCCCGTCGACGGCGGGGCGCGTGCGGGCGCGGCAGGGGGCGTTGCGGAGACCACCCCCTCCGGTGCTCCCGCGCGGTACGTGGTGGCGGCCGGAGACACGTTCGACGGCGTCGCGCAGCGGTTCGGCATCACCTCGCAGGACCTGCTCTGGCTGAACCCGAGCGGTCGCGCGTACGACGGCAGCCTCAACCTGCTCGAGAATCAGTCGCTGAACCTCGATCCTCAAGCCCTCTGACCTGCGGTTTCACACCGCCGGCCTACCCCCATGCGACCGCGCGCGCCAGGATGGGAATACCTCGCCCCCTGTCGCGTTGTATGCGTTTGCATAGAAACGGCGAGAACAAACCTGAGGAGCCAGTCATGCAGTACGGAATCTTCTCCGTCAGCGACATCACCCGCGACCCCGTGTCCGGTGAGACGCCGAGCGAGGCGGAGCGCATCGACGCGATCGTGAAGATCGCGAAGCACGCGGAGGAGGTCGGGCTGGACGTCTTCGCCATCGGCGAGCACCACAACCCGCCGTTCTTCTCCTCGTCGCCCACCACCCTGCTGGCCCACATCGCTGCCCTCACCGAGCGGCTCACGGTCACCACATCCACCACCCTGATCACCACGAACGACCCGGTGCGCATCGCCGAGGAGTACGCGATGCTCCAGCACCTGTCGAAGGGCCGCATGGACCTCATGGTCGGGCGCGGCAACACCGGCCCGGTGTACCCGTGGTTCGGCCAGGACATCCGTCAGAGCCTGCCGCTCGCGCTCGAGAACTACAACCTCCTGCACCGCCTGTGGCGCGAGGACGTCGTCGACTGGGAGGGACGCTTCCGCACGCCGCTGCAGGGCTTCACCTCCACGCCGCGCCCCCTCGACGACGTGCCGCCGTTCGTCTGGCACGCCAGCATCCGCACCCCGGAGGTCGCCGAGCAGGCCGCGTTCTACGGCAACGGGTTCTTCGCCAACAACATCTTCTGGCCGAAAGAGCACTTCCAGCGTCTGATCGCGTTCTACCGCGAGCGCTTCGAGCACTACGGCCACGGCACCGCCAAGCAGGCGATCGTCGGACTCGGCGGCCAGGCCTTCATCGCGAAGAACTCGCAGGACGCGAAGAACCAGTTCCGCCCGTACTTCAACGAGGCCCCGGTCTACGGCAACGGTCCGACGATGGAGGAGTTCACGGACGCGACCCCGCTGACCGTCGGCAGCCCGCAGGAGGTCATCGACAAGACGCTGACATTCCGCGAGTGGGCGGGCGACTACCAGCGCCAGCTGTTCCTGATGGACCACGCCGGCCTGCCGCTCAAGACGGTGCTCGAGCAGCTGGACCTGCTCGGCGAGCACGTCATCCCCGTCCTCCGCAAGGAGACCGAGGCGCGCAAGGACCCGGAGACGCCGGACGCCCCCACCCACGCGTCCCTCGTGAAGGCGAAGTACGGCGACGCGGACCCGCGCCAGCCGCGCCCGAACGCGAACCGCGGAGACAACGTCACCGGCGCCTCCCCCTACCAGGACACCGACGAGCAGGTCGAGGTGAGCTACCCGGCGCTCTGACGCCGGGCAGCATCCACCGACCATCGATCGAGACAAGGACAGACCATGAACACATCAGACCTGCGGCCGTTCCGCGTCGTCGTGGTGAACGCGGGCGTCAGCGACCCGTCGTCCACCAAGATGCTCGCCGACCGCCTCGCGCTGCGCGTGGAGGCCGCCGCCCAGCGCGACGGCCGCACGGTCGAGACGCTCAACCTCGACCTGCGCGAGCTCCTGCCGGAGCTGGGCGCCGCCCTCGCGTCCGGCCACCTGGGACCGAAGTTCACCAAGGCGATCGAGGCGCTGAAGTCGGCCGACGGCATCATCGCCACTGCCCCGGTGTACAAGGCGGGGCCGAGCGGGCTGTTCACCTCGTTCTTCCAGGTGCTCGACAACGACCTGCTGATCGCCAAGCCGGTCGTGCTCGGCGCGACCGCGGGCACCGCCCGTCACGCGCTGGTCGTCGACGGCGAGATGCGGTCGCTGTTCGCCTTCCTCCGGACGATGACCACGCCGACTTCGGTGTTCGCGTCGACCGAGGACTGGCAGGACAAGGCCCTCGGCAAGCGCATCGACCGCGCCGCCCGTGAACTGGTCGTGCTGATGGAGTCCGAGGTCGAGTCCAAGATCACGGACACCTCGTGGGACAGCTACCAGCACGAGTTCGGCTCGGCCGGCGGCAACGAGCTGGGCATCGACCTCGGCTCCGACCTCATGCGCCTCGCCGCCGGCGGAACGCTTCCCACCACCCGCTGACCGGCGACCGGCAGGCGCTCGCCCTCGCGGGCGGGCGCCTGTTCGCGTTCCAGGCGCCGGGCGAGCCAGTAGGCGAGGTAGGCGCATGGCCATGCTGCGCACCGAGTTTCGGCTGCTGTGCCAAGCCGCCCGCTGCTGGCCGTGCGGAGGAGCTATCGACTACCTGCTGCGCGACGGCTACGACGCCTTCGAGCCGGACCACTACTTCCCCGTCAGCATCCACCCGCAGTACGAGGAATCTCCCGCGAACTTCCGCCCTTCCCATCGCAGCTGCAATCGCAGCCGGGGAGATGCGCACCACAGGCCGGCCTCGGCACCAGCTCGCGCATGGTAGTAGAAACAGCACAGTCCCTCCGGACAACGTGTCCAGGGGGCTGGCTGCGCGGTGACAGGCGGTCAGTCGAGACGCCGGTATCGCCCAACCCTGTACTTCTTATCGTGAGTGGCGATGACGATAAAGATCACACCAAACAGGCAGGCCAACCCCGCGAAAACATACGAAGCGGTGTTGTTGGCCGTGATACCAAAGACGGTCACGCATGCTGCAAGACCAAGCCAAGCGAATCCGGTCCAGAGCCGTGGCAAACCAAACGACCACCTCATCCAACGGGGAAGGTCATGCGACTTACTCATTCTTCATCCTCGACAAGCAGTGATATTGGGCAGTCCCTGGGTAGCAACGTATCCGATCGCACCGGAAAGGAAGCGGACCAACCAGCCGGGACCATAGAGCGTTCCCAGCCCAACACCGATCGCAATGTAACAGTCGGGGGTGCCGAACGCTTCGGGGTTCGCGGGGGTCCCGTAGCCAGTAAGCGCGATGGTCTGGACCTTTGCGCCGTTGATGTACTTCTGCAGATACGAACCTTTGCATGTGTTGAGCGCGGTCCCCGGCTTGAGGAAGTAGCTGCTGCCGTTCTGAAGCACGCAGTTGTACGAGTACACACCGGTCGACGGGTCAGCGATGACGGGGAACGCTGTGTGCTCGCTGAACTCGACCACCTGGGTGAGGGTACTCCCGTGCACCTCGTAGCGGGTCGGCACCGGGCTGCCGTTGGCGTCCTTCGCCCAGGCTTCACCGAAAACCCGCAGCGGCGACCCGTCCGCTGCGACAACCGCAACAGTACCGTTCGCATCCTGCGTGAGGGTCGCCCCCTGGGGAACGCCGATCGGGTAGTCGTACCGTCTCGGAGCGTTGGCATTGTCGATCACCGTATTGATCTGCAGGGCTCCGTCAGCCTTGATGAGCGGGACGGTGGTCGAGCCGTTCTTGTTGTCGTACGCCACGACGCCCGGAAGCTGCGAGTCCGTCGCGTCGGACGCGTGCTGGGCAAACGGCAACCCGATCTGAACCGAGTCCCCGAGCGAGAGACCGTCGGTCGGGTCAGCCGGGACCACGACCCTGCCGCCCTCGACGGTGGCAGCCGCGGCGGTGACGCTGTCCCTACTCGTCGCGGCAAGGCCGGAAAGCGACTCAGGCGCGACACCTTGGATCGCGGCCACCGCATCCACTGCGTTGACCTCCTCAGCGTCCAGCGCGGCGAACCCGGTCAGGCTTGCCGCGATAACGCAGACCCCGGCCAGCATTGCGGCTGGCATCAGTACACGAAACTTCTTCATTGAGTCTTTCTCTTCGTTCAACACCGAACGAAATGAACTGGGGTTGTCCGTCACCCGGCAAACCGGAACGGTCGGCAGTTCACTACTCCTGGTCGGTTAGGCCTGTTACTCCTTTAGACACAGCCAGCCTCAGTTCATGACGCCGAGCCGTGGACTTTTTTGAGCAACGCTCGACGCTGCGCATGCTCAGCGGGGACTCACCGGTCGAAGGGGTGTTCAGATCGCGGGAGCGGTGTGGCCAGCTGCCAGCCGCACGGGATGCCGCGCACCGTGCCTGCGATCAAGGGGAACGGGATCACCATGACGCAGGCGATCATCCCGAAGCGCAGCACCCAGATGTCGCCGATCGGATCGCGCAGCGGGCCGATGAACGCGACGGCGATGACGAGATGGCGAAGCCGAGTCAGTCGGTCCCGTAAGAGAGCAACGGCATCATCGCGACGGCCCCGGTGTACAAGGCGGGACCGAGCGGGCTGTTCACCTCGTTCTTCCAGGTGCTCGACAACGACCTGCTGATCGCCAAGCCGGTCGTGCTCGGCGCGACCGCGGGCACCGCCCGTCACGCGCTCGTCGTCGACGGCGAGATGCGGTCGCTGTTCGCCTTCCTCCGGACGATGACCACGCCGACCTCGGTGTTCGCATCGACCGAGGACTGGCAGGACAAGGCCCTCGGCAAGCGCATCGACCGCGCCGCCCGCGAACGGCGGCAACGAGCTGGGCATCGACCTCGGCTCCGACCTCATGCGCCTCGCCGCGGGCGGGACGTTGCCGGGCACGCGCAAGTAGCGCAGCATGACGGAACGACGGGCCCCGGGCGACCGGGGCGCGTCGTCGTGTGCGGCCAGGCAAGGCTCAGATCGCGACAGCCGACCAGTCGATGACGGCGACGGGTACGCCGGTGCGTTCCAGGTCGTCCTTCAGCGACGTCCGGAACTGCTCGTGCCGACCCCACCAATTTCCGCCCCACACCAGCGATAACGCACCGCCGACGCGCCCGGAGGTCGCCAGCGGGAGAAATCGACCGTCCACCGCCATCACCATCACGGCTCCGGACATGCGGAAATCCAGCCCGACCACCGAGATGTCGCTCCACGGGAGTTGGGAGATGCGACCGTCTTCCGAGATCAGGAAGAGGCAACGCCGACCGAGCACGAGCCGGCGGCGGGAGTAGGGCGAACCGCCCGCGAAGTAGACCGGACGCGCGTTGCTCGGCCCCCGCATCCGTGCCCGCTTGTTGTGGTAGCCCGGATACTCGAGGCGGACTAGTTCAATACCCGCCGCCAGCACGAAAACGGCGACGATGATCGGCCGTTTCGCTGGGTTCGGAACGGCCGAAATGCCGACGATAATGCAGGCGGCCAACGCCATGAGAATGACCGCCGCGTCGCCGAGGCGCGCGGTAATCGATGCGCGACGCAACGGCGAGCGCGCCCGCTCGACGGCGACGTCGAGCTCGTCGACCAACTTCCAGTCGTCCGTCAGAAGACGCACCGGGCGGTCGCTCTCGTCGAGCGTCGTGACGCGGAGCAGGGCTTCGTCCGTCGGCCGAAGCGTCGTCGCACCGCTCATGACTGGATGACGCCCCCCTGAGGCCGGCCCTCTGCACCCGAAACCCGGACCGACTCGACTCGACTCGACTCGACTCACCCTAACGAGCGACCGGAGCCCGATCAACGTCCCGCACGGCCGCGTGCCTTTCCCCTCGCGAACACGCCGCCGCGCCACCCGCCCTGCGGCTCGCTGCCGCGCGGGGCCGGGGCGATAGGGTCGGGGTAGAACAGGGAGGTCTTGGGGTTGGACATTCTCAGCGTGCTGCATACGATCGGCGTGATCGTGTGCCTCATCCTGGCGCTCACCGGGCTCATCCCGGTCATCGCCGCGGCCGCGACTTTCATCGTCATCCCCTTCCACGCCTGGATCAACCACTACAAGAAGGCCGCCCCCTACCTCCCGCGCGTAGCGATCGTCGTTCCGGCGTGGAACGAGGGAGCGGTGATCGGCGCATCCATCGACCGCCTGATGAAGCTGGACTATCCGCGCGAGGCGCTGCGCATCTACGTGGTCGACGACGCGAGCACCGACGACACCCCCGACGTCGTCCGCGCCCGGGCCGAGCTGTATCCGGGCAACGTCCACCTGCTCCGCCGGGAACAGGGCGGCCAGGGCAAGGCGCACACCCTCAACCACGGCATCGCGAAGGTGCTGGAGGACGACTGGATGGAGGCGCTCCTCATCATGGACGCCGACGTCATCTACACCCCCGAGTCGCTGCGGCGCATGACCCGGCACCTGGCCGACCCCGACGTGGGCGCCGTGTCGGCGTACATCAGCGAGGGCAGCAGCGACCGCAACTACCTCACTAAGTTCATCAGCGTCGAGTACGTGCTCTCGCAGCCGGCGGCCCGTCGCGCGCAGAACGTGCTGGGCGCGCAGGCGTGCCTTGCCGGCGGCGCCCAGCTGCACACCCGCGAGAACCTGCTCGCGATCGGCGGCCGCATCGACACGTCCTCGCTGGCGGAGGACACGATCACCACGTTCGAGACGCAGCTGCTCGGCAAGAAGGTCGTCTTCGAACCGCACGGTCACGTGCTCGCCGAGGAGCCCCGCGCGGTCGACGCCCTCTGGAAGCAGCGGCTCCGCTGGGCGCGCGGCAACGTGACGGTCACCGCGCGGTACTCCAAAGTGTGGTTCCGGCCGTCCCGCCTCCACCACCTGGGCGGCATCAGCTTCGGCATCGTCTGGTTCAGCCTGTGGCTGCTCCCGCTGATCATGATCCTGTCGTCGATCGGCCTCGCCGGGCTGCTGTTCCTGCAGGACGGGGTCGCCACCACGGTGTTCCGCATCCTGTGGATCTCGGCCGCGCTCGCCTACCTCTTCGTCCTCATCCTGGGAGCGCAGACCGACGGGAGGTCGACCAGGCACGAGCTGGGTCACGTCCTGCTGTTCCCCGGCATCATCAACATGCTCGTCATGATCACAGCCCTGTTCCCGCCGGTCATGCTGGTGTGGCTCCCCGCCCTGTTCGGCGTGACCCTCAGTGAGCCGGGCCTGTTCACCATCACGCTCGCGATCTACATCTGGATCCCGTTCTCCATGGTCGTCGCCTGGCTCGCGCGCAAGGCGGAGAAGGTCCGCGCCGGCCGGTGGCTGTCGCCGGCGCTGATCTACCTGGCCGGATACGGGTCCCTGCTGTGCGCGATCACATTCGACTCGTACCTCAAGGAACTCGCGGGCGCGGAGGCACGCTGGGACAAGACGGAGAAGGTCGGCCGGGTCGCCGCAGGCTGACGTGGTACCGCGGGATGACATCCTCCGGATGACACGGCTGCGCAGCGATGAGTCTCCGGGCCGATGCCTGCTCTCCGTCCCGCGGCCAGGCTGGAGGCATGACCTCAGTTCCCGCTGCTGCGCCGCCGGCCATCGTCGCCACCGCACTCACCAAGTCCTACGGCCCCTCCGTCGCGCTCGCCGGCGTCGACTTCCGGGTCGCCCCCGGCGAGTCCGTCGCCATCATGGGCGCATCCGGATCGGGTAAGACCACGCTGCTTCACTGCCTGGCCGGCATCGTCACGCCCGACAGCGGATCGGTATCGCTGGCGACCGCGACCGGCCCGCTCGAGATCACGACGCTGGATGAGGCCGGTCGGTCGCGACTGCGGCGCGAGGCATTCGGGTTCGTGTTCCAGCAGGGGCTGCTCCTGCCCGAGCTGACAGCGATCGAGAACGTGGCACTGCCCCTGATGCTGACCGGGACGGACCGCCGCGCCGCCGAGCAGACGGCCGCGATGTGGCTCGCCGCCCTGGGCCTCGCCGGGTACGAGACGCGCCGCATCGGCCAGCTCTCCGGCGGCCAGGCGCAGCGCGTGGCGATCGCCCGGGCACAGACCACCGGCGCCGCCGTCGTGTTCGCGGACGAGCCGACCGGCGCCCTCGACTCGCAGACATCCGCCGAGGTGATGGATGCGCTCATCCGCTCGACCACGGATCGCGGCCGGTCGCTGGTCGTCGTCACGCACGACGAGACCGTCGCCGCACGGTGTTCGCGCGTCCTCCGCCTCGCCGACGGGCGCATCGTGGACGAGGTGAGCGCCCGATGACGACTTTGCGACTCGCGTGGCTGTTCGGACGGCGCAGCGTCTCCGCCCGCTCCACCGTCATCCTGCCGATCGTGGCTTTTGCTGTCGTGACGGCGCTGCTCCTGATCGTCGCGGGTGGCGCTCAGGCGTTCTTCTCGTGGACGGACGACATCGCCGGCCTCTACCAGGTGCTCGCGGTCATCGCCCTCTCCCTGCTCGTGGTGCCGCTCGTCGCGCTCGGCGGTTCCGCCGCACGGCTCTCGGCGCGGCGGAGGGACGACCGGCTCGCGAGCCTCCGGCTGCTCGGTGCGACACCGGCCCTGGTGACCGCGCTGACGGTCATCGAATCGACCGTGCTGGCGCTCGTCGGGGCGATCGCCGGTGCCCTGGTGGCGCTGCTCGTCTCGCCACTGGTGGCGCTCATCCCGTTCCGCGGCGAGCCGCTCGGGATGTCCATCCTGCTGTCCCCGCTGTCGGTGGCCGTCGCCGTCGCCGGCATCGGGGTCCTGGCCGCGGTCAGCGCCGTCGTCGGGCTGCGCGGCGTCATCCTGTCTCCCCTCGGCGTGCGCACGCGGCAGCAGGCGCCGCGGGTGCACTGGGTACGCGTCCTCATCACGGTCGGCGTGGTGGCCGTCGTCGCTGTCGCCATGACCGCGCTGCGGGCCGTGGCCGACATCGGGATCGTGATGGCCGTGCTCGCCGTCGGGTTCGGCGGGAGCATCGCCGTTCTGAACCTCATCGGCCCGTGGGTCCTGCGGCTGGTCGCCTCCGGGCAGGCCCGTCGGGCGCGAACCGCCCGACGCCTGCTGGCGGCTCGCGCGGTGCTCGAGTCGCCGAAGGCCGCCTGGCGACAGGTATCCGGTGTCGCGATGACCAGCTTCATGGCCGTGTTCGCGGGCGTCGGCGTCGCCCTGATGGATGCGGCGGGCGACTCGGGCGACCCGCAGTCGCGGCTGCTGGTCGCGGACATCCGCACCGGCGTGCTCATCACCGTCATCGCGTCGTTCCTGATGGTCGCGTGCTCGGCCGGCGTCAACCAGGCGGCCGCCATCCTCGACCGCCGCGACCTCTACGTGAGCCTCGACCGGATCGGGATGCCCGTCGCCGAGATGAACGCGGCGCGCAGCCGCGCCGTCCTGTCGCCCCTGCGGGTGACCGCGATCGGGTCGGCGGTCACGGCGGCGGTCGTGGTGCTGCCGCTCACCGGGATGAGCCTCCTGCTGTCCCCGCTCACGCTCGTGACGGTGGCGGCGTGCCTGGCCGCCGGCGTGCTGCTCGTGTGGGCGGCTCTGCGGGCCACGCGGCCGGTTCTCACGCGGGTGCTCGCGGAGCCGTCGCCCAGTCTGTGACCCAGTAGGGTCGAAGCATGCCCGAAAACAGCGACGTGGCGGCTGCGCTTGAGCAGCTGCACAGCATCCGGCAGAGCATCGACAACATCGACGCCGCGGTCATCCACATGCTCGCGGAGCGGTTCAAGTTCACGCAGCAGGTGGGTGCGCTCAAGGCCGAGCACGGGCTCCCGGCGGCCGACCCGGAGCGCGAGAAGGAGCAGATCCAGCGCCTCCGGGCCCTGGCTGAGGAGAGCCACCTCGACCCCGCCTTCGCGGAGAAGTTCCTGACCTTCATCATCGCGGAGGTCATCCACCACCACGAGCGCATCGCCGGCGAGAACGGCAAGTAGCGGATGGACTGGGATGCGTCGCCCCTGCCGGACTCGAGTGGACGCACGGTCGTCATCACGGGTGCGAACGCGGGCGTCGGGTACTTCACCGCCGAGCAGCTCGCCGGGGCCGGCGCCCGGGTGGTGCTCGGCTGCCGCGACCCCGAGCGCGCGGAAGCCGCGGTGTCGGCGATCCGCCGGCGCGTGCCGAGTGCCCGGGTCGAGGCACTGCCGCTGGACGTGACGGACCGACGATCGATCGACGCGGCGGCCGACGCCCTCCTGGCCTACGAGCGGGTGGATGCGCTGGTGCTGAACGCGGGAATCGTGCACCCGCCGCGCACCCGGCAGACGGACGAGTACGGCAACGAGCTGGTGCTGTCCACGAATGTCCTGGGGCACTTCCGCCTGGTCGCCCGCAGCCTCGCGGCCCTGCAGCAGACCCCAGGGTCACGCATCGTCACGCTGGGGTCGCTGGCGTCGCGACTCGGTCGTGTGCGTGTCGACGACCTCCAGCTCGAGCGGTCGTACACCGCGTGGCGCGCCTACGCGGGCTCCAAGATCGCGGCGCAGGTGTTCGGGTTCGAGCTCGATCGCCGGCTGCGGGCAGCGGGGGCGGACGTGCAGAGCATCGTGGTGCATCCCGGCTACTCGACCTCGGGGCGGACTCCCGGCATCCGCGGCGTCAACCAGCCGTCGCGGCTGAAGCGGTTCGCCGACAACCTGCAGGCGGCGTGGACGCAGGGCAAGGACGCGGGCGCGCATGTGCCCGTCCGCGCGGTGCTCGACCCGACCATCTCGGGCGGCGACTACCTCGGGCCCGCGCTGTGGACGAAGGGCGCTCCGGTGCACGCGCCGGCGACCCGGGCATCCCGTTCCCCGCGCCTCGGCGCCGCCCTCTGGCCGCTCTTCGAGCGCGCCGCCGCGCAGCCCTTCCGCCTCTGACCCGCTTCCGCCCCCCGTCGAGTCCGCAAACTTTGCACGCTTCGGAGCCCCCGAGCGTGCAAAATTTGCGGACTCGACGGTGGGGGGCGAGGGGTCAGTCGAGCGGGACGATCGAGAGGAGACGGTGGGTGGACGGGATCCGGGCGCGCAGCGCGTCTCGGGCGGCGGCGTAGTCGGCGCCCTCCGCCTCGATCTCCTCGATGGCGGCCTCGCGGATGATCGCCTTCGCGATCACACGACCGCCGCGGGGCATCGCGTTGTGCACCTGCAGCAGGTCGAACCCCTCGGGCACCTGCTCCTCGATGAGCGCACGGGCCGACTGCGCGTCGTCCGCCTCCGCCGTCAGCTCCTGCGTCTCGCTGCTCTGGATGAGACCGCGCACCTTCATGCCTCCACGCTAGCCGACCGCAGACCTGCCGCTGTCACGCCCGGCCCGATACGGTGAAGGGATGGACTACCTCACCCAGCCCATCGACCCGACCTCTGCGAGCGACCTCGAGGCGGGCGGACTCCGCTTGACTCTCGTCGACACCGCCGACCCCGCCGCGTTCGACGGCTGGATCCGCGCTGACTTCCGCGGTTTTCACGGCGAACGCCCGAAGGACGAGGTGCTGGAGGAGGCGCGCGGCTACCTCGGGGGCCGTCGCACCACGGGCGTCTACGACGACGCGATCCCCGCCCGCGAGCCGGTCGGCACCGTGAACTCCTGGGTCGCGCCGCTCACCGTTCCCGGCGGCGAGCGGATCGGATCGTGGGCCATCAGCTCCGTCACCGTCGCGCCCACCCACCGCCGGCGAGGCATCGCCCGCGCCCTCCTCGGCGGCGAACTGCGCACCGCTCACGCGGTCGGCGTGCCGCTCGCCATTCTGACCGTCTCCGAATCGGTCATCTACGGGCGTTGGGGATTCGGCCCCGCGACCTTCGCGACCGCCTGGAACGTGGACACCAAGCGCGTCCGCTGGGCGGGTGCCGAGACGCCCGGTCGTCTGTCTTTCGCCGAGCCGGAGGAGTACCGCGAGACCGGCGAGCGCGTCCTCGATGCGGTGATGGCGGGCCGGCCCGGCGAAATCGGGCTGGAGCCGTACCTGGCCCACCGTCTGATCGGTCCGCTCAAGGGCAGCTCCGACGCGGACAAATACCGGCTCGTGCGCTACGACTCCCCGTCGGGCGAGCCGGAAGGCTTCGTCTCGTACGTGGTCAAGGGCGACGACGACTTCACGCGGCACACCGTCGAGGTGAACTACTTGGCGGCGGCGACGGATGAGGCGCTCACCGCGCTCTGGCGCTACCTGCTCGACCTCGACCTGGTCGCCACGGTGAAGGTGTGGACGCGCGGGGTCGACGAGTCCCTCCCCGCTCTGGTCTCCGACATCCGGGGCGCGCGGGTCACCGACCTCGAGGACCACCTCTGGGTGCGCATCCTCGACGTTCCCGCGGCCCTGCGGGCACGGACGTACGAACGCGACGGCTCCCTCGTGCTCGACGTCACGGACGACCTGGGCCTCGCCGCCGGCCGCTTCCGGCTCACCGTGACAGACGGACACGCCGAAGTCGCCCCGACCGACGACGCGGCCGATGTCACCCTGCCGGTCGCGTCCCTCGGCAGCGTCTACCTCGGGCACGGCCTGGCGCGCGGGCTCGGTCTGGCGGGTCGCATCCAGGGCGACGTGGATGCGCTGGACCGCCTCTTCCGCACGGCCGTCCCGCCGCGGTTGAGCACTTGGTTCTGACGGGCGTCGTGGTCCGGTAGCCCGGAATAGCCCTTGGTTATTCCGAAATACGGCCGCCAAACCGGAATAAGTTCCTCGTTGTTCCGGTTTCTGCCATATATTCGGAACATGGATGACGACTGGCCCGCTCACGGCGTGGAGACGGTGCCGTGGCGGAATCGCAGTGGCCGAGGCTCGCGTACCGATCGGACGCTGGCCTCGGTCGACGCGACTGTCCCACCGCTCATCGGCGGACTGGCCCTGACGAGTGACCCCGCGGCACAAGTCGACCAGGAGGGCGCCATCAGGGCGCTTGCCGAGCTGGACGCCGATTCCCGAGCGGGTGCGACGGCGATCTCGACCTTCCTGATCCGGACCGAGTCGATCGCCTCCTCGAAGATCGAGCACATCGACGCGTCGACGGAGGACTTCGCTCGCGCCCTGGCCGGTGTCCGCGCGAACAGCAGCGCCAGCGCGATGGTCTCCGCAGCGCGAGCGATCGGCGCGATGACCGCGGAGGCCGGTCGCACCGGTGTCATCTCGATGGAGTCGCTGCTCACGGCCCACCGCGCACTGATGGTCGACGACCCGGCAGAGGGCGCCTACGCCGGTCGGATGCGCGATATGCAGAACTGGATCGGCGGAAGCGACTTCTCGCCGATCGACGCCGTGCACGTGCCGCCGACTCCCGAACGCCTCGACACCCTCATGGCCGACCTTCTTCACTTCGCCAACCGCGACGACGTTCCGGTCATAACTCAGGCCGCCATCGCGCACGCGCAGTTCGAGTCCATTCACCCGTTCACGGACGGAAACGGCCGCATCGGCCGCGCCCTCATCGGCGCGATCTTCCGCCGGCGCGGCCTCACCACTGTCGCCACACCCCCCATCGCCTCTGCACTTGCCGCAGAGCAGAGCCATTACTTCGATCTGCTGACCGAGTACCGCGCCGGTCACGCCGGCCCGATCGTCCGCGAACTCGCGCGCGCGACCCGGATCGCGTCGGAGGAATCCCTCGTCTCCATCCGGGCGATCCGGGAGCTGCCGAGCGAGTGGTCGACGATGGTGACGCCCCGACCCGGAAGTGCGCTCGCGGCGCTCGTCGACGGTCTTCTCGAGCACCCCGTGTTCGACGCGGAGACCGCCGAGGATCGCATCGGCCGCCCGACTTCGACGGTCTACGACGCGCTCGATCGGCTGGAGAAGGCGGGAATCATCCACCCCATCACCAACCGGCAGCGCAATCGGGTCTGGGCGGTCACCGCGATCATCGACGAACTCAGCGCCTTGGATCGCCGGATCGCGGGCCGCGCGGCCCGCGCCTGACTCAGTCGATCAGGTCGTGGCGCACCACGATCTGGTCGCGGGCCGGGCCGACTCCGATCGCGGAGATGCGCGCGCCGGAGAGGCGCTCCAAGGTGAGCACGTAGTCCTGCGCGTTCTTCGGGAGGTCCTCGAACGTGCGGGCGCCGCTGATGTCCTCGGTCCAGCCGGGGAACTCCTCGTAGATCGGCTTCGCGTGGTGGAAGTCGCTCTGCGAGGCGGGCACCTCGTCGTGGCGCACGCCGTCGACGTCGTAGGCGACCGCGACCGGGATGCGGTCGATGCCGGTGAGCGTGTCGAGCTTGGTGAGCACGAAGTCGGTCACCCCGTTGACGCGCGCGGTGTAGCGGGCGACAGGGGCGTCGTACCAGCCGGTGCGGCGCGGACGGCCCGTGGTGGTGCCGAACTCGAAGCCGCGCTCGCGCAGGAACTCGCCCCACTCGTCGAACAGCTCGGTCGGGAACGGACCGGCGCCGACGCGCGTGGTGTACGCCTTGACGATGCCGATGACGCGGTCGATCCGGTTGGGGCCGATGCCCGAGCCGGTCGCAGCGCCGCCGGCGGTGGAATTCGAGGAGGTGACGAACGGGTAGGTGCCGTGATCGACATCCAGCATGGTCGCCTGGCCGCCCTCGAAGAGCACGTACTTGCCCTCCTCCAGCGCCTGGTTGAGCAGGAGGGAGCTGTCGACGACCATCGGACGCAGGCGCTCGGCGTACTCGAGCAGCTGCTCGACGACCTCGTCGACCGTGATCGCGCGGCGGTTGTAGACCTTCACGAGCAGGTGGTTCTTCTGGTCGAGGGCGCCCTCGACCTTCTGACGGAGGATGTTCTCGTCGAAGATGTCCTGGATGCGGATGCCGACGCGGTTGATCTTGTCGGCGTACGTCGGGCCGATGCCGCGGCCGGTGGTGCCGATCTGTCGCTTGCCGAGGAAGCGCTCCGTCACCTTGTCGATGGTGCGGTGGTACGAGGTGATGACGTGCGCGTTCGAGCTGACCTTGAGGCGCGAGACGTCGACGCCGCGGGCGATGAGGGCGTCGAGCTCCTCGAACAGCACCTCGATGTCGACCACGACGCCGTTCGCGATGACGGGCGTGACGCCCTCGGTCAGGATGCCGGAGGGGAGGAGGTGCAGGGCGTACTTCTCGTCGCCGACGACGACCGTGTGCCCGGCGTTGTTGCCGCCGTTGAACTTGACGACGTAGTCGATCCGGCTGCCGAGGACGTCGGTCGCCTTGCCTTTGCCTTCGTCACCCCACTGGGCGCCGATGATCACGATCGCGGGCACGTCTCACGTCCTCTCGGTGGTTGGAACACGTCGGCGCCACGCGGACGACCGTCGCACTCGATCCTATCGCGACCCGTAAAGTTGCACACAACTGTGCAAGAAGGGCGTACACTGGATGCATGCCCACCCCCTCCACCCGCGCACCGAGACGCGACGCCACGGCGAACCGCGAGGCCATCCTCGGAGCCGCGGCCATCGCCCTCAATGAGGACATCGACGCGTCGCTCGAGAGCATCGCCGCCCGCGCCGGCCTCAGCCGCCGCGCTGTCTACGGGCACTTCGCCACCCGCGACGAGCTGCTGGTCGAGGTGTTCACCCGCGGCGCCCGTCGGCTCGCCGCCCTGCTCGACCCTGTGTCGCATCCCGACCCCCTCGTCGAGATCGCGCTGTTCGGCGCGACCCTGTGGGCCGAGGTCGAGCACGTCCGCGTCAGCGCGGCGCTGGCCGTCCGCGGTCCGCACCGCGAGATGGTCGGCACGGCCCTCGACCCTGCGCGCGAGCGCCTGCGCGACACCGTGCGGCGCGGCATGGAGTCGGGCCGCATCCGCACCGACCTCGACCGCGAGACCACGACGCGCCTCATCGAGAACGCCGCCGTCTCGGTGCTCGACGAGGCCACCCGCGCCCGACTCAGCCCCGAGGCCGGCCACCGCCTGGTCATGCTGGCGGGGCTCGGCGCCGCCGGGATGAGCTGGCGCGAGGCGGGCGAGCTGATCGCCTCGACTCCCGAACTCGCTTTCACGCCCACGGAGACGAACGACGGAGGTGCGCTGCGATGAAGGTCGTGCTCGATCAGGTCACCAAGGGTGCGGCCCTCCCGCCGACGTCCGCGACGTTCGAGACCGGCCGCGCGTCCCTCGCCCGCGCCGAGACCGAACAGCGGCCGACCGTCCTGGGGCTGATCGCCTCCGGGCGGATGCGGCCCGACGCCGGCAGCGTCACGATCGACGGCAGCACCGATTACTCCGCGATGCGCCGGAGGATCGCGCTCATCGACGCCCCCGACGTCTCCGAGCCGGCCTCGGACGTGACCGTCGCCGGCATCGTCGCCGAGGAGCTGATGTTCGCCGGGCGGGCGTCGCATCCCGTCGCGGTGTCCCGCTCCCTGAAGGAGCTCGGCGCCTCCGAGTGGGCGCGCTCCTCGATCGGCACCGTGCCGCCCACCGTGCGCATCCGGCTGATGGCCGAGCTCGCACTGCTCCGGAAGGGCGTGGATGCGCTGGTCATCGTCTCCCCCGACCGGCACGGAGGCGACCCGGTCGAATGGTGGCGGTTCGCCCGCGAGCTGGCCGGCCGCGACATCGCCGTGCTCATCGTCGCCGGCGACGCCTCCGCCGCGGCCATCGCCGCCGCCTCCCTGGTCTCCCGAATGGACGAGACCGGCCCGAACACCTTTGACGAAGACCCCGGCCGGGATGACACCGACGATCTCCCGGACCTGATCGTGACCCAGCCGAATGAAGAAGGCGCATGAAGATCCCGCAGATGATCGCGGCGGAGTTCCGCCGTCTCACCGCCAGCCCGATGTCGATCGTGGCGCTCATCGCACTGATGTGCGTCCCCGTCCTGTACGGAGGCCTCTACCTGTGGGCCAACCAGAACCCGTACGCGAACCTGAACCGCATCCCGGCGGCCATCGTGGTGGATGACGCGGGCACGACCGTCGACGGCAAGACCGTCAACTACGGCGACGACGTGGCCGACCAGCTCATCGAGGACGGCTCGTTCCAGTGGCACCGCGTCGAGAAGAGCTCCGCCGCGAGCGGGGTCGACGACTCGAAGTACGACTTCAGCATCACCTTCCCGAAGGACTTCTCCTCCGCACTGGACTCCGCCTCCGGCACGAGCCCGCATCGCGCGGTCGTCACGCTGACGACCAACGACACCAACAGCTACCTCGCCTCCACGATCGGCACGCAGGCGGCGGAGAAGATCCGCACGTCGATCGTCAAGCAGGTGAACGAGCAGGCGGCCAAGCAGTTCCTCGTCGGGCTCGCCGACATCCGCTCCAACCTGGTGACGGCCGTGGACGGCGCGAACCAGCTGGTCGACGGCAGCGCCACAGCCCAGTCCGGGGCCTCGCAGCTTGCGGACGGCACGTCGCAGCTCGCCTCCGGCTCTCAGGAGCTCGCGAGCAAGCTCGGTGAGCTGGCGTCCGGCGCCCAGCAGGTGAGCGACGGCGCGGCCCAGGTGGCCGCGGGCAACCAGCAGCTGGCCGCGAAGGCGAACGAGGCGGGCGCAGCGGCGGCCCAGATCGCCGCGGCGGCACCCGCCGCCCAGCAGGACCTGCTGAATCGGCTGGCGGCCGCCGGGGCGACGGAGGCGCAGCTCGCCGAGGTGAAGGCGGTACTCGGCGACCTCGACACGAAGGTGCAGTCCGGCAACGAGCAGATCCAGGGCGCCGTCGGTCAGATCGACCAGCTCTCCGCCGGTGCGGACCAGGTCGCCGGCGGGGCGTCGCAGGTCGCGTCGGGCTCGCAGCAGGCCGCCTCCGGCGCCTCCCAGCTGGCCTCCGGCGCCTCGACCGCCGCGAGCGGCGCCGCCCAGCTGCGCGACGGTCTGACGACCCTCCACGACGGCACCACCACGCTGCGCGACGGGCTGAAGCAGGGCGTCGACCGCATCCCGGACAACTCGCCCAGCCTGCAGAAGAAGCAGGCGTCCACCATCGCCGACCCGGTGAACCTGAAGAACGACTCGATCACCTCCGCGGGCACATATGGCGCCGGCCTCGCACCGTTCTTCGTCGCACTGGCCGCGTGGATCGGCATCTACGCGCTGTTCCTCATCGTGAAGCCGGTCTCTCGCCGGGCGATCACCGCGCTGCACTCGCCCGTGAAGATCACCCTCGCCGGCTGGCTCACCCCGGGTCTTCTCGGGGCGATCCAGATGATCGGGCTGTTCGCGATCGTCTCCGGCGCGCTCGGGTTCCGCATCGACAACCCGGTCGGGATGTACGGGCTGATGGGCCTGGCGTCCATCACGTTCGCGGCGATCATCCTCGCGCTCAACGTCTGGCTCGGCAGCGTCGGACAGTTCCTCGGCCTCGTGCTGATGGTGCTCCAGCTCGTCACCGCCGGCGGCACGTTCCCCTGGCAGACCCTCCCCGGGCCACTGGCGTCGCTGCACCACGTGCTGCCGATGTCGTACGCGGTCGACGGCATCCGGCAGCTGATGTACGGCGGCAACCCGGCGACGGCCTGGGCGGACGCCGGGGTGCTGGCGCTGTGGATGCTGATCGCGCTGCTCATCGCGGCCATCGGCGTGACGCGGATGACCCACTTCCGGACGCTGCGCGACCTGCGCCCGTCGCTCATCGGGTAGGCGGACCAGGGGGGCAGCGCACCTCTGGTGGTCCGGCCGCCGCCCGCACTAGGGTGGCGGCAGACAGCACCCGAACCGAGGAGGACGACATGGCCGATCTCGAAGTCCAGGCAGCGCTCGCGCAGGCCCGGCAGGCGGCGAGCGCCGCCAGCTACGACATCCAGAAGCTGCCGGAGGACTCGATCGAGCGGCAGGCGCTGCACAACCTGATCACCGCGGTCGACTCGATCATCGAAGCGCTCGACACCGAGTGACGCGACGGCGCCCCGCGCGGCGGCGTCGGGGACGGCGTCCGGCGACAGTGGCCGGCGCTAGGGTGGCGGCGTGACCGATACGCTGCGCATCCTCCACCTCTCCGACACGCATCTGTACGGCGACGGCCGGTTGCACTACGGGATCGTGGACACGCTGGCCGCGCTCGATCGCGTGCTGGCGCGTGCGTCGTCGCTCGAGCAGGTCGACCTGATCGTCGCGTCGGGAGACCTGTCGGACGACGGTTCGGCGGCGTCGTACCGGAAGCTGAAGGCCACGCTCGAGCCGTGGGCGGCCGAGCGCGGAGCGGCCGTCGTCTACGCGATGGGCAACCACGACCTCCCCGACGGGTTCGAAGAGGTTCTGGGGGCGCGCGAGACCGAGACGACCGTGCGGGGTTTCCGCGTGGTGACCGTCGACACGAGCGTTCCGCTCGCCGGGTACGGCCGCGTCGAGGAGGCGCAGCTCGACCGCCTGCGCGACCTGCTCGCCGCTCGCTCGGAGAGCGGCACCATCGTCGTCCTCCATCACCCGCCCGTGACGCCGACGACCGTGCTGTTCGAGTCGCTGCGGCTCGTGGACTCCCAGCCGCTGCTCGACACGCTCAGCGAAGGGGATGTGCGGCTCATCCTCGCCGGGCACTACCACCACGGCCTCATCACCGAGGCGGGACCGGCGGGCATCCCTGTCGTGGTCGCACCCGCGGTCGCGAACACGACCGACGTGCTCTGGCCGGCGCCGCGGGAGCGTGCCGTGCGGGGGGCCGGCTTCGCCTGGGTGCAGCTGCCCGACGACGGCCCGATCCGGGCGCACCTGGTGTCCGCGCCGGCGCCCGACGACGGCGAGACGGTGTACGACCTGGATGCCGCGGCGATCCAGCGCATCGCCGACGACGCCGGATGGCCGCGATGACATCCGCCGGTTACTCGGGCACGCCGCTCTGGAAGAAGCTGGGGCTGAAGCCCGGGATGCGCGCCGCCGTGCTCCACGCCGACCCGGGGTGGAGCATCCCCCTCGACGACGGGCCCGACGTGGAGTGGACCGACGAGGGGCCGAGTGGACTCATCCTGGCGTTCTACCGGGAGGCGGCGGCGTTCCTGAGCGAGCTCGACGACCTGGGGGGGACGCATCCGCCCCGACGGGATGGTGTGGGCGGCCTGGCCGCGGAAAGCGGCCGGGCACGTGAGCGACATCTCGGAGAACCTCATCCGTGACGCAGCGCTCGAGCGCGGACTGGTGGACGTCAAAGTCGCGGCGCTGGACGAGGACTGGTCCGGGCTCAAACTCGTCTGGCGGCGGGCGAACCGCTAGTCGAACGGAACGTGCTGGCGGATCCAGCCGTGCATCGCCACGGCCGCCGCCGCAGACGCGTTGATGGAGCGGGTCGAGCCGAACTGCGAGATCTCGACCACCGCGTCGGCCGCGGCCAGCGCATCCCGTGACAGACCCGGTCCTTCCTGCCCGAACAGCAGCACGCACTCCCGAGGGAACGAGAAGGTCTCGATCCTGACCGACCCGGGCACGTTGTCGATCGCGATCACCGGGAGACCCTCGCTGCGCGCCCATGCCACGAACCCGGCGACATCGTCGTGGTGCACGACGTGCTGGTAGCGGTCGGTGACCATGGCACCTCGCTTGTTCCAGCGCCGCCGCCCGATGATGTGGACGGTGTCGGCCGCGAACGCGTTGGCGCTCCGGACGATCGACCCGATGTTCATGTCGTGCTGCCAGTTCTCGATGGCCACATGGAACGGGTGCCGGTGCTCGTCGAGGTCGGCGACGATCGCCTCCATGGTCCAGTACCGGTAGCGGTCGATCACGTTGCGGGTGTCGCCGTGGCGCAGCAGTTCGGCGTCGAAACGCGGGTCGTCCGGCCATTCTCCCGGCCACGGACCGACACCGTTGGTCGTCAGTTCGTGCGTCGGGTTCGCCGTCTCATCCACAGGTTCAGCGTATCCACCGCGGCCGCCCGCCTCACCGCGAGAGAGGCGCGGCCCCTAAGCTGGAAGCATCCGCTTCCCGGTGAAAGGGGTCCCACGTGACGCGTCGCGACGAGATCGAATGCTGGCTCACCGACATGGACGGCGTCCTCGTCCACGAGAACCAGGCCCTCCCCGGAGCGTCCGACCTCATCCAGCAGTGGCGCGACCAGGGCACCCCGTTCCTCGTGCTCACCAACAACTCCATCTTCACGCCGCGCGACCTGGCGGCACGGCTGCGCACCTCCGGCCTCGACGTGCCCGAGGAGTCCATCTGGACCTCGGCACTGGCCACGGCCGACTTCCTCAAGTCGCAGATGCCCGGCGGCACGGCCTACGTGATCGGCGAGGCGGGGCTGACCACGGCCCTCCACGAGGCCGGCTTCATCATGACGGACACGAACCCGGATTACGTCGTCGTCGGGGAGACGCGCAGCTATTCGTTCGACGCGATCACCAAGGCGATCCGCCTCATCGGCAAGGGCGCGCGGTTCATCTCCACGAACCCGGACGCCACCGGGCCCAGTGCCGAGGGTCCGCTCCCCGCCACGGGCGCGGTGACGGCGATGATCACCAAGGCGACCAGCCGCGACCCCTACGTCGTCGGCAAGCCGAACCCGATGATGTTCCGGTCGGCGATGAACCGCATCGGCGCGCACTCGGAGAACACCGCCATGATCGGCGACCGGATGGACACGGATGTCGTGGCCGGCATCGAGGCCGGGTTGCACACCATCCTGGTGCTGACCGGGATCAGTGATCGCACCGAGATCGAGCGGTACCCGTTCCGGCCGGACGAGGTGCTGCGGGGCGTCGACGAGCTCGTCGTGCGGGAACCCATCGAGACCGAGCTCTGAGCAGCCCGGCGCACGGGACTCTGAGCTCCACCGTGGACGACGTCGCGCACATCCGTTCCGCCCTCCGCGCGGCGGCCCGCTCGGCGTGGAC
Source organism: Leifsonia sp. NPDC014704 (assembly GCF_043083605.1). Lineage (NCBI taxonomy): Bacteria > Bacillati > Actinomycetota > Actinomycetes > Micrococcales > Microbacteriaceae > Leifsonia > Leifsonia sp. NPDC014704. The sequence goes on along the minus strand of NZ_JBIBYW010000002.1, from coordinate 952,987 downwards.
CGCGCTCCGTGCCGAACGCCGCTCCGAGACCTTCTACTACTTCGGCCTCTGGACCACGCCGCTCGCCCACAGACCGGCCCCGACCGCGTGCTCGCTCGAGGGTCTGGAGCGCGCGGTCGAGCGGTGCCGAGCTGAGGGTCTGGATGTGGATGCGGACGAGCTGCGCTGGGCGGTCAACGACTCCCCCTACGACCTGTACGGCGACCGGCTGTTCGCCGAGGTGGAGCCGCTGTTCGACGCGCTCGGAAGCCCGTACGAGCGTTCGCCGGAGCTCAACGCGGACCTGCACGACGCCATGGCGGGAGCCCTCGCGGACCTGGACGCGGAGGGGTTCTTCGGCGTTGGCGTCTCGCGTGACGCGGTGGTGCTGAACGTGACGACGCCCGGTCACGACACCGAGGAGGAGCTGGTCGCATCAGCGCGACGAATCAACCCGCCGGGCGCGCTCGCGCGGTACGAGGCATCGCTGTCCGCGACGGGCGGCGCGGAGGGCTGACGTCCGGGTCGCTCAGGCAGCAGGGCCGGGACCGGCGACCGACGAGGTGAGCGGCTCGCCGCTCGCGCGGGTGGCGAAGCAGTAGTACGAGCGCTGGCCGTCCTTCCACTGCTGCTCCGTGGCCGGGAAGGAGCCGACGACCTGGAGGTCCGGGTAGGCGCCCGCGGCTCCGAGGTCGACGATGCCGCCCGCCGTGCAGAGGCCCGGGATCTGCTGCGCGAGCGCGTCCGCGCCGGGGTACGGCGCAGCAGGGTCGGCCGAGAGCAGGTTGGTGTAGACGAGCTGCGCGGTGTGCGGAGAAGCGCAGTCGACGACGGCGAACTCCTCCGCCCACACCGTCGTGAAGGGCTGGATGCACTCGCCGCCGCCCAGCGCATCCCACGGGTGCGTGCCGGGGCCGACGGCGGCGGCCGGCTTGGGCGTCACTGTGGGCACGGGAGTGGGCGTCGGTGTCGGGGTCGTGCTGGGTTTCGCCGAGGTGGACGGGGTGGCGGCCACCGGTGCTGGCTTCGCGGCACCGAGCCACGACGGGATGCGTGTCCCGATCGCGAAGAGGCCGATGAGCACCAGCACGACGGCCAGTGCCCCGCCGACCATGAGGAGGATGCGGTTGTTGCGCGAGTTCCAGAAGTCGCCGCCGCCCGGGCGGGTCGGGACGGCAGTGGTGTCAGCGGTGGATGCTGAGGCGGGGGTACTGGTTGCAGCCGCCCCGCTCTGCCCGGTCGTCGCGGCGGAGGCGGCCGCGGTCGTCGCGCCCGCGGCGACCGGCAGCTCCCGCGCCGGGCCGGTGGCCGGTTCCGCGGCGACGGCCGTCGCGTCGGGCAACTCGACGGGAACGGCCTGCGTGAACGTGAAAGGCGTGGTCGCCGTCAGCTGCGGCCCCTCGACTCCGGCCGCGGCCTCCGGCGCTTCGTCGATCGGCTCGTTCGGGCTCTCGTCGCCGCGCTCGGCGAGCAGGTCGGCGTCGGTCGGGAGTACGGGGCCGGCTTGGGGCTCCTCTGCCGCCTCGCCGAACAGCTCGGCCAGTCCGTCGGACTCCTCTGCCTCGACGTCGTCGGGTGCAGCATCGGCGCCGGCGCCGGCGTCGTCGTCGGCTTCGGGAGTCGCCGACGCGAAAGCGAACGGCTCCGGCTCCGAGGCGCTGGCGATGCTCTCGGCGTCGATCGGGCTGGTGGCGGGCGACGGCAGCCCACCCATCGCCAGTTCGGCCTCCGCGGCCGGGAACGCCGGAGCCGACGGCAGGGATTCGACGGGCTCGTCACGCAACAGGGCTGCGATCTCGGAGGTGTCGAGCTGCTGCGTCGGAGTGTCGACGTCCTCCGGGGCGCTGAACACTGCAGGCGGCTCATACGCCGACGGCGGCGCGGGCGGCGCGGCGAGTTCCGGTTCCTCGTGGGACGCCCGCAGCAGGTCGGCGATTTGTGCAGCGTCCTGCTGGTGCGCCGGCGTCTCGACCGGTGGCTCGAAGAGCGCCGCCGCGTCGATCGGGGGAAGGACCGGCTGGTGCAACGGCGATTGGGCCGCGGGCGAGTCCTCGGCAGGCGGAAGGATCGCGTCGGCGAGAGGCATGGCCGGCGGCTCGGAGGCGGCAGGCGGACGGGTGAACGCGGACGGGTCGATCGGGATGACGCTCGTCGTGTCTCCGATGACCGACCGGCCGAACGGAGCATCGGACTCGGGAGCTCCGAAGCCGAGCAGAGCGGCGAGACCATGGCTCTCCGGCTCGCCCGTCTCGTCCTCGTCGTCAGCGGGGATCTCCGGCGGGTCGAAGATGGTCCGCGGTTTCTCGGGTTCGGGCGCGGGCGTCGGCAGCGCGGGTTCGATCACCCAGGAGCGGACGGCGGCGGGCGGTTCGTCCTCCGGCGATCCGGAGACGGAATCGGTCGAGGACGTCTCGTCCGTCGACGGCTCCTCGGGTGTGGCGAGCGGGGCGAAGATCCCGGCAGAACTCTGAGTCTTCGGCTCTACGAAGGTCGACCGGAAGACGGGCGGCACGAGCGGGGGAGCGGCGTCGGCCCCAGGGACGGGCGGTTCGGCCGCGATGGTCTCGGCCTGCCCGTCGGGCTCGGTCGGCTCGGTCGGCTCGGTTCGCTCGGCCGGCTCGGCCTGCCCGTCGGGCTCGGTCGGCGACGCCCCGCCTCCGATCGGTTCGAAGAGCGCTGTCGTCGTCGGATCGGCCCGCGCCGGCTCCGACTCGCTCGTCGCCGCGGCGAAGGGAGCCGTGCCGGCCTCCGCCGGTCCGAGCGTCTCCTCCTGCTCGACCAGAGGATCCCCTCCGACCCCCGGCGTGAGGTTCCAGTTGAACGCGACCGGGAACTCGGTCGGCTGCTCTTCGACGACCTCGGGCTCTTCGATGGCGCTGCCGAGCAGTTCGTCGAACGGCGACGGCTCGTCCGACGCGGGCACATCGGGTGCTGACGAGGACGATGCGGCAATGGGAGCGGCATCCGCCTCAAACGGAGCTGCGGGCGCGACCGGCGCAGGACCCGCATCCGCGACGGCTGCGGGTTCCGCGTCGCCTGCCGCAGCCTCGGGCGCGGCGGGCGCGACGGGCGCATCGGCGGGACGGTCGACGTGACGACCGCCGGTCAACTGCTGCAGCAGCCAGTCCGCGCTGCCGAACTCGGGCTCCTCCGCCTCCGACTGCTCGGCCGGAACCTCGGGCGCATCCTGTCGTTCGTACGGACGTTCGTCGTCCGCAGCGCCCCGCCCGCGCTCGTCGGACACTATGCCAGCCCCAGGTCCTTCAGGCCGATGGCGGCGTAGTAGGGGTAGCCCGCGGCCTCGATGGCCTCCCGGGCTCCGGTGTCGCGGTCGACGACGACGGCGACGGCGGCGATCTCGGCGCCGACCTTGCGCAGCGCCTCCGCGGCCTTGAGCGGGGAGCCGCCGGTCGTGGAGGTGTCTTCGAGCACGATCACGCGCTTGCCTTCGAGGTCGGGGCCTTCGACCTGCTTGCCGCGGCCGTGGTCCTTCGGCTCCTTACGCACGACGAACGCGTCGTAGGTGAGGCCCTGAGCGGCGCCCTGGTGGAGGATCGCCGCGGCGACGGGGTCGGCGCCCATCGTCATGCCGCCGACGGCGAAGACGTCGGGGATGTCACGGATGAGGTCGATCATGACGCGGCCGATGAGCGGCGCGACGCGGTGGTCGAGGCTGACCTTGCGCAGGTCGACGTAGTAGCTCGCCTTCTTGCCGCTGGTGAGCGTGAAGTCGCCGTGGAACACGGCCTCGGCGGCGATGTAGTCGATGAGCTGCTGTCGTGCGTCGGTCACATCCACGATTCTAGAGGGGAACCCGCCGCGCCTCGGGAGTTCTCCACAGGCGTCCTGGTTCCACCGATGCCTCCGGACTCGGGCGACGTCGGCGGCGGCCGATACGATCGGAGCATGCGCGTCGCGACCTGGAATGTGAACTCGATCCGCACCCGCGTGGGCCGCGTCGTCGACTGGATGGTCCGCGAAGACGTGGATGTGCTCGCCATGCAGGAGATCAAGTGCAAGCCCGAGCAGTTCCCCTACCAGCCGTTCGAGGACGCGGGCTACGAGGTCGTTCTGCACGGCCTGAACCAGTGGAACGGCGTCGCCATCGCCAGCCGCCTGCCGCTGGAGGACGTGACAATCGGCTTCCCCGACATGCCGGGCTTCCTGAAAGACCATGACGGGCCGGACCTGCCGAAGGAGGCCCGCGCGATCGGCGCAACGGTCGAGGGCATCCGGCTCTGGAGCCTGTACGTGCCCAACGGCCGGTCGCTCGCCGACCCGCACTACGTCTACAAGCTCGACTGGCTGGCAGCGCTGGCCGCCGACACCCAGCACTGGCTCGCCGACGACCCGACCCTCCAACTCGCCCTCATGGGCGACTGGAACGTCGCCCCGCTCGACTCCGACGTCGGCGACCCGAGCCTGGTGCCCGGCATCTCGACCCATATCTCACCGCCGGAGCGGACGGCGTTCGCAGCGTTCGAGAAGGCCGGTCTGACCGATGTCGTCCGGCCGATCGTGCCGGACGGCTACACGTACTGGGACTACAAGCAGCTGCGATTCCCGCGCAACGAGGGGCTTCGCATCGACTTCATCCTCGGCTCGCGCGCGTTCGCCGACCGGGTGGTGAATGCGAGCATCCATCGCAACGAGCGGAAGGGCGACGCCCCCAGCGACCACGTGCCCGTGCTGGTCGAACTGGCGCCCGTCGCGGCGGCCGACGATGATGACGACCGACCCATGATCTTCGGCTGACGGAGCACCGATGAGCACGCCGCCGCCACCCGGCTACTCCGCATACCCGGTTCAGCCGGGCTTCCCGCCGCCCGCGCCTGCGCGCCGGCCGGTGGTCGTCTGGGATCTGGTGACCTCGATCATCCTGCTGGTGTTCGCGGTCGTCGTCGCCGCCATCCTCACGTTCGCCGCGTTCTTCCTCGCGTTCGCGAGCGACCCCTGTGGGGCGTCGACGGTGTGCGACACCGATCGCATGGGCATCGGCTTCGTCATCGCGCTGTTCGGACCGGGCGTGGTCACCCTGATCACCGTGATCGTCGCGGTCGTGCTGCTCATCGTCCGGCGCATCGCCTTCTGGGTCCCGATCGTCGGCATCCTGCTCGCCGTGGGCGTGTGGGTCGGCGGTGCGGCGCTCGTCATCTCCGGCGTGCCGGGAGCGTCCCTCTAGTCGCGTTCCTCCACCGCATCCGAACCGGCCGCGCCAACTTTCGTTACGAAGCGTTGCGCCGGGCCAGCGGGCGCGTGGCTCGCGTCGGTAGCGTCAGAGCACCATGACCGCCTCGTCCTCCGCCTACCCCGTCGAGTTCGACGGCGTCGCGCGTTCGTTCCCGGCGCCGAACCGGCGCTCCCGGAAGCGCACCCAGGGCGATCGTGAGCGCGAGGCGTCCGCTCCGACCACGCGTACGGTGCTTCGGGATGTGTCCCTCGGGATCCGCGCGGGCGAAGTCGTCGCGATCCTCGGCCCGAGTGGATGCGGCAAGTCGACCCTGCTGCGCATCGCCGGCGGACTCGACGCGCCCACCGGCGGAGCCGCCCTGATCGACGGATCCACGGTCGCAGGGTTCGACGCCCGCTGCGCCGTCGGGTTCCAGGAGCCGCGGCTGCTGCCCTGGCGGTCACTCGCCGACAACGTCGCGCTCGGCCTGCCCCGCGGCCTCGACCGCGACGCCGGGCGGCAGCGGGTCGCCCAGCTTCTCGACCTCGTCGGACTGACGGGCTCCGCGACCCTCCGACCTCGGGAGGTGTCCGGTGGCATGGCGCAGCGCGCGTCGCTCGCCCGTGCTCTGGCCCGCAACCCCGGCGTCCTCCTGCTCGACGAGCCGTTCGGCGCTCTGGACGCGCTCACCCGTCTGAAGATGCAGGACCTGCTTCTCGACATCCATGCTGCGGCGCCCGCCACCATCCTGCTGGTCACCCACGACGTCGACGAGGCCCTGCAGCTCGCCGACCGCGTCGTCCTGCTCGGCGCAGAGGACGGTCAGCCCGGCTCCACGATCCGCAGCGTCACGACCGTGCCCGGCACCCGACCGCGCGACCGCGGCTCCGCCGAGCTCGCCCAGTTGCGGGCCGAGCTGCTCGACGGCCTCGGCATCGACCGTCACGGCCGCGCCCGCGACGAGCAACGGGTGACCGTCCCCGTCTTCCCGTACTGAACCGCACCCGCCATCGCATCACCACAGCTGCACCACCCGCTCCCCCACACCCCCGAGAGAGGCATCATGCGCCGCAGACCCACCATCCTGACCGCTGCCGCCGGCATCGTCGCGGCCGCCAGCCTGCTGCTGACCGGCTGCGTCGCCGGAGAGGGCGCCGCCTCCGGCGCCACCAACTCCGCCGGAGTGACGAAGGGCGGCACGCTCAACATCGACTTCGCGACCTACAACCCGCTCAGCCTCGTCATCAAGAAGGAGGGCTGGCTCGAGAAGGCACTGAAGAAGCAGGACATCACGGTCAACTGGGTGCAGTCCGCCGGCTCCAACAAGGCGAACGAGGCCCTCCGCTCCGGCGCCATCGACGTCGGCTCGACCGCCGGCTCGGCGGCGCTGCTGGCCCGCTCGAACGGCTCGCAGATCAAGACCATCGACATCTTCTCGCAGCCCGAGTGGTCGGCCATCGTCGTGGGCCCGAACTCGACCATCACGTCGGTGAAGGACCTCAAGGGCAAGCAGGTCGCGGCCACGAAGGGAACCGACCCGTACTTCTTCCTGCTGCAGGCGCTCGAGGCGAACGGTCTTTCCGCGAAGGACGTCACCATCCAGAACCTCCAGCACGCCGACGGCTGGGCCGCCCTGCAGAACGGCTCGGTCGACGCGTGGAGCGGCCTCGACCCGATCATGGCCAACGCCGAGAAGTCGGGCGCGAAGCTCATCTACCGCAACGTGAAGTTCAACACCTACGGCTTCCTCAACGCCACGGAGTCGTTCCTCGACTCCAAGCCGGATGTCGCCCAGACCGTCGTGAACACCTACGAATACGCCCGAGCCTGGGCCGAGAAGCACCCGGACGAGACGGCCACGATCCTGTCCGACGTCGCCGGCATCGACCCGGCCGTCGCCACCACGGTGATCACCGAGCGCACCAACCTGGACGTCTCGAACATCCCCGGCAAGGCGCAGCTGGCCGTGCTGAAGAAGGTCGGCCCGATCTTCGTCGAGTCGGGCGACGTGAAGTCCCAGACCGACATCGACAAGGCACTCGACTCGCTGCTCGACCCGACCTTCGCGAAGAAGGCCGACCCGAGCGCCATCGGAGGCTGACGCATCCCATGACCGTCCAGAGCGCACCGGAGGTCGTCACGACGGCGGCCGTCCGCACGTCCCCGCTGTCGCGCCGCGGGGTGAGGATCGCCGCGGGATTCATCATCCCCGTCGTGCTGCTCGCCATGTGGCAGCTGGCGTCGACCTCCGGTGCGTTCACGTCGTCGCAGCTGCCCTCGCCGGCGATGGTGTGGGAGGCCGCGGTCGACCTCGCGCAGCGCGGGTTGCTGGGGCAGTACGTGGCGATCTCGACCCAGCGCGTGCTGATCGGCTTCGCGTTCGGGGCGGGTCTCGGGCTGCTGCTCGGGGCTCTGGTGGGTCTGTCGCGCTGGTCGGATGTGCTGTTCAGCCCGACGCTCGCCGCCATCCGGGCGGTTCCGTCGCTCGCCTGGGTTCCCCTGCTGATCCTGTGGTTCAAGATCGGCGAGGACTCGAAGATCATCCTGATCGCGATCGGCGCGTTCTTCCCGGTCTACACGACCGTGGCCGCCGCGCTGAACCACGTGGACCGGCACCTGGTGGAGGCGGGACGCGCGTTCGGGCTGAACGGCGTCCGGCTGCTGACGACCGTCCAGCTCCCTGCCGTGCTGCCGTCGGTGATCTCCGGTCTCCGGCTCGCGATGGCGCAGGCGTGGCTGTTCCTCGTCGCCGCTGAGCTGATCGCGTCGTCGATGGGGCTCGGCTTCCTGCTCATCGACTCGCAGAACAACGGCCGCACCGACCGGCTCTTCCTGGCGATCATCCTGCTGGCGATCCTGGGCATCATCACCGACTCGCTGCTCGGCCTGTTCGAGCGGTGGACGGCGCGCCGCTGGGGCTGAGCGCCGCCCCGCTGAGTGCTGCCTCCCGGGGCGGCGTGCCGCATCCGCTCGTCAGCTGTCGCTGATGCCCTCCGTCACCTGCACCGGGCTCTCGAAGTCACGGTCGGGCAGGCCCTCGAGCGCGTCGATGACCTCCTTCGGCGCTCCCTGGCCCTGCGCCCTGCCGACGAGGTCGGCTCTGCTCGCGGGGTAGTCGACCCCGCTCAGGTACTTCTGCACGTCGATCTGGATGGGCCGATCGGCCATGTCCGTCTCCTTCCGCTCGTGAGTGAACGAGTCCACGCGTACCCCGATCTCGCCGGGTCGCAAGACCTTGCAGCGCGCTTCCCGTCGCACGATCCACCTGTGAAGTCCAGGGTCTATACCCATCCGGTGCCGGGCCTACCGTCGGCCCAGAACCCAGAAGAAAGCGAAAGGAGCCGTAATGGCTGCAGTTACTCAGTCCATCGACGTGAACGTGCCGGTCTCGACGGCGTACAACCAGTGGACCCAGTTCGAGTCCTTCCCGCACTTCCTCGACGAGGTCGAGGAGATCCGCCAGGTCGACGACACCACCAACCACTGGCGGGTGAAGATCGGCGGTGCGGAGCGCCAGTTCGACACGGTCATCACCGAGCAGCTTCCGGACGAGCGCGTGGCGTGGAAGTCCGTCGCCGGCGACACCGAGCACGCGGGCGTCGTCACATTCCACCGTCTCTCCGACACCGAGACGAAGGTGACGGTGCAGCTGGAGTGGGCGCCGTCCGACGCCCTCGAGAAGATCGGGTCGGTGTTCGGCCTCGACGACCACGCCGTCAAGAAGGACCTCGAGAACTTCAAGAAGTTCATCGAGTCGCAGGGCACCGAGACGGGCGCCTGGCGCGGCGAGGTGGACCGCGGCGAGACGGTCTGATCCGTCCGCTCCTCCCCCCGGAGCGACGAGAACGGCGCCGGTGCGATCTGCACCGGCGCCGTTCTCTCTGTCTGCGTCCTAGAGGATGGGGCGCCCGCCGGTGACGGCGATCCGCGCACCCGAGATGTACGAGCCGTCGTCGGATGCGAGCAGCACATAGACCGGCGCCAGCTCGGCCGGCTGCCCCGCCCGCCCCAGCGGGGTATCGCTCCCGAACTGGCTCACCTTCTCCTCCGGCATGGTCGAGGGGATGAGCGGCGTCCAGATCGGACCGGGTGCGACGCTGTTGGCCCGGATGCCTTTGTCCCCGAGCAGCTGTGCGAGCGACGCCGTCATGTTCGCGATGGCCGCCTTCGTCGCCGCGTACGGAAGCAGTGTCGGGGAGGGCATGTCGGAGTTCACCGACGACGACCCGATGATGCTCGCGCCCGGCTTCATGTGCGGCACGGACGCCTTCGCCAGGTGGAAGAAGGCGGAGATGTTCGTCGCGATGGTGTGGTCCCACTCCTCGTCGGGGATCTCCTCCAGCGACTCGCGGGTCATCTGGTAGGCGGCGTTGCTGACGAGCACGTCGATGCCGCCGAGCTCCTCCACCGTCTTCGCCACGATGTCGCGGCAGTGCTGCGGGTCGGAGACATCGCCGCGGAGCAGGAGCGCCTTCCGCCCCGCCTCCCGCACCCACTTGGCGGTGTCCTCCGCGTCGTCGTCCTCGTTCAGATACGAGATGGCGACGTCGGCGCCCTCGCGGGCGTAGGCGATCGCGACCGCCTTGCCGATGCCGCTGTCCGCGCCGGTGATGAGAGCGACCTTGCCGGTCAGTTTGCCGCTGCCACGGTAGCTCTCCTCGCCGTGGTCCGGGCGGGGCTCCATCGCGTCGGTGGTTCCGGGCGGCTGCTGCTGCTGTTCAGGGAAAGACATCCATCGACCTCCATTCGTGTACCTTCACGCAACACCCGCCCGCTGCCTTCGTCAGGGGCTTGGGCGGCCCGGGATGTGCGCGTACCGTCCCTCGAATGAACGCGACACCGGACGCCCCCGACGAGCACCAGAGCGACGCCGACCAGACCGCGAAGGACCGCTCCTACAGCCCAGCGAGCGAGCGCGAGACCGAGGTCAAGCAGGAGGAGTCGGACGGCGCAGCCGTGCGCCCGGGCACCGGCGGACCCGACGACGTGGGAGACATCCCCGTGCCGCCGGAGGACGACCTCGACCCGGCGGCCATCATCGAGCGCGGCGACCCGGGTCATCGCGCCGGCGACGCCTGATCCCGACCGCGATCAGGCGCCGCTAACGCCTCAGCGCGTCGAGTCGACCTTCTCGTGGGTCGTCCGGCGTCGCGCGACCGCGGAGTAGATCCGCTCGACCACCCACAGCAGGATGCCGATGCCGAGCAGGCCGAGCGCGATCGTGTACTGGCCGACCGGGCGACCGGAGGTCCACGGGAACACCAGGTACAGACAGGTGATCGCGCCGATGATCGGCAGCACCGTCGGCGACCGGAAGTGCTTGTGGTCCACCGGCTGCTTGCGGAGCACCAGCACGGCCACGTTGACGACCGCGAACACCGCGAGGAGCAGCAGGGATGTCGTGCCTCCGAGCAGCGCGACGATCGAGCCCTTCGGGTCGAGCGAGACGTAGATGATCAGGGCCACGGCGAGCGCGGTGGTGAACAGGATGGCCGTCCACGGCGTGCGGCGCGTGTGCGACACCTTCGCCAGGAACGGCGGAAGCACGTTCTGCCGGCTCATGCCGTAGAGCAGACGGCTCGCCATCATCATGTTGATGAGGGCGGTGTTGGCCACCGCGAACATCGAGATGAACGGCAGCAGGTCGTTGATTGGGAAGCCGGGGGCCGCAGCCTCGACGGCCAGCACCAGCGGGGTCTCGCTGCCGGCCAGCTCGCCGATGGGGACCAGCGCGACGACCGTGATCGAGACCAGCACGTAGATGACCGCGGCGATGCCCAGACCGCTCAGCATCATCTTCGGGAAGATCCGGCTCGGGTCCTTGGTCTCCTCTGCCATGTTGACCGAGTCCTCGAAGCCGACCATCGCGAAGAACGCGAGCGAGGTCGCCGTGCTCACCGCCAGCAGCACGCCCTTGTCCTCCGGCGTCTCGAACGCCACCACCTGCGACCAGTCCGCGTTGCCGCCGCCGATCGCCCAGAGGCCGATGAAGATCACCAGCAGCAGACCGGAGAGCTCGACGAGGGTCAGCACCACGTTCAGCCACACGCTCTCGGAGACACCGCGCAGGTTCACCAGCATGATGAGCACGATGAAGGCGAGGGCGATGAGCAGCGTCGTGACGTTGTCGTCGGGGATGCCGAAGCCGACCGTGAGGTTCACCGCGAACGCGCGCGATGCCGTCGACGCCGACGTGATGCCGGAGGTCATGACGATGAAGCACACGATGAACGTGAAGAAGTGGATGCCGAACGCCTTGTGCGTGTACAGCGCGGCGCCCGCGGCCTGCGGGTACTTCGTGACGAGCTCCAGGTAGGAGAAAGCGGTCACGGTCGCCACGGCGAACGCCAGCAGGAACGGCAGCCACGCGGCGCCGCCGACCTCCGCCGCGACCTGCCCGGTCAGGGCGTACACGCCCGTCCCGAGGATGTCGCCGACGATGAACAGGAGCAGCAGCCCCGGCCCGAGGGCCCGTTTCAGCTCCGGCTGCTCCGGCTCGACGGTCTTGACCACCTGGGTCCACGACGGATCGCTCACGATCGGCTCCCTTCGACGTTCGCTCGGGGAGCCACTGTATGTGAGTTCGTACAGAAAAGGGAGTCCCGGCGTCCGCTATTGCCGCCCGGTGAACCCCTCCATGGAGTCGTAGACACCGAAGACGCGGCCTGCGACGGCATCCCACGCACGCGTCGGCAGCACCCCGCGGAGGGTCCGCGCCAGCCCGACCGTCCACGGCAGCATGAGCATCGGGCGACCCGCGAGCATCGCCCGCCACACGCGGTCGACGACGTACCCCGGGCTCATCACCGGGGTCAGGAGCGGCCCGCGGGCGCCTTCGAACATCCCCGTGTCGATGTAGCTCGGCGCGACCGTCGTGACCTTCACGTGGCCGAAGCCCTGCTGCTGCAGTTCGAGGCGGACGCTGTCGCTCCAGCCGATCACCGCCCACTTGCTCGCGGCGTAGACGCTCATGCGCGGGTTGGAGATCGTGCCGGCGGCCGACGCGATGTTCACGATGCGGGCCTCGCGGGGGCTCTGCTGCATCCCGGGCAGGAACTCCCGCGTGACGTACATCGGGGCGAGAGCGTTGACCTGCATGGTCGGGCGGGTGTCGTCGCCGTTGTCGTGCTCCCAGAAGTACTTGCCGCGCACGATGCCGGCGTTGTTGATGAGGATGTCGATGCCGCCGAGCTCCTTGCGGACCGCCTGGGCGCTCTGCGCGATCGCCCCGAGCTCCGCGAGGTCGACGACGTAAGGCAGCACGCTGGTGGATGCCTTCCCGGCTGCCGAGCTCGGTGACCGTGGCGGCGCTCCCCAGGCCGCTGCTGTGCGCCCGGCGAGCACCTCGCGCCGCAGCCGATGCGTCAACTCGCTGAGCGCTGCCTCGTCGCGGTCCCAGAGCACGACCGCTCGTGCGCCCTCGAGCACGGCGCGCTCGGCGTACAGCCTCCCCATGCCCGACGCCGCCCCGGTGATGAGCACACGCGCCCCGCGAACCGTTCTCGCCATCCCCCCATCATCGCAGCGTCCGCCCCGCGCGTCTGCTCCCGCCTCCGCCCCACCGTCGAGTCCGCAGACTTTGCACGCCCGCGCGGCGTTCAGTGTGCAAGATGTGCGGACTCGACGGTGGGCGGAGGGAGGATCGGCGGGCGTAGGGTGCGGGGCGTGAGCGTGGTGTACACGGTGGGGCACTCGAACCGGGCGTTCGCGGAGGTGCTCGGGATGCTGCGCGAGAACGACGTGACGATGCTGGTGGACATCCGCCACTTCCCGTCGTCTCGCCGCCTCCCCCAGTGGAACCAGGACGCGATCGTCGAGGCGCTCCCGCCCGGCATCGGCTACCGCTGGCTGGAGAAGCTGGGCGGACGGCGTCACACACCGGCCGGGACGGAGAGCCCGAACGGGTACTGGCAGGTCGCGGCGTTCCGCGCGTATGCGGACTACATGGCCACCGCCGAGTTCGCGGAGGGGATGGACGAGCTGCTCGCGCTGGCCCAGGAGTTCCGGCCGGCGATCATGTGCAGTGAGGCCGTGCCCTGGCGGTGCCATCGGCGCCTCGTCACCGACGCCCTGATCACCGCGGGCGTCGAGGTGTTCGACATCCTCTCCAAGCGGTCGGTGCGTCCGGCCGTCCTCAACCCGCACGCCCACGTCGTCGACGGTCATCTCGTCTACCCGGCGGCCGACTAGCGATTCGCTGCGCATCCCCAGCAATCGGCGCAGTTTTCCGCCGGAATAGACAACAAAACGCTCGCGATCCCCGGATAGGCTCTAAACGTCCACACCACTGCCGCGTGCGAGCGGCCGACCAACGACGGGAGGTTCGTCATGTCTCAATTCGTCCAGCACTTCACCGCAGACGCCATTGTCGGGGAGCCCGAGGTCGTCGAGGACGGCCGCCCGGTCCGCGAGGTCGCGAACGATCCCGCCTGGCTGCGCCTCAAAGACGCCGCCGTCGCGCTGCAGGCACTTCAGGTGAAGGACGGATCGGTCGAGCAGGAGTCCGACCGCCCGGCAGCCGCCGAGCACGTCCGCACCATCGTCGACTCGATCGCCGCACTCGCACCGGCGTTCCCGCACGACGCGTCCTACCTGGCTGCGCTGCAGCGCGACTTCACGCGCTGGGCCGACGAGGGCTTCGGCGTCCCCGACTTCCTCGACTCGCTGAACGAGTTCCAGCCGCAGCAGCACCGCGTGGATGGGCTCGGCCACCTGGTCGTGTTCCCCATGTACACGCAGAACGGCAGTTCCGACCGCCACGTCGAGGCGCTGCTGGTCGAGGTGATCTGGCCGGAGTTCGTGGCGGAGCTGGAGGCCGGCGACTACGGCAACAAGCTGTTCGTCGCCCTGCGGTTCGTCGACTTCACGCCCGGCTACGACACCAACTCGGCTGTGCTGTTCCCCGAGACCGTGGCCATGCGCGAGATCCCGGCGTTCACCTGGGGCGCGATCTTCCAGGACCGCGAGGCGGCACGCTACCGCCGCGTGGTCCGCGCCGCCGCGGAGATCACGAAGCTGGAGCTGCCGGACGACGCGGCCGCGATGCTGGACGACCAGCACCTCACGGAGGAGACCTTCGTGATGTGGGACATCATCCACGACCGCAGCCACATGCGCGGCGACCTGCCGTTCGACCCGTTCATGATCAAGCAGCGGATGCCGTTCTTCCTGTACTCGCTTGAGGAGCTGCGGTGCGACCTGACCGCGTTCCGCGAGTCGGTGAAGCTCGAGCGCGAGCTCAGCGCTCTGCCCGACGCCGAGCTCTCGGAGGCGCAGCGCGCCATCCGCGACCACGCGCACCTGGTGCAGTACGCGGTGATCTTCGACCGCATCTTCCGGTTCGCGATCACCGGCAGCCGCGTGCGCAACTACGACGGGCTCGGCGGCCAGCTGCTGTTCGCGTGGATGCACCAGCACGACGTCCTGCACTGGACGGACACCCAGCTCACCATCGACTGGGAGAACGTTCCGGACGTGGTCATCGCGCTGAGCGACCGGATCAACGAGCTGTACTGGCGTTCCATCGACCGGCCGAAGGTGGCGCACTGGCTGGCCGCCTACGAGATGCTGACCGAGACCCTCACCCCGCACCCCGCCTCCAACTGGGCTCGCGGACTGTCGGACGAGGTCCTGGCCGGGCCGCCGAAGGGCTACACCGACCAGGTGCTGGACGACGAGTTCCCGCTCTCGATGTTCTACGAGGCGCTGAACAAGAAGATGGCGACCGTCATCGAGTCGACGGCCGGCATCACCGGGACCACGGACGCGGCATGACGGACGCCCTCTCGGCGGACCAGGCGGCCCGGCCCTCTTCGGAGGCCGGGCCGCTCGGCGCGGACTCCGCCCGCGGCCGCCTGGTGCTGATCGCCGGCGCCACCAGCGCGTCGGGCGAGGCGGTCGCCCGTGCGCTGGTCGCGGCCGGCGCGACCGTCCTGGCGGTCGGAACCCGGCAGGAGGCGCTGGATGCGCTGGCCGCCGCCGTCCCGGGCGTCGAGACGCGACCGTGCGATCTCGCCGACCGGGATGCGGTGGCCGAGCTGGCCATGCGCGTCCACCTCAAGTTCGGGCACATCGACGGCCTCATCCACCTCGTGGGCGGCTGGCGCGGCGGCGGCGGGATCGCGGGCCAGAGCGACGAGGACTGGGAGTTCCTGGAGCGAGGCTTCCGCACCCTCCGCAACACCACCCGCATCTTCTTCGACGACCTCGCCGCCTCGCCCGCCGGACGGCTGGCGATCGTCTCGTCGACCGCGGTCGAGAAGCCGTACCCGGGCGGTGCGAACTACGCTGCGGCGAAGGCGGCGGCGGACGCCTGGGTCCGAGCGATCGCGCAGGGCTTCGCCAAGCAGGCGCCCCAGTCGGCGGCGACCGTCTTCGTCGTGAAGACCCTGGAGGGCCTCGAGCCGCAGCTCGGAGACGAGGTCGTGCGCCTGTGGGAGCAGGAGGCGGCGGCGGTCAACGGCCGACGCATCCCCCTCGAGCCTGGAAGGATGGAGTCGTGACGCTTCAACTCCACGACCTCACCCTCCGCGGCTTCGCCTCCGACAACTACGCGGGCGTGCACCCCGAGATCCTCGACGCCATCGCGGCCGCGAACAACGGCCACCAGATCGCCTACGGCGAGGACGTCTACACGGCCCGCCTGCACGAAGTGTTCGCCGAGCACTTCGGCGAGGGCGTCGAGGTGTATCCGGTGTTCAACGGAACCGGGGCGAACGTCGTCGGCCTGCAGTCGATGCTGCCGCGCTGGGGCGCCGTCGTGTGCGCGAAGACGGCGCACATCAACACCGACGAGGGCGGTGCCCCCGAGAAGGTGGCCGGCATCAAGCTGCTCCCGATCGAGACGCCGGACGGCAAGCTGACCCCGGAGCTCATCGACCGCGAGGCGTGGGGCTGGGGAGACGAGCACCGTGCCCAGCCGCTGGTCGTGTCCATCACGCAGACGACCGAGCTGGGTACCGCGTACACGGTGGAGGAGGTCCGGGCGATCGCCGACCACGTCCACGCGCTCGGCATGAAGCTGCACATGGACGGCTCCCGCATCGCGAACGCGGCGGCCACCCTGGGCGTGCCGCTGCGGGCGTTCACGACCGACGCCGGAGTGGATGTGCTCAGCTTCGGCGGGACGAAGAACGGCATGCTGTACGGCGAGGCCGTCGTCGTGCTCAACCCGCAGGCGTCGGAGGGGATGGTCTACCTCCGCAAGCTGAACATGCAGCTGGCGTCGAAGATGCGGTTCATCTCGGCGCAGCTCATCGCACTGCTCACCGACGACCTGTACCTGCGGTCTGCCTCGCACGCCAACGCGATGGCGACCCGGTTGCGCACGGCACTGGAGGCGGGCATCGACGACGGCAGCATCCGGGGCGTCGGCTTCAGCCAGAAGACCGAGGCGAACGGCGTCTTCGCGACCCTGCCGGCCGGGGTCGCCGACCGGCTGCGGGAGCATTTCCGGTTCTACGACTGGGATGCGGCGAACAACGAGGTGCGGTGGATGTGCTCCTTCGACACCACAGAACAGGACATCGACGCCTTCGTGGCTGCTCTGACGCAGGAACTCGCGGCCTGACGCAGACCTGCCCCTCGCACTGGGGACAGACCGGGGTACAAATATGTCCTCCATTCGACCTACACAACGAGGACTTTTCCTGTAGTCTCGAAGAGCGGCGGAGGAACCCGAATATCCATCCGGCGTAACCCCGAAACGTATGCCGGGCCGTGAGAAGAAACCCTAGTCTTCCCGCAGCCCGGCATCGTGGTTTAACGGCAGAGGCACAGCACCTCGCGAGCACACGCTCCGTCAGGCGTCGCCCATCATCAGTCCCTCGATGGTGTGCTTCTGCGTGATCGGCGTGAGATCATCCACGACCGGGCACACCAGGTGACGCCGCACCCGCTCCGGCAGCGACTCGTAGAAGCCGTGCGTGACGGCCATGTCGTGGTGCTCAGCGTTCCCAGCGCCGGGCGCGTCGACGCCG
This sequence comes from Leifsonia sp. NPDC014704, assembly GCF_043083605.1. NCBI lineage: Bacteria > Bacillati > Actinomycetota > Actinomycetes > Micrococcales > Microbacteriaceae > Leifsonia > Leifsonia sp. NPDC014704. The sequence goes on along the minus strand of NZ_JBIBYW010000002.1, from coordinate 935,860 downwards.
AGCACGAGCACGGGACGCGACCTGTCGGACGTGTTCTGCGTGCCGCGGTGCAGGGTGAGCGCCGAGCGAGCGGAGATGTCGCCGCGCTGCGGATACTTGCGCACCGCCCGCTCCAGGAAGCGCGGGTAGAGCTCCGACGACGGGAACATGTCGTGCTCGAAGCCCACCGGCAGGTCCCACTGGGTGCCGGGAGCGATCTCGAACGGACCCATGTCCTCCGCGGTGTCGACGGCGGTCAGGTTGAAGGCGAGCGAGGTCAGGCGCCCGGTGCGGATGGTCTCCTCCGGCATCGGGAAGTCGCGGTGCCACGGCTGGTCCTTTGCGCCGGGGCCCGGCACGTCGAAGCCGAGTTCCACGATCTGGTAGTCGGGGCCGAGCACGGCCTCGCAGACGCCGCGCACCCAGGGGTGGTCGACCAGCTCGAGCCACCCGCGCATCTGCTCCGGGTGGATCTCCACGTAGTAGCGCTTGGTGCCGCGACCCACCGCGCCGCCCGGGCGGCCGAGGGCCTCGTCGAAGGCGACCTCGATGTCCTCGCGCAGGCGGTCGGCCCACTCGGTCGAGAATGCGGCCTTCTTCCCGATGATGCCGTCGGTGTAGATCGTCTCCACGGCTTGCTGTAACTCGGGCTCGAGGCCGGAGGTGTCGGGAAGGGTGGGGGTGACGTGCGGAACCGCGTCGTCCATGGTCGTCGTTCCTCTCAGGTGGTGATCGGCGCGGGCTGTCCGCTCCGCGCGTGCTGTTCGATGCGCAGGGCGCCCAGGTGCAGCTGACGCGCCGTCGCATCCGCGTTCCAGGAGTGGAACGCGATCACGTCGGTGCCGTCCGGCGCGACGGTGAGCGAGTTGTGGCCGGGACCCCGCAGGTCGCCCCCGCTCTTCAGGAGCGGCGGCTGGTCGACGTGGCTCCATGGGCCGAGTGGATGGTCGGCGGCGGCGACGCCCACGGCGTACCCGGGCCCCGTCCACGCACCGCCGGAGTACGTCAGCCAGTAGCGGCCGTCGCGATGCACCACCGCGGGCCCCTCGAGCGTGTGCCAGTCGAAGCGGCGACCGTGGATGAGACGGTCGCGCTCGTACAGCTGCCAGTCGGCGTTGGGCGCGAGCACCGGAAGGGGCGGTCCGGCCAGGGCCGTCATCCCCTCGTCGAGCGGGGCGACGGCGAGGTGGGTTCCCGGGCGCTCGTGGTCGAGCACGTCGTGCGCGAAGTAGAGGTACCAGCGGCCGTCGGCGTCCTGGAACGGGTGCGCGTCGATCGCGAAGAGCTCGTCGGGGGTCAGGTCGACGCCGACGTCTCGGAAGGGGCCGACAGGAGAGTCCGAACGTGCCACGCGCAGGTGGTGGCCCTCGATGCCGCGGCCGACCGAGTAGTACATCCAGTAGGCGTCATGCGCGTGGGCCACCTCGGGCGCCCAGTAGTCCGCGCCGAGGGCGTCGTCGACGCGCTCCAGCACGGCCCCGGCACTCTCCCACTGCGCCAGGTCGGGCGAGCGCAGCGCCTCGAAGACGCGGTCCCCGTCGGCGTCCGGGTGGGTGCCGTACGCCACGTAGCCGCCGTCGGGGAGGCGCAGCACGAACGGGTCCGCGAAGTATCCCTCCCACACCGGACCCCAGTGCCGGGCCACGCGAAGGATGTCACCGGTCACGGCGCGAGCTCCGGCAGTCCGCCCTTCCACGTCACCGGGACGGCGTGCATGCCGCGGTAGGCGAACGCCTCGTCCCACGAGTGGAACAGCATCCAGTCCTTGCCCTGGAAGGTCACGAGGTCCTCGCCGCCGGGGCCGAGGTAGCGCCCCTTCGAGCCGGGGGTCGAGAGCAGCGGCTCCTTCTCCTTGGTGTACGGGCCGAGCAGACTCTTCGCCGTGGCGACGCCGGTCACGTAGGACGAGTCGGCGTAGTTGTTGGCCGAGTAGAGCAGCACGTACTCGCCGTCGTGCCGCACGATCACCGGCGCTTCGACGAGCTGGCCTTCCCACGACTCGGTCTGCTTGATCAGCCGGGTCGGCTCCCCGGTCAGCGAGGCGCCGTCGGCCGAGAGCGGCTGGGCCGAGATCCACGTGTCGTAGCCGCAGCAGTTGCCGTCGTTCTTCCACACCAGGTAGCGCTGGCCGTTCTCGTCGGCGGTGACGCTGGCGTCGATCGCACCGCCTTCGTCCTCCGGGCAGACGAGTGGCTTGTCCGCCGTCGAGGTGAATGGCCCCTCCGGACGGTCGGCGAACGCGACGCCGATGCACTGGAACTTGCTGGCGGCGTCCGATGCTGTGAAGTACAGGGCGAACCGCCCGTCGCCGAGCTGAGCCGGGCCGGGGGCCCAGGTCTTTCCCTTGATCGCCCACGACGGCAACTGCGGCATCGCATCCTCGTCGCTCAGCGTCCACGTCTTCATGTCGTCAGATGTGGCGACCTGGACGTTCACGGCCGCGGTGTTCGTGGCGTAGGCGTACACCCGGTCGCCGACGACGAGCGCGCCGGGATCAGGGAAGTCGCTGTCGATCTGGAAGGGTGCGACCTCGGTCGACGGCGACGCACTGGGCTCGGAGCCGGCCGAGCATCCCACCAGCGACGCCGCCAGAGCGATGATCGTCGCGGCGACGGCGGCCGGGCGGCGCATCCTCACCCCTTGACCCCGCTGGTGGCGACGCTCTCGACGATCTGCTTCTGCGCGAAGAAGAACAGGATGAGCACCGGCACCGACGCGATCACGGCACCCGCCATCACGATGGCGTAGTGCGTGGAGTACGCGCCCTGCAGCTGCGACAGACCGGGCTGCAGCGTCAGGTTCTCCGGGCTGAGCAGCACGTACACCGGCCACAGGAAGTCGTTCCAGTTGGCGAGGAAGCTCAGCACCGCGAGCGTCGCGAGCGCCGGGCGTGCGAGCGGCAGCACGATCTGCAGGAAGATCCGGATGTCACCCGCTCCGTCGATCCGCGCCGCCTCCTCGATCTCCGCCGGAAGTCCCACGAAGAACTGCCGGAGGAAGAACACGCCGAACGCGCTGGCCGCACCCGGGATGGTGATCGCCCACAGCGTGTCGAGCCACCCGAGGTTCTGCACGATCAGGTAGTTCGGGATGAGGAAGATGACCGGCGGGACGAGCAGGGTGGAGATGATCAGGCCGAAGACGATGCGCTTGCCCCAGAACTCGAGGCGCGCGAGGGCGTAGGCGGCCATGCTCGCCGTGATCAGGATGAGCACGGTCTGCAGCGCGGCGGCCGCGAGGCTGTTCAGGAACCAGCGGAACACCGGCTGCTGACCGCTGGCCAGCGTCGTGTAGGCCTCGGTCGAGAACGGGTTCGGGATCGCCGAGTACGGGTTGCGGATGGCGTCGCCGTCGGTCTTGAACGAGGTCAGCAGGATCCACGCCAGCGGGAGGATGACCACCAGCGCCAGGACGATCAGCACGGCGTAGAGCAGGGTCTTGCGGGCCGCCGCTTGCGGTGTCTGCTTGCGCCGGGCGCGGATGACCCGCGGGGTCTCCGTCTTCTCGGGGGCCGTCGTCGTCATGAGGCGCTCTTCTCTGCCCGCTCCCGCTGGAGGCGGAAGTTGATGATGCTGATGATCGCGAGGAAGGCGAACAGCACGTAGCTCATCGCCGCCGCAGCCGCGAGGTTGTTCTGCGACAGGCCCTGGTCGGCGATGTACATGATCGCCGTGCGGGTCGTATTGCCCGGACCGCCCTTCGTGATGAGGAACGACTGACCGAACATGTTCGCGCTCGCGAGGATGGTGATGGTGATGACGAAGGTCATGACCTGGCGGAGGCCGGGCAGCGTCACGCTGATGAACTGGCGCCAGGCGCCTGCGCCGTCCAGTGCGGCTGCTTCGTAGAGATCGGGGCTGATGCCCTTCAGACCGGCGAGGATGATGACGGTGTTGAAGCCCATGGTCCACCACACGGTGACGCCCGCCAGCGTGACCCACACCCACGGCACGTCGACCGTCCAGGGCAGGTTGTCGGGCAGGCCGATCATCCCCAGCAGGTGGTTGATGATGCCGGACTGGGTGTCGAGGAGGTACTTCCAGATGACACTGATGACGGCGACGCCGAGCACGTAGGGGGCGAAGAAGACGCCGCGGAAGAACGAGCCGGCGCGGATCCTCTGGTTGAGCAGCACCGCGATCAGCAGCGGGATGAGCAACAGGAACGGGACGCTGGCGAGCGTGAAGATGCCGGTCGCGGCCATCGACTGCCAGAAGTCACCCGACGTCGCGCTGCCGGCGGTGAACAGGTCGATGTAGTTCTGGAGTCCGATGAACTTCTGGGTGGCCCGGAACGGGCTCCAGTTCGTGAGACTGATCCACAGGCCGAACACCGCGGGCGCCAGGACGAACACGATGAACAGGATGAGGAACGGCGCCAGGAAGAGGTAGGCGACGCCGGTGCGCCGGGGGGCGCCGGGCCGCTTGCCGGCCTTCCTGCCGGAGCGGGACGGGCGTGGCGCCCCGGTCTCCCGGGGCGCCACGATCGAAGCGGTGTCAGTCACCGTACTTCTCTTTGTTCTGCTTCAGCAGGGTGTCCGCCTTGGCGGCCGCGTCGTCCAGAGCCTGCTTCGGATCCTTCTTGCCGGTGATGGCCTCGTTCACCGCGACGGTGATCGTCGCCTCCACCGTGGTGATGCCCGGTGCGATGGGCTCGTAGTGCGCGTAGGGCAGCTCGTCGAGGAACGGCTTCAAGTTGGGGTAGGTCTGCACCAGCTTCGGGTCGTCGCGAACCGAGTTCTTGGCGGGCAGCTCACCGGTCTTCGGCCAGTCCGCCGAGTTGTCGTTCATCCACTTGACGAACGTCGCAGCGGCGGCGGTCTTGTTCTTGTCCTGACCCTTGTTGTTCATGAACATCCAGTGGGTCGAGCTCGACCAGACGGCCTTCTCGTCGCCGATCTGCGGCACGGCGACCGCCTGCCACTTCAGCTTGTCGAACGCGGTGTTGGTCGTCTGCCAGACGCCGTTCCAGTTGAAGGCGGTCTTGCCGGCGATGAGGGCGTTGATGTTGCCGTCCTGGGCCACGTCGGCCGGGCTGTAGCCCTTCTTGATCAGGTCGGTCATCCAGGTGAGCGCCTTGACGCCCGCCTCCGAGTTGAAGGTCGCCTTCGAGACATCCTTGTTGAAGAGGTCTCCGCCGTACTGCCAGAGGAGGCTCTCGAACTCGAAGGTTCCGGTGAAGACGTAACCGTCCACCCACTCACCCTGGACGCCCGCGGCCTTCAGCTTCTCGAGCGCCGCCAGGTACGAGTCCTTGTCCTGCGGAATGGTGTTCGGGTCGACTCCGGCCGACTGGAGCACGTCCTTGTTGACGTACAGGCCGAGCGGCGTGATGCTCCACGGCACGGCGTACTGGCTGCCGTTGTACTTGCCGGCGTCGAGCAGCCCCTCCGGGAAGTCGCTCGCCTTGTAGCCGAGGGACTTCACGATGCTGTCCGCCTTGAGCACGAGGCCCTGGGCCGCATAGGTGGCGATGTCGTCGCCGTGGCCGACCGCGACATCCGGGCCCTTGCCGGCCTTCACGGCCAGGGGCATCTTGCGGGCGATGTCCGCCCACTCCATCGGAACATCCTTGACAACGATGTTCTTGTGCTCGGAGTTGAACTTCTCGATCAGCTTCGGCACGAGCACGGGAGCGGCACCGCCGGTCCAGCCGTTCCAGAAGCTGATGTTGACCTTCGGTCCGGTGTAGTCGGCGGAGGAGACGTCTCCGCCACCTCCGGAGCTGCTGCTTCCGCAGGCCGTCAGCGCGAGCCCGAGGCCCGCGGTGACCGCCACTGCGATCGCACGTGCGGCGAATCGCTTTTTCATGTGATCTCTCCCTTGAGTGAGCCTCTCACGCTGCCCTTCCATCGGGCCGGCGGCGTGATCGGTGGTGCTGGAGCCGGATACACTCGGCATGCTTGGCGAATTTACAGCGCTGAACACAGCGTGTCAACCTCACAATGTCTGCATTGGGCGGCTCCCTGTAGAGTGACCCCGCAGGCACGCGATCGATGACGCGGAAGGAGGCGCCATGGCCGTCAGGCTTCAGGATGTGGCGGAGCACGCGGGCGTGTCCATGAAGACCGTCTCGAACGTGGTCCGCAACTACGCGCACGTCAGCCCGGCGATGCGGGAGCGCGTACAGCGCGCGATCGACGAGCTCGGCTACCGCCCCAACATCATGGGCCGGCGGCTCGCGACCGGTCGCACCGGCCTGCTCGCCCTGGCCTTCGCCGACGTGACGTTGCCCTACTTCGCCGAACTGGCGCGCGTCGTCGCCGACGAGGCCGAGCGCCGCGGATACCGCGTGCTGCTGGAGCAGACCGAGGGGACCATCGAGGGGGAGCGCGCTGTCGTCTCCGCCGGTGAGTCGGGACTGGTGGACGGCATGATCTTCCAGCCGAGCGTCATGAACTCCGCCGAGCTGGCGCAGTCGCGCACCGACATCCCGCTCGTGGTGCTCGGCGAGAACGCCGCTCCGCTCACCGTCGACCGCATCATGATCGACAACGTGGAGGCCGCCCGTACGGCGACGGAGCACCTGCTGTCGCTCGGGCGGAAGCGCATCGCGTTCGCCGGGCATGAGAGCGTCCGGCCGACGCGCACGTCGAAGCTCCGCATCGCCGGATATCAGCAGGCGCTCGAGGATGCGGGCATCACTCCGGAACCGGAGTTGCTCATCTCGAGCATCGCCGTCTCTGCGGGCAACGCCGTGCGCGCCGTCGGCTCCGCACTCGACGCCGGCCTGCGCTTCGACGGCCTGGTCTGCCGCGACGACCTCGCCGCCATCGGCGCCCTGCGCGCCCTGCAGGAGCGCGGCATCCACGTGCCCGACGACGTCGCGGTGACGGGATGGGACAACACGCCGATGACGGCGGTCACCTACCCGTCGATCACCTCGGTCGCGCCGGACATGCGCGGTCTCGCATCCCGCGCGGTGGAGATGCTGCTGGAGCGCGTCGGCGGCTTCGACGGCATGGGCCGCCACGAGCTCGCGCCCTTCTCGCTGGTCACCCGCGAGAGCGCACCGACCCTCCCCTGACCCGCGGATTTTCCGACTTTACAGCGCTGCACGAATCGTGCATGCTAATGGGATGCTCACCGAGGAACGCCGCACGGATGCGGCCACCGCCCAGGACGGCCGCTACCCGCGGCCGCAGCTCGTCCGGGCCGACTGGCTCGACCTCTCCGGTCCGTGGACCTTCGCGTTCGACGACGACGACCGCGGGTTGGGCGAGCACTGGGAGTCGTCCCGGTCGCTGGGCGGCGTCATCCAGGTTCCCTTCCCGTTCGAGTCGGATGCGTCGGGCGTCGGCGACACGGGCTTCCACCCGGTCGTCTGGTACCAGCGCACCGTCCTGCGCGACGAGGTGCCGGCGGGCGAGCGCCTGCTGCTGAACTTCGGCGCGGTCGACCACGCCTGCGAGGTCTGGATCGACGGCCGATCGGCCGGACGGCACGAAGGCGGCTCGACCCCGTTCTCCCTCGACATCACCGACCTCGTCGGCGACGGCGACTTCTCGGTCACCGTGCGGGCGCAGGACGACCCGGCCGACGTCGCGCAGCCGCGCGGCAAGCAGGACTGGCGGCACCACCCGCACTCGATCTGGTACCACCGCACCACCGGGATCTGGCAGCCGGTCTGGCTGGAGGCGGCCGCCGCACTCCGCGTCGAGCAGCTGCACTGGGTGACCGACGTGCCCGCGGGCGAGGTCACGGCGCAGCTCCGCCTGAGCCGGTCGGCACCGGCAGGCACGACCGCACGGATCACGGTACAGCTGGGCGGCGAACCGCTCGCGAGCGTCGAGACCGCGATCGCCGGACGCGAGGTGGAGATCCCGTTCCGCATCCACCGCCAGACCAACGGGCAGGCGTACGAGGAACTGCTGTGGTCGCCCGCGCACCCGACGCTGCTGGATGCGACGGTGACGTTGCAGGGCCCCGAGGGTGCGGGCGATGTCGTCGCGTCCTACTTCGGGCTGCGGTCTACCGCGGTCGAGGGCGGCCGGTTCCTGCTGAACGACCGACCCCTCTATCTGCGTTCCGTGCTGAACCAGGGCTACTGGCCCGAGTCGCATTCGGCGGCGCCGAGCGCGGACGCCCTGCGCGCCGAGGCCCAGCTCATCCTCGACCTCGGCTTCAACGCCACGCGCCTGCACCAGAAGTACGAAGACCCCCGCTTTTTGTTCTGGGCCGACAAGCTGGGCCTGCTCGTCTGGGGCGAGGCGCCGGCGGCGTACGCGTTCAGCCCGGAGGCCGTGCGACGCAGCATCGCCGAATGGTCGGCGATCCTCGACCGCGACCGGTCGCATCCCTCGATCGTCACCTGGGTTCCGCTCAACGAGAGCTGGGGCGTGCAGCACGTCGCCCACGACCCGCGGATGGTGTCGTACGCGAAGGCGCTCGTGCACCTCACCAAGACGGTCGACCCGAGCCGGCCGGTCATCTCCAACGACGGCTGGGAGCACGCGGCGTCCGACATCCTGTCCATCCACGACTACGACCACGACCCGGAGCGGGTGCGCGAGCGCTACGCGACGCGCGAGGGGATTCTCGGGGCGCCGTTCACGCTCCCGGGCCGCCGACTGGTGGTCGACGTCGAGCAGCGGCTCGACGCCCCCATCATGCTGACGGAGTTCGGCGGCATCTCGTTCACCGAGAACGGGCCGGAGGATGCCTGGGGCTATTCGACGGCGACCAGCACCGCGGACCTCGTGGAGCGCCTGCGGGCCCTCGTCGGCGCCGTGCGCTCGTCCGCTCCTCTCGCAGGCTATTGCTACACGCAGCTGGCCGACACCGGTCAGGAGACGAACGGGCTGGTCTTCGAGGACCGCCGCCCCAAGGCCCCGATCGAGCAGCTGCGGGCGATCTTCGGCGCGTGATCGCCCCTGGTGCCGTGGAGCCGGGGAAGAGCAGAATGACGCCGACGCCGTAACCGTCTCTCTCCTCGAGGAGCGTTCATGTCTGCATCCGCCGCCGCGGTGACTCCCGCCGCGCACCTCCGTCGCCGCTCCCGGGAGGCTCTGACCGCCCTCGCCGTTCAGTATCTGCTCGGCATGGCGGCCAACCTGATCGGGGAGCCGGACAGCACGTTCGTCCGTGTGGTCGACACGATCATCGTCATCCTGCACATCCTGATCGCCATCGGACTCGTCGTCGTGAGCGTCCGCGTCCTGCTCGCGGCCCGGGCGGCCGGTGTCGGCGAACGTCTCGCGTTGTGGGGTCTGATCGTGATGGCGGTCACATTTCTCGCCGGCGTCCTGACGATCGCGATCGGAAGCGACTGGGCCTCGTACGTGATGGCTGTGGGCTTCCTCGTGGCGGCCGCGCTGTACGCAGGGACCTTCCTGGCCTCCTACCGCCCGGAGCGCGCCGCGGAGGTCTAGCGGCATCCCGCCAGATTCGTGGGGGGGGGGGGGGGGGGGGGGGGGGGGGCCGCCCCCCCGCCCCCCCGGGGCGGGGGGGCACACGCGCCCGCCCCCCCCCCCCCCCCCCCGGGCCCCCCCCCGGGGGCGGGGGGGGGGGGGTGGGCGCGCCCCCCCGCTTTTGGGGGGCGGTTGGGGGGGCGGGGGCGGCTCCCCCCCACCTGGCCCACCCACTCGGCGGGGGTCAGGACCAGTAGGAGTAGTGCGACGCCGGCCGGAAGCCCAGCGGCGCGTAGAGGGCGTGAGCCACGGCGTTGTCCGCGAGCACCTGCAGCCACAGGCCGTGGACGCCGTGCTCGGCGGATGCGGTGGCGAGCGCTTGGACGAGCGTGCGGGCGAGCCCGCGGCGTCGGGCCGCGGGCCGCGTTGCGACGGCGTAGAGCCCTCCCCACCCGCCCACGAGCGCGAGCCGGGCGACGGCGTCCGGCGCGGCCGGGTCGCCGTGCTCGGCGTACAGAGCCGGGCCGCCGCGGAGGATGCGCGCGGCGACATCGCGCTCGGCGGCTCCGCCCCGGCCATCGACGGACCACCAGGTGTCGAGCCACGCCTCGTCGGGACGGTCGGTGATCCGCACGGCGGGATCGACCGCGGGCACCGCGGCGGCGGCACGGCCGGCGACGAGGATGTCCGTCGGCGAGTGGTCGCGATACCCGCGTCGGCCGAGCACATCGGCCAGGGCGGGAGACGACGCGGGGCTCACCTGGAACGCCGGAGGGAGGGACCGTGCCGCGTACCAGCGCTCGGCCGCATCCACCGCGGAGTCGAGGTCGTCGACGGCGCCCGACGTCAGCACCGAGTTCGCCCGGTTGGTGACGCCGGAGGAGGCTCGCAGCGTCCACCCTTCCAGCTGCTCGCGCTCGAGCGCCGGCCAGCCCTGGTCGGCGAGGCGGTCGAGGGAGGCGGCGTCAGGGAGGAGCACCTGTCGACGCTAGCGCAGGCGGCGTACCGTGCGTCGCATGACCGACACCCGAACCGAGTCCCTGGCCGACAGCCCGGCCGCGGAAGCGCTGACCGAGAGCGAGATCGCCGGGCTGAGCGCGAAGACCGTCGCCCACGTCATCCACTATCGGCGGAAGACCTACGTGACCAAGCCGTCCGAGGGCTACGCGCTGCTCAAGCGCGTCAGGACGCTGCTGCGCGACGGGACGACGGATCTCGTCCCGCTGGTGCACCGCGACGGCTTCGTCTGGCTGGCGGTCGGGCCCAGCATCCCGATCGCGATCGACGAGATCGAGACCGACCCCGGCCACAGCGAGAAGCACACGCTCAAGCGACTGGGTCTCGACTAGCCGACGTGCGACGCGTGCGCGACTCGGCCCGAGTCGTGATAGTGGTCACGGCTCGGGCCGATGCGAAGGCGCGCTTGGCCGTCAGGCGACGGGAGCGGGCACCAGTTCGCGCGTCGGAGCGACCTTGGCGGCCGCGGTCTTGACCCGAGGCTTGGGCGCGGCGGCCGCGGCTGGCGCAGGAACGGCGACCGGGAGCGCGGGGAAGGTCGGGATCGGCGCGGTCTCTGCCGGCCCTGCGTTCATAGCGAACTCCTTGAGCCACGGCAGGAGCTCGGGACCGAGATCCTCCCGAGCGACGGCCATCTGCACGATCGCCTTCAGGTAGTCGAGCCGATCGCCGGTGTCGTAGCGACGGCCGCGGAAGATGACGCCGTGCACGCCGCCCGTCCACGCCGGAGCGGTCGCGAGCCCTTCGAGCGCATCCGTCAGCTGGATCTCTCCACCCTTGCCCGGCTCCGTCTTCTCCAGGATGTCGAAGATCTCCGGCCGCAGGACGTACCGGCCGATGACCGCGTAGTTCGACGGGGCGTTCTCGCGGCTGGGCTTCTCGACCAGGCCGGTGATGCGCACCACATCCTCGTCGTCCGTCTCGACCACCGCGGCGGCGCCGTAGAGGTGGATGGACTCCGGCGGCACCTCCATCAGGGCGACGACGGTCGTGTTGAGCGCGTGCTGCACTTCGAGCATCCGCGCGAGCAGCGGGTCCCGGGCATCGATGATGTCGTCACCGAGGAGCACGGCGAACGGCTCGTGCCCGATGTGCATCTTGGCGCGGAGCACCGCGTGCCCGAGGCCCTTCGGGTCGCCCTGCCGCACGTAGTGCATGTCGGCGAGCGAGGTGGAGTAGCTGACCTTGAGCAGCTTGTCGCGGTCGCCCTTCTTCTCGAGGGCGTCCTCGAGCTCCGCGTTGCGGTCGAAGTGATTCTCGAGCGCGTTCTTGTTGCGGCCGGTGATGAGGAGCACGTCGTTGAGGCCCGAGGTGACGGCCTCCTCGACGACGTACTGGATGGCCGGCTTGTCGACCACCGGGAGCATCTCCTTCGGCATGGCCTTGGTCGCGGGCAGGAAGCGCGTTCCCAATCCCGCCGCCGGAATAACCGCCTTCGTCACGTAACTGGTCATGGTCGTTCTCCTTGTCTTCCTCGCCGAGGTGCACGTTGTTGCGGTCGACACGCCGTGCGACTGCGCAACGACGTGCACCTCGACGAAAGGTGGGGACGGGGTCGGGTCAGCGGACGGGGGCGAGGGCGGCGAGGTCGTCGGCCAGCGGGGCGAGCTCGGGCACGGTGCCCATCGCGAGCACGCTCCACCCGGCGCGGTTCCACGCGGCGGCGTCGAGGCAGTTGCGGCCGTCGATGACCGTCCGGCCCCGGACCAGCTCACGCAGGGCGGCAGGGTCGGCCGTCGTGAACTCGTCCCACTCGGTGAGCACGACCGTCAGGTCGGCTCCGGTGAGGGCCTCCTCCATCGAGTCGGCATACCCGAGAGTCGGATAGAGCCGCTGGGCGGTCTCGCGGGCCTGCGGGTCGTAGACCACGACCTGTGCACCGCGGAGGTGCAGTGCCGCCGCCACGTTGAGCGCGGGCGAGTCGCGGACGTCGTCCGTGTGCGGCTTGAAGGCCGCACCCAGCACGCCGATGCGACGGTTGAGCACCGAACCGCCGAGCGCCTTCAGAGCCAGGTCGATGACCCGCTGACGGCGACCCATGTTGATCTCGTCCACCTGCTGCAGCAGGCCGACCGCCGCGTGCGCACCAAGCTCGTTGGAGCGGTACATGAGAGCGCGGATGTCCTTCGGCAGACACCCGCCGCCGAAGCCGAGGCCGGCGTTGAGGAACTGGCGGCCGATCCGCACATCGTGGCCGAGGGCGTCCGCGAGCAGCGAGACATCCGCCCCGGCTGCGTCGCAGACCTCGGCGATCGCGTTGATGAACGAGATCTTCGTGGCGAGGAAGGCGTTGGCGCTGACCTTCACCAGCTCCGCCGTCGGCAGGTCGGCCACCAGGACCGGGCAGCCCTCGGAGATCGGCTTCTCGTAGATGCGGCGGAGGGTGGCCTCGGCCTTCGCGGAGGTTCCTCCGAACACGAGACGGTCGGGCGAGAGGGTGTCGTCCACCGCCTTGCCTTCGCGCAGGAACTCAGGATTCCAGACGAGCTCGACGTCGATCCCTGCGGGCACGGCGTCCGCGATGATCGCGCGGAGCCGCGCGCCCGTCCCGACCGGCACCGTCGACTTACCCACGATGAGCCCGTCGTGGGTGAGGTGCTCGGCGATGCCGCGGGCCGCAGCCTCCACGTAGGAGAGGTTGGCCGCGAACGAGCCCGACTGCTGGGGCGTGCCGACGCAGATGAAGTGCACATCGGAGACGGCGACGGCCTCGGCGAGGTCGGTCGTGAACGTGAGGCGCCCGGCGGCGACGTTCCGGCGGATGAGCTCCGGGAGGCCGGGCTCGAAGAAGGGAGCGCGTCCCTCCTTCAGCTCCTCGACCTTGCGCGGGTCGGTGTCGACGCCGACGACGTCGAAGCCGAGCTCGGCCATGGCGGCCGCGTGGGTGGCGCCGAGGTAGCCGGTGCCGATCACGCTGATGCGGGGAGCGGGCTGGTCCTTGGACTTCTTGGGAGCGGTCATGGCGATCGTCCTTTCTGGTGGTCAGAGAGCGGGAGTGAGGGCGAAGTCGTCCTCAGGTCTGGTCAGGCCGGTGATGAAGGCGGAGAGCGAGTCCGCCCGGGAGTCGATGCGCCAGTCGTTGGTGGCGCGGACGCCTTCGACGTAGCTGGTCACCGCGAGGTTGAACCACGAGAAGCCGATGATGTCGTCGTTCTCCGGTTTCGCGAGCGCCTGGAAGAAGGAGGTGATCCAGGCGGCCTTGTGGCCTTCCGTCTCCGACGCCCCGACCTCGGCGAGGATGATCGGCTTGCTCGTGATGGAGCGCAGCTCGTTCAGGCTCGTCTTGAACGTGTAGTCGAAGCTGAAGTCGTTGTCGGGCTTGTACGGCGGGCGCAGGTAGCCGGAGAGTCCGACCCAGTCGACGTACGCGTCGCCCGGGTACAGCGACTGGAGGTAGCCGGGCGCCTTGTGCGCGGCAGGCAGGTTATTGACGATGTTCGGCGCCCAGACCCAGACGACCAGGTTGTTGGCCCCTTCCTGCTGGAAGACGTCGTGGACGTGGCGCCACATCTTCACGTAGTCGCCCGCGCTGTTGCCGTTGATGGAGTTGCCCTGACCGTCGGTCTCGGCCCACGGGTACCAGACGCCGTTCATCTCGTGGTCGAGACGGATCGCCAGCGGCAGGCCGGTGGCCACGATGTCCTTGGCGTACTGGTGCAGGTACGAGTCGAAGTCGCCGCGGATGATGTTCGGCAGCGAGTACGCCGGCGCGTTGACGGTGTCGTTGCCCGCGTCGATGGGCCGCGACTCCCAGGTCATCATCGGCATCCTGCCCTGCTGCCACGAGCGGGTGACGGCGTTGGCGCGGAAGGTCTCATCCCAGCCGCTGAAGTAGCCGACCATGTTGGGTGAGACGCCGACCTTCGAGCTCGTCGCGTCGAAGGTGGCCCAGTTGAACGGGGCCTGCTCGGTGTACATGCCGTAGTAGCGCTTGGCGGGGTTCACCAGGTCGGCGCGGGCCGGCGCGGTGATCGGGGCGGCGGCGTCTCCGCCGGACGACCCGGACGAACCGGAGCCGCTGTGACCGGACGCGGTGGAGCCCGACGCGGTCGAGCCGGAGGTGCCCTTCGCCTGGGCGGCGGACAGCTGCGCCTTCACGCTGGCGAGCTGGCTCTCGGCTGCTGCGGCCTTCTGCTGGGCGGTGGCGAGCTGCTTGGCGGCAGCGGCCTGGGCGGCGAGGGTCGCCTTCTGCAGCGCGGTCAGCTTGCCCTTCTGCGAGGCGATCGTCTCGGTGGCCTTGTCGAGATTGCGCTTGAGTTCGGCGTTCTGGGCCGCGAAGGGGGTGACGGCCGTCGCCGCCTGGTCGACGGCCTTGCGGAGCGGAGCGCCGGTCGGCGACACCCAGACGTAGGCGGAGATCCCGACGAGGACGGCCGTGAGCACGAGGGCGGCCACGGCGGTCGCCTGCGAGCGGGACTTGGACTGGGACCACCAGGCGGCGGCCCGTGCGGGGGCGGTCTGGTCAGACAAGGAAGAGAGCCTCCAGGGTCAGGATCGCGATTCCGATCAGGTACGGGATGGCGGCGAGCGGGTTGAGCTTGCGGCGGCTGGCCTTCGCGGGCTTGGCGGCGGGAGCGGACGCTGCCGCCTTCACCTCGGCCCGCGTGGCGAGCTGCGTGCGGGTGGCCAGGGCCGTCGCGGTGGTCATCCCGCCGACGGAGTCCGGCAGCAGGGCGGGCGTGTGACCCGACGGAGCGGCCGCGGTGGCGTGCGCCGCGATCTCCTCCTCGGAGCTGATCTCCGCGGGACCGCCGGCATAGGCGCCGGCGCGGGTGCCCCATCCACTGGCGTGCGCCATCCGGAAGAACCCGATCAGGCGGATCGGCATGAGGAAGAACGTCGACACGATGATGAACACCGGCAGGCGGAAGAAGTCACTCGGCTTCTCGGAGAGGTGGCGGATCTGCCGGATGGACATGCTGATCACCGACGACGCGACCATCAGGGCCACGACGGTGAGGATGCCGCCCTCGATCCCGTAGGACTTCAGGAAGCCCTCGTAGAAGTTGTAGCCGCCGCCGGTGATCGAGCGGTAGATCCAGCCGCCGATGACACCGGCCAGCATGAACGGAAGGATGATGTCCATCACGAAGAAGAACGCCAGCACCGGGGCGTGCCCGAGCATCCACGGGAGCATGCGGAGGGTGTTGTACTGGCTGCCGCGCGCCCAGCGGAGCTGCTGCTTGAAGAGCTTCTTCACCTTCAGCGGGGCGTCCGTGTAGACGAGGCTGGTGTGCTGGTAGACGGTGCGGTAGCCCTCCTTCAGCGTGAGGTTCGTCAGCGTCCGGTCGTCGGAGACCTCGAGGAAGACGCCGAGGAACTTCTCGGTCATGAACTTGTCCATGACCCGCATCAGGATCGAGCGGCGGAAGGCGATCGTCCGGCCGGGGAGGCAGCCGATCTGGCCGACGACGCTCTGCGCGGGCATGGAGTAGAGGGCCCGCGAGTTCTCCAGCCAGTCCGCCCAACGGGTGATCCAGCTGCGGGTGGGTTCCAGGATGCGCTGCTTGGTGGTCACGCCGCCGACGCGGTCGTCCGCGAACGGCTTGACGAGCTCCGCCAGCGTGCCCTCGGTCCAGATGGTGTCGGAGTCGACGAGGACCGTGATCTCGCCGGTCGACATCTTGGTGCCGATCATGACGGCGTTGCGCTTGCCCGGAATGGGCGTGTGGACCCAGCGCACCAGCGGCGCGAACTCCTCGCACACCTCGGCGAGCTCGGGGTTGGGGGCGCCGTTGATGACGACGATGATCTCGCCCGGCTTCTGTTCGACCATGCGTCCGAGGACGTCGCGGAACAGGTCGAGCGGCTCGTCGACGACCGGGACGACCACGCTGGTCGTGCCGGTGAACTCGCCGGTGTAGGCGCGGTAGCGGCGGGACATGAGCACTTTGACGATCCAGATGACCCAGATCAGCGCCGAGTAGATCGCGAAGAGGTAGAACTCGGGATGCCCGCCCAGCATGTGGCGGAGCTGCAACAGGAAGATGAACACGGACGGGACCTCTCACGGTGGGGTGGGGGTGGCATCCACAGCACTGGGGATCTGGTCGGGTTCGGGTGAGGTCAGTTCTACGGGGCGTGGGAGCGCCCCCGCAAGTGGGGGTGGAACGGGCATCCTAAGCGTGTCGCGTCGTCCCCCTCGGGGTGGTGTCCGCAGACACGCGGACAGCCGGGAGGGCATCCGTGATGAGCACCTCTCAACGAGAGTCGCGAGATAGAGAGGCCGATCAGCAGCCAGAAATGCACGCATGTCGACTTCACCCCAGGGTGAAGCGCGGCACGCCCGGGATGCGTGAATCTTGTACCCCGGAGGAGGGTCGTCGGGGGGCTTTCTGAATGTTACGAACTTTTACACGTGCGACATGTGCCGTTCACACGGAACGCCCGTCGGCAGGTGTGCCGACGGGCGTTCGCCCCCTGTCTCCCCCCGGTCGGTTGCGCCGTCAGTTGCGCCGCAGTTCCCTTCCGTGCACGGTCACCGCGTAGATGATGAGGAGGTCGACGGTCACCATCGCGATCGACCACCACGGCTGGGCCGGAAACGTGATCAGCTGCCCGATGGCGTGGAGAGCCGCGATGAACACCGCGAAGATGCGGGCCCACAGGGCGCCGCGCATGAGGGACAGGCCGGCGATCAGCATGAGCAGGCCGAGCACGATCGACCACCATCCCCACGCCGTGAGGCTGAACGTCTGGATGCCCGACGACGACACGAAATACCCGGTCGACGGCCCGAGCAGGGCGACGATCCCGTAGAACACGTCGAGGATCGCGGCGATGAGCAGGAGCACCGCTGCGAACAGCGCCCACCCCACCCATCCGGAACGGACTTGCACCTCGGACATCGCATCCACCTCTCGGTCTGAACCGCCCAAACCTGCGGTCGGGCACAGCATCCCGTGCGCCATGCCGCCGCGGATAGACAGCGGGAATTTCCTCGGATCCGATGCGTTTACATGGACATAGCCAGGCAATGGAGCCGAGAGATCCTGAACGAACACCCTGGAGGAGTTCCATGTCCATCGCCGAAGCCACCGCGCGCGTCGCCGAGACGTCCGCCCCGCTGCTCCCCGCACTCGCCGAGCGCTGGAGCCCGCGCGCTTTCGACCCCTCGATCGGGATCGACGACATCACGCTGCGCTCCGCCCTCGAGGCGGCGCGCTGGTCGCCGTCGGCCGCGAACACCCAGCCGTGGCGCTTCATCGTCGCGCGGCGCGGCACCGAGGCCTTCGACACGATCGTCGCCAACCTGGCCGGCTTCAACACCGTGTGGGCCGGATCCGCGGCCGTCCTGATCGTCGCGGCCGCCGAGGTCGTCGACGAGGAGGGCAAGGAGCGCCGGTGGGCGACCTACGACCTCGGTCAGGCCGTCGCGCACCTGACGATCCAGGCCCACCACGACGGGCTCCACGCGCACCAGATGGGCGGTTTCGACGCCGAGGCGCTGCGTGAGGCCTTCCAGCTCGGCGAGCGCTTCGTGCCGGTCTCCGTCACCGCACTGGGCGTGCTCGGCGACGCCGAGACGCTGCCTGAGCCGCTGCGGACGCGCGAGGCCGCGCCGCGCAGCCGCCGCCCGCTCGACGAGATCGCCGAAGTGCACGGCTGATCCGCTCCGGACCGCAAACGACACGGCGCCCGCCGGGATGTGTTCATCCTCCGGCGGGCGCCGTTCTGTCTGCGTCAGACCCTACTGTGGCGGCCCTTACGGGCGCACGAGCGTCTTGATCGCCCGGCGCTCATCCATCGCCGCATACGCCTCGGCGATGTCGGTCAGCGGCACCTCGAGGTCGAACACGCGACCCGGCTCGATGGCGCCCGACCAGACGTCCTGAAGCAGGTCCTCCACGTAGTTCCGCACGGGCGCGACCCCGCCGTTGACGCCGATGTTGCTCTGGAACAGCGGGCGGACCGGCAGCTCCGGGCCGCCGTTCGGAACCCCGACGTAACCGACCATGCCACCCGGACGGGCCGAGCGGATGGCCTGGTCCATCGACTCCTTCGTTCCGACGGCCTCGAGCACGCAGTCCGCGCCGATCCCGTCGAACAACTCCTTGACCGCCGCGACACCCGCGTCGCCGCGCTCGGCGACGATATCGGTCGCGCCGAACTCGCGCGCGAGCGCCTGCCGCGTCTCGTGCCGCGACATGGCCACGATGCGCGACGCGCCCAGCCGCGCGGAGGCCAGCACAGCGCACAGCCCGACGGCGCCGTCGCCGACCACGACGACCGTGCTCCCCTCGGTGACTCCGGCGGAGACCGCGGCGTGGTGCCCGGTGCCCATCACATCCGACAGCGTCAGCAGGCTCGGGATGAGCTCGGCGCGCGGGTACTCGGGGGTGGCGACGAGCGACCCGTCGGCGTGCGGCACGCGCACGTACTCGCCCTGGCCGCCGTCCGCGAAGCCGCCGATGCGGTCCTGGGCGCCCCACCAGCCGCCGTGCAGGCACGACGTGCTGACGCCGTTGCGGCAGTTCACGCAGGTCATGTCGCAGTCGTAGAACGGCGCGATGACGAAGTCGCCCGGCCGGATGGTGCGGACGTTCTCGCCCACCTCCTCGACCACTCCGACGAACTCGTGACCGATCCGCCGCGGCTCGGCCGTCGGCGTCACGCCGCGATAGGGCCACAGGTCGCTGCCGCAGACGCAGGCCGCGACGACGCGGACGACGGCGTCGAGGCCGTCGGAGCCCGAACCGGTGTAGAGGGTGGGGGTGGGGACGTCTTCGAGGCGCACATCGCGCTCTCCGTGGATGACAGCAGCACGCATGGTTCGAGCCTACGCGAAGGGCCCCCAGCCGATCGTCGGATCGGGTGGGGGCCCTTCGTCGTGCGTACTACTCGCGGACGGCCGCGACCGTCAGGTGGTCGGCATCGCGATCCAGGTCGACCCGGACCAGGTCGCCGTCGCGCACCTCGCCGGCGAGCAGCGCGGTGGCGAGACGGTCCTCGATCTCGCGCTGCATCAGCCGGCGGAGCGGACGGGCGCCGTAAATCGGGTCATACCCGCGCTCGGCCAGCCACGCCCGGGCGTCCGGGGTGACCGCCAGCTCCAGGCGCCGCTCGGTGAGGCGCTGCATCAGGTGGTCGATGCCCAGCTCGACGATCTCGCCCAGCTCCTCCTGTGTGAGGGCGGAGAAGACGACGATGTCGTCCAGTCGGTTGACGAACTCCGGCTTGAACGCCTGCCGCACCATCTGAAGCACCGCCTCCTCGCGCTCGGTCGGGTTCAACGTCGGGTCGACGAGGAACTGGCTGCCGAGGTTCGAGGTGAGCACCAGGATGGTGTTGCGGAAGTCGACCGTGCGGCCCTGGCCGTCGGTCAGCCGGCCGTCGTCGAGCACTTGCAGCAGCACGTCGAAGACCTCCGGGTGCGCCTTCTCGACCTCGTCGAGCAGGATCACCGAGTACGGACGACGACGAACGGCCTCGGTCAGCTGACCGCCCTGCTCGTAGCCGACGTATCCGGGAGGGGCGCCGACGAGCCGCGAGACGGAGAACTTCTCGCCGTACTCGCTCATGTCGATGCGGACCATGGCCTTCTCGTCGTCGAACAGGAACGCCGCGAGGGCCTTCGCGAGCTCCGTCTTGCCGACACCGGTCGGGCCGAGGAACAGGAAGGAGCCGGTCGGGCGCCCGGGGTCGGAGATGCCCGCGCGGGTGCGGCGCACCGCATCCGACACCGCCTGCACGGCCTTCTTCTGACCGATGATGCGGCGGCCCAGCTCGTGCTCCAGATTGAGCAGCTTCTCGGTCTCGCCCTGGGTGAGGCGGTCGACGGGGATGCCGGTCCACGCCGCGACGACGGCGGCGATGTCGTCGGCCGTGACCTGCTCGTTCACCATGCGCGGGTGCTCGTGCTCGGCCTGCTCGGCCTCCGCAAGCTCCCGCTCGATGCCCGGGATGGTCTCGTACTCGATGCGGGACGCCTCCTGGTACCGGCCGTCGCGCAGGGCGACGTCTCGCCGGGTCTTGGCCTCCTCCAGCTGCGACCGCAGCTCGCCGACGCGGTTGAGCGATGCCTTCTCGGCGCGCCACCGGGCCTGCAGCTCCTCCAGCTCGTCCTCCTGCTGGTGAAGGCGCTCACGGAGCTGCGCGAGGCGCTCCTTGCTGGCGTCGTCCTTCTCCTTCTTGAGGGCGAACTCCTCCAGCTTCATGCGCTCGACCTGGCGCTGCAGGGTGTCGATCTCGACCGGCGCCGAGTCGATTTCCATCTTCAGCCGGGAGGCGGCCTCGTCGATCAGGTCGATCGCCTTGTCCGGCAGCTGCCGGGCGGTGATGTACCGGTTCGAGAGGGATGCGGCGGCGACGAGGGCGGAGTCCTCGATGGTCACGCCGTGGTGGGCTTCGTAGCGGCCCTTCAGCCCACGGAGGATCGCGACGGTGTCCTCCACGGACGGCTCGCCGACGTAGACCTGCTGAAAGCGCCGCTCGAGGGCCGCATCCTTCTCGATGAACTCGCGGTACTCGTTGAGGGTCGTCGCGCCGATCAGGCGCAGCTCACCGCGGGCGAGCATCGGCTTCAGCATGTTGGAGGCCGCGACCGAACCCTCCCCGCCGCCTGCACCCATCAGGATGTGCAGCTCGTCGACGAAGGTGATGATCCGGCCCTCGGCGTCGTTGATCTCCTTGAGGACGGCCTTCAGCCGCTCCTCGAACTGCCCGCGGTACATCGCTCCCGCGACGAGCGCGGAGAGGTCGAGTGCGACCAGCTGCTTCCCCTTGAGGGAGTCGGCCACATCCCCCGCGACGATGCGCTGGGCGAGGCCTTCGACGACCGCGGTCTTTCCGACGCCGGGCTCGCCGATGAGCACGGGGTTGTTCTTAGTGCGACGGGTCAGCACCTGGCTGACACGCCGGATCTCGGCATCCCGCCCGATGACCGGGTCGAGCTTGCCGCTCTTGGCGATCTCCGTGAGGTTCACGCCGTACTGTTCGAGAGCGCTCTTCGCCTCCTCCTGCGTGGAGGGCGCACCCTGCATGTTCGCCATGTGGTTCCTTTCCCAGTTCTCTGTGGGCAAACTTGAGTCTACTAGGCTCAACTTTGATCGGCGAGGGGATATTCCGATTTCTGAGCCGAAAGCTGGCCCCCGGCGGACGACGAATTGCGGGTGGAAAGCGACGTCGCGCCAGGGCCGCTAACGGGAAGGCCGAGGATGCGCCGCGTTTCGTGCGCACCTCACCGCGTGAACTCGAATCGCCGCCCTTCATAGCGACCGCCGAGCGGCAAGTAGATGGTAAGACTCGCGCCAGAGCCGACGATCTCAAACGTGGAGATGAAGGAATGATCGGAGCCATCCACCCCCAGCAACAAGAGGTAAGACCTGTGGCTTCCGCGATGCCGCTCGAGCTGCCACGTGCCGATCTGCGTATACGGGGCCGACGCGGCAGGAGCCTTACCGCTGAGCGCCCCCTTCGAGACGTTGCGAATCAAGAACGTTCCGTCCTGCCGAATATCGACCGATTGACTCGTGTCCGCAGGATGTTTCCACAACCCGATCACGTCCGTGCGATGGACCGACTGAACACTACAACCAACAAGAAGAACAGCCATCAACACCAGTGCCATGACACCGAAGCACGTGCGCTTGTACGTCACTTCGTCGGCCGGATTGGTTCGGTCCAGGTGATGGTCTGACTCGTCGGCGCCATCGGTCCCAGGTGTTTGAACACCGAGTCGAGAGGGTTCCCGATTAGCTGACTCCACCAGTCCGTATAGCCGATCACGGGGGGATGAGTAGCCGATTGGATGTCCGATTCGTTGGTCACGACAAATCGGACCGTCGCGCTTCCATCAGGGTTGATCGACAGCACCTCGGGATGGAGCTCGTAGGATCCCAAGAAAGTCACCGCAAGGTTCCCCGTTGCCCCACCTGTGGCAAGAGTGGAGTAGTCCGCCACGTACTTTCCGGCCCCGTCAGCGCCGCCCAAATGGTACGAGAAGTCCTCCGGGATCTCGCCCACACGAAGTGTGCCTGCTTTCAAAGCTTTCCGGAGTCTGTCTTCCACTGCTCTGACGTGGTCGTGCTCGCGCAGCATCATGGTGAAGGGATCGTCGTCGGTGAACTCTTGGTGACGCGGCCCGGTTCCGGTCAGCCACTGCTGTCCGAGCTCCCAGGGCGTCGAGTTGTTCGGCTTCGGCTGGGGATGTGGCTTCTGCTTGTCGATCACGCGTGCGCTGATTGCCGACGCGTCGATGATATCGCTGATCGCGGCACGGAACGCCGCTCGCGCTTCGACTCTGGTCATGTACAACGTCTTGAGTCGAGCCAAGGCCTCCGCCTCTTCCGCGAGGGCGGCGGTCTTGCTCCGTGTCGCCAACGCGATCAGGTCGCCCATGCCCGGTGCAGTCAGTGGCCCCGTGACCATGGCGTTCGCCGAACCGATCGTTTGGCGGGCCGCGGCCAGCTGTTCCACCCAGACCCGCGCCCGATCCTTCACGTCCTCGTGCGCGTCCTGGTACGCCTGGCAAGCGGAGAGCGCACTCTCGAGCGCAGCGCGTTTGGCGAGAATACTGGCAAGGAGGGCCTCGTGGGTAGCGGCGGCGGCCCGGGCGGCCACGCCGCTCCAGTTCTCTCGGACGGTGTCGGCCGACTTCCGGACACCGATGTGGGTCTGCTCCAACGCGTTCCGGTCCTGCCTCACCTTCATCGGAACGTTCTCCACTCTGACAACAAAGTCATCATATTCTTCATGCCATATCGGAACGTATCATGCGAGCCGCATGACCTGCCCATAGCGGTCACACCGGACAGATCGCTCCACGTTGGCGCCTGAACGGGTCGCGATCGTCCCCCCTCGGGAAACGCTTCGCGTCGACCCCTGGCGTGCCGCCGCCCGGTGTCGGAGGCGGCCCATAGGATCGCATCTCGTGCGCCAGACGGATCAAGAACGGACGAGGCGGAGGCTGTCCGCCTCCGCGCTTGTCGCCGCCACTCTGCTCCTGGCCGGGTGCTCCGTCGTCGTGAGCGCCGCGGAGCCGGCGGGCACGGTTGCGACTCCGCCGGTGTCAGCGCTGTCGGCTCCGCCGGCGACCGCGCCAGCGTCGGCGGCGCCGGCCGGGTCCATCGACGCCCGAGCGCTGCTGGCCACGCTCCCAGTGAAGGGCAAGGCGCCGAAGACGGGGTACGACCGGGTCGGCGACTTCGGACCGGCGTGGGATCTGCCCGGGCAGGCGTGCTCGACGCGCGACCTCATCCTCGCCCGCGATTTGACCGACATCGTCCGGGACGGCCCCTGCAAGGTCACCTCCGGCACCCTCCACGACCCGTACACCGGGAAGACGATCAGCTTCCGCCGCGGCGTCGCGACTTCGGCCGAGGTGCAGATCGACCACCGCGTACCGCTCGCCAACGCCTGGCAGACCGGCGCCCAGCAGCTCACCTTCGAGCAACGGCGGCAGCTCGCGAACGATCCGCTGAACCTCGTCGCGGTCGACGGGCCGACGAACGCGAAGAAGTCCGACGGGGATGCGGCCACCTGGCTTCCGCCGGTGAAGCCGTACCGGTGCGAGTACGTGGCGGCGCAGGTCGCCGTGAAGGCCCGGTATCACCTGTGGGTCGCACCGGCCGAGCACGACGCGATCGACCGCATCCTGGCGGGATGCGCGCCCATGATGGTGCCCCAGCCGGGGACCACGACGCCGACGGGGCGGTAGCCTGTCGCCATGGTGGATCCGGCCGACCTGCGCGTGGTGCTGATGGACAGCCAGACGGCCGCGACCCTGGCCCAGGTGCTGCCGCTGCTGCTGCTGACCCTGATGGTGGAGCTGCGGCGCGTGGAGGTGCACCGCCGTGGTCGCAACATCCGGACGACCCGCGTGCTGCTCGGACTGTTCTTCATCGCGTTCGGCGTGGTCGAGACGGTCTTCGTCCTCTCGATCGACGGCGCGCTCATCCCCTTCACCTGGAGCGACCTCATCGCGGCGCTCAGCATCTTCGCCCTGCTGGCGCTGCTCTTCGTCCTGTCCCTGCTCGACTCGCCGTCGCGCCGCAAGCACGACGAGGCGTGACGCGGGCGTCCGGCTCCGGATCAGCGCATCGTCACCGACGCACGCGGTAGCGCAGGTGGAGCACGCCGTCGCCCTGGACGACGTCCTCCGGTCCCTCGAGGAGATGCTGCGCTGCGACGGACCCGAAGAAGCGCTTCCCGGCGCCGAGCACGACGGGTGCCACATCCATCCGGACCTCGTCGATCAGACCCGCGGCGAGCGCCTGGCCGCCGACAGCTCCCGCTGCGACCTCGACCACGCGGTCCCCTGCGAGTCCTTGGGCTGTGCGCATGGCCGCCTCGATGCCGTCGACGAACGTGAACGGGGCGTCGGGGGACCAGCCCTCCGGCCGGCCCCGGTGGGTCACGACGACGACGTGTTCGACGCCGCCCGGCGGCACCCCGTCCCACCCGTCCGTCATGTCGAAGACGTGGCGACCGACGATGGTCACTCCGATCCCGTCCCAGTAGGGCCGGACGTAGTCGTACGAGGCCTGCGACACCTTCAACACGCCGCTGTCGTCTAACGGCACGTCTCCGCCCAGCAACCAGTCGAACAGCGGCCCGGGCTGGTCGTCCGCGTCGGCGATGAAGCCGTCCACCGACACGGATGCGTACAGCACGGTCTTGCCCACGATGTCTCCTCGCCTCGGGTCCTCCCACGTTAGCGCCTGATCCATTCCCCCACTGGTAGCGCCACTACCGGTAGTGTTACTATCAGGCCGTGCTGATCACCGAACTCGCCGAACGCTCCTCGACTCCCGCCGCCACGATCAAGTACTACGTGCGGGAAGGGCTGCTGCCCGCGGGCGAACGCGTGGGCGGCAACCGCACCATCTACAGCGAGGAGCACCAGCGTCGGCTGCGGCTGATCCGCGCCATGCTCGAGGTGGGCAAGCTGTCCATCGCCTCCGTCAAGACCATCCTGAACGCACTGGATGAGCCAGGCGCCCCCATCGCCCACACCTTCGACGTCGCGCAGCAGGCGCTCTCGCGCTCCGCCGTCTCGGACGTCGCCGAACCGACGCCCGAGGCACTCGCGCGAGTGGATGCGCTAGCCGCCCGCGCCGGATGGACCGACTGCGACGACAACATCGGCCGCGAGATCGCCGCCCGCGTGATCGACGCGTTCGCCGGCTCGGGGTTCCCTCTCCCGGACGACTATCTCGACCGCTACGCCGCCGCCGCCCGCATCCACGCCGAAGCCGACCTGGGTGCGGTCGCCACCCTGCCCGACCCGTCGCGCATGACCGAGCTCATGGTGATCGGCACCGTGCTCGGCGACACCCTCTCGCTCGGCCTGCGTCGTATGGCGCAGGCCGTCGTCACCGAAGAAAGAAGAAGAAGCTCATGAAGGCCGTCTTCGCCTGGCACCGTCCGTTGATGACGGTGGCCGCTCTGATGATCGTCAGCACGATCGTCTGCCTCGTCGGACTGCTGGTCGACCCGCGCCAGATCACCGGTATGGAGGCGTGGGCCAAGCCGCTCAAGTTCTCCCTCTCCATCCTGCTGTACAGCGTCACCTGGGCCTGGCTCATCGCACACCTGCCGCGGTGGCGCCGGATCGCGCACGCCGCAGGGACCGTCGTCGCCGTCGCTCTCATCGTCGAGCAGGTGCTGATCGTGGGTGCCGCCGCCGCAGGGACGACGAGCCACTTCAACGTCTCGACGCCTCTCGCGAGCGCGGTCTGGGGCGTCATGGCGATCTCCATCACCACGCTCTACGTGTGCACGTTCGTCACCACGATCGCGGTGTTCTTCCTGCGGCTGAGCACGCGGTCGACGACCCTCGCCGTGCGCGCCGGCGCCCTGCTCGCGCTGGCCGGGATGGGGCTCGCCTACCTGATGACCGGGCCGACCGCCGCACAGCTGGCCGACTTCCGGGGCATCGCCGGCGCCCACACTGTCGGACTCGCCGACGGCGGACCGGGACTCCCGGTGCTGGGCTGGAGTACCGTCGGCGGCGACCTGCGCATCCCGCACTTCATCGGGATGCACGCCCTGCAGCTGCTGCCGCTGCTCGCGGTGCTGCTCGGGTGGCTCGGCCGGCGCTGGCATCCCCTGGCCGACGACCGGGTGCGCACGCGCCTCGTCGTCGTGGCGACCGCCGCCTACGCGGCCGTGCTCCCTCTCGTCACCGTGCAGGCGCTCGCGGGGCAGTCGATCGTCCGTCCGGACGGCGCCTTCCTCGCCGCGGGCTGGACGATCGCCGTCGCGGCGCTCCTGGCCGCCGCCGCCATCCTCACCTTCCGCCCGCGTCCCCTCCCGTCCCCCACCGTCGCCCCCGCCTGAGCGCCGGGGGGTCAGCGAGCGGCGGGGTCCCGGTCGTCGACGTTCGCGGGGGCAGCGGCGTCGAGCTCGTCGGGGAGCTCGAGCGGGCGCCGCGTGTAGTACCCGCGCGCCTTGCGGTAGAAGAGCACGATCGGCACGACACCGAGCACGATCAGCCCGAGCCCGAGGATGTTGACGACGATCGCGTCGTCCTGGAAGTTCTGCACGATCCCCATGACGAACATCACGCCCATGAACACCGCGCCGGCCGCCGGCCACAACCCGATGAGGAGGAAGTTCTTCACCGACTTCAGCAGCACCTTCCGGTAGGCGACCACCACGGCCACTCCGGCGAGCGTGTAGTAGAACGCGATCTGGATGCCGATGGACAGGATCGCGTTGTTCATGATCTCGCCGACGTTGCCGACGAAGTTCGATCCGACGAACAGCACGATCGACACCCCGACGACGACGAGCGTCGCGAAGGCCGGCGTGCGCCACTTCGGGTGGATGCGGCCGAAGGCCTTCGGGATGGTGTTGTCGCGTCCCATCGAGAACAGCGTCCGGGTGACCTGGATGAGCGTGGTCTCCAGCGTCGCGATGGTCGACAGCGCGACGGCGATCACCAGCACCTTTCCGCCGATGCCCGGCCACACGGCGTCGCCGAGCACGGACAGCACGTTGGCACTGTGCTCCTCGATCGTCTTCTGCGGCAGGATCACCAGCGTCGCGATCGTGAAGATCTCGAACAGCAGGAAGACGATGATGACACCGATGATGCCGGCCGACCCGGCGTTCTTGTGGCCGTCCTTCGTCTCCTCGTTGAGGTTGGCGGACACATCCCAGCCCCAGAAGTAGAAGGCCGCGACCAGCGCGGCCGACACGAAGACTCCCTGGCCGGTGAGGTGCTGGAAGCCCAGCCAGTCCCACGAGAACGACGGTCCGGCGTGAGCCGAGGTGGCGGCCCGCACGATCATCAGTACCGCGAAGAGCACGAGGATGCCCACCTCGATGACCGACATGATCCACTGTGCCCGCGCGGTGACGTGCACGCCGAACAGTACGCACGCCGCCATGACGAGGAACCAGAGCGCGCCGACACCGGTGATGAGCGGAACGTTCTCGGCCTGCTCCGGAGCGAACAGCGTGACCGTCATGGCCCCGGCGGGCAGCGCTCCCGCGACCATGAAGATCGTCGCCGAGATGACCAGCGCCCAGCCGGAGAGGAAGCCGAGGATGGGGTGCAGCGCCCGTGCGACCCACGAGTAGGCGGCGCCCGCGTTCACGTCGAGCCGTCCGAGGTACAGGAACGCCCAGGCGATGCCGAGCATCGGGATGCCGCACCAGAGCAGCGCTGCGGGAGCGCCGAGGGCGGCGGCCCCGACGAGGGTCGCCGTCGTCGCGGCGATCGAGTAGGCGGGTGCGCTGCCCGCGACGGCCATCACGATGGATCCGGCGGCGCTCACGCCGTCGGCCGCGAGGGCGTGGTGGTCTCCCCGGTGGTGGTCGGCGTCGCCTCCGTGCGAGGCGTCCGGCCGGGAACTGGTCTGCGTCATTGCTCTCCCTGGCTTCGAGGGTCGCTGGTCGACGGGCGGGGGCGCGACGTCGGTGTGCGACAGGGGGACGTTAGCAACATCCGGCCTGAAGGACAAGCGAATGACGACGGATTCGGTTGCCGTTTTACTGATCGCACCCTGAAAACGTTGTGAATATCCAAATCCGCAACGGAACGGGTTGCCTTTCCCGCTCGACACCATGCTCCACCCCCCGAGCGGGTCGCTTGATCGGCGACGACCGGGATGCCTAGGGTTGCGCATGCCCGACGACGAGGAGACCGCCGCCCCGCCTGCCCGACGCGTCTCGCGGAGAGCCCTCATCGGCGGCGTCGTCGGCGGTGTTCTCGGCGCGGCAGCCGTCGCGGGCGGTGCGTATGTCGTTCCGCGGATCTTCCGCGGGTCGGAGGACGGCCTCCTGGTCGACCGTCTCATCGAGCGGAAGGGCTTCACGGTCGCCCACCGCGGCGGTTCCCTCGACTGGCCGGAGATGTCGATGGAGGCGTACCGCAACTCGGTGGCGGCCGGGGTCAACGCGCTCGAGATCTCGCTGGCCCGCACGTCGGACGGCGTCTGGTTCGGGCTGCACGACGAGACGCTCGACCGCACCTCGGGCACGTCCGGATTCGTCGCGGCGGAGCACACCTGGAAGGAGGTCCGGCAGCACCGCATCTCGGCCGCCGAAACGAACGATCCACGCCAGGCTCCGCAGCCATACCTTCGCTTCGAGGAGCTCATCGCCGCCTATGCCGCGACGCACACGATCTTCGTCGACCCGAAGGTGGTCCCCGTCGAGCACTTCGGTGAGCTCTTCGCGCTCATGGCGACGGTCGACCATGCAACCAACACGTTCGTCGCCAAGGGCTACTGCACCGCCCGCGAGTGGCCCGTCGATGCGGGCGGCCGCGGTTTCCGCACCTGGGGGTACTACTACGGGGCGGAACTCGCCTCCGACCCGCAGCTGTTCGCCTCCACCGCCGAGCGCTGGAGCTGGCTCGGGCTCGACTACAACGGCGGCGAGGACGCCTGGCGGACCTTCACCGGGAGCGGCAAGCCGGTGCTCGCGCACATCGTCCCGTCGCGTGCGGCCGCCGACAAGGCCCTCGGCTTGGGCGCCGGGGGGATGGTCGTCTCCGGCGTCCGCGAGGTACTGCGCAGCTGAGACGTCCCGTCAGGCCGGCTTGCGCGACGCGGTGACCGTGAACTTCGGGTTGCGGGCGATCTGCCGCGTCGGGCCGACCGCGCGCTCGAGCGCCGCGCGGTAGCCGAGGTGCGAGTTCCACACCGTCCAGAGCTCACCGCCCGGAACCAGCACCCGGCCCGCCTCCGCGAAGAGCCGGTGCGCGATCCCGGTGTGGACGGCTCCTCCGATGTGGAACGGCGGGTTCAGCACCACGAGGTCCGCCGAGGCGTCCGGCTGCGACGACAGCCCGTCATCCCGGGCGACGGCGACCTGCTCCGCGACGCCGTTGGCCGTCGCCGTCGTGGCGGCCGACGCGACCGCAGCCGCCGACTGGTCGGTGGCGATGACGCGGAGGCCGGGACGCGCAACGGCGAGCGCCGACGCGATCACGCCCGTCCCGCAGCCGAGGTCGATCGCCGTGCGCGCCTCCGGGACGGCCGCATCGAGAACGCCGAGCAGGAAGCGCGTTCCGATGTCGATCGACGCGCCCGCGAACGCCGCCCCGTGCGCGCACACCCACAGCCCCGTGGCTGCATCGCGGGCGCGCTCCGGCCAGCGGTCGAGCACGGTGGCGGCGGCGGGATGCGGCTCGCGCACGGTCAGCACCCGCGCCTTCTGGCGCGCGAGTGACGCCTCCACGGAGCCGAAGACCTCGGCGAGCACGTCGTTCATCGCCGTGGTCATGTGCTTCAGCATTCCGCCCGCGTAGACGACCACGTCAGCCCGCGCGTGCTCGGCGATCAGTGTCGCGATCTCGGCCAGGGCGTCCAGGCTGCGGGGCAGCCGGAGCAGGACGGTGCGCGCTCCGCGCACGAGCGTCTCATCGAGCGGCCGGTGCTCGTACGTGCCGCTGAGCCCCAGCTCGGCGGCGTTCGCGTCGAGGGCGCGCTCACCGGTCAGGGCATCCTGGTGCACGCGGATGTCGTGGGCGCCGCGAGCGGCGGCCGCGAGGGTCAGCGCTCCGTAACCGTCGCCGAACACCACGAGACCCGGCTGCAGCACCGCATCGCCGGCGAGGTCCGAGAGCAGGCGGTCGGCGGCGTCCGCGGCGAACAGGTTCGGCGCCTCGACGTCCGGCCACCGCCGCAGGCGGTCATACGGGAAGTCGGGCGTCGCGGAGGTCACGCCCCCAAGTCAATCAGAGGCGACCGGAGGGCGTGACCCCGCGCGGATCAGGGGAGGGGCTCAGGAGGCCCGGGCGGCCTCCTGCTCCAGCTCCTCCTTCTCCGAGAAGTCCATCGTCGGCGGCTTACGGCGGAATCCGCGCGTCAGGACGGCCAGGTAGATCACACCGACGAGCATCCACGACAGGCCAACGATGAAGGTGGTGGCCGTGAGCGACGTCCACAGCCAGACGGTCAGGACGAACCCGATCGCGGGCAGCACGCCGTAGCGCACCCGCTCGCCCGCCGAGGGAGCGGTGCGCCCGCCCTTCGGGAACAGGTGGTGCTTGATCACCGAGAGGTTGACCATCGAGAAGGCCGCCAGCGCGCCGAACGAGATCATCGTCGCGGCTTGATCCAGGGTCAGCACGAGCGCCAGGAGCGACACGACGGACACCGCGAGCGCGGCCACCCACGGCGTGCGGAACCGCGAGTGGAGCGTGCCGAAAATGCGCGGGAGCACCCCATCTCGGCCCATCGAGTAGATGATGCGCGAGACGCTGACCTGGGTCGTCATTCCCGATCCGAACGCGCCGACCACGTAGACGGCGACGAAGAACGACGTCAAGAACGTGCCGCCCACCTTGGCCATCAGGTCGACGCCGGCCGAGTCGACCTCCGCGAAGTCGCGCCAGTCCGGGTACACGAGGGCGCCCAGCCAGGAGACGACGATGAAGATCGCGCCGCCGATGAGAGTGGTGAGCAGGATTGCGCGCGGGATGTCGCGCTTCGGGTTCTTCGCCTCCTCCGACAGGGTCGATACCGCGTCGAAGCCGAGGAACGACAGGGCGAGCACAGCGGCGCCCGCGAAGATCGGACCCAGGCCGCCCTTGCCGGGCAGGAACGGCTCGATCAGACTCGGCGTCTCGGACGACGGGTTGGTCAGCAGCTCCTTGATGGCGAGCACAGCGAACACGACCACGAGAAGCACCGACAGAGCCACGATCGCGACGTTGAGCCGGTTGACCAGGGTGATTCCGAGCACGTTGAAGAGCAGCACCAGCAGCAGCGACGCCAGCGCGAACACCCAGCCCGGGACGTCCGGGAACTGCGTGTTGAGGTACAGCCCGATCAGCAGGAAGTTGATCATCGGCAGGAACAGGTAGTCGAGCATCAGCGTCCACCCGGTCAGGAAGCCGACGTGACCGCCGAACGTCTGCTGGGTGTACGTGTACGCCGAACCGGACACCGGGAACGCACGCGCCATCGCGCCGTAGCTGAGTGCCGTGAACAGCATCGCGACCAGCGCGACGACGTAGGCGGAGGGCAGGTGGTTGTCGGTCGACTGCGTCACGATGCCATAGGTCGTGAAGACGGTGACAGGGGCGAGGTAGGTGAGGCCGAACAGCACGAGGGCTGTCGGGCCGAGCGCCCTCTTGAGCCGCGGCTGGGGCGGCAGGTCGGTCGTGGTCATGTGGTGCTGCCTCTCTGGGATGGAGTGGTGCAATCGGGGGTGGGTATCAGCTCCGTACGGTGGTCGCGCGGCGGACGCCGGCGACCCAGGTTCCGAGTACGCGGACGGATCGCAGGTCGTGCGGGTCCACGTGACGCGGGTCGGTGTCGAGCCAGACCAGGTCCGGGGAGGACCCCGGACGCAGTTCACCGCGCGCATGCTGCGCGAAGGCCTGGCGGGCGACGCCGGAGGAGTAGGCCTCCAGCGCGTCGGTGAGCGGGATGCGCTCGGCGGGGGTCCATCCGGCTTCCGGAATCCGCTGCTCGGTCTGGCGGGTGACCGCCGTCGCGACGCCGGGCCGCCAGTCGGCGCTGCTGACGGGCCAGTCGCTCCCGAAGGAGACGGTCGCCGATTCGAGGAGCGTGCGGATGGGGTACTGCAGCCGTTCGCGCTCGGGTCCGAGGCGCGGGATGGTCAGGTCGAGCATCATCGAGTCGAGCTGCGCCCAGAGCGGCTCGAAGTTCGCAATGACGCCGAGGCGCTCGAAGCGGGGGAGGTCCGCCGGGTCGACGACCTGGACGTGCGCGATCACCGGCCGGCGGTCGCGTGCGCCGTTGGTGCGTTCGACCGCCTCGAAGACGTCGAGGGCGGTCCGCGTCGCCGCGTCGCCGATCGCGTGAAGGTGCAACTGGAAGCCGAGCTTGTCGAACGTGACAGCCGCCGCGGTGAGCTCGGCCGCATCCCAGTTGGGGAGCCCGCGGTCTCCGGGGGTGTCGGTGTAGTCGGCGAGCATCGCCGCGGTGTGGTTCTCGATGACGCCGTCGACGAAGACCTTCACGGTGCCCGCGGTCAGCAGCGGGTCGTCGAGCTCTTCGACGCGGCGGCGAGACTCGACGAACTCGGGCACCTGGTCGCGCCAGCGCACGGGATCGGCGCGCAGGGCGAGGTTCACCCGCGTCGACAGCAGCCCGCGTGCGGACGCCTCGAGGTAGGCCTCCACCTCGGCCGGCTCGACCCAGGCGTCCTGCACCCAGGCGATCCCGAGGTCGGCGTACTCGGCGGTCGCCAGCCGCAGGGCCTCGACGCGCTCGTCGTGCGTCCGGCCGGGCTCGGCGGGGATCAGGAGGTCGACGGCCCCGGGCTCCTGCAGGATGCCGAGCGGAGACCCGTCGGCCCGGCGCGGGATGCGGCCCAGCGCCGGCTCGGGCGTGCTCGCGTCGATCCCGGCCCGGCGCAGCGCCTCGGAGTTCACCCACACCGTGTGGTAGTCCCACGCCCGCAGCACGACCGGCCGGTCGGGGACGGCGGCGTCGAGCCAGCGCGCGTCGAACATCCCCTCAGGCGCCAGCGTCGCGTCGTAGCTGCCGCCGTAGATCCACTCCTGTTCGGGATGCGCGTCCGCCCACTCCTGCACGCACGCGACGATCTCGTCGACCGACGCGCAGCTCCGCACCTGCGGCCCAAGCTTCTCCAGTCCTCCCTGCAGGGGATGCGCGTGACCGTCGCCGAACGCGGGCGCGAGGACGCCGCCGAGCAGGTCGACCGCCTCGTCCGCCGTGTCGCGCAGGGCCAAGGCCTCGGCGCCGGCGGCGATGATGCGCCCGTCCTCGACCGCGACCGCGGTGTGCTCGACGGCGTCGGAGCGATAGCTGCTCAGGATGGTGCCACCGGTGAAGACGGTCGTGCTCATGCAACCTCCGTGTTACGGATAAATGAACGGCGTTCTTTTATTTCGTCAGATACTAGGGTGTGATCGAGCCGGAGGGGAAGAGGATGGCCGAGATCGATCGCCCGGCGCGTCGAGTGGGGCGCCCGAAGACGACCGTGCTGACCCGTGATCTCATCGCGGAGGCCGCCCTCCGACTGCTCGACGAATCGGGCGCAGACGGCTTCACGATGGTGCGGCTCGCGCAGGCGCTCCGCGTGCGGCCCAGCGCCCTCTACAACCACGTCGACGGCAAGGAGGACGTCATCGCCGGCGTCCGCGAGCTCATCTCGGACCGCATCGACGTCAGTGCCTTCGAGACGCTCCCGTGGGACGCCGCGATGCTCGACTGGGCGCACTCGTATCGCCTCGCCTTCGCCACCCACCCGCCGACGATCGCGCTCCTCGCCATCCTCCCGCTCACCGGCGCGCTGCGTACGATGCATATGTACGACACGGTCGTCGCCGCGATGGTGCGCGCGGGCTGGCCCGAGCCCGAGGTACTGCCGACGCTTGTCGCGGTCGAGTCGTTCATCCTCGGGTCGGCGCTCGACGCCGTCGCACCCGCCGACATGTTCGACCCGTCGGGAGCACAGGACCAGGTCCCGTCGTTCGCCTCGGCATACGCGGCGCGCGCCCGCGCACTCGACGCGACCGCGACCGCGCCGGCGGATGCGGCCTTCGAGACCGGGCTCTCCGCCCTCCTCGACGGCCTGCGCGCGCGCTACGAGCGTGTTCGCGTGGCGGTGGGATGACGCGGGGCTAGATCCAGCCCTTCCGCTTGAAGACGACGTAGAGGCCGACGCCCATCCCGACCATCAGCAGGAGCGCGAACGGGTAGCCGAACGCCCAGTGCAGCTCGGGCATCACGCGGAAGTTCATGCCGTAGACCGTGCCGACGAGGGTCGGGGCGAACAGGATCGCCGCCCATCCGGAGATCTTCTTCACCTCGTCGTTCTGCCGCTGGCCCACGAGCGCCGTGTGCACGCTGAGCGCGTTCTGCAGGATCTGACGGAAGCCGTCCGCGCGCTCGGTGACGCGAAGGACGTGGTCCTCGATGTCGCGGAACGCATCCCGCAGCCCTTCGTCGGCCTCGTGAGCGATCAGCCCCTCGCGCAGGCTGCGCAGCACATCCTTCAGCGGGTCCACCGCGCGCTGGAAGTGCATCACCTCGGTGGACAGCTCGTAGATGCGCCGCGACACCCCGCGGTCGCCGGAGAACAGCTGATCCTCGATCTCGTCGATGTCGTCCTCGAGCCCGGCGACGACGGGCGCGTACTCGTCCACGATCTCGTCGAGGATGCCGTACAGGGCCGCGATGGGACCGTGCGCCAGCAGCGCGGCGTCACCCTCGAGCCGTTTGCGGACGCGCGCAAGATCGGGTGTCTCGAAGTGCCGGACCGTGATGACGAAGTCGTCGCCGAGGAAGACGTGCACCTCCCCGAACTCGACCTTCTCCGTCTCATCGACGTAGCTGGCCGGTCGCAGCACGACGAAGAGCATGTCGCCGTACTTCTCGATCTTGGCGCGCTGGTGACCGGAGAGGGCGTCCTCGACGGCGAGCGGCGGCAGATCGAACTCCTTCGCTACGGCGGCCAGTTCGCTCTCATTCGGCCGGTAGAGCCCGATCCACGCGAAGCCTCCGCGATCGCGCACCGTCTCGCTGGTCTCCTCGAGAGACGGCGGATCGGTGCGGATGCCGTCTACGTATACGGCGTTGTCGACGATCATCGCGCCTCCTTCCTGAGCAACCGTACGCCCGAAGCGGGCCCCTCCCGGACCGCGGACGCGGGCGCACCTAGACTGACAAGGATGTCCGCGCTCGCCTGGCTCGCCGCCGCCCTCGTCGTGGTCGGCGCGTACCCGGCGTACCGGTTCGCGCGCCGGGCCTGGAGGTTCCGCGCGACCGCGACCGTCATCGCGGTGATCGCCGGGCAGCTCGTCGGACTCGCCGTCGTCGTGCTCGGCGTCGTCCTGCTCCCGCGCCCGGATCTGACCGGCGTCGGCTGGTTCGCCGTGCTGCTCGCCGCGACCGTGCTGCCGCTCGCGATCGGCGATGCGCTGCAGTCCGCCGGACGGCGGGGTGTGCGCATCGCTGTCGCCGCGGTCGCAGTCGTGCTGACGGTCGGAGTGGTCGGGGTCGCCGTGCAGCCGGCGTTCGCCCGGCCCATCGTCGCCGGCCGCAGCATCCCCATCACGGCGAAGACCCTCGCCGAGGGCTACCAGCTGGCGGTGCGCATCCCGGCCACCCGGTCCGGCTTCGAGGCGCGGGCCGCGCACCTGTTCGTGCCGCCCGGTTGGCTGCGCGACCCGTCGGGCACGCGTCCGGTCGTCGAGATGATGATGGGGCAGCCCGGCAACCCGACGCTCGGCGCCACGCTCGATGCGCTGCACAGCCTCGGGCAGCAGCGGCTCGACCAGGCGCCGTTCGTGCTCGTCGTCGACCAACTCGGCGCCGTCGACAAGAACCCGCCATGCGCCGACACCCCCGGGGGCAAGCTCGACACCTACCTGTCGCAGGATGTCCCCGCCTGGATCGACGCGAACCTCCCTGCGTCGCCGGACCGCGCCGACCGGGTGATCGCCGGCTTCTCGCACGGCGGCGAGTGCGCGGCATACCTCGGTGCGAAGTATCCGCAGAAGTGGGGCGCGGTCATCGACGTGTCCGGGCCGGACAAGCCGGGCGAGTACCGGCCGGCCGTCACCCGCGACCGCTACTTCGGCGGCGACCAGGTGGCGTACGAGAAGACCTGGCCCGTGAACATCCTCGCGGCCAACGACTACCCCCAGCCGACGGTCGGGATCTTCGTCGCCGGTGCGGAGGACCCGCACTTCCGGCAGCAGGTCGAGGACACGGCGACTGCCGCCGAGAACGCCGGCTGGAAGGTCACCTACTGGGCGGTCCCCGGCGAGGGCCACTCGGGTCCGACCCTGGTGAAAGGCCTGGCCACCGGCTACAACCAGCTGATCGGACCGTGGGTGAAGGCCGGCGCGACAGGCCAGGGCGACCGGTTCCTCTGCTCGGCGGACCAGACCGGCCGGGCGTGCGGTCTGACGCAGGCGGCGGCGGTCGGCGGGACGGTCGCAATGGTCGACCTGTCGGTGCTCGCGGTGTTCCTGATCATCACGCTCGCCCTGTTCTTTGCCCGCCGCGGTGTGACGCTGCGCCGGCCGCGCGCGTCGCTCGACGACTGAGCCGGTCCGGCGCTTTGCGCCCGGCGAAACGGAGGTCATGGGCGCCCTTCCTCGCCGCGACTCCTCCCTTTCGCGCGCCGCGCGTCGTAACGCGAAACGGAGGAGGATAGGCGCCCTCCCTCGCCGCGACTCCTCCCTTTCGCGCAGCTGAGCGGCCGGACCGGGCGTTTCTCCTCCGTTTCCACGGCGGACACGGCCGCGGCGGGAACGCGGCCCGGTTCGTCGGCTGGTCGGAAACGGAGGCGATCCCGCCCGACGCGCCGGGCCGATGCAGGGAACGGAGGACATCGCGGGCGGTCCCACCGCCAGGACCTCCGTTCGTCACCGGAGCGGACCGCCGCGACCGCAGACAGCACGCGGGAGGCAGACCCCGCGACCGCAGACGGAGCGCGCGGCGGTGCCCGCTACGCGGCGACGGCCTCCCGCGACGCGACGAACGCATCCACGCAGCGGCGGATCTCCTCCTCCGTGTGCGCCGCCGACAGTTGCACGCGGATGCGCGCGCGGCCCTTCGGCACCACCGGGTACGAGAAGGCGGTCACGTAGACGCCCTGGCGCTGCATCTCGTCGGCCATGCGCGCGGTGAGCGCTGCATCCCCGAACATGACCGGGACGATGGGATGCGCGCCCGGCAGCAACTCGAAACCCGCCTCGGTCATCAGCCGCCGGAACAGCTCCGCATTGGCCACGAGCTGCGCCCGCAGGTGGTCGGACTGCTCCAGCAGGTCGAGCGCCGCCAGCGTGCCCGCGACGATGGACGGCGCGAGGGTGTTCGAGAACAGGTACGGCCGCGAGCGCTGGCGCAGCATGTCGACGATCTCGCGGCGGCTCGAGACGTAGCCGCCGGAGGCGCCGCCGAGCGCCTTGCCGAAGGTTCCGGTGTAGATGTCGACGCGGTCGGACACCCCGCAGAACTCGGGCGTGCCGCGGCCGTGCTCCCCGACGAAACCGACCGCGTGCGAGTCGTCGACGAAGACCAGGGCGCCGAACTCGTCCGCCAGGTCGCAGATCTCCGCGAGCGGGGCGATGTATCCGTCCATCGAGAAGACGCCGTCGGTGACGATGACCGTGAAGCGCGCTCCCGCATCCCGCGCCGCCTCCAGTTGCGCCCGCAGGTCGGCCAGGTCGCGGTTCTTGTAGCGGTACCGCTGGGCCTTCGACAGGCGGATGCCGTCAATGATGGATGCGTGGTTCAGCTCGTCGGAGACGATGGCGTCCTCCGGGCCGAACAGCGTCTCGAACACGCCGCCGTTGGCGTCGAAGCAGGAGGAGAACAGGATGGTCGCCTCCGTGCCGAGGAACCGCGACACCCGCCGCTCCAGCTCGAGGTGCTGCTCCTGGGTGCCGCAGATGAAGCGCACGCTCGCCATCCCGTAGCCCCAATCGTCGAGCGCCGTCTTGGCGGCGTCGCGGAGGGCCGGATGGTCGGCGAGCCCGAGGTAGTTGTTGGCGCAGAAGTTGAGCACCTCCTGGCCGTCGGCGGTGATCAGCGCCGACTGGGGGCCGTGGATGCTGCGCTCGCGCTTGGTGAGGCCGGCCTCCTCGATCTCCTGCAGCTGCGTCGCGATGTGCTCCCGGAATGCTCCGTACACGTTCAGACCTCCGTCCAGTCGAGGATGACCTTGCCCCCACCTGCGGACGCAGCGGCGGCGAACCCCTTCTCCCAGTCGCGGGCGGGGAAGCGGTCGGAGACGATCGACGCGATCGCGTCGTGCAGCTCGACCGAGGTCTGCAGCATCGCGCCCATGGCGTTCCACGTCTCGAACATCTCGCGGCCGTAGATGCCCTTGAGGGTCAGCATGTGGGTGACCACGATGCCCCAGTCGACGGCGATCTGCGACGACGGCAGGCCGAGCATCGCGATGCGGCCGCCGTGGTTCATGTTCTCGATCATCGACGGCAGCGCGGTGGGGGCGCCGCTCATCTCGAAGCCGACGTCGAAGCCCTCGCGCATCCCGAGCGCCTTCTGCGCCTCGTGGATGTCGTGCTGCGACACGTCCACGGTGAAGTCGGCGCCCATCCCGCGCGCGAGTTCGAGCCGTTGAGCGCTGATGTCGGTGCCGACGATGAAGCGAGCGCCGACGTGGCGGGCGACCGCGATGGCCATCAGGCCGATGGGACCGCATCCCGTGACCAGGACATCCTCGCCGACGACCGGGAAGGCGAGCGCGGTGTGGACGGCGTTGCCGAGCGGGTCGAACAGGGCGCCGACCTCCGGCTCGATGGCGCTGTGGTGCACCCAGACGTTCGTGGCGGGAAGGACGAGCTGCTCGGCGAAGGCGCCGTCGCGCTGCACTCCGACACCCTGGGTGCGGATGCACATCTGACGGCGGCCGGCTCGGCAGTTGCGGCAGGTGCCACAGACGATGTGCCCTTCGCCGGACACCAGGTCGCCGACCTCCACATCGCGGACCAGCGGTCCGACCTCGACGACCTCGCCGAAGAACTCGTGGCCGGGGATGAGCGGGGCCTTCACGGCCGACGCCGCCCAGTCGTCCCAGCGCTGGATGTGCAGGTCGGTGCCGCAGATGCCGGTGCGCAGAACGCGGATCCGGACATCCTCCGGACCCATCTCGGGCTCGGGGACATCCACCAGTTCGAGGCCGGGTCCGGCCTCGCTCTTGAACAGGGCTCTCATCGTCGCTTCCTCGTGGGAGTCGGTGTGCTTCATCGCTCGGCCGCCGGTGCGCCTTGTGGGCGCGGGCGGCCGAGCAAAAGCCTAGACCAGCCGTGGGACGGCGAGGGTTAGAGTTCAGCCATGAAGCGCGCGCTGATCGTGATCGACCTGCAGAACGAGTACGTCACCGGCAATTTGAAGATCTGCTACCCGGATCTGATGACATCCATCCCCAACATCGAGGTCGCGTGGGACGCGGCCGACGACCACGGGGTGCCGGTCGTCGTCGTGCAGCACATCGAGGACGAAGGGTCGCCGGTCTTCGCGCGCGGCTCGGACGGCGCCGCGCTGCACGAGACGATCATCGACCGCACGTCCGCGCACGTGGTGACCAAGGGGAGCGTCTCCGCGTTCCCCGGCACCGATCTTGAGAGCTGGCTGCGTGCGAACGCTGTCGACACGGTCACCATCGCCGGTTACATGACGCAGCACTGCTGCGCGGGGACGGCTCGGGATGCGTCCGAGCTCGGGTTCACCGTCGAGTTCCTGTCGGATGCCACGGGCACGCTCGACCTCGTCAACGAGGCCGGCGCCATCTCGGCGGACGCCCTCCACCGCAGCGTGCTGGTGACGATGCAGTCGGAGTTCGCCGCCGTCGCCACAACGGAGGAGTGGACGCTCGCGGTCGAGGCCGGTGACACGCTGCCGGTGTCGAACCTGTGGGACAGCACCGGCCACGCACGGCTCCCGGAGAAGCACGCCGAACTGCACAAGCTCATGCGCGAGGTGCGGGCCGGGATCGACGACGACATCGCCGCGACCGAGGCGCACAACATCCAGAACACCCTCTACGTAGGCCAGGGCGTCTCCTCGCTCTGACCCCGGCACCGAAGTGCACGTTGTGGCGGCTATTTCGGGGATTTAGCAGCCACGACGTGCACTTCGACGGAAGAGGTCAGCGCTCGAGGGGGCGCCAGACGACGAGCTGGTTGCTGCGGCGCACGCGGGTCCCGGCGCGCATCGAGACGACCTCGCCCTCGGAGCCGGCCGCGAAGACGCGGCGGCCGGGGCGGTTCAGGAGTTCGTCCGCGAGGGCGCTCTCCAGCTCCCGGACGCGGCCGCGGAGCTCCCCCACCTGGTCCTCCAGTTCGAGGATGCGGCGGATGCCCTCCAGGCTGACGCCCTCCGAGCCGAGGCGGGCGATCTCCTGCAGCTTCTCGATGTCGCGCATGGAGTAGCGGCGCGACTTGCCGGCCGTCCGGCTGGGGCTGACGAGTCCGAGCCGGTCGTACTGGCGGAGCGTCTGCGGGTGCATGCCCGCGAGCTCCGCCGCGATCGAGATCACGAAGACCTGGCTGTGCTCGTCCATCGTCAGCTCCGGGCCTTGGCCAGGATGTCGTCGCGCGGGTTCTCGTCGGGGAGCTTCGCGGCGAACGCCTCGAGCGCCTCCTTGGCGTCGGCGGACAGGTGCGACGGGACGGCGACCTGGACCACGGCGAGCAGGTCGCCGGTGCCCTTGCTGGTCTCGACGCCGCGCCCCTTGACGCGCAGCACGCGGCCGCTCGGGGTGCCCGGCGCCACACGCAGCTTGACGGGCTCGCCGCCGAGCGTCGGCACCTCGATGGTCGCGCCGAGCGCGGCCTCAGCGAAGGTGACCGGGACGTTGACGCGGAGGTTCAGGCCGTCGCGCTCGAAGACGGGGTGCTTGCGCACCGAGACGGTGAGCACGATGTCCCCCGCCTCCCCGCCGTCGGGGCTGGGCTGTCCCTTGCCTCGGAGCTTGATCTTCTGGCCGTCGGCCACACCGGCGGGGATCTTGACCTTGATGGGCTTGCCGTCGGACGCCTGCAGCGTGATGGTCTCGCCGCGCGTCGCGGTCACGAAGTCGATGGTGGTGTGTGCGGTCACGTCGCGGCCGCGCGTCGGGCCGCCGTAGCCGCGGAATCCGCCGGTCGTCGTGCCGAACCGGCCGTTGCCGAAGAGCCCGCCGAAGACGTCGTCGAAGTCGCCGCCGCCCTGCTGGAACCCCCCTCCTCCTGGAAAATACTGGCGCTGACCGCCCGCGCCGCCCTGGCCGAACATCCCGCCGAAGACGTCGTCGAAGCCGCCCTGGGCGCCGGACCCCGGCGCCGTGAACCGGGCACCGGTCCCCATGGCGCGGATCTGGTCGTACTCCTTGCGCTCCTCCGGATCGCTGAGCACCGAGTAGGCCTCGCTGATCTCCTTGAACTTCGCCTCCGCGGCGGCATCGCCGGGGTTGGAGTCGGGATGGTACTTGCGGGCGAGCTTGCGGTAGGTCTTCTTGAGGTCCGCCTCGCTGACGTCCTTGGAGACGCCAAGGACCTTGTAGAAGTCCTTGTCGAACCAGTCTTGGCTAGCCACGGGCGCCTCCTCTCAAGTCGTTGTCGGTGTTCGTGGATGAAGTCTGCATGAAAGATCGAGCGCGCACGGGCCGAGCGGAGCGGCGGGAACCGTTCCCCGCCGCTCCGCCATGCCGTGCGCCGTGTCGCCGGGTCAGGCCGGCACCGCGACGACGACCTTCGCCACCCGGACGGTGGTGGAGCCCAGCCGGTAGCCGGTCTCGACCACCTCGGCGACGGTGTCGGCCGTCACGCCGGGGGTGGGCTGCTGGAAGATCGCCTCGTGGATCTGCGGGTCGAAGGGCTCGCCCTTCTCGCCGTAGGGGGTGAGGCCGAGGCGCTCGACCGCGGTCCGGAGCTTCGCGGCGATGGTGAAGAAGGCGCTGCCCTCCCCCAGGTCGCCGTGCTTCTCCGCGCGCTCGAGGTCGTCGAGCACGGGGATGAGCCCCTTCACCGCGTCGCCGACCGCGCGCTCGCGCTCGATCTCGCGGTTCGCCTCGGTGCGCTTGCGGTAGTTCGCGTACTCCGCGGTCACCCGCTGGAGGTCGGCGAGGCGCTCGGCCGCGAGCTGCTCGGCGGTCGTCTGGCCGGAGAGGATGTCGAGGTCGTCATCGCTCAGGATGGGGCCCTCCTCCTGGCTCTCGGCCGGTCCGACGTCGACGAGCTCCTCGTGCGCGAGGTCGTGCTCGCCGGCGTCGGAGCCGTCGTCGCTCTGCTCACCCTCGGGCTGCCGGACCTTCCCGGTCTCGGGGTCGATCCTCCGCTTGTCGCGGATGATCGGATCCTCGCGTTCTGGCTCCGGGGAGCCGCCGTTCTGGTCCGACATGATTACTTCTTCTCCTCGTCCTCGACGACCTCGGCGTCGATGACGTCCTCATCGTCGGAGGAGGACTCGCCGGCCTGCTGGCCGTCGCCCGCCTCACCGGCCGGGGTCTCGGTCGGCTGCGCCGAGGAGTAGATCGCCTCGCCGAGCTTCTGCTGGCTGGAGCTGAGCTTCTCGTACGCGGTCTTCACCGCCTCGTCGTCGTCGCCGGCGAGGGCGGTCTTGAGGCCGTCCACGTCGCCCTGGACCTCGTTCTTGACGTCCTCGGGGAGCTTGTCCTCGTTGTCCTTGATCAGCTTCTCGATCGAGTAGACGAGCTGCTCGGCCTGGTTGCGGGTCTCGGCGGACTCGCGGCGCTTCTTGTCCTCCGCCGCGTGCTCCTCGGCCTCGCGCACCATGCGGTCGATGTCCTCCTTCGGCAGGCTGGACCCGCCGGTGATGGTCATCGACTGCTCCTTGCCGGTGCCCTTGTCCTTGGCGGACACGTGCACGATGCCGTTGGCGTCGATGTCGAAGGTGACCTCGATCTGCGGGATGCCGCGGGGAGCCGGGGCGATGCCGGTCAGCTCGAAGGTGCCGAGCGGCTTGTTGTCGCGGGTGAACTCGCGCTCACCCTGGAAGACCTGGATCGCGACGGACGGCTGGTTGTCGTCGGCCGTGGTGAAGGTCTCGCTGCGCTTGGTCGGGATGGCCGTGTTGCGCTCGATGAGCTTGGTCATGATCCCGCCCTTGGTCTCGATACCGAGGGACAGCGGGGTGACGTCGATGAGGAGGACGTCCTTGCGCTCGCCCTTCAGGACACCGGCCTGCAGGGCGGCGCCGACGGCGACGACCTCGTCCGGGTTCACGCCCTTGTTGGGCTCCTTGCCGGTCTCCTGCTTCACGAGCTCCGAGACGGCGGGCATGCGGGTCGATCCACCGACGAGCACGACGTGCGCGATGTCGGAGACCTTGATGCCGGCCTCGCGGATGACGTCCTGGAACGGCTTCTTGGTGCGGTCGAGGAGGTCGCTGGTCATCTGCTCGAACTGGGCGCGGGTGAGCGTCTCGTCGAGGTTGGCCGGGCCGTT
The DNA here is from genome assembly GCF_043083605.1 of Leifsonia sp. NPDC014704. Lineage (NCBI taxonomy): Bacteria > Bacillati > Actinomycetota > Actinomycetes > Micrococcales > Microbacteriaceae > Leifsonia > Leifsonia sp. NPDC014704. Next base: position 892,193 of record NZ_JBIBYW010000002.1, on the reverse strand, counting down.
CTCGGTGAGCGACAGGTACGGCAGCTGGATGCTGGTCGACATGCTCGACGACAGCTCCTTCTTGGCCTGCTCTGCAGCCTCCTTCAGGCGCTGCAGCGCGATCTTGTCCTTGGAGACGTCGACTCCGGTGGAGTCCTTGAAGCGCTTGATGAGCCACTCCACGATCCGCTGGTCCCAGTCGTCGCCGCCGAGACGGTTGTCACCGGCGGTGGAGCGCACCTGGATGGTCGAGAAGTCGTCGTCCTTGCCCACCTCGAGCAGGGAGACGTCGAAGGTGCCGCCACCGAGGTCGAAGACGAGGATGAGCTCATCCTCCTTGCCCTTGTCGAGGCCGTACGCGAGCGCGGCAGCGGTGGGCTCGTTGATGATGCGGAGCACGTTGAGGCCCGCGATCTCGCCGGCCTCCTTGGTGGCCTGGCGCTCAGCGTCGTTGAAGTACGCCGGGACGGTGATGACCGCGTCGGTCACGGTGTCGCCCAGGTACTGCTCGGCGTCGCGCTTCAGCTTCTGCAGGATGCGGGCCGAGATCTCCTGCGGCGTGTACTTCTTGCCGTCGATCTCCTGCGTCCAGGTGGTGCCCATGTGGCGCTTCACGGACGAGATCGTGCGGTCGACGTTCGTGACCGCCTGGCGCTTCGCGGTCTCGCCGACGAGGACCTCGCCGTCCTTGGTGAAGGCGACCACCGACGGGGTGGTGCGGAAGCCCTCCGCGTTCGCGATGACCGTGGGCTCGCCGCCCTCGAGCACCGAGACGACGGAGTTGGTGGTTCCGAGGTCGATTCCTACTGCACGTGACATGTGTGCTTCTCTCCTTTGTTGCTGGCTTGTGGCCGTGAAAGTCTGTGGTCAAGACTTGAGCCTCGACGACTCAAGACTGTCATCCGCATGGGGATGCTGTCAAGACGTCAAGGCCAAAACTTGAGTACACCAGACTCAACTTTGGAGAGCGGAGTCGTATTCCCATCCCGGCTCGCGAATCGACGCGCTACCTGTGCACGACGCAGCAATCGAACAGCGCGCATTCCGCCTCGTCCGGGGCCTCGAACCGCGCCCGGGATTCGTCGAGCAGCTCTCGAGTGATCGGCACCTCGCCGTGTCCGGGACCCGCGTTCCGCCCTTCGAGTCGCCGCCACAGCTCCTCGACGGGTATGTCGAAGACGTGCAACTCGGTGATCGCGCCGGAGCTCCGCGCGACCCACCGGAGTTCGTCGCGCTCCGCCCGCGTCCACGAGCCGTCTTCGAGGATGACGCTCTGCCCGTGTTCGAGCAGGTCTCGCCACAGCCGATCGAGCCGCGCCTGGAGCCGGTCGCGCAGCGGGTCGAAGTACTCGAGGCCCAGGTCGGCCATCCATTCGTCCGTGCTGAACCGGATTGCCCCCGTCTCCCGTTCGCGCTCGCGCGCAGCCGTCGTCTTGCCGGCTCCGGGCAGCCCGCAGTACAGGATGAGGACCGGGCGCACCGAGGCAGGCACCGCTTCCACCCCGGACCGCTACGGCTGGACGCGCGCGACCGTCCACCCGCCGCCGTCGGCCCACTCATAGCGGAGGCGACGGTGCAGGCGGTCCGGGCTGCCGTGCCAGAACTCGATCAGGTCGGGGACGACACGGTAGGCGTACCAGTGCTCCGGACGGCCGATCGGACCGTCAGCGGCGAGGACGTCGCGGACCGCGGCGCGGAGCTGGTCGAGGTCGTCGAGGGGCGCATCCTGCTCGCTCACCATCGTGGCGGCCTGCGCCTCGCGGGTGCGACGCGCGAAGAGGTCGTCGGACTCGGCGTCGCCGAGCCGCTCGACGCGACCGGTGACGCGGACCTGCTGAAGGAGCTCGCGCCAGTACAGCACCACGGCTGCGCGCGGGTCGGCGGCGAGCTGGCGCCCCTTCCTGCTGTCCGACGATGTGCCGAACTCGACACCCTCGGCCGTCACGCGTCTGAGAGCGACGGTACGCGCGTCGGGCGCGCCGTCCTCGTCGGTGGTCGCGAGGGTCGCCGCGAGCGCCTCACGCACCCCGCGCTCCTTCGCCCGGCGGACCCACTCGTCGAGCAGGCCGCCCGGCTCCGCGGGCGGGTCGTCGAACTCCGGCAGGAACAGGTCGGCGTCTCCGGTGAGGGTGTGAGCCATAGCGACACCATAGGCCCGACGCCGCCTGCTATCAGGCGACCCGCGCCATCCCGTAGGCTTGCTCCACATTCGAAGCGGAGACGTATGGTGAGCACGCTGGCATCCACAGTCGCCCGCATCGGTGTCGCACTCGCCGCCACTCTTTCCGTCGCCGGTGCGTTGGCGTCCGTCGGGTCGCCTGCAGGCGCCGCGGGGCCGGCCTGCGCACCCGACCCCGGGTTCGCATCCTGCGTCGTGTTCGCCTCGCATGGCGTCGACCAGCGTTTCGACGTCCCCGACGGCGTGAGCAGCATCCTCATCAAGCTGTGGGGGGCGGGCGGCGGCGGAGAAGCGCAGCCGAGCACCGTGAACCACGGTGGAGGAGGCGGCTACGCGGAGGGCGAGCTAGCCGTCTCTCCCGGCGACAGCCTGCTCGTGATCGTCGGTTCCGGCGGGTCGTCCGGACGCAGCAGCGCCGCACCGGTCGGTGCGTACGGCGGCGGCGGGGCCGGCGGCCCGGACCCCTACAGCTCCTATCGCGGTGGAAGCGGAGGCGGTCGGTCGGCGGTGCAACTGCAGGCGGGCGCGGACGCCATCACCGCGGGCGGAGGAGGCGGCAAGGGCGGCGCGACGGCCGTGATCCCACCGATCGGCAACGGAGGAGGAGGAGGGGGACTCGTCGGCGAGAGCGGAGGCGGCAACGGTCCGGGCGGCAGCGGCGGCTGCAAGCCCGTGCCGGGCGCCGGCGGCGGGGGCGGGACCCAAGACGCAGGAGGCGCAGGCGGGATCAGTGCCGCCGGTTGGGGCGGAAGCGCGGGCACCCGGTACCTGGGAGGTGCGGGCGGCCCGTCCTCCCGGTCGAACGCCGGGGCAGGCGGTGGCGGAGGCGGCGGCTACTTCGGGGCAGGGGGTGGCGCGGGCAATGGTTACGGTTGTGCGCAGGAAGGTGCCGGGGGCGGCGGTTCGGGTTACGTGGGTGGGGTCCAGGGCGGCTTCACGATCGCCGCGACGGGCGCTGCGCCCGCCCACACGGACGACCGGCACTATGTCTCTGGCGTCGGAACCGGCGGCGGCGGTCTGCAGGCGGGAGGAAACGGCTTGGTGGTGCTGCAGTTCTCTGCCGCACCCTCGGTGACCAAGGCCTTCACCCCTGCGCACATCGTCGCCGGCGACTCGGCCACACTCAGCATCGCGCTGACCAACCCGAACACGGGGCCTCTCATCGGGATGGAGCTGACGGACAGCCTTCCGCCCGGGGTGGTGGTCTCAGCGGGACCGTCGGCGAACACCTGCGGCGGAGTCCTGTCGGCCGCGCCCGGGCAATCCGAAGTGCGGCTGAGCGGCGGGACGATCCCCGCCGCGACCGCGACCCTCCCCGGGTCCTGCACGATCGAGGTGCAGGTGACCTCGGACACGGCCGGGACCTACGTCAACACCATCCCGGCGGGCGCGGTCAGCACGGCGGACGGAGTCGGCAATGCCGCACCGGCCTCCGCGACCCTCGGGGTGGACGCGGCGACCCCAGCGCTGACCCTGGTCAAGTCGTCGAGCGTGACAACGGAGGAGCAGTATGTGGCCGGAGACACCATCACTTTCTTCTTCGTCGTGACCAACTCGGGCAACGTCCCGCTCACGGACGTCTCCGTCGACGAGACGCAATTCACGGGCAGCGGGTCGGCGCCCGTGCCCTCCTGTCCTGGTCTCGTGGCCCCCCTCCCGGTGGGCCATCAGCTGACCTGCACCGCCGAATACACCATCACGCCGGCGGATGTCGCGGCGGGTGCGCTCCGCAACGACGCCGTCGCCTCGGCTACCACCACGACCGGTGCGCGTGTGGCCTCGGCCCCGAGCACGGTCGTGGTGCCGGCCGCGCCCTTCGCGTCGGCGACGCTGGAGAAGACTGTGACCCCGGCGACCGCCGGCGCCGGGGCGCAGGCGACCTACCGCTACACGATCACGAACACCGGCAATGAAGCACTGCACTCGATCGCGGTAGTCGAGGACTCTTTCAGCGGAACAGGAACCGCGCCGGACCCTACATGTCCGGAGGAGACGCTCTACGCCGGCCAGCAGCTGGTCTGCACCGCCGTCTACACCGTCACCCAGGATGATGTGGACGCTCAATCGCTGATCGCGAACACGGCGCATGCGACCGCGATGGACGCGACCGACACCGGACTGCGAACCGACCCGTCGACCGCGCAGCTCGGCGTACCGGCCGCCGCGCCCGCCATTCAGCTGAAGAAGACCGTGACCTCCGCCTGGCCGGTGCCTGCCGTCTTCGTCTCCGGGGACGCGCTCACCTATCATTTCGTCCTGACCAACACCGGGAACGTGACCCTCTCATCGCTCGTCCTGACCGAGGTCGCCTTCGACGGCCACGGTGCGGTGATCCTGGACTGCTCGGCACTCGGTGCGCAGTCGCTGAGCCCCGGGGAGTCCGCGACCTGCGCCGGGACCTACTCCGTGGACCAGGCGGACATCGACTCGGGCGCGACGACGATCGCCAACACCGCCGAGGCCACGGCCGTCGACCCGCAGGGAGCGCCCGTGCCGGTCAGCAGATCCACCAGCGTCGCGGTGCTCGCGCCCGTCTCCGCCCTCAGCCTCACCAAGACCGGCACGCCGGACGCCGCCGATCAGCACGGCCGGGTGGTGGTGGGCACCAGCATCGAGTGGTCATTCGTGGTCGGCAACACGGGGGCCACCACCATCGCCGGCGTCGCGGTAACCGACCCGCTCGGAGGGGCGGTGGAGTGCGACGTCACCGTGCTCGCCCCCGGCGCCACGACGGTGTGCCACGCGCGACGTCCACACATCGTGTCGGAGCGGGATGCCGCCGCCGGGTCGGTCGACAACATCGCGCGAGCGACCGGCGACACACTCTTCGGGCTGCACGTAGCGTCCGAGCCGGCGGGGGTGAGCATCCCTGTCGCTCCCGCGGTCCTCATCCCGCCGGTATCGCCCGGCGACCCGCAGGTGGAGGGCCCCGCGGACGGGCAGTCGGCAGACGCGCAGCAGGGCGGACCTGCCGTCTCGGCGCTCGCGACCACCGGGGGGCGGCCGCCCATCAGCGCCTGGCCGGGACTGGCGATGGCGCTCGTTGGTCTCGCCTTCGTCGGGCACAGTCTCCGCAAGCGCCGGGATGTCCGGCGTCCCGCACGCGGGCGCTGAGACGTGCTGTGAACCGGCGGGCGGCCGTGGAAGGTCTTGCCCGTCGCCGGACTGCGCGGGCTGCGATTCACACCGGCCGCACAAGCACCGTCGCTAGCGTCGGGACTATGGAAACGGATCCCGCCGCCGCCCCGCTCCTCTCCACTCGCGCCATCGAGGCGCTGCAGAACATCGACCCCGCGACACTCAGCGAGGTGCAGGCGTTCCGGGACGATTTCGCGCGGTTCATCATGCCGTACAAGTTCGGCATCGACGAGATCTCGACCAAGGTGAGCATCCTCCGCGAGGAGTTCGCCGAGCTCCACGACTACAACCCGATCGAGCACATCTCGAGCCGCCTCAAGTCGCCGGAGAGCATCGAGCAGAAGGTGATCCGCAAGAACTGCGAGCCGAGCTTCGAAGCGATCCGGGAGGCGATCACCGACATCGCCGGCATCCGGATCGTGTGCAGCTTCGTCTCGGACGTGTACCGGGTGTTCGACCTGCTGACCGCGCAGGACGACGTGCGGGTGCTGCGGGTGAAGGACTACATCGCACACCCGAAGTCGAACGGGTACAAGAGTCTGCACGTGATCGTCGAGGTGCCCGTCTTCCTCAGTGAGGGGCCGGTGCTGGTACCGGTCGAGATCCAACTGCGGACCGTCGCGATGGACTTCTGGGCAAGCCTCGAGCACAAGATCTACTACAAGTACGACGGCGAGGTGCCGGCAAGACTGCTGCGCGACCTCACCGCGGCGGCGGGCACCGCGAACCAGCTCGACCTCACTATGGAAGATCTGCACCGGCAGGTGCGCGGCGACGACCGGGGAACCGTCTACAGCCTCCCCGCGTCGCGCTGAGCGATCAGTAGCCGACCACCCCGGTGAAGTCCGGTGTTCCGTCGGGACGCGCGGGGAGCGGCTGGCCGTTGATGTAACGCGGCCACTCCAGGCGGAGTCCGGCGGACGCATCGAGGCGCGGGTAGGCGGAGGCGGGAGCGGCGGCGGGTGCGGGTGCTGCCGCTGGGGCGGGCGGCGCGGACGGCGTCCAGCCGGGAGTCGCAGCCGGCGCTGCGGGCGGCGCGAACGTCGAGCCCTCGGCCGGAGCCTGCATCGGCGGCGGCGCGTACGGCATCGCGCCCGGACCGGCATAGGGCGCGGGCGCGGGACGCACCGCCTTCGGCCCGAACAGCGAGTACGTGAGCGGGATGAGCACCGTGCCGAGAGCATCCAGAATCGCCACCACGGCCACCAGACGCCAGTACGTCTCGCCGAAGTCGACGTGCGTCCAGATCAGCGGCAGCGACAGTCCGGCGGTCAGCAACCCGACGAGCACGAGGGTCGCCACCGTCACCTTACTCATGATCGGCCCGGTGAACCGGCGCTGCGTGTTCAGCACCAGGTGGATGTGGAGCAGGCCGATCCGCGTCACCAGTACCAGCAGGAACCACGAGAACGGCTGCCACCACGGGTCGTAGCCGTCGGCCCCGTACACGCCGTCGGCCGGCTGCACGTCCGGTGCCCACACCTTCCACAGCCCGATCCCGAACAGGTACACCGACGTGACGACGCTGACCGCGCCGAACCACGGCGCCCGGCGCGCCGAGACATCGGCGTCGTACCAGGAGATCAGGGCGAAGAAGACGAACAGGGCGATGGTGCCGATCAGCCGCCAGCAGGTGTCGTCGAACCGGCCGAGGATGACGGCGTAGACGCCGACGAGGGCGGCGGCGATCAGCGCGCCGATCACCACGCGGGGCAGCAGGTGCCGTACCCAGGCGTACGGGTTCGGGGCGGACGAGGCGGTGCTCACGATGGAACCTCCACGGGTCGGGTGCTCGTCACGATACCGGTGGCCCAGCGGTGAGCTGAATCCGTGCGGCCACCCAAAGGCCGCCCGTGCGGTCGCGGAGCCGCGCCGTTCACCGGCCGTTCCCCGCCACGCCCTACGCTGTGGCTATGACAGGTGCCGAACCCCGCGGCGTCGACGGCGACGCCCTGGTGACGACCACGAGCCCGCTCTTCGCCGACAGCGCCACCGATCGCCGCATCCCGCGTGGCTGGGTGGTGGCATGGGCCGCCTGGGACTGGGGCGGCGCCGCCTTCAACGCGGTCATCACGACCTTCGTGTTCACCGTCTACCTGACCAGCAGCCTCTTCGTCTCGCCGTCGATCGTTGCCGCTCGGGATGCCGAGACGAGCGGTTCAGGACCGGCGCACGCTGCGTACGACGCCGCCGTCGCCGTGCTGTCGAGCGGACTGGCGTGGGGCGTCGGGATCGCCGGGGCGGTGGTCGCCCTGCTCGCGCCCGTGCTCGGCCAGCGCACGGACGGATCGGGGCGCCGCAAGCTGTGGCTGGGCGTCAACACCGGCGTGGTGGTGCTGGTCACCGCATCCATGTTCTTCGTCGTCGGCGAACCGTCGTACTTCCTGCTCGGCGTGGCGCTTGTGGCGATCGGGACCGTGTTCTACGAGATCGCGACCGTCAACTACAACGCGATGCTGGTGCAGGTGTCGACGCCGAAGACGGTTGGGCGCGTGAGCGGATTCGGCTGGGGGGCCGGGTATCTGGGCGGCATCGTCCTGCTCCTCATCGTGTACTTCGGGATGGTGACGGGCTCGGGCGGCCTGCTGCATGTTCCGACCGAGGACGGCCTCAACATCCGCATCATCGCGCTGATCGCGGCGGCCTGGACGCTGATCTTCTCGCTCCCCGTGCTGTTCGTCGTGCCCGAGATCCCGCCGAACGCGCGCACTCCGCGCGTCGGCTTCTTCCGGTCGTACGCGGTGCTCGTGCGCGATATCGGCAAGCTGTGGAAGGAGAGCCGCAACACGGTCCTCTTCCTGATTGCGTCCGCCCTGTTCCGGGACGGGCTGGTCGGCGTGTTCACCTTCGGCGGCATCCTGGCGCAGGGCACCTTCGGGTTCACCAGCGGCCAGGTCATCATCTTCGCCATCGCGGCCAACGTCGTCGCCGGCGTCAGCACCCTGCTCTCAGGGCGGCTCGACGACCGATTCGGCCCGAAGTCGGTCATCGTGACGTCGCTGATCGGATTGATCGTCGCCGGCCTGGCGGTGTTCTTCACGCACGACCTCGGCGCCGCCGCGTTCTGGGTCGGCGGCCTCGTGCTCTGCCTGTTCGTCGGGCCGGCGCAGTCGGCCAGCCGCACGTTCCTCGCACGGGTCACGCCGGCCGGCCGCGAGGGTGAGGTGTTCGGCCTGTACGCGACGACGGGTCGCGCGGTGTCGTTCCTGGCGCCCACGCTGTTCGCGGTGTTCGTGGCGGTCGGCGGGGCGCAGTACTGGGGCATCCTCGCGATCGTGCTCGTGCTGGCGGCGGGGCTCGCGCTGCTCCTTCCCGTGCGGGCGCCGCGCCGGTCGGCCGCCTGAGTCGGGCGCCTCGTCTACGTCGCCCGCTTCCGTAGGTATGAAACGTTCGAAAATCCGACCCACCGCGGTGCGGATGGAGATGCGGGGCGGTTCGGGCGGAATCTCCGGCCGGGCGCATCCACCCGCCGGGCGCATCCACCCGCCGGGCGGGCCCACCGCCCGCCAGCGACGGACACTGCGGCGCTTCCGTAGGTATGAAACGTTCGAAAATCCGACCCACCGCGGTGCGGATGGAGATACGGAGCGAGACCGGCGGGATTTCCGACTGTGGCAGTGGGCGGGGGCGGCTCAGCCCGTGACGGGAGAGCCCTCGTCGACGAAGACCGCGAGCGGCTCCCCCACCTCGACGATGTACGTCGAGAGCATCTCGCCCGTGCCCGGCCCCACATCCAGCGCGTTGTGCGGCGTTCCGGGTGGGATGAGGAAACCGTCGCCCGCGTTCAGGTGCAGCGTCGGCCTGCCGTCGATGCGCATCTCGACCGACCCGGCGAGGATGTAGCCGACCTCCTCACCCGGATGGATGTGCCAGCCCGACTCCACGCCCACCGGGATCTCGGTGAGCACCTGCACGATCTCGCGCCCGGGGATCGAGGAGGGCTGATGCTGCACTTCCGTCCGACGGAGCTTGCCGGCGAGGGCATCCGACATCACGAGACCGCTTTGAGGGCGCGGAGGATGTGGTCGGTCACGGCGCGCGGCTGCGAGATCATGATCACGTGCGAGCCCTCCAGCTCGATCGCGTCGGCGCCCGCCCGCTCGGCCATGGAGCGGATCACGTCGGCGCCGGCCGCCTTGTCGCCCGAGGCGACGACGGCCCACGACGGGAGGGTCTTCCACGCGGGCGACCCCGTCTTCTCGGCGAAAGCGGCCGCGGCGACGGGCCGCTGCGACGCCCCGAGCACGGCCGACTGGTCCGGCGGCAGGTCGCTGGCGAACGCCTCGTGGAACCGCGCCGGGTCGACGTAGAGCTCTGGAGCGGGCTCGCCGTCGGTCGGATACGTCGCCGGCTTGAGCGCCGCGTTCAGCACGCTGTCCGTCGAGCCGGCCTCGACATCCCCGAGCGCCTCCCCCTCGTCCGGCGCGAACGCGGCGACGTAGACGAGGCCGCGCACGTTGGCGAGACCGGTCGTGGCGTTCGTGATCACGGCACCGCCGTAGGAGTGGCCGACGGCCAGCACCGGACCCTCGATCTGCTCGATCACGCTGCGGACGTAGGCGGCGTCGGCGGCCAGGCCGCGCAGCGGGTTCGCGGGCGCCTGCACCTTCACGCCCTCGGCGAGCAGCAGTTCGACCACCCCCGCCCAGCTGCCGGCGTCGGCGAAGGCGCCGTGCACGAGCACGACGGTGGGGGAGGAAGCGGCGCTATCGGTCATCGGACGTCTCGTCTCTGGGTTCCCCGACCGCTCGACGACCATCGTCAGCGCAGCGAGGAGAGGCGGTCCATGCGACCGGGTGCGCCGTCGCCCGCGAGCCGGGAGGGCCCCAGGATAGGGAGCGGCCGGTGCGGCGGCAAGAGGGCCCGGTCAGCTCTCAGACTCGGTCTCGCCGGGGCGCGGCCACGCCCGGACGAAGCGGTCGAACAGCTCGGCGAAGGTGCGCGCCTCTTCTGGCGTGAACGCCGACAGCGCGGCCTCCACCGCGGACCGGCGGTGTGATCGCAACTCGGTCAGCTGCGCCTTGCCCGAGGTGGTCAGCTGGATGAGCGCGCGCCGGGCGTCGGACGGGTCCGGCACCCGACGGACGAGGCCCCGCTCCACTCCCTCCTGCACCAGGCGGCTCGCGCGCGGCTGGTCGACACCGATCGCCCCGGCCACCCCGCTCACCGAAAGGTTGCGACCCTCGGCCTCTGCCGCCTCCAGCGCCTCGAGCATCCGCACGCGGGCGATACGGCCGAGGGAGCCGTCGCGGCTCCGGCGGCCGGGTCCGGGACGCGCGGAGTCGCCGAAGGGGGCGCCGCCCGGCACGCCGGAACCACTCGGCGCCGCGCCCGCCGCGCCCGCCCCCGGTGCAAAGGGCCCGGTCCCGAACGGGCCGGCGCCGAACGGCCCGCCGCCCCAATGGCCGCCGCGACCGCCGTGGTGGCCGTGACCGTGGGGCATGCCTTCGGCCCACGGCGGGCGCCTCCGCGACTGGTCGCGGCGCACAGCGAGCAGCGCGTTCTCGACCAGGGCGACGATGTCCGCCTCTGGCGGAATCGACTGATCCTCTTGACGTCCATCGCTCATGCATGTAACTATACATTTACTTGTAACAGTACATACATCGAAAGGAGAGTCCACGATGGCGAACATCGACGACTCCACACCATCTGCACAGACACCACCAGCACAGACGCCGCCCGGATACTGGTTCGGCGTGATCGAAGGCCGACTGCACGACCGCATGCGCGACGCGCTGGCCGATTTGGGACTCCGCCGCGGAAGTTGGCGCATCCTGCACACCCTCGCCGACGGTCCGGCGACGCCGGACGAGCTCGCTGCCCGGATGCCGCACGGCAGCCGAGGCGGCCGACCGGAGAAGCCCGGTGACCGCGGGTACGGGCGAGGCTTCGGCCGTGGCCACGGGTTCCACCCGGGATGGCGCGGCCAGGAGCCGCGCGACGAGCGCCCCGCCGCCCCCTCCCCCGAGCACGGCAACCAGCACCAGCACCAGCACCACGGCGACGAACATCACCACCACGGCGACGAACATCACCACCACGGCGGCCACGACCACCCGAACGCCTTCGAGCGCGGCTACGAGCGCGGCTTCGATCGCGGCTTCGCCTTCGGCACCGCCCGCGCGGGGCTGCCGTTCGCGGCCCCCTACCCGCCGCACGCCGGCGGCCCCTTCCCCGGCGGATACCCGTTCCCGGGTCCCGCTCGCGACTTCGGCGGAACGTGGGGCCACCGGCACCACGCGTTCGACCGCGATCGCCGCGGCGGACGCCGGGGCGCCCACCGCATCCACCGCACCCTCGCCGAGTTCGTCGAGCGCGGCTGGGTCTGGTTCGACGGCGACCGCGCCACGCTGACCGATGAGGGACGCGCCGCTCACGACGAGGCCTTCACTCGCGTCCAGTCCGTGCGCGCCGAGCTCGCGAACGGCATCTCCGAGCAGGACTACGCCACCACGATCAGCACGCTCGAGACCATGGCGCGCAACCTGGGCTGGCAGCCGGGACGCCCGGTGGGGTCGCAGGATGGCGCGCCTAGTATGGACGCATGACGCCACCCCGCGAAGAGGTCGTGCTGCTCGCCGAGGACGGCACGCCCATCGGCACGGCGGATAAGGCGACGGTGCACACGGAGGCAACTCCCCTGCACCTCGCCTTCTCGTGCCACCTCTTCGATGGGGAGGGTCGCATCCTGGTCACCCGCCGCGCTCTGACGAAGAAGACGTGGCCCGGGGTCTGGACCAACTCGTTCTGCGGGCACCCCGGCCCCGGCGAGGCGATCGAGGATGCGGTCGTCCGGCGCGCGGAGCACGAGCTCGGCGCCCGCATCGACAACCTGACCATCGCGCTGCCGGACTTCCGCTACCGCGCGGTGGATGCGGCCGGCATCGTCGAGTACGAGGTGTGCCCGGTCTACACGGCCACCATCGTCGGCGAGCTCTCCCCGGCCGCGAACGAGGTGGCCGAGTGGGCCTGGGCGGATCCGCGTTCGCTGCTCTCGGCCGTCGACGAGACGCCGTGGGCGTTCAGCCCCTGGCTGACCCTGCAGCTCCCGGCGCTGTACGCCGACCAGAGTCTCGAAGCTTCGGGTCAGCTGTGAGTCCTGCTCATATTTTCCACCTGTGAAATTGACTGTGGATAACTAGCTGGTCGTATGCCCGGACGGGCATCCCTGCCGGCACGAATCAGTTCGCCCACACCCGGTCGACGGACAGTGTCGGCACGAACACCCCGCCGCCCGCGCGGTCGTCCGGCCACTCCGGGAAGTCGAACACCGCGAGCATGAGCTGGAGCGGATACTGTGGGGGCGCATCGAGCCTCCGCACCACTCGGCCGTCCACCCGGAATGTCGCCTCGTTTCCGTCCCAGTGCGCCTCGTACGCATGCGGCTCGGTCACGTCGATCGGCAGTCGGATGCGCTCGAAATCCTCGGCGAGGCGCGGGTCGCGGAACGCGTGGAAACCCATCCCGACCAGCGCTTCGTCCTCCTCGACGTCGCGGCCGAACACCTCCATCACGCAGAGCTCGCCGCTGCGCTCCGATTCGTCCTCGAAGCCGACGAGCCAGAGCGATGCCATCGACCGCTGACCGAGATAGAGAGAGGCGCGCATGCCGACCGTTCCGCGGTCGACCAGGCAGCCTCGGAACTCCTCCTGCGCCTCCCGCACCCGCAGCCCCGCACGGAACGGCTGCTGCCCGACAGTCGAACCGACCGGTCCGGAGAAGTTGCCCGTCTGCATCCCCGAGACCCGCAGCGGGGGCTGGTGGTCGTCCGGGCACCACAGTCCCTGCTCCGGCGGGATGCTCAGCTCCAGGTGGGAGTCGTGGATCAGGTAGTTCGCGCGCGTCTCGGCGAGCGAGCTCCATGCGGGCAGGTAGTGCGGCAGCCAGACCGAGCGGTCGAGCTGCGGCGCGTCGAAGTCGTCGAACACCGCTCGGACCTCATCCCGTGCGGGTGGCGTCGATGTGCTGCTCGAGCCACCAGGTGCGGCCCTCGTCGTCGGAGACCCACCCGTCCCATTCGAACGAATCGTCGGTGATGTTGGAGAAGTTCCAGCGGATAGGACGCCCGTCGGTCTGGGTGCCGTCCTGCCGGATGCCGTCGCGACGGTACGGCGTCGCGACGAGGGTGCAGAAGTCACCGGCCGCCGCCCCGAACCAGCTGACCCGCCAGGCGCCGAGAGCTGTGTCGTACACACGGACCGTCGACCCGCGCCCGCGGGTCCCTTCCGGGTCGTTCTCGTCGCGGATGACGAGGACGTCCTGCACCGCCCGGCCGCCGAGCGTGTACGCGAAGATCCACTCGTCGGTGGACTCGCTCCACACGCCGGTCCGCTCGTCGAGCAGCCGGACGTCGGCGGTCCAGCTTCCGACCAGACGGCCGAACAGGTGCATCCGCTGCGGGTTCTCCGGCATCGGACCCGAACTGATCAGGGCCCGTGCGAAGGCCGCGTCGGTGGTCTCGCTCATGGTGCCCCTCTCGGTCGGCGTGCGGGTCAGGCGGGACGACCCGCCTCGGTGGTGGAGACGTCGGTGCGGTGGAAGTTGAGGTACGACCGGGACGCCGTCGGCCCGCGCTGCCCCTGATACCGGGACGAGTACTCCGCCGATCCGTACGGCCGCTCGGCGGCGGACGACAGGCGGAAGAAGCACATCTGGCCGATCTTCATTCCCGGCCACAGCTTGATCGGGAGCGTCGCGACGTTGCTGAGCTCCAGTGTCACGTGACCTGAGAAACCGGGGTCGATGAACCCGGCGGTGGAGTGGGTCAGCAGTCCCAGCCGGCCGAGCGAGCTCTTGCCCTCCAGCCGCGCTGCGACGTCGTCGGGGAGGCTCACCAGTTCGAACGTCGACCCGAGCACGAACTCGCCGGGGTGCAGGATGAACGGCTGGTCCGCATCCACCTCGACGAACCGCGTCAGCTCCGGCTGGTCTTCTGCCGGGTCGATGAAGGGGTACTTGTGGTTGTCGAACAGCCGGAAGAACCGGTCGAGCCGCACGTCGATGCTGGAGGGCTGGACCATCTCCGCCTCGAACGGCTCCAGAGAGATCCGCCCGGCACCCAGCTCGGCCTTGATGTCGCGATCGGAGAGAAGCACGTGGCCAGCCTATCGGGTGGGCGTGGTCGCGCACCCGTCGTTCTCGGCCGTCTCTTCTGGTGCGCTCAGTCTCGGCGGAATCCCTGGGTAGCGTCGTCGTAGGTGGTGTGCGGGCGCTTGATCGGCCCCTGCACGGGCGGCGGGACGTCGGCCCGCGCGAGGGCGTGGAGCACCAGCTCCTCCACCATCTTCGCTGCGGTCGTGTGCCGATGCTGCGCGATGCGGACCAGGGCGGCGTACTCCGGTTCGCCGAGATGGATCTTCAACGGCATCCCACCCGGAACGCAGCCGGGACCGAGTGTGGTGGGCGCCGTGATGTCGGCTTCACTCATGGCGGAAGTGTGAACCTCCCGGGCCTCCCGCGGCTAGACATCAATTTGCCGCCGATTCACCCGGGTCCGGCGAAGTGGTGCATAGCCAGAAGCACTCCGGGGGGCGCACCATTCCGCCAACAGGATCACTGGGAGGTGCGAGATGTCGGACGTCAGAACAACCGGCTGGGTCGGTTGGGCCTATTTCGCGGCGGTCATGCTCTTCATCGGGGCGGCGATCGACCTGTTCTACGGGATCATGGCGATCATTGGCCCCAATACGGCCTACTTCGTCGGCTCCGGCGGCGGCGTTGCGTCGTTCAATGTGGCGGCGTGGGGGTGGTGGACACTGATCGTCGGCGTGCTGCTGCTGCTCGCCGGTGTCTTCCTTCTCCAGGGAGCCACCTGGGCACGCGTCGTCGTCGTGATCATCGCCGCAGTCAGTGCCGTCTCGCATGTGATGTCGCTGCCTGCGCAGCCGTGGTGGTCGATCATCGCAATCGCCCTCGACGTGCTCGTGATCTACGCGGTCACGGTGCACGGGCGCGAATTGCGCCGTTAGCCGCCCGGAGGTGTCGCGTGAGCGCTGAGACGTACCGAGCCCTCTTCCTGCACCCGGATGAGGATGAGGACGACTTCAGCGCTCAGCTCCCCGTGGTCAGTTCCGCTCCGCCCGCGCTGATCCGGGCCGCGACGACCTACGCGGGGGCCCAGGCCGTCGCGGTCTACCGGCTGGCGGAGGCGAGCGCGTGGCCGGAGGCGGCGGCCTTCCTCTACGAGAAGACCGTGCCGGGCACCGTGCCGGACGGCGAGAAGCTCGAGCAGGTCGAGACCCCGGACGACTGAGTGTCGAATCAACGGAAAGGTGAACGAAAATGACCGATCAACCGTATGTGGCGATCGCCGCCCAGTACGCGAGCGAGGACGAGGCGGTGGCCGACTTCGACCGTCTCCACGCCCACTACAAGGAGCGTGGTCACCATGCCTCGTTCGACGCGGCGGTGGTGGTGCGCGACAAGGAGGGCAAGGTCTCCATCCCGAAGCGGGACGACGGCGGAAAGCACCACGGCGGCAGGAAGGGCCTCGCCATCGGGCTCGCCGGCGGCCTGGTCGTCGCGCTGTTCCCGGCCGTCGCGCTCGGGGGCGCGCTCCTCGTGGGCGGCGGTTCGGGGGCGGGCATCGGCGCGCTCGCCGGCCACATCTCCAAGAAGTCGTCCGCGCAAGACCTCAAGGCGATCAGCGAGACCCTGCACGCGGGGAGCTCCGGCATCGTGGTCGTCGTCGATCCCAGCGAGGCGGGCGAGATCGAACGACTGCTGACCAATGCAACCGGCATCACCAAGAGGGAGATCGCCGTCGACGAGGAGAAGCTGGAGAACGAGGTGCAGGACGCGGCGGACTGACGACCATCGACGGACCCGCCCTGCGATGATCCTCGTATGGGAGAACCGACTTTCGAGGAGCTGATCGCTCTAAGCGAGAGCGTCGACGTCACCGGATGGGACTTCTCGTGGCTCGACGGGCGCGCGACCGAGGAGCGGCCTCCCTGGGGTTATGCGCGCCGCCTCGCGGAACGGTTGGCCGACGCGCGGGCATCCCTCGACATCCAGACCGGGGGCGGAGAAGTGCTGGCGCAGGCGGGCACGTTTCCGCCGACGGCCGTCGCCACGGAGTCGTGGCCGCCTAACGTCGTCAAGGCGACGCGCTTGCTGCATCCCCTCGGAGTCGTCGTCGTGCACGACCCCGATGAGCCGCCGCTTCCTTTCGCCGACGACGCGTTCGATCTGGTCACCAGCCGCCACCCCGCGACGATCTGGTGGGAGGAGATCGCCCGGGTGCTCGCGCCGGGCGGTACCTACTTCGCTCAGCACGTCGGACCGGCCAGCGCCTTCGAGCTCATCGAGTTCTTCCTCGGCCCCCTACCCGACGCGCGTCGCGGGCGTCACCCGGACGACGAGACAGCGGCCGCGCGGCGTGCCGGCCTCGAGATCGTCGACCTGCAGACGGCGCGCATGCGCATCGAGATCTTCGACATCGCCGCGGTCGTCTACCTGCTGCGGAAGGTCATCTGGTGGGTGCCCGGCTTCAGCGTCGATGCGTACCGCGACCGGCTGCGCGAGCTCGACGAGGTGATCCGGCGCGACGGAGTGTTCGTCACGTACTCGAGCCGGCACCTCATCGAGGCGCGCAAGGTGTGAAGACACGCGGCCGGTGCTCGGCCGGGTTTGGCCAAAAACCGTCGACCGGGTAGTCTGGGCGGCAGCCTGACATCCCAGTGATTTACTGGGATTCGCGGGCCGCGCGAGTGTAGTTCAATGGTAGAACCTCAGCTTCTACCACTCTGGATATCAGAGAGTCCCCCTCGACCTGTTATGGCCCGTTGATCGGGGCTTTTCCTACTATTGACGTACTCCTGTGATGTCGACGAAACGCCGTGGATCACGCCCAAAGCGGTGAGTAAACGGTGAGCTACGACAGCCCGGCTCCTGAATCGCCGCGCACATTGAAGCGTTCGAGGATCGCCGTCGAGTCGGGCACCTGCACCACCCGTGGGAGGTAGGACTGCTCGGTCGTCGCGTACGTCGAGTGGCCCAGCTGGTGTTGCGCCCGCTCGAGACCGGCCGCGTCGCGGATCGCGGTCGCGACAGTGGATCTGAACTCTTTCGGCACCCGCCCTTCGAACCGCGTTCCCTTCAGAGCGATGTGCCACTGAAGACGGAAGTTGTCCGGGATGCGCGGCGTGAGCGTCGAGGACGGGAAGACGAGCTCTGAGAACGACTCGACCCGTCGACGGAGGAGCATCTTCCCGACGAAGGTGGGCAGGAAGAGGCGGCGTCCACCTCCGGTCTTTGTCTTGTTCTGAACGGTCCAGCGGCCTTCACGGTTCTTCGCCATGGTCCGGTGTATGTCCACCGTGAACGGCTGAATGGTGAAGTCGACGTCCTCCCACATCAGCGCGAACACCTCACCCGGTCGGCACCCCGTGCCAAGGAAGAAGTCCACCGGATCCGCAAGGTCGGTACCGCGGCGACGGCCGGACGCGTCGAGGCCGGCGTCCCAACGAGCGAGGATCTCCCTCAGCTCTGCGACGTCCTCGAGCGTGAACGTGGCTACCTCGTGGTCCGGTTCTATAACGGGCGCGACCGACTTCATCGGGTTGGCCTCGATGGCATCATGCCGGGCGGCCATGGCGAACATCCCTGTGAGCAGGACGACGGCGATGCTCGCGTTCGAGTAGCCGTTCAGCCGGGCGGTTTGCTTGATGAACCGATCCAACATCGAGACGGAGGCCTCACGGATCATCCAACCGCCGAGATTCGGCACGACGTACTTGTCCAGGACCGCCTCGTAACGACGCAGTGTTCCGTTCGAGCGGGAGGTGTGGCTGAACTCGTCCCACCAGACGATCGCCAGGTCGGCGAGCCGGGTCTCCGGGTTGAGCTCGCCGTCGCCGAGCGGCTTGATGCGATCCCGCATCGCTTCTCGGAGAAGTGCTTCGGCCTTCTGTTTGGTGCGCCCGATGCGTTCGATCTGTCGTGTGCGACCATCGACGTCGCGATAGCGGGCACGCGCGGCCCAGCGGCCTTGCGTAAGCATGCGCGTGGTGACGGTGCCCCACGTCTCGGAGACCAAAGGAGGACGGGACATGATCAGCGACCCCCGTTCTCGATACGCGAGCCAGTCGGCCCGGCTCCGCCGTTGCGGAGCTCGGGTGTCAGCGCGGGAAACGGCGATCCGTCGAGGTCAGCGGAATCCCGCTCGGGACTACGCGTGGCCCCCATGTTACGCGCGCGCTGCTGGGGTCGGCGAGGGTCGTTGAGGCGAACGAATGGAACGCACGCCGCCTCTGCCGTCAGCGCTGCCAATCGTCCGATCGGCGTGAGCGGGTCGGCTGCGATCGCCCATCCATCCATCGCATAGCGGCTGACGGTCTCGACGCACTCCTTCTTCTCTTCCAGGCTCGGGCTGAACGAGCCGACCACACCGATCAGCCCACTCTGCAGTTCCGGACGCATGTTTCTGGTGTCCATGACGATTACCCGCATGATGATCACTCCCCTGTCTCTCGTTCTTGTTTGCCTTCGGGCGGAGAGATCGAGAGCGAGTGGGAGGTGACGCAGTGCCAGGACCGTGGAATACCGGAGGGAGCGAAGCGAGTGAGGATATGCCGCGAAAGCCCGGCACGGAGCACCGGAACGAGCTACGATCGGCCGGCGGAAAGACAAACAAGACGGCTGACGCAGCGCCGCCCGCGGGCGGCTCCACCCACAACAGCACCCGACGACATTGGTCTGCTGTCACATCGATGCCCGCGGTCACAGCGGCTGGTGAAGTTGATGGGGCTGCCACCGCAGCACGGTTGTGGTGGCTGTTGGTGACCTGTCCGGGTCCGTCATCGTGATCGCTGACGCACGTTGTCGTTCCCGCCGGTCTGCCACGCGCCCTTCGGGCTTATCTCGCGGCAGATCGGCGGGCTCCCGGGGCCTCAGTGGCGCAGCATCAGCTGCGCTGACGGGTCTACGTGCTCAGCCGCGGAGGTCCTTCTCTGACGGCGAAGGGCATTACCGAAGCGACGGAGGACGAACTCGCACCGGCGCGAGCCAGGCTGCGACCGTGACCGCTGTGATCGATCCCGCGCACATGATGGCCGCAAGTACCACGACCTGGAACCGGCCGGCCTCCAGCGGTGAGACGCCGCCGAAGATGGCTCCGACGAACGCACCGGGGAGCGTGACGAGACCTGTGGTCTTGGTCTGATCGACCGAGGGGATGAGCGCCGAGTACACCGCGGTGCGCGCCAACTGCTGCGTGGACTGACGGGGTGTGGCTCCGAGCGCGAGCCATCCTTCGACCTCGTCCCAGCGGTCGCCGGCCGCCTCGGTGAAGCGGCGGCCGCTGAGGGTGGCGATGCTCATCGCGTTACCGATGATGATGCCGCCGATCGCGAGCGCGTAGCGGGCGGAGAACGTGAGCGCTCCTGATGCGAACACGATGGTGAGGGTGACCACCACGCCCACAGCCATCGCGGTAACCATCATGAAGGCGTGGTCGCCCGACCAGCCCACCCGGTGCGTCGCGGTGGCTGCGGCCACACCGAACATCACCAGGAGCGCGAGCGCGACCCAAAGCGGGTTGGTGATCACGCCAGCGAGCACGAGGCTGATGATGGCGAGCTGGGCGGCGCCGCGCACGATGGCGAACAGCGGAGCCCACCGGTGAGGGACACGGTAACCAGCGAGCACGGCCGTCGCGATGAGCGCCAGGACGGATACTCCGAACAGGGTAGGGAGCAACTCGCGCAGGATCAGCACTGGCCGAGCCTACGTCGGGCGGGCCACGGGTCTCGATGCATCCGTCGCTATGAGATCTTGGACGTGTCGGCGTGCCCGCTCTCTGTGCGGAGGCGGGCGTCGCGGCGCGTCCTGGCGCGGCGACGCAGCGCGCTGATCAGGACGGGAAGCACGGAGACTGCCACGACGACGATCATCAGCACGTCGATGTTGTTCGCGATGAACGGTATCCCGCCGAGCAGGATCCCGAGAAGGACCATGACCGCCACCCAGGCGACGCCGCCGAGCGCATTCCAGATCAGGAACCTTCGGTACGGCATGGCGGCGATCCCGGCCGAGAGCGGCACATAGGTGCGAACGAAGGGGACGAAGCGGCCGAGAAGCAGCGAGGGTCCGCCGTACTTCGCAAAGAACGCCTCTGCGGCTTCGAGCCGCTCGGTCTTCAGGACACGGGCATCCGGCTTGAACAACCGCCTCCCGAATCGCTTTCCGAGCCAGTAGCCGGCCTGGTCGCCCGCGAAGGCAGCGACCGCGGCCACGACAGCAACCTGCCAGACCTGGATGCCGAGCTGGGGCGCCAGAATAGCTGCAGTGATCAGAAGCGAGTCACCCGGCAGAAAGGGGAAGAGCAACCCGGACTCGATGAAGACGACGACAGCGATGCCGACGAGGACCCATGGACCGAAAGCGTGGAGCCAGGTCGACGCATCGAGGAGCGGGATGGAAGCGTGCGAGATCATTTCGATCCCTTCTGTCGGGGGGGGCTGGATCGTCGGGGCCGGCCTCAGTACGAAGGCCGCGTCACGACGAGATCGGGACCTGTCGCCGACGATCGACGAGCAGACGTGCGGCAACCAGGTTCCACAGCCCGGCGAACAGGATGGCCCCGGCGACGCCGTTCAGAAAGGATCCGGCCACGTCCGCGCCATAGTGCACTCCGACATACAGCCGGGACCACGCGACCAGCAACACGAAGATGGCACCGACGACGATCACCACGCCGCGCGACCCGGCGCTGCGGCAGACCATCGCCAGCGCAGCGGTGAGCGAGACGGCGAAGACGACATGCCCGCTCGGGAAGCTGAGCGTCGACGGGGCGACGGCCAGTTGATGCGCGAGAGCGGCTGTCGGTCGCGGCTCGGCGACGATCGCCTTGACGACCAGCGTCGTGATCCATCCGAAGCCGGCGACCAGGCAGACCGCAAGAGCGTTTCGCCAACCTTTCACGAAGAGGACGACGACGAAGGCGACCGCGAGGATGCATCCGGCGACGAGCACGTGATCCAGCTGGTCCAGGAGCAGGGCTGTGCGATCCAGGAGGGGGGAGTTCACCGCATTCACCGACGCGGCGAGACCGTCGAGCCGGAGCGCCGGGACCAGTTTCGCAGCGAATCCGAGGAGGAAGGTCGCCGCGAAGAGGCCGACGGTCCACACGACCCAATGACGGGGCGTGCGCAGCAGGGGGGGATTCATGTGGGCTCCTCTCGAGGACATGCCGAGCTAGTCAATCCGCTCGCCACTAAGCAATCTCTAAGCCGCCGTCGGGTCGGGGTCTTAGAGGCGTCTTCGGGCCGCGGCGGTAGGTTGAAACCATGGATGACGATCGCCTCCGCCTCCTCCTGGTCGAGGACGATCCGCAGCTGGGCCCGCTCATCGAGGACATGCTCGCCGAGACTTACGACGTGGTCCGGGTGAGCGACGGACCGTCCGGCCTGGAGCACGGCCTCACCGGTGTCTTCGACGCGATCATCCTCGACCGTCGCCTTCCCGGAATGGGCGGCGCGAACATCGTCCGGATGCTCCGCCAGCGGCGCATCGTGACCCCCATCCTGATGTTGACAGCCCTCGGCGCTCTGAACGATCGGGTCGAGGGGCTCGACGCTGGAGCCAACGACTACCTCGTCAAACCGTTCGAGTTCGACGAACTGCTAGCACGATTGCGCGCCCTGACGCGGACGTTCACCGGTGAAGGCCGTGAGCTGACCATCGGCGAATGGCGGCTGTTCCCGGACAGCCGCTGCATCTACTCCCCTTACGATGACCGCATTCAGCTGACCGAACGCGAAAGCTCGCTGCTGAAGCTCTTCGCCGAGAACCCGTTGCGCATCTTCAGCCGATCCCAGATCCTGGACGCGGTGTTCCAGGCAGACGAACAGCCTGGGACTGTGGACACCTACGTGCACTACCTGCGCCGAAAGACCGACCCCGAAATGATCACCACGGTGCGTGGCGAGGGCTACCGGCTGGGCCAGCCGTGAGCGACGCCCGTCAGAGCGATTCACGTGAGGTCCGACGGGCGTCAAGGATCGTCGGGCTGCAGCTCACCCTCGCCTCCGGAGCCCTGGCGGTGGCGGTCATCGGCATCGCCTTCTTCGTCATCCTGGACGAGCTCCGACCCTCGGAGGTCAACGAGCCGCCCAAGCCCGGCGAGCACAAGATCTACATCGACACGACCGAAGCGATGGCGGCTCTGATCGTCGTCGGCGTCCTGGCCGTGATTGTCGCCGGCATGATGAGCCTGATCGTGACACGCAGGGCAGTGCGGCCACTCGGGCGCGCCCTCCAGCTCCAGCGCGACTTCGTGGCGGATGTCAGCCACGAGCTCCGCACACCACTCGCCGTCCTCGACCTGCGGTTGCAAACACTCCAGCGGAGCCTGCCTCCAGACGACCCGTCTGCACCTACGGTCGCCAAGCTCCGCGCTGACGCACACAACCTCATCGAGGTCGTCAACGACCTGCTGCTCGCTGCTGGCACCAGCCCAGCCACGGACACGCCGCCGTCATCGTTCACGGAAGCTGTCGAACGCGCCGTCGAGGCGCTACAGGTCCTTGCGGCCGAGGCAGGGGTGGAACTCGTGCTCCAACGGCAGGCGCTCCTGGCTACCCGCGTCCCGGCATCAAGTATCCAGCGCTGCGCGACGGCCCTGATCGACAACGCCCTCGCCCACTCACCGGCCGGTACGAAGGTGACCGTGACGGTGGCTCGCGACGGTCACGACGCGCTCCTCCGTGTCGCCGATCAGGGTACCGGCATCGCCGGCATCGACCCGTCCCGGATCTTCGACCGATTCGCCCGCGCCCAGCCGAACAACCCGCGACACGAGCGCTCCAGCTACGGCATAGGACTTGCCCTCGTGCGCGAGATCGCGACCGGGCACGGTGGCGACGTCCGGGTAGCCTCCACGGGAGTGAGCGGCACGGTGGTCGAGCTGCGCATCCCGGTCGCCTGAATCTCAAGGCCGCCCAACCGCCGCAGATCGATAGCAGGAGCGGCTGGTGGCCCTGGGACGGCGGGCGATCTCAATGGGTACAACTCGACTCGACATCCGGGTAAGGAGGAAGGTATGACACCTGCGCTCGGCGACTTCCCCACGTGGCTCAACCTCATCGCCTGGGCCTCACTGTCCCTCGGGATCGCCTGTGCGCTCGGCGTGACCGTGGACGTGATGCGGCGTCCTCAGAAGATGGCCGTCATGAACGTCGTCTGGCCGGTGTCCATGCTCTTCGGAGGGGTGCTCTGGTTGGGGGGCTACCTCCGCTGGGGCCGAACGCCCGCCGCGAACTCCGACGACGCGCAGACCCCCATGGCCGTGGCCGTCGGCACCGGCGCCAACCACTGTGGCGCCGGTTGCGCCCTTGGAGACCTCATCGCCGAATGGGTGGCCTTCCTGTTCCCGGCCGTCGCCGTCGCCTCGGCTGGGGCTGGCTCTTCCAGGACAAGATGTTCGCCGTCTGGATCCTCGACTTCATCCTCGCCTTCGGACTCGGCATCGTCTTCCAGTACTTCGCCATCGCTCCCATGCGCGGGCTCGGGCTCCGCAAGGGTCTGACCGAAGCGCTCAAAGCCGACGCCGCCTCCATTACCTCCTGGCAGGTCGGGATGTACGGCGCGATGGCGCTCGTCCAGCTCCTCTTGTTTCCCGCCCTGTTCGGCGGCCGTGCGCCGGTGGACTCCCCCGAATTCTGGTTCGCCATGCAGTGGGCCATGCTGCTCGGATTCGCCACCGCCTACCCCGTCAACTGGCTGCTCATCCGGGCCGGAATCAAGGAGCGCATGTGACGACGAAAACCGCCGGCTCACCACACGCAACCGCGATCACACCGCATCCAATCGGCGGCCCGACTCGGCGGACGCTGCCACCCAGGTGCGGTAGCCGCCGTCGAGGTTGACGACCTCGAAGCCGTGCTGGGCGAGGATGCGGGCAGCGGTGTGCCCGCGCTGCCCCACCTGGCAGTGCACCACGACCGGTCCGGCCGGCAACTCGCTGAGCCGGTCGCGCAGCTCGTCGACAGGAATGCTCAGCGCTCCCGGAATCGCGCCCGCCGCGTACTCTCCCCCGGTGCGGACGTCTACCAGGGTCGCACCGGCCGCGACCGCAGCGTCAAGCTCGTGCCACTGGATCGCCCGGGTGGCGCCGGTGCGGAGGTTGTCGGCCACGTAGCCCAGCTGGTTCACCGGGTCCTTGGCCGAGCCGAACTGCGGCGCGTACGCGAGCTCGAGGCGGGCGAGCCCGGATGCCGTGATGCCGCCCGCCATCGCCACCGCGATCACGTCGATCCGCTTGTCCACGCCCTCGCCGCCGACGATCTGGGCGCCGAGGATCCGGTCGGTCACCGGGTCGACCAGCAGCTTCATCGACATCGGCTGCGCCCCCGGGTAGTACGTCGCGTGCGAGGTCGGGTGGGTGTGGATGACGCGGTGCTTGTGCCCGGCGGACGCCAGCTGCCGCTCGCTCCAGCCGACCTTCGCGGCCACCGTGTCGAAGACCTTCACGATCGCGGTGCCCAGTGCGGGGGTGTTCCGCTCGTCGTGGCCGGCGATCACGTCGGCGACCGAGCGGCCGTGCCGGTTGGCCAGGCCGGCCATCGTGACCAGGGCCGCGTCGCCGGACAGTGCGTCGACCTTCTCGACGCCGTCGCCGACCGCGAAGATGTGCTGGTCGCTGGTGCGGTTCTGCGCGTCGACCGCGATCCCGCCGGTCGGGCCGAGCCGCAGGCCGGCGGTGCGCGCGAGGTCCACGCTCGGCGTCACGCCGGACGCGTCGACGATGAAGTCGGGACGCAGCGCGCTGCCGTCGTCGAGCACGACGACGCCGCCCTCCACCGCGTCGATCGTGACGGCGGTGCGCACGTCGACGCCGTGGCTGCGCAACTGCGCCTCCAACGGCGCCACCATCTCGGCGTCCAGCGGGCTGAGGAGGTGCGGACCGCGCTGGACGAGCGTGACGTGGATGCCGCGGCGGACCAGGTTCTCCACGGCCTCCAGCCCGATGAAGCCGCCGCCCACCACCAGCGCAGAGGGGTTGTCGGCCGCCGACGCCACCAGCGCGCCGATCGCGTCGACGTCCTCCACCGTGCGCAGCGTGTGCGTGGGGATGCCGGGGTGCCCCGCCGCCTCCCGCGCGGACGCGCCGACCGCGAGGATCAGCTCGTCGTAGCCCTCGGTCGACGTCTCGCCGCTCGCGGCGTCGAGCACCGTGACCGTGCGCCGCGCGGCGTCGACGGCCAGCACCTCGTGCCCGGTGCGGACGTCCAGCCGGAACCGGGACGCCAGTGATTGCGGCGTCTGCAGCAGCAGCGACGACCGGTCGCGGATGACCCCGCCGACGTAGTACGGGAGGCCGCAGTTCGCGTAGGAGACGTAGGGGCCGCGCTCGAAGACGACGATCTCGCGCGTCTCATCCAGCCGGCGCAGCCGGGTGGCGGCCGACATGCCTCCGGCGACGCCGCCGACGATGATCGTTCTCATTCTGCGAGCTCCTCCCGAGAGTCGTTTGTTATACCCTCCCGGGTATCGTACTATACGGGGGAGGGTATATTTGCACCGACCCGAAGCCGCTCATCGAGAGGATGAATCCATGTGTTATCCCGTCACCTGCAAGGTCTGTGGCAAGACGACTTGGAGCGGTTGCGGGCAGCATGTCTCCGACGTGCGCCGCGCTGTGCCCGCAAACCAGTGGTGCAACGGCACCCACACCGACGCCGAGAGGGCGGCCGTCTCCGGCCGCGGGTTCTTGGGACGCCTCTTCGGCCGAGGCTGAGCGCGAAGGAGCGTCCTAGAGCATTCGGTCATCGACTTCGGCCCCCGCCGCCCAAGCCTGAGCGGTCGCTATACCCTGGTGGGTACGCAGAGAGTAGGACACCGTGGCAGAGAACACCACCCCAGCCGACATCAAGCCCGTCCTGAATCGGCTTCGCCGCGCACAGGGCCAGTTGAACGCCGTGATTGCTGCTGTCGAGGGCGGCGGCAAGTGCCGCGACGTGGTCATCCAGCTGGCCGCGGTCTCCAGCGCACTCGACAAGGCCGGCTTTCAGATTATCTCCACCGCCATGCAGAAATGCCTGAACGACCCGGAGGACACCACCGATCCGATGACCGTCGAAGAGCTCGAAAAGCTCTTCATGACGCTCGCCTGAGACCGTGACGGAATCCAGCACCGGCGTCGTCGTCCACCTCGACGAAGGCGACCCGGCGAAACACGCGTCGGTGCTGAGAAATCTCGGCAACCTGCTCGATACTCTGGGCCCGCAGACTCGGGTCGAGCTCGTCGTCCACGGAGCCGGGATCGACCTCCTCCTCGAGGGCAGCCCGCACAGCGAGGACGTCCGCGGGTTGCAGGATCGCGGCCTGACGGTCGACGCATGCGGCAACACCCTCAGCGGTGCAAACATCGCCCGGGAGCGGCTCCTGCCCGGCGCGGTGGTCGTGCCGAGTGGAGTCGCCCACCTGGTCATACGCCAGCGCGAGGGCTGGGCGTACGTGCGCCCGTAAAAACGCGCACGAACCGCATCCCCGGTCCCGGTCCGCCGAGAAGCCGTGACCGTGCCTCCGGGAGCTGCTTCTTACGTGCGCAGTCAGCGCTGCGCCTGCGCTTCAGCCCCAGCCGTGATCACGGCGGAGGAGAGCCCCGCGGCGGCGGGCGAGTCCCGGACGGTGAACGGCGACGGCTCGACACCTGGGTGGCGACGGGATTGCACGATGAAGAGCACAACACCGATCACGACCGCGACGAACGATGCCCACACATTGGCCGGTATGCCGAGGAACCCGTCGGAGGTCGGGTCGATCCGGATCGCCTCCAGCCAGCTGCGCCCCAACCCGTACCAGATGAGATAGAGCGCGAGAACCTTGCCCCACTGCAGCTGGAAGCTGCGCTCGAGGAACAGGATGAGCGCCACCCCGACCAGGTTCCAGATGATCTCGTAAAGGAACAGCGGGTGGAAGAGTGTTCCCGCCGGCAGCCCGGGCGGGAACTTCGCGTTCGTTGCCTCGATCTGCAGTCCCCACGGCAGGGTGGTGGGCAGTCCGAAGAGTTCGTGGTTGAAATAGTTGCCGAAACGACCGAGCGATTGAGCGACCAGGAGAGCGGGCGCGAGTGCGTCGGCGAACGCCCAGAACCGCAGTCCGGTCCGGCGGCACGCGATCAGGATGCCGAGAGCGCCGCCGAGAAGCGAACCGTAGAGGGCGTTTCCGCCATCCCAGATCGCGAGAACGTTCCACAGATTCGCGCCGGGGAAGAAATAGTCGCCGACGTGAGTGAAGACGTGGTAGAACCGAGCGCCGATGATGCCGAGCGGCACCGCCCAGAGGGCGACATCCAGCACCACCCCTCGCTGCACTCCGCGCCGGCCGAGCCGATGCCCGGTGATGAGCACCGCGGCGACGATACCGGCGAGGATGCACAGTGCGTAGGTATGGATGGTCACGGGCCCGAGCTGGAACTGAGCCCACTCCGGCGGCGGGCTGGGGATGCTGGTCTTCATCGGCAGACTCCTCTCGGCGGACTCCGCAAGCGCGGCTCTGGAAGCTTAACCGCGGCGGTCACCTCTTCCGCTCGATCCATTCCACTGTGTACGAGCCCTCAGTCGCAGTCACAGCTGCGGACCCATGATCCGGTGCCCCTGGCGACCATCCCATTCCGGTCGCCGGTGGCACACTGTCAATCGGAGCAGTCGCGGGCACGACGCAGCGCGTTGGCGATACGGATGGGCCGCTCGGCACGGCGCGCGGCGTTGGCCGGCGACGGGTGCGGTGCCGCGAAGACCGGCAGCACCACCGGCCCGTCGTGCAGGGTGAGATAGCGCATGCTGCCGGCGAGCGCCGCAGAGCCGAGGGCGACGATGCCGCGAAGCCGCGGAAGCGCACACAGCAACACATGCAGCGCGTCCCGCGCCTCGTCGATCTCCGCGATCCGGAGCGGCGACAGGCTACCCGTCGAAACCCACGGAACGATGTTCCACCGTAGGATGTCTCCGCGATCCACGCCTGCCGCCATCCGCGCCGCCCGGAATGCACGCGAGCTTGCGGATGCGTTGTCCTCAGAGCTGAAGCCCTTCGAGCCCGCCGCTACTGTGCTGGGCGCAGGCCGCTCCAGCAGGACCAGCACCCGGGCGTTCACCCCACCGTCATCGGGGTCGAACCACGGAACGAATCGTCGGGTGTCTGCTGACCGCCACGATTCCACCAGTCGGTTGAGCGGCGCCACGTGCGGATCCCGCTCTCGTTGCGTCTTCGAACTGGTGAGTGCCGTGTCCATGGGTCGAGGTGCGGCCTCCTTCATGCCACCGGCATCGGCGGGGCAAGGAGAGTCCCCCGGATGACGCTGCCGTGGAAGGTGCGCACAGCGACTGTGATCCACGCCGTGACAAGTCCTGCGTACGCGATGATCGCGAGCCCCTGGAGAACCACAGACCCGGTGTGGAGGGCGAGGCCGGTGATGCCGGTCACGCAGGTCCCGACCGGGAAGGTGAACGACCACCAGGTCAGCGAGAACGGCAGCTTCTCGCGCGCCGTCCGGAGTGTGATCCCACCCGCCAGCGCGGCCCACAGCAGTGCGAAGCCGAGGACCGGGACGCCGTAGACGATGCCGAACAGCTCCAGGCCGCGAGCGAAGGTCCCGGAGAAGACGAGGTGGGCGTTTCCCCCGAGAAGGTTCGCGGCAGTGATCGATTGCCCGAGCGGCCCGAGCACGATCCAGAGTGTCGGGACGGCCGCCGCCGCACCGACCTTGTGCCGGGCGAGGCGCCCCCAGATCAAGGTGATGACGATCACCGAAGCCACAAGGCTCAGGCCGAACATCGCATAGCACGCGAGCAGCATCGTCAGTCGGGGCTGGCCGGCGGGGACGTACGGCAGCAGCAGCGCACCCGTCGCCGCTGAGACCATCGGCGGGACGACCGGCATCAGCCACCCGCCGAAAGCCGAGTCTTCGGCGATCTCGTGCCGCGTGAACGTGAGGTAGGGCACCGCGATCGCGCTGAACAGGCCAAGCACAGTTCCGATGGCCCACAGCACCGAGTCGACGGTCACGGCGGCCGGGAGGCCGATCACGTCTTTCCCCACCAGCAGTGTTCCCGCGCCGACCGTCAGCATCGCCATCGGCGGGGCGCCATAGAAGTGCGCCATCACCGGGTTGAGGTGGTGAGAGAGCGCCGTCTGGCGGTGGCGGAGCCAATGAACCGCCGTAGCGCCCACAAGTGCCACCAGCAACAGGGCAGCGACTGCCCAGACGATGGTCGCCGGAATGCGCAGCACCGGCGCGATGATCGGGAGAGTCGCAGCCGCGTTCGCGACAATACCGGTTCCCATAACCGACGCGAACCAGTTCGGGGTGATGTTCGAGAACGCCTGCGCTGGGTGCACGAGGTCGCGAAGGAGCAACCGTCGCGATGCGACCGGCGCCGGCGCCGGCGAGAGGGTGACCGATTTCATGCTTCCAGACTGTCGGTCATCGCGGTCGAGCGCGACGGGCCTACGCTTGTAACGTCACAAGGCGTTCTTGTATCGGGGGGTCGCATGTCCAATCGGGTCGACATCGACACCCTTCGCCTGCTCACCGAGATCGGACGGTCCGGGAGCCTCTCCGGCGCCGCCCGCGAGAACGGCGTCTCGCAGCAGGCGGTGTCGGCGCGGATGGCCTCGCTGGAACGAGAGATCGGCATCACGCTCCTCCACCGGACGCCGCAGGGGACCTCCTTGACCGAAGCCGGGGTGTTGGTGACGGAATGGGCCCTACCGCTGCTGGAAGCCGCCGACCGCTTCACATGGGCGGCCACCACGCTCCGGTCGACATCGTCCACGAGTCTGCGCATCGCTTCCAGCCTGACGATCGCCGAGCACCTCGCACCCGATTGGATCGTCGCACTCCGCACGGCCGATACGGCTCTCCGGATCGAGCTGATCGCACTGAACAGCGCCACCGTTGCGGAGAGCGTCCGTGCCGGCAACGTCGACATCGGGTTCATCGAGACACCCGACATCCCCGACGACCTCGCCTTCAAGAACTTCGCCACCGACGAGCTGATCGTCGTCGTGGGTGCGACGCACCCGTGGGCGAACCGACGATCCGGCGTCACAGTCGCTGAACTCGCCTCCACTCCCGTGCTCTCCCGCGAGCGCGGCTCCGGCACCCGCCTCGCCTTCGAGCGTGCCCTGACCGAAGCCGGGCACCCGCCGGTCGACCCGGCCGCAGAGCTGTCGACAGCCGGCGCCATCCGCTCCACAGCCGCCGCCGGGCAGGCCCCCGCCGTTTTGAGCATCTTGGCGGTTCGCGAGCAGCTCGCCACCGGCGTCCTCCGCCGGGTGACTCTGCGCGGAATGCGGATCGTGCGGCCCCTGACCGCGATCTGGCGCGGCGACCGCGAGACCTCCGCGGTCCAGCGAGTTCTCGATGTCCTCCCGGGACGCTGATCGACGCAGATCGGAACAAGACGGGGCGACGGGCCCGAGGAAGGCGGTCAGTTGTGCGCGAAACCTCACGCCGTGCCGAGAATCGGCTCCTGGTCCAGCTGCACAACCGACCACACGCCGTGCTCGAGCAGCAGTTCGCTCCAGGATCCCGTACGCACACGTGCGGTCCGACTTGCCGGGTCGATGGCTTCAAGGAGCGGTCGAATGACCGCATCGTGGGTGACGACGCACACCGCCCCGTCGGACGCTCCCGCAAGCCGATCGAGCGCGCACATGGCCCGCTCGAGGATACGGGAGAGGGGCTCCACGCCCGGAGCGGCGTCGACGCTACCGAACTCTGCGACGACCTCCTGCTTGACCTGGCCCGTCCAAGGCCCGTAGTCGCGGTCGTTGAACGCTGAGTCGGTCTCCACCGCGCAACCGCAGCGTTCAGCGATGATCCGCGCTGTTGTGACGGCGCGGTCGAGGGGGCTGGAGCGAACTTCCACGACTCCACGAGAGGCGAGCGCTTCGGCAACAGCACGCGCTTCGGCGATGCCGGTCTCGTCGAGGGGCGGGTTGGCGAGCCCGCGCAGTCGGCCTTCGGCGTTGAGGGCGGTCTGGCCGTGCCGGACGAGGAGGAGCGGGTGCGGGCCGTCGTTCATCTCGCTCCCTGGGATGGGAGTGTCGGTTGCAGTTCGTCGGGGTCCAGTGTCGTCCCGAATATCCGTTCATACAGGTCGGCGCCGAAGCTGGTGGGCAGTGGGACGCCCCGTTGGATGCGGAAGTCCCGGTGTCCGTCGTCCTCCCGGCCGGCACGGAGGAAGACGGTGTCCGTTCGCTTCTCCTCGTGAGCACGGCTCGCGTACTCGTACAAGTGGGTGACGAAGGCGACGGAGACTCCGCTGTCCCGGAGCGCCCCGATGACGTTTCGGGCGATTTCTGAGCCTTCGCGTTCGTTGGTCGATGCGAAGGACTCGTTGAGCAGGGTGAGCCCGCCCGGTTGGGCTGCATCGACGGTGGCGCTCATGCGTGCCAGTTCCTCGTCGAGGCGACCGCTGGTTCGCGCGGCGTCTTCCTCGCGGGTGAAGTGGGTGTGGATGGTGGTGCGCAAGGCTGTGGAGAAGGACTCGGCCGGCACGAACAGGCCGCAGTGCGCTAGCAAGGTGGCCTGGCCGAGGCTGCGGAGAAAGGTGGACTTGCCTCCTCTGTTCGCGCCGGTGATGACGGTCACGGTGGTGTGGTTCAGGTCCAGCGTGTTCCCGACGACCGGTGACCCGGACAACAGGACCAGCGCCGCGTCATAGAGACCGGTGCAGGTGAATCCCGGGGACGCGTGGAAGGTTGGCAATGCAACGGGCTCTTGGAAGGAATTCAGCGCATTGTGAAGGTTGCACGCGCCGACGAAGAAACCTGCCTCTGTCCGTAGGGCGTTCCAGAAGCCGGTGAGGTGATCGGCCGCCTGGCCGAGCGCGTCCGCGACCGGGTCCAGTGCGCGGTCCTTGAGCTCGCTGAGCGCCTTGTATCCTGCTTCGTCACGGTCGGGAAGGGTGAAGGTGTGGTCGGGGCGTCGGAACCCCAGGCGCACCAGGAGCGGGGGTCGGGTCAGCGGTGGCCGAGTCAGGGTGATACCGGTGGCCTTGTTCGCGGTGCCGAGCGTGGCGGCTGCATCGACGCCGTGGGGGAAGGTCAACTCAGTGAGCAGCACGGTGACTTGCTCGAGCCACTCGTCCGACACGTCCTGTTCGAGTGCAGCGAAGAAATCGGTGAACGCCTGCGACTGGAATGTCGCGGCGTTCGCGCGTGCGAGTTCGCGCAGTGCTTGGAGGTGCCGAACGTGGATGCGGAGCACCTCGATGGAGTGATGCACCACCCCGGCGGGCGTGAACAGTCCCCATCCGTATGCCTTCTTGACCTCGTCCAGGGCGTGCTTCGGCGCCTGATAGAGCTCCAGGATCGTCTCGGAATTCGCTAGGGCGTCCCGCACCGCCGCCTGTCGGTAGGCGATGGCGGCTGGGTCGTTGAGCGGTTGGTGCAGCATCGCCGTCGCGACGGTCTCGACGGTCGTATCGTCGTGGGCCATCGCCCGCACGAGAGCGCCAAGCGCGAGGTCGACGAATCGGTCGCGCGCAAGCTCATCAGGTTGGTATTCGACCGTGGCGTCACGGTCGCGATACAGCAGTCGCGGCCTCATGAGAGGACCCGTTCTCGGATGCGCTGTGGCGATAATCCGTACTTCTCGGCGATCGCGGTGGCGTGCGCGAGCCCATCCGGTGGCCGGCGGACAATGCGGAATGTGCGGCGCGTGGGGTCGTCCGCAGCGACCTCGGCCACGACGCTGACCACTGACGGCGTCATCACCGCCAGCTCGTCCAGGAAAGTGACCGTGACCCCAATGGCGCCGGCGTCGAGCAGCGCGTGGAGGACGCGTTCGTTCAGGGAGAGCGCGTCCTGGGCGGTGGTCGAGCTGAAGAGCTCGTTCGCGATGACGATGGAGTTTGAGGTAACGCGCTCGAGGATGTCCCGTACGCGGATGAGGTCGTCTTCGAGGCGGCCTCGCAGCAGAGCGAGGTCCTCCTGACGCTCAAAATGCGTCAGTAGAAGATCGAAGCGAGCCAGCCGTGCGGTGCGTGCGGCGACCGGGAACCCGAGCGCGGCCATCCAGTGCAGCTGACCGAACACGCGGGCGAAGGTCGACTTGCCACCCTGGTTGGCCCCGGTGACGACAAGGAACTGCTCGCCCGGCGCAAGACGGATGTCGTTCGGGACGATGGACGCGCGGGTTTTCGGTTGGGCGGCGAGTTGCAGGTCGTAGCCGTCGACGACCTGCACGCTTCGGTCCGTGGTGAGTTCGGGCAAACAGGTAGGTAGTGTCTCTCCGGCCGCCGCCTTCAGGTGATCCAAGACGGAAAGGTACAGGTGCAGTCCGCGTTCATATCGCGCGACAGTCGTGGCTAGGAATGCGGCATGCTCGCCGGCGAAGCGTTCGAGCGCTTGGAATGCGGAGGGGAAGACTTCCGCAACGAGGTCGAGGACGCCCGCTTCGACGCGGTTCATCTCGACAGTGTCTACGAACCGTGTGCGATGCGAACCCGCGTCCGTCTCTTTGAAGCGGGCGAAGGCGCCGGCGACAGCAGCACTCTGATCCGTGCCGCTTGCGTCTGCCAGAACGGTGACGCTTCCGCCTTGAATGTGGAAGTCGTACTTGACCGCGTCCAGTTGTGCAGCGACCGAGCGGGCATCCATGCTCAGGCGTGTGAATGGCTCAGAGCGAACATACTCGGCGAGTACTTGTGCGGCGGCTTGCAACGCTTCCGAGCGGAGCGGGCACCTGGTCAGAGCATCGGCGGCGGTGCCTACGACGCCGGCGTATTGACGGGCGGCATCCAACAGAACCCGCTGGGCCTGACGTGGATACCGCAATCTCCGGGCGAGGCCGAGAGCTTCACGCACCGCCGCCATGCCGGCGACAAACGTGCGGCAGGCGGCGATCACCTCTGGGGTGTCGAGGTCGGAGAAAACGCCGTGGCGGTATTCGACCGTGGGTGCATCGGCCGCCGTCCAGAACACCGGGGCGAGCTCTAGTGGGTCGTCGCCGAGCACGTCGGTGACGATCTGATCCAGGCCGAGATCAGGGAAGCATCCCGGCTGTTCTTCCGCCAGCTGCTTCGGCTGGCCGGTTGGGAACAGCAGACTGGTGGGCGTTACCTCGCGGTCGGTCATCGGCGCTCCTCTACCCGGACGCGTGCAGCGTCACATTCAGGTAGAAGCCATCAGCGGGGACCCGCGGTTGCCGGTGAGCCTCATCACCGTGGTGCGTGCCGTAACCATAACACCGTCGCATCCGGACTTGTACCCGCCACCAGTTCTGGCATGATGGGATCTGACGGCTCGCCGTCGCGGTGGTGGGGCTCGCCGCAACCAACCTCGGCTTCGCCGACAACGGTCCCTATCTCAGGAGACGCGCACGCCCGTGCGCCCGGAGATAGGAGCACGATGACCGATCACAGGCCCGAACCGCCCCCGCACGGCGTAATCCTCGTCGGAGTGGCGAAGGATCTCGCGGACGCCGTCCTGGTCGTCGCCTCGCGCCTGGCGGAGGACCTGAGCTGTGACCTGGTCTGCGCGACGGTGGACCCGAACCGCTATGCCGTCGACGAAGGGGCCGACGGCACGGTCCGCTCCGTTCCGATCGACCCTGATCTGCCGGAGTTCGAGGAGGATGTCTTCGATCCTGCACTGACCCGCCGGATCGAGAAGCTGCTCGCCGGGACGCGGGTCTCCTGGAGCACACGCACTCTCGCCGGCGATCCCGCGCGTGCCCTCGGCCACCTTGCGGAGAAGCTCGATGCCCGGATGATCGTCGTGGGAACCCACGAGGCCGGGCTGCGCACCAGCATGCGCGAGTTCTTCCGGACCTCCGTCGCTGTTCATCTCGCTCACCGGCAACACCGACCCGTCCTCGTCGTACCGCTCTCCCCGGTCGACGATGGCCGAGCCTTGCCGTGGGAGTGAGGGAACGGGTCGCCGAGGTCTACCTGCTCCGCCACGGTGAGAGCACGGCCAACGCGCGAGGACTATTCACCGGTGTCCTGAACCCGGGGCTGAGTGAACTCGGCCGGGACGAAGCGCGACGCGCTGCGATGCTCCTGGCGCAAGCCGGCGTCCGTCCCACTCGGGCGTTCTGCTCAGCGCTGCGGCGAACAATCGAGACCGCGCAGGAAATGGGCGCGGTCATGGATTTGCCGCGGGCCGAAGTCGAATGGCGACTCGACGAACGCAACTACGGGGCCCTGACCGGACTCTCGAAGACGGAGGTCGCCCGACGTGCAGGCCAGGCACGCTACCGGGAGTGGCGACGCTCCTACGACGTCGCACCGCCGCCGATGTCGGAGGCCGAGATGGCCCGACTCCGTCGCAGGCCGCCGTTCAATCGGCTGCCGTCCCAGGCGCTCACAGCCACAGAATCTCTCGCCGATGTCGTACGCCGGATCACACCGTTTCTCGACGATGTACTTCTCCCTGCGGCCGGCGCCGGCCGCCCGATCCTGGTGATCGCGCACGGCAACTCCCTGCGCGCGTTGCTGTTCGTGGTGCAGCAGTTGACGCGCGAGCAGGTCGAGCAGCTGAACATTCCAACCGGTCACCCGCTGCGCTGCCGGTTCGAGCTGAGTCGCGGCCGCTTCCGGCTGCGGTCGGCAACCTACCTCGACCCCGAGGCGGCGGCCTACGCCGAGGATGTCCTTCGAAGCCAAGGGGGTACCTGAATGGTGTCCCGTCGTGAAAGGAGCCGGCTCCTGAATACCGAGAGCCACACCATGCCCGTCGATCCCGACGTCGTCGCCGACGATGTCCCGGCGAGGCGGACACGCCCTGTCCACCTCCACTGGAGATACATCGGCCTCGTGTTCGCCGGCGGCGCCATCGGCACCACGATCCGCTATCTCCTGTCGCTTTCAGTTCCGACCGTCGACGGGATCCCCGTGATCACCTTCGCGATCAACGTGGTGGGTGCGTTCGCCCTGGGCTGGCTTCTCGCCTGTCTCTCCCGGGGGCCGGACCAAGGCATGAGACGAGTTGTGCGGCTCTTCGTCGGGACAGGGGTACTCGGCGGGTTCACGACCTACAGCTCCTTCGCTGTCGACACCGATGGACTCATCGTCGCCTCCAACATCGCGGGAAGCATCGCGTACGCCGTCGCGACCCTCCTCGTCGGTGCGCTCGCCTCGCTCGCCGGCATCGCCCTCGGCACGGCCATCAACCGCCGCGCGAGCGGAGGGACCCGATGACCGGCTTCCTGGTTGCCCTCGCGGTCGCCGCCGCCGGTGGAGTGGGCGCGGCCAGCCGACTTGTCGTCGACGGCATCGTGAAGTCACGAGTGACGATCCCGTTCCCACTCGGCACGACCATCATCAACATCTCGGGGTCGTTCCTGCTCGGGCTCGTAACCGGTCTCGCCACCTTGGCGCTGCTTGCACCGGAGTGGCGGGCCATCATCGGAGTGGGACTGCTCGGCGGGTACACCACATTCAGCACCGCAAGCTTCGAGACCGTCCGTCTCGCGCAGGAGGGCCGGTATCGTGCCGCAGCCGTGAACAGTGTCGGCATGCTCGCCGGCGCTCTGCTCGCCGCGGGGCTCGGCCTGTGGATCGGCTGGCTGGTATGAGAAAACCATCCGCACGGTGTTCCGTTTTCCGCGATTGTGTGCCACACTCCCAACCAGCGCTTCGGCGCTTCGGCGGTGGGGCTCGCCGACACCAACTTCGATGCCGACAACAGTCCCTATCTCACGCGATCACGCACGCCTGGAGATAGGAGACACCATGCACGAGCACGGCTACACCGGCCACATCGACGCCGCCCACCAGGGCCACTACATCAGCCACCCCGAAACGCACCCGGTCGCTATCGAGCAAGTCACCGCCCGCCAGATCCTCGACTCCCGCGGCTACCCAACGGTCTCGGTCACGCTCCACCTGCACGATGGCACGCGGGTCTCTGCCTCCGCGCCCGCCGGAGCATCGACGGGGGCGTATGAAGCCGTCGAGCTCCGGGATGACGGGCCCTCGTACTCCGGTCGAAGCGTCCACCGTGCGGTCGCCGGCGTCGAGGCGGAGATCTCGCCCTTGCTCGCGGCCCGCCATTGGACGACGCTGCGCGAACTCGACGATGCCCTCCGCACACTCGACGGAACCGAGAACCTCGCTCGCCTCGGCGCCAACGCGGTGGTGGCGGTGTCCATCGCCGCAGCCCGCGCTTTCGCACACGCCTCGGAAGTTCCGCTGCATGTGTGGCTTGCTCGGGTCACCGACAGTGCGCAGAGACTCCCCGTCCCGCACTTCAACGTACTCAACGGCGGCGCTCACGCGGCCAACCCGCTGGAGTTCCAGGAGTTCATGATCGCCCCCGTCGGGGCCGCGGACGAGGCAGCCGCAGTGGAGGCCGGAGCAGAGATCTACCACGCCCTCGCCGCCCGGGTGAAGGCTCGATTCCACACCGCCGGCCTCGGCGACGAAGGCGGCTTCGCCCCCGACATTGCCAGCCCAGAAGAAGCGATGGAACTCCTGGTGCAAGCCATCCAGGACGCCGGGTACACCCCCGGTCTGAACGACGTAGCAATCGCCATCGACCCTGCAGCGAACGGCTTCTACGAGCGGGAAGGAAAGTACAAGATCGCCGGAAAGCTCCTGGGTCGCGACCAGCTCGTCGACTACTACATCAAGCTCCTCGACGAGTACCCGCTGCGCTCCATCGAGGACGGCTTCGCCGAAGACGACCATGCCGGATGGAAGCTGCTCTACGACGCCGTCGGCGACCGCACACAACTCGTCGGCGACGACCTCTACGTGACCGACCCCCGGCGAATCTCCGACGGCGCCCGCAACCACTACTCCAACGCGGCACTGATCAAGCCCAACCAGATCGGCACTGTCAGCTCCACGCTGGACGCCATCGCAACCGCCCGTCGACTCGGCATGCAATCGATGGTCTCCCACCGCTCCGGCGAGACAACCGACGCCTTCATCGCCGACCTCGTCGTCGGAACAGGAACCGGGCAGATCAAATCCGGCGCCCCCGCCAGAGGAGAGCGCGTCGTCAAGTACAACCGACTGCTCGACATCGAGCTGGACAACAAGTCCCTCCCCTACGGTCTCGAGCTGGCTCCCACCCACGCACCCGAGGTGGCGTTGGAGCCCTGAGAACACTTCCGCCCACATCGGGTTATCCACGTGACCCGGCGCGGGAGTGAGAGGGGGAGCGCCTTCACACCGAGGCGCTCCCCCTCGTTTGGACTGAAGGAGAGCCGGTGACATCGCCGCATAACGCTCGCAAGGACGAGGACGCGAAGTGGCTCACGCCGGGAGTCGCCTCCATCGGTGCGGCCAGCTTCTTCTCGGATGCCGGCCATGAAATCGCGACGAGCGTCATGCCCGCGTTCCTCACCTCCGTCCTCGGCGGCAGCGCAGCAACTCTCGGCCTCATCGAGGGCATCAGCGACGCACTCACGGGCACCATGAAAGTGATCGGCGGCCCGCTCGCCAACGACCCTGCACGGCGGCGCAAGCTCGCCACCGGTGGGTACATCGTCACCGCTGCAGCCACCGCCGCGTTCGGGTTCGCCACAGCGGT
Source organism: Leifsonia sp. NPDC014704 (assembly GCF_043083605.1). NCBI lineage: Bacteria > Bacillati > Actinomycetota > Actinomycetes > Micrococcales > Microbacteriaceae > Leifsonia > Leifsonia sp. NPDC014704. The sequence continues at coordinate 853,396 of NZ_JBIBYW010000002.1, read as the reverse complement.
CTGGCAGGTGGGGGTGCTTCGAGCCCTCGCCTGGGCAGCTCGGGGGGTGCGATCACCCGCCCGGGATGCGCTCCTCGGCTCCCTTGCCAGACCGAATACGTTCGGACGGGCGTTCGGTCTTGAACGCGCGGGCGACAACCTCGGCGCCGTGGTAGGGCCGCTCCTGGCGGCTGTGCTCGTCGCGTGGCTCGGTCTTCGACCGGCGATCTGGTTCGCATTCGTCCCTGGGATGCTCGCCGCCATCGCCATCATCGTCGCCGCCCGTGAAGCGAGAGGACCCACGACGGGAGTGCGTCGCCCAATGCGCTTGGACGTTCGGGGGCTCCGCCGCGCCGGGATCGGAAGGCCGCTTCTGCCCGTGCTGCTCTTCGAGTGCGGCAATCTCGCAACCACGCTGTTGATCCTGCGGGCGACGGACCTGTTCACGACCCTCGGGTTCGCAAACGCTGCCTCGCTCGCGATCCTGCTCTACGCGGGCCACAATGCCGTCGCCGCCCTGATCGCCCTTCTGGGAGGCTTCTGGCTCGACCGCGTCGGGCCGCGGCGCGTGTTCGCGTCGGGGGCGATCGCCTATGTCCTCGCGTACGGGCTCATCGCCCACGCTTCGATCCACTGGGGGTTCGCCGTCGCGGGCTTCCTGCTCGCAGGAGCGGGCATCGGCCTGGCCGAGACAGCTGAGTCCGCTCTCATCGCTCGGATACTCCCGGATGAGCTCAGAGGCAGCGGATTCGGCGTCGTCGGAGGAATCCAGGCAGTGGGGAACATCGTCGGAACGGTTGTTGCGGGGGCACTCTATGCGACAGTCTCTCCGGCCGCTGCGTTCACGTACGCGGGAGCATGGATGTTGCTGTCAGCTTGCACGGCCGGCGTCTTCCGAGCGCGGGCACCGTCAGGGCAGAACCCGGGGTAGCCAATCACCGCATAAAGCGGCGAGACGCGCCACTGCACAGACACTGGTTCGTGCCAGCGCTTCATCGAAAAGAAGGTTCTCTCATGCAACCGCCCGTGCGCGGTGCCAATGGGGATGGCGCCTTCGCCACGCCGCTATCACATAGCGGCGAGCAGTGCGGCGCACGCCCGTTCGCAGCGCCGACATACCTCAGCACAGATTCGGCAGTGCTCGTGCATGTCGGCATGCTTCTCGCATTCATCCGCACAGGCGCCGCATACGGTGCGGCACGATTCAAGCGCCGCCCGCGTGACGTTGGCGTCATATTCGGTATGACGGGAGAGGACATTGCCGGTCGAAGCACAGATGTCTGCGCAGTCGAGATCCGTCCGGATGCACTTGATGAGCTCGGCGACCATCTCCTCGCTGAGGCATGCATCCGCGCAGGCTGTACAGGCCTGTGCGCACTCGATGCATGCCTCGATACAGCTGCCCAGCTTGTCGCGGTCCACGCCTCCGAGATCCGCCGGATATGTCTCGAGCATTCGCGTTGCGGTCGACATGGTGACTGCCCTTCCTCTTCACTGATCCCGCCTGCGCATGCGACGGTACCCGCCACATCGCCGTTTTCCACCCGCAATCGCGACTTGCGGGAATACCGTCCAGGGGTATCCTGTTGGTAAGCGGTGATACCCTCCCCGGGTATGCACGAATCGATGGAGGAACGATGAAAACAATCGACTACCAGGTGACAGGGATGACCTGCGAGCACTGCGAGCGTGCCGTGTCCACCGAGGTCGGTCAGGTGGCCGGCGTGGACAGCGTGAAGGTCTCCGCGAGCGACGGCATCTTGCACATCACTACCGGAACCGGAGTGGACGACGCGGCGGTGCTCGCCGCGGTCGACGAGGCCGGCTACGCCGCCGTCCGCAAGTAATACCTAGACCTCTTCTCACCACCGCAAGGAGCCCAACGTGTCAGCATCTCCCACCACCGCCGCCGGCGGATCGACCCTTGAACTCGAGGTCGGCGGGATGACCTGCGCGTCGTGCGCCATGCGGATCGAGAAGAAGCTGAACCGGCTCGACGGCGTGACGGCGACGGTGAACTATGCCACTGAAAAAGCTCGCGTTACGATTCCGGCCGGCATGGATGTCACGGCGGTCATCGATGAGGTCGAGAAGACCGGATATACCGCAGCGCTGCCCACTGCGGAGCCGGGCGCAGCGGAGAAAGACGACGACCCGGAGCTGACCGGACTGCGCAACCGCCTGATCGGAAGCGTAGCGCTGTCGGTTCCGGTCATCGCGCTGGCGATGATCCCCGCTCTGCAGTTCACCTACTGGCAGTGGCTCTCGCTCGCCCTCGCTGCACCCGTCGTGGTCTGGGGCGCGTGGCCGTTCCACAAGGCCGCCTTCATCAACGCCCGCCACAGGGCGGCGACCATGGACACCCTCGTCTCGATCGGCACCCTCGCGGCGTTCGCGTGGTCGCTGTATGCGCTGTTCTTCGGCACCGCTGGGATGCCGGGTATGACCCACGGGTTCAGCTTCACTGTCGCTGCCTCCGACGGTGCGGGAAACATCTACCTTGAGGTCGCGTCCGGGGTGACCACGTTCGTCCTGGCCGGGCGCTACTTCGAGAAGCGGTCCAAGAGGCAGGCTGGCGCCGCGTTGCGAGCGCTGCTGGAGTTGGGCGCGAAGGACGTCGCGATCCTGCGGGACGGTCAAGAGACTCGCATCCCGATCGAGAAGCTGCAGGTCGGTGACGAATTCATCATCCGGCCCGGCGAGAAGATCGCCACGGATGGTGTCGTCATCGACGGTGCTAGCGCGATCGACATGTCCCTCCTGACCGGCGAATCGGTGCCGGTCGAGGTCACCGTCGGGGATACGGTCTCCGGTGCGACCGTCAACGCCGGCGGCCGCCTGCTCGTGCGGGCCACCCGGGTGGGTAGCGACACCCAGCTGGCTCAGATGGCCAAGCTGGTCGAGGATGCCCAGTCCGGCAAGGCCGAGGTGCAGCGCCTCGCCGATCGAATCTCCGGAATCTTCGTGCCCATTGTACTCGGCATTGCCGTGATCACTCTGGCCGCGTGGCTGATCACCGGCCACCCGGTCGCTGCAGCGTTCACCGCCGCGGTGGCCGTGCTGATCATAGCCTGCCCATGCGCACTCGGCCTGGCCACCCCGACAGCGTTGCTGGTCGGGACGGGTCGCGGCGCGCAGCTCGGCATCCTGATCAAAGGACCGGAAGTACTGGAGTCCACCCGCACCGTCGACACCATCGTGCTGGACAAGACCGGAACCGTCACCACCGGAAAAATGACACTGATAGACGTCGTGACGGCTCCGGGGGTCGACGAGACCGAGCTCCTGCGCGTTGCGGGCGCCGTCGAAGCAGCATCGGAGCACCCCATCGCCCGCGCCGTTGCCGCCGCAGCGACGGATCGGAGCGGCACGCTTCCAGTTCCGGAATCCTTCGTGAACATCGAGGGCCGCGGAGTGCAAGGCGTCGTTGATGGCCACCTCGCGCTGGTGGGCCGCGCCACCCTTCTCGAGGGCTGGTCGATCACACTCGACCACGCCCTCACCGCCGCCAAGAACGCTGCGGAAGCGGCCGGCCGGACGGTCGTCAGTGTGGCCTGGGACGGCGAAGCCCGCGGCCTGCTTGTAGTCGCTGACGCCGTCAAACCGACCAGCCATGAGGCGGTTGCTGCCTTCAAGCAGATCGGGCTCACTCCGATCCTTCTCACCGGCGACAACGCCACCGTCGCCCGAGAGGTCGCCGACGCCGTCGGTATCGAAACGGTGATCGCCGACGTGCTCCCCAAAGACAAGGCCGAGACCATCCGCCGGCTCCAGGCCGAAGGCAAGACCGTGGCGATGGTGGGTGACGGCGTGAACGATGCGGCAGCCCTCGCAACCGCCGATCTGGGCCTCGCGATGGGGACGGGCACCGACGTCGCTATCGAAGCGGCCGACATCACGCTTGTCCGCGGCGACCTGCGGGCCGCCGCTGATGCGGTTCGCCTGGCCCGTCGAACGCTGGGCACGATCAAGACCAACCTGTTCTGGGCGTTCGCCTACAACGTCGCCGCGATCCCCCTGGCCGCTCTAGGCCTGCTCAACCCGATGATCGCCGGAGCCGCGATGGCATTCTCCAGCGTCTTCGTCGTCAGCAACAGCCTCCGCCTCCGCAGCTTCCGCCCCCGCGGCACAGCCACCACTCCGACCACCAACACCCCCACCCGCGTCCTCGAGACCGCCTGACCACCCACGAAAAGGAACACCACCATGAGCGACAGCTGCTGCAGCACCACCAGCAACCACCACGACGACGCCGCCATGCCCGCCGGGGCCACCAACCTCCTCGGCGGCGCCGGCGCAGACGACCTCACCGAGTGCGTCGTGATGAAGGGCAGCACCGTCAGCAAGGCGAAAGCAGAAGCAGCCGGCCTTTACCGTGACTACCACGGTGAGCGGTACTGGTTCTGCTGCGCCGGCTGCGCACCCCGTTTCGACGCTGATCCCGCACGCTACGTCGCCGCGTAACCGTCACCGCCCGGCACAGGCGGACTCCAGCACATCACCCAAGTGAAGGGCTAACACCATGACCGACCACAACGGGCACGACCACCACGCCGGCCACGTCATTCCAACCGGCACCGAATCTGTTCACCAGCAGCACGCCGGAGACTTGAGTGACAGCGGACACGACGCGCGCCAGCACGCTGGACACGACATGACCCGGCACTCCGGACATGACAAGGCCGGACACGGCGGGATGGGCGGCCACGCCGGACACGGTGACCACGTCGGCCAGTTCCGGCGGCTGTTCTGGATCATGCTGATCATCGCCATCCCCGTTGTCGGATTCTCTCCGATGTTCGCCATGATCCTGGGATACCCGCTGCCGGACGCGGTCTGGGTGGCATGGATCTCACCAGTCCTCGGCACCGTCATGTACGCGTGGGGCGGCCGACCCTTTCTCACCGGCGCGGTCAGCGAACTGCGAGCCCTCAAGCCAGGGATGATGCTTCTGATCGCGCTGGCGATCACGGTCGCGTTTCTGGCCTCCTGGGGCGCCAGCTTGGGCATCCTGGATCACGAACTCGACTTCTGGTGGGAGCTCGCGCTCCTGATCGTGATCATGCTGCTCGGGCACTGGATCGAGATGCGATCCCTAGCGCAAACCACCTCCGCCCTCGACTCGCTCGCCGCCCTGCTACCCGACGAGGCGGAGCGTGTGGAGGGCGACACCACCGTGCAGGTGGCCCCCTCTGACCTTCAGGTCGGCGATGTGGTCGTGGTCCGCCCCGGCGGGCGCATCCCCGCCGACGGGCGGATCGTCTCCGGGTCGGCGAGCATGGACGAGTCGATGATCACCGGCGAATCCCGCACCGTCCGCCGTGACGTCGGCGACGCCGTCGTCGCCGGCACCGTCGCCACCGACTCCGGCCTGCGTGTCCAGATCACAGCTGTCGGCGACGATACCGCCCTCGCCGGCATCCAGCGCCTCGTCAGCGACGCGCAGAACTCCTCCTCTCGGGCCCAGCGGATCGCTGACACCGCAGCCGCATGGCTGTTCTGGTTCGCCCTCGGCGCCGCCGTCATCACCGCGCTGGTGTGGACGATGATCGGGCTCCCCGATGAGGCCGTCGTACGGACCATCACCGTTCTGGTGATCGCCTGCCCGCACGCACTCGGGCTGGCCATCCCGCTGGTGGTCTCCATCGCCACCGAACGCGCCGCCCGCGGTGGCGTCCTGGTGAAGGACCGCCTTGCCCTGGAGAGCATGCGCACCGTCAACACGGTCCTGTTCGACAAAACCGGCACCCTGACCAAGGGCGAACCCACCGTCACCGCCATCGAGACCACCGACGGCACCACCTCTGATCAGCTGCTGGCCCTGGCTGCGGCGGCCGAAGCAGACTCCGAGCACCCCCTCGCGCGGGCGATCGTCAACGCCGCCGCGGCACGCAACCTGCAGGTGAGTGCGGCGAGCGGTTTCGAGTCGTCGCCGGCCGTCGGGGTGTCGGCGACGGTCGACGGCCACCATATCCAGGTCGGCGGCCCCAACCTACTGAATGAGGCGGGCGTTGAGGAACTTCGAGTCGCCGACGCCTGGCGGGAGGATGGCGCGATCATCCTGCACGTCCTCGTCGACGGGCAAGTGGCGGGCGCGCTGAAGCTCGCCGACGAGATCCGCGAGGAGTCCCGGCAGGCCGTCGACGCGCTGCACGCGCAGCACGTGCAGGTCGTGATGATCACCGGCGACGCCGACGCTGTCGCCAAGTCAGTCGCGACCAACCTCGGCATCGACCGGTACTTCGCCGGAGTCCGACCCGAGGACAAGTCCGCCAAGGTCAAAGAACTCCAGGCCCAAGGCCGCAAGGTGGCGATGGTCGGCGACGGCGTGAACGACGCCCCCGCCCTCGCCCAAGCCGACGTCGGCATCGCCATCGGCGCCGGCACCGATGTCGCCATCGCCTCCGCAGGAGTCATCCTCGCCAGCGACGACCCCCGCTCCGTGCTCTCGGTCATCGAGCTCTCCCGGGCCAGCTACCGCAAGATGAAGCAGAACCTGTGGTGGGCGGCCGGTTACAACCTCATCTCCGTGCCGCTCGCTGCCGGCGTCCTCGCGCCGATCGGCTTCGTCCTCCCGATGTCCGTCGGCGCCATCCTGATGTCCCTGTCCACGATCGTCGTCGCGCTTAACGCCCAACTGCTGCGCCGACTCGACCTGCGACCCGAGACAAGCGCGCGAACCGCCCTCGAACGATCCCGTACTCTGCCTGAGACCCCGCAACCCGCCTCCCGCATCTAACCCTCCTTGGAGCGCTCCATGAACGACACCGCAACCGCCACACAACACGAACACGAACACGGCTACATCACCGACAAAGCCAGCTACATGCGCCGCCTCAGCCGCATCGAGGGACAAGCCCGCGGAATCGCGCGGATGGTCGATGAAGAGCAGTACTGCATCGACATCGTCACCCAGATCTCGGCGCTGACCTCCGCCCTCAAGAGCGTCGCCGTCGGCCTGGTCGACGACCACCTCAAACACTGCGTCGCCGACGCCGTCCTACTCGGCGGCGAGGAAGGACAGGCGAAAATCAAGGAAGCCAGCGACGCCATCGCCCGGCTCGTTCGCTCCTAGGAGCGCCACCCGTACACGGCCGTCGCGTGCGTCCTCGTACTCCCAGAACATCGTCGCCCGTGGGCCTGTACCCTGAACCGTGAATCCGGTCGAAACGTCGTAGGAGGTGTCGTGGTCAGCAACAGCATCCGCTTGCCACGGCTCAGCGGGATGCAGCGCATCGTCGTGCTGCTGCTCGCCGTGACCGGCATCGTCGTCGGTCTCCTCGCCATGCACACGCTCACCACGGTCGCCGGAGACCACATCACCCACCACGCCACCGCCGCAGCGACTTACGACCACGCCGCGGTGGCTTCCACCGCAACGGCGGCAGTACATCCTGCCGCCATTGCCGACAACGCCATGACGGGCATGCCCGGCCCAACGAGCGACTGTAACGGCACCTGCGACTCCGGCCACAACATGGCGAACATGGTCTGCCTGCTCGCACTACTCGTGCTCACGCTAGTCGTTACCCTGCGGGTGATCTTCAGCCGATGGGGCAACGACCTGCACCGGCTCGTCGCCGCGCTGACCGCCGCCCTCCCCGCCGTACTGGCGCCTCCCTCACCACCCTCTCTTCACGTTCTCTCCATCAGCCGAACCTGATTCGACCGTCCCCGGCCCTGCTCCGGGCACCGAGGCCTGCCCACCGGCCGGTCTGACGAATCAGTTTTCGAGCAAGAGAGAAGTACGCACATGAAGATCAAGACGATGGCGCTCGCCTCCAGCGCCGCCCTGGCCACCGCCCTCATCCTGGCTGGCTGCTCCAGCCCCACCACCGGCGGTCACTCCGGAATGGACATGGGCGGATCCTCCGCCACCAGCACCGCCACGAGCGAGCACAACGACGCCGACGTATCGTTCACCCAGAACATGGTCATGCACCACCAGCAGGCCATCGAAATGTCCGACATGGTCCTTGCCAAGACCGGCGTCGACGCAAAGGTCACCGAGCTGGCGCAGAAGATCAAGGCCGCGCAGCAGCCGGAGATCGACACGATGAACGGCTGGCTGAACAGCTGGAACGTGTCCATGGGCATGTCCCACGACATGGGCGGCATGATGTCCGAATCCGACATGAGGGACCTCAAGGACGCCTCCGGTGCGGACGCAAGCAAGTTGTTCCTCACTCAGATGATTCAGCATCACCAGGGCGCCATCGAGATGGCGAACGAGGAAGTCAAGACGGGGAAGAACACGGATGCCGTGGCCCTGGCGAAGAAGATTGTCACAGATCAGACCGCCGAGATCGCCACGATGAAGGACCTGCTCAGCAGCCTGTAGTCCGTCCCACCGACGGGCGGGTGTCGCCGCATCCCCCAATCCCCCCTGCAGCGGCGGCACCCGTCCTTTTCCTCCCCTCGCCTCCCGTCGGAAGAGCCATGACCTCCCCAACCCCTTCGTACTCACGCAGACGCGATCTTCGATCGCAGCGCCGCAACGTGGCGCCGAAATCCGCGCGCCGGAAGAACCGACCCTGGCAGACCATCATCGCCACCGCGGCCGCCACTCTGCTCGCCGCACCCTTTGCCCTCCCCGCCTTCGCCGACTCTGCCGAACCGGACGCTATCGACGTGATCCGCGTGCTCGAGCAAGCCCAGACCGTCAGCATCAACGCGGACGCGACCGGCGTGGCGATCACGCGCGAGGGCTACACAGTCACCACGCCACCACCACCCCCACCACTCGTGCCCGCCCCTCAAGCGCTGACCGGCGGCTACGCTTCCACGGCCGATACGTTCACCAACAACCCGGCCTCCCCGGTCCAGTGGCCCTTCACTCAGGGCGTGCCCATCAGCGACGGGTTCGGATACCGCAGCGCACCCTGCGCCGGCTGCTCCTCCAAGCACCAGGGCATCGACATGAACCCAGGCCGCGGCACCCCCATCCAAATCATCGCGGACGGTGTGGTCTCAGAAATCGGCAACCCCAGCGGCGAACTCGGCGTCTACGCGATCATCGACCATGTCATCGACGGGGAAAGGATCAGCAGCCTCTACGCTCACATGCTCGCCGGTTCCCTTCGCGTGAATGTCGGAGACCAAGTCCGAGTCACCGACATCGTCGGACAGGTTGGCAGCACCGGCATGAGCACCGGCGCCCACCTCCACTTCGGAATCATGCGCGATCGCGCCTTCATCGACCCGTACCCCTACATGAAAGAGAAGGTCGGCTCGTGAGCGCCCCCATCCGCTTTGCCCTGACTGCAGGTCTAATCGTTACCGGGCTGCTGCTCACCGGGTGCACTCTCCCGACCGGCGAACCATCCCAGCGGACCGTCGATCCAGTCGCCGCGCTCGCCCATGTCCACGACCTCGCCATCGACGACAAGCAACGCGTTCTTGTCGCAACACACGACGGCATCTACCGCCTCCCCGAGATCGCCGGCGGAACGGAGCTGACTGGGCCGCTCGGCGGAGCACGCTTCGATGCCATGTCATTCACCACCGTCGGCGACACCACGTTCGCCTCAGGGCACCCCGGCAGTGATTCCCCGGCAGCTTTCCAAGCGCCCAATGTTGGACTGATGCGCGTCTCCGGCGACGCCGATGAGTGGACCAACACATCACTCGGCGGACGTACCGACTTCCACGCACTCACCTCCGCCCGGGTCGATACGACGGTTCAGCTCTACGGCGTCGACGCAGCCTCCGGTGCGCTCCTGCACAGCCAGGACAGCGGCGACACCTGGTCCGTTGGCGCAACTCTGGAAGCAACCGACCTCGCCGCCTACCCCGGGAAGGCTGACACCATCTACGCCGCCACCCGAGCCGGAGTCGCCATCAGCACCGACGGCGGCCGCACATTCAAAACGGACACCAGCGCCCCCATCCTCAACCAGCTCGCCATTGCCGGCAAAGGCACCGTCTACGGCATCGGGCCAGACGGATACCTCTGGAAGCACGCCGGAGCCGCGTGGACCCGCGGCGAGGTCCTGCCGGGGACAGCCCAAGCGCTCACCGCTACCGACGACCGCGTCATTCTCGCCACAGACCGCGGGATTTTTGCGACCGCGGACATGGGAGTGCAGTGGACGCCACTCTGGACGCCCTGACACCTCGAGTACACCGCACTCACTCCTGGCGCATACGCAACTGAGGAACGGCCTTCACGAGGACAAGCGGCCTGGGCGGGACACCCTCGGCGTGCTGCCCCCTTGGGCTTCTTTCCGATCCGGCAGCCGATCATAGCGACCTCCGACGGCTCCGTTCCCTCCGCTCGCTATTTGCAGACTGCGCTCGCTTCGCTCCCTGCGCTTAGCAACCGCTTCCTCAGGGCACTGCGCCGCTTCCGCTCGCTCTTGATCCCTGTGCCGGAACGGCAAGAAGAGCGATCAGGGAGGTCGGGGTCATGGGCGGCAAGAGCACCACAAGGAGCGCAGAAGATCGACGGACCGAGGCGGAGGCACTGCAGGCGTCGATCGTGAAGCAAGTCCAGCAACTTAGCGACAGCGGCCAGTGGCGCGCGTTCCTAGAGTTCGCCCGCTCCTTCCACACCTACAGCCTCAACAACGTCCTGCTGATCTTGTCGCAGAACCCGCAGGCGACCAATGTCGCCGGATTTCGTCAGTGGCAGGCCAAGGGACGACAAGTACGCCGGGGCGAGAAATCGATCAAGATTTTCGGATACCGGGAGAAGAGATTCGCTCACGATGACGACCAGAAGAAAGCGACCGAGGACGACGAACGCGTAGTCCGGTCCTTCCCCACACTATCCGTTTTCGACATCACACAGACCGACCCGATCGAGGGAGCGGAGCCGCTCCCCGAGGACCCAACCCGACGGCTGATCGGGGACGACGACCACGGCCTCATCGCCCCCCTGACCCGCTATCTAACGGGCCACGGATGGGGCATCCAACGCGAGCCGCTCACCATCGCGAGCGGGTACACCGACCCTGAGCGGCGTCGCGTCGTCCTCGCCAAAGACCTTGCCCCCGAACAGTCGGCTAAGACTCTCATTCACGAGACCGCGCACATCGAGCTGCGCCACATCGACGACATCGACGACTACCGCACGCACCGCGGACAGATGGAGGTCGAAGCCGAATCAGTCGCATACATCGTCGGCGGCATGAACGGGTTCGACACCAGCGCCTACAGCATCGGATACATCACGGGCTGGGCGGATGAAGACACCAACGCGATCCGCGCGACTGCCGTGCGCGTGCTCGGAACAGCGCACACCATCGCAGAAGCCATCGAGCACCACGCATAAGTCCCGCTCAGGAAACCCCGGTCCAAATGGTCCGGGGTTTCCTCATGCTCAAACGCGTCAACTCAGGATGCGAGCGCTTCTGGATAGGCGACAGACGAAGCAGGAAGCACCAAGTCGAAGTAGAGATAAAAGCGACACGGACGAGACCGACAAAGTAGCGAACGAAGTGAGGACGACGCCGAGAGAAGGGAGACAGAGCCGAACAGCAAAAGAGTGAATGCACGCAGGCACTTTTTGTGGAATGCGAGTATCGTGGGCGGCATGCGCGGGGGTGTGGCGCGGTGGAAACGAGGGGTTGCCTCACAGGGGGTGAGGCAAGCGATCGCTTATGCGTTCGGCGGTGTCTGCGACTCGCACCTGACGGCGAAGACCGCGGAAGGGGTGCTCGCGGCGGCGGATTACGCGGGTGCGGTGATGACCCGGTACGTCGTGGAGGACGGGTCCATCCGCGATGATCTGCTCACCCGGAAGCAGCTGCGCACCTGGGTCGATGGCAGCGACCCACTCACCGGTGAGCATCGCGGGTTCGAGATGTCCTCCCCCAATGCGGATCTGGTGTTGGACGCGACGATCAACGCGCCGAAGTCGTTCAGCATTGCGGCGATGCTGGATCCGGAGTTGAACGCTGCGTACGAGGACCTCCAGGACCGACTGAGGGACCGGATCATCCACCTCTGGCAGGAGGAGCTAAACGCTCGGCGTGGGAAGGGCGGCTGCATCAGGGAAGACCTCGCTCGGGTCGAGGTGGTCGAGCTCAAGCATGAACGCTCCCGCTCGCTGGATCCGCATAAGCACCGGCACCTGTGGTTGAACGTGAAAGTCCAAGGCCTCGACGGGAGGTGGTCGAACGTGGACACTCGGGTTGCGTTGCGGTTCCAGAACGTCATCAATGCCGAAGGCGACCTCGCCGCCCGCACCGACCCCGCCTGGGCCACCGCTCTGGCAGCGAAAGGCTTCACCCTTAACGAGAGTGGGGAAATCGCCCAGTTGCAGCACCTGGTGCGACCGTTGTCGAAGCGGTCCGCGCAGATCGAAGCCAACAAGATCGCCCGCACCGCCTGGTGGAAGCAGCATCACCCCGGACAGGAACCCTCCCACGACGTGTTGAACCAGATCGACCGGTGGGCGTGGGCAGCCAACCGACCCAACAAGCCCGGCGATCTGAACGAAGACGACTGGGCCGCGCTCGTCCGCGAAGAACTCGCTGCCGTTGACCCCGCGCTCCTTTCGGCGCGCCCTCGTATCGAGGCGGCTTGGGCATCGATCGAGGATCTCGACATCGAGCTCCTCGCCGCCAAAGCCATCGTCGATGCTGACGCTCGAGCAACCGGCACCGGTGGCCGATTCAGCCTGATGGACGTCCGCGCCGGCGCACTCCGCGCCCTCGCGGCGACCGGCGTCATCGCCGAACTCACAGAACTCGCGACCATAGCCGAGCAGGTCATCGCCGCCGCACGAGCACACACCGTCACGCTGCTCGACCAGCCCGATGTTCCTTCACACATCAAGTCCAGAATGGCCACCTCCACCGCTGCACTGAAGGCCACGATCGCCAACCGAATCGAAGCACTCTCCGCGCCCGGCACCGCGGCCCCCGTCGAGGAAATCACCGCTATCGCTCACGTGCTCGACCCCGAGCGACTCCTGGACAACGATCAAACCGATGGCGCATCGGCTATTGCCGGGACCGCATCCGTCGTCGCCATCACCGGGGGGGCTGGCACGGGCAAGACGTCCATGCTCAAAGTCGCCGGCGCTACCTTGCGCCGCCACGGGCGAAACATGATCATCGTCGCCCCCACCAAGAAGGCCTCCACCGTCGCCGGACGCGAAACCCACAGCGCCGCCTCCAGCCTCCACCAGCTCCTTCATGACTACGGCTGGCGATGGAACACCGGCATCGCCGGTAACACGGAATGGAAATTGCTCCAGCCCGGCGACACCGACCCCACGACCGGGCAGTACTACCGGGGCCCACGAACCCGGATCCGCCCTGGTGATCGGATCGTTGTCGACGAGGCCGGCATGCTCGACCTCGAAGCCGCTAACGCGCTCATCGACGTCATCCACCGTACGGGCGCGACCGTCGCAGTCGTCGGCGACGACTACCAGGCCCTCCCCGTTGGGCACTCCGGCGCGATGGCTCTCTTCCGCCGGTCCGCCTTTGAGAAGATCGAACTCACCGAGATCCACCGGTTCCGCGACCCAGAATGGGCCGACCTGTCCGCGCGTATACGCGACTCACGTGGTCTCGCGGAGTCTCGCGCGATCGCAGAAGAGATCGAACAGGCGGGGCATCTCATGCTCGTCACGAGCGAAGCTGAAGCACACCAAACGATGGTTGCCGCATGGCTCGAGTCATCGCGCAAGGCGCAGACGATCGCGCTAGTGACGGGTACGCACGCAGAAGCTCAACGGGTCAACGAAGCGATTCAGGCACGGAGAATCGAGTCTGGGGCTTTGGACACACGAACATTCGCAGTGGGCCAGTCGGGGCAGCCTGTGTTGGTTGGCGATGTGGTTCAGACCCGCAGGAACGACAATGCGTCCGGAGTAGAGAATCGCCAGAACTGGATCATTAGGAGCATCACGGACGAGCACCTCACACTGGCGTGCACTTCCGACTCAAGCTCGCTGCGGCGGATCACACGCGAATACGCAAGCGCCAATCTTCACCTCGGCTACGCCAGCACTGTCTACGGCGTCCAAGGCGAAACCACGGATCGTGCCATTGTTGGTCCCGGCGTCGACGCCGCCGGCCTCTACGTCGGGCTTACTCGCGGACGGTCGCGAAACGATGCCGTCGTTATCGCCTCGTCGGTCGAGGCCGCAAGGACGGAACTGGCTGCCACGATGCAGCGACAGCTAAGAGAAGAAACCATCGAGAAGTCTCGACTCGCCGCTCGGGAGGAACTGGCCCGTGCCGCGAGGAACGGCGCCGCACGACCATTGGCGACCGTCGGCGCACCGTCGCCCACATTGTCTCGATGATCCGACAGCCCGGCCGTTACTCGGCCAGCCCCGTCGCGATGATCTCCCGCCCGAGACGGCTTCTGCCGTCGAGCGCTCGGTCCCGTTCCCGATAATTGAGGAGCGCCACCCCAAGAACGTCGGCCCGTTCTTGCGCGACTGGGCGCACACCGCCGCGCAAGAAGATGAGCGGCTGACGCCCATCTGTAGCTGCCAACGCCGCAGCCTTCTCCACAGCATCGACGTCGAGGTTTCCACGGCTGTTATCAACCCAGCCCAGGTAGCGAGAGCTATAGAGATCGCATGAGTTTCGTGCGGCCCCAGCGGCCACGACCGAGTCAGCTGCGCCGAGATAGATCATCCACTCTCTGCACAACTCAACTGCTTCTTCGTCCGACACTCCAGAGGGCCTCGGTCGGGGTGGTTCGCGCTCCACCCCTCCAGTGTGCCTGACACCCCCGGCCTCAACTCAAGTTCTGTTCGTCAAAGTGTGAAGTTGCCCCGCGACTTGCGCTCGCGCTCGCGCTCTTCGCGTCGTCTTATATCGACGAGGTGAGCGTTTCGTAGATGACACGCACGGGCACGAACAGATGGAGCGCTCGCTTGGAGATGCGATGGCCCAAACACTGTCGGCGGCCCACGCTAACGTTCAGCAACCAAACGAAAGTGACTGGAGTGGCAAACCACAACGACAGCGGCCCCGATAGACGGATCATTTCCGCCGACGAAAAAGGTTTGGAGTTCGCTATCCAGAGCATGGCGTCATCCCTGGCAAGCCTTCGCGCCGGTGAGACGCTTGCTGACCTGGTAGCGCGTGGACCAGACGTAATACGCGAACAAGTCGAAGCTATTGCAAAGGCCGTCCGTAAGGCGGACGCATTCGATGTCATCGAACTGATGCGGCTCCGCGAGACCCCGATCGTGCTCGAGGGCTACCGCGAGAGTCTTTCAGATCAGCGACCCGCGGCTGTCGAGCTCGTCGCATTGATTCTGCTGGCGCGAGGAATGCGCGTGCCGCCAGGCGTCGATCCGCGCGCAGCGCACCCGGCAAGAGCGATACCCGACATCCATGACAGGACGGGGACATTGCTCAGCCTGGGGCAGTTCATGCTCTTGTCGGACGGGCAGGCCGAGAAGTTTGGCCCTTTGACGAGCCTGGCCGCCACTTACGTGGGCCACGAGCTCAATGTGAAGTTCAAGCAGTACGCGCACATCCACGACGGACTGAACCATGCTCTGTTCAGCAGCGAGCACCTCGGCGCGCTTCTGGTGGAATCCCTCGGCTTTGCGTACGAGGACTTTCTGCTAGTTCGCGAGGCAATCCGAACTGTTTATCTGGATCGCTTCTTCGCGGCCCGAGACACGCTTGGAGAAGTTTCTGGGGAGTGGGAGGCGAGCGGTCGACGCGACCAGGCGCCGGAACGGGTCGAGCAGGGGAGGGCGGCGGCGGACGATCTGATGTTCTTCCCTGGAGAGCGGGCGAGTTTCACTGCAGCCGAGATCGCCGATGCCTCTGCAGTCCCCTTGGGCCGTGTCGAGCGGGTTTTGGAACGCTTCAGCGTCGCGTTAGGCGGGGAGGGCGATCCGGTCGCTGCGGTCGCGTCGTTCCTTGCCGGAGATAATCCTTTCCGGAGTGCGTCCCTAATCACCGACGGTGCCGGCAACTACATCACAATGAACGTCCCGATTGGGACTGATTGTCTCTGTCAGGTGGTCGAGGCGGGGCTCAAGGGCCACGCGGCACGATGGCGGCGGTATGAGAAGCACCGGATGATCGTAAGTGAGCAGTCGTCCATCAGGTATATGACCGAACTGCTCGGCACGGATCCGGCGCACGTGAACCTCAAGTACTTCCGACCCAACCCCGGGGTGAGTCGTGGCGAATTGTCGTCGGCCGCAACGAACATCACGTCAATCGCCGAGCAGACGGAGGCCGACGCCCTGTTCCTCGTCGAAGATGTCGCGATCTGCGTCGAAGTCAAAGGGCGGAGCGTCTCACATCAGGCTCGAGGGGGCCATGTCCAGCGACTGACTGGTGACCTTAGAGCCACGGTGGGCGACGCTACGGACCAGGCCCTGCGGCTCGAGGGGCTAATCCGCACCAACGGCGGGCTCTGGCTTGAGGACCAAACGTGGCTCGACTTGTCGGCGGTCCGGGAGGTGAGATCGGTTGCGGTTTGCCTCGACGATATGGGGCCGCTGGGGACCGCGCTGGACGAGTTGGTCCGCGGCAATGTCATCAAGTCCGATCGGTTCCCGTGGATCGTCTCTCTCCATGACCTCGCGATCATCTCGGAGGTGCTCGATCGGCCGGCAGAATTCCTGCTCTACCTTCGACGCCGCACCGAGTCTGAAGTCTCGCTGAACTATTGGGCCATCGATGAACTGGACCTGTTCATGCTCTTCCTATCGGGGCAACAATACGTGGAGCCTGATCCGGATCGCATCAGCGAGGAGTTCCTGGGCGTGCGCCGCCCAACCAACGGCGATCGGCAAAGATATCGCAGCAACGCCGTTCCGACGCGGGTGATGACGCACACCGATCCACTTGACGCATGGATCTACTTCAACGAAGGGTCAGTACGTGAGCCATCACCCAAACCCAAGTTCGAATCCCACCGCAGCGTGCTTGAACTCGTCGATTTTCTGCAGGACGGTAACAAGCCGGGGTGGTTCCGCTTCTCGGCAGATCTACTAAATCTCGTCGGGGAATCGCAAAAACGACTCGCGCGAGGGATCAACGATCTGATCGCCGCGACCAAAGCTGATAGCCGGCCCCACCACTACTTCGTCGGGCTGGCTGGCGCCTGGGGCTACCCAACTCTCTTCATCGGTACCATGCCCACGAAAATGTCCCCTAGCGATGCCAGCCGTTCCTTAGCGACATACGGAACGGCTAAGAAGCATCAGATCAAATCCGATCGAGCGTTGATGGTCCTGTTCGATCAGCGCGGAAACATCCGATCCGTTCGCTATGACAACGCTCCGCCCGGCGAACATCGCGAGCTTGATGCGCTCGGAGAGACTATCGGGCTTGTGCCAGTCGAGGTCATGGGGCGTCCCGTGCCACCGTCTGCCCGGAGGGCGACGAAACGGTTGAATCCCAGAAACAAGAAGCACCGGTAGAAGCCGATCCCGCGAGCGGACGACACTATGGTCACTAGCTGCATCGTGGGAGTCGCTGTAAGGGATCCGCTTGGGGACGTTTAGACAAGAGAATGTATCCATGACACCTCCGCCCGCGCACGTCTCTTGGATCGGGTTCACCAAGGATCAGCACGAGCTCCTCGAGTCGCTGCACTTCATCGGTAACAACGGGTGGGATCGAAACGGGCAAGCCGACGAGATGATGCCTAGGCTGCTAGAACGCGCCGCCGCCGAGGGCCTCTCGCTCGCGCGCATCAAGGAAGCCATGTCGGCGGTTGGTCACTCACAGGCGGAGCTGCACCAACTCGAGCGGTGGGAATCCAGACGCACTACCGGAAGGTTCGGGCGCTGAAAGAGACGCGGGCAACGCGACATAGACGTCCGACGTCGGGCACCCGTACGGGGACTGCCGAGGATTCGTCACCTACTCATACGATCGATCCTATGAAGACTCACAGCCTCGCCACCGCAGCGGCTTTCACCACCGTGACGCTCGCGTTGTCAGGGTGTGCGGTGAACGGGCCGGTCGCGGTCTCGTCTCACGTTGCGAGCCCCTCCGCAACGCCTACCCCCACACCGACGCCCGCGCCGCAGGCCGCTCTCGGCAGTCGAGCGAACCCGTTCCCCGTCGGCACCCCGGGCAAATACGACCCGGCCTCGGTCTGGACGTTCACCGGTCAGGCCACGAACCCGGACGCCACCGCTGAGGTAATCGCGGGTAACCAGTTCAACCAGTCGCCGCTGGCCGGCCAGACCTACGTGAAGACGAAGTTCACCATCTCCTTGGCGAACACCCCCGAGGTGGCTAACGGTGCGGACCCGGGTAGCAGCTTCCGTATCGCCTACGTCGGCAACGACGGAAACACCTACCAGGATCAGGGATGCACGCCTGCTTCACCGGAGGTGAACTACGGAAGCCTCGGCACGATGTACGGCGGCGCGACAGCGACGGGGGTCGTCTGCGTAATCGTGCCCGCCACCGCGATTCCGGGCGGCACCTGGAGCATCAACTCTCAGGTCAAGCAGGCGGTCGCATTCTTCGCAGGTGCGCCAGCCTCTTGACCATGCGCGGGAACGAGGACACTCGGTTGTTCCAGCCGATAGCGCCGAGCCACCGTCGCGGAGTCGTTTAAGACATCGACGAGCTGGCTCGCCGGCTGTCACCATTCTCAAAGCGGTGAGTAAACGGTGAGTTTGGCCAATAACCATTGAGCGGGTAGTCTGGGCGGCAGCCTTACTTCCCAGTGTTTTACTGGGATTCCGGGCCGTGCGAGTGTAGTTCAATGGTAGAACCTCAGCTTCCCAAGCTGATAGCGCGGGTTCGATTCCCGTCACTCGCTCCAGTTGTCAGTTCTTGAGCTATCTGGGCTTTTCACAGTCTTGTTGGGCCTGGGCGACAAGCATCCAGACGCACCACGTCATCGCTACTAGTCAGCGGAAACTCGTCTCTGGTTCCGTTTGAGGGGATTCTCTGCACGATCCAGCGCCGCCTTCGGCGCGCCACCGAGCCAAGCGCTTGCAATGTCGCACGCTGCCCATAAGCTGATCCACTGCTCAAAGCACTGAGCCTTCGCGATTGGAGTCCGTGGTGGAAATGCTTGTTGCAACGTTTGGCGTCGTCAACGTTCTGTTGCTCATCGTCCTGGGCGTGCTCATCGTTTCGTTCCGCTCTCGTCAGGGCCAAGCGACCGACCTGGCGCCCGTTCGCGAGGACGCCCTTGCATTGAAGAGCGAGTTGCGAAGTGACCTGTCTGCTCAGCGGCACGAGCTTCGTGAGGTCATCATGGGCGTTCAGCAGCAACTGGAGCAGCGTCTGATGAGCTCGTCACAGGCGCAATCGGACGAACTCGCGCGCGACCGCGCCGAGCGGGTGGAAGCGCAGAAGCGCCTAGACGCCAGCCTTACCAGCGGGCTGGCCGAGATCGCGGAACGGATGGACGCCAACTCCCGCTCGGTGGGCGCATCGAACACCGAGTTCCGAACCTCTATCGAGTCTCGCCTCGACACCCAGCGAACACTCCTCGACGAGAAACTGGAACTGATCAGAGGCACGGTGGACGAGAAGCTGCAGGGAACCCTGAGCGAGTCTCTTCGTGAGAACGCCGCCAAGATCCAGGAGCTGACTGCCGCCCACGCGGCCAAGCACATCGAGATCCAGTCACTGCTTCGCGACGAACTCGAGAAGATGCGACAGGGCAATGAGACCAAGCTCGAGAAGATGCGCGAAACAGTTGACGAGAAGCTGCAAGGGACCTTGGAGAAGCGTCTCGGCGACTCGTTCGCCCTGGTGAGCGAACGACTGGAGCAGGTTCAGAAGGGATTGGGCGAGATGCAGAATCTCGCCTCCGATGTCGGCGGCCTCAAGCGCGTCCTGACGAACGTCAAGAACCGCGGAAGCTGGGGCGAGGTCCAGTTGTCACGTCAGCTTGACGACATCCTCACTCCCGGTCAGTACGAGCAGAACGTCGTCATCAAGGCGGGCACGCAGGAGAGCGTCGAGTTCGCTGTTCGGCTCCCGGGACGAGACGACAACCAGCGGCCGGTGTACCTGCCGATCGACTCAAAGTTCCCGCAGGAGGATTACGAACGGCTTCTCGAAGCCCAGGAGCGCGGGGAGAAGGCGGAGATCGACGCCGCAAGCAAGGGCTTGGAGCGTGCCGTCCTGGCGCAGGCGAAGATCATCGCATCGAAGTACATCGACCCGCCGCAGACAACCGACTTCGCCATCATGTACCTCCCCACGGAGGGCTTGTTCGCCGAAGTCGTGCGTCAACCCGGTCTGGCGAGCAAGCTCCAAGGCGAGTTGCGCGTCCTGGTGACGGGCCCGACGACGCTCATGTCGCTCCTCAACAGCCTCCAGATGGGATTCCGCTCGCTAGCCATCGAGAAGCGCAGCTCGGAAGTGTGGCAGGTGCTGAGCGCCGCAAAGACGGAGTTTCAGAAGTACGGCCAGGTGTGGGACAAGCTGGGCAAGCAGCTCCAGACCGCGCAGAAGACAGTCGACGAGGCGGGCAGACGAACGCGCGCGGTCGAGCGGAAGCTGCGCGCCGTCGAGGTCACCGAGATCGAGCCCGTCGAAGACGTGCTGTCGACCGCTCTCATGGCGCCGACGGACGACCTCGATACGACGGACCTCGATGAGCTCGACGCCGATCTTGCCGGGGTCTAGCGCCTCCCCAAGGTCGGAAGTCCGCCGCTCGACGCCCGCACGCTCTGCGAGCCTCCGAGCTCGTCCTGCAAGCGCGTCCGGTGCTGCTCTCTCTCGGCACGCTCCGACTCACGGATGGTCGCTCTCTCAGCCAGCGATCCCGCGTGCCGGGCGCGCTCCGCGTCCCGCAGAACCTGCTCCTTGGCACGCCGCTGTCGTTCTTCGGCGACTTTGACGGGCTCGGTGACCGAGCCGGCCAGCTTGCCTGCGCTTAGGCACGGTTTCCCTTTCTTCGTGTGAGCGGGAACCCGACCGGATTCACCGATCCGCACATGCTGGCCACACGTCTTGCATACTCGGACTCCCGAGACGCGATTCGGCATTGCTCAACCTCTCTGTTGGCGATACGAAGCCGGCGGACGTCAGGCGACTTCGCTGTCGCCGTCTCCGTTCATCCGCCGCAGGATCCCGACGATCTCGTCGATGTCGAACTCCGGGAACAACGAATCCGGCCCCGCAGGCGCGTGGTCGATGTACGGCGACTCGTACAGGCGGGCGGGGTCCATCCGGCCATTTCTCGTGAGTTCCTCGACGATGAGGCCGACAAAGCGGATCTGCTCGGCCGTGAAGGCGCTGCCGTCCAGATAGCGCTCGAAGGTGCTGCGAACGTAGTCGCGGTCGAGGCCGACCAAGGAACGGATGAACGCTGTCAGGCCACCGGTCTCGGCCTCCGCGCGCGAGATGTCCGCTTCGTTTCCCCCGGCATCGGCGAGCATCGACTGCAGCGCCTGCAGGTCCGTCTCGGTCAACGGGCGTCCGCGGCGGAGCCGCTGCAGGGCGACATGATCTTCATGCGCACGGAGATACGTCTGGGCTTTCGACCGGAACCGATCGAAGTCCATTCCGGGAGTGACGCCGGGCAACGCGATCTCGGTGGCCTCGCCGAGCACATCCTCCAGATCGACGTACACCGGGTCCCGGCCGCTTGGCTCGAGGAATCGCATGAGTCCACGGAGGCGAAGGCGAGCGAGCTCCAGCATGCCGACCGTCACATCCACCCACCAATCGTCGCCTGCGACCGCTTCGAGCAGGACCGCCTGCTCCATGACCGAGGGGATAGCGGTCTTGGTCAGCAGCCTGGCAGCGATGTCCTGAACGGTCCGTCGAAGACGGTCGGAATGGCTTTGGTCGCCCTCGAGCTGCGCGAGCTGGCGGCGCAGTATGAGGAGGTCGAGTCGCTTCGCCAGTTCGTCGCTCTCCCGCACTGCGCTTGGCAACCCGGCAAGCGATGCAGCGAGCTCGACGTCGGCGGCAGAGAGCGAATCCCAGACCTGCGCGGACGCGAACCGCTCGACAGCCATCCGGTGCGGGCGCACGAGGAAGTTCTCAAGGTTCATCCCCGCGATCGTCTCGCGGAGGCCGGATACGGTCGCCGCCCGGAGCTTCGGGTCGACATCGCCGACGGCTCCGACGAGTGCGACACGCGCCTCGAAAATCCGCTGCGACAGCGACGCCTGAACCTGCCCCTCCGCTCCCGGGAGGTCTTGGCTGAAGAACTCGAGGTTGCCGCAGAAGTCGAACACCAGGAAGTCCCGCTTGTCCTGACCAGGCCCGAACACGTCGGGACTCAGCCGGGTTCCCCGGCCGATCATCTGCCAGAACTTGGCCTTGGACCGGACCGCCTTGAAGAAGACAAGGTTGAGCACCTCGGGAACGTCGATACCGGTATCGAGCATGTCGACACTGATCGCGATGTCAGGCTGCTTGCCCGGCTGGGAGAAGTCGTCGATCAACGACTGCGCGTACGAAGCCTGGTAAGTGATCACCTGCGCCGACTTACCCGCGGACTCCGGATAGGCGATGTCGAAACGCTCCTTGATGCGCTCGGCATGCCGCTGGTTGGCGGCGAAAATGATGGTCTTGCCCAGCCGGTCACCGCCAGCGACGCGGTACCCGCGCGTCATCAACGTCTCCAGTACCTTGTCGATGGTGTCGTCGTTATAGAGGAAGCTGTTCAACTCGGCCGCACCGACCTCGGACGGAATCACGCCGTCCTCGCCCCAGTCGGCGCTGTCCCACTGGTCCTTCTCCTCCTCGGTCAGGTCGTCGTACCGGATGCCCTGGCGCATGAACTTCGTCGGAACCGCGATGGCGCGAGGCGGCACGAGGTAGCCGTCGTGGACGGCTTCGTCCAGGCCGTACGCGTCGGTGGGGACGCCGTTCTCGAGGTGGAAGAGGCGGTAGGTGTTGTGATCCACCTCATCCTTCGGCGTTGCGGTGAGGCCCACCAGCATGGCGTCGAAGTACCGGAAGATCGCACCGTACTTGGCGTAGATCGAGCGATGCGCCTCATCGACGACGATGAGGTCGAAATAGCCAGGGCCGAATCGGCGGCCTCGGTCGTCTACCTCGTCGATGAGGTTCATCATGGTCGGGTATGTCGAGACGTAAACGCGTCCCTCCGCGGTTCTCTCGGTAACCAGGTCGACAGTGGTGGAGCCGGGGAGGTGCTCCCGGAACGCGCGGGCCGCCTGCTTCACCAACGCGGTGCGGTCGGCGAGGAACAGCACCCGCTTCGCCCAGCCACGCTCCTGAACCTGCTTGACCAGCGCGATGACGGTGCGCGTCTTACCCGAGCCGGTCGCCATCACGAGAAGTGCCGAACGTTCCTTCTTGTCGAAGGCGCCTCCGACCGCCTTGATGGCGCGAAGCTGATACGGCCGCTCGACGATGGCGCCGTCGACCATGGCCGACGAGAGCGGGAGTCGTGTCTGTCGGCGCTGCACCGCGAGCTCGAGTTCGTCCTTGGTCATGAAACCCGAGACGGCTCGTGGCGGGTATCCGGCTGCGTCGTCCCAGAGCCAGTGCTCATAGCCGTTCGTGTAGTAGATGACCGGGCGGCGCCCCGTCATCCCCTCCAGCGCGTCGGCGTACAGCTCTGCCTGGCGTTGGCCGGCCTGAGCCGATCTCCTCGTCCGCTTGGCTTCCACGACCGCCAGCGGTAGACCATCGGGACCCCAGAGGACGTAGTCCGCGAATCCGAAGCCTTGCGGGCTCGGGACGGGCGCGACGCGATATTCGACCGACGCCGCGTCGCTGAACGGGCCGGGAGCGTCCGACCCAAGCACCTGCCAGCCGGCCTCGCGCAGCAGGAGGTCGATGAAGAGGTCTCGTGTCGCTGCCTCGTCATAGTCGTGGTCGTCCGGTTTCGCGGCGGCCTGGGCGGCGGCGATCTGCGCCTTCAGTGCCTCGATCTCTGCGTCCTTGGCGGCGGCGAGCTCATCGCGTTCGGCGAGCGCCTTCGCGTGCGCTTCGTCCTGCTGACGGAACTTCGCGGCCAGCTGCCGCACCTGATCACGCGTCAGCGGGGCTGCCTTCTCGGCAAGGGACGGATCGAACTGCGCACCGGTGGGAACCGCCTCTGGACGTGCCGAGTAGTGGAGCCCGGCCCAGACCATCAGGTGAAAGACCTCACGCAATGCGCCGAGCGCGTCGCGTGTGGACGGCGGAGCCGCCTTGTGCACTGCGTCGTTGCCCAGCCGTCGGACGAGGTTCAGCTTGCCCACGACCGCCGGTCCGGCTTTCGCCTTGAACGCCGGGTCATTCGTCTTGGCCGCCAGATCGTCACGATACGGAAGAGGCAACCCCATGACATCGAAGAGGTAGTCGGCCAGCTGCTCGACCACCCGGCGACCGTAGAAGCACGCTGACCGCGGATCGGTCGTGAGATACGACTCCGCATGGGCGCACTCGGCATGCAGCTCAGGCAGGGCGTCGCGAACGAACGCGAAGTTACTCACGGTCAGAGCTTCCCAGAGAACGCCCGTGATTGTAGGGAGGCGAACAGCTCGTCGTCGGCGGCGAGGGCGCGCTGAACGGCGTCGCGTTGGGCGTCGATGCGCTCTGCGCGAGCTGCGAACGTCCGCTGGGAGTCGAGGGTTGGGACGGCCAACATCAGGCTTCGCACGTCCGTCTGGTTGATACTTGCCTGGTTGATCGCTTTCTTCGCCTTGCGTAGCACCTGTCGCTTGTATGAATCCGTCTGCATCCAAGCCACGATGAATCCTGGCAACACCTTCCCGGAATCCACTCGAAGACGCATCATATTGGACTCGTAGACAGAAGGTTCTTCCAGGCGCCGGACGAGAGCTGACTTACCGAGATGCGATAGGGCGTTCACCCGATTGATGATGATGTCGCCGGCCTGAAGGCCAAAGCGAGATGTCTCGCTCTCTGACAGGCGGACTCTCTGCCATCGCTCGGCGTGAATGACTCCCGCGTCAAAGCTGTCGATGCGGAGAATCGGTGAGCCTGATCCGTAGTCGGCCGCTGGCTTGTAGAGCCCATTGGTGGGGCCGTCGCTGATTAACTCGCCGAACGGCACCGATGCCTCAAGGCCTCCAAACATATCCACGAAGAGCGCCAAACGGAGGGCGTCCAGGCGGGCGAGGGTGGCCTCGCGCTTCGCGCGGATCACGTCAGCAGCATCGAGGATGGCGGCGATGCGGCGCTGCTCGTCGAGTGACGGGATGGCGAGGTCTAGGGCAAGAAATGAAGCCTCTTTCACACGGTTCTGTCCGGAGGCTCCCGCGCTGATCCGTTCAAGTTCACGACGGAACCGAGGCGTCTGCACGAAGAAACTAAGAAAGGTTGGGTTCAACGTGCTTCGATCTATTTCGAAGATCGGGAACTCGTTGGTGACAACCACGCCGTCGAGCTCCGCTGGGATAACGGCCATCGCGCCCCGACGCGCCCAGATACGCGAAAAGACGAACTGCCCCGCCCTACCGCGGTTGCCGATGAATGGCTTCGGCGCCTTGCCGTCGCCGATCGTTCGCTGTACAGCGCCCTTACCGTGCAGCCTCACCGAGATGAGTTTCACGGTGGCCGGATCATCGACGCGTACTGGGTCGTCCACCGGCCGGAGCATCTCACCAAGTCTTGTCACGCCAGCAGCCCCTTCAACTCCGCGACCCCGGCCTCAATCTCCGCGTTGAGCGTCTCGATGTCGGCCAGGATTTCCATCGGGTCGCGGTGCTCGACCTCGTCGTGCACCACCTCCTTGTAGCGGTTGATCGACAGGTCGTAACCCTGCGCGACGATGTCGGCCTTGGGCACGGTGAACGACTGCTCCGTGCGCTCCCGCGAGCGCTCCGAGCCGGCGCGCTCGACCCAGCGGGCGCGCACGTCCGGCAGGTCGTTCGCCTCCACCGGGTTGCGCTTGTCGTCGAGGGAGAAGCCGTCGGCCTGCACGTCGTAGAACCACACGTCGTCCGTGCCGCCTGAGTCCGTCTTGGTGAAGCAGAGGATCGCCGTCGACACTCCTGCGTACGGGCGGAACACACCGCTGGGCAGCTTGATCACGGCATCCAGCTTCTGGTCGTCGATCAGTGCCTGGCGCAGAGCCTTGTGCGCCTTGGTCGAGCCGAAGAGCACGCCGTCCGGGACGATGACCGCGGCGCGGCCGCCAGGCTTGAGCACCTTGAGGAAGAGCGCGAGGAAGAGCAGCTCAGACTTCTTGGTGTTCGCGACCCGGGTGAGGTCCTTGGCGATGCCCTCCGCATCCACGCTGCCGGCGAAGGGCGGGTTCGCGAGGATCAGGCTGAACTTCGCCACGTCCGCACCACCGGATAGGGAGTCTTGGTAGCGGATGTCGGGGGCTTCCACGCCGTGCATCAGCATGTTCATCGAGCCGATGCGCAGCATGGTCTGGTCGAAGTCGTAGCCGTGGAACATCGACTCGTGGAAGTGCTTTCGCTGAGTCGCGTCCAGCAGCGCGTCCGCGTGATGCTCCCGCACGTATTCGCTGGCTGCCACCAGGAAACCGGCCGTGCCGCACGCGGGATCGACGATCTCATCGCCGGGTTGCGGAGCCATGAGGTCGACCATGAGTTGGATGATGTGCCGCGGGGTGCGGAACTGACCGTTGGTACCGGCCGAGGCGATCTTCGAGAGCAGGTACTCGTAGAGGTCGCCGTTGGTGTCGCGTTCGTCCATCGGGATCTCCGCGACCATGTCCACGACGCGGCTCAGTAGCGCGGGCGTCGGAATGGTGAAGCGCGCATCCTTCATGTGCTCCGAGTAAGTGGACCCATCGCCGCCCAGGTTGCGCAGGAAAGGGAAGACCTCTTCCCCGACGACCTTGAACATCTGGTCGGCTTCAGCGTTCTTGAAGTGACTCCAGCGCAGGTGCTGCTGGTCGGGGCCGAAGATGCTGCGCTCATGCGCGCCGGTGACCCGCGCCTTCTTCTCGGCGAGCGTCTGCAGGTCGTCGAGGCGCCGGATGAACAACAGATAGGTGATCTGCTCGATCACTTCGAGCGGGTTGCTGATCCCTCCGGCCCAGAATGCGTCCCAGACGCGGTTGACCCTGCTCTTCAGTTCTCCCGTAATCACGCTTCATTTTCTCCCAGCGCCAGTGGGCTCACGGGATCGGCTTCCCGGGCGCCCGTGCCGTTCTTGACGTTTTCCGCGAACATCTTCGCGAAGTCGACCAGTTTCTCGACATTGTCGAGGTCGATGTCGCCCTTGAAAATCCTCTCCGTGGTGACGCGCCAGCTCTCTCCGAGCACACCGGTGATGCCCGCTGCGACTCCGGCCGAGATCATGAGACCGACTCCCGGTACGAGCTTGATCAGGTTGGCTGCAGCGATCTTGCCGCCCGCGGCAGCCGCGACTGGCGTGGCCGCCAGCAACTTGGCCGCCTTCTCCTTCGGGATGTCATAGATGCCCGCGATCTTCGCCATGAGGGCGGCCTGTGCCGGGACGAGGAGCGCCGCGTCTGCAAGCGGAATCGGGGTGGCGCCCACGCCGCCTGCGAAGGCCACTGCACCGGCGATCCAGGACCGCGCGTAGCGCGCCTTGATCGAAAGGTCGATCTTCTGCGCCGAGGCGAGGGCGATGCGCTGGGCCTCTGGCACAACGCGGTACGTGACGTCGAGGAGACTTTCGAGCCCGTACTGGCCAGTGCCGTTGAACTTGTCATCGACGGCAGATGTCATCACCGGACGGCCGGTGACGATGGGCAGCTTCATGTTCTCGATCGCGTCTGCAAGAGCCTGCGCCGCCGGGTCAACCTGCCCGTCGCGCACGTTGACCTTCGTCAGAACGAGGACGACCGGGATCCCATGCGCGGCGATCTTCTCGATGACGTTCCGCTGTCCCTCCTCGAGTCGATCCGTCCTGCTGTTCACGCAGTACCAGGCGACATGGATGAGTGCAGCCAAGTCGCCCTTACGGTTACGGCCGAGCCGTCGTGCAATGTCCCGGATCGGAGACTTGTCCCCGATCTCGAGGCCGGCGCCGTCGTAGACGGCGAGAGTTCCGGCGGCGTTGACGTACAACTCCGTCTTGTCGGTCACTGGCTCGCCGACACCGGTTTCAGCCACTTGCTCGCCGAAGATGGCATTGAGCAGGGTCGACTTGCCTGCGCCGGTGGCGCCGTACAGGGCGACATTGGCTCGGTCAGTCGTCGCCTCCGCCTCCTCGGTCAGTGCGGCCTCGAAATCCTCTTCCTCACGCATAACAGCAATCATGCCGGGGCGAAGGGTGATCGGTGGGCCGTGGCCCCAGGATTGGGGAGGCGCGTCGGCGAGTACGGCCCACGGTCGGCGACTACGACAACCTAGGGCAGGAGGCCTGCGAGCGCCGTCACCATCGTTTGCGTGATGTTGCGTCCCGTGCGCGCGTACAAAGGACGCAAGGCCGTTCGTGCGTCTGCGGTGTGCACGAACCCTTGGGTATCGAACACGGCCACCACGTCGTCGCCGCGTCTGAGCGCCCAGAATCGGCCCGGCACGAAAAACTCTGCGAAGCGCGAACTCATCAGGAATGCGTGGAAATCGGCAACGTCGCGAAACACTTCAGGTAACGGCGACTTGTTCTGATCCATGCCAATCGTGTCGAGAATCGGGATCGCATAGCCAGAGGAGCCGGGTGTCAGCATCCTCAGGTCCCATCGTGACCGATCGTTGACCAGGTAATTCATGAGGGCCGCCATTACCCGCAGAGTCACGACCCGAGCGCTGCTCGCCGGAGCCTTGATCGCGGGCGTCAGACCAGCGACTTCCTCGATCCGCTTGACCGCCTCATGAGGATTCTCCTGGGACATCAACTCACCGACCTCGGTGAAGTGGATGTGGTCGGGGTGCACATGCACGCTGCCAACACGGTTCAAGTCGATATGTACGGGGCCGTGAGAGCCATCCCCGAACAGCGACAGACAGTCGTAGAACCCGTCGTTCGGATACGTCTCCCTCAGTTCGAGCTTGGGATTGCGTCGCACCAGTTCACTCGCCAACCACCAATACGAAGCAAGCTTGTACCGACCAGCCACCTCGGAAAGAGCACTCATGACTTGAGCATCTCAGTTGCGGACAAGCGGGGCCGGTCGCATCGCCGTTCGCCTTGTCCACTGCAGGCGGCAGCACTGAAAGACGAAACGAGCAGACCATGCGCGAGCTTGGGCCGGCGCGCGCCCAACTAGCTTAAAAATGCCCAATCAGCGCGAGACGTGACACCAGTTGTCGGTCTCCGCGAGGCGCTCACGCCGGGGGGCCTCCGGCCGGCGGGCGGACGATCCCCGTCTGGATCATGGTGGTCAGGTCGTCGCGCGTCGCCCAGTGCTCGACGAGCTGACCCCCCGCCACGCGGAACCAGTGCGTCTGTCGCGCCTCGAAGGACCTGCCCGTCGGCGGCGGGCCGCCGGCGGTCTGCCCGAGAAACGTCCCGCGCGCCACCACCCGCGCTGCGACCACGTCGTCCTCGGCGATCAGAGCTTCGACATCCATTCGCAGGTCGGGGAACTGGCCGGTCAGCCAGGCGACCGTTCCGCGCATCGCCGACGGGCCGTGCACGCGGCCGGGCGGGGTCTGGCTGAACGGGGCGGGGGCGTGCTCGAAGAAGTCGTCCGCCATCAGCTCGTCGCACGCGTCCAACCGGCGATCGTTCCAGATCTCCTGAAAATGTCGGCGGACCAATCCCTTTGCTTCGGTGAGCTTTGACCGGTGCTCGCGTTCGACCTCTTCTGCCATGCGCACAGGCTAGAAGCCGAGGCCCCGCTCGGGCACCCCTGAATGGCCCAGGAAGGCGCGAGGCCTACGCCAGGAGCCTCCGTCGACGGCGCGCGAACACCAGCGCGAGCCCGGACAAGAGGAGTATCGCGGCGGCAGCGACCGAGCCGCCCACGGCGAGGCCCGTGGACGCGAGCCCGGACGGCGTCGGTTGCGCGGCGATGGGCGCGGCCACCACGTCGGTGATACGTGCGGTCGACGGGGCTGACCCCACGGTCGCGCCGCCGGGATCGGTCGCGGACGCGATCGCGGTGTTCACGAGCGGCTCGCCGGTGAGGTCGGCGAGCTGGACCGTGTAGGACGCCGTGCACACCGTGGTCGCGCCGGGGACCAGCGGGACGGCCGGGCAGTCCGGGGCGGACATCTTCCCGGTGCCGCTGAAGGACCCTTCGACGGCCTTCGGGTCGCTGAGGGTCGTATTGCCGGTGTTCGTGATCGTGAAGGTGTAGCCGACCACCTGGCCCGCGGTAGTGATCGCGGTCGTCGGCGTCGTCTTGACCATGCTCAGCGCCGGCTTCGCCAACTCCGGGATGGTGACAGACGAACCGGGGGACACTGGCGGAAGCGTGGTGCCCGGCGGGTCCGCGGTGGCAGTGGCGGCGTTCGTCACCGAGCCGGCGTCGATATCGTCCTGCGTCAGTGTGTATTCCGCGGTGCAGACGACCTGCTGTCCGGGCGCGAGCACTGCCGCGCCGGCCGGGCAGGTAGCAGGCGGCAGGGTGCCCGTCCCGGTGAAGGAGCCCTCGGTGACCACGACATCGGTGAGCGTCACGTTGCCGGTGTTGGTCACCGCGAAGGAATAGGTGACCACCTGGCCGACGGTGAAGTCCGCCGCGGTGCTGGGTGAGGCGGACTTGACCAGGGTCAGGGCGGGCGCCGGCGCGATCGTCACGGTCGCCGAGGAGGAGGCGGATACGGGTGCCGCGATGCCCGACGGAGCGGTCGCGGTGGCGGTCGCCGTGTTCGCGACGCTTCCCGCATCCACGTCGGCCTGCGTGAGGGTGTACAAGGCGGTGCACGTCGCCGTGCCCGCGGGGTGCAGGAGCGCCGGCGGGCAGGTCACCGTCGGGGGCGTGCCCGCTCCGGTGAAGGCGGTCTCGTCGACGGACGGGTTGGCGAGGTCGACCGTTCCCGTATTCGTGACGACGAACGAGTAGGTGACGACCGTGCCCGCGGATGCCGCCGAACCGGGGCTCGCCGACTTCTGCAACGTGATGCCGGCCTCCGACCGGGTAGCCACGACCGCCTGCGCGGGCAGCGACACGATGTCGGCCGAGGTCCCGACGGGGGTCGCGGTCGCCACCGCCGTATTCGTCACGGAACCCGCGTTCACGTCCGCCTGAGTCAGCGGGTATGTCGCGGTACAGGTGGTCGATTCGCCGGCGTCCAGTGTCGGGTCCGGGCAGACGATCCCGGTAAGAGAGCCGGTGCCGCTGAAGGCCGTCTCGTCGATCGCGACGCCCGTGAGGGTGACGTTGCCGGTGTTGGTCGCCACGAACGAGTAGGTCACCACGTCGCCTGCGACCCCGCTCCCGGCGACAGCAGCCGTCTTCACCAGGGCGAGTGAAGGGTCTGCGGCGATGATGACGGTCGCGGTGGATGCCGCCGAGACGGGGTTCGGTCCGCTCGGAGCAGTCGCGGAAGCGGTCGCCGTGTTCGTGACCGTGCCCGCGTTCACATCCGCCTGCGTGAGCGTGTAAGCGGCGGTGCAGGTGATCGTCTGTCCGGGAATGAAGGATCCGGGCGGGCAGGCCGGCGCGGGGTGGCCTCCGGTTCCGGAGAAGGCCGTCTCGGTGATCGCTGCATCGCTGAGCGTCACGTTGCCACTATTGGTCACGTCGAACTCGTACGTGATGACGTCGCCTGGGAACTCGGCCGTGCTGGGGTTCGCCCGCTTGGTCAGTGTGACGGCTGCGGCCGGGTCGATCGGGATGACGGCCCCGGACGGCGCGGTCGTGACGGTCGCGGGACCGCCGTTCGGAACGCCCGTCGCGGTCGCCGAGTTGCTCAGCTGACCCGCGTTCACATCGGGCTGGGTCAGGGTGTAGGTGGCGTTGCAGGTCGCCTCGCTGTTCGGGGCGAGCGTCCCGAACCCGGCGGGGCAGTCGAGGGCGCTGAGCGTTCCCGTCCCAGTGAAGGTGCTGTCGTCGATGGTGATGCCGTCGACCGGCACGTTTCCGGTGTTGCGCACGACGAAGCTGTACGTGATCAGCTGCCCGGCGACGTAGGAGGCGGAGGTGGACGGGGACGCCGACTTGGTGAGCTTCAGAGCGGGGGCCGGAGCGACCGTGGGGGTGCTGGTCGAGGACGGGTTCGAGGTCAGGATTGTCGCGGAGCCCAGCGGGTGAGCCGTCGCGGTGGCGGTGTTGACGACGGCGCCGGCCGTCACATCCGCCGCGGTGATCAGATAGGGATCGTCGGCCGTGCACGTGACGGAGGCCGTGGGCGCCACGGGGCCGGCTGGACAGGTGACGGTGCTGACCTTGTTGTCGGCGATGGCCACCGTCTCGATATCCGTCTGACCGACGTTCGTGACCTGGAACGAGTAAGCGATGGTGTCGCCGGCGTCGGTGATGCCGTTTCCATTGACATCCACTGGCGGTGCGGCGATCTTCTGAAGTGAGATCCCCGTGCTCTTCGCCGTGTTGGTCACGGTGCAGACGATGTCGTCACCCGCAGCCGGGACCACGGTCTGGGTCAGTCCCGGCCCGGAGGGCAGCACCGTCGGACTTGTCGCCGCCATATTCACGCAGCTCCACGACGGGGCGTAGTTCGCCAGGTCGGCCGGAGAACCGGCTGCCGCGGTCTCCCCCACGGTGTAGGTGCCGCCGGGCGCGACGACGAGCGCACCGGTGGTGGCAGAGGCGGAGGTACCGGTACTCGCCTGACCGACGACGGTCCCCGAGGAGTTCGTCGCCGTCACGGTGAAGGCGTCCGCGCCAGCGATGCGACTGGTCACCTGCTTGGTCACAGTGAGCTTCGCCGTCTGCACGCCGATCGCGATCGCAGACCGCGCGCCGGTCGCCCAGGTCGTCGCGAACGACGTGGGCGAGTCGGCGGCGACGAGCAGTGCCGTCGACTTGCCGCCGGCGATCGTCGTGCCTCCTGATCCGGTCCCCGCGCAGGTGACCGAGGTCGTCCCCATCCCGACCGGATTCTTGCAGCCCCAGCCGCCGTTCGGTGCGAGCCGTTCGATCTCCTTCAACGGCTTATCGGAGTTCCAGGCGAAGCTCTCCCCCGACACGTTGTCCTCCGCGTCGGCGGCGATGAAGGAGTAGCCGGCGACGGGGTGGCCCTGTGCGTCGGTGACCTGGATGTTGTCGAAGGAGATCTTGGCGGCCTTCAGTCCCGCGGGGGCGGCGAGACTGTACAGCGCGTTCAGACCGGGGATACCGCGATACGCATCCGTGCCGAACGCGAATCGCGTCTCCAGCGGCGTGGACCGCTTCTCGAAACTCATCAGGGGGGTGGTACCGACTTTGGTCACCTTCACGATGAAGCTCGCGACCAGGCCGCCATCGAGGGTGATCTGCAGCGGCTGGCCCGAATCCTGCCGTGCAGTCGTCTCATCGAAGGCCGTGAAATCGAACCAGCAGATCGTCGACGCGTACTTCCCGTTGTTCGCCGACGAGTTCGCGTAGCCGCATCCGGTCGACGCCGCAGCCGCGGGTGGCGCGGCCACGGGCGCGACGCCGACGGTGAAGCCCGCGACAGCCAGCAGGGTCGCCAGAGCGGCAGCGACCGCTCGATGAGCTGCGCTGTGGTCCTTCGCGCTCCGGCCGCGAGCCTTCGCCTGGCGTCGTATCACTCGCACCACGTCCCCGTGCCGTGACGGCACCGTCATTCCTACGCCCGTGACGCAACCCGCCCATAGGCTCGAATTAAGAAAAACGCTAGTGCACTCAGCATCTTCAAAGCAATGGGCCAGCGGGATCGGCTCCCTCTCTGACCGCCGGTGCCAGCGTGCGACCGTAGAAGTCGGCCAGGCGCTCGACGGCGGTCGCCACGTACGGGTCGCGGTCGTACAGGTCGACGTGGCTCGCGCCGTCCACCCAGACGAGCTCCTTCGGGCCGACCGCGCGCTGGAAGGCGTCGATCCCCATCCAGGCGGTGACCGCCCGTGAGCCCATGACCATGAGGAGGGGGCGGTCGCCGATCAGCGGCACCTGGGTGAAGGCGTCGAAGGTGGCGAGCTTGTCGACGCTCGACCAGTCGAACGTCCGGGCGGCGCGGTCGTGTGCGGCCCGCGGAGTGCAGTAGTAGTCGAAGCCCTCGGCGCCGTGCTCGCCTCCAGCGGCGCGCGCCTGCTCGATCGTCTCCGGGAACAGCGGGATTCCGGCGACATCCTCGCCCGCGGCCTGCGCCGTGCGTGCGGCGGCCGCCGCATCCAGCATGCCCTGGAACACCGCCGGATCCTGGGCGCCGTCGGCGCCGTACCGGAACTGACGGGCGACGTCGGCAGGCGAGACGGTGGCGAGCGCCCGGATGCGGTGGTCGCTGGCGGTCGCCGCGAGCGAGTATCCGCCGGAAGCGCAGATGCCGAGGAGACCGATTCGCCGGGGATCGACGAGGTCGAGGGTCGTCAGGTAGGACACCGCCGCCTTCATGTCCTCGATGCGCTGGCCGGGATCCTCCAGACCGCGCGGAGTTCCGCCGCTCGCACCCTGGTAGGCCGCGTCGTAGGCGATCGTCACGAAGCCGGCGTCCGCCAGCCGCGATGCGTACAGGCCCGAGGCCTGCTCCTTCACCCCGGAACCGGGATGCCCGACGACGAGAGCCGGCGAACCGGCGACGGCTCCGTCCGGAACATAGAGGTGGGCGGCGATGGGGATGCCAGCGCTCTCGAAGGTGACGTCGGTTCGTGTGGTCATGGTGGGTCCGTTCTCGATGGGGTTCCGTGCGGCGGCTGCCGCGACGGATCCCATGCTGTTGCGCCGCCGAGTCAGGGGTAAGCAGCAGGAATCTGCCGGGGAAGAATCCTTCCCTCCCACACGATCGCTCCGGACGGGAGACTGAATCCATGAGTGATTCGGCGGAGCTCCACGAGCTCGGGGCGTTCTTGAAGGCGTGCCGCGCGCGGCTGCGGCCCGAGGACGTCGGCCTCCCGGAGACGGGAGATCATCGACGCGTCGCTGGACTCCGGCGGGAGGAGGCGGCTGTGCTCGCGTCGATCAGCGTCGATTACTACACGCGACTGGAGCAGGGACGCGTCCAAGCCTCCGCGGCGGTGCTCGGCGTGCTGGCACGCGCACTCCGAATGGATGACGACCAGCGCGCCTATCTCTACGAGGTCGCGCACAAGGCCGACGCAGCCCCTCGGCGGCGAAGGAGCCGCCAGACAGTGCGACCGGCGATGCGGCGACTGCTCGAGCAGCTGACCGACACCCCCGCACTCGTGCTCGGACGCCGCCTCGACGTGCTGCAGTGGAACCGTGCGGCCGCAGCGCTGTTCACGGACTTCGGCGCCGTGCCCGCAGCCCAGCGGAACTACCTGCGGCTGCTCTTCCTGCATCCCGGTGTCCGCGCCATGCACCTCGACTGGGACCACGACGCCCGCGATGCGGTCGCCGCCCTGCGCATGGAGGCGGCGACAGATCCCGACGACCCGGAGCTCGCCGCGCTGGTCGGGGAACTGTCGCTCCGCGACGCCGACTTCCGCACCTGGTGGGCCGAACGCCACGTCAACTCGGCGACCTACGGGACGAAGCACTACCGGCATCCCACGGTCGGCGATCTCACCCTCGACTGCGACACGTGGCAGAGTCCCGACGGCAGCGGCCAGCGCCTGATGGTGCTGACCGCAGAGAACGGCAGCCCGTCCAGCGACGGGCTGCGCATCCTGACGTCCTGGAGTGAGCCGGCCCGCGCCGAGCTGACCGCCGAGGAAGAGTCCCGGCGGTGACATCCGGCTGCTCAAAATAACTGGTTTGACAGGTTATGCAACCGCATGAGAGGGTCATAACCGTTCTAAACAGTTATTCATCGAAAGGCTCTGCGCATGGAACTCAAGCTCGAGATCGTGGTCATCCCCGTCGCCGACACCGACCGCGCGAAGGACTTCTACGAGAGGATCGGCTTCCGCCTCGACGCCGACTTCTCCACCGACAAAGGGCTGCGGGTCGTTCAGGTGACTCCCCCCGGATCGGCGGCATCCGTCATCTTCGGCGACCACCTCACCACGGCCGAGCCCGGCACGGCGCAGGGCGTGCACCTGATCACTCCGGATATCGTCGAGGCGCGCAACACGCTCATCGAACACGGAGTCGCGGTCAGCGAGCTCTGGCACGACGCGGACGGCATCTTCCACTGGGCCGACGAGACGAACCGGGTCCCCGGTCCCCACCCGGCGACAGACAGCTACGGCACGTACGCGTCATTCAGCGATCCCGACGGCAACAGCTGGACCATCCAGCAGATCGTGACGCGAGCCCCTGGCCGCTGAGGCAAGGAGGCCAGAGGTCGGGCCGGCGGGCTTTGGTAGCATGTCATGGTGCTGATTGACGAGATCGACAGAGCGTAGCCACCGGTCACCGGTGGCTTCTGCAAACGCCACCGCGCGGCCGACTGCGTTCTGATTCGTCCGCTCTCTCTCGTCAAGGTCTTCACATGTCTACTGGCACGTCTGCCATCGTTCTTTCCAACGTCTCCTTCTCCTGGCCGGACGGCCAGGCCGCCCTCTCGGGCGTCTCCGGGTCGTTCACCACTGGTCGCACCGGCCTCGTCGGTGACAACGGCGCCGGGAAGTCCACCCTGCTGCGCCTCATCGCCGGCGAGCTCACCCCATCCACCGGCAGCATCTCCACCGCGGGGGATGTCGGCTACCTTCGGCAGTCGCTGACCTGGCACGACACAGCCACTGTGGCCGACCTCCTCGGCATCGGGCCCGTGCTGGACGCGATCCGGGCCGTCGAGGGCGGCGACGCCTCCGTGGAGCATTTCGACACCATCGGCGACGACTGGGACATCGAGTCGCGCGCGGAGGTGCAGTTGCAGGCGATCGGCTTCTCGGCGGCCGACCTCGACCGCCCGGTGAGAACCCTCTCGGGCGGCGAGGTCATGCTGATCGCGATCTCCGGTCTGCGGGTGCGGGAGCTTCCGATCACCCTGCTGGATGAGCCGACGAACAACCTGGACCGCCCGACGAAGGCCCTCCTCGCCGGGATGCTCGACGACTGGCCGGGAACCCTCGTGGTCGTCAGCCACGATCTGGACCTCCTCGAGCGGATGGATCAGACGGCCGAGCTGTACGGCGGCCGCTTGACGACCTTCGGCGGCCCGTACAGCGAGTGGAAGGCGGCACTCGACCAGCAGCAGGCGAACGCCGTGCAGGCGGCCGCGGCAGCACAGCACGCTGTCAAAGCGGAGCAGCGGCAGCGCGCCGAGGCGGAGAGCCGGCTGGCGAAGCGTGCCAGGAACGCGAAGACGGCCAACGAGAACAAGAAGGGCTCCAAGATCCTGATGAACGGGCTCGCCTCGCGCGCGGAGGCCTCCGCGGGCAAACTGCGTTCGGGACTGGACGACCGAGTGGATGCGGCCAAAGCGGCGCGCGAACAGGCCGCGGCGCGCATCCGCCCGGATCAGCGCATCACCCTGCAGCTGCCGGACCCCGACGTACCCGCCGGTCGCCGCATCGCGGAGCTGCACGGGAGCAACCGCACCTACCTTCTTCAGGGGCCGGAGCGCGTCGCCGTCGTCGGTGCGAACGGCGTGGGCAAGACCACTCTGCTCGAGTCGCTGCTCCACCGCCGTGACGCGGAGCCCGAGCGCGCCGGTGGAGTGCTGCACACCGACCGGGTCGGCTACCTGACGCAGCGGTTCGACGGCGTCGACGAAAGCGTGGGCGCCTTGGAGAATGTCCGCCGGGTCGCGCCGGATGTCCCCGACTCGCTCATCCGCAACCGGCTCGGCCGTCTGCTGATCAAGGGCGACGCGGTCGACAGACCGGTCGGCGCACTGAGCGGCGGCGAGCGCTTCCGCGTCCTGCTCGCGCGTCTGCTCCTCGCCGACCCGCCCGCGCAGCTCCTCATCCTCGATGAGCCGACGAACAACCTCGATGTCAGCAGCGTGGATCAGCTCGTGGATGCGCTGGCCGACTACCGGGGCGCACTGCTCGTGGTCAGCCACGACGACCGATTCCTCGCCCGACTCGGTCTCACGATGACTCTCGAGCTCGGCCCGGGCGGTGAGCTCACCGAAATCTAGGCGTCACGCCGTCGCGGCGGGCTGCTTCTGCCGGGCGCGGAACGCGGTCGCCTTCATCCGGTTGCCGCAGGTCTTCATCGAGCACCACTCCCGACGGTGGCCGCGGGAGTGGTCGAGGTAGACCTGCGTGCACTCGGGGCGGCCGCACTCGCGGAGCACGTCGCCCTCGGTTCCGCCGACGATCTCGACGGTCTGCCGAGCGATCTGCGACAGCCCCTCCGCGATGTCCGCCGCGCGATCGATCGTGCCGCTCTCGTCGAGCTGGAGCGTGATCGGGCGCCCGGCGGCGTGGGAGTTGAGCACGCGAAGGTCGTCCTCCGCAAGAGGCGCGCCCATCATGCGGGCGTGCACGACGCGGTACACGGCCTCGCGGAGCTCGACCGCCTTCTCGAGGTCGGCGGTGGTGGCGCGGGGGGACCGATCCATCAGGCCGGCCTCGAGGAACCACGCATCGAGCGCCTCCGGCGAGCCCAGCTTCTCCGTCGGTACGTCGTTGCGCCGAGCACGCAGCGTGCCGACGAAGTCGAGAGCGGACGTACCGCAGGGGAAAGCGTGCATGTAACCACCCTAACTGGTGACTTCGTGCGCTGCAACCGATTTGAGCGGTTACGGTGCGGGGCTCGCGGATCAGGGGAGACGATGGCGGTCTCGCGGGCGTGACCCGCGCCGGACACAGCCGTGTCAGGATGGGACGCGTGCCGCCGGGAGGGCCAGCGGCCGACGCGAACCGCCGGCGGCGGAGGACGGCGAGGGAGATGAAGGTCCGCGCTCGAAGCCGACGGCCGCTGGGATGGGCCGGGCGACTCATCGCGACGACGCTCGCCGTGGCAGTGAGCTCACTCATCCTCGCGGGGAGTCCCGTGAGCGCAAGCGCCGATGCCCCGACGGCCGTCGGCGCCGTCGCCCCAACCGGGGTCGACGACTTCACCTTCGCGAGCTTCGACGGCGACTACCGGCTCGGCCGCGACGCGGAGGGGCATTCGGCGCTCACCACCGTGGAGACGCTGGTGGCCCGGTTCCCCGAGACGGACCAGAACCACGGCATCCGCCGCCAGCTGGTCGAGGACTACGACGGCCACCCGACCGACCTGGAGGTCGTGTCGGTCACCGACCAGAACGGGACGCCGCGTCCGTATACGAGCGATTCCGAAGACGGCATCCTCTCGCTGACGATCGCGGCGAAAGACTACGTGCGCGGCGATCAGACCTACGTCATCACCTACCGGCAGACGAACGTCACGCGCTACTTCGGCGACACCGGCGACGACGAACTGTATTGGGACACGAACGGCACGGCGTGGGCGCAACCGTTCGACCGCGTGACGGCGACCGTGCACCTCGCGCCCGACCTGGCCGAGGCGCTGAAGGGCGACCCGTCCGCGTACCGAGGCGCCCAGGGGTCAACGGATGCCGCGACGGTGGAGCGCACGGACGACGGTTTCCGCTTCCGTGCCGACACGCTCGGTCCGCGCGAGAACCTGACGTTCACCATCGGGTTCGCGGCGGGCACGTTCACGGCGCGCGCCGACGGACTGTTCGACACCGGTTGGGGCTTCGCCGCCCTGGCCGGCCTGCTGCTCGGCATCCTCGCCCTCATCGGCGCGATCGTCGTGCGCGTGCGGCTGCTGCGCGACGCTCCCGGGCGTGGCACGATCATCCCGGAGTACGTTCCGCCGAAGGAAGGGCTCCTCCTCGCGGCGGACATCGCCGGAGGCGGCAAGAAGGTGGTCGCGGCCCAAACGCTCGACCTCGCTGTATCGGGTCGGGTGCGCGTGCTGCAGAGCACGGGATTCTTCGGCCGCTCCTCGTACACGCTGGAGTTCGTCTCGACCCAGGCGACCGGCCGCCAGGCATTGCGCCAAGCGGACCCGACGACGGACGAGCTCCAGTTCCTTCAGGCCCTCTTCGGAACGTCGGCCGCGCCCGGGACGACGCTCGAACTCGGTTCGTCCAACTCGCGTGTCGCGCGCGCCATCGCCGCGCTGCTGAAGCGCGTGCACAAGGACGCCACCCGCTACGGCTACCGGAGGACGGGACCGCGCGGGGCGGTCCGCGCGGTGTTCTTCACTGCGTTGGGCGCCACCCTCCTCGCCATCGTCGGCGCGGTGCTGTGTCTCGCGGGCATCTTCGGAGGCGCGCTCCCCGTCGGCATCATCATCGGTGCCATCCTGCTTCTCATCGTCAGCGCCATCCTGCTGTCGCACTCGCCCCTGAGCACCACGGGCAGCACCCTGCGCGAGTACGTGGAGGGCCTCGAGATGTACGTGCACCTCGCCGAGGCCGACCGCATCCGCTACCTGCAGTCACCGCAGGGGGCGGAGCGCGTGCCCGTCGCCGTGAACGACCCGCGGGAGATGCTGAGCCTCACCGAGCGCCTCCTCCCCTGGGCTGTGCTGTTCGGCGAGGAGAAGAAGTGGCTCGCCGAGGTCGGACGGTTCTACGAGGAGACCGGGCAGAGTCCGACCTGGTACTCCGGGCAGACGGCATTCAACGCGGCCGTGCTCTCCCACATGGTCAGCGGGATCTCCTCCAGCACGACCATGACGAGCAGCTCGTCGTCCGGCGGAACCGGCGGCGGTGGGTTCTCCGGCGGCGGTGGGGGCGGCGGAGGCGGCGGGGGCGTGTGAGTCTCTGCGGCTCTCATTCCACCTCGACGGACACCCAGTATCCCGCGCACGAGCCGTACCCGTTCTTGCCGCACTCGTCGTACGGGCTCCCCGTGACCTCGATGATCGCCGAGCCCACCGGGAAGTCGGCGGGGATGGGGAGTGCCGTCGAGAAGCGCCCGTCCCGATCCACATCGGCCGCGATCGGTGGCGAACTCACCCCGACAGTGCGCAACCGAATCGTGTACTGGTGGCCGGGCTCATAGTTCAGATCGCACTCGGGCGGACCGGCGGAGACGGTCACGACGCCACCCGGCGCGACGATCGCAGGATCTACGGTCATGCGGGCGGGAAGACACGACGCATAGCGGGGAAACCCCGAGCTGGAGCACCCCGCGGTCGCGAGCGCTCCGGCAGCAATCAGCATCACGGCAACGGCGCGTGCCCCCCGACTTCGCATGGTCCGGAGCATACCGGGGTCCGGCGGACGCTGTTGCGGCGCGGGTAACGACAGGCGGTGTGCGACACTGCTGCAACGGCGACGCGCGACGGGATCGGCGCACAGGCCGATGCCTGCGACAGGAAGGTGACTCGATGGACGAGCAGCGCATCGGCATCATCGGCATCGGCAGGATGGGCACAGGCATCGTCGGTCGGCTCACGGCGCTGGGTCCCGTGGCGGCGTTCGACATCGATCGTGCCCGCCGCGGAGCCGCGGAACATGCGGGTGCCACCTGGATGGAGTCGATCACGACGCTCGCGCGGTCGAGCGACGTGCTCGTCACCGTGCTCCCGGGACCCGACGAGACGGACGCGGTGATGCGCCACGCGCTCCCGGCACTCCGCGGCGGAGCGGTCTGGATCGATCTCACGTCGGGGGACCCGGGCAGGACGTCGGCTCTCGCTGAGGCCGCGGCCCAGCAGGACATCGAGGTCGTCGCCGCCCCGATGGGAGGTGGCCCCGAAGATGCCGCCGCGGGGACTCTGACGTTCTACGTCGGCGGGGCGCCCGACGCGGTTGGCCGTGCCACGCCCATCCTGAACCGGCTGTCGGCGGACGGCGGGATTCGCCGGTGCGGCCCGCGCCCCAGTGACGGGGTCGTCGTGAAACTTCTCGCGAACGCCCTGTGGTTCGCCAACGCCGTGGCAGCCGGAGAAGCGCTGCTGATCGGCGCAGGCCACGGTCTCGCGCCTCAGCACCTGCACGCCCTCCTCGCCGACAGTGCGAGCAGCAGCACGGCGCTGGCGGAGCACCTGCCTGCGGTGTTCCGGGGCGATTACCTGACGACCTTCGGCATCGATCGTGTCGTCGAAGAGCTCGACGCGGTGGCGGCGCTCGCCGGAGCGGGCTCGGTCTCTTCGCCCGTGCTGGATGCGTCGATGGATGTCCATCGCCGTGCGCTCGCTCGCTTCGGACCGGTCCTCGGCGAACTCCTCGGCGTGCGGCTGGC
Source organism: Leifsonia sp. NPDC014704 (assembly GCF_043083605.1). NCBI lineage: Bacteria > Bacillati > Actinomycetota > Actinomycetes > Micrococcales > Microbacteriaceae > Leifsonia > Leifsonia sp. NPDC014704. The sequence continues at coordinate 811,547 of NZ_JBIBYW010000002.1, read as the reverse complement.
CGAAGAGATGGCCGGGCGCGACCTCCGCTGAGTCACAGGGAGGCGTCGGCCACGCAGGCTCGCGCTAGCTGCACTCGCGACGGCGACGACGGTACCGGGCACCGGCGAAGAGGGTGAGGCCCGCCGCCACAAGGAGTGCACCGAGGATCGTCGGCGGCAGGCTGTCGCTTCCCGTCCCCGCGAGCGGGCTCTCAGGCCTCGGCGGTGCAGAGATCACCGTCCGCGGGTCGACGACCGACGTGGTTCGGCAGTCCGGATCGCGGGAGCCGGTCGCGCAGTTGGCATCGACGGACGTCGCCACGGTATTGCGGAGCGAACGGTCCCCGTTCTCGGGCGTGTTCACGGTCACGGTGTAGGTGACCTCTGCGCTCCCGCCGACCGGGAGTTCTCCCGACCAGGAGAGCTCGGGCGCGCTGTAGGAGAGCGTCCCGGACGTTGCGGTGGCGTCGTCGGCATAGGTGGCATCATCGAGGACCGCACTCAGGTCGTCCACGAACGCGGCCGGCTCGGTCGCCGTGAAGGGTGCCGTGCCCGTGTTCGTGATGGTGATCCGGTACGTCACCGTCTGGCCCTCCGAGACGCTGGCCGCGCTCGTCGTCTTCTGGACATGGTAGGCGCGCGTTGCAAGGGTCACCGAGCACGCAGGATCGACGGAACCGGGACTGCAGTTGCCACCCGTGCGCGGCGGGGTCACGACGGCGTTGGTCAGCAGATGGTCGCCGGGGTCCGGGCTCTTGACCGTCGCTGAATAGGTGATCGTCACGGTCGAGCCGACGGCGAGGGGACCCGCCCACGAGAGCGTCGGACGCGTGTAGCTCACCGTGCCCGAGGTCGCGGAGGCATCGCCGTGATAGTCGGCGTCGTCGAGCACGTCACTGAGGTCGTCGGAGAGCGACGCGGGCTCTGCGGCGGTGTAGTCCGCCTGGCCGGTGTTGACCACGCTGATGGTGTAGCTGACGATGTCACCGGCGTGCAGCGGGCCGGCGGTCGACGCGACCTTGGTGACCCCGAAGGACTGCACAGGGTTGACCGTCGGGGGGCACGGCGCAGGTGAGCCACCCGGGCAGAGACCGCCCGGGGTACTGGGGGTGGCGGCGTTGGTCAGGAGGTGGTCGCCGGTATCAGGGTCTCTGACGGTGACCGAGTAGGTGACGGTGACCGTTGCGCCTGCGGCCAGCGGGCCGGACCAGGTCAGACTCGGTGCCGTGTATGCGACGGATCCGGCGCTCGCTGAGACGTCGTTGCCATACGTGGCGTCATCCAGCACCGCGGCCAGGTCGTCGCTGAAGGCGGCGGGCGCTGAGGCAGTGAAGTCGCCGGAGCTGGGGTTGTGCACGGTGATCGTGTAGATGATCGTGTCGCCCGGGTGGACGATGCCGCTGGGAGACGACGTCTTGGTCACGGTGTACGAGCCGACCGGCAGGACCACCGGTGAACAGGGCGCCGCCCTGTTGTCCGCACAGCGGCCGCCGTCGCCCGTCGGCAGTGCGGCGTTGGTGAGGGTCGCGTCGCCCGTGTCGGGGCTGTCGACGGTCACCGAGTAGGTGACCGTGACGGCGCCTCCGACGGCGAGCGGGCCCGACCAGGTCAGGGTCGGGACGGCGTAGGACACGGTTCCGGCGGTCGCCGTCGCGTCCCCGTTGTAGACGGCGTCATCCAGCAGACCGCCGAGGTCGTCGCTCACCGTGGCCGGGTCGCCCGACGCGTAGGCGGCGGCGCCGGTGTTCGTGACCGTGATCACGTAGGCGACGGTGTCGCCCGGATAGACGGTTCCCGTCGAGGGCGAGGTCTTGGCGACCGTGTACGAGCGGACCGGGACGATGCTGCGGCATCCCGGGTCGGTGCTGCCGGGCACGCAGCTGCCGCCGGACTCGGGCGGGTTGGTCACGGAGTTGTCGAGCTGATGATCGGCCGTGTCGGGATCGTGCACCGTCACTGAGTAGGTGATGGTCACGGTCGCGCCGACCGCGAGCGGCCCGGACCATGACAGCGACGGGCTCGCGTAGCTCACCGTCCCGGCGGTGGCGGACGCGTCGTTGCGGTAGGTGGCGTCGTCGAGGACGCCGCTGAGGTCGTCGGTGAGCGATGCGGGGTCACCGGCGGTGTACGCCGACTGCCCGGTGTTCGTCACGGTCAACGTGTACGTGACGATGCCGCCGAGATCCGCTACGGGTGCGGAGGCGGTCTTCGCCACGGAGAAGGTCTTCGCGGGGATCTGGACGCGGCAGGCGGGGTCCGTCGACCTGGTCGCACAGTTGCCGCCCGAGCCGGTCGGGGTCCCCACGGTGTTGAGGAGGACCTTGTCTCCCGTGTCCGGGGTGTTGACCGTCACGGAGTAGGTGATCGTCACACTGGCACCGACCGCGAGCGGGCCGGACCAGGAAAGCACCGGCGCGGAATAGGCGACCGAGCCGGCGCCGGCCGTCGCGTCACCGTTGAAGGCGGCATCGTCGAGCACGCTGCTCAGGTCGTCGGTGAAGCTCGCCGGCGACCCGTTAGTGTAGGCGACCTGCCCGGTGTTCGTCACCGTGACCGTGTACGGCACGACCTGGCCCGGGACGACCTGGGTGGCTGTCGTCGACTTCGCCACCCGGAACGACTGCACCGGCACGGTCACCTGGCAGGCCGGATCGCTCGAGCCCGCAGCGCAATTCGACGGCACCCCTGTCGGGGTGACGACACGGTTGACTAGAGAGTGCGGTCCCGTGTCCGGATCGTCCACCGTCACCGTGTACGTCACGGTCGCCGTCGCCCCGGCGGCGAGCGGTCCCGACCACGAGATCACGCGGCTCGTCGGGTTGTAGCTCGCTGCGCCCGTGCTCGCGCTCAGACTTCCCGCGTTGAATGAGGAATCCGCGAGGACCGTGCTGATGTCATCCGTGAAGTTCGCCGGGTTGGCGGCCGCATAGGGCGCGGTGCCCGTGTTCGTCACCGTCACGGTGTATGCGACGGTGTCTCCCGGTCTCGCCGGGTTCGGCGAGGCCGATTTCGTCAGGTGCAGCAGGCACGCCGACGGCGGGTTCGAGACCGTGAACGTGACCGTCCCGCTGGTGTTCCCCGTCGGCCCATCCGTGGTGGCGCCGGCGGTGGTCACCGCGGTCGCGGTGTTCGACACCGGCGCGGTCGTCAGACAGGGGACCGCCGCCACGGTGGTCCGATAGCAGATCTGGATCCCATCCCCCGACCACGACATGGACAGCCGCGCCGATGACATCGCCGTCGGATTCGTCGAGCCGGCGATCGTGACATGGGCCGCCAGCGTCGCCGTCGTTCCCGACACGGGGATCGACGAGATGTCGATACTCTGTGGCCCGCTGGCCGGGAATGGGACATCCACCCAACCGGGAACGTTGTTCCCGTTGACGTCGGTGAGTGTAAGGCGCGCACTGACGTAGTCGGAAGCGGTCAAGCCGTTCAGCGTGACGGCCCCCCACGCGGAGGCATGGCCTGCTCGTCCATCGCAGTAATAGGTCGACGGCGAGAGACTCACCGAGACCGCCTGGACGGCGTTGCAGCCGCCGCCGGAGGCGAGGTTGAAGATCTTGATCTGGCCCGCGTCCCCATCGGCCGCGCCGCATCCCTCGAGATCGCCGGTCAGCGCACGGACCGTGTAGTTGCTTCCATTGGTGGGGCCGGAGAACCCCGCGCACCGCGGGACGGCGCCATTCCCGACTCGGAGCGAGAAGTCCCAGCACGTGACGATGTCGTTGCGGGGCGCCGCGTAGAACTTCGTGCCGACGATGAGCCCGTCACCGTAACCGGTGGAGGAGGAGGGGTAGCCGATCCCGGTGATGCCGGGGTAGGGATTGGAGAGCACCGCACCCGACGGCGCGTAGCACGACGCTTTGGCCAGGTCGCACACGCCTGACAGCGTCCCCGAGGCGGGGTCGAGCACCGGAGCGATCGTGTCGGGGTAACTGGCGTTGGGCGCCGCGCCCTCGTTGATCGGATAGCTGCCCGAGCAGGAGGCGTGCGCTGAGACGTCATAACAGGCGAGGTAGAGCGTGCCTGCTGTGACGAACGTCGCGTAGACATAGTTGCCCGCCGTGATCATCCCGCTGATCGGACTGGAGGTGACCCGGCCGCCGGTGACGTTGACCGAGCCGCAAGCACCGGACGCAGGGTTGAAGCAGAGCATGTTGCCGGGACGGTCGAACAGGTAGTAGTTGCCGTCCGCGGCCGGAAGGCCGTTGCTGGCGATCGGCGCCGCGGCCCCCGGCGCAGTGGTCAGTTGATCCAGAGGGGTGAAGCCGCAGCTCAACGCCCGAGGGGTCGCCGTCAGGTCGAGGCACATGACGCCCACCCCGTAGGTGCCGCCCGTCGGACTGGTTGTCCCGGCCTCCCAGTACAGCTTGCCCCCGACGATGAACGAACCGTTGTTGTGGGCCGAGATCATTCCGGCCGCGCCGGTGCCGATGGGCGTCCCTGCCACGGGGCTCACATAGCTGGCGGAGGCGTTCGTCGGCCAGTTCGCGCATTTCGTGTTCGAGATCGTCGAGCAGAAGACGACGGTTCCGGACGAATTGTGGTGGTACACCGTATAGACGTTCGTTCCGTAGTTCTCGACGGAGTACCCGTCACCCCCCGGCGTTGTGAAATTGATCGACGTCGGCGTCGACATGGGGATCTGCCCGCTCGTCGTTCCGGACGAGATGGACCCCGTCGCGGACACCGTGTTCCCCGAGAAGCTTCCCGTCATGTTCGGGGGCACCTGCAACGAGTTCGCGACATAGCTCTGCCCGGCCGTGATCGCATCCTTGACGGTCACCGACGCGTCCGCACCGGTCTTGTTCCGGTAGCTGAGCACCCACTGAATCGTGTCGCCCGCCGTCGCTGCACCCGGGGACGACGGCGTCGCGGTCGAGGGATTCGTTAGATCCGTCCCCGCCTTGCTGAAGTCGGAGATCGCTGTCGAAGCGGCTTCAGCGGGGGATCCTCCGGTGACGCCCACATCGAGAAGCCCGACGACACCGACAGATACGGCGATCATGGGGACGAGCAGCCGAGAGATAGCCCGCAAGCGCCGACGTTCCCCCCGCGCACGAGTGAACATCGACGGCCTCCCCGCACTCCGTCGACCGGCCGCGGAGGACGGACGAACTTCGAAACGCCCGCGCATCGAACCCACAGGCAGATTCACCATATCGTCCACTGGCTTGTGATCGGGGACCCCCATTCGGGGGCGGCAAACAAGCCTCTACGAAGCGCACGCGCGGCGGTACCCTTCGACCGTGGACGACGATGCCGCGCGGTTCCAGGGGTCCATCCCCGAGTTCTACGACTCCGGGCTCGGACCGGTGCTCTTCCGCCACTACGCCGACGTGCTCGGTGAAGCGGTGGCGTCGGATGCGCCCGGGCGCATCCTCGAGGTGGCGGCGGGGACCGGGATCTCGTCGGCAGGGATCGTTGTGCACAATCCCGGGGCGGAGCTCGTCCTCACGGACCTGAACGAGGCGATGCTGCAGCGGGCGGGTGACAAGGTGCCGGCCGGAACCCGGATGCAGGTAGCGGATGCTCAGGCGCTGCCGTTCGAGGACGCGAGCTTCGACGCGGTGGCGTGCCAGTTCGGCATCATGTTCCTGCCGGATGTCGGCGCGGGATTCCGCGAGGCGCGGCGCGTGCTCACCGACGGCGGCGTGTACGTGTTCAGCGTCTGGGACAGTCACGACCGCAACCGGTTCGCCGCAATCGTCGATGGGCTGCTGACAGAGACGTTCCCCGACGATCCTCCGCCCTTCTACCGAGTGCCGTTCGGGATGAGCGACGTCGAGCGGCTGCGGAGGCTGGCGCAGGACAGCGGGTTCGGCACGCTCCGCATCGACGTGCTGCCGCACCAAGCACCCGTCTCCTCGTGGCCGGACTTCGCGGACGGCCTGATCCGCGGCAACCCGGTCTCCGATCAGGTGCGGGCGCGCTCCGGCGATCTGGATGCGCTCGTCCGCACGGTGGGCGACCGGCTCGCCGCGGAGTACGGGCCCGCACCGACGACCATCCCGGTGCAGACGATCCTGTTCCGCGCCTGGGCCGCCTGAAGGCGGCGAACCTGCCGCGTAGGACTCAGCGTCACCGTTCGCCGCCGGCGCCGGCGAGCATGCGAGCCCGGTGCGCGTCGTCAGCGATGCAACGGCGGCAGCGGGGACACTGAATGGAGCGGCGACCCGAGCAAGGACGCGCCCCACAGCGCCGCCGCCACCGTGACGATGAAGCACACCCAGTAGACGGCGGGAACGGCTCGACCGCGCGATGCCCACCGGGCGAGCGACAGGACGAGGAAGCCTCCGACAGCACCGGACGTGTTGAGGATGACGTCGGTGACATCCGAGCTCCCCGACGGAAGCACATACTGAGCCGCCTCGAGAGCGCAGCTGGTCAACGCCGCGACGAGCACGACCGGCCAGACGCGCCAGCGCGGCGCGAGCACCCCGAGATAGACGCCGAAGGGAACGAACAGGGCGACGTTCGCCAGCATCTCCGAGGGCCGGTTGACGCCGAACCCCTCGCTCGCGACGAACGGCACGAGCTTGACGGCGCGCACGCCGTCTCCACTGAAGTCGGGCAGGTGGAACTTCCACAGCACGGCCCAGACCAGGAGGACGACGTACACGACGAACAGCACGGCCGGGAGGGATCGCGGAGCGGTGCGCGTCGGACGCGCCGGTCGGAGAGAGAGGGATGCGGTCACCTTCTCGACGCTACGGACCGCTGGCCCGAGGCGAATCAGTCGCTGGTCGCGATGGCCTACGACCTCCGAGGGATGGTGAGCCGGCCAGCGTTCGCCCTCGACCGGGAAAGTGACCTCAGGGGGCGACGCGCACCGCGTGACCGGCGAAGGTCACCACATCCCCGACCTGCAGCTGGCGCCCGCGCCGGAGCTCGACCTCGCCGTTGACGTCGACATCGCCGTCGGCGATGGCCTCCTTGACGCTCCCGCCGGAGTCGAGGAGTCCGGCGAACTTCACGAACTGCCCGAGGCGGATCGCGTCGCCGCCGATCGACACGTCCTCGATACGAGCTGGCTTCTTCATCCCCGAATAGTAGGCACGGCAGCCCGGATGCGGGAAATGGGGAGGCCGAGGAACCGGTCGGGATGGATACGGTAGGGCCAGGAGGTGGGTCCGATGGGGTACCTCGCTTACGACGGTTCAGCGCGGGTGTCTTTCGACGACGTCGTCCTCGCACACCTGGAGGTCGCCATCATCGCCAAGCTCCAGCGCAAAGAGTCGTTCGCCCTCACCTGGCGGGAGTCGAGGGCCAATGGGAGCGGCCGGAGCACGATCTGGCTCGATTCCACGCTCCCCATCCGCTTCCACTACGACAGCCCGCGGCCGCCCGCGATCAACCGCGAATGGCTGCGCCGCCTGACCGACGCGGCCAACTCGAACGGGGGCCTCATCGTGCTGGATGAGGACGGCGACCTCTGCGCCGGGACCTCGCACGACCGGGGCATCTAAGACGGGGTCGCCGCAGCGGCGTCACACGGGCAGTACGGCGTTGCCCCGTCGCAGCACCGTGCCGTCGAGCCGCACCCAGACGACGCTGACCATCCCCGCGGTGACATCGACGGCGATCGTCGCGGTCGGCTTCCCATCTCGCTGGAGCAGCAGGCCGGGGCGGCCGTTCACCGGGCGCTCAACCACCTCCCGTCCCTGTCGGTCGCCGAGGCCGTAGGCGAGCAGGAGCGCGGCGTCCTCCACTCCACGCACCACGCGGACCTTCGCCCGATCGCCCTCCCCGGCGTCGACCACGACGGCGACGTCCGGGTCGAGGAGTCGTCGCACACGTCGGGCATCGCGGGCAGCGGTGGCGGCGCGCAACTCGCTGACGAGCTGTCGCCTCCGCGTGAGCACCGAAGGTAGCCAGGGCAGCCGCGCTGTCATCGACATGGGAACGCCTTTCTCTCGCAACGGGTGTGAAAGGTCCGGCGGCGGGAGGGACCAGCCGCGGTCTGCTTGGCGCATACCCGGGGAGCGGGCCGCCTGAAACCCGGTGTTCCCGCTCTTACCTCACGGCTCGACCGGACCGGCGGCCGTGTGCGGCCGTCACCCACTACGACCGGGCAGGGGTCGGGAATGTGACAGGTCGCAGTTCGGCCCCTTCGTCACAGAACGGCGGGCCGACCGGTCAAAGCCGGAGCCGGGACCTTCCCGGCATCACGACGAACGGACGACAGACGATGAGCGGATGGATGACGGCACCCCAGCGAACGGTATTGGCGGTGGCCGTCGTGGCGACCTTCATCGCCTTCCTCGACGGCAGCGTCGTGACGGTCGCCCTCCCCGCGATCGGGCGGGAGCTGGGTGGCGGCCTCGCCGTCCAGCAGTGGGTGGTGGATGCGTACCTCCTGACGCTCGGATCGGTCATCCTCCTCGCCGGGTCGCTCTCCGATCTGTTCGGGCGCCGTCGGGTGCTGCTCTGGGGCCTCGTGGGCTTCGCGCTCGCCTCGGCCCTGTGCGCTCTCGCGCCCACCTCGGGAATCCTCGTGCTCGCTCGCGGGCTGCAGGGCGTCGCCGGCGCCCTGCTCGTCCCGAGTTCCCTCGCCCTGATCCTCGGCACGTTCAGCGGCGCAGCGCAGAGCCGGGCGATCGGCGTCTGGACGGCGATCACCTCGCTCGCCAGCATCGCGGGGCCGGTGCTCGGCGGTGTGCTAGTGGACGTCCTCTCGTGGCGGTGGGTCTTCGCCGTCAACCTCCTCCCCATCGCGGCCGCACTGCTGCTCGTCCGCGCCCTTCCCGCGGATGCTCCCCACCGGCCCGGCGCCCGGGTGGACTGGGCAGGTGCGGGCCTCGGCGTGCTCGGGCTCGGTTTGCCGGTGTTCGCCCTGATCGAGCATCCGCGATACGGCTGGGGCTCGCCGCTGATCCTCGGTTCGCTCGCGGTCGGCGCGGCGGCGCTCGTCGCCTTCCTCCTGCGTGAAAGGAGGGCGGCGCAGCCGATGCTGCCCCTCACCATCTTCCGGGCACGCGACTTCACCGTGGGGAATGTGGCCACGGCCTTCATCTACGGCGGGGTCGCCGTCGGCACCTTCGCGCTCGCCCTGTTCCTCCAGCAGGGAGCGGGGTACTCGGCGACCCTCGCCGGATTCGCGATGGTCCCGTCCAGCATCGTGCTGATCGCCCTGTCGGCGTACTTCGGCCGCCTCAGCGGCCGGGTGGGGCCACGATTGATGATGACGGTCGGACCGTTGGTCGCGGCCGGTGGCTTCGCTCTCATGCTGCGGATCTCGCGCGATGCCGACTACCTGACCGAGGTGTTGCCTGCCGTCGTCGTGTTCGGCCTGGGCATGGCGATCACGGTCGCTCCGTTGACGGCGACCATCCTGGGTGCCGTCGATCCGTCACGGTCCGGGATCGCGTCGGCCGTGAACAACGCGGTGTCCCGTGTCGCGGGCCTCGTCGCGGTGGCCCTCGCCGGTTCAGCGGGGGCGGCGATGTCGGCCGTCGCCGGGTTCCACGAACTCGCCGGTGCGGCGGCCATCGCGCTCGCGGCGGGCGGCCTGATCTCGGCGGCCGGCATCCGGAACCCTCGCGGGGTGGGCGGCGACCCGGCCGGGGCCGAGGTGTCCGGTCACCACGCTCTGCTCCGCTGAGCGACGACTTCGCCCGTCGCTGTCACATCCCGAGCACCTGTCCGGTCAGAGCTGGTGACGCGCGGAGCGTCCGCGCAGAAACGGAGCAGCACATGAAGATCGTCGCCATCGGCGGAACCGGCCTGATCGGCCGCGGAATCGTCTCTCGTCTGCAGGAGGCGGGCCACGACGTCGTCGCCGCATCGCCGTCGACCGGCGTGGACACGGTCACGGGCGAAGGGCTCGCCGCGGTCCTCGAGGGTGCGGACGTCGTCGTCGACACACCCAACGCGCCGTCGTTCGAGGACGGCCCGGTCCACGAGTTCTTCGAGCGGTCCGCCACCAACCTCGTCGCAGCGGAGAAGGCCGCGGGCGTCCGCCACCACGTCGTTCTCTCGATCGTGGGCGCCGACCGCATGCCCGACATCGGCTACATGCGCGCGAAGGTGATGCAGGAGCGCATCGTGCGCGAGAGCGGCGTGCCGTTCACGATCGTGCGCGCGACGCAGTTCTTCGAGTTCATCGGCGCCCTCGCCGACGGGGCGACGAAGGATGGCACGGCCGTGCTGTCGGACGTGCTGATGCAGCCGATCGCCGCGGCGGACGTGTCGGCCGCCCTGGCCGAGGTGGCCGTCGCCGCGCCCCTGAACGGGATCGTGGAGCTGGCCGGCCCGGAGCCGCTGCGGCTGGACGAACTGGCGCGCCGGCTGTTCTCCGCGACGGGCGATCCGCGGACCGTTTCGACGGATCCCGACGCCGGATACTACGGCGGCCGGGTCGACGACCGCTCGCTCACGCCGGGCAACGACCCCGCGATCACCGACCACCGGTTCGGCGGGACGACGTTCTCCCGCTGGCTGGAGGACCGCCACTAGCATTCCACCATGACGGGGCCAGTGGAGCAGGACGACCTCGACACCGCCACGGCGACGTTCGCGGCGGTGCGGCCGCGCCTGTTCGGCATCGCCTACCGGATGCTCGGGACCGTCGCGGACGCGGAGGACATCGTCCAGGACACCTGGGAGCGCTGGCAGCGCACCGACCGCTCGGCGGTGCGCGAGCCGGCGGCCTTCCTGGCGACCGCGGCGACCCGGCTGGCCATCAACCAGGCTCAGTCGGCGCGGGCGAAGCGCGAGACGTACATCGGGCCGTGGCTGCCCGAGCCCGTGGACACCAGCGCCGACCCCTCCCTCGGTGCCGAGCGCGGTGAAGCGCTCGAGTTCGCGGTGCTCGTGCTGCTCGAGAAGCTCACGCCGACCGAACGTGCCGCGTACGTGCTGCGGGAGGCCTTCGACTACCCGTACGCGCAGATCGCGGAGATCATCCAGGGCTCCGAGGCCTCCGCGCGGCAGCTCGTCAGCCGGGCGCGGAAGCACCTCGCAGAGGAACGGCACGTGCGCGAGGTCGACCACGCGCAGCAGAAGCGGATGCTGGAGGCCTTCCTCGACGCCGCACAGTCCGGCGACATCGCCGAGCTGGAGCGCATCTTCACCGCCGACATCGTCAGCTACTCCGACGGCGGCGGTCTCGCCCGCGCGTCGCGCATCCCCGTCTTCACCCGCGAGACGGTGGCGAAGTACGTCCACGCCTTCGCGAACCGGTTCTGGGAGGGCACCGTCCACCTCGTCGAGGCCAACGGCGGCCCAGCGGCCGTGCTCGTCCGCGACGGCGCCGTGGTCGCCTTCATCGCGCTCGACGTCACGGCCGACGGTATCCGCCGCCTCCAGTGGGTGCTGAACCCGCAGAAGTTGGAACGCCTCCCCGTCCCGGCATGAGCTCCCGCCCCGCTGTCACAGATGGGGATGCTGTCCGGTCTTAACGGGTGAAGGCACATTCATCGGCCGGACAGGAGGCACTCATGCGCCGGATCCTCGTGGTGGGCGGCGGTTACGCCGGTTTCTACACCGCATGGAAGCTGGAGAAGAAACTGCGGAAGGACGAGGCCGAGATCGTCGTGATCGACCCCCGGCCGTACATGACGTACCAGCCGTTCCTCCCGGAGGTCGCAGCGGGGTCGATCGAGGCGCGGCATGCAGCCATCTCGCTCCGCAGCCACCTCAAGCGCGCGCGCCTCATCCACGCGTCGGTGACCCGGATCGACCACGCGTCGAAGACGGTGACGGTGCTCCCGAAGGACGGCGAGCCGTTCCCGCTGGGATACGACATCATCGTCGTCACCGCCGGCGCCGTCACCCGCACGTTCCCCATCCCGGGCATCACCGAACAGGCGATCGGCATGAAGCACGTCGAGGAGGCCGTCGCCATCCGCGACCGGCTGCTCGACGCCTTCGACCGCGCCTCGGTGCTGCCGCCCGGAAGGGAGCGGAGCCGCCTGCTCACGGTCGCCTTCGTCGGCGGCGGGTTCTCGGGCGTCGAAGGGTTTGGCGAGACGCTCTCGCTGGCCACCGCGCTGCTGAAGTCGTATCCCGAGCTGACGTTCTCCGACCTCTCGTTCCACCTGATCGAGGCGCGCAACCGCATCCTCCCCGAGGTGACCGACGAGCCGGGACGCTGGGTGGTGCGGGCTCTGGAACGCCGCGGGGCCCACATCCATCTGGACGCGCAACTCGTCTCGGCGGAGGGCGGCCACCTGGTGCTCTCGACCGGTGCGGAGTTCGACGCGCACACCATCGTGTGGACCGCCGGCAACGGCGCGAACCCGGTCGTCGCGAACCACACCGACCTGCCGGTCACGGCGCGCGGATCGGTGATGGTCCGCGCCGACCTGCGAGTGGGCACGCCGGAGAAGATCGTGCCGGACGCCTGGGCGGCCGGCGACGACGCGGCGGTGCCGGACCTGGCGTCGCCGATCGACGGCGCCGTCACGGTTCCCAACGCCCAGCACGCCGTGCGGCAGGCCAAACGGCTGGCGAAGAACATCGTCGCGACCCTGCGCGGCGAGCAGCCGAAGGACTACGTGCACCACAGCCTCGGGGTCGTCGCGACCCTGGGCCTCGGCACGGGCATCTTCCAGTGGCGCGGGATCGTCATCACCGGCTTCCTTGCCTGGGTGATGCACCGCGGGTATCACGTGCTCGCGATCCCGACCTGGGAGCGCAAGGTGCGGGTGCTGCTGATCTGGGCGAGCGCGGTGTTCTTCGGGCGCGACATCGTGTCGCTGCTCTCGGTGCAGCATCCCCGCCGGGCGTTCGTCGGGGGCGGCGTACCGGAAGCGTCCGACGCGCGAGAGCTCGCCGGTAGGGCCGCCTGATGCCCGTCGACCGCAGACAGCGGCCGTCCGCGACGGCACGGCTCGCCGGAGTCGTCTCGAACAGCGCTGCGGGACGCCGTGTCGCCGCACTGCGCGACGAACTCCGGACTCGGCGCGTGCCGCTGCATTGGACGAACATGTTCGGGGTCATCGCGTTCGCGTGCGTCCTGGTGCTGTTCGTGACCGGCTTCATCCTCATGTTCGTCTACACGCCGTCGGGCACGCGCGTGACCTACGACGGCCCGTACGTGCCGCTCGCAGGCGCCGAGATGTCGAAGGCGCTGCAGTCGACGCTGGCGATCACGTTCGAGGTGCCCGGCGGCCTGCTCGTGCGCCAGGCGCACCACTGGGCGGGCCTCCTGCTCCCGGCCGCGATCATGCTGCAGCTGGCGGTGTCGTTCTTCACCGGCGCGTTCCGCCGTCCCCGACGGCTCTCCTGGGTGCTGCTGTTCGGCCTGCTGATCACCGCCCTGCTCGGCGGATGGAGCGGGTACGCGCTCCCGGACGACATGCTGTCCGGCACGGGACTCCGGATCGTAGAGGGCATCGTTCTCGGCATCCCCGTCGTCGGCACCTGGCTGTCCGCGCTGCTGTTCGGGGGCGAGTTCCCGGGGCGGATCATCGAGAACCTCTACCCCATCCACGTCGCCGTGGTGCCGGCGCTGCTCGTGCTGCTGCTTGCGGCACGGGCACGGCGGGCGTACCTCGACAAGCCGGCGCAGTTCGCCGGCCCGGGGCGGACGGAGGAGCGGATCGTCGGGGTCCCGATGCTGCCAAACCTGGCGGCGCGCGCGGGCGGTCTCCTGGCCATCGTGACCGGCGCAATCGTCCTCATCGCCGCGACGGTCACGATCAGCCCGATCTGGCTGTACGGGCCCTCCTCCCCCGGCGACGCGTCGGCGGGCAGCCAGCCGGACTGGTACACGGGCTTCCTCGACGGAGCGCTCCGCCTCGTCCCGCCCGGCTGGGAGTTCGAGTGGCTCGGCCGCACCTGGACGCTCGCGATCCTCATCCCCCTCGCGGTGGTCGGGCTCTACCTTCTCGCGATCGCTGTGTACCCGTTCGTCGAGGAGTGGGTGACCGGCGACCACCGCGACCACCACCTCCTCGACCGCCCGCGCAACGAGCCGACGCGCACCGGCCTCGGCGTCTCGGGCATCGTCTTCTACGCCGCGCTCTGGGGCGCGGGGAGCGCCGATCTCGTGGCCACGCATTTCCACCTCACGGTGGAGTCGGTGGTGGCCGGCTACCAGGCGCTCGTGGTGCTGGGCCCGGTCGTGGCGTTCGTCGTCACCCGGCGCGTGTGCCTCGCGCTGCAGAAGCGCGACCGCGACATCCTGCTGCACGGCTACGAGACCGGGCGCATCGTCCGGTTGCCCGGCGGCGAGTACGTGGAGGTCCACGGCTCGGTGGATGCGGCCGAGCGGTACCGCCTCGCCGGCCCGGTCGCCGTGCACCCGGTCGACGCCAGGCCGGACGAGGACGGGCGGCTCCGGCCCACCGAACGGCTCCGGGCGGCTCTCGCCCGGGTGTTCTTCGAGGACCGCTTGGAGCCGGTGGGCCCGCTGACCCGCGACGAAGTCGTCGCCGGAGGACGAACGGATGAGGCGATCGCACAGAGCGAGGAGGCCCCGGTGGCCGCAACGCGGGCGGGTGCGGCGTGAGGCCGACGCGGCCGCTGCGGCCGCCGCTCTGACGGCGGCGCTACGAGACGCCTACCTCGCCGGCGACGCACCGGCCGTGGGTCGGCTGCTCGGTCCGGACGTCCACGTGGTGGTCGACCGCGGCGGCGACGCATCCCTTCCGGTGGCTATCGACTTCGCCTCGGGCCTGACGCTCCTGCACGGCCTGCTCGGCGACCCTGCATCGCTCGGTCTGGACGTCCGGCCGATGAACGGCCGATCAGGACTCGTCGCCTCCCGTGACGGACGCGTCTTCGCCGTCGTTGTCGCGGACGGTGCTGTCGGGGCCGTCGACCATCTGTGGATCGTGGCCGATCCGGAGAAGCTCCGGCGCTGGGGGTGACGCCGTCGACGAACGTCAGTCGGGCAGCCGCACCAGGTGCCGGTCGAGCGCGACGGCGATGGCCTCGTCCCGGTTGGACACATCCAGCTTCCGGTAGATGCTGCGGATCTGGCTCTTGACCGTGTTCACGGAGACGCCGAGCTCCTCCGCCACCTGAGGCACGCGCGGGGTGCGCAGGTAGGCCTCGAGGACGGCGAGTTCGCGCTTGCTCAGCGCCTCACCCTCCGGGAGCGGCAACAAGAGGGAGCGGGCGGGGATGTCGGCGAGCACGTCGCCGAATCCCGCACCCTCCAAGGCGCCGAGCAGTTGCGGGAAGTCCTCGACCGGCACCAGCGCGACGGCGAGCCGCTGGCCGGTCGCGCGGAGAAGCTCGCCCAGCTGGTCCACGACGGATGTGCGGCGAGGTCCGCTCGAGAAGCGCAGCAGCGCCGCGGCCTCGAGGGCCAGCGCCTCCGCGTGCGTGCGGGCATCCAGCGGTGCTCCGGCGACCCGGCGCACCTGCTGGAGCGCGGCGCCGGTGCGGCCGAGGGCCAGTTCGACGCGCGCGAGACCCACGTGGCGCTGGGCGCTGCCCGGCTCGAGCTGCCGCAGGACCGTCGACGCGGAGGTGAGGTCGCCGAGCGCGATGTGCAGCAACGCCCGGTGCGGTGCGAGCTCGCGACGGGCAGCCGTCCCGCGACCCTCCGCACCCCGCAGGGCGGCGTAGGCGTCGATCCCCGCGAGACCAGCGGAGGGTCGGCCTGCGACCAGATCGACGAGCGCCTCGGTCGCGGCGATGGCGCGCCAGTGCTCGATCGTCCGGCGATCATGGACCATCGCCGCCAGCTGCGTGCGAGCCTCCTCGGCGTCGAACCGCTCCAGCGCCACGACCGCCTCGGCGACGCGGTAGAACGTACCCGGATACCAGGAGCGCTGCTGGTCGGTCCACTGCTCGTCCTGAGCCAGTTCGATGTACGCCATCGCCTCGTGGATATCGCCCCTCACCGCGTGGATGCCGGCCGCCATCGCGATGTTGGCGAAGCCGGAGGAGTAGCCAGTGGGCGGCGATTCGGCCATGCCCTTCTCGAACGTCTCCAGGGCCGACTCGACTTGCCCCGCGTAGTACTGGGTGGTGCCGACGTGTGCGTAGATGCGTGACAGCGCCTGCACGGCGGAACGCTGATCCAGCGTGAGTCCGTCCAGTGCGGCGACGGCCTTGCGCGCCGGCGTGATACCGAGGCGCGGGCGCCCGATCAGGCGGTAGGCGGCACTCTCGCTCGCCAGGATGAGCGCGCGGTCGACGGGCCCCACCCGCTCGATGCCGTGACGGGCGGCCCGGGCGGCTCCGACGAAGTAACGCAGCCCCTTCATCCTCCGGTTCGGCTGGAGGTTGTAGGCGATGCCGAGCATCATCATGAGCAGTGGCCGGGTGTGAAGCTCGCCCGCCGGGATGCGCTCGGCGACCTGCGCGAAGCCCTGCCGGATCCCGATGGCGACGTCGAACCAGTGGTCCCGGACCACGACCGTCGCGGCGTCGTAATCTTCCGCGTCGACGGCCTGCTGGAACTGCCGGAGCACGTCCCGGTCGATCGTCAGCCGGATGTCATCGGCGCTCTCGGGCTCGGGGTCGGCACCCGCGGAGAACGAGTGCGCGGACTCGTCCGAGAACGTGCTCATAGGAGGACTCCAGGGTCGGCGAGAAGGCAGGGGGTCGTCTTCATCGTAATGACGCGTCGTCGCGTCTAGCGTGGAGGGCGACGAGGAGGCGTGAGATGGCGAAGATTCTGGTGACCGGCGCAGGGAGCGGGCTGGGCTTGGGTGCCGCACGCGAGCTGGCGGAGCACGGCCACACCGTGGTCGGCCACGTCCGCAGCCTGGACCGGGCGGGCGAACTCCGGGATGCCCTGGGCGACGGTGTGATCCTGGCGGCGGAGCTCTCCGACGAGGAGCAGGTCCGGGCGCTCGCCGATCAGGTGGCGGATGCCGGCGGCGTGGACGCGGTCATCAACAACGCCGGAGTGATCGACGGCGCCGGCATCCTCCCGGTCAACGTGGTCGCCCCCTACCTCTTGACCGCGCTGGTCCCGGCCGAACGCCACGTCTATCTCAGCAGCGGAATGCACCGCGGCGGCCACGCGACGCTCGACGGTCTCGACTGGTCGGGGCGGACGCGCACCGCGTCGTACTCGGACAGCAAGCTGATCGCGACGGCGCTCGCCGCGGCGCTCCCCCGCCTCCGCCCCGGCGTGTTCAGCAACGCGGTCGACCCGGGCTGGGTGCCCACGCGGATGGGCGGCCGCAACGCGCCCGACGACCTCGAGCTCGGTCACCGCACGCAGGTCTGGCTCGCCGAGGGCGAAGACCCGGAGACCCGTACATCGGCGTACTGGCACCACCAGCGGCAGCAGCGACCGCATCCGGCCGCGACCGATCGAGCGTTCCAGGATGCGGTCGTCGCCGCGCTGAGGGATCACACCGGCACCGACCTGTGACCGCTGGGCCGCAGCGAGTTCCCTTCGGGTTCCCAGAACTCTGCCAGGACGATTCCCGGTAGGCTGGAGGACAACAAGGGGAGTACTCCCGTCGGCAGTGAGCCCGTCATTACGGATGCGCCATCGCATCCCGGGCCACTGGTCCCGAACTGAGATCGTCGATCCGGTCGGGGCGGAGGAGACCTTGGCGAGACGTTCCGCCTACCCCTTGGGAGTCCCCGGTGCAGGTCACCCCGCTCATCTGGATCATCACGATCGCCGTCACGATCGCGTTCTTCGTCTACGAGTTCTTCGCGCACGTGCGCAAGCCGCACGAGCCGACCATCGGCGAGTCGGCCCGCTGGTCCGCGTTCTACATCGGTCTGGCGCTGCTGTTCGGCGTCGGCATCGGCATGGTCTCCGGCTGGACCTACGGCGGCGAGTACTTCGCCGGCTACCTGACCGAGAAGGTGCTCTCGGTCGACAACCTGTTCGTCTTCCTGCTGCTGATGTCGGCGTTCGCCGTGCCCAAGGCGTACCAGCAGAAGGTGCTGATGATCGGCATCATCATCGCGCTCATCCTCCGCGGCGCGTTCATCGCCGTTGGAGCCGGGCTCATCGAGAACTACTCGTGGGTCTTCTACCTCTTCGGCGCCCTCCTGCTCTTCCTGGCGTGGCGTCAGGCGTTCGGCTCCCACGACTCCGACCCGACCGACAACCGGGTGATGCGGTTCATCCGCCGCCACCTGCCCGTGACCGACGAATACAACCGCGACCGGCTCACGGTGAAGAAGGACGGGCGCCGCTTCGTCACCCCGATGCTGCTGACCATCATCGCGATCAGCCTCATCGACGTCGTCTTCGCCGTCGACTCCATCCCGGCCATCTACGGGCTCACCAGCGAGGCGTACATCGTCTTCACGGCCAACGCCTTCGCCCTGATGGGACTCCGCCAGCTGTACTTCCTCATCGGCGGGCTCCTCGAGCGGCTCGTCTACCTGTCGCAGGGCCTCGCAGTCATCCTCGGCTTCATCGGCGTCAAGCTCGTCTTCCACGCACTGCACGTCAACGAGCTGCCCTTCATCAACGGCGGCCGGCGCGTGGAGTGGATCCCCGAGATCCCGACCTGGTTCTCGCTCCTCTTCATCGGAGCGACGATCGCAGTGGCCGCGACGGCCAGCCTCCTGAAGACGCGCGGCGACCGCCGCGCCGAGATCCAGGACGAACCGGAGCTCAGCTCGGACGCGCGTCCGCAGCGGTGAGGGCCGGTGAGCTGGCCGGTGAGCGTCACAGCGCCGACACGACGGCCGCGGCGAGCGGCGGGAGAGTGATCGGCCTCAGAGGCCGCCGATCCGCTCGGTGAGCAGGTCGAGCAGCGCCTCCGCCGCACGGCCGGGCCGCCGGCGGGCGATGGCGCTGAGCCGCCAGTCCACGGCTTCGGTCAGGGGGCGCACGACGGCTCCCTCTGCCGGGATGATGGTCAGCTCCGGCAAGGCGGCCACGCCCAGTCCCGCGGCGACGAAGCGCGGAATCTCGCCCAGGTCGGACAACTCGGTGGGCACCCGACGAGTCAGGCCGAGGGCCTGCAGCGCGCGATCGAGGGTGACGCGGTTGCCGAAGCCGGCACGCGAGTCCACCCAGGCCTCTTCCGCCAGGTCGGCGAGCGCGACAGTCCGGCGGCGGGCGAGCGGGTGATCCTCTGGCAGCACGACGAGGAACGGGGAGTCGACCAGCGGTCGCATGATGAGGTCGGGAACCGCGTCGGGCAGACCGTGGAACGCGATGTCGAGCCGCCCCTGGCGCACCTCCTCCACCAGGCCGGTGGATCCGCTGGGCGACGGGCCGAGACGGAGGTCCACGTGCGGATGCCGCCGGTGGAACTCGCCCATGATGCCCGGCAGGTCGATGGTGGTCAGGTTCGTGAAAATGCCGACCCGGACCGTGCCGCGCAGTGGGCCGTGCTCGTCGGTGAACTCGCGCATCCTCTCCACGGCCTCGATCGCACTGCGCGCCTCGGGTAGCACGGTCCGGCCCGCCTCGGTGAGCCGGACGCCGTGTGCGTCCCGCTCGAACAGTGCCGTCCCGAGTTCCGATTCGAGACTCCGGATGCCCGCCGAGACGGTCGACTGCGCCGCGAACACGCGGGCAGCGGCGCGCGTGAAGTTGAGCTCGTCGGCCACGGCGACGAGGTACTCGAGCTGGCGCGTGTCCATGGATGCAGCCTAGCGTCGGTGATCGCTCCGATCGATCGTCAGCATCGGCTATTTCCGTTGGACTCGATGCTCGCCGAGGAGCACTATCGAAGCATGACCAGCACGCTCGACTTCTCCGCCCCCACCGGCTCCACCCCTCGGCTGGAGACCGGACCGACCAGCACCCGGCGTCCCTTCCGCCTGCGCCATGGCGCCGGCTTCTGGGTCATCGCGGCGGCGTTCCTCGCCGTGATGGCCTTCTCCACCATTCCGACTCCGCTGTACGCCTTCTACCAGGCACGCGACGGCTTCCCGACCTGGGTGGTGACCGTGATCTTCGCCGCGTATGCGGTCGGCGTCATCGCCAGCCTCTTCCTCATCGGCCACCTGAGCGACATCGCCGGGCGACGCAGGATGGTGCTGATCGCCGTGCTCATCGAGATCGTCTCCGCCGCCCTCTTCCTGGTCTGGAACGACGTCGCCGGCCTCATCGTCGCGCGCACCCTCTCCGGAATCGGCGTCGGCGCCCTCACGGCGAGCGCGACCGCGCACCTCAGCGAGCTGCGCGCCGTCGCCCGACCGGACGAGGGCCCCGCGACCGCCGGGACGGTCTCCACGGTCGTCAACACAGGCGGACTCGCGCTCGGCCCGCTGATCGGCGGAGCGTTCGCGCAGTTCCTGCCCGAGCCGCTGCTGCTCCCGTACGCGGTGTTCCTCGTCGTGCTCGCGGTCGCGGCCGTCGCCGTCGCCCTCGTTCCCGAGACGGTGGAGCGCGCGGAAGAGCGTCCCGCGTACCGCCCGCAGCGGATCTCGCTGCCGGCCGAAGCGCGAGGAGCGTTCTCCGCCGCGGCCGTCGCCGCCTTCGCCGGCTTCGCCGTCTTCGGGCTGTTCACCTCCCTCGCGCCGAGCGTGCTCGTCGTCACTCTCCACCAGACCTCGCACCTGCTGGCCGGATTCGTTCCGTTCGCGGTGTTCGCAGCTTCGGCGATCTCGCAGATCGTCTTCGCCCGGATCTCCTCCCGTGCGCAGCTGATCCTGGCCCTCGTCCTCATGCTCGTCGGGCTCGCGGGCCTCGCGGCCGGCGTGCTGACGGCCTCGTTCGCGGTCTTCCTGGTCAGCGGTGTGCTGGCGGGCGCCGGTGTCGGTCTCCAGTTCCGCTCGGCGATCGCCGCGGCGGCCTCGCTCGCCGCCCCGGAGCGCCGCGGTGAGGTGCTCGCCGCGATCTTCCTCATCGCGTACATCGGTCTGGCGGTACCCGTGCTGCTCGTCGGCGTGGCGCTCATCTTCTGGCCGCTCGTGCCGGTACTGGTGGTGTTCGTCGCCGCGGTCGCCGCCCTGTCGGTTCCCGCCGGCCTGCGGATGCTGCGCCGGGCCTGAGCCCGTCCGGCCTCAGTGAACGGAGGTGAACGTCCCGAGCGCATCGTCCGCGAGGGCGGAGCGGAGAGCCGGGAGCGATCCCTCATCCACGTTGACGATCGACTGCCCGTCGGGTGAGGTTCCGGTTCCGGCAGTGGGCATGGTGAAGGCATGGATGCTGGAGGGGCCGTCGAGACGCATGCTCGCCGCGAGCCCGATCATCGTCGGGAGGTCGAACTGCTCGTCGAGGCTGAGGTATCGGCCGGTCGCACCGGCGAACGACGTCACGGCGGCGGGGTCGGTCAGCGTCCCGCGGCTGAGCAGCTTGGCGACGATGGCCCGCAGGAGCGCCTGCTGGTTGGCCACCCGCTGGTAGTCGGCCGTCGGGAAGGCGTACCGCTCCCGGGCGAAGGCGAGGGCTTGGGCGCCGTCGAGGTGGTTCATGCCCTGAACGAAGGTGTAGTGCGGCTTCTTGACCGTGGTGAAGCCGACCGGACTGTCCACATCCACTCCGCCGAGCGCGTCCGTCATCCCTTCGAGGCCCTGGAAGTCGATGATCGCGACGTGGTCGATGTGCGTCTGGAGCAGTTGCTCGACCGTCTGGATCACCAGCGGAGTGCCCCCCCAGGCGAGCGCAGCATTGATCTTGGCCGTGCCCTTGCCGGGGATCGGGACCCAGAGGTCGCGCATGATCGACATGATGTAGACGTCTTTGCGGTCGGCGTCGATGTGCACGAGCATCATGGTGTCGGAGCGCTGGTCGGACTCGGTGCTCTGCCCGACGGTCGTCGGGTCTCCGCGCGAATCGGAGCCGATGAGCAGGATGTTCATGGCGCCGGTCGAGACGGGGGTCGGCCGGGTCGCGGCCGGCGGGAAGGCGCGCGGGATGTGCGTCACCGTGGAGTTGAAGGTCGATGCGACGCTGCCGGCGTAGTACAACCCTCCGCCGACCACGGAGCCCGCCACGACGGTGGCCACGGCGAGCAGCGTGGTCGCGACGATCGAGACCACCGACCGGCGACGCGGCTCCTTCGGTGTACGGCGATGCCAGCGGTGATTGGGTGCGGCGTGCGCGATCATGACGGCCGTTTCCGGCACTCCCCCAGGAGCGTCTCATGCGACTCCACCCGGACGTCGGGTGAGATGAGGATTTCTCATCTGGCCTGAGGCTACGCTTGTCATCCCCAAAAGTCCCCATTAATGAGGACATTGTTTGTACCCCGATTACCCCCAGTTCGCGGGGTCCGGTTAACGCGAAGCGGCCGGAACGGAGGATCCGTTCCGGCCGCTGGGATGGATGCCTCAGATGCCGCGGGCGAGGCGGTAGTAGGCGGCGTTCGCGTCGAGGTCGCGGCGCACCGAGCGGAGCGTCGTCGTGTCGTCGATGACGATGAGCTCGGTGCGCAGCATGCGGGCGAAGTCCTCGAAGACCTCGACCCCGACCGCGGTGCTCATCACCGTGTGGTGCGCCGCGCCGGCCTCGAGCCAGGCGGTCGCCGACGTCGTGAAGTCGGGCTGCGGCTTCCACACCGCACGGCCGACCGGCAGCTTCGGCAGCGGAGCCGACGGCTCGACCACCTCGACCACGTTGGCGACCAGGCGGAAACGGTCGCGCACATCCGACAGCGCCACGACGACCGCGGGACCCGGGTCCGCCGTGAAGACGAGGCGGACCGGGTCGTCCTTGCCGCCGATGCCGAGCGGGTGCACCTCGAGCGTCGGGGTCACCGAGCTGAGCGACGGGCTCACCTCGAGCATGTGCGCGCCCAGGATGCGCTCGTCGCCGGGCGTCAGGTCGTACGTGTAGTCCTCCATGAGGGACGCGCCGCCCGGCAGGCCTGCGCCCATCACGTTGGCCGCGCGCACCAGGACGGCGGTCTTCCAGTCGCCCTCCGCGCCGAAGCCGTAGCCCTCGGCCATCAGCCGCTGGACGGCGAGGCCCGGCAGCTGCTTCAGGGCGCCGAGGTCTTCGAAGCTGGTCGTGAACGCGCCGAAACCGCCCTCCTCC
Organism: Leifsonia sp. NPDC014704; assembly: GCF_043083605.1. Classification (NCBI taxonomy): domain Bacteria; kingdom Bacillati; phylum Actinomycetota; class Actinomycetes; order Micrococcales; family Microbacteriaceae; genus Leifsonia; species Leifsonia sp. NPDC014704. The sequence goes on along the minus strand of NZ_JBIBYW010000002.1, from coordinate 788,740 downwards.
AGGAAGGAGCGCAGGCCCAGCTCGATCGCCGCGCCGTCGCGCAGCGACGGGTGGCGGTCGCCGCCGCGCCGCAGCTCCGGAGCGACGTCGTACTGCTCCTCGTACTCGGCGACGAGCGCGTCGACGGCGTCGGCCGGCGCCGCGGCGACCGCATCCGCCAGCTCGTTCACGCCCCACGTGTTCACCTGGACGCCGAAGACGTGCTCGGCCTCGGTCTTGTCGCCCTCGGTGACGGCGACGAAGCGCATGTTGTCGCCGAAGCGGGCGAGCTTCAGCGTGCGGGTGGCGGCCCGGCCGGCCGCTGCGCGCATCCACGTGCCGACGCGTGCCGAGACGACCGGGTTCGAGACGTGTCCGGCGACCGTGGTGCGCGGCACGCCGAGGCGCGTCAGGATGTAGCCGAACTCGCGGTCGCCGTGGGCGGCCTGGTTGAGGTTCATGAAGTCGAAGTCGATCTCGGCCCAGGGCAGCTCGACGTTCGCCTGCGTGTGCAGGTGCAGCAGCGGCTTCTGCAGCGCGTCGAGGCCGGCGATCCACATCTTCGCGGGGCTGAAGGTGTGCATCCACGCGATCACGCCGATCACGCGGTCGTCGGCGTTCGCCTCCAGCATGATGCGGCGGATGGCGTCGGCGTCGGTGAGGACCGGCTTCCACACGATCTTCACCGGCACGTCGGGCGACGCGCCCAGCTCGTCGGCGATGGCGCGGGACTGCTCGGCGACCTGCGCGAGGGTCTCCGGTCCGTAGAGGTGCTGGCTTCCGGTGAGGAACCAGACCTCGTAGACGTCGAGGGAGGTGGTGAGCTTCGGCATCAGGCGGTGGGTCCTTCCGGGGTCTGTCCGTAGACGTTCTGGTAGCGGTCGAAGAGGCGGTCGATCGCCTCCTGAGGAATGGGGACGACATCGCCGCCCTGGCGCGCGATGTGCATCGTGCGGGCGACGTCCTCGGCCATGACGGCGGCCTTCACGGCGTCGCGGGCGTCGGAGCCGATGGTGAAGACGCCGTGGTTCTGCATGAGCACAGCGCGACTGCGGTGGCCGGTGAGCGTCGACACGATGCCGCGGCCGATGGAGTCGTCGCCGATGATCGCGAACGGTCCGACGGGGATCTCGCCGCCGAACTCGTCCGCCATCGCGGTGATGGCGCACGGGATGGGCTCGGCGCGCGCCGCCCAGGCGGTCGCATAGGTGGAGTGCGTGTGCACGACGCCGCCGACCTCGGGCATGCTGCGGTACACGAAGGCGTGGGCGGCGGTGTCCGACGACGGCGACCGCTCGGAGCCGAGCGACCCGGGGACGACCTCGCCGTCGAGGGTGCAGAGGATCATGTTCTCCGGTGCGAGGTCGTCGTAATCGACGCCGCTCGGCTTGATGACGAAGAGGTCCTCGCCGGGCACGCGGCCGGAGACGTTCCCGCCGGTCCAGACGACCAGCTGGTAGCGCACCAGCTCGGCGTGGAGGGCGGCGACGCGCTCGCGGACGGCGCGGACGGCGGGGGACTCGGTGGGAGCCGCGGTCGCGCGGGCCGGGGCCGCGGCGCTTGCGTCCTTCGGGGTCTGGGCGTCGGTCACTGGTCGGATCCTTCCGTGGGGCGATCGGCGGAGGCGGTGGTGTCGGGGAGGGCGGTGACGGCCGCGCGCTCGACGGCAAGGCCGTCGTCGTAGCGGTCGAGGTAGGCGGCGAAGCCCGCGACATCCTCCGGCTGCGGCTCGGAGGTCTCGAAGACGATGTCGCGGAACACGCGCTCGCGCAGGTAGGTGTCGAGGTCCTGGCCGCCCTCGGCCCGTGCGCCCAGGTAGGCGGCGAGGACCGCGATCCCCCACGCGCCACCCTCGGATGCGGTGTGGGCGACGGACACGGGGGCGTCGAGGGCGCCCGCCAGGAAACGCTGGGCGACGCCGGCGGTGCGGAACACGCCGCCGTGCGCGAGCATCCGGTCGAGCGCGACGCCCTCCTGCGCGAGGACGCGCATCCCGAGCGCCAGGGTGGCGAACACGCCGTACACCTCGGCGCGCACCAGGTTGCCGAGGGTGAAGCGGCTGCCCGGCGTGCGGACGAGCAGCGGACGGCCCTCGGTGAGCCCGGCGATGGGCTCGCCCGCGAGGTGGTTATAGGCGAGCAGACCGCCGGCGTCATCGTCGCCGGTCAGCGCCTCCGTGAGGAGGGTGTCGAACACGGCGTCGGGATCGATGGGGCGGCCGGACGCGGCGGCGAACCGGCCGAAGAGTCCGGCCCACTCGGCGAGCTCACTGGCGCCGTTGTTGCAGTGGACCATGGCGACCGGGTCGCCTGCGGGGGTGGTCACCACATCCAGCTCGTCGTGCACCTCGGCCAGCGGACGCTCCAGCACGACCATGGCGAAGATGCTGGTGCCGGCGCTCACATTGCCGGTGCGCGGTGCGACGGATGCGGTCGCGACCATGCCGGTGCCGGCGTCGCCCTCGGGAGGGCACAGGGTCGCGCCGGGACGTAGCGCGCCGGACGGATCAAGGAGCGCAGCGCCCTCGGCGGTCAGGTCGCCGGCGGGCTCTCCGGCGGAGAGGACCTCGGGCAGCAGGTCGCGGAGCGGAGGGATGCGGCCGGCGGCGAGCCGGTCATAGCGGCCGACGAGTTCGGCGTCGTAGTCGCCGGTAGTCGGGTCGATCGGGAACATGCCTGACGCATCCCCGACCCCGAGCACGTGCCGCCCGGTGAGCCGGCGGTGCACGTACCCGGCCAGCGTGGTGACGGACCGGACGCGCGGGAGGTGCGGCTCGGCGTCGAGGACGGCCTGGTGCAGGTGGGCGATGGACCAGCGGAGCGGGATGTTGACGCCGAGCAGGTCGGTCAGCTCACGCGCCGCCGCTCCCGTGTTCGTGTTGCGCCAGGTGCGGAACGGCACAAGCAGCTCGCCCGCCTCGTCGAACGCGAGGTATCCGTGCATCATCGCCGAGACGCCCAGAGAGCCCACGGTTGTCGGCGCGACGCCGTGGCGGGCCTGTGCGTCGGCGGCCAGGGCGGCGTACGCCTCTTGCAGGCCGGACCAGACCTCCTCGATCGGGTAAGTCCAGAGGCGGTCGACGTAGGAGTTCTCCCACTCGTGGGCGCCGACGGCGAGGACGACCGACGGGGCGTCCGCATCCACGAGGCAGGCCTTGATGCGGGTCGAGCCGAACTCGATCCCGAGCGCGGTGCGCCCCGACTCGATGGCGTCGCGGGCGCGGGCGGCGGCTGCGTCTCCGGAAGCCGCGGGGGCGGCGTCGGCTGGCACCATGGTGGCATCCACTCCTTTGTGACCGGTCACATTGACGGTTCGAGTGTACGGCACCTGCCCGTCGGCGCGCCACTCCGCGCGGGCACCGCTGGCCCGGGCGCTGCTTCCCTTCTCCCGTGGCGCCGCTTCTCCCATGGCGGCCGCGCAGATTCGTGCCGAATGTGCGCAATGGCGCGAGCATTCCGCACATTCGGCACGAATCTGGGCGGCGGGGGGCACCGGCGGGACGAAGATTTGGCGCAAATCTCGCGCGGCGGAGGGTGCGCGCGGGTCAGGCGGAGTCGCGGACGACGAGGACCGGAGCCACCGGCTCCTCGAACGCGAGGTCGCCGCCCTCCAGCAGCGCGACCAGGCGCGCGACACAGCGGCGACCGAGCTCGGCGAACTCCTGCCGGACCGTCGTCAGCGGCGGCGCGAAGAACGCCGCCTCGGGGATGTCGTCGAAGCCGACGACGGCCAGATCGTCCGGCACCGACCGCCCGGCGACCCGCGCAGCATGCAGCACGCCGAGCGCCATCTGGTCGTTCGAGGCGAAGACGGCGCGGATGGATCGGTCGGCCACGAGTTCAGCGCCGATGGCGGCGCCCGAGGCTGCCGTCCAATCGCCTTCGCGCGACACCACGGCGTCGGCGTCCGCGGCCGCCATCTCGGCGAGGAAGCCGTCGCGCCGGGCGCGCGCCTCCGTCCAGTCGCCCGGTCCGCTCAGGTGCGCGATGCGGCGGTGGCCGGCCGCCAGGAGATGACGGGTGGCGAGCCGTGCGCCGAGCTCTTGATCGACGAAGACGCCCTCGTCGCCGGCGCCGCCCGCGCCGTGCAGGGTCACCGACGGCAGGGAGAGCGAGAACTGGCCCATCGCATCCTGAACCCGCTGCTGCGGTGCGATCACGACGATCCCCTCGACGGCCTGCTCGCGCAGATGCCCGATGGCCGCCTGCAGGTCAGCCGGGTCCAGCGACGCGGCGTGGGCCACGGTGACCGTGTACCCGGCGGCGCGGCCGGCGTTCTCGACGGCGTCGATGCTCGAGGCCGGGCCGAAGAGGGAGGAGGCCGACGCGGCCAGCACCCCGATGGTCCGGGACCGGGCAGTGGTCAGCATGCGGGCAGCGCGGTTCGGCCGGAAGTCGAGGTCGGCCATCGCGGCGAGCACGCGGGTGCGGGTCTCCGGCCGGATGCTCGGGTGGTCGTTGAGCACTCGGGAGACGGTCTGCCGCGAAACGCCGGCGGCCGCGGCGACCTCGCGCACGCCCGGGGGCCGACCGACCTCGCTCACGCCTGCACCTCCGACACACCCACACCCTAGGGGCGGCGGGTTCGGAGGGCCAACCGGGGCCGACCGTAGGAGCATTCGGCCGTAATGTCGGAGGCATGACCGCATCCAACCCTTCCGACACGTCGTCGGCCGCATCCGCCGCGTCGGCCGCATCCGCCGGGTCCGCCGCACCGAACCGGCCCATCGCTCTCGTCACCGGCGCTTCCCGCGGCATCGGCAAGGCGATCGCCGTCGAGCTCGGGCGCACGCACCACATCCTGGTCGGCGGGCGGGAAGCGGCCGCGGTGGATGCGGTGGTCGCCGAGCTGCCGTCGGCCGAGCCGTACGTGGCCGATCTGATCGCCGACCTGTCCGGCGCCTCCCTTCCGCCGCTGCCCGACCGACTCGACGTGCTCGTCCACTCGGCCGGCGTGGAAGACGGGGGCACGATCGAGGAGACGGAGGCGGAGGTGTGGCGGCACGTGTTCGAGGTGAACGTATTCGCGGTCGCCGCGCTCACGCGGCGAGCGCTTCCGGCGCTGCGGGCCGCGGAGGGCCTGGTGGTCGCCATCAACAGCGGCTCGGGCCTCTCCAGCGGGCCGGGCGGCGGGGTCTACGCGGGCTCGAAGTTCGCGCTTCGGGCGCTCACGGATGCGCTTCGCGAGGAGGAGCGTCCTCACGGGGTGCGCGTCAGCAGCATCCACCCGGGCCGGGTCGACACCGATATGCAGCGTGCTCTCGTCGCCCGCGAGGGCCTCGACTACGACACGACGTACACGATCACGCCCGAGATGGTCGCAGCGACCGTCCGCACCGCGGTCGACCTGCCGCCCACTGGCACCGTCGAATCCCTCAGCGTGCGCCCCGTCCACCGCCGCTGACCCACCCCGCCGCTCGGCCCCCGCCGTCGAGTACACAAAAACTGCACGCCGGAGGGCTCCGAGGCGTGCAGTTTTTGTGTACTCGACGGGGGATGGGGGATGCGAGGGGCTAGTTCGAGGGGTCCTCGGGGCCGCCGCCGGACGTGGTGTCCTCGCCGGGCTCGGGGGCGCTGCCGTCGGAGCCGGAGCCGTCGGGCAGGTCGTCGGCATCGGGGCGGTTCTTCTCGTCGCTCATTGCGTGTCCTTCCGTTTCTGTCCTGACCGCGCGACGGTACGCCGATCCGCCGCCGAGGTCCATCCGGGCTGCGGCGACGGCGCGCCGGAGTACGGATGGAGGCGACGGAAGGGGAGGACCACCGATGGCATTCTTCGTGATCACCGGCGGCAGCGGAACGATCGGCACGACCATCGCACCGCGACTGATCGCCGACGGGCACCGCGTGCGCACGCTGGATGCGGTGGAAGCGCCCGACGACGCCACCTGGGAGCACGTGGTCGCCGAGATCCAGGACGTCGACGCGCTCGTACCGCACTTCGCGGGCGCCGACATCGTGCTGCATCTGGCGGGCTACCCGACCGAGCGCTCGTGGGACGACATCCTGACCGTCAACATCGACGGGACGCGGAACGTGCTCGAAGCGGCGCAGGTCGCGGGGGTGCAGCGCGTCCTGCTGGCGAGCTCCATCCACGCGGTCGGCTTCGCGCGCGCGGCGGATGTGCGCGACGTGGAGGTGCTCCCGCCGCGCCCGGACACGTACTACGGCGTGAGCAAGGCGGCGATGGAGGCGCTCGGCAGCCTGTACGCGGACCGGTTCGGCATGACGGTCGTGTCGGCGCGCATCTGCCAGTTCGGCGACCGCCCGACCGACACGCTCGGCGTCGCCACGTGGTTCTCGCCGGGCGACGCGGTCCGGCTCATGGAGGCCGCGGCGGCGCTGGACCGGCCGGGTCACACCGTGGTGTGGGGCGTGTCGGCGAACCGCCCCGGCTGGTTCTCGACGACGGCGGGCGAATCGATCGGCTTCGTGGCGCGGGACGACGCGGTCGCCGTGCTGGAGCGCGACGGCGAGGACCTGGGCATGCCGGACGAGCGGGGCGTCATCGGCGGGTCCTTCGCCGCTGACGACCACCCGGTCGGGCAGGAGTGGTGAGGCCGGCTGCGCCGCATCCACGTCACGCCGCATCCACGTCACCCGCCTCCCGTACACTGCGACCGTGACCGTCGCATCCGGCCCGGATCGGGGAGGCGCCCTCGCCCGCCGGCTCACCCTCGGGGACGCCATCGGCATCGGTCTGGGGTCGATGATCGGCGCGGGGGTCTTCGCCGCGTTCTCCCCCGCCGCCTCCGCCGCGGGCGCGGGGCTGCTCGTCGGGCTGGCGATCGCCGGGTTCATCGCGTTCTGCAACGCGACGTCGTCGGCCCAGCTCGCCGCGCAGTATCCGACCTCGGGCGGCACGTACGTCTACGGGCGCGAACGCCTCGGTGAGTGGACAGGCTTCTTCGCGGGCTGGTCGTTCGTCGTCGGGAAGACGGCCAGCTCGGCCGCGATGGCGCTGACATTCGCGACCTATGCCGTGCCCGGTCCGTGGGTGAAGCCGGTCGCGATCGTTGCGGTCGCCGTGCTCACGCTGGTCAACAGCGTCGGCGTGACGAGGACGGCGCTCCTGACGCGCATCCTCGTCGGCGTCTCGCTGATCGCGCTGACGGTGGCGGTCGTCATCGGCTTCACGCACACGGCCGCGAGCGCCGCGCAGCCGGGGCCGGCGGTCACCGCCTACGGAATCCTCCAGTCGGCGGGTTTCCTGTTCTTCGCGTTCGCCGGATACGCCCGCATCGCCACCATGGGCGAGGAGGTGGTGGAGCCGGAGCGCACGATCCCGCGGGCCATCGTGACGGCGCTCGGCATCGCGCTCGTCGTCTACGTCCTGGTCGCGCTCGCGGCGCTGCACGCGCTCGGCGCGACCGGGCTGGCGGAGGTGGCCGCTCCGCTCGGGGCGGTGGCCGACACCAGCGGCGCGGCCTGGCCGGGCGTCGTCATCCGGATCGGCGCAGCGGCCGCAGCGCTCGGCGCCCTGCTCGCGATGATCGCGGGGATCGGGCGGACGAGCCTCGCGATGGCGCGCCAGAGCGACCTCCCCTCGTGGTTCGCGGCCGTGCACCCGCGCTACCGTGTTCCGTACCGGGCCGAGCTCGCCGTGGGACTGGTCGTCTGCGTGCTGGTCGCTGTCACGGATCTGCGCGGCGCGATCGGCTTCTCGTCCTTCGGCGTGCTGCTCTACTACCTGATCGCCAATGCGTCCGCGTGGACGCAGGACCGCACGCACCGGAGGTATCCGCGGTTCCTCGCCCTCGCGGGCGCGATCGGCTGCGTCGTGCTCGTCGCCACCCTCCCGGTCGCCGCCATCGTCGCCGGGATCGTGGTGATCGCCGTCGGGATCGGCTACCGTTTCGTGCGACTGCGGGTGACCCGGCGACCGCAGCGCGGAGAGGAGAACCGATGACCGTCCGCATCGAACTGATCGGCGGCCCGACGGCCCTGATCGAGCTGGGCGGCCTCCGCATCCTCACCGATCCGACGTTCGACCCGCCCGGCGACCACCCTGTCGGCGAGCGCGTGCTGGTGAAGACGACCGGGCCGAGCCGAACCCCGGAGGAGATCGGCGCAGTGGATCTCGTGCTCCTCTCACATGACCAGCACCCGGACAACCTCGACGACCGCGGGCGCGACTTCGTCCGCGACGCACCGCTGACGGTGAGCACGACGGCCGCCGCCGAGCGGGTCGAGGGGACGGTTCGCGGGCTCGGCCCGTGGACGCACCTGACCATCCCGCGCCCGGACGGTTCCGACCTGCGGGTGCACGCCGTGCCCGCACAGCACGGGCCCGACGGCACCGAGGCGTCGTCAGGTCCGGTTCTCGGATTCGTCCTGGCCGGCGACGGGATGCCGACGGTGTACGTGAGCGGCGACAACGCCTCGCTGCGGGTCGTCGAGGAGGTCGCCGACAACCTCGGGCCGATCGACGTCGCTGTCCTCCACGTCGGCGCAGCCCGCACGGCGCGCTTGGATGCGTTCCTCACGTTGACCGCGGAGAAGGCGGCCCGCGCGGCTGCTCTGTTGGGCGACGCCGTCGTCGTCCCGGTGCACGCGGAGGGCTGGGCGCACTTCACCCAGGGCCAGGAGGACGTGCGTACCGCGTTCGCGGAGCACGGCTTGACCGCTCGGCTGCGGATGGTCCCGCCGGGCGGGATCGTGGAAATCGACGAACGCACCGAACAGACCGACGACCCCGACCACACCGACCACACCGAGGAGCCGCGATGACCGACCACGCCCGCACCGAAGCGATCGACCCGAGCGTTCCGCCCTCGGGCCCCGGCTGCGTCGAATGCACGCAGACCGGCAGCTGGTGGCTCCACCTCCGGCGCTGCGCCGCCTGCGGTCACGTCGGCTGCTGCGACGACTCGCTGAACACCCACGCGACGAAGCACGCCGAGGCCACCGGGCATCCCATCATCCGCAGCTACGAGCCCGGCGAGGACTGGTTCTGGGACTACCGCCGCCAGGGCTTCGTCGGCGGCCCCGAACTCGCACCGCCGCTCAGCCACCCGGAGGACCAGACCGTCCCCGGCCCCGCGGAGCGCGTTCCGCGCGACTGGGAGCGCCAACTGGAGCAGCGCGCGTAACGCGAATTCCACCGCGTCGACAACATATTCGCTATAGTCCCGATCAGCGACGTGCGAAAGGGGGAATCGTGACCGACCCGGTCGAACCTCTGCCGCGCGCCGCAGACGAACCCCGCCGCAGGATCGTTCGCCTTGCCCTTTTGGGGCTCGCGGGAGCCGGTCTGCTGACCGCCCTCGGCTTCGCCCTCCAGCCTGCCTCCGCCTCCGCGGACGAGGCTGCTCCGCCTCAGCACTCTCTGCTGGGATCCGTCGTCAACGGAACGGTCGGTGCGCTGCTTCCCGGCAGCTCGCCGTCGCCGAGCGCCGGATCCGGCTCGTCAGGCGGGCTCGTCGGCTCGGTGCTGGCGCCGGTCACCGGTGCCGTGGATCCACTGGTCACCTCGCTGCCCGTTGTGGGCGGTGTGGTCGACACGCTCCTCGGTCCGACGCCGACGGGTTCGGTCGTCGGAGTCGTCGACGGCGTCGTCGGCGGCGTCACCGGCTCGGGAGGCGGCACGACGTCGCCCACCCCGCCCGCGCCGCCTGCGGGTGAGCCGGCGCCTCCCCCCACCACGACTGCTCCCGGAGACGGGAGCGCCACCCCGGGCACCGCGACGGGCACCGTCGATCCCGCGGCCGCGCCCGTTCCCGCCGCAGCTGCAGCCGCCGCGTCCGCGGCCACGGAGTCCGACGCGGACTCCGTCGCCGACCACGCCGCGGCATCCCCCGCTCCGACCGCCACTCCCGCTCCCTCCCCGGACGCTGCTTCGGCCGTGGCCACTCCGGCCGACGGCCCCATCCGCGGGCCTGCTTTCAGCCCCACCTCGTCGACCGAGGGCGTGCTCACCTCGTCCGCCTCCACTGGCTCCGGCTCGGCAGCCGAGCCGGTAGACGCCTGGATCCCGCCGTTCGCGCCGTACGACACGTCGTGCGCCGCACGCTCGACCGAACCCTCCTCCGCTCCACCGGGCGACCACGACGTCAGCCCCGGCTGATCCCCTTCCTCCGGATGGAGGCATGACGCCTCCACTCACAGCAGCGGCCCGAACATGCTTCGGTGTCGCGCCGGTTCGAATGGCGCCCGCGCTGGGCGTGAGCCGACGCGCCGACCCGCGCTCCTGAGCCCCGGAGAAGGGCGACCCCTCTGCGCGGGCGCCTGCATCCTCCTGGGCCCGGACGCGTGGACGCGCGTCCTGAATCTCGGAGGACAGCTCGTGGAACGAGCAGAAAGCACAACGGAAGAACGTACGACCGGCCGCGGAGAGCGAACACTGTTCGACCGGGCCTGGTCCGAACTGGATGACGCCCTCGCGTCCGATGGTCCCGATGCGGCGACGGAGGTGGCCCGTCGTCGATGGTTTGACCTCCTGGCCGGCCCGGTTCCGGATCGCGCCGCGACGATCCAGGCGCTGCCGCGCGGGTCGCTGACCGGGCGGCCGCTGCTGACGCTGCTGGCCGGCCACACCGACCCGACCGCGCTCCCGCATCGCGCGGGTGGTCTGCGGCGGGTCGGCGAGTCCATCGCCGCGCTCCAGGACACCGGCTCCGATCTGCGCCGGATCGATCGGGCCATCCTGCTGGCCGACCAGGCGCAGATGCACCTCGCGCTCGGCCGTGCGCAGAGCGCCGCGGCTGCGGCGCGAGGTGCCGCGACAGAGCTCGAGCACCTCAGCGCGGAGGATCGCCGGAACGCGGACACGGTGAGCGGCCTGCACACGCACGTGGGCACGAGTCTGCTGTACACCGGCAACAGCGGGGAGGCGCTGGCCGCGTTCGAACGCGGCCTGGCGCACGCGCATCCCCTCGCCACCGGGCCGTCGCTCGGCAGCGTCGTGATGCTCGCCCTGCTCAACGCGAGGAACGGCGACGGCGGAGAGGCCAGAGAGCACATCCGTACGGCCCGCTCGCGTGTTGGGCAGCTCGGGCACGACGACGCCATGCTGCTGAGCGTCGCGGAGGCGATCCTCGCCCTCGACGACCTCGATCAGGATGCGGCGAGGGAGCACCTCGCCGACGCGGCGGTCGACCTGCGGACGACCCCGCACTGGATGCCCTACGCCGTCACGGCCGCGACGCTCGAACTGGTCTGCGGTCACCCGGGCCGCGGACTCGCCCACCTCGACCAGACGATCGGGGGACGAGGCCCGGAAGGCCGGTCGGTCGCCGTGCGGGCCTCACTCGCGACCGCTCGGGCGGTCCTCGAGCTCGCTCTCGGTCATCCCGATTCGGCGGAGGCCGTGCTCGAACGCGACGCCGGCGAGGTCGAGAAGCGCATCGGCGCGGCGCGCGTGCAGCTCTTCCTCGGCCGGCACGGGGCTGCGCTGCAACAGCTGCGGCCCCTCTCGAACGCCGTGCTGACGACCCGTCGGCGCGCCGAGGCGGTCGCCCTGGAGGCGGCGGCCCTGCTGCGCTTCTCCGACGAGGACCGCGTGACGTCGGTCGTCGACCACCTCGGCGCCATCATCGAACGGAGCGGGCTGCTCCTGCCCCTCGCGCTGCTCCCGGCCGCGGACCTCGCCCGCGTCAGCCACGCCCTCACCGCCCTGGGATACGACGAGACGCTGGAGCTCGACCGAATCGGCACGCTGGTGCGCGGCAACGGACCGGACATCCCCCTGACGCCGCGCGAAACGGCCGTCCTCGCCACGCTGCTGCAGCATCCGTCGCACAGTGCGATCGCTGCTGCGCTCAACGTGTCGGTGAACACCGTCAAGTCGCAGCTGCGGAGCGTCTACCGGAAGCTCGGCGTCTCCACGCGCGATGAGGCGATCGCGGTCGCGCTCGATCGCCACCTTCTGGTGGAGAGGGAGTGAGGATCGTGGGAGCGACTCAGTGCCGCAGGGCGGGCTCCGCGCCGTCGCCGCGGTCTCCGGTCGGCGCCCGCATGATGCCTGCGCGGAGCACGCGGTCGCCCAGCAGCCAGGCGATCCCGGCCGCGGCGAGCTGGCTCACCACACGGCCCAGCAGGGTGAGCAGAAGGATGGGCGCAGCGAGATCGTCCGGCGACATCACCGGCAGCGAGACCAGGAACAGCAGGACGGCCGTGACGAGCGCCCCGACCGCATAGTGCCAGGGCCGGAGCGTCCCGCGCCGGCCGAGCGCGAGCAGGGTGACGTCGAATCCCACGCCAGCGATGACGAGGGGGATCAGGATGAGCGCGCCGAGTGGCGTGAAGCCGATCGCCAGCAGGCCGACCAGCGCGAACGCGATGGTGGTCGTCCAGGGGAAGCCGACCAGCCGTCGCGCGAGGAACGGCAGGATGCTGTGCATGCCCGCCGCGAGCGCATAAGCGGGCGGGAAGAGCGCCGCGAGCAGGGCGGTCACCGGCGCCACGAGGATGAGTAGGAGCGCCCCGAGCGCACCGAACGCCGCGATGATGAGAAGCGCGCGCGTGCTCAGTCGCCTGGTACCCCGCCGGGTCGGGCTCGTCGACATCCCGCGCCTCCTTCCGAATACAGGCATTTCATCTTGCCCGGTTTCCCACATTCCTGCGGCCCGAAACACTTCGTCGGCGAATAAAGAAAGATGGTGGTCGCGTTGCGTACACCACGGTGGCCCAGCGGCGCGGTGCGCCCGACGAGGGGTGAATGATGGATTCGGGAGGATCAGTGGACGACGAGACGGTCGGCGGCTCGGGGCCCGAGCGCTCATCCGCCGACCAAGTGGCGCTCGACGCCCTCACGGACGCGGTCGACGCCGGCGACTGGGACGCGGCGACCGAGGCCGTCCGCACCGGATGGTTCCTTCTGGCCAGCGGGCATGGTGAAGCCACCCGCCTGCTGCTCGAGCGCGTCCCGACCTCGGAGCTCCGGTCGCACCCGCTCCTCGCCATGCTTCTGGGCATCGCCTACAACGGGCTGGGGTTCCACCGGGTGCGCGCGCTGCGCTACTTCGTGATCGCCGTCCGCTCGGCCCGATCACCGCGCAACGCCGCCCTGAGTCCCGTGGACCGCGCCCTGATCCGGTCCGCCGAGGCGAGCGCGTACCGGTTGATCGGGCGGCCGGGAATGGCGATCGGGCCCGCCGACGCGGCCGTCGCGACGCTCGACCGCCTCGATGAGGACAAGCGCCGGCAGTTGACCGAGCTTCCGCGCATGTACGCGCAGGTGGGCATCTCGCTCTACTACGCAGGCGAGGTGGAGCTGGCGATGGAGACCTTCTCCAAAGGTCTGGCCGCCTCCCCCACCACACCGCCCTCCCCGGGATTCGGCAACCTCGCCATGCTCGCGGGCATCCACGCGCTCCAGGGCGACCTGCCCGAAGCACGAGCACACGTCGAGTACGCCCGCACCGGCCCGTGGACGGACCGGCAGCGGAGGATGTACACGGGCACCTTCTACCAGCTGGCCGAGGCGATGCTCGCGCTCGAGCGGTTGGACGCCGCCACGGCGCGGGAACATCTCGCCGAGATGGAGCACGACCGGCGGAGCATCGAGCACTGGGTCGCCGAGGCGCGCGTCGAAGCGCTCGCCCTGCTGGTGGACGGCAGACCCGGCGAGGCCCTGGCGGGGCTCGAGGCGTACGCGTCGATGAGGGCCGGCGAGGCGCGGTCAGCCGCCGCACGCCACGAACTCGGCCGGATGCGCGCCCTGCAGCAACTCGCGCTCGGCAACCCCGACGCCGCCTCCGTCATCGTCGAACGGGACACGGTCGCGGGCGCCGACCAGCACATCGCCCGAGCGCGGGTCCACGTGTCGCTCGGCCGGAACGGATCGGCGCTGAGCGAACTGCGTGCGGCGGTGCGCGGCCCCCTCACCGCGCGGCAGACGGCGGAGGCGGCCGCCCTGGAGTCTGCGGTGCTGCTCCGGCTCGCACCCACCTCCCGCACCCGCGGCGTCGTGGAACACCTGGGCGCGGTGCTGGGGCGCACCGAGCAACGACTGGCGCTGGCCCTGCTCCCCGCGGACGACCTCGACCGGGTCGTGTCCGCCCTCGACGACGTCGGCTACGGCGAGGTGACCCGTGACGTGCCGCTGCGCTCCCTGCTCCCGGTCGCCGAGCCGCACCTGCTGCTCACCGACCGCGAGCTCGCCGTGCTGGCGGAGCTGATGAAGACGGGATCCGTCGCGGAGATCGCCGCAGTCCTCGTGGTGTCGGCCAACACGGTCAAATCGCAGCTGCGGAGCGTCTACCGAAAGCTCGGGGTCAACAACCGGGAGGATGCGATCGCCGTCGCGCTCACGCGCAACCTGCTCGTCGAGCGCGACTGAGGCGGAGAGGGCGGAGAGCGCCGAGGGTGAGCGCAGGGTGAGCGCGGGGTGAGCGCGGGGTGAATTCGGTCCGCCGGTGGCCCCGGGGCACGTAGCGTTCTCTTGCACGCCCGCTCACCCTCCCGCCCCATCCCTCCCCCCAGGAACGACATGACCATCGACGAGAGCACCCCGACTCTCCGTCGTCCCGGCCTCGACGCGCGCACCGCCTCGCGGTGGCACCGGGCCCTGCCGGACGACCTGGCCGCCCTCCTGCGCAACGCGCACGCCGACGAGCAGGAGGCGCTGGGATCGCAGCGACGCGCGGCCTACCTGCTGACCCGTCAGGTGATCAGCGGGCTGCTGCACGCCGGATACCCGGCGCGGCTGGTCGCCGCCGAGCTCGGTGTGCGCGGCGAATCGATCCGGACCCGCGCCCAGGCGGGATGGATCGGGCTCGCCGACATCGCCGTGCTCACCGGCCTCGACGAGCGCGAGCTCGCCCGGCGGTGCGTCGCGACCGCCGTCGTGATCGACGACGGCCGCCTCTTCAGCGACCAGCTGGTGCGTGTCCTCTCCGCGTCCGCCGCATCCTCCGGCACCCGGGACACCGTGGTCGGCGCGTGACCGGAAAAAACTTCGCAAACCGGCGTCATGATTCCGGATATTCGCGATCTCTTAGGTGGTGCATGACCCGAACGTGCGCCACCGGCGGCGACCCGAAACGCTGCCGTGTAGATCGGCGCCGATCGAACGGTGCCGAATCCGGGAGACCCGAACCCCGCTCGACGCCGAGAGTGCCCGCGACCCGGCGGGCGCTCTCGGCGTGCACACAGAAAGCCCCCGTCATGCCCGACCCGTTCGCGCCGCCGATGACCGGCGCACTGCTCGCCCTGCTCGACGACCTCCGCCCCGGCGACTGGCTCGCCCTCGCCTCGGTCAACGCGCCCATGCTCGAGAGGACGCGGTCGCTGACCGTCGACGCCTCCCTCGAGCGGGTGGCCGCCACCGTCTTCGACATCCTGCCGATCAGCCGTGACACGCTGCAGCCGCTCACCGGCTGGGCGGTGGAGGCGGACGATCCGCGCTTCACCGACCTGACCGACGCCGTGCAGGGTTTGGCGACCGACGGTTCCGGGCGGCGTCAGGAGCTCTTCGCCCTCCCTGACGACATCCTGGTCGACAACGCCGGCGGCATCTCGAGCACGATCCGCGTGCCCTGGGACGGCGCCCCGTTCCTCTTCCTGGTGTGCGTCGGCGGCGCGCGCCATGAACCCACGGACCTCCGGCGACGGCGGGCTCTCGCCGGGATCTGCTGACCGGGCGGACGAGCACAACGTGCGCGACGACGACGAAAAGGAGACCGTGTCCGACCGTTCAGACACGGACCTCGTCGAGTCCGCGCGCGCCGGAGACGACGACGCGTTCGCCGAGCTGTGGCTCCGTCACGCTTCCGCCGGCCGGACGGTGGCCCGCTCGTTCAGCACCGAGGACCCGGATGACGTCGTCGCCGAGGCCTACGCCCGCATCCTGAAGGCGGTGCGGGACGGGCGCGGACCGAGCGCCGGGTTCCGGCCCTACCTCTTCACCACGATCCGCAACGTCGCCGCGGCCTGGGGCGGCGCCCGCCGCGATGTCCCGATCGAGGACGCGACGACGATCGAAGACCCGGAGACGACCGAGGCGGCCAGCATGGATGCGCTCGACCGGTCGCTCACCGCCCGCGCGTTCCGCTCGCTGCCGCAGCGCTGGCAGGAGGTGCTCTGGTACAGCGAGGTCGAAGGGATGAGCCCGGCCACCGTCGCACCGCTGCTCGGCCTGACCCCGAACGGCACGGCGGCGCTGGCGTACCGGGCGCGCGAAGGCCTGCGCCAGGCATGGATCCAGGCGCACATCTCGGCCAGCCCCGAAGGATCCGACTGCCGCTGGACCACCGAACGCCTCGGCGCCTACAGCCGCGGCGGACTCGGAAAACGCGAGACCGCCCGGCTCGAACGGCACCTGACCGAATGCGCCAAGTGCTCCATCGTGGCGGCGGAGGCGCAGAACGTGGGCTCTCGGCTGACGCTCGTGCTGCTTCCGCTGCTGCTCGGCGTGGGCGGGGCGGCGGCGTACGCGGCCAGCCTGCAGCGCGGGGCTGCGGCGGTGGCGGGCGGTGCGGTCGGGGGCGCGGTGGCGGGTGGCGGCGGGGCTGGCGGCGGGAGCATTGGTGGCGGGACGGGTGCCTCAGGCGGCCATTCCGCCGGTGCGGCGGGTACGGCGCGCGCCGGGCGGGCGGCGCGGAGTGGCGGGCATGGAGCCGCCTTGGGCGTCGGCGCGACCATCGTCGGAGTGGCGGCGGCGGCCGGCGTGGTCGGTGCGGTCGTCCTGGGGCCGCAGCTCTTCGCCTCCACTCGACAGGATGTGACCGCAGCGCAGCCGACGGATGCCCCGTCGGCTGCGGTGCCGGACGCGCCCGGTGCGACGACCGGCACCACGCCGGAGCCGCACGCGCCTGTGGGTTCGCCGCCGCCGGACGCGCCCGTGGTGCCCGATCCCGATCCGGCTCGTGAGGATGCGCCACCGGTCGCGGGCCCGGTCGTGCCCGCGGTGCCGACCGTCTCGGTGCCGGCCGTCGTGCCGCCGGTCGCGCCGCCGGTCGGTCCTCCGGCCGTTCCGCCGGCGGCACCCGTCGTCGCCTCGACCTTCCCCTCGGGCTTCGAGACCGCCGCGACGTCCCTCGCTCTGACCGGGAGCGGCGCACCCGGTGCCACCATCGCCGTCACCGGATCGCCCGTTGCATCGGCCGCCCGGCTTGCGACCTCGTCCTCGCTCTCGACTTCGTCCTCGGCCGTTCTGGGCAGCGCGACGGTCGCCCCGGACGGTTCGTGGAGCCTCGACGCCGACCTGAGCGGGCTCGCGGACGGCACCTGGGACCTCTCCGTCACGCAGACACGGAGCGGCCTGACCTCGGCACCCGCGTCCGTGCGGATCGGCGTCGACCGCACCGCGCTTCCCCCCGTCATCGTCGGTGCGGACACGGGCGCCGGCGACCTCGCCGCCCGGCTCGCGCCCATCCTCACCGGCACGGCGGAGTCCGGCGCGACGATCGTGGTGTCCGACCGCGGCACGGCGGTCGCCACCGTCACCGCCGATGCGGACGGTACGTGGACGTCTCCCGAGCTGATCACGATCTCCCCCGCGTACAGCCTGTCGGCCCGGCAGACGGACGTGCTCGGCAACGTGTCGGCCGAATCCGCACCGCTCGTCGGGACGGCGATCGTGCCGACGGTCACCGCTACGGGGTCACCGGGCACCGTCGCGATCACCGTGCACGGCATCCCCGGTTCGACGGTGCAGGTCTGGGCCGACGGCGAGTCGACGCCCTACACCCTCACCCTCGATGCGGCGGGAGATGCGTCCCAGGTCTACAGCTGGACCGCTGGCGACCACCGCATCGGCGCCGTGTACCTCTCCGGCGCGCGCCACGGCGTCCTCAGCGACGTGCCCGTCACGCTCCCCTGACGCGCCTCCGCCCGCCGCCAACGGAGGCGACCCATCACCGGACTCCCGAATCCCTCCTCCGTTTTGCGCGGCCTGCCGGCGCGCCGCCCACCGCATCCTCCCTTCCCCACCGCTCCAGAAACGGAGGACATCCGCGCCGCCACACCGCCCGCCCGCGCGAACGGAGGACATTCCGCCCGACCGCTCCGCGGTCCCCTCCGTTCCCCGCACCGACGCGGCGCGTCGGGGGCCGCATCCTCCGATCCCGACTGGGACAGAAACGGAGGACATCCTCGCCGCCACACCGCCCGCCCGCACGAAACAGAGGACATTCCGCGCGACCGCTCCGCGATCACCTCCGTTCCCGGCACGGACGCGGCGCGTCGGGGGCCGCATCCTCCGTTCCCGACTGGGACAGAAACGGAGGACATCCGCGCCGCCACACCGGCGGATCGCGCGAACGGAGGACATTCCGCCCGACCGCTCCGCGGTCCCCTCCGTTCCCCGCACGGACGCGGCGCGTCGGGGGCCGCATCCTCCGTTTTCGGCTGCGATAGGAACCGAGGGGCGCCCACCAGAACGGAGGGTGACAGGGCGAGGACAGGTCCGGATCGCCTCCGGGAGTCCGGGAGACGCGCTGCGGTGGACCGAGCCGGGAAAACCCGGCCCACCGCGACCGCACGAGCGGCACCGCGAGGCGGCGGGCCGAATGCGCCGCGCTCACGGGCCCTGTCGAGCGACCCTGCTTAAGAGAGTGCCGAAGGGCCGGATCATGACGCGGGTTTCGCAAAAAAGTGCGGCGGGGAGGTTCCCGTCCTCCCCGCCGCGCGACGGAGAGGGCTTACCCAGCCTCTCCCTCGGCCGGTCGCTGACCAGATCGGGTCTGGTTCATCGCTTCCGGAGCCTCGGCCGGCGACGCAGCAGGAGCAGTCCGGCTCCGGCGATGAGCGCGGCCAGCGCGGTCATCGCCCAGGCCAGCGAACCGAGCAGCTCGCTTCCGGTGCTCGCCAGCCCGTGCACGGGCGGGTCGGTCACCGTGGCGCATGCCGTCGCACCGTCGCCGCACCGCTCGTCGCCGGTGGACGGGTCCCACGGGCCGTTCGGGGTCTCGACGCTGGCTCGGTTGGTGGTGTCCTGCGGCGCGATGAGCTTCGCCGCCAGCGTGATGGTCGCCTTCTCACCTGCAGCGATGCCCGGGATCACCCAGTGCAGCTCGCCGTCGGTCGCCTTCGCAGCCGCAGGCTTGGCACCGAGCACCTGGATTCCCGCGGGGAGGTGGTCGGTCACGGCCACATCCTTCGCGTCGATCTGTCCGTCGTTGGTGACGGTGATCGTGTAGACGATCGTGTCGCCGACGGCCGCCGTCGACCGGTCGGCGGTCTTCGCGATCCGCAGGTGTCCGACGTCGAAGCGGTTGGTGACGGTCACGGTCGCTGCGGTGCCCGCCGCGATCGTCACCGTTCCGTCGGCCGGGTCCATCGTCGTGGCTGTCGCCAGCCCGGCGTCGGTCTCCTCGATGGCGCAGGATGCGCCCGCGATCAGGCCGTCGATGCCGGCGGAGTAGCCGTTCGCCTTCGAGAGGACCACCGTGCCGTCGGTGCCGAGGTCGATCGGGGTGACCACCCCGTCCACCTCGTAGGTGCAGGTGACCTGCATGGTGAACGGGCCGGCGCCGAACGAGGCGACGCCGTCGCCGACCCGCTTCTTGTCGATGACGAGGGAGCCGGTGTCGAACGTGTTCGTGATCGTCACCCCGGCCGGTGCCCCCGCCGGGACGGTCACGCCGCTGCTCGGTGCGATGGACACGGCGGTCGCCCCACCGGTCGCGGTCTCGGTCACGTCGCAGTGCGCGCGCTGGATGAGGCCGGTCACCGTGGCCGTGTAGCCGTTCGCGTCGTCGAGCGTGACGAGTCCGGCGTTCGGCAGTGGGATGGTGAGCGTCTGGCCGTCCTTCTGCCAGGTGCAGACGAGCTGCGCCGTGAACGGACCGGCACCGTAGCGGGCCACGCCGTCGCCGACGCGCTGCTTGACGATCGTCACGCTGCCCGCGGAGAACGTGTTGGTCACGCTCACGGTGACCGCCGGCACGGAGCCGTCGGTCGCCCCGGGAATGGTGACGGTCGGGGTGTCCACGGTGCTTCCGGTCGCGCCGCCGTCGGTCGACTCCACCACCGAGCACTCGGTGCCCGCCGGGTAGACGCCCGGCACGGTGAGGGTCTGGCCGCCCACGATGGAGAGGTCGCCGTCGAACAGCGTCTGGTCGCCCGCGTAGACGCAGGTGACGTGGATGGTGAAGGGCCCGTCACCGTATCCCGCCGCCGCGTCGCCGTCGACGATCTTGGTGATCGCGAGGGTACCGGCCGCGTAGTGGTTGGTGATGTCGGCGGTCGTCGCCTGCGGTCCGGTTCCGAGCAGCACGGTCGCCTGCGTCCCGTCGGTCGCCGGGGCTCCGTCGACCGAGATGGCGACGTGGTTCGGCGTTGCCGCCGCGCCGTCCGCGTCCGTCTCCGTCACGACGCAGCTGGAGCGCGCGGGGAGACCGCTGATCGTGTGCGACCCGCCGTCCTGGAGCGTGAAGGCGGCGTCACCGGCTGCGAGCGGGATGCTCTGGCCGAGCGGGGCCGTGCAGACCACGCTCACGCCGAACGGCCCGAAGGAGCCGGCCGTCGCCGCGGTGTCCACATGCTTCGTCACCGTGAGGTCGGTCGTGCCGTAGTCGTTGACGATCGAGACCTTCTGCGCGTCAGGCACGGGCGCCGTCGCGTCGGCTGCTGCGATCGTGACGGAACCGGGCGTGACGGTCCGGCTCGCCTCGCCGTAGGAGCCGTCCGCGCCGTGCTCCACGACCGCGCACTGGGCGCCGGTCGGGATGCCGTCGATCCGCGCGGTGTACTGGTTCGCCGCGCTCAGCGTCACCGTGGCGTTCGCCGCGAGACCCACGGCGACGCCGCCGATGGTGCAGCTGACATCCGCCTGGAAGCTGGTCGGCGCGTACTGCGCCGCCGCTCCGGTGACGGTCTTGGTGATCTGCAGCGGACCGCCCGTGAGGATGACGCCCGCCTTGATCGGCTCCTGGGGTCCGGCCGGCTGCGAGCCCGTGACATACGTCGGGTAGAAGCCGAACGAGTTCCAGGCGCGCACCCCGGTCACCGGTGCGGTCACCGGCGCGCGGTGGTCGCCCGCCGCGACGGTCGGCACATTCGTGCTCGTGTAGGTGACCTTCACGGCGGCGCCGGCCGCGAGGGTGCCGGATGCGGTGCCGCTGAAGTCGAAGACCATCTTGACGCCCGTCACATCGGCCGCCTGGATGGTCGAGCCGACCTGGCTCGACGGAACCCACGCGCCGGCGGGGCAGGAGGAGCCCGGCGTGATGTCGGCCGCACACGGCTTCGCGGCGGTCGTCACGTACCAGGTCATCACCGCCCCCGCGGCGTCGCCGGTCGGCTGGAAGGTCAGGTCGCCGAGGAACTTCGGCGTGTAGACGGAGCCGCGGGCCGACGAGTCGACCACGCCGGTGTCGCCGGGGTACGGGAAGACGTCCACCGCGGTGAGCGTCTTCGCCGCGACGTTTCCGCCGTTGACCATCTCGAGCTTCCAGTCGTCGGTCGCGCCGATCGCGCTGACCGCGGCGCACGGGTACCGGTAGTAGCCGTCCGCGTCGGCGGTGCAGGGCAGGGCCGGGTTGACGACGTTCTGCGCGAGTCCGGTGGACGACTTGACGCCCTTGGATGCGGTGAACGATCCCTGCGACAGCGTCGTCACGACGTTGCTGGTCGAGCAGGTGTTGCCGACGAAGGTCACGGCTCGCCCGTTGCCCGGGTTGAGGGCCGTGCAGTCCGCGCTGGTGAGCTGGCGGTCGGTGGACACGCCGAAGGTGTTCACGGCCGTCTTCGCCGGGGCGAGTCCCGGCTTGATCTGCAGGCCGATGGTGATGCTGTAGGTCTCTCCCGGCGCGAGCTGGGAGCCTGCCGGCCAGGTGAACCGGATGGTGCCGGTCGCGCCATCGTAGGTGCGGGTGATCACCGCGCCGTCGACGGGCAGCGTGCCCCCGGTGGTGGTGCTGAACGTCGGGACGTTGGTCGGCACGTAGAGCAGCGAACCGTCGGCCGGCAGGGTGTCCGTCACCACCGGGTTCGCCAGGCTGCCGGTTCCGCTGTTCTTGAACCGCAGCGTCCAGTTCACCTCGCGACCGGAGGCCGCCTGACCCGGGCTGGTCTTCTCGACCTGGAGCTTCGCGGTGCCCGGGTCGACGGTGAAGGTCGCGCTGGCGTTCGCCTGGGTGGCGTGCACGTCGTTGTAGGACGCGTCGGCGGTGACCGTGTCGGAGACCGTGCCCGCAGCGGTCTCACCCGGCATGGGTTGGGCCACGACCGTCGAGGTCACGGGACCGCTGCCGTCACGCAGGGTCGTCCGGAGCGACACGTTGAGCCGGACGTCGTCCTTGTCCTCCGAGGCGGAGAAGGCGGCGCCGTCAGCACGCGTGTAGGTGTACCGCAGGCCGGTCACGTCCGCGGCGGCGACGCCGGCGGGCAGGGCGGCCGAACCGATCGCGGTCGGCGTTCCCGACTGCCACTGGGCGTTCGCGCCCTGACCGGTGCGCGCATCCACCTGGACGCGGTCGGCGCCAGTCGGCGTGTTGGGCAGCGTGAACGACTTCAGGGTGAAGGCGTTCCAGAAGCTGTCATCCGAATCCTCGATGACGAGGACCTTGGGCGACAGGGTCCCGGTCGACCGGGCACGCAGGTTGACCTGGATGGGGTCGACGGGGTTCGCCTGCAGGGTGCTCGTCGGATTGATGGTCTTGCCGGTCGTGACCTGGAGGTTGCCGTTCTGGAGCGTCACCGTGACGCCCTGCTCGTCGGCGGCCTGCACGGCCGGATAGACGTCGTCGTGGAGCGTGGCGTGCGCGTTGTTGATGATGGTGCTGGGCACGGGAGGCGTCCCGCCGGTGCGAGTCGTCTTGCGCAGCTGCGCTGTCAGCGTCAGGCCGACCTTCTGCAGTGGGGCGATCGTGCCGCCGGTGCCGTCGCTTCCCTGGGCGTTGGTGCCGCGGAGGAGCGTGCTGACCGCGACGACGTCGCTGAGGTCGGCCGGGGTCATCGCCATGGCCTGCGCCAGCGTGACCGTCTCGGTCGTGGTGCTGCCGTCGGCGGCCAGGTGGAGCAGGGAGACGCTGCTGGCGTTCGTCTGGACGCCCGACGCCTGGCTCAGGTCGACCACGATCTTCGTCAGGTTCAGCTGCTCGAACGGGTTGGCCGCAGCGTCGTACGGCGCGAACACGCACGGGTCGGAGGTGGCCGCGTTCGCGCACTCGGTCGGGTCGGAGAGTCGCAGCTGCCAGGTGTTACTGGTGGACGTGTTGGTCGCCGTCGTCGTGTACGTCGTGCTCGGGTACGCGGAGGCCGGGACGTCGGGCTGCGGGATGACGAGCGTCTGCGGAGAGGCCGTCTTCGTGACCTTTGTGGTGAACGTCGGGTCGATGATCGTGACGTGGTCGTTCGCGTCCCGGCTGACCGGTGCGCCGCTGAACGGCTGCGCGCCGACCCGCACGGTGTTGTCGACCGCCCCTGGCGAACCGGCGAGGTTGTACGTGCGCGTGCCGGTCACCCAGTCGGTGGCGGCGCCGCCCCGGACGGCGTTGCGGATGGCGAGGTCGAGGTGCACGGCGCGGCCGCCCGGCTGGGCGCTCGCGCTCACCGCGGCGACGCCGCTGCCGACCGCGGGGGCGGTCGGATCGCCGGTGGACTGGATGCGCGCAGCGCGGTTCGGGCTCTCGATCACGGTCAGGCGCACGCCCTGGGTGCTCGCGCGCTCCGCCGCGGTGAGGGTGTAGCCGGGGAACACGCCGTCACAGGCGTTGGCCGTCGGGCAGGCGGCAGAGGTGATGTCGTTCCACTGCGTCCCATCGAACAGCTCGACCTTGGAGACCTTGTCCCAGCGGATCTGCGGGTCGAGCGTCGCCCCCGCGGTGGAGGTGGGCGTGATCGCGTCGATGCGGACCAGGTCGAACGCCTGGAAGACGCTGCCCTCGATCGGGCTCGGCGCGGCCGGATCCTGGATGGTCATCGACTGCATCCCGCTCACCTGGCTGCCCCAACCGAGCGTCACGCCGGTGGTGGCGCCGGACTGCGCCTGGACGACCTTGGTGCCGTCCCAGCTCTTCGCGGCGAGCAGCGGGCCGGGGCCGCCCTGCGTCGCCTGCACGCCGACCGTGGCGCAGTCGGCAACGGGCTGGCTGGTGATGCCGGAGCCGGCGACGGTGCCGGACGCCTGGCTGACCGCGCAGTTCTGGTACGGGGTGATGGTCGGGTAGGTGCCGGGGTTGGTGGGGCCGCTGCCGTCGCGGAGCTGGCCGCGAGCGGTGAAGGTGATGGCCGGCTTGACGTTGGTCGCCTGGCCGAAGCCGTCGGCGTCCGTGAAGGTGAAGCGCAGGCCGCGGACGTCGGAGTGCGTCGTCCCGTTCGGCAGCACACTGTCGAGCGTCGCCGAGTACGTCTTGGAGGCGGCGGTCGCGTCGACGACGGTCAGCGTCTTCCACGTCGTGCCGTCTGTCGTGTACTCGATGGTCAGCTTGGAGCCGGACGGCACACCGGTCGGAGCGATCGCGGTGGCGTCGAAGGCGTTCCAGTAGGGCGCGCTCGCGGTGTCCTGCGGCTCGGTGATGACGATCGTGTCTGGGCGGACGGAGCTCGTGCCGGTCGGCGTCTGTGCCGAGAGCTGGACGAGGCTCGTCCCTCCCGGGATGACCGTGCTGGGCGTGATGGTCTTGTCGAGGGTCAGTTTGACCTCGGGGAAGTACACGTCGAGGTTGGCGTTCGCGGTGTCGGTCGCGGTTCCGGCCGGGTTGGCACCCTCGACCGTCGCGGCGTTCGGGTAGGTGACGAAACCGGAGCCGGCGGGTCCCGCGTCCGTCGTCGTGTTGACCGTGAAGGGGATGCTGGCGGTAGCTCCCGGGGCGATCGAACCGGTGTAGACGATCTGGAAGCCGGTCAGGTACTGCCCGCCGCTGAGCGTGGGTGCGCCGGGCAGACCGGACGCTTGGTCGACGGTCGAGTCGGCGGGCGCGGTCCCGGTGTTGACGAGCCAGTGGACGGTGGCGCCGGTCGCGCCCTGCGGCCACGCGGCCGCGGAGGTGAAGCCACCGAAAGTGACCTTGTTCGTGAAGAAGGTGCCGGACCCCGGCTCGGTCACCGTCAGGCTGGTGAGCGGGCCGGTCGAGGTGTTCTTGGCGATGACCGTGGCGACGGACGAGTCACCCGCGGGGATCTGCGGGTCGACGAACGACTTGTCGGCCGACACCGAGACGGTGAGCGGGGCGACGATCTGCTGGGCGGACGCGAGGGGCGCCTGGCCGTCTCCACTCGGGGTGCTGACGGTCGCGCCGACCTGGTTGGTGCGGGTTCCGCCGGTCACCAGGCTCGCGCCTCCGGTCCGGCCGGTCGCGCGCTGCACCAAGCTGAGGGCGACCGATCCGGCGGCGCCGCCGGCGTCGATGGTGTCACCTGTGCTCGACGAGAACACGAAGCGGAGGCCGGTCACGTCACCCGGCTGCACGCCGGATGGCAGCTGGGGCGTGGCGCCGACCGGTCCGTCGACCGGGCCGCCGGCGGTGAGCGCGATGACCTGGACCTGATCGGCTCCGGCGGGGAACGTCACGGCACCGAAGCCCGCGAGGTCATAGAACTCGAAGGTGCTGCCGGCCGCGGCGGGATCTGCCGGCTCGGCGATCGTCAGGCTGGTGGCGGGGATGTTGGAGGTGTTCGCGACGGTCAGAGCCACCTGCGAGGTCTCGCCCGGGTTGTACTGCGTCGAGCCGGGAGTCCAGGTCTTGGACACGGACGCGGTGATCACGTCCGGTACGTGCACCGTCACCGGCACGGAGCCGCTGACGGTCGACGCGTTCGTCGCCGTGAAGGTCGCGTTGTTGGTCAGCTGCGTGCCGTCGAGGGACTTGTCAACGTTCTGCGGCATGGTGACCTGGATCTGCACCGACCCGGTCGTACCCGCGGCGAGACCCGTGCTCGCCGGGACGGTGTTCGGCACGCTGTCTGCGAACGCGACCGTGATCGTGTTGCCGTCGACCGTCGTGGTGGCGCTGCCCGCACCGACAACGGTCGGCTTGCCCACGATCTGCAGCGGCGCCGGGACGGGGTCCGTCAGCACTGCGTTGACACATCCCGTCGTCGTGGACGAGCAGCCGTAGTTGATCGTGTAGAGGAAGCTCTGTCCGGGGGTGACCTCCGTGATGTTCGCCGTCTTGGAGAGGTTGAGCACACCGGAGCCCAGATCGTCGGCGTTCGCCGCGGGAGCACCGACGGCCACCGCGCCGACAAGCGCGAGAACGATGCCCGCGGCGACGCTGGCCGGGGCGCGGAGCGTACGGCGGCGGGCGTGCGCACCGCGGGCAGGCAGGAACAACGAACGGAGTCGGGTAAGCAAGACGTAGTCCTTAGGGCAGAACAGTCGGAGATCGCGAAGGTGCGGGAACACGCGACGCGTCGGTTACTGCCGGAGTCTTTCGGAATCAGGGACGCAATTGAGCGTTTTTCACCCCGGCTTCACCCTGGATCCGAGCCGTATTGCCCCGTTCTGGGGGCAAAACGGGTCACAGGAGGACGAGCACTGCAGCCGTAGCCGCCCACAGGGCGGCGACGAACACCGTGTCCCGCTGCCGCCACTGGGGTGGGGTGCGTTCGGTGCGGCGCGGGTGGGCTCCGAAAGCGCGGGACTCCATGGTGAGTGCGACCCGATCGGCGTGACGGATGCTGGAGGCGAGGAGCGGCACCACCATCGCGGAGCCCCGGCGAACGGCGGCGATGGGCCCGCGACCGGGTGCAACACCGCGCACCCGCATCGCGCGACGGATCGCGGCGAGCTCGGAGGCGAAGAGCGGCACGAACCGGTAGGCCGCGACGGCGGTGTACGCGAACCGGTAGGGGACGCGCAGCTGCGCGGTGAGCGCGCGGGCGA
The DNA here is from genome assembly GCF_043083605.1 of Leifsonia sp. NPDC014704. Classification (NCBI taxonomy): domain Bacteria; kingdom Bacillati; phylum Actinomycetota; class Actinomycetes; order Micrococcales; family Microbacteriaceae; genus Leifsonia; species Leifsonia sp. NPDC014704. The sequence continues at coordinate 762,052 of NZ_JBIBYW010000002.1, read as the reverse complement.
GGTCGGGTCCGCTCGTCGTGAGGCCGCCGATCAGTGCCAGCGCGAGGATCGCGGCGATTCGCAGCGCGGTCGTCAGACCGACAATCAGCGCGCCGGTCGTGAACTCGTACGAGCCCACCGCGAACATCACGGTCGGGTCGGCGGTTTTACCCGGTTCCGCCCACAGGCCGAAGCCGATCGCCGTCACGAGGACGCCGGCCGGGATCCCGACGAGGAGCAGCACGAGTGCGCGAGGCGAGAGCCGAGCGCCGACCAGGAGGAGGACGACAGCCGCGATGAGGAGGACGAGCGGCACGAGCGCATCCCGGGTGACGAGCAGCCCGATCCACGCGGGGACGACAGCGCCGACCTTCGCGAGCGGGTTCAGACGCGCGAGGAAGCCGGGTGGGCGTTCCGCGAGATGCGGTGCGGTGGCAGTCGCGGTCATCGGGCGCCAGGGAGGTCGGCGAGCCGGGTCAGGCCTCGCAGTGGCTCGGGCACCGAGGGATCCGCGAGGGCGCGCGCCAGGACGGGCTGACGGAGTCCGTGCGATTCGAGCAGCAGGGGGTCGCCGAGGATTCGGGCCGTTCCGCCCACGACGGGCAGCCGGCCGCCCGCGACGATCGCCACGCGGGAGGCGTACTCGCCGATCAGCCCCAGATCGTGCGTCACGGCGATCACGGTGGTGCCGCCGCGGTTGAGTTCGGCGAGGAGGTCGAGCAGCTCGGTCGCGCGTGCGCGATCCTGGCCGAACGTCGGCTCGTCGAGCACGAGCACCGGCGCTCCCTCGATGAGCGCCGCGCCCACCGACAGGCGGCGCTTCTGCCCGCCGGAGAGGAGGAAGGGATGCGCGGAGCGGTGGTCGGCGAGTCCCAGGACCGCGAGCATCGCATCCACTCGGTCCGCGATCTCTGCCGTGGACAGGCGACGCTGCCGCAGCCCGAACGCCAGCTCGTCCTCGACCGTGTGCGTGACGAACTGGTGCTCGGGGTTCTGGAAGACGAACCCGACGGTCTCGCGCAGTGCCCGGACGGACGCCCGCGCCGGGTCGAGCCCGAGCACGTCGATGGTCGAGCGCGGGGCGCGCATGACGCCGGCGATCGCCTGCACGAGCGTGGTCTTGCCCGCGCCGTTCGGCCCGACGACCGCGAGGAACTCCCCGCGCCCGACGCGCAGCGACACATCCTCCAGCACGGTCCGCCGCCCGCGCCGCACGGTGAGCCCGTCGACGCGAACCGCCGCCGCCCCGTGCTCCTCACCCTCGTGCTCCTCGCCCTCGGGGGCCTCCACCCGCCGTCGAGTACGCACAAATTGCACACGATCCGGCTCCGGAGCGTGCGAAGTTTGCGTACTCGACGGTGGGGGGACGGGGGCTGGGGAGAGGGCTCGGGTGAGGTCGGCGGGAGTGAGGGGCAGGGGATCGAGGGGGAGGCCGGCGGCGCGCAGGCGCAGCGCCGCGGCGGTCGCGGTCGGCAGCCAGACGCCGAGCTCGTTCAGCTCCTCGGCACGATCGCGGATCAGCTCGCGCGCCGGACCGTACGCGAACGGACGGCCCGCCGCGCCGAGCACCAGGACGGTGTCGGCGATCGGAAGCGCCAGGTCCAAGTCGTGCTCGATCAGCACCACCGACCGCGTCGATCCCGTGCCCGTCAGTCGCCCGAGAAGCCGGTACACCTCCTCGGCGCCGACGGGGTCGAGATTGGAGGTCGGCTCGTCCAGGACGAGCAGCGGGGCATCGAGCGCCAGTGCGCACGCGATCGCCAGCCGCTGCCGCCCGCCGCCGGAGAGCGTGTCGGGGTCGTCGTTCCGGCGCTCCCACAGGCCGACGGCCCGGAGCGCCGACTCGGCCCGGGCTTCGACCTCGGCGACCGGGACCAGACGGTTCTCGGGCCCGAAGCACACCTCGTCCAGCACCGTGCGCGCGACGAGCTGCGCATCCGGATCCTGGAACACCATGCCGGTGTGCTCGCTCAGCTCGGCGACGGTCGCATCCCGCGTCGGCACACCGCCGACCCGGACCGTCCCCTCGAGGTCGGCGGGGACGGCGTGCGGCACGAGCCCGTTCAGGGTCAGCGCGAACGTGGATTTGCCGCATCCACTCGATCCGAGGACCAGCAGCACCTCACCCGGCGCGACGGTGACGTCGATGCCGTCGGGGGTCCAGCCGATGGCTCCGTCGTGTCGCACGCGCACGCCGTGCGCCTCGGCGGGGGGGACGGATGCAGGGGTGGATGCGGGGGCGCCGGATGCGGACGGAACGGCGTCCACGGACCTCCGATCGCCCACGGACACCCCTCCTCTCGCCGACCTCGTCCACGCTACGGCACGGGTCGGGACGGCGCGAAGAAATCGGAAACGGAGGGGCGCCGGGCCGCATCCGGCTTCATCACCTCCGTTTCTGCCGCAGCGCTCGCGCGTCCCCCGAGTTCTCCTCCGTTTCGGTGCGTTGTGGAAAGGGAGGAGATCGAGCGCGACGCGCCGCACAACAGCGGGAAACGGAGGCGGTTAGCAGCGGATGCGGCCGGATCTCCTCCGTTTCGGCAGCGGCGGGCAGGCAGGCGGGCGGGCGGCCGGGCCGCGGACGCTACGCCCGCGCCTCCTGCACGTCGCGGGTCTTCAGGGTCCAGTACGTGGTGACGGGATGCGTCCCCAGCACGATCTTGCCGCGCGAGTGCAGGGTCTGGAGGTCGTCGAAGGCGTACTTGATGTCGGAGAGCGGATAGAACCCCGAGATCAGCAGGGTGAACGCACGCTCCTCCGCCAACTGGGCCACGCGCCCGAGCTGTGCGGTGCCGTGCGCCATCGTCTCCGGGTCGTCCTGCAGCAGTCGCAGCTCGGTGTCGCGGCGGTCCTCGCTCGACCGGTACCGCGACGGCGGAACGCCGAGCGACTCTGCGAGGGCGCGGCCGTCCTGCCCGAAGTTGTCGATCAGGGCAGTGACTCCGCCGGGCGCCTCGGCGCGGATGCGTTCTTCGATCGCCTCGCCGTATCGCACCGGCCGAATGCCGAGCTGGCGCAGATAGTCGAAGTTGCGGTCACCGCAGGTGCCGATGACCCGGGCGCCGCGATGCTTCGCCAGTTGCGCCTCGATGCTGCCGACGCCACCCGCCGCTGCGGACACCACGACGGTGTCGTCGGGTCCGATGCTGAGGTCGTCCAACGTGTCCAGGGCGGTCACACCGGCGAGGTAGAGACCGCCGGCGACCTCCCACGGCACGTGCGGCGGTTTCGGCACCAGTGCCCCGACCGGGACGACGACGTGCTCCGCATGAGCGCCGGTCCGGACGTGCCCGATGACCGGTGCCCCCTTCCGGAAGCGACCGCCGGCGTCCGCGGTCATGACGATCCCCGCGAAGTCGCTTCCCGAGCCGCGCGGGAACGGCTCGTCCGCCCACGCCTCCTCACGGCCGGTGCGGATGAACCCTTCGATGTGGTTGATGCCCGTCGCGATGACCTCGACGAGCACCTCGTCCGCGCTCGGATTCGGCAGCGGCCGGCTCCGCTTCTCGAGGACGTCCACATCCCCGTTGCCGTCGTACTCGAAGACCACCGTCTCCCCGGGCTTCTTCGCCATGGGATGCTCCTTCTACTATCGGCCGGGCCGGCCGTGGCGTCAGGATATACCTAGCTTGGCTAGAAACTCTACAATCTACGGTTCTCTTCCAGGAACCCGAGGAAACCGCCGTCAGAACGACGCCGCGTGCTCGAAGTGCAGCTGCAGGGGCTCGACCGGCACATCCAGGTTCGCTCCACCGCGGTACCGGGTGCCGATGTGACGCGACGGGAGCCGGGAGTTCCCGGCCCCGAACAGCCGCTCGCGCAGCGTCGCCGAGGTGGCGCCCTCCTCCGGCAGCCGTCCGCGGCGACGCAGCTCCGGGACCACCAGCTCGGCGAAGTCGCGCGCGGTGTCGAACGAGTGATACTGCCGAAGGTTGATGCCGTCGAGGCCGTCCTCATCCAGCCAGCGCTCGATCTCGTCGGCGACGGTCTTCGGGTCGCCGACGACGAGGAACCGCTCGTCGCGGCCCACCTTGATGAAGTCGAGTGCCTGCCCGACCGTGGTGTCGAGCGGCAGGTACGGCACCTTCTCGGCCGGGAACTCGGCGCGCGCCAGCGCCTCCCGCACGGTGATGTCGCGCGGGAACGCGGTCAGGTCGACCGGCAGGCTGCTGTGCGCGAGGATGCCGTCGAGGCTCGCGCGCTCGCGGTACAGGCGCCACTTGTCCTCCGCCTCCTCCTGCGTCCGGCCGACGATGACGCCGGCCATCGCGATGAAGCGGATGTCGTCGCGCTCGCGCCCGTGCCGCACGGCCGCGTCGCGCATCCCGTCGGCGTTCCGGCGGAACTCCTCGCTCGTGCGGCCGCCGGTGAACACGACCTCGGCGTGACGCCCGGCGAACTCGATGCCGGCGGGCGATCCGGTCGCCTGGAACAGCGTCGGCGTCCGCTGGACGGAGGGATGGACGATGTGCGGGCCAGCGACGCGGAACCGCTCCCCGACGTGGTCGATGTACCGCACCTTGGACGGGTCGGTGAAGACGCCGGCCGCACGGTCCGCGACCACCGCGTCGTCATCCCAGGACCCCTCCCACAGCTTGTAGAGCACGTCGAGGTACTCGTCGGCATAGCGGTAACGCTCGTCGTGCGGCACCTCCCCGTCGAGGCCGAAGTTGCGGGCCGCGTTGGGCAGGTACGAGGTGACGATGTTCCAGCCGATGCGGCCCTTGGTGAGGTGGTCGAGCGTCGACATGCGGCGGGCGAAGGCGAACGGCGGCTCGTACGTCGTCGAGAAGGTGACGCCGAATCCGAGCCGCTCGGTCACTGCGGCCATCGCCGGGACCAGAAGCAGCGGATCCAGGTTCGGGCTCTGCAGCCCCTCCCGCAGGGCCGTCTCCGGGCCGCCGCGGAACACGTCGTACGCACCGATCACGTCGGCGAGGAAGATGCCGTCGAAGCCGCCGTGCTCGAGCAGCTGCGCCAGCTCCAGCCAGTAGTCGAGGTCGGCGAAGCGCTCCCGGTTGTTGCCGGGCAGCGTCCAGAGGCCGTGCGTGATGTGACTCACGCAGGCCATCTCGAAGAGGTTCACGAAGAGCTGCTTTGGCTCGCTCATGCGGCGGTCTCGCTTTCAGGGCTGGTGGCGGCTCGCGCGGCCGGATCGAACTCCGGGATGGCGGCGATCAGGGCACGAGTGTACGGGTGCGCGGGCCGTTCGAAGACATCATCCGGCGAGCCCTCCTCCACCACCACCCCGTCCTTCATGACGAGGACGCGGTCGCTGAGGTGACTGATGACGCCGAGGTCGTGCGAGATGAACAGGTAGGCGACGCCCGACTCGCGCTGCAGCTCGGCGAGGAGGTCGAGGATCTGCGCCTGGATGGTGACGTCGAGCGCCGAGACGGCCTCGTCCAGCACGATCACGTCCGGGCGCGGGGCGAGCGCGCGGGCGATGGCGACGCGCTGCCGCTGGCCGCCCGAGAGCTTGAGCGGGAATCTCGGGAGGACGTTCGCCGGAAGGCCGACCTGCTCCAGCAGTTCGAGCACCCGGGCGCGCCGCTCCTCCGCCGACGCGAACCGCTCGGAGCGGAGGGCATCGAGCAGGATGCGCTCGACGTTCCAGCGCGGATCGAACGAGCTCAGCGGATCCTGGTACACGACGGCGATCCGGCTGCGCAGACCCCGCCGCCTGCTCTCCGCGAGCGGCGCCCAGGGTTCTCCGAGCAGGCGGACGGTTCCGCCGTCGAGCGCCTCCAGTCCGAGCGCGAGACGCGCGGTGGTGCTCTTGCCCGATCCGGACTCGCCCACGATGCCGAGCGTCTCCCCGGCACGCAGCGAGAAGGAGACGCGGTCGACGGCCGTGGTGACCGTGCCGTCGGAGGTGTGGAAGCGCTTCACGAGGTCGGTCGCTTCGAGCACCACGGCGCCGGCCGGCGGCTTGGCCGGTACCGCCGCCGCCCCCGGGGTGAGCGCGTGCCCGCGGGTCGCCTCGCCGGGTACCGCGGCGATCAGAGCGCGCGTGTACTCGTGCGCCGGCGCCCCGAGCACCTGGTCGGCCGGCCCCTGCTCCAGCACGTCGCCACCCCGCATCACGAGGATGTGATCGGCGAGCCGGGCGACCACCGAGAGGTCGTGGCTGATCAGGATCACGGAGGCACCGCGCTCCTTCATCAGCTCGAGCTGGTCGAGCACCTGCGCCTGCACGGTCACGTCGAGTGCGGTGGTGGGCTCGTCCGCGATCACGATGTCCGGATCGAGGGCGATGGCGGAGGCGATCAGAGCACGCTGCCGTAGGCCGCCGGAGAGCTGGTCCGGCCGCTGCTTCGCTCGGACGGCCGGGAACGGCACGCCCACCCGCGTCAGCAGGTCGAGCACGCGCTCCCGGCGCGCCCGGCGTCCGCCCCAGCCGTGCAGGCGGAGCGCCTCGTCGATCTCCCGTCCGACCGGGCGCAGCGGGTCGAGCGACACCAGCGCATCCTGCAGCACGAATCCGATGTCGCGGCCGCGGATGCGCTTCCACTCGCGCGGGCCGAACCCGCGGACGTCCTCGTGGTGGATCGTCAGCTCGTCCGCCTCGACCACCGCCGAGCGGCCCGCGAGGCCGACCAGCGAGCGGGCGGTGACCGACTTGCCCGAGCCTGACTCGCCGACGATCGCGACGCACTCCCCGGGCCGCAGGTCGAAGCTCACGCCGTGGACGACCGGACGCAGCGCGCCGTCGACCCGGAACGCGGTGCGGAGGTTGCGCACCCGCAGCCGGGTCGCCGGCCAGTCCAGTTCCTGGACGATGGCGTCGGTCTCCGTGGTCTCCGTGGTCTCCGTACTGATGCTCACGACCGCTCTCCCTTCTCCAGGCGCGCCTGGATGTGCCGTCCGATGGTCGTCGCGGCGAGCGCCACAGCGACGATCACGAGTCCGGGGATGACGACGAGCCACCACGCCGTCGTCAGGTACTGGCGCCCCGCATCCAGCAGGGCACCCCATTCCGATGCGGGCGGCGCGACACCGAGACCGAGGAACGAGAGGCTCGACGCCCACACGATCGACTGCCCGATCGACAGGGCGAACACCGCCACCAGGGGACGCAGGGCGTTCGGCAGGATGTGCGCGCGCAGGATGCGCCAGCGCGAGTGCCCGAGCGCGGTCGCCGCCTCGACGTATCCCGAGTCGCGCGCTCCGAGGATCTGCCCGCGGATCATCCGCGCATACCCAGGGGCGGTTCCGATGCCCACTGCGAAGACCTGCGTCGCGGCGCTCGGCCCGGCGATCGCGATCAGCAGCAGGGCGAGCAGGAGGGCCGGGAAGGCGAACAGGATTTCCACGAACCGGTCGATCACAACCGCCACCGGCTTCACCCCGAGCGCGGCGAGCGTGCCGAGCACGAGCGCGAGGCCCACGCCGACGGCCGCCGCGCCCAGCCCGATGGTCAGCGAGTCGCGAGCGCCCCAGACCACGCGGGTGTAGAGGTCGCGGCCGGACTCATCCGTGCCGAAGGGATGCGCGAGGCTCGGCGGCTGCAGCGCCGCCTGGTAGTCGATCGCGGTCGGGAGGTGCGTCGTCAGCACCTGCGGCGCGATCACCGCGACCAGCAGCAGCACGGCGAACGCGATGGCGACGACGAGGCCCCACGGGACGCGACCCACACGGGCCGCGAGAGTCGGGCGGACGGCCGCAGCGGCGGTGGAGGGAGGGGTGCCGAGCGCGGTCATGTCAGCTCCAGGCGGGGGTCGATGACGGTGTAGACGACGTCCACGATGAGGTTGGCCGCCACGTACACGACCGCCACCAGGGTGACGATCCCGGTGACCACCGGGAGGTCCTGCGCGTTGACCGCGCTGACCAGCACCGAGCCGATGCCCGGGCGCGAGAAGATCGACTCCACGATCACGGCGCCGGAGAGGGTCGCCCCCAGCGCCCAGCCGGAGAGCGTCACGGCCGGGATCACCGCGTGCCGGAGCACGTGCCGCAGCCGGATGCCCCACTCGCCCATGCCGCGCATCCGCGCCGACAGCACGAACGGCTGATCCAGCGACCGCTCGAACTCGGTGCGCACGCTCTGCGCCATGAACCCGGCGAGAGGGATGGCCAGCGTCAGTGCCGGGAGCACGATGCCGGCGGGCGAGGATCCGCTGATGATCGGGAACCAGTGCAGCCCGAGGCCGAAGACCAGGAGCAGGATGATGCCGAGCCAGTAGGCCGGCAGCCCGGCGGTCACCACATCCACCGTCGACCCGAAGGCCGTCAGCCGCGGGCCGCGACCAGCCGTCAGCGTGACCCAGACGACCATGATCAGCCACGCGAACGCGATGGCCGTCAGCGAGAGGGTCAGCGTGCTGCCGAGCTGCTCGCCGATCACCGCGGTGACCGGCCGGTACTGCTGGTACGAGGTGCCGAAGTCGCCGGATACCAGCCCGCGGAGGTAGTCGAGGTACTGCATGATCACGGGCTTGGTCAGCCCGTACTGCTGGTTGATCTGCGCCAGCTCCTCCGGCGTGCGCGCCTGCGCCTGGCCGGCCCGGATGTTGAGGATGGTCGTCGCGCGATCGCCGGGCAGCGCCAGCTGCGCGAAGAACGCGACCGTGGCCGCGCCCCACAGCACCACGACGGCGGCGCCGATCTTGCGCAGCAGGGTGATCGCGACCGCGCGACCGCGGCGGGGCCGGATCGCGTTCTGCGCGATCGGCCCCGTCGCAGCTCCCGACGGGGAAGCGGCGGTCAGCTCACTTGACGAAGTAGGCGTCATAGAACGTCGGCCCTCCCTGTGCGTTCTCCTGCCACACCCCGCGCAGCTTCGGCGCGACCGCGAGCGTGCTCAGCCGGTCGTAGACGCCGATCGACAGCGCGTGCTCGGCGATGTAGTCCTGCGCCTTCTCGTAGGCGGCGTTCTGCGCCTCCACGGTCGGGGCGGAGTTGCCGTCGAGGATGTACTGCTCGAGCGTCGGGTCGTTGTAGAACGCGGCGTTCGAGTAGTTGGGGTGGTCCGGGGTCGACGGACGCCAGTTGATGTAGAGGATGCCCGCGGTGACGGCCGTCCAGTAGCCGGCGGCCAGGTCGTGGGTGTCCGGGCCGGCGTACTTGCCCGAGAAGAACTCGCTCTGCGGAACCGGCACGAGCTTCACGTCGAAGCCGGCCTTCGCGGCCTGCTCCTTGACGCCCTGCAGGATGGCCGCGCCGTCCGCGTTGATGATCGAGCCTGCGCCGTACGGCAGCGACACGGTCAGCTTCGTGCCGTCCTTCTCGCGGACGCCGGTGCTTCCCTGGCGCGTCCACCCGGCCGCGTCGAGCAGCGCATCCGCCTTCTTCAGGTCCTGGCTGTACCAGTCCGCCGCCTTCTCGCTGTAGCCGGGGGTCGTCTGGCTGACACCGCCGTTGCCCTCGAACGGGATGACTCCCCGGCCGATGGTGTCGACGATCTGCTTGCGGTCGAGGCTGTAGGCGAACGCCTGACGGACCTTCTCGTCGGTGAACGGGCCCTGCTGCGTGTTGAACGAGATCTGCTGCGGACGGCCCGGCGTCACGTACTTCTCCAGCTGGTAGCCGCCGGACTTCAGCGTGCTCCACTGGACAGCGGGGACGTCGTAGATGGCGTCCACCTGGCCACCCTGCAGCGCGGCGACGCGGGTGGTCGGGTCGGCCACGAACTTCCAGTCGATCTCGTCGACGTAGGCGGCGCCGGTGTGCTTCGCGTTGGCCGGAGGAGACGTGTAGTCCTTGTTCTTCTTCAGGATGATGTCCTGGCCGCGGTTCCACTTGTCGACGATGAACGCCCCGGAGCCGATCGGCGCCTCGCAGTTCTGCTCCTTGCTGCGGGTCTCGAGCGCGTGCTGCGACTGGATGCCGAAGTAGCCCTGCGACAGGTTGTCGGCCAGGCGTGGATACGGCCGGGAGAGGTCGATCTGGAGGGTGGTGTCGTCGACGGCCTTCGCATCCTTGTAGTAGCCGTCGAGCCACACCTGCGCCGTGCTGTTGCCGCCCTTCAGCCAGTAGTCGAAGTTGTAGGCGACGGCCGCGGCCGTGAGCGGCGTCCCGTCGGTGAACTTCACGTCCTTCTTCAGGTCGAAGGTCCAGGTCAGTCCGTCGTCGGACTGCTTCCAGGAGGTCGCGAGCCACGGGACCACCTTGTGGTCCTCATCCAGCGACGTCAGGTTGTCGAGCACCTGGTACGAGAGGTACGCCTGCTCGATCCAGCCGCCGAACACGCAGGCCGGCTCCTGCTGGTGGGCGTACACGATGGTGCCGCCGTCGACCTTCGTGCCGCCTCCGGCGGCGGCATCGGAGCCTGCGGCGCAGGCGGTCAGCGCCAGCGCGCCGGTCAGGACGACGGCTGCGGCGCCGAGGGAACGGGTGGGACGGGAACGCATGAGGACTCCTCTGGCATCGGGGATGCGCATCAGAATGCGGGAGTCCGCAAGCGGCGTCGATGCTGCGTGTCCTTCTGTTTCGCTGCCGTCACATCCCGTCACGCATGCTTCCGCGGCGCGCCCGGCGGCGCTATGGGCTCAGTGCGACAGCAGCGACTTGAGCACGATGACGACCACGCCGAACAGCCCGGTCACCACCGCCCCCACCAGGCACACCCACACCCCACGGCCGCGCACGCGGAAGACCAGGAACCCGAGCAGGGCGAGAAGCAGCACGCACAGCCACAGGGCTAGGAACACGCCGGCGGTGGCGGAGAGGACATGCAGCGAGGCGAGCAGCAGCGGGACGCTCGGGATGACGGCGGCCTCCAGCATCCCGCTCGACTCGAACAGCGCGTGCCGCAGCGAGTCGCGCATCCGGTCGCCCAGACGGTCGGCGTCGCCGTGGAACCCGAGCGCGTCGGAGTACACGTGCGCCAGCCAGAACACGACGATGCTGACCAGGCTGAACACGAGGATCTGCACGGCCGAGCCGCTGTCCTCGTTATCGACCGAGGTCGCCGCGATCACGCTGGCGTAGACGATCGTCCCGTAGATCGCCGCGGGCGTTCCCCAGTGCCGCCACAGCGCGCGGTGGACCCGGACGCCGTCGTGCTCGTCGACGGGCGGGTTGAGGTCCATGGATCCCATGGCACCCATTGTGTCCGACGAGGCCGCCCGGCGCCTCTGTCAATCCCTGGCCGTCTCCGGAGCCCGGTGATCGAGTGGCATCATGGCAGCAACAGGAGGCACGGCGATGCTGGCGAGCTTCGAGGGGATCCCCGTGGACCCCGCCCTGGAGATCATCCCGCTGACCGACACATCATGGCGCATCACCGACACCCGCGTCGCGCCGACCGACCCGGCCGGCCTGCTCGCATACGTGGAGCGTGACGACACCGGATTCAGCGTGCTCATACTCCGACCCGGCTTCACCGAGAGCGCGCGGACCGACACCCTCGCATCGGCCCTCTCCCTCATCAACTCGCGGCTGGCGGGCGAGGCGCGGGCCTGAAGGGCGTGCGGCCGGGTCGAGGCACGGATCAAAACCCGCCGCTGAGCGGGCACGCTCGGAGTTCGCCGTTCGCCGAGACGACGATGCCCGCCGGCAGGTCGTAGCCCGGGGGCGCGTAGATGACGCCGCCGCCGATCGTGCGTCCCCGTGGCTGGAGGCCGGTCAGCGCTTCCGGTTCGACGTCATACATCCGCGGGTTGTCGCCGCACGTGAAGTCGCGGTGGTCGTACTGCACCCGGGTCGGGATGGCGCGCGGCCACCAGTCGGCGGTTGCGTCGTGGACCTGCATGAAGAACGTCGCGACTCCCACGAGCACGGCGCAGCAGACGATCCCGATCGCCAGCCCGGCCCAGCGCCGACGGCCCCACCGGCCGGTCATCCGCCGGTTCCGTGCCTGACCTGACGCACCCAGGTCGAGAGGACCGTCTGGCCCGGCTTCGGGGTGTCGATGAAGCCGTTCAGGCTCACCTCGAACTCGTCGCCGTCGGGCAGTCCCGCTCGCATCCAGGTCCCGCCCGAGCACGCGGCGCCGGAGCGTTCCGGCGTGCCGTCGGTGTACGCCAGGCAGATGCCGAACGGATGCGTGCCGCGCAGCAGGTAGATGTCCCAGCCGTCGGCGCTGCCCTGGTAGCGGGAGGTGGACATGTCGCCGCCCTGGACCTCCGGGATGAGGTCGGTCGGGATGCGGTCCTCCGCCGTGCGCTTCCCGTCGAACGGTGTCGGCGGGAACACGCACCCGCTCAGCCCCACCGCGACCACCGCCGCCATCGCCGTCGCGAACACCCATTGCCGCATCGCGTACCCCCCGAACGGCACGCTAGCAGCAGCCGGCCCGGCGGCCCAGAGCCTGCGGGCAGCCCGCAGAAACGGAGGTGGTCGGGCACGATACCTGCCCTGAACACCTCCGTTCCCCGTCGGCGCGCGGGCGCATCCTGCTTTTCTCCTCCCTTTGCGACGCGGCGCCGGGGCGGGCTGCCCGATGCGGAAAGGGAGGCGATCCGGCGCGGCGCGCCGTGGATCGGACACGAAGGGAGGGAGTTCGAGACCAGAGGTGCGAGATGTCCTCCGTTTGCGCGGGCGGACGGCCGCGCGACCCGACCCTGGCCCGGCCGCGCGGGCACGGCTACCGTGGCGGGCATGAGCCCGTCGAAGAAGTCCGAGACGTTCCTCGAGGTGGAGGGGCAGGAGGTGCGCATCTCGAGCCCCGACAAGGTCGTCTTTCCCGAGCCCGGGCTGACCAAGCTCGACCTCGCGCGCTATTACGTCGCGGTCGCCGACGGCGCGCTGCGCGGCGCGGGCGGCCGGCCCATGGTGCTGAAGCGCTTCGTGAAGGGGCTGTCGCAGGAGCCGTTCTTCCAGAAGCGCGTGCCGGAGGGGCATCCCGACTACATCGACACTGCGACGCTGCACTATGCCAGCGGCACGTCGGCGGAGGAGGCGGTGGTGCGGGATGCGGCCGGGCTCGCCTGGGTGTCCAACCTCGGCTGCCTCGACCTCAACCCGCATGCGGTCCGCGCGGAGGATCTCGACCATCCCGACGAGCTCCGCGTCGACCTCGATCCGATGCCGGGTGTCGACTGGTCGCAGATCGTGGACGTCGCCTTCGTCGCCCGGGAGGTGCTCGACGATCACGGGCTGGTCGGCTGGCCGAAGACGAGCGGATCGCGCGGCCTGCACATCCTGGTCCGCATCGCGCCCGAGTGGGGGTTCGCCGACGTGCGGCTGGCGGCGGAGACGCTGGCCCGCGAGGTCGAGAACCGCGCGCCGGGGCTCGCGACGGCCCGGTGGTGGAAGGAGGAGCGCGGCGAGAGCGTGTTCGTCGACTTCAATCAGAACGCGAAAGACCGCACGGTGGCCTCGGCCTACTCCATCCGCCCGCTGCCCGACGCGCGCGTCTCGACCCCGCTCGACTGGGACGAGGTGCGCGATCGGCGCCCGGAGGAGTTCACCGTCCGGACGGTGCTCGACCGCTTCGCCGAGCGCGGCGACCCCCATGACGGCATCGACGACGCCGTCGGTTCGCTGGACGCCCTGCTCGCGCTCGCGAAGAAGCTCGGGCCGGCCGAGAAACCTCCGCGCAGCGGGGACGGCGCCGGGCGGCGCGTCTCGCAGATGCCCCTTATTGAGGTCGCCCGCACGAAGACGAAGCCGGAGGCGGTGGATGCGCTCGAACAGTGGAAGGCCGCCCACCCGGACGTCGCGGCGCAGCTGCACCCGGCGGACGAACTGGTCGACGGGATGCGCGGCTCGAGTTCGCTCTGGTACCGCGTCCGGGTGAACCTGCAGCACGTTCCCGAGCCCGATCGCCCGGAGCAGGAGCCGCTGATCGCCGACTACGACCCGTGGGCCGGGCGGCAGTGGCCCGGCCGGGAGTAGCCGCCGCGAGTACGCCCGCTCAGGCCGGCGCGATCACGGGCAGGAGCTGACCCGCGACCACGTCTTCGATGTCGGCTCCGACCACGCCGATGAGCGGTGCGGTGAACATCGCGGACAGCGCGTGGGAGGCCGCACCCGGCGCGCCCACCGGGGTCACCGATACGCCGTCGCCGCGGTCGGTCACCGCGAGCGGCACGTAGCGCACCGCCCCGGCGGACCCGGCCCAGCCGGACGAGACGACCTCCGCGCCCGACGTGTCCGTCGTCGCCCTGCCCGCGAGGCGGTCGAGCACCGGTCGAACGAACGCCTCGAACGAGACGAAGGCGGCGGTGGGCGTTCCGGGGAGGGCGAGCCACGGCACGCCGCTCCAGCTGCCGTGCGCCTGAGGGCGGCCGGGCCGCATCGCGACGCGGGCGAGCATCCCTCCCGGTGATGCCGCGACGAGCCGGCCCAGCAGGTCGTGCGTCCCGGCGCCGAGGCCGCCGGTCGAGACGATCAGGTCGGCGTCCTGCGACGCGGCGTCGAGGGCTGCCCGCAGGGCCTCCTCGGTGTCACCGGCGCGGTGCACACCGCTGACCTCGCAGCCCAGTGACCGGGCCGCCGCGGTGAGGTAGACCGCGTTCGAATCGGGGATGACGCACGCGGCGACATCCTGCTGGTCGCGGGACGACGGCTCTGCTCCCGCCAGTTCGTCGCCGCTGGAGACAACGGCGATGCGCGGACGCCTGCGCACCTCCACCGTGCTGTGCCCCGTCGCCGCGAGCAGGGCGAGCGCACGAGCGGTGAGCGGGGTGGCCGCGGGCAGCAGCGGCGCCCCGGCGGCGACGTCCTCCCCCGCACGACGGATGTTCGATTTGGCGGACGGCCAGAGGGTCACCGTCGCGTCACCCGTGAACCGTCCGGCGACGGTGAGCTCGACCGGGACCACGAGGTCTGCGCCGGCGGGCAGCGGCGCCCCGGTCATCACGCGCACCGCCTCCCCCGGCCGGAGCGGTGCCGGGCGCCGGTCACCGGCGCGGGCGCCGTCGGCGACCCTGACCGTCACGGGATGGGCCGCGCTCGCGCCGACGAGGTCGGCCGCACGCACCGCGTAGCCGTCCATCGCGGAGTTGTCGAACAGCGGCACCGGCTGCCGGGCGGCGAGCTCGCGCGCGGTCACGCGGCCGACGGCGTCGACGAGCGCGACCTCCTCCGCGGGCAGGGGCCGCACCGGCTCGAGCACGGCGGCGCGGTAGCCGTCGACGGTCAGCGCTGTCGCATCCATCTCCACCTCCGAGGTCTGTCAGAGAGACGCTATGCGGCGACGATGACGGACCCGTTGCCCGGAGGCGCTCGCCCCGTTACGTTCCCCTCACAGCGCCGGGCGCCGGCCGAGAGGTGTTCGTTACGCCGCTTTCACGCACGGAGCGGTCGGCGGAAACACGCGCTTCCTAGCGTGGGGACACCCACTTCACCCGCAGGTTCCCCGCAGGAGGTCCACCGATGACCAGCACCGTCTCCGCACCGGCCACGACCGGGAACGCCACCCCCGATGCGACCGCTTCCGAAGCGACCGCCCCCGGCACCGCCCTGACCGTCCGCCCCGGCCGCTGGATCGAGGGATGGAACGCCGAAGACCCGGCGCAGTGGCGCGACCAGGGCGCAGCCATCGCCCGGCGCAATCTGCGCTGGTCGATCTTCGCCGAGTTCCTCGGCTTCGTCGTCTGGCAACTGTGGTCGATCGTGGTCGTGTCGCTGCCCGCGGCCGGCTTCACCTTCGACACCGCCCAGACCTTCTGGCTGATCTCGATGCCGAGCCTGGTCGGGGCGACACTTCGCTTCCCCTACACGTTCATGGTCCCGCGCTTCGGCGGGCGCAACTGGACGATGATTTCGGCGGCGCTGCTGCTCATTCCGGCGATCGGCCTGGCCGTCTGCGTCGCCAACCCGCAGACGCCGTTCGGCGTGATGCTGCTGGTCGCGGCGCTGGCCGGTTTCGGCGGCGGCAACTTCGCCAGCTCGATGGCGAACATCACGTTCTTCTACCCGCAGCGGAAGAAGGGATGGGCGCTCGGCCTCAACGCGGCCGGCGGCAACCTCGGCGCGGCCGTCGCGCAGTTCGCCGTCCCGATCGTCATCACCATCGGAGCCGGCGCGACCCTGCAGCTGCCCCTCGCGGGCCTGATCTGGGTGCCGCTCATCATCGTGGCGATCGTCGGCGCCTGGCGGCGCATGGACAACCTGACCAACGCCCGGGCCGACCTGACCGCCTCCCTCGCGGCGCTCAAGGCCCCGGAGCTGTGGCTGATGGCCCTGCTCTACATCGGGACGTTCGGGTCGTTCATCGGCTTCTCCGGCGTCTTCCCGAAGCTGATCGCCGACCAGTTCCCCTCCTTCAGCGCCTTCCCCGTGGCCGGAGCGACGCTCTCGCTCGCCTTCCTCGGCGCACTGGTCGGCTCGCTGGCCCGTCCGTTCGGAGGGCGACTGGCCGACCGGTTCGGCGGCAGCGTCATCACGATCGCGGCCTTCGTCGTCATGGGCGCGGGCGCGCTCGCGGTGGTGCTCACGCTTCCGCTCGACAACTTCTGGCTGTTCCTGGCCTTCTTCCTCGTGCTGTTCATCGCGAGCGGCGCGGGCAACGGGGCCACCTACCGGATGATCCCCACCCTGTTCGCGCTGCGTGCCGGCGCCGCCGACGGCCACAGCACGGCGGGCGACGTCTCCGCCCAGCGCACCGCGGCGGCCGCCCTTGGAATCGTCTCGGCGTTCGGCGCATACGGCGGGTTCGTCATCCCGCAGGTGCTCGGCCTGTCGAAGACCTCGACCGGCGGCTACGAGTCCGGCCTGCTCTGGTTCGTCGCCGCGTACGCCGTGCTGCTCGCGGTGACCGTCGGTGTGGCCCTGCACGGGCGTCGCCGCGGGGTCCGGATCTAGGCCGGCCGCTCCATGACCGCCGACAGCCACTGCCCGTACTGCGCCCTGCAGTGCGCGATGACCCTGACGCCGGACCCGCTCGCAGCGACCCCGGTCACCGTGGCCGGGCGCGCGTTCCCGACGAACCGCGGCGGTCTGTGCAAGAAGGGCTGGACCTCGGCCGAGCTCCTGCGGACGCCCGACCGGCTCACCGTCCCGCTGGTCCGTCGCGACGGCGAGCTGCGGCCCGCGAGCTGGGATGACGCCCTCGGTCTGGTCGCGGAACGGCTGGCGGCCATCCGGCGGGAGCACGGGGCCGACGCGGTCGGCGTCTTCGGCGGCGGCGGTCTCACCAACGAGAAGGCCTACCTGCTCGGCAAGTTCGCCCGGCTGGCGCTCGGCACCTCGCGCATCGACTACAACGGACGGTTCTGCATGTCGTCGGCGGCGGCCGCGGGCAACCGGGCGTTCGGCGTCGACCGCGGGATGCCGTTCCCGGTGACCGACCTCGACGACGCGGACGCCATCCTGCTTCTCGGCTCGAACGTCGCGGCGACCATGCCGCCGTTCCTCGGACACCTGGCGGGGGCCCGCGCGGCCGGCGGGCTGATCGTGGTCGACCCGCGGCGGTCGCAGACGGCGCAGCTCACGGCGGATGGCGCCGGCATGCACCTGCAACCGGCGCCCGGATCCGACCTCGTCCTGCTGCTCGGGCTGCTGCACGTGGTGCTGGCCGAAGGCCTCGCCGACACCGCGTACCTCGAAGCGCGCACGACCGGCTTCGACGCGGTGCGCCGCAGTGTCGCGGGATGGTGGCCCGAGCGGGTGCAGGAGCACACGGGCGTCCCGGTCGGGCAGCTGCGGGAGGTCGCCCGCCGGCTCGCGCGCGGGCGCGGGACCTTCATCCTCACCGGGCGCGGCGTGGAGCAGCACGTGGACGGCACGGACACCGCGACAGCCGCCATCAATCTGGCGCTGGCCCTCGGCCTGGTCGGCCGGGCCGGATCCGGCTACGGCACGCTCACCGGGCAGGGCAACGGGCAGGGCGGGCGGGAGCACGGGCAGAAATGCGACCAGCTGCCGGGCTACCGCAAGATCACCGACCCGGCGGCCCGCGCCGCGGTCGCCGCGGTCTGGGGCGTCGACCCGGCCGTCATCCCCGGCCCCGGCGTCCCCGCGGTGGAACTGCTCGGGATGCTCGGCCAGCGGCCCGACGGCGTTCGGGCGCTGCTCGTCCACGGCTCCAACGTGGTCGTCTCCGGCCCGGACGCCGGCGTCATCCGCTCCGGGCTCGAGGCGCTCGACCTCCTCGTCGTCTGCGACTTCGTCCTCTCGGAGACCGCCGAGCTGGCCGACGTGGTGCTGCCGGTGACGCAGTGGGCGGAGGAGGAGGGCACGATGACGAACCTGGAGGGCCGCATCCTGCGACGGCGGCGCGCGCTCGACCCGCCGCCCGGGGTGCGCAGCGAGCTCGACATCCTCGCCGACCTCGCCCACCGGCTGAACGCGGCATCGGTGTGGCCGACCGACCCGGCGGAGGTCTTCGACGAACTCGCCCGGGCCTCCGCGGGCGGTGTCGCCGACTACTCCGGGCTCAGCCACGCCCTCCTCGACGCACAGGCGCAGACCGGGGAGGCGGCCCACTGGCCGTACCCCGCCGGGTCGACGGGCACGCCCCGCCTCTTCCTCGACCGCTTCGGCCACGACGACGGGCGAGCGCGTCTCGTCCCCGTGCGGGCCCGCGAGCTCACGACCGGACGGCTCCCGGGCGAGCTCACCCTGATCACCGGGCGCCTGCTGGAGCACTACCAGTCGGGCGCGCAGACGCGCCGGGTGCCCGAGCTGGTCGCCGCACAGCCCGAGGTGCGCGCCGAACTGCACCCGGCGACGGCCGCCCGGCTGGGCATCGCCGACGGCGACCGGGTCACCGTCGGCAACGCACGCGGCGCTGTGACGGCACGCGCCCTGCTCTCGGCCGGCATGCGCCACGACACGGTGTTCCTGCCGTTCCACTTCGCCGGCCGGCAGTGCGCCAACCTGCTCACCGAGGCGGTCGTCGATCCGATCTCGGCGATGCCCGAGTTCAAGCGGACCGCCGTGACGGTCCGCCCCGCTGCGGAAGAGGAGGCGGCATGAGCGGACGCCCGCTGCGCGTCGTGCTGGTCGGCTACGGCCCGGTCGGTGCCCGTTTCGTGGAGGAGCTGCTGCCTTCCGTCGCCGACGGGGAGGCGACGCTCACCGTGGTGGGCGCCGAGCGCGAGGACGCCTACAACCGCGTCCTCGTCGCCGAATACGCCGTCGGGGCGGCCGCACGCGAGCGTCTCGACCTCACGGACACCGCTGCGGCACGCGCTGCCGGTGCCGATATCCGGCTCGGGGAGGTGGCAGTCGCGATCGACCGGGAGCGCCAGCGTGTGCTGCTCGACACCGGCGAGGAGCTCCCCTACGACCGGCTCGTGCTCGCCACGGGTGCGCGCGCCAACATCCCGACGCTCGACGGCCTCCAGCACGCCCGGCGCGACCGCTCGGCGGCGCCCGGAGTCGCGCTCGACCAGGGTGCGCGTCCTCTGCCCACCGGCGTCGTCGCCCTGCGCGACCTGGCCGACGCCGAGGCGGTCGCACCCGTGGTCGCCGGCGGCGGCACCATCGTCGTGCTCGGAGCCGGCGTGCTCGGGATGGAGTTCGCGCTCCTCGCCGCCGAGCACGGCGCGCAGGTGGTCGTCGTCCATCACGGTCCGACGCCGATGGCGCGCAACCTCGACGAGCCGGGCGGTCGGATGCTGAGCCGCGCCGCCCGCACGCTCGGCGTCGGCATGGCCGCGCATGCGCGCGCCGAGAGCATCGGCTTCCGCGACGAGCCGAGCGGACCAGTGTTCGACGGCATCGGCTGCGCTGACGGAACCTACATCGCGGGCGACCTGCTGGTGCTGTCCTGCGGCGTCGGCGCACGGATGGAGCTGGCGCTGGCCGCCGGTCTCGCGTGCGCGTCCGGCATCCTCGTCGACGAGGAGCTGCGCAGCTGGAGCGATCCGGACGTCTTCGCCCTCGGCGACTGCGCACAGGTCGCGTCGCCCGAGGACGCGGGAGCCGATGGTCGGGTCCCCGGCGCGCCATCCGGGCTGATCGGTCCGGGCTGGCGCCAGGCCGCCGCCCTCGCGCGCCGCCTGCGCGCCGAGGCGGCCGGCCGGTCCGCCGGGGCGGACGCCGCCGTGGCGCTACGCGAGCGTCCGGCCGTCGTGATGCTGAAGGCGACCGGCCTCGACGTGGTCGCGGGAGGCGATCATGCTGCCGACGCCTGGGACGAGACCGCCGAGGTCGCCGTCTGGCTCGACCGGGCCCGGGGCGCCTACCTCAAGACCGTGGTCCGCGACGATGCGCTCACCGGATTCGTCTCCGTTGGACTCCCCCACGCCGGCGCGGAACTGACGCTGCTCTTCGAGCGCGGCGGCGCGCTCCCGGCCGAGCCGTCCGCGCTGCTCCGGCTGGACGCCGCCGACGACGCGCACGTTCTCGCGGACGACCCCGAGGGTCCGGAGGCGACGGTGTGCTGGTGCAACGGCGTGACGGCCGGGCGCATCTCCGAGGCCGCGGCGGGAGGCTGCGGCACGGTCGACGAGGTCGGCCGCGAGACCCGCGCTGGCACCGGATGCGGGGGATGCAAGGGCCGGATCGCGAGCCTCCTCGCGGCGGCGCAGGCGGTGCCGGGATGACGCCCGGTGTCACGGCGCCTCACACGTCGAGTCGGTACCCCCGCTTCACGACGGTCGCCACCAGGCCGGGCGTTCCGAGGCTCTGCCGCAGGCGGCTGAGCGAGACCTCCATCGCGTGCTCGTCGTACTGGTCGGACGCGTCCGCCAGCGCGATCGAGAGCTCCCTGCGCGACACGACCGCACCGTTGGCGGCAACCAGCGCCCGGAAGAGCGACAGCGAGGTCGGGGTCAGCCGGATCGGCGTCCCGCGGACGATCGCGATGCTCCCGCGCAACTCGACGTCGCCGTGCCGGGTCGTGACCCGGCGGGTGGATCGGGCCTCCAGGTGCTCGCAGACCAGCCGGATGAGCGCCCCCATGCGGAAGCGGTCCGGCTGGAGCGGCTCGATGCCGGCCGCGACGAGCGGGGCGACGGTGACGGGGCCGACCCCGGCCGCGACGACGTCGCCGCGCAGCGCATCCACCACCTCCGTGTAGCGGCCGCGGGCGAGCGCCGCGGCGAACAGGCCGTCGACCGCCGGGGCGCTCGTGAACGTCACGCAGTCGAGCTGCCGGGCGGCGATCGCCTCGACCAACCGGGTGACGCGCTCGTCGGTGTCCGCGGCGACCGACCAGGAGTACGGGGCGACCGTGATCACCGTGTCGCCCGCATCGCGCAACCGCTGGAGCTGCGCTTCATCCGGCTGACCGTGCAGCTGCACCGCGACGGTGATGCCGGGCGGGTACTCGGCGATCAGCTTGCCGACGAGGGATGCGGTCGTCTCTTCGTCGCTCATCCCGGCGTCGTCGAGGCCGGCGGCACGCACAGCGCCGCGCGCTTTGGGGCCGCGGACCAGGATGGTGGACTCCGCGAGCGTGTGCTGCAGCGCCTCCCCGAGCCCGGCCGAGTCGGCGACCTCGAACCAGCGGCGCATCCCGTAGCTGGTGGTGGCCAGGAGCACGTCGGGCGCCGCGTCGATGATCCGCTCCGTGTCGGCGATGACCGGGGCGTCGTCGTCGGCGTGACGCATGTGCACCGTCGGAGCGTGGAGAACCGTTGCTCCCCGGCGCTCGAACGCGTCGATCAGGTCCGCGGACCGGCGGTCGCTCGTGACGCCGATGCGGAATCCGGCCAGCTGGTCGGGGCGGAACGCGGCGATGCCGGGGCGCTCGTCACCGGGGCGCTCGTCGCTCATCTCACGGCCCCGTCACCGCGGCCGCGTCGGCGAGGGCGGCGGCCGACGCCGCATCCCCGTCGTTCGCCAGCCGGACCACCTCGCCGATGACGACCACCGCCGGCGAGCCGACGCCCGCTCGCACCGACTCGGTGAGGATGGTCGACAGCTTCCCGAACGTCGTGCGCTGCCGCGCGGAGTAGCCCTGCTCGACGACCGCGACCGGCATGCCAGGGTCCATCCCGAACCGCGCAAGCCCCGCGGTGATCGAGGGGAGGTTCGTGATCCCCATCAGGATGACGATGGTGCCGCCGAGGCCGGCCAGGTGCTCCAGCTCGGCCGGCGAGAGCGGGCGTGCCCGGAGACGACGGTGAACATCCTGCTGGTGTTCCGGTGCGTCACCGGGATGCCCGCAGCGGCCGGTACCGAGATCGCGCTCGTCACTCCCGGGACGACGCGCACCGGGACGCCCGCCCGCCGGCAGGCCTCCACCTCCTCGCCGCCGCGGCCGAACACGAACGGGTCGCCGCCCTTCAGCCGCACGACGTCCGAGCCCTCCAGAGCGTGCCGGACGAGGATGCGCTCGATCTCATCCTGCGGGATGGGATGGTGTCCCGGCCGCTTGCCCACGTCGATCAGCCGCGCGCGCGGCGCGAGCTCCGCGAGCGTGTCATGCGGGGCGAGGCGGTCGAACAGCACCACGTCCGCCGCGGCGAGCGCCCGCACCGCCGCGACCGTGAGGAGGTCCGGGTCGCCGGGTCCGCCGCCGACGAGGGTGACCGTTCCTGTGCGTGTCATCGTGTCTCTCCTCCGTCTGCGGCGCCCGGCCGGACCGGGATGGTCGAGCCCGCGACGAGGACGGGGCCTGCGGCGCGCTCCTCGGCGGTGGCCGGGCGCAGCTGGCCGCGCTCCTCGACCCGGGCGATCGACGGGTCGGGGGTGTCCGGCGCGTTCACGAACGACCGGAACCGGCGCAGCCGCTCCGGGTCGCGCAGCGTCGCCGCCCACTCGTCCTCGTACGTGTCGATGTGCTTCGCCATCGCCGCCTCCAGCTCGTCGGCGAGGCCCAGCGAGTCGTCGACGACTACGGCGCGGACGTGCTCGACGCCGCCGTCGAGGTCCTCCATCCACCGGGCCGTGCGCTGCAGCCGGTCGGCCGTGCGGATGTAGTACATGAGGTAGCGGTCGATGTAGCGGATGAGCGTCTCGTCATCGAGGTCGGAGGCCAGCAGCTGCGCGTGCGCGGGCTGGAAGCCGCCGTTGCCGCCGACGTAGAGGTTCCATCCCTTGTCGGTGGCGATGACGCCGACGTCCTTCCCGCGGGCCTCCGCGCACTCCCGCGCGCAGCCGGAGACGCCGAACTTGAACTTGTGCGGCGCGCGCAGGCCGCGGTAGCGGAGTTCGAGGTCGACGGCCATCCCAACCGAGTCCTGGACGCCGTAGCGGCACCAGGTGGATCCGACGCAGCTCTTCACGTTGCGCAGCGCCTTGCCGTAGGCCTGACCGGACTCGAAGCCCGCGTCCACCAGCCGCTTCCAGATCTCGGGGAGCTGCTCCAGACGTGCACCGAACATGTCGATGCGCTGGCCGCCGGTGATCTTCGTGTACAGCCCGAAGTCGGTGGCCACCTGGGCGATCACGGCCAGCTTCTGCGGGGTGATCTCGCCGCCCGGGATGCGCGGCACCACCGAGTAGGTGCCGTCCTTCTGCATGTTGGCGAGGGCGCGATCGTTGGTGTCCTGCAGCTGACCGCGGCCGCCGTCCAGCGGGTACTGGCTGTGCTGACTGGCGAGGATGGAGCCCACCGCCGGCTTGCAGATGTCGCAGCCCCGGCCGCGCCCGAGACGCGCGATCGTCTCCTCCCAGCTGGTCAGCTCGAGAACCCGGATCGACTCGAACAGCTCCTGGCGCGACAGGTCGAAGTGCTCGCACAGTGCGTGGGAGACGGTGGCGCCGGTGCGGGTGAGCTCAGCCTCCAGGATCTTCTTCACCAGGGGGACGCACGACCCGCACTGCGTACCCGCCCGCGTACAGGCCTTCAGCTCGCCGAGGTCGTGGCAGCCGTCCTCCACGGCGGACCGCACGGTGCCGGAGGTGACGTTGTTGCACGAGCAGACCAGCGCATCGTCCGGGAGCGCGCCACCCGCGGGCGGTTCTGCTCCCGCCGCAGAGAGGTAGGCGGCCGGTTCCGCGTCCAGCTCGCGGCCGAGCAGCGGCCGGAGGCTCGTGTACGGGGAGGCGTCGCCGACGAAGACGCCGCCGAGCAGGGTACGGGCGTCGTCGCTGACCACCAGCTTCTGGTAGAGCCCACGGGCCGGGTCGGCGTAGACGATCTCCAGCGCCCCGGGTTCACGGGCGAGCGCGTCGCCAAAGCTGGCGACATCCACCCCCGAGAGCTTCAGCTTCGTGGCGTCGTCCACGGTGGTGAAGGTCGCGTCGCCGCCGAGCAGTCGGTCGGCGACGGTCTCCGCCATCGCGTTGGCCGGGGCGACCAGACCGACCGTCCGGCCGTCGATCGCCGCCACCTCCCCGATCGCCCAGACGGCCGGGTCGGAGGTGCGGCAGGCCTCGTCGATGATCACGCCGCCGCGTTCCTCCGTCTCGATGCCGGCGTCGCGGGCCAGTTCGTCCCGGGCCCGGATGCCGATCGCGAAGACGACGATATCGGCCGGAACGCTGCGGCCGTCGGCGCAGCGGACGGCCGTCGGGCGTCCGTCGTCGTCGAGCAGGATCTCGCGGGGCCTGGTGCCGAGATGCAGGTCGATGCCGCGCGCCCGGATCAGCCGGCCGAGCGCCTGGCCGGCCCCCTCGTCCAGCTGGGCGGACATGAGCCAGCCACCCGAGTGGATGATGACGGACTCCGCGCCGAGGGCGGCGACACCGCCGGCGGCTTCGAGCCCCAGCAGGCCGCCGCCCGCCACGGCGACCCGCGGCGCGCGCCCCAGGGTTTCCCGCAGCCCCGCGACCTCGGCGACCAGCGCATCCACGTCGGCGATGGTGCGGTACACACGGCTGGCGTGCGCTCCGGGGATGTCGGGGACCGGAGCGGAGGAGCCGGTCGCGAGCACCAGGTCGTCATACGCGATGACCGCGCCGGAGGAGGTGGTCACCGTGCGCGCCACGCGGTCGATCGCCGTGACGGCCTCCCCGACGCGCAGCTCGACCGCCGCATCCTCCCAGTGGGATGCCGGCTCGAGGGTGAGGTCGACGTCGCCGTCGGCGAGCCGCTTGCTCAGCTGCACGCGGTCGTACGGCAGGTGCGGCTCCTCGGCCAGCACCACGATGGATCGCTCGCCGGCTGTCGCCCCGGCTCCGCGCGAGACCAGCGCATCCACCAGCCGATGGGCGGCCGGTCCGCCTCCCACGATCACTGTGCGTCCGGTCATGCGGGCCCCTTCCGGTCGTGGCGGCTGCCGCCGCACCGGCGGGATTCGCTCCCGCCTCGTGCCTTTCGAGCGTAGGGCGGTGCGGTTTCCCCCGAATTTCGCGGTTGTAACCGCGCGTTAACACGCGACGCACACAGGCGGTCGGTGGATGTGAGGACCGCTTCATGAGGAAGTAACAGCAGCGGCCGCCGTCCGAAACATCGGCTGCCTAGTCTCGGGGCATGACGATCACGCAGACCTCCCCCCTCTCGGAGTCCCGGAGCGCGGACTGGGTGCGCGCGTGCCGGGTCGGTGACCTCGAGCCGTCCTGGGGCGAGGCCGTGTTGCTGAGGATGCGCCAGATCGCCGTCTTCCTCCTCGGCCCGCGCGAGGTCTACGCCGTCGCACACGAGGACCCCGACGGCGGCGCACCGGTGATGGCTCGCGGAATCGTCGGCTCCCGCGGCGACCGCCCGACCATCGCGTCCCCCCTGCACAAACAGGTGTACGACCTGGGAACGGGCGAGTGCTTCACCGACCCCGCTCTCGCGCTGCAGACCTTCCGCACCCGCATCGTCGGCGGCTTCATCGAGATCGAGCTGGAGGACGCATGAGCACGGCGGTCGTCGCCGCCTCGCACGGCACCTCCTCACCTGAGGGGCAGACCGCCGTCCGCCGTCTCGTGGAACGCGTGGCGGCATCCACGGACGCGCCTGTGCTCGGCTGCCACGTCGACGTCGAGCAGCCCGACGTGCCCACCGCGCTCTCGTCCGCCGCCGCGGTCGCGGACGACGCCCTCATCGTTCCCCTGCTGCTGTCGGCGGGGTACCACGTCTATGTCGACCTGGCGGACAGCGCGGCCGAGGCACCCCTGCCCGCGTCCGTCACCGGCGCCCTCGGCCCGGACTCCCGCCTGGTCGACGTGCTCGTCCAGCGTCTCACCGAAGCGGGTCTCCGCGACTCCGACGCGGTCGTACTCGCCGCCGCCGGCTCCTCCGACGCCCGCGCTGTCGCGGACTGCCGCACCACCGGAGCGCTCCTGGCGGAGCGGCTGGCGCGCCCCGTCACGGTCGGCTTCATCTCGGCGGCGACCCCGCCGTTGCCCGAGGCGATCCGGCAGACCCGCGAGGCGCATCCCGGCGCCCGCGTGGTCGTGGCGACGTACCTGCTCGCGCCCGGCTACTTCGCCACGCTCGCCGAGCGGGCGGGCGGCGACGTGGCGACCGCACCGCTGCTCACGCCGCGGTCGACGCCCGACGCGATGGTCGAGGTCGTGCGCGACCGGGTGGATGCGGCGGCGGCCGCGCGCTCGGCGTCATCGATCTCGAGGTAAGCGCCACGCGCGTTCAGCCGCTCAGGCCGCTCGCGACCAGCTCCACGTACTCCCGCATCGCCCCGCCGTCGGGGGCGTTGCTCGGGTTCACCTCGGTCAGCACGATCCCGGCGAACCGGTCGCTGTCCGAAAACACGCGCAGGCTGGCCATGACCTCCGCGATGCTCAGTCCCCAGGGGGCGGCGTCGGGGTTGGGCATGTTCGCCAGTGGCAGGTGCAGGTGGCCGAGCACGTCGACATCGAAGTGGACGACGAAGCGCTCTCCCGCCGCCTCCACGGCTGCGAGCGCCGCGCGCGCGGCCTCCACGGCATCCATGTGGATGCGCGTCGCCGGAACACGGACGAGCCCCAGCTGCTCCACCAGGGTGCGCTCGAGGTCGTCGCCGTCCTCCGGGAGCGCATCGCCGTAGAGCACCACCTCGTCCGGGCGCAGCAGCGGCGGGTCCCCCTGCAGCGTCGTCAGGATCGGGTCGCTGCCCGGAAGCGCCAGCAGATGCGCCACTCCCATCGCGTCGACGTTGCCGTACGCGATGCGGCCGGGCGTGTACAGATCGGGGCCGCCATCTACGTACAGGAGTGCGGTCGGCGCGCCCGCCCGCCGGAAGCCCGCGACCACGCCGACCGTCACGGTGCAGTCGCCGCCGATCACCAGCGGCGTCCGCCCGGCGGCGATCACCGCAGCGACGGCGCCCGCCGTCTCCACGGCGACCCGATGCACCTCGCCGATGTTCTGCCGGTCCAGGTTCGCCGGATCGGGTCGCCGCCGGAAGCCGGGCACATCCCCGAAGTCGCGGACGTCGTGTCCCTGCTCCTCGAGCAGCCGGATCAGGCCCGCGTCACGGATCGCAGCCGGCGCCAGGTCCATGCCGGGCGTGTGACCGCCGGCACTCGACGGCACACCGACGACTCCCCACTGACGTGACCTGCTCACGCCCTCATCGTACGAGCGGACGGTTCGCCGGTGGCGGGGCTGCCGCCCGCATCCGCGCCGCCTGCATCCCCGCCGCCTACACTCTCGTGGCCGATCGCACGCAGGCTGCGGTCGAGCACGGTGATCAGCAAGAAGACCACCGAGATGCCGATGACCACCCAGCCGAGCACGTGCAGGCCACCGGTGGTGGCGTGGGCTCCGTAGACGTTGCCGTAGACGACGGATGCGACGATGGCGCCCAGGTAGAAGAAGGTGCGCAGCAGCCCGGCCGAGGACGCGATCCGCTCCGGCTCGGCCTGGTGGTACAGCGTGTTCTGGATCGCGAGGTTGTTGAGCCCCTGCGGGATGCCGAGCACGAGCATCGTGACGATGAGGAACCAGATCGGCGTCGTCCCGCCCATGAACAGCACGAGGATGCCGGCGGCGAGCTGCGCGATCGAACCGATCAGGAGCTTCCAGAGCACCTCCGGACGGCGGCCGAAGGCCAGCGCGACCCCGATTCCCGCGGCGAACACGGGCAGCAGCACGAGGCCGGCCGCGGTCGGGCTGAGCGTCCGGCCCTCCTCCAGCCACTGTGTGAACCCGTACACGAACGTGTACGAGATCGTCGCGGTGAGCAGCGAGCGGGTGTACGTCAGCAGCAGCGGCCCGTTGCCGCCGAGCACGCGCAGATCGATGAAGGGCGCATCCACCCGGAGCTCCCACCAGACCAGGCCGGCGCCGGCGACCAGCGCCACGGCGACCATCCACAGCGCCGCCACCGAGATGTTCTGCAGGAACACGAGCAGCGCAAGCATCGTCACCGCGAAGAAGAGGATGCCGAGGCTGTCGATGCGCGGCCGCTGGTCACGCGGCGGCTCCAGGCCCGTCGTGCGCGGGAGCAGGATCCAGCCCAGGATCACACTGGCGACGCCGAGCGGGAGGTTCACCGCGAACGTGGCGCGCCATCCCCACGCTCCGATGAGCAGACCGCCGAGGGTCGGTCCGATCACCGCGACCGTCTGCGTCGTCACCGAGAGGACCGTGAGGATGACGGCGGGCGAAGCGACGCCGGTGCGCTGCCCCTCCGCACGGATCATGTGCATCGCCGCCGGATAGCCCGCACAGGTGCCCAGGCCCAGCACGACCCGCGCGACGACGAGCCACCAGATGCTGTCGTGGGACTCCGGGATGAGGAGGCCGATCGCGCCCGCCACCGCCACTAGCGTGCCGCCCGCGAGGAAGAGGCGCTTCACCCCGTAGATGTCGACCAGTCGGCCGACCAGCGGCTGGCCGATGGCCGTGGCAAGGTAGAGCGCGGACACCAGCCACACGGTCTCGGACGCCGGCGCCCCCAGCGCGATCCCGATGGGGGCGAGCGCCACCGCGATGATGGCGGTGTTGATGGGGTTGAGAACCGCCCCGAGCATCATCGGCGCGAGCAGGCGCCGATCGAAGCGGTGGGGCGGCGGAGGCTTGAGAGCCATCAGTCGAGGATCCGTTCGAGGATCGCGGTCGCGGCTGCCAGCGTGATCAGCTCTGCTTTCGACGCCTGCTCGGACAGCGCCTGGTCGAGCCAGGCGAGACCCGCTTCCTTCTGCCCCGCGACCTGCGCCCATCCTGCCTCGGTCAGGTCGACGATCTGCCGGCGGCCGTCGTTCGGGTCCTGGCTGCGGGTGACGAAGCCCAGCCCTTCCAGCGCCTCCACAATGGCCGCCATCGACTGCGGGCGCACCCGCTCGGCCATCGCCAGCGCGCTGACCGTCGATACACCGCCCTTGCTCAGCCGTGACAGTGCTGACGCCTGCGAGGGCGTGATGGCGTCGGATGTGGCCTCACGCAGCTTGCGAAGGAGCCGGGCGAGCACCGCCCGGAGGTCGACGGCGATCTGCTGCGGTGTCACATCCGGTTGACCTGTGCTCATATCGACAGTCTAGACTGCACAGTTGTACCTGTCTAGATTTGTCGAGAGGATCCCCGATGACCACCGCCCTGCTGCTGATGGACTTCCAGAACGGCATCGCCGGCCGCCCCGGCTTCGAGCCGACGGTCGAGGCGGCCGCCCGAGCCCTCGCCGCCGCGCGCGACCACGGCATCCCGCCGGTCTTCGTGCGCGTCGCCTTCCGCCCCGGCTACCCGGAGGTCGCCGCCTCCAACCTGGCGTTCGGCGGCCGCGCGGCGAGCGCCGGCGACGCCATGCTGGTCGACAGCCCCGCCACCCAGGTCGTCGATGCGCTCGCTCCCCGCGGCCAGGAGCCGGTCGTGGTGAAGAGGCGCGTCTCCGCCTTCACGGGAAGCGACCTGAAGGTGCTGCTCCGCGGCCTCGGCGCCGACGACCTCGTGCTCGCGGGCATCGCAACCAGCGGCGTCGTGCTGTCGACGCTGCGCCAGGCGGCCGACCTCGACTACCGGCTCACCGTGCTCGCCGACGCGTGCGGCGACGCCGACCCCGAAGTGCACCGCGTGCTCACCGAGAAGGTCTTCCCGCGTCAGGCCACCGTCACCAGCGTCGACGAGTGGGCCGCGGCGCTCTGAGCCGGCGCGCGTCTCAGTCCAGTCGAGTTGAATTAGCCCGCTGAACTAGGCGCGGAAATGATGTCAATCACCGCTGGCGCACGGAATGCCATGACCCCGGCGCTATTGCGTTGTTCGAGTATTCCGAGTTCGACCAGACGTCGGACGGCATTGCTGACTGCCTGATACGTAAGACCGGTCTTGTCGCGAAGATTCGGAATGTTCACGAAAGGCGATCCGATAAGGATGTCGGCGATGTCTCGCACTGCGCCTCGAGCACCCGCGTCGCGCAGCGTTTCATGGAAAGCAGTCTGGAGGTCCACCAGGCCGCTGATTCGATTCGCCGAATCAACCGCAGAAACTTCGATTGCCTTCGCGAAGAAGGCCACCCAGTCGTCCCATTCGCCAGTAGCACTGACATGGGACAAGAGGTCCTGGTACTGCTCGCGTCTCTGCTCGAACCACGGAGACACGCTCAGAAGACCCTCGGGCAAAACACCAAGCGCGACCAGTTGCAACACAATCAGGAGTCGACCGATCCTGCCGTTGCCGTCGTTGAATGGATGGAGTGTCTCAAACTGGTAGTGCGCCATCGCCGTGGCGACGATCGGGTCGAGATCAGTCGGTGGAAACTGCATCCACGCCAGCAAATCGTTTACAGCCGCTTCAAGTGCAGGTCCTTCCGGCATGGGAATGAACCGCGCGTCCTCGACCCTTCCTCCCCGTGAGCCTATGACGACTTGCACTCGCCGGATCCGACCCGCCTCAGTAGTGTCCGCGGCGGTGCCCGCCACCAGGGTTCGGTGGAGGTCGCAAAGAAGCCCGGACGTTATGGCGCGCCCCTGCTGTACCCACTGAAAACCGCCCTCAGCTGCAGTCACATAGTTCAGCACCTCGTTGAGCGCTGGCGACCGCTCGCTTCCTTCAATGACGTCAGCGGCGAGCACATCCTCCAGGGGAGCGTAGGTTCCTTCGAGCGCCGATGTGCTTTGCGCCTCGCGGCGAACCGTCGGCTGCCTGAGCAGCCCAGGGTTGATGACCACTAAAGAGCCCTGCTGCAACCGACCGAGCGCTCGATTAGCAGTCGAAACCTGCGCCCATGTCGACGTAGCCAGAGCCGGTGGCTGCCCAAGGGGATGCGCAGCGAAAGCGAAGTCCTGATACGGCGCTCCCCGCCTATCGGTACCTCGAATCGGGATCAGGTTGCCGATTGGACTATTCGCAAACTTTCGCGCTTCCATCGTGTCCTTCAAGTTAGCTTGATCGCGCGGACTGGGTACTCAAGTAAAGCGCGATTTACTTGAACTTACAGGGTCGTAATTCAAGTGGAGCATAAGCAGTGCGCTCATCGTGTGAGCAAGATCAACTCCATGAGAGATGCGGCACGATGGGGAGATGACGACCGCACGCGTGATCTCGGTGAACAGCGACGCCCGGCACCGCTTCTCAAAGCCGCCGCAGGAGTCCATCACCCTGGTCGCCGGCCTCGGTGTCGAAGGAGATGCGCACTTCGGCGCGACGGTGCAGCACCTCTCCCGCGTGCGGCGCGACCCGACGCAGCCGAACCTGCGACAGGTCCACCTCATCCATCGCGAGCTGTTCGACGAGGTGACGGCCGACGTCGCGCCGGGTCAGCTCGGCGAGAACGTGACGACCGACGGGCTCGAACTGCTGGGCCTCCCCCGCGGCACCCGCCTGCACCTGGGCGAGGAGGCCGTCGTGGAGCTGACCGGGCTGCGCAACCCGTGCGTGCAGATCGACCGGTTCGAGCCCGGCCTGCTCAAGGAGGTCGTGGGCACCGACGCCGACGGCGCCACGGTCCGGAAGGCCGGGGTCATGGCCGTCGTCGTGACCGGAGGCATCGTGCGCCCCGGCGACGCCATCGAGGTGCGCCTTCCGGCGGAGCCGTTCGAGGCGCTCGCACCGGTCTGAGCCTCCGAGTTCCGCGCTCGAAAGGAAAATGGAACCTTTCCGCCCCGTCCGGACATCTCTCTGTAGGGACACGAATCAGGACGGCGAGAAGGGGCGCCCGCTGAACGTGCATCCCTGCTCCGGGGGCCTGAACTTCCGTCCACCGGACGAGGACCGGGCCGCGCACCGTACCGGGGGGTTGGTGCGCGGCCCCCTCGTGGATCATGACCACGTGACAGCGACACCGGCGGCAATCCCGCGACCGCGGCTTTGTAGGATTCTGTGGCCGACCGACCGGCCGAGAGAGAGACCGTGAATACGCCACCGACCGACATCATCATCCGTGCGTACCGTTCGTCCGATGCCGCCGCCACGCTCGAGATCTTCATCCGGGCGATCCTCGGGACCGCGCGCGCACAATACTCCGAGGAGCAGACCCACGCGTGGCTGGGAGACGAGCCGCGGGCGACGACGTGGGATGCCGAACGCCTGGCGGCAGGAACCCTGATCGCGGAGCGGGACGGTGTCGTTCTGGGCTTCACCGACCTGAGTGGAGACGGCTACATCGACCGGCTCTTCACCCTTCCGGCCGCCGCGCGCCAAGGGGTCGCGGCGGCCCTGCTCGCGGATGTGATCAGACTCGCACGGGAGCGCTCGCTGACCCGGCTGACCACGCATGCCAGCCGCGTCGCCCGTCCCGTGTTCGAACGAGCGGAGTTCGTGGTCGACGACGTCGAGCGTGTGCAGCGCGGCGAAGCGGAGCTGGAGCGCTACGCGATGCACCGCGAGCTCGGCTGACGCCGCCGCGCACTCTCCTTGGCTGACGTCACGCCGCCGAGCGCGCGGCGACCGGCCGCCGGCAGAGCGACGCGTCGCCGACCTCGGGGCCGCGGTAGACCATGTCCATCGCGCCGATGCTCTCGCCGGGCGGCACGATCGCGTCGATCCGGTCGAGCACCTCGTCCGACAGGGCGACGTCGATGCCGGCGAGGGTGTCCTCCAGCTGCTCCATCGTGCGCGGTCCGGCGATCGCCGAGGTGACGCCCGGGTGCGCGATGACGAAGGCCATGGCCAGGTGGGTGAGCTTCACGCCGATCTCGTCGGAGAGCTGGATGAGCTCCTCGACCGCCGCCAGCCGGCGCTCGTCACGGAAGTGACGCATCCCCGTCCGGGTCGACCGGAAGTTGTCGTTCTCGCCGCCGGCCCGGTAGCGGCCGGTGAGCGTTCCACCCGCCAGCGGGCTGTAGACGAGGGTCCCCATGCCGTAGCGCTGCGCGACCGGGAGGATCTCGCGCTCGATCTCGCGGTCGATGATGGAGTAGTTCGGCTGCTCGGTGCGGAAGCGCTCGTAGCCGCGGCGCTCCGACATCCACTGCGCCTCGACGATCTCGGAGCCGCGCATGGAGGACGAGCCGATCGCCCGCACCTTGCCCTGACGCACCAGGTCGGTGAGTGCGGAGAGGGTCTCGTCGATGTCGGTGTCCGGGTCGGGCCGGTGCAGCTGGTAGAGGTCGATGTGGTCCGTCTTCAGGTTGCGGAGCGAGCGCTCGACGGCCTGCATGATCCAGCGCCGGGAGGCGCCGCGATGATTGATGTCGTCGTCGACCGGTCCCCAGAACTTGGTGGCCAGCACGACGTCGTCGCGGCGGCCCGCGATCGCTTCGCCGACGACCTCCTCGGAATCGCCATAGCGATCTGCGGTGTCGATGAAGTTGATGCCGGCGTCGAGCGCGCGGTGGATGATGCGGACGCCCTCCGCGCGATCGGGGTTTCCGAGCGCCCCGAGCATCATCGCGCCGAGCGCGTACGGGCTGACCTTGATGCCGGTGCGGCCGAGAGTTCGATACTGCATTGCTTCTGCTCCAGACGTGGTTAGGACGTGGCACAGCCCTCTGCCGTGCTCTACAATCCGAAGAAGCGGAACGCCACTCCGGATAACTCGAACAGTACCGGAACAACGTTCCACTTACAACACCCGTCGTTTCTGCCCGCCCACCGGAGGAGTCGCCATGGCCGCCAGCACCCGCACCTCCGCGACCGCGGACGCCGTCGCCCCCGCGGCGAACCGGCCGAAGCGCTCGGACGCCCGCCAGAACGTCACCGCGCTGACCGAGGCCGCGAAGGCGGTCTTCGCCGAGTCCGGAGTGGAGGCACCCGTGCGCGCCATCGCCGACCGCGCGGGCGTCGGTGTGGGGACGCTCTACCGGCACTTCCCGCTGCGGTCCGACCTCATCTCCGCGGTCTTCCGCGCCGAGATCGACGCCTGCGCCGACGCGGCGACCGAGATCGAGGCGACCTCCCCGCCGGGCGAGGCGCTGGATCGCTGGATCATGCGCTACACGGAGTTCGTCGGCACGAAGCGCGGCCTCGCCGCGGCCCTTCACTCGGGCGATCCCGCGTACGAACCCCTGGCCGACTACTTCTCCACGCACCTCGCCCCGACGCTCGATCGCCTCCTCGCCGCGGCGCGAGCGGCCGGCGACATCGAGCAGGACGTGGAAGCCACCGAGCTGCTCGGCGCCGTCGCCAACCTCTGCCACGGCGCGGGTCCGCATGGCGGGGTGTCGCCGCGAGCCGACCGCATGGTGCGCATCCTGCTGGCCGGGCTGCGGGCGCCGGCCGACGAGGTCTGAGCGGTCCGACGCGGCCGCCGAGCCGTCCGTCGACCCGTCAGGCCGGTTCGGCGAGGAGTTCCGGATAGCCGGCCGTGGTGAGCCACTCCCGCATCGTTTCGCGGCTCTGCGAGAGGCAGCGCAACCGCTCCTCGACGCGGGCGAGCTCCTCCGCGACCTCTCCGGCGACCGTCCGGGTGCACTGGGCGGCGGACTCGGTCCCGCGCACCCCCTCCATGTCCAGCACCATGCGGATGAGCCGGGTCGTCATCCCCGAGGCCAGCAGGCCGCGGATCCGCAGGACGGTGTCGACGTCCTCTTCGGCGTAGTCCCGATATCCGTTCGGCGACCGCGTCGACTCGAGGAGCCCCTGCTCCTCGTAGTAGCGCAGGAGACGGGTGACGACACCCGTGCGCCGAGAGAGCTCGCCGATCCTCATGCCGTTCCTCCCCATCCTCTTGACCTTCTCATCGATGTCAATGTTTACGGTACGAGCATGACAGCATCCCCGGCAAGCATCGCCCCGTCTCCGACCGCCCGCATGCGGACGCCGCTCCTGCTCGGCCTCGGGCTCGCCCTGTTCGCCTCCGTCAGCACCGAACTCCTCCCTCCCGCCCTCATCCTCGGGATGTCCTCGACCCTCGGCATCGACGCATCAGCCGTGGGCGCTCTGGTCGCGGTGTGGGCCGTGACGATCGTCGTCGGCACCGTGCCCGCCATGCAGGTCACCCGGCACGTGCCGCGCAAGCCGCTGCTGGTCGTCTCGCTCGCCGTGCTCGCGGTCGCGACCGTCGTCGTCGCCGCCGTTCCCGTCTTCGCCGTCGTGGTCGTGGCCCGTCTCGTCTCGGCGCTCGCGGCCGCCGTGTCATGGTCTGTCGTTTTCACGTACGTTCCGATGCTGGCGCCGCCGGAACGGCTGGGCCGCGCCATGGCCGTCGTCCTCGGCGGGGGAACCCTCGCCTCCGTCCTCGGGGTCCCCGCCGGTGCCGCACTGGCCGCAGCGGGTGCGTGGCAATGGGCCTTCCTGGGCGCGGCCGGCCTCGTGATCGTCTCCGCCCTCGTGCTCGCCGTCGGCCTCCCCCGGCTGCCGGGCGCACCCACCGGGGGGATGCGGACCCGCTCCCTCGATCGCTCGGCGATCTCGGTGGCCGCGCTCCTTTCGGCAGGCGCGCTCCTGTTGACGGGGTACATGACCCTGTACGCGTACATCGTGCCGGTGCTGGGCGCCGCCGGGATCGGTCCGGACGGTGTCGGTACCGTGCTGCTGATGGCCGGGGTCGCCGGCGCCGTCGCCCTCCTCCTCGGTGGGGCGCTGAGCGACCGGTACCCGGCGACCGCACTGCTCGTCCTGGTCGCTGCCGTACCGGCTGGCATCCTGCTCATCACCACCGCGCCGTCCTCCGGACTCCCGCAGCCGCTGGCCGCGGCGGGCACCGCGCTCGTCGGGTTCGGGATCGGCGGGCTGCCTCCCGTCCTTCAGGCACGGGTGGCGAGGACGGCGTCTGCGACGTTCCGGCCGCTGGCGACCGGCCTCTTCGTCGTGGTCCTGAACATCGGGATCGCCGTCGGCTCCACGGTGGGCGGCTCGCTCATCGCGACCTCAGGGCAGGGAAGCGTCGGGCCCAGTGCGCTTCTGCTGTCCGGATCCGCCGTGGCGGCATTCACCGCTCTGGTCGTGCGTCCTGCTCGCAGGCGATCTCTCCTCTAGCGCCGCCCTTGCATCGGTGCGACCATATGAGGGTTCGCCCCAGACCCCGGCGATGCTGTCCCCGAGTTCTTTCGGCGCTTCACCCGGGTCGGGCCCAGGTGATCGTCGTTCGGGTACGCCGCCATCCGGGTCCCGCCGCGGCAGGCGTATCACAGTGGGATGCGACGCACCCGAGCTGTCGCAGACCAGGGAGTCGCGCGACTCCCGCGAGACGGGGACCCGGTGACCCGACACCGGGCTCCCGTCGACGCGTGCGGCCATGGGTCGCTTCCCGGGGCCCGCTTCCGCGTACGGTGGTCGAGTGAGCTCTGACCTGATCCCGTCGATGCCGGCTCGGCGGGCGGCGGTCGTGTTCAACCCGAGCAAGGTCCAGGTGGCCGCCCTGCGCACCGCCGTCGCCACGGAGGAGTCCGCCGGCGGATGGACGGAGTCGGTGTGGTTCGAGACCAGCGCGGTCGACGACGGGCGCGCCGCCGTCCTGGACGCGGCAGCATCGGAGCCGGACCTGATCGTCGTCGCGGGCGGCGACGGAACGCTCCGAGCGGCCGCGGAGGCTCTGGCGGGCACGGGCATCCCGATGGGCCTCATCCCCTCGGGCACCGGCAACCTGTTCGCCCGCGAGCTGGGGCTGCCGCTGAACAACCTGCGCACGGCCGTCACCGTCGCCTTCACCGGCCGCGACCGCCCGGTCGATCTGGGCCTCGCGACGCTCGAACGACCGGACGGCGATTCGGTGCAGCGGGCGTTCCTCGTCATGGCGGGCATCGGGCTCGACGCACAGATGGCCGCGAAGACGAACCAGGCGCTGAAGAAGCGGATCGGCTGGCTGGCGTACTCAGACCCGATCGCCCGCAGCATCCTCGGCAACCGGCAGTTCGACCTCACCTTCCGCCTGGACGACGAGCCGGCGGTGTCGACCCGCGCGCACACCGTCATCGTCGGGAACTCGGGCAGCCTCACGGCCGGTCTGCTCCTGATCCCCGCCGCGACCATCGACGACGGGATGCTGGACGCTGTCATCCTGCGGCCCGGACGCGGCGCGGGCTGGACGAACATCGGCTACCGCCTCACCTTCAACCGCCTGCTGCACCGGACCGGCTTCGGCCGGTTCGTCGGCCGTCTGACGCCCGAGCCGCGGGCGATCCGGTATGCACAGGCGCGCAGGCTCCAGGTGTGGTTCGAGGAGCCGCAGGAGATCCAGCTCGACGGCGACCCCAACGGCTCGGTGATCGCGGCGACGCTGACTGTGACGCACCACGCGCTGACACTGCGGGTGCGGGACCGGGCCTGAACACCCGGCTGTCCCGCACCGCCTCCGGGGCGGTGGTCAGCGCACGCCGACGTAGAAGCGCGACTCGTCGCTGCGGTGCAGCGCGTGGTAGTACTCGAACGGCACGCCGTCCTCGTCCCAGGCGACCGACACGATGTCGAGCGCCGGGGCGCCGGACGGCAATTCGAGAAGCGACGCCTCCTCGGCCGAGGGAATGATCGCCTTCAGCCAGCGGTCGGCGCCGGCCGGGGCGACGCCGTAGGTGCGGCGCAGGTGGTCGTAGAGCGACCGGTTCTCGAGGTGAGCCTTGAGAAGCCCGGCGAAGCGGTCGCGGGGAAGCGTCGTCTGCACCAAGAGCCACGGCGTTCCGTCGACCGTGCGCAGGCGTCGCATCCGGATGACGGGGGTGCCCTCCGGTACGCGGAGGCCGGCGGCTTCGAGTTCGTCGGCGAACCCCTCATCGAGCGAGAGGATGCGCGTGGCGACCGTTCGACCAGTGCCGGCGAGGTCTTCCGAGGAGCCCGCATTCGACCCGATGAAGGACAGATCGCGGCGCGGCGGCGCGACGAACGATCCCTTCGCGCGGATCTTGTAGATCTGACCGCGGCGCACCAGCTCGGCCAGCGCCTCCCGGACCACCGTGCGCGAGACCCCGTACCGGTCGATCAGGTCGGCCTCCGACGGAAGGGCCTGGTCGGGGGCGAGAGCGCCGGTTTCGATCGCGTCGCGCAACACGGCCACGAGCTGCTGCCAGAGCGGCTCCTTCGCCTCCCGGTCCAGCCGCGCGTCGCTCAGTGCGTTGGCGGGCATCGCATCCCCCTTCATTCGGCCGGCTCCATCGTCGGCTCGGGCCTCGCTTGACACTCCGCCAGGCTACTGTCTAAGGTCTTGTCACTACAAGCTTGTCATGATGAGTTAGACGTGACAAGTTGACCGGAAGCAATCACCTGGCAATCCCCGAACACGATCCGTTTCGCAGAGAAGCGAAACCCTGGAGGCAGAACAATGTCGTTTCAATCCTGGCGCCGCATCGGCGTCGTCGCCGCCGTCGCGGCGGCCCTCACCCTCACCGGCTGCTCGGCCGGCGCTGCCGGCGACGGCGGCGACGGAGCGGGCAAGACGTCCGGCATCTCCGTCGCGCTGAGCAACGGCTTCGTCAACGGCTGGCGGCTCACCCTGATCGACAAGTTCGAGAAGGAGGCCGACAAGCTCAAGAAGGACGGCGTCGTCTCCAAGTACACGACCGTCAACGCCCCCGGCGAGAACAGCGCGACCGAGCAGGCCTCCCAGATCCGCAGCCTCGTACTGCAGAAGCCGGACATGCTCATCGTGATCCCGGCCTCCTCTACCGCCCTGGTGCCGGCCGTCGAAGAGGCCTGCACCGCCGGCATCACGGTGTTGGTGCTCGACGCCGACATGAAGGCGCCGTGCGCGCACATCGTCCGCAACGACTACGCCAAGTGGGGTGAGGTCTCCCTCGTCCCCGCCCTCAAGGCGATCAACGGCAAGGGCGACATCATCATCAACCGCGGCGTGATCGGCTCGCAGCCGGAGGAGGAGTTCAACAAGCGCCAGCACGAAATCCTCAAGGAGTACCCGGACGTCAAGGTCGCCGCCGAGGTCAACGGATACTGCGACGGCTCGACCGCGCAGAAGGAGATCGTGTCAGTGCTCGGCTCACTGCCTCCGATCTCGGCCGTCCCCGGCTGCATCGGCGGGATGGGCGTCGTGCAGGCGTTCGAGTCGGCCGGCCGGCCCGACCCGGTCGTGGTGTTCGACACGGACGGCAAGTCGCTGAAGTTCTGGAAGGACAGCGGCATCAGCAACGGCTCCTTCGCCGCACTGACCGACCCCGGCCAAGGCGTCGCCGCCCTCTACGTCGGCCTCGAGCTCCTCGCCGGCAAGAAGGTCCCGTCGACCGTCGTGCTCCCGCTGCTGGAGATCGGACAGGGCGACCTCGACTACTGGGCGGGCACGCTCTCCGCCGACGAGTACGCCGCGTACCCGTGGGACAAGGAGAGCGTGAACGCCGCCATCGCCGCCGTCGCCGACGGGAAGGACGCCGAGGCTCCCGCGCTCAAGTAGCGCGAAGCGACCGGCGAGTTCAAAGGAGCAACCATGCCCACGACGATCACACAGACGCCCGCGCACGCGGCCGCCGGCCAGGCGACGGAGGCCGGCGCACTCCGGCCGACGGCCGCCATCGACGCCCGCGGCGTGACCAAGCGCTACGGGAGCACCCGCGCGCTGACCGGGGTCGACCTGCACGTCGAGCGCGGGGAGATCCTCGGACTCGTCGGTCACAACGGCGCAGGCAAGAGCACCCTCATGCGCATCCTCGCCGGGCGCGAGCAGCCCGACGAGGGCGCGGTCACGGCCGGGGATGCGACCCCCGGACGCCCCTGGGATGCCGCGACGGCTGCCGCCGTCGGCGTCCGGATGGTCTACCAGGAGCTCGCGCTCTGCCCCGACCTCACCGTCGCCGAGAACGCGTACCTCTCCGACCGCCGCGGCGGATCCCCCTTCGGCTGGCGGGGCCGCGCCGAGCGCCGCATCGGCGAGGTGCTGGACACCGTCTTCCCCGGGCACGGGATCGCGGTGGTCCGTCGCGTGGGCGAGCTCACCCTGGCACAACGCCAGATGGTGGAGATCGCCCGCGCCCTCTGCACCGAGCGGCTCGGTCTCCTGATCCTGGACGAACCGACCGAGTCGCTCGGTGTGGATGCCGCCGACCAGCTGTACGCCCACCTCCACCGGCTCACGGCGGACGGCGTGAGCGTGCTCCTGATCTCGCACCGCATGGCCGAGATCATCGCCCACAGCGACCGGGTCGCCGTGATGCGCGACGGTGCGGTCGCCGGCGTGTTCACCGATGCCGACGAGCGCTCCCTGCTGCAGGCGATGGGCGGCGACGTCCACGCGCCCGCGGCCGTCGAGGCCGCGGCTGAGGCCCGCGGCACCGGCGACGTCGTCGCGGCGATCCGCGGCGACGGCATCCCCTTCACTATCCGCGCCGGCGAGATCGTCGGCCTGGCCGGACTCGCGGGGCAGGGTCAGGAGCGCATGCTCGGCCGGCTATGGTCGGCCGGCGCCCTCACCCGCGGAGTCGACGCTCCCCGACGCCGCGCCTATGTGCCCGGCGACCGCCAGACGTCTGGCATCCTCCCGCTCTGGAGCGTCGCCCAGAATCTCACCATCGCCGCACTCCGCGGCATCAGTACCGCCGGAGTGGTCGACGGCCGGGCAAAGCGCGCCCTCGCGGCCCGCTGGATCGACGCGCTCAGCATCCGTGGCGCGGCCGCGACGCCGATCACCGCGCTCAGCGGCGGCAACCAGCAGAAGGTCCTCGTCGCGCGTGCGTTCGCAACCGACGCAGCGCTAGTGCTCCTCGACGACCCGTTCCGCGGAGTGGATGTGGCGACGAAGAGCGAGCTCTACACGCTGATGAAGTCGGAGGCGGCGGCCGGTCGGGCCATCGTCTGGTACTCGACCGAGAACGCCGAGATGGCGCACTGCGACCGGGTGTACGTGCTCCGCGCCGGCCGGATCGTCTCGGAACTCTCCGGCGACAGCAACACCGAGGAGCGGATCATCGCCGACTCGTTCGAGGAAGGGACCGTCCGATGACCGCCACCACCGCCTCCACCGGGCAGAAGCGAACGGCGAACGCCGGTCGTCCCGCCCCTGCGGTCCGGCTCCGAGCGGGCCTCGCCCACGGCTCGCCGGCCCTCCTCTCGCTCGTCGCCCTGGCGGTGATCGTGGCGATCGCCGCGGCCATCCAGCCGGGCATCCTCTCGGTCACCGGGCTCAGTCTGATGCTGATGTCGGCCGTACCGCTGGCCTTCGCCGCCCAGGCGCAGATGATCATCATGTCGGTCGGCGACATCGACCTCGGCATCGGCAATCTGGTCGGACTGGTGACCGTGATCGCCGCGACCCTGCTGGCGACCGATCCCCTGCTGGGCGTCGGGATGCTGGCCGGCGTGCTCGTCGTCTACGCGCTTCTCGCGGTGATCGTGCAGAAGCGCGGCGTGCCCTCGATCATCGTCACCCTCGGGATGTCGTTCGTCTGGCTCGGGATCGGGCTGCAGCTGCTGCCCACGCCCGGCGGCGCGACCCCGGGGTGGCTGACCGCCATCGGCGCCTGGCGCAGCACCGTCGTGCCGCCGCCGCTGGTGTTCGTCGCCCTCGCGGCCATCGCCGGGTGGTGGATCATGCGACGCACCCGGGCAGGCGCTCGCATGCGAGCGTTGGGCTCCAGCGCGGCGACGCTCGACAAAGCCGGATGGTCGGCGACCCGCACCCGCATGACGGCCTACGTGCTCGCCGCCGTGCTCATCCTGGCCTCCGGCCTCCTCCTCGCGGCCCAGACCCGGTCGGGCGACATCAACTCCGCGAGCAACTTCACCCTCACCACCATCGCCGCGGTCATCCTCGGCGGCGGCACGTTCTCGGGCGGACGCGCGCTGCCTCTCGGCACCGCGCTGGGCGCCGTCACCCTCGGACTGATCTCCGTCCTGCTCAGCCTGGTGGCGCTCCCGTCGAGCATGCAGGCGGGTGCACAGGGCGTGATCGTCCTCGCGGTCCTCGCCGGCCGCATCGTCACCGAGAGGTTCAGCCGATGACCACGTCCACCCAGAACCCCACCGTCTCGACGCCCGTCGCCGAGCCTCGCGCCCGGTTCCACTGGCCGGCCTGGGGGTGGTCGCTGATCGGCGTGCTCGCGGTCTGGCTGTGCATCGTCGCGGTGCGCCCCGCGCAGCCGTTCGATCCACTGGCCCAAGCGCTCTCGCTCGCCCCCTTCCTGGTGCTGGTCGCACTCGGGCAGATGCTCGTGATCACGCTCGGCCCCGGCAACATCGACGTCTCCGTCGGCACGGTCGTCTCGATGGCGTCTTACGTCTCCGTCGGCGTCGGCGCGGCGGCCGGGCCGGTGCTCGGCGTCGCCGCCGGCGCCGGTGCGGGGCTCGCGGCCGGGTTGATCAGCGTGATCGCCATCCTCGTGCTGCGGGTGCCGCCGATCATCGCGACACTGGCGACCAGCCTGATCGTGCAGTCGACGACGCTCCTGCTCGCCGACGCGAACCGCGCCTCGGCCTCCGCCGCCCTTCGCGGATTCGTCAACGCCAAGGTCTTGGGCATCCCGGTCATCGCGCTGGTCGTCGCCGTCATCACGGTGGTCGTCGCGCTGGTCCTGACGCGCACCCGGTTCGGTCTCTCGGTGCTCGCCGTCGGGCAGAGCCCGCGAGCCGCCGAGCGGGCGGGCATCCGGGTGTGGCGCGTCACCGCCATCACCTACCTGGTGAGCGGCGGTCTCGCCGGCCTCGCCGGAGGACTGCTCGCCGCCTTCATCTCACCGAGCACCGTTCTCGGCACCTCGTACATGCTCGACTCCGTCGCCGTCGTCGTGATCGGCGGGACGCTCATCTCGGGCGGCCGCGCCGTGCCCGTCGGCGCCTGGACCGGTGCGCTGTTCTTCGTCCTGCTGTCGGGCCTCCTCAACCTCGTCGGGTGGAGCGTCGGCGCCCAGAACATCCTCAAAGGCGTGCTCGTCGTCGCCGTGGTGGTGGTCTCCTCCACCGCGACCGGCACCGGCCGCCCCAGCCTGGCACGACTCCGCGCCTCCCTGACCATGACCCCCAAGAAGAAAAGGAACACCCATGCCTGACCTCGACGACCTCCGCGAAGGAACCGACTTCACCGGAGCCGTCGCCCCGACGGGCGACGCGGCGCTGAAAGGCGCCGCCGGACTCGACTGGGGGATGCGCGCACGCCTCTCCCGCGTCTTCGATCCTGCCGACGGCAAGACGGTCATGCTCGCCTTCGACCACGGCTACTTCCAGGGCCCGACCTCCGGGCTCGAGCGGCTGGATCGCTCCATCGTTCCGCTGATCCCCCAGGCGGACGCGCTCATGTGCACCCGCGGCGCCCTGCGCACCACCGTTCCGTCGAACGCCGGCAAGGGCGTGGTGCTGCGCGCCAGCGGCGGCCCCAGCGTGCTCGGCGACCTCAGCCAGGAGGACCTGGCCGTGAGCATCGACGACGCCGTTCGGCTCGACGCCGCCGCCCTCGCGGTGCAGGTCTTCGTCGGGGCGGAGAACGAGAGCCGGTCCGTCAAGAACCTGACCACGCTCGTCGATCAGGGACAGGCCGTTGGCATCCCGGTGCTCGCCGTCACCGCCGTCGGGCGCGACATGGTGCGCGACGCCCGCTACTTCCGCCTCGCGACGCGCATCTCGGCCGAGCTCGGCGCCGC
Source organism: Leifsonia sp. NPDC014704 (assembly GCF_043083605.1). Lineage (NCBI taxonomy): Bacteria > Bacillati > Actinomycetota > Actinomycetes > Micrococcales > Microbacteriaceae > Leifsonia > Leifsonia sp. NPDC014704. The sequence goes on along the minus strand of NZ_JBIBYW010000002.1, from coordinate 718,654 downwards.
ATTCGTGAAGACGTACTACGTCGAAGACGGGTTCGAGACGGTCACCAGCGCCTGCCCGGTGCCGATCGTCATCGCCGGCGGCAAGAAGGTCGAGGAGAAGGAGGCGCTCCGCATCGCGTACCGCGCGATCCAGGAGGGCGCGGCCGGCGTCGACATGGGCCGCAACGTCTTCCAGTCCGAGCACCCCGCGGCGATGCTCGCGGCCGTTCGCTGCGTGGTCCACGACGGCCTCACCGCCGACGACGCCTTCGCCCTCTACGAGCAGCTCTCGCACTGACATGGCCGCACTCACCACCTACACCCCCGAGATCCCGGCCGTCGACGTCGCCGTTATCGGCGCGGGCATCAACGGTCTGGCGGTCGCGCGGGAGGCCGCGGCGCGCGGCCTGACCGTCGCCCTCTTCGACCAGGACGACCTCGCCGCACGGACCTCTGCGATCTCGACCCGCCTCATCCACGGTGGACTGAAGTACCTGGAGCGGTTCGAGCTGAACCTGGTCTACGAGTCCATCCGCGAGCGCAACATCCTGCTCGCGAAGGCCCCGCACCTGGTGCACCCGTACCCGATGCTCATCCCGTTCTCGAAGCAGCAGAGCCGGCCCGGCTGGCTGCTCGCCTGCGGCCTGATGCTGCACGACGTGCTGTCGCTGGGCAAGCCGCTCCCCCTCAACCGGGTCGTGTTCCGCAAGCGCCTGCAGCGCGACTGGCCGGCCCTCGCGGCCGGGGGCCTGCGGTGGGGCGGGCTGTTCCACGATGCGAATGTCCCGGTCACCGAGCGCCTCGCCGTCGAACTGGCGGTGGATGCTCAGCGTCACGGCGCGATCGTGTCCACCCACTCCCGCGTGGAGTCGCTGGTGCGTACCGGCGGCCGGATCACCGGCCTCCGCTACCGCGACCGCGAGACCGGCGAGATCCGGACGGTGCCCGCTCGGATCACCGTCAACGCCGCGGGTCCCTGGGTCGACCGGGTGCTCGACCTCGCCGGAGCCCATGACCGGCGGATCGGCCCGACCAAGGGCAGCCACCTGATCGTGGACTCCTTCCCCGGCGCGCCCGAGACCTGCATCTTCTTCGAGTCGCCCGACGACGCCCGGCCGATGTTCGTGCTGCCGTGGGAGGACAAGTACATGATCGGCACGACCGACCTCCCGTACGACGGATCGATCGACGACATCGCGATGGATGACGACGAGACCGCGTACCTCCTCAGCGCCGTCAACGCGCTCATCCCGCAGGCCGGGCTCACCCCGGAGGACGTGCTGTGGTCGTACTCCGGCGTCCGGCCGCTCCCATATGTTGGCGAGCTGGACGACCCGTCGAAGGTGAGCCGCGACCACGAGATCGTCGTGCACACCGGCGCCGACGCGGGCCTCGTGACCATCATCGGAGGCAAGCTCACCACGCACCGCGCGCTCGGCGAGCTTGTGGTCCGGAGGCTGGAGCGGGAACTCGGACGACGGCCGGGGCCCTCCCCGACACGGAATGCGCGGCTCCCCGGCGCCCCGGACGGCGACTGGCAGGAGTTCCGGGCGGACTACCTCCGCCGCAGCATCCTGCCCGCGCGGACCGCCCAGCGCCTGGTGGAGACCTACGGCACCGTCGCGGCCGACATCGAGCGCCTGGCGGTCGAGACGCCGGCACTGGCCGAGATCGTTGACCCGGACACCGGGGCCATCGCCGCCGAGGCCGTGCATGCGGTGCGCGAGGAGGGCGCCCTCACCCTGGAGGACGTCGCCGTCCGACGCATGGCCGTCGCCCTCAACCGGGACGTCGGCCTGGCCGCCGCCCCCGCCATCGCTGCCGTGCTCGTCGCCCACGCCGGCTGGAGCGGAGCGCGGGCCGAGAGCGAACTTGACCACTACCGCGCGGCGATGCGACGCTTCAAACCGCGCGCCCTGACCGCCGAGCGCGAGGCCGGAACCATGCGAGGAAGCACGGAATGAAGCACTGCCTGATCGGGATCGACGTCGGCCTCACCGCCGCCAAGGCCGCCGCCTTCGACGAGAGCGGACGCGAATTGCGCACGGTCTCGGCGGCGAACCCGCGCGTCGCGGTCGCCGCCGACCGACAGGAGATCGACATGGCGGCCCTGTGGGAGGTCGTCGCCGGTGTGCTCGCGGAGCTGACCGCCTGGCTGACCGCGGAAGGCTGGACCGTCCGCGGCATCGGTGCGACCGGGCACGGCAATGGGCTGTACCTCGTCGACGACGCGCTGCGCCCCGTCCGGCCGGCGGTCGCCTCCACCGACAGCCGCAGCGAGCGCATCGTCGCGGCGCTCGACCCGGCGGAGGTCGAGCGGGTGCGTAGCGTCACCGGTTCCGTCCCGTGGGCCGGGCAGCCCGCCGTGCTGCTGCGCTGGCTGCAGGACAACGAGCCCGAGACGCTCGACCGCGCCCGCTGGGCGCTCAGCTGCAAGGACTGGATCGTCGCGTGCCTCACCGCGACGGCGAGCGCCGACTTCTCGGACGCCTCCGCCTGCGGTCTGGTCGACCTCGCCGAGCGGACGTATGAGCCGGCGGTGTTCGGCCTGCTCGGCCTCCCGCGCGAGCTGATGTCCCTGCTTCCTCCGCTGTCTCGTTCCGACGAGGTCGTCGGACGCGTCACCGGCCCGGCCGCATCCCTCACCGGGCTGCCCCAGGGCACTCCCGTCGTCGCCGGGTGCATGGACTGCATCGCCAGCCCGATCGGCGCCGGATCGACTGCACCGGGCGACGTTACGGTGATCGTGGGAACCTGGGCGATCAACTCCGTGGTCGTTCCCGCCGACTCGGAGCCGCCGCGCGTGACCCTCAACGCCCTCCTGCCCGACCCGCGCTACATGCTCGCGCAGGAGGTCGCCCCCACCTCAGCCGCGAGCGTCGAGTGGTTCTCCTCACTCATGTCCTCCGTCGCCGTGGATGCGGTGAGCCCTCGCGACCTGCTGCACGCCGCCTCGACGGTTCCGGCCGGTGCGGAGGGACTGCTCTTCCTGCCGTTCGTGCACGGCGCTCCCGAGCACCTCGGCGCTTCCGGCACGCTGCTCGGCGTGAAGGACAAGCACGGCTACCGTGAGATCGCCCGTGCCGTCGCCGAGGGCATCACCCAGTACCACCGCGTCCAGCTCGACAAGGTGCGGGTCAGCGGCGCGACCGTCTCGCCCGAACCGTGGACGCTCGCCGGCGGCGGCGCGAAGAACCCGTTCTGGGCGCAGATGTTCGCCGACATCATCGATCACCCGGTGCGGCGTCAGCTCGGCACGGAACTGGGCGCGCGCGGCGTCGCCTCCCTGGCCGCGGCGGCGGTCGGTGTCGACACCGCGTGCTGGCGCGTCGACCCGGACCCGGCGCTCGTGGTCTCGCCCGGCGAGGACCGCGACCTCTACCGGGTGCAGGCCCAGCGCTTCGACCGCACGCTCGCCGTGATGGGCGAGGTCTGGACGGAGGTGGCCCGGTGACGCCTCCCCTGCTCGGATTCACCGGTCTGGGCGGCGATGTGGATGCCGCTCTCGCCGACATCACGCGCGTGTCGCGAGCACTCGGCGCCGACCCGTCCCTCGTGCTTCACGGGGGCGGGAACACCTCCATCAAGGCCGTCGGCCGCGATATCACCGGTGACGAGGTGGAGCTCGTGCTCGTGAAGGGCAGCGGCTGGGACCTCGGCAGCATCCAACCGGCGGGATTCGCGCCGCTGCGGCGGGAGCGGCTGCTGCGCCTGCTCGCCCTCGACGAGCTGAGCGACAGCCGGATGGTCAACGAGGTCCGGCAGGCGTCCCTCGACGCGTCGGCTCCGACCGCATCCATCGAGGCTCTGCTGCACGCCCACCTCCCGGCACGCGTCGTTCTGCACTCGCACGCCGACGCGATCGTCGCGCTGACCGACCAGCCGGACGGCGTCCGCCACGCGGCGGAGGTGCTGGGTGGCGGCGTCCACGTGCTCCCCTACGTGATGCCCGGGTTCCCGCTGGCGCGCGCGGTCGCCGAGGCACCCCTGGACGGAGTGGATGCTCTCGTCCTCGCCAACCACGGGCTGTTCACCTTCGCGGACGATGCCGATGAGGCGCTCCGGCGGCACCGCGAGCTGGTGGACCGCGCGTCGGCCTCGTTCGGTGACCCCGCGTGGGGGGACGAGGGGCCCGATGTGGAACGCAGGGGGTCAGCCGTCGAGCTGGCGGTGCTGCGCCGCGACGTGTCGCGCGCTGCCGGCCGCCCCGTGGTCGTGCGTCAGTCCGCGTCCTCGCGGGCGCGGAGCTACGCGCAGCGTCCGGACCTCGCCGAGGTGACCGGCAGGGGCACGGCGACCCCCGAGCACGTGATCCGCACCAAGCGCGTACCGCTCATCGGCCGGGATGTGGACGCGTACGCCGCCGCCTACGACGCCTATGTCGACGCGCACCGAGACCGCGTACCCGGCGGTCTGGAGCCGATCGACCCGGCTCCCCGCGTCATCCTGGATCCAGAACTCGGCCTGCTGACCGCCGGCGCTTCGCGGGCCGCGACCGACGCCGTTCACGACATCGCCGTGCACACCATGGACATCGTCGAGGCGGCCGACCGCCAGGGCGGGTACCGCTCGCTCGACGAGGCACTCACCTTCGACATCGAGTACTGGGAGCTGGAGCAGGCACGCCTGCGCTCGGGCGCCGCCGACCGGCCGCTGGATGGCGAGGTCGCCCTGGTGACCGGCGCTGCCTCGGGGATCGGCAAGGCCACGGCCGCCGCGCTCCTCGCTCAGGGCGCGTCCGTCGTGGGCGTCGACCTCAGCCCGGGAGTGGTCGACGCCTTCGCGGGTCCCGCCTGGCGCGGGGTCGTCGGCGATGTCTCCGACGCCGCGGTGATCGACGACGCCATCGAGTCGGCTGCACGCGAGTTCGGAGGACTGGACACCCTGGTCGTCGCTGCCGGCATCTTCCCGTCGGCCGAACGTCTCTCGGAGTTCGGCGACGATGTCTGGGAGCGGTCGCTGCGGGTCAACACGACGGCTGTCGCCCGCGCTCTGCGCGCCGCGCATCCCCTCCTCGCCCTCGCACCCCGCGGCGGTCGCGTCGTGCTGGTCTCCACGAAGAACGTCGCAGCACCCGGGCCCGGTGCCGCCGCCTATTCGGCGAGCAAGGCGGCCGCCGCGCAGCTGGCGCGCGTCGCCGCGCTGGAGTGGGCGGCCGACGGAATCCGCGTCAACCAGGTCGAGCCCGACGGCGTCTTCGACACCGCGATCTGGACACCGGAGCTGCTCGCCGACCGCGCGGCCCGCTACGGCCTGACCGTCGACGAGTACCGCACCCGCAACCTCCTCGGCGTCGAGGTCACGAGCGCGACCGTCGCGGAGGCGGTGCTTGCGTTCGTCACCGGGCTCACAACGACGACCGGAGCCCACCTCTCGGTCGACGGCGGCAACGACCGCGTCGTGTAAACAACGCCGGGCACCGCGGGCCTCACCGTGCTATAACTAACTAACTGATTAGTTAGTTAGTTGCGGGAGGCACCGATGGATGGTTCCACGACGGTCCGACGGAGGGACGCGGCGGCTTCGACCGCCCGCCTGCTGGCCGCGGCCACCGAGGAGTTCGCCGCCCACGGCTACGAAGGGGCGCGCGTGGACCGGATCAGCGCGTCCTCGGGCCTCAACCGCGCCCTGCTCTTCCAGCGCTTCGGCGACAAGGACGGCCTGTACCGCGCCGTGCTCGCCCAGGTGGCCCAGGATGCGGCGGCGACCCGGTCCGACATCGTCGCAGACCGGGCCACGCCGGTCGACCGCGCGCAGTTCGTGGGCATGGTCTGCGACCTCGTTCGAGAGACCGCACGCTTCCTGGTCGCTCATCCCGACGCTGCGCGCATCCTCGCCTGGGAACGCGCGGCAGGGTGGGCCGCCTTCCGCGCGGCGCGGCCGGAGTCGGACGATCCGGCCGCCGACCAGATCACGGAGTGGTTCCGCCAGGGAGCCCGGCGCGGGTGGCTCAGAGAAGGGCCGTCTCCGGATCGCCAGCTCGCCCTCGTCCTGGAGCTCGTCACGGCCGTGCTCAGCGAGAGCCCGGAGTTCGTCGAGGGCGCCGTGACCGCGGCCCTGGTGCGCGAGGAGGAGACACGATGAACCGTCTGCACCTGCCCACGGACCTCTCGCCGGTCGAGCGCTCGGCGCTGCTGCCCATCCTCGGACGCGCCCGCGACGCTTCGAGCGAGACGCCCATCCTCGCCGATGCGTGGTCCCAGGTCGTGGTCGACACGGTGGCCGTCGACTGGGAGGGTCTCGGCCTGCCCCGGAAGGAGGCGTCGAACGTGGCTGCCCGCGGCCGGCTCATCGACGATGGGTGCCGTGCGTTCCTGGCGGCACATCCCGACGGCGTGGTGCTCGATCTCGGGTCCGGGCTCGACGACCGTGCGCAGCGCGCGCAACCGCCCGCCGGCTCTATCTGGTTCGATCTCGACCTCCCCGGGATCATGGCCTTTCGCCGCAGACTGCCGGAGCGTCCGCCTGTGCTCGCCGGCTACAGCGAACTCGAGGTGGATGCGACATCGCCCGATTGGATCGCCGCGGTTCCGGCCGATCGACCGCTGGCGATCCTGGCGGACGGCTTCTTCCCGTTCCTCTCCCCTGACGACTCCCGTGAGGTGGTCCACCGGTTGGTGGACCGCGCGCCCGCCGGAGTGCTGCTCATGAACGGCTACACGACGCTCGCGCGCTCACTCATGCCCCGCGTCAAGGCCATCCGCGACCTCGGGATCGACACGGCCGGCGGCACTGCATTCGACGATCCTCACGAGCCCGAGGGGTGGCATCCGCGGCTGAAACTGGCGGAGCGGACGATGCTCAGCCGTTCGCCCTACGTCGACAGGATGCCCCGACGCGTCCAGACGGCGATCCGGATCATGAACGCGTTCCCGCGGCTCGCCGAACGCAGCGATCTGGGTGTCCTGCGGTTCACTTTCTGAGCGACGGTCCGGCGGGCGCTGCATTCATCGACCGGCAGACTCAATCCGAGAAGATTCTCCTGTTGGATTCGTACAACGGATGCGGCCTACCATCGCGGTGACCACGCTTCAGCGGTGCGAAAGGAACGACAGTGCAGTTCAGATACCTGGGAAACTCCGGCTTCAAGATCTCCGAAATCACGTACGGGAACTGGTTGACCCACGGCTCGCAGGTGGAGAACGACACGGCCGCCGCGTGCGTGCGCGCCGCCCTCGACTCGGGGATCTCGACCTTCGACACGGCCGACGTCTACGCGAACACGATGGCCGAGACGGTCCTCGGCGAGGCACTCAAGGGGGAGCGCCGTCAGTCGCTGGAGATCTTCACCAAGGTGTTCGGCCCGACCGGCCCGAAGGGTCACAACGATGTCGGCCTCTCGCGCAAGCACATCCTCGAGTCGATCGACGGGTCTCTGCGGCGCCTCCAGACCGATTACGTCGACCTGTATCAGGCGCACCGGTACGACGTCGAGACGCCCCTCGAGGAGACGATGCAGGCCTTCGCCGACGTCGTCCGCGCCGGCAAGGCCCTCTACATCGGCGTCAGCGAGTGGACGGCCGACCAGCTGCGGGCCGGACACGCGCTGGCGAAGGAGCTGAACATCCAGCTCATCTCGAATCAGCCGGAGTACTCGGCCCTGTGGCGTGTCATCGAGGCGGAGGTCGTGCCGACGTCGAAGGAGCTCGGCATCTCGCAGGTCGTCTGGTCGCCCGTGGCGCAGGGCGTACTGAGCGGCAAGTACCGCCCCGGTGCGCCGCTGCCCGAGGGCAGCCGAGCCACCGACGAGAAGGGCGGCGCTGGGGCAGTCAAGCGCTGGCTCACGGACGACGTGCTGACCCGGGTGCAGGAGCTCACGCCGATCGCTCAGGAGCTCGACCTCACGCCGGCGCAGCTCGCCGTCGCCTGGGTGCTGCAGAACGACAACGTGGCCACGGCGATCATCGGCGCCTCCCGCCCGGAGCAGGTCGTCGAGAACGTCAAGGCCTCGGGCGTGACGATCCCGGCGGAGCTGCTCGCCCGCATCGACGAGGTGCTCGGCGGCGCGGTCGAGCGCGACCCGTCACACACGGCGACGCGGTCGCCGAAGACCCGGGAGGCCTGAGCCCGGGGAGGCGGCCGAGAACCTCGCGCGGCCGCCTCCTCATCGCGGTCGGATCACCACGCCGGCCAACGTCCGCTGGATGAGTCTCAACGTCTGGATCGTGTCGGCATCCGTGAGTCCCGTTGTCGTCGCCCAGTCGACGCCCGACCCGACGACATCGCTTGCGAAGACGACCTCCGTGGCCAACAGCGCACGGGTCCAGTCCAGGCGAGTGAGGGGGATCCGACCCGCTATCGCCTCGGCGAGCCGACGCCCTTCGCGGCGCAGAGACTCGGCACTCTCGAATCCGAGGGCCACGGCCATCGGCTCGCCGCTTCGGGCAGGACCGCCCCACTCGCCGAGCCCCCGTACCAGCAGGGTGCGCTCACGATCCGACAACTCCACATCGATCAATTCGTCCACCACCACCGAATCATGACACCGGCCGGCGGTCGGCGCAGATTTTCGCGGGCGGATTCCGGCCGGTCAAGGGCTTACCCCGCTCGGGAACCGCGCTGCTAGATGGGGGAGCTGTTCAGAGGAAGGCCCAGCGCATGCTCCTGATATTCGGTTCCAGCGTGCACGAGACGATCATCAACGTGGTCCGGTTCGTGTGCGGCTACTGCGGCGTCGACGCGCCCCAGAATGTCGTCAAGCGCTCGAACCGCTTCACGCTGTTCTTCCTCCCGCTGTTCCCGATCTCGACCCGCTACATCAACCGGTGCACCAACTGCGGGGGCGAAACCGCCCTCACGGCGGAGCAAGCGCGGCATTCGCTGACGTGGAGCGCACGCGCTAGCGATACGCGACGCTGAGGTTCAGCTGCGTGTCCCGAAACAGCGTGGTGTCGCCGCGGCGCAGCTGCGGGTTGAGGTAGAACAGCTGATCGAGCGTGAGCCCGAAGCGGTCGGCGACCGCCTGGGAGTTGTCGTTGCCCCAGACGGTGTACCTGGCGGGTTGTCCCTCGTACGGCGTCACGGTTCCACGCGCATTCGCAGATGATTTCGGTTCTTGCCAGCCGCCCGCCCGGCGAGTTGAATGTGCGCGTCGAGCCGCGTCGCGGGAGCGTTCTCGCCTTCCCGTCATGCGACGTGGCGCACCCCTGGGGAGGGTCGATGACGAGAACGGACGACACAGCGCGGCGGGAGGTCGCGCCCGTAGCGAAGCTGTCCATGTTGACGATGACCGGGATGGTCGTCGGATCGATGGTCGGAGCGGGCGTGTTCTCGCTCCCGCGCCGGTTCGCCCAGGAGACCGGGGTCGCCGGCTCCTTGATCGCCTGGTCCATCGCGGGCGTCGGGATGCTGATGCTCGCCTTCGTGTTCCAGATGCTCGCCAACCGAAAACCGGAACTCGACGCCGGCGTGTACGCGTACGCGAAGGCCGGGTTCGGCCAGTTCCTGGGCTTCTTCTCCGCTATCGGCTACTGGGCGAGCGCCGGGATGGGACTCGTCTTCTACTGGGTCTTCATCATGTCGACCATCGGCGCGGTCGCCCCGGCGCTGGGTGACGGCGACACCCTCCTCGCGATCGGGATCTCGTCGCTCGGACTGTGGGGGTTCTTCTTCCTGATCCGCCGCGGCATCAAGGAAGCGGCGGTCATCAACCGCATCGTGACCGTGGCGAAGCTCGTTCCGATCGTCGTCTTCATCCTGCTCTGCCTGTTCGTGCTCAAACCGCAGGTGTTCGCCGAGAACTGGGCCGGGGCCGACTACGCCGGGTCGCTGTTCGACCAGGTGACCGGCACCATGCTGGTGACCGTCTTCGTCTTCCTCGGCGTGGAGGGGGCGAGCGTCTACTCCCGCCACGCGAAGCGGCGCGCCGACGTCGGCAAGGCGACGATCCTCGGGTTCCTCAGCGTCTTCGCCACCTTCGCGTCGGTGACGCTGGTGTCGTACGGCGTGCTGCCGATGGGCGAGATCGCGCAGCTGCGGCAGCCGTCGATGGCCGGCGTGCTGGCCGCCGCCGTAGGGCCGTGGGGTGCCTGGTTCGTCAGCATCGGACTGGTGGTCTCGGTGCTCGGCGCCTACCTGGCCTGGTCGCTCATGGCGGCGGAGGTGCTGTTCGTCGCCGCCAAGGACAACGACATGCCGCGCTTCCTCTCGCGCTCGAACTCGGCCGACGTACCCGTGCCCGCCCTGCTGATGACGGCGATCTTCGTGCAGGTGATCCTGGTGATCACCTACTTCTCGCACGACGCCTTCAACCTGGCGCTCGATCTCACCAGCGCGCTGACGCTCATCCCGTTCTTCCTGGTCGCCTGCTACGCGATGAAGCTGGTCATCACGAGGGAGACGTACGGCGACACCCCGCGCGGCTGGGGGCGCGAGACGACCATCGCCGTCCTCGCGACCCTCTACACGGCGTACCTCCTCTTCGCCGCGGGCGTCACCTTCGTGCTGCTCTCGTTCATCATCTATGCGCCGGCGACGGTGCTGTTCGTCATGGCGCGCCGCGAGCAAGGTCGGCGCGTCTTCAGCGGTCGTGAGCTGATCATCCTGGCCGTCGCGGTCATCGGCGGGGTCACCGGCATCGTCGCCCTCGCCGCCGGCTGGATCAGCATCTGAGGGCCCATCCAAGGAGGAACGATGACGGATTCATCCCCAGCGCCCACGTACGGCGTCCATTCCGAGGTCGGCCGACTGCGGAAGGTGCTCGTCTGCTCGCCCGGGCTCGCCCACCACCGGCTGACGCCGAGCAACGCCGACGACCTCCTCTTCGACGACGTGATGTGGGTGGACAACGCCATCCGGGATCACGCCGCATTCGTCGCCGACCTGCGCTCGAACGACGTCGACGTGGTGGAACTCCACGACCTCCTCGCCGAGACGGTCAGCGACCCCGACGCGAAGTCGTGGCTGCTCGATCGCAAGATCGTCGCAGGCGAGGTCGGCCTCGGCCTCATCGAGGGGACGCGCGCGTACCTCGACTCGCTCGCTCCCTCCGAACTCGCCCGCTACCTGATCGGCGGACTGGCCACCTCGGACCTTCCCGACGACTACCGCACCGACTACGTCTCCCTCGCCCGGGAGTCCACCGGCGTCCGCGAATACCTGATGCCTCCCCTGCCGAACACGCTGTACACCCGCGACACCACCTGCTGGATCTACGGCGGAGTGACACTCAACCCCCTGTACTGGCCGGCTCGTCACGACGAGACGCTGCTCATGAAGGCCGTCTACGCCTTCCACCCCCACTTCCGCGACGCCACCGTCTGGTGGGGCGACCCGGAGACGGACTGGGGGCAGGCGACCCTCGAAGGCGGCGACGTCATGCCCGTCGGCAACGGCGTCGTCCTGATCGGGATGAGCGAGCGCACGTCGCGGCACGCGATCACGCAGGCGGCCGCAGCACTCTTCGCGCAGGGCGCCGCGACGCAGGTCATCGTCGCCGGGATGCCGAAGCTGCGCGCGGCCATGCACCTGGACACCGTGTTCACCTTCGCGGACCGCGACATCGTCACCCTCTACCCGAAGATCATGGATGCCGTCCACACGTTCACCCTCGTCCCGGAAGACGCCGCTCCCGGCCTCCGGGTGATCGACCACGGCGACCGCGCCTTCGTGGACGTCGTCGCGGAGGCGCTCGGCCTCCCCCGGCTGCACGTCATCGAGACCGCCGGGGACAACTACGAGTCGGAACGCCAGCAGTGGGACAGCGGCAACAACGCCGTCGCCCTGCGCCCGGGCGTGGTCTACACGTACGACCGGAACACGGCCACCAACGCGCTCCTCCGCGACGCAGGTGTCGAAGTCATCTCGATCGTCGGGGCCGAGCTCGGCCGGGGACGCGGCGGCGGCCACTGCATGACGTGCCCGATCATCCGCGATCCGGTGGAGTTCTGACCCGGCGCTAACGGACCACGCGGTACTGCAGGTGCGTCGCCGCCGGGGTGAGCTGCGCCCCGACGCGCTCCAGCGGGATCGCCGCGTCGAGTGCCCCGAAGAGCGGCGTTCCGGCACCCAGCAGCACCGGCATCACGTGGAGGTGCAACTCGTCGACGAGGCCCAGGGGCAGCGCCTGCTGCGTCACGGTGGCGCCGAAGAGGTGCACATCCCTGTCGCCTGCGACCTGCCGGGCCCGCCCGATGGCGTCGGGTACGCCGTCGGACACGAACGTGAACACCGCGGGATACGGCCGGTCCGGCGGATGGTGCGTGAGCACGAAGACCGGCACGTCGCCCATCGGGCCGACGTCGCCCCATCCCCCGTCGCCCTCGTTCTTCTCGAACGACGTCCGCCCCATGATGATGGCGCCGACGCTGCCGATGACGCTTTCCAGCACGGCGCGATCCTCGTCCGAGGCCGTCGGCCGCAGCCACGCGTGCAGGCCGTCCGCACCGTCGCCGAAGGGATTCTCGCGGCTGTCGTTCGGGCCGGTGACGTAGCCGTCGAGAGAGACGGACATGTCGCAGATCGTGCGCCCCATGGTGGCCTCCTCACCGAGAGTCGATGCAACAGAAGCACTCGGTGCTGCGGGCGTCAAGAAGCGCGCGTGAAGTCCAGACCCTCATCACGGAGGGGGACAAATGACCCCCGTTTTGGTGTCCGCGCTATGGAGGACATCGGAGTAGTTTTGGGCTACCGGTGAACCCGAATCACCGGCCGCGAACGCATCAGGCCCCAACCCGACATCCCGGTGGCCCACGCGAGCGCCTTCATAACGCGTCCCGAAACCGTGCGTGACCCGACATCGCGCCGGCCCCTTCGAGACGCCGTAACGGAAAGTACCCGAACTTCCATGTTGCGCAACATCAGCTCCGCCGTTCCCAACCGCCTTCTCACGCGCCTGACCACGCTCACCAGCGGGCAATGGATCGCCATCACCTCACGCCCGGTCCCGAACCGCGCGGACAGCGTGACGGTCGACTCATCCCTCGACGAGACGATCTCGGCGATTCTCACCGCGCTGCCCGTCAGTGACGCCACCGACACTCCGCTCGTCGGCTGGCTCGGCGACCCGGCCAACGAGGCCGGCCTCGACGCGTTCTTCACCGTGCAGGGTCTCGCCCGCGACATCGAACGCCGCCCGCTCGAGATGGGTCGCCTGCAGAGCCTGCCGGTCGACCCGTGGCAGAACGTCGCCGCCGTCGTCACGGTCCCGGCAGCGACGGAGTTCGTCTTCTTCGTCTGCGTCGGCCACGGCGAGCAGACCCCGGTGACGCTCTTCGGAGCACGTCAGCACCTGGCCGCCTGACCCGGTCACGACGGAGCGCTTGACTTCAAGCGCTTGAGGTCTGTTCTGATGGGGACATGACCACGTTGACCATCCAGGACGTCTCCCGGCAGAGCGGGCTGAGCGAGCCGACCCTTCGGTACTACGAAGAGGTCGGCCTGCTCGGCCCCATCGCGCGCGACGAGCGCAGCGGGCACCGGCGGTACGCCGAGGGCGACCTCGACGCCGCCCAGGTGCTCGCCTGCCTGCGCGCCATGGGCGTCGGGATCGAGGACATGCGCACGTACCAGGCGAACCGCCGGCGCGGGCGCGATGCGGCGGGCGAGCAGCGAGACATCCTGCTTCGGCACGCCGACCGCGTCGAGGAGCAGATCGCGACGCTCCGCGTGCACCTCGACTACCTGAGGGTGAAGGCCGCCCTGTGGGATGCGCGGGAGCAGGCGGACTCCGCCGCCGAGGCTCAGGCGCATGCCGAGCTCGAGACCATCCTTCCCCGACTCGAGGAGACCTTCCGATGACTTCCCGCACCCCGACCATCCTCGTCACCGGCGGCACCGGCTACCTCGCCACCCGCCTGCTGGCCGACCTGCTGGCGTCCGGCGCCGCGGTCCGCGCCACCGTCCGCTCGCTCGACCGCGCGGACGAGGTCCGCGACGCCGTCCGCCGCGCGGGCGTCGACGACGGCGGCCTGTCGTTCGTCGCCGCATCCCTCACCGAGGACGAGGGTTGGGCCGACGCCCTCGCCGGCATCGAGGAGGTTCACCACACCGCTTCGCCGATGATCCAGACGGCCGTGCCGGAGGAGGTCGTCGTCCCCGCCCGCGACGGAGCCCTCCGGGTGCTGCGGGGCGCCCGCGATGCCGGTGCGCGCCGCGTCGTGCTCACGTCCTCCTTCGCTGCGGTCGGCTACTCGCCGAAGCCCGTGCGCGACTACGACGAGAGCGACTGGACCGACCCCGCCACCCCCGGCCTCCCTGCCTACCCGCTGTCGAAGGCGGTCGCCGAGCGCGCCGCGTGGGATTTCATCGAGCGGGAAGGCGGCGACCTCGAGCTGGTCGCCGTCAATCCGACGTGGATCGCCGGCCCGACCCTGACAGCCTCCGCACGGTCGTCCCTCGCCGTCTTCACGGGGATGCTCGACGGCACGATGACGGCAGTCCCGCGGCAGCGCTTCGGCATGGCGGATGTGCGGGACGTCTCGGCGGCCCACCTCGCCGCCATGTCCACCCCGAGCGCCGCCGGCAACCGCTACCTGGTGCTGGCGGACGGACCGACGATGACCTTCCTCGACGTCGCGAACGTGCTGCGGGAGCAGCTCGGCGACCTCGCCGCCCAAGCCCCCACCGAGGAGCTGCCCGGCGACGAGCCCGCACCCCTCGTCATCCACAACGAGCGCGCGAAGCGGGAACTGGGCCTCCGTCCGCGTCCCGCCGTCGAGACGATCGTGGAGACGGCCGAGAGCCTGCGCGATCTCGGGCTGCTGGCCCATCGGCAGCGGGGCTGATCCCAGCCCCTCGTCGATCCTCGCCGGCAAGCGAGGCGGGGAAGGCGATCCGAGTCGGCGTGTGCGGGTTGATAGGTACGGGGCCGGGGTATAGCGTATACCCGTAGGGGGTACTTCCGCGGCGATAGCTCACCTCGTCCATCTCGACCTCGAACCGAAGGAAACACATCATGTGCAGCACCACGTCCACGCACGGCGACCTCGGTCTCACCGACAAGAACAGCGCCTGCACATGTGGCTCGGACGCACACGGACACGCCACCGCGGCCTCATCCTCGGCGGCCATGGCGGCCGTCTCCGTCGACTATCTCGTGAGCGGGATGACCTGCTCGCACTGCGTCGCCAGCGTCACCGAAGAGCTGGGGGCGCTTGATGGCGTCGAGGCCGTGAGGGTCGACCTGAAGGCGGGCGGCACCTCCACGGTCACCGTCTCCTCGGCCGCGCCTTTCGACACGGACGCCGTCCGCGCTGCGATCGACGAGGCAGGATACTCGCTGGTCTCGGCATGAGCGCGGGAACGGTCGAACTCGAGATCGGCGGGATGACGTGCGCCTCCTGCGCCACCCGGATCGAGCGCAAGCTCAACCGGATCGAGGGCGTCGAGGCCACTGTCAACTACGCCACCGAGAAGGCCCGGATCACCGCCGACGGCGTGGACACCTCCACGCTGATCGCCACCGTCGAAGCGGCCGGTTACACCGCCGCCGTCCCGGCACCGCCTCTCGACGAGGCACCGGCCGTATCCGCCGCCGACCGGGAGACGGAAGAGCTGCGGCGGCGCCTTCTCATCTCGGCAGCGTTGACCGTGCCCGTCGTCGCACTGTCGATGGTGCCGCTGCTGCAGTTCACGAACTGGCAGTGGCTCGCTCTGACACTCGCCGCACCCGTGGCGGTCTGGGGCGCGTGGCCGTTCCACCGCGCCGCGTGGGTGAACGCCCGCCACGGCGCAGCGACGATGGACACCCTGATCAGCGTCGGCGTCATCGCCGCCTTCGGGTGGTCGCTGTACGCGTTGTTCTTCGGCATGGCCGGCCGGCCCGGCATGCACATGACCTTCCAGTTGATCGCCGAACCCGGCTCGGGTGCGAGCGAGATCTACCTGGAGGTCGCCTCGGCGGTCACCGTCTTCATCCTCGCCGGCCGCTACTTCGAGGCCCGCGCGAAGCGAGAGTCCGGCGCGGCGCTTCGGGCCCTGCTCGAACTGGGCGCCAAAGACGCCTCCCTGCTCACCGACCGAGGCGAGTCACGGGTGCCCGTATCCTCCCTCACCGTCGGAGATCGCTTCGTGGTCCGGCCCGGTGAGAAGGTGGCGACGGACGGACGGGTGGTCGAGGGATCCTCTGCGATCGACATGAGCATGCTGACCGGCGAGTCCGTCCCGGTCGAGGTCGCCCCGACCGATCACGTGACCGGAGCGACGCTGAATGTCGGCGGGCGCCTGGTGGTCGAGACGACGGCGGTCGGCGCGGACACCGAGCTGGCTCGTCTGGGTCGCCTGGTGGAGGAGGCCCAGACCGGAAAAGCGGAGGCGCAGCGGCTGGCCGATCGGGTCTCCGCGATCTTCGTGCCCGTCGTGATCGGCCTCTCAGTGCTGGCGCTCGTGCTCTGGCTGGCGCTCGGCGCCGGCGTCGAGGCCGCGTTCACCGCGGCAGTGGCGACCCTCATCATCGCGTGCCCGTGCGCGCTCGGCCTGGCGACCCCGACGGCGCTGCTGGTGGGGACCGGCCGCGGCGCTCAGCTCGGCCTGCTCATCCGGGGTCCCCAGGTGCTGGAGCAGACCCGCCGCATCGACACCATCGTGCTGGACAAGACCGGCACGATCACGACCGGCCGGATGAGCCTCACCGACGTGCACATCGCCGAGGGCGAGGAGGAAGGCACCGTTCTCGCACTGGCCGCCGCCGCCGAAGACGGCTCCGAGCATCCCGTCGCGCGGGCGATCGTCGAGGGCGCCCACCGCCGCGGGATCCCGCTGCTGACGGCGGAGTCGTTCCGTTCCGAGCAGGGCCTCGGCGTGGAGGCCGTCGTCGACGGCCGCCATGTCACCGTCGGGCGGGCATCGTGGCTGGCCGACGCGTGGGCGCTCGAGGTGCCCGTGGAGCTTCTCGAGCAGATCAGTGATGCCGAGCGCGAGGCCACGACCGCCGTGACGGTCGCGTGGGACGGCGCGGTGCGTGGCGTCGTGGTCGTCAGCGACACGATCAAGGAGTCCAGCGCAGCGGCGATGGCCGAGTTCCGCCGGCTCGGGCTGACCCCGGTGCTGCTGACCGGCGACAACGCGGGTTCCGCGAACGCGGTCGCGGAACGCGTCGGAATCGTGGATGTGCGCGCCGGCGTCACACCGCAGGGAAAGCTGGATGCCATCAGGCAGCTGCAGCAGGACGGCCACGTCGTCGCGATGGCGGGCGACGGCGTCAACGACGCAGCGGCACTGGCGGCCGCCGACCTCGGGATCGCCATGGGAACCGGCACCGACGCGGCGATCGCCGCCGGCGACATCACCGTGATGAGCGGCGATCTGCTGGCCGTCGGCGACGCCATCCGGCTCGCCCGCCGCACGCTCGGCACGATCAAGGGCAACCTGTTCTGGGCGTTCGCCTACAACGTGGCGGCGATCCCGGTCGCGATGCTCGGCCTCCTGAATCCGCTCCTCGCCGGGGCCGCGATGGCGCTCTCCAGCGTCTTCGTCGTCACCAACAGCCTGCGGCTCAGGCGGTTCCGAGCGGCGAATCGGTGAAGATGGAGTGTGAAGACCGTCATCGTCACCGCACATCCCGAGCCTGATTCGCTGACCAACCGGATCGCGCACCGACTCGCGAGCGCGTTGGACCCGTCACCGGTCGAGATCGTCGACCTGGCCGCCGAGGGCTTCGACCCTCGCTTCACCGTTGCCGACCGCCGCACGTACCTGACCGGCGAGCACGTCACTCCGGACGTGGCCGCGGAGCAGCGGAGACTGGATGAGGCCGACCAGCTGGTCCTGGTGTTCCCGGTTTATTGGTGGTCGATGCCGGCCCAGCTGAAGGGGTGGATCGACCGCGTCTTCGTCAACGGATGGGCGTTCACCGTCGACCCCGATCACGGCATCCGTCGCAACCTCGACCGGCTCACCATCCACCTCATCCCGATCGCCGGCGACGACGCGGGAGTGTACGAACGGCACGGCTACGAGCAGGCCCTCCGAACGCAGATCGAGCACGGCATCATCGACTACTGCGGCAGCCGCCGAGGAGCGACCGCGTTCGTGTACGACTCGGAGCGGGAGGATGCGGCGGCGCGTGAGCGGGTCATCGACGAAGCCGTGAGCGCCGTCCGGCGGGCGATCGATGCTCAGCGCGAGGCTCTCGCGAACGAGAACGGCGGCCGATGATCAGCCGCCGTTCTCGAGTCCGCGTCGGGTGAGCTCTATCCGGCGAGCGAGGCCGCTCCGGCGCTCTGTGCGATGTGGCGGCCCGAGTGCACGGCCTCCTCTTCGGCGGCCTGCTTCAGTTGCGCCGCCGCGTCGGCGAACGCGTCGAGAGCAGGGTTGACGCCGACGAGCGTGAAGGGCCGCTGGACGACCCGGAGGTCGAGTCCCCAGACATCCTGGAGGACGCGGCGAAGCCAGGCGGTGGAGTGGTCCCATCCCTCTTTGGGAGTCCCAGGCGCGTAGTTGCCGCCCAGGACGGTGACGAGCGTGGCCGGCTTGCCACGCAGTGCCGTGCCCGTGGGGTTGGTCCGGGGATCCGTGTACACCAGGTCGAACCAGGTCTTGAAATGCTGCGAGACACCGTAGTTGTAGAGGGGAACGGCGAACACCAGCGCGTCCGCGCTGACCAGCTCGTCGGCCAGCGCGGTCGCAAGGCTGTGCGCTGCGCGCTGACGATCCGTACGATCCGACTCCGCGATGGCGCCCGAGGTGACGACGTCGGCCCACGCCGTCGCAGGGATCGGCTCTGCGGCGAGGTCGCGGCGGACGACCCGGGACTCGGGATGCGTGGACAGCCATTCGGCTTCGACCAGGTCGGCGAGCGAACGGCTCGCAGAGGTGGCCGGTGTGATGCTGGCGTCCAGTCGGTACAGCTCCATGCTTCTCCAATCACTTTGTACTAGTCACTCTTAAAAACATAGCGACTATGCGAACTGTAGCATGCGTAGAATTGGAGCATGGACGCGCCCGAGCACGATGTCATCCGCTGTGATGCTGCCGTCACCCTCGCGTTCTCCGTCCTCGGCAAGCGGTGGAACGGGATGATCGTGTCGGCTCTCGGCAGCGGCGCCTCCACCTTCCGCGGAGTGAGTCACGCCGTGCCGGGAATCAGCGACGCCGTGCTCTCCGACCGCCTCGCAGACCTGGCCGAAGCCGGCCTCGTCGTCCGCACGGTCACACCGGGCCCGCCCGTGACCGTCTCGTACGGCCTCACCGACAGCGGCAGCCGTCTGCTCCCGATCCTCGACCAGCTCGGCGAGTGGGCCGTCGGAAACCTCACCGCGCGCTCCTGATCTTCGGGGCGGGCTCGGCGTTGGAACCTTTCCCGCCCATCGGACACTAGGGGATATGCACAACGCTGGTTTGGACGAGGCGGACGCCTGGTCCCGGGCGCGAGACGGGGACCCCGACGCGTTCACGTCGCTGTTCGACAAGCATCGCGACCGCGTCTTCGGCCACGCTTTGCGGCTGGTGCGCCAGCCGCACGACGCCGAGGATGTCACCGCGGTCGTCTTCCTGGAGGCCTGGCGCCGTCGGGACGCCGTACGCGTCGTGGACGGCTCCATCATCGCCTGGCTGCTGGTTACGGCGAACAACACCGTCCACAACCTGGAACGAGGCAAGCGCCGCTACCGTGCAGCGCTCACCCGCATGTCCGAACCCGGTCGCACGCCCGACCACGCCGACGACGTCGCCGAGGACCTCGACAACCGGGAGCGGGACCGACGCGTCCGTGACGCGTTCGCCACCCTGTCCACCGCCGATCAGAACGTGATCACGCTGTGCGTGCTGGAAGAGCTTCCCCTGGCCGAAGCGGCCCGCACTCTCGGCGTCCCCGTCGGGACGGTCAAGTCCCGGCTCTCCCGCGCCAAGCGCCGTCTCGGCGATCTCACCCTCGTCTCCGAACCGATCCACCCCGCCCTCGAAGGAGGTGCAGAATGACCGCCACCGGACCCGCCTTCGACCCGGCGCGCAGCGCCATCCTCCGCGACATCCTCCACGAGACGGTCGCCACTGCACCGCCGCGTCCCTCACGCACGCGTTTCGCTGTCGTCGCGGGCCTCGTCGGTGCGGCCGCTCTCCTCGCGGGGGGAACCGCCGCGCTCGCACTCAGCGGCGCCTTGCACTTCGGGTCACCGGACGTCCCGCCCCCGCCGGCCCCGAGCACCACTCTCACGCCCACCCCGACTCCGACGCCGACTCCGACCCCCACGAGTCGACCGATCGCCGTTCAGACGACGCCGATCCAGCGGCACGACGTCGACCAGCTCGGAGCGGCTTCGTGGTCCCTCGACCTCCCGGGCACGGGACGGTCGTGCGAGCAGCGCGACATCTACGACATCGCGGACGGCCTCGCCCTCGTCCAGCTGGGAGCGCACGTCGTGGGCGACGGCAGCCCCGATTGTCAGGACGACCTGCAGCACGTCTCGCTGTCGCTCGTCGACACCCAGCGGGGTACGGCCATCTGGTCGCGTGAGTGGAGCTGGCGTGCAGCGCCCATGTACGACGTCGACGTGATCGTGCTCGGCACGTCCGGACGGGTTCTCGTCGCCGACCAGATCTTGGGGGACGGACCGCACGAGGTCATCGACCTGGCCACCGGCAGGACTGAGGGCGAATTCGCGGGTCAGACAGCCGACATCATCCTCAACGCGGTGGCCGTGCCGGGTGATTCCGGGGACATTGTCATGACCACTCCCGGCGCGATCGTCCGGGTCGATCCTCGTGACGCACAGACGCCTCGCTGGTCCACCGCCATCTCCGGAAAGTCCTCCTGGGTCTACCCGCCGGCGGGAGAGACCGACTTCCTTCCTGTCAGCATCGCGTTGAACGAGCCCTACCCCAACGGCTACCCGTACGAGGACGCGCGCATCGATCTCGAGACGGGACGGCTGGATTCCGGATGGAGCATCAACGCCTACCTGAACACCGAAACCCACCCGGCTGTGGTGTCGAAATACGAGGCTTCTGGACTGCCCGTCGAGCTGACCGGTCTCGACTCTTCGGGAGGGACGACCTGGGTCAAGCAGCTACCCTCGGACTCCGACACCTTCGTCGTCCGCTCGCTGACCGGGACTCCCGGTGCGGACACGAGGTATTCCGGCGCGACGGATCTCATCGCTGTCGTGTCCACATCGGAGCTCACCATTATCGACTCCAGCTCCGGGACTGCCCTCTGGACGGCGGCCGCGACTCGCTGCGGTCTGGTGACCGACGCTGGGCGACCTTCGCCTCTGGTCACTGTTTTCCTGGATAGCGAGCACGACGCCATCATCGTCCAGCACGACGGCACCGGGACCTGCACCTTCGCAGCGTCGACGGGCGCTCCGCGGCCGCTGCCGGATGTCCCGAGCGGTTCCGCGCTCTTCTTCGGGCCGGAGAACACGTACGTCTTCTCCAACGAACCGACTGGCCACCTTGTCGCCTATGACCGGCAGTCGGGCGCGAAGCTGTGGAGCTCCACCGCCGTCTACCCGGGCTCCTGGTCCTTCGCGGGAGGCTACCTGGTGCGCCTGGACGGCGACCGGTTGACGCCGGCAGGCTGAGTCGGGGACGGGGGCCTCCGAGGACCCGTCTGAGCGTCTCGTCACAGGGCTTTTTCGCCGGCGTCGACGACGCAGAAGCGATTGCCGTCAGGGTCGGCCAGCACGACATAGTCGGCATC
Organism: Leifsonia sp. NPDC014704; assembly: GCF_043083605.1. Taxonomy (NCBI): domain Bacteria; kingdom Bacillati; phylum Actinomycetota; class Actinomycetes; order Micrococcales; family Microbacteriaceae; genus Leifsonia; species Leifsonia sp. NPDC014704. The sequence continues at coordinate 697,098 of NZ_JBIBYW010000002.1, read as the reverse complement.
GTCCTCGTAGTCCCAGTCGACCTCCCGGGCACCGAGCCCGATCAGCCGCTGAACCTCCGCGGCCTGATCCGACGCGTAGAGGTCGAGGTGATGCCGCGGACTCGGATTCGCCTCGCTGGCGACCTGCTTGATCGCGAGCTGTGGACCCGTCGCGCGGTCCGCGCTGCCCTCCGCCGGCCCCAGCAGAGCCCAATCGTCGTCGGGTTCCCGGAGCGGACTGTAGCCGAGTGCCGCGCACCAGAACTCGACAGCGCGCGGCACATCCCGAGCACCCCACACGATCGAGCCGATCCGGATCACATCCCCACCCTCCGCTCGCGGTCAGCGGACCGCAAGGGGCGCGTCGGCAACGCCTCCATCGATGGCGCCTCTAAAGACCGGCTTGCTCGGCCATTCGCTTCGCTATGCGCCCCATCGAGTCGATGAGCCTGTCACGGCGCCGGTTCGCTTCTTCACCAGAGAGCCCTGACTCAGGCAGAGGATCGACCACTTCGAGGGGCGCTCAGGCGCGGTCGCAGGTGAAGGTACGTGGGTCGCGGGAACCGTTTCTCGGGTTCGGACATTATCGAGATGTGAGAAGCGATGACATCGATGAGCCGGCCCTGCTGGCGCGCGCTCGAGAGGGCGATCCGGATGCGTTCGGCGACCTGTTCGACCTGCACCGCGACCGCGTATTCCGTCATGCCCTGCGTTTGACGCCGTCGGTGCACGACGCCGAGGACGTGACCGGGATGGTGTTCTTGGAGGCGTGGCGGCGGCGCGAGGTGATGCGCGATGTTGACGGCTCGGTCATCGGGTGGCTCCTGGTGACCGCGAACAACGTCAGCCGGAACTTCTCCCGTTCACGACGCCGCTACCAACACGTGCTCACCGTTCTGCCCAAGCAGGAGAACGCGCCCGATCACAGTGACGCGGTCGACGACCGGCTGGATTCGGACCCGCGGCGGAGCGCTCTGCGGTCGGCGCTTCCGCAGTTGTCACGGAGAGACCAGGACATCCTCTCGTTGTGCGTCATCGAGGAACTCAGCACGGCCGACGCCGCAGCGGTGTTGCAGATCCCTCCCGGCACCGTGAAGTCACGCCTCTCGCGGGCCAAAGCCCGGCTGGCCGGTCTGCTCCGTGAAACGACCCCGCTTGTCTCGATGGAAGGAGACTTCCGATGAATGACGACATCCGCTTCGACAGTGGCCGGAGTGCCGCCTGGAGGAACGCCATCGTGGAGGCCGCCCGCGCGGACCGAGCCGGGCGAACCAGTACGCGCAAGCGAGTGGCGCTGATCGTCGGTCTGGTCATCGCGGCGCTTCTCGTATCCGGTGGTGGTGTCGCTTACGCGCTGAGCGCCCACCTCCTCACGCCCGCCACGGCACCGATGGTCCACACCGCGACTCCGGAGGTTCGAGACACGGAGCCTCCGTCCGTCACCCCCGCTCCGACCCCGACACCGACGCCGACACCGACGGAGACATCGGCACTGTCGACGGCCGACTACACCGTGCTGGGCTTCGATGCCGTTCAGCTTCGAGACCTCTGCCAGGAAGCAGTTCGAACTCAGTACGCGAGTTGGGAGCAGACCAGTCCTGGTGTCACCGAGTTCGGGCCCCTCACTCCCGACACCCTGAGAGACGCTCAGGAGGACGGCACGGGTCACGTAGCGATCTTCGCGTCCTCGGTCGGGAACAATGAGGGCGGCCAGCCCCAAGTGTGGATCTGCGAGTTCAAGGGCGACCCGACGAACCCGGAGCTCATCTATGCCTCGTTCCCGGACAGATGACGAAACGCTGAAGCGTGAACCGAGTTGTGCAGGCAGGCTCAATCGCCACCGCGCGAAAACCCCCGGAATCGTTGAGATTCCGGGGGTTTCAATCGGCGGAGACGGAGGGATTTGAACCCTCGGTCCCCTTACGGGGACTCCACCTTAGCAGGGTGGTGCACTAGGCCTGACTATGCGACGTCTCCAGCGCGACCGCGAACGGACGCACGACAGCCATCATAACGGACGCCACGGGGATGCCCGGACACGGTTCTCTCAGGCGCCGACGGGGACGTGCTGCGTCACGGTTCCGAGGATCTGGCTGACGAGCAGGATCGACCAGACCGTCGCCAGGACCATCGTGACGACGTACGCCGCGATCGCCACCCAGAGGGGCGCCAGCCCGCGGCCGTCGGCGACCTTGCGCACGATGACGCTGCGACCGATCGGGTAGACGATGCCGAGGAACGACCACGCCCAGTGGAAGGGTCGCTCCATTCCGCGTCGGACGAGCTCGCGGTAGTCCAGCCAGGAGAAGACGATCGTCGCTGCCGAGATCAGCCAGCTCACACCCAGTACCACGAAGTACAGCGGGCCGCCGAGCAGGGCGAACGGGTCCGTCAGGACCACACCGGAACCGTCGGGCGCGGTACGGAACATCGCCTGCGGGTGCAACAGGAACAACAGCAGTCCGGTCACCACCGGTGCGACCGCGACCAGCCAGATCCACACCGTGTACACCGGGGTGCCCGGCGCGAGCGGGCGACGCGGCGGAGGCCCGTACGGGGACGGCGCCGCGTACGGAGACGGCGCTGCCGGTGCGAGCTGGTCGCCCCAGCGGGAGCCGTCCCACCAGCGGAGCGCACCGGACCCGTGGGGGTCCGGGTACCAGCCCGCGGCGGGAGGGATCGGGTCGGTCATCGTCGGATCAGGAGTCGTGGCCGACGGCGGGCTCGCCGACGAACTGGTGCGACTCGCTCGCGAGCTCCGGCCAGTCCTCGGTGTCGGCGATCCGCACCCAGGAGCCCTTGGCCTCGCTGCGGCCGGCGGGCACCGCGGTGGCGACGTCGCGGCCGATCAGGTCGTCGGCGCGACCGGTGGGGAGGTCGACCACGAGGTCCGTACCGTCCAGATAGGCGAACAGGCGGCCGTGCACGTGGAGCCCGGTGGCGGTCACCGACACATCCAGGTCGGGGTCCTCCAGCAGCTGTGCCGCAAGCAGCTCGAACGACGGTACGGGGCTGTCGGTCATGCGAATCCTCTCCCTCTGCGCTCCGTGTGGGGCACGCTCGAAACACTACCCGGTCGCCACATGGTCAGCCGAGGAGTGCCTCGTGGGCGACCTCGAGCAGCCGCGAGTTCCGGAACTCCTCGTGAGCCGTCACCGTGAGGACGGCGCCGTGCGCGTCGTCGACGACGACGTACTGCCCGTACCGTCCGTCGAATCGCCACAGGCCCGACGGGCCCTCCCAGGTCGCGATGCCGTAGTGAGCGGAGGTGCCCTCGCTGCCGGTGTCGCGCCAGTCGGCGTGCATCCCGTCGATCCAGGCGGCGCTCACGATCCTCGATCCGCGCCACTCGCCGCGGTCGCGCAGCACGCGTCCGATGCGCGCGAGCTCCTCGGTGCGCAGCTGGAGGCCGCTGCCCGCGACGATCCAGCCCAGCGGGCACCGCATCCACTGCGGGTTGTCGATTCCCAGGGGATCGAACAGCCGCGGGAGCAGCCAGTCGCGCACGTCGCCCACAGCAGCGCCGAGCATCCGCATGGCCACGTAGGTGCTGGCGTCCGAGTAGAGGAAGTGCTCCCCCGGACCGCGGGTCGGGAGGCGGAGCATCTCCTGCGCCAGGTCGGCGCCCGGCACCGGCTGATCGCCGAACCACTGGAAGTCGATGCCGCTCGACATGGTCAGCAGGTGGCGGAGCGTCACCGTTCCCACCCCGTCGCCGAGCTCCAGTCCGGGGAGCGCCTCCGCGACGGTCGTGTCGAGGGTCAGCACGCCTTCATCGACCGCGATGCCGGCGGCCAGCGCGCTGACCCCCTTCGACACGGAGTACACGTTCACCCGGTCGTCGCTGCGCCAGCGGTGGTCCGCCTCGTCGTCACCCACCAGGGCGTGGGCGCCGTACGCGCCCAGCCCTTCCCGATCGACGGTGCCGACGAAGCGGTCCAGAAGCTGGTCGGCGACAGTCATACCCTCATTCTGACGGCGCCATCGCCTCGAGAGCGATGTTCAGTTGCAGGACGTTGACGGTCGGCTCCCCCAGGTAGCCGAGGTCGCGCTGCTGGACGTGCTTCTCGACGAGGGCGCGCACCCGGTCGGCGCTGATGCCTCGGGCCTTCGCCACCGCATCCACCTGGAGCAGCGCATACGCCGGCGAGATGTGCGGGTCCAATCCCGAGCCGGATGCGGTCAGCGCGTCGGGCGGGATCCGGCCGGCGCTGACGCCGTCCACCTTCTCGATGACCTTCGCCCGCTCGTCGATCGACTTCCGGAGGTCCGGGTTGTTCGGTCCGAGGTTGCTGCCGCTGGACGCGCCGCCGTCGTACCCTTCGCCCGCCGCAGACGGCCGGGACTGGAACCACTGCGGCAGCGGGTTCCCCTTCTCATCGGTGAAGGACTGACCGAGCAGACTCGAGCCGACGACCGTGCCCTGCGCGGTGACGGTCGAGCCGTTCGCCTGCGCGGGGAGGGTGAGCTGGCCGATCCCCGTGACCACCAGCGGGTAGGCGACGCCGAGGACGACGGTGAAGATGAGCAGTCCCCGGAGGGCGACCCAGTACTGGCGCCCGGTTCCCCGTGTCGAAGCATTCATGATGAGTTCCGTTCTGATTTCTAGAATCCGGGGATCAGGCTGACGACGACCAGGTCGATCAGCTTGATGCCGATGAAGGGGGCGATGATGCCGCCGAGGCCGTAGATCAGGAGGTTGCTGCGCAGCAGGGCCGAGGCCGAGGCGGCCCGGTAGCGGACACCGCGCAGCGCGAGCGGGATCAGGATGACGATGATGATCGCGTTGAAGATCACCGCCGACAGGATCGCGGACGACGACGAGTGCAGCTGCATGATGTTGATCGCCTGCAGCCCGGGGAACACTCCGACGAACATCGCCGGGATGATCGCGAAGTACTTCGCCACGTCGTTCGCGATCGAGAACGTGGTGAGCGCGCCGCGGGTGATGAGCAGCTGCTTGCCGATGCGGACGATGTCGATCAGCTTGGTGGGGTCGGAGTCGAGGTCGACCATGTTGCCCGCCTCCTTCGCCGCCGAGGTGCCCGTGTTCATCGCGACGCCGACATCCGCCTGCGCGAGCGCCGGAGCGTCGTTCGTGCCGTCGCCCGTCATGGCGACGAGGTTGCCGCCCTCCTGCTCTTTGCGGATGAGGGCGAGCTTGTCCTCGGGGGTCGCCTCCGCCAGAAAGTCGTCGACTCCCGCTTCGGCGGCGATCGCGCGGGCGGTCACCGGATTGTCGCCCGTGATCATCACGGTGCGGATGCCCATCCGGCGCATGTCCGCGAACCGCTCGGTGAGCCCCGCCTTGACGATGTCCTTCAGGTAGATCACGCCGAGGATGGTGGCCTCCCCCGTCGCCGATTTCGTTGCGACCGCCAGAGGGGTGCCGCCGGCTTCGGAGATGTGGAGCACCTTCTCGTCGAGATCGCCGAGGATCGCGGAGGCGACGGGAGTGGACTCCTGCGCCCACGCGACGACCATCGACGCCGCCCCCTTGCGCACCTGGGACCCGTCGGCGAAGTCGACGCCGCTCATCCGGGTCTGCGCGGTGAACGGCACCACCACGCCGTCGAGAGTTCCGGCCTGGACGAATCCCTGCTGTTCGGCGAGCGCGACCACCGAGGAGCCCTCGGGGGTGGGGTCACTCAACGATGCCTGCGCAGCCGCCTTCACGAGCGCACGCTGGTCGACGCCCTCAACCGCCGTGAACTCCGCGGCCTGGCGGTTGCCGTAGGTGATGGTGCCGGTCTTGTCGAGGAGGAGCGTCGTCACGTCACCGGCCGCCTCCACCGCACGCCCCGACATCGCGAGGACGTTGTGCTGCACGAGCCGGTCCATCCCGGCGATACCGATCGCCGACAGCAGCGCGCCGATCGTCGTCGGGATGAGACACACCAGCAGGGCGACCAGAACCGTGACGCTCGGTGCGGCGTTCGCGAACCCGGCCGTGGGGCCGAGCACCAGGACGACGACGACGAACACGATCGTCAGCGCCGCGAGCAGGATGTTCAGGGCGATCTCGTTGGGCGTCTTCTGCCGTGCCGCGCCCTCGACCAGCTTGATCATCCGGTCGACGAAGGTCTCTCCGGGCTTGCTGGTGATCCGCACCACGATCCGGTCGGACAGCACGCGGGTGCCACCCGTGACCGCGCTGCGGTCGCCGCCCGACTCGCGCACCACCGGAGCGGACTCGCCCGTGATGGCCGACTCGTCGACGGAGGCGATGCCCCAGACGATGTCGCCGTCGCCGGGGATGAGTTCCCCGGCCGTGACGACCACCACATCCCCCAGGCGGAGCTCGGCGGAGGGGACCTGGGTCACGGATGCGGCGAGCGCCGAAGCATCCGACTCCGGGTCGTAGTCGGCGACCCGGTTGGCGACGGTCGTGGTCCGCGTCTTGCGGAGGCTGGCGGCCTGCGCCTTGCCGCGGCCCTCGGCGACCGACTCCGCCAGGGTGGCGAAGAGCACGGTGAGCCACAGCCAGACGGCGATCGCCCAGGTGAAGGCGAGCGTGGTGACCGTGCCGCCGGAGGTCTGCCGACCGAGGAACGGCTCGGCGATGGCCAGGATCGTGGTCAGCGCAGCGCCGACCTCGACGATGAACATGACCGGGTTGTGCCACATGTCGCGCGGGTCGAGCTTGCGGAACGCGCCAGGGAGCCCGGCCCAGAGCTGCCGGACGCCGAACGCGCCGGTCGGTGTCTTGGCTCCAGTGGGCGCCTTTCCGCCGTGGGGCTGGTTCTGGCCGCGGTCCTCGGCGGTGTCGGTGAGAGTGGACATGATCAGTGAAGCCCTTCCGCCAGGGGACCCAGCGCGAGAACGGGGAAGTAGGTGAGTGCGGCGACGACGACGACCACGCCGACGACGAAGGCGACGAACAGAGGTCGATGCGTCGGGAGGGTGCCGGTCGTGGCGGGCACCTTGTCCTGAGCCGCGAGCGAGCCGGCGAGCGCCAGGACGAACACGATCGGCAGGAATCGGCCGAGGAACATGGCCGTGCCGAGCGCGGCGTTCAGCCAGGGCGTGTTCGCAGTGAGTCCGGCGAAGGCCGACCCGTTGTTGTTCGCCGCGGAGGTGAACGCGTAGAGCACCTCGGAGAAGCCGTGCTGTCCGGGGTTCCAGATCGAGACCTTCTCGACGTTGTCTTTGATCGCGGGGATGGCGAAGCTGAGCCCGGTGCCGAGCAGCACCAGTGTCGGCGTGATCAGGATGTACAGGCTGGCCAGCTTGATCTCCCGCGAGCCGATCTTCTTCCCCAGGTACTCCGGGGTACGACCGACCATCAGACCGGCGAGGAAGACGGAGATGATCGCGATGATGAGGATGCCGTAGAGCCCCGCGCCGATACCGCCGGGGGCGAGCTCGCCGGTCATCATGTTCAGCATCGTCATCATCCCGCCGAGAGGCGTGAAGCTGTCGTGCATCGAGTTCACCGCGCCGGTGGAGGTCAGCGTGCTCGTCGTCGCGAAGAAGGTGGATCCGAGGATGCCGAACCGCTGCTCCTTCCCTTCGAGCGCGCCGCCCGCGGCCTGAGTCGCCGTCCCGGACCCCTGCAGCTCGAGGAGGGTGAGCGCGACGAGGGAGACGACGAAAATCGCGGACATCGCGCCGAGGATGGCGTAGCCCTGACGGTTGTCGCCGACCACCCGGCCGAAGGTGCGCGGCAGCGAGAACGGGATCAGCAGCATGAGGAAGATCTCGATCAGGTTGGTCCACGCCGTCGGGTTCTCGAAGGGATGCGCCGAGTTGACGTTGAAGAACCCTCCGCCGTTGTTCCCGAGCAGCTTGATGACCTCCTGCGACGCCACCGGTCCGCCGGGGATCGTCGCCGATCCAGCCGTCAGCGTGGTGACGCTGGTGAAGCCGTTGAAGTTCTGGATGACGCCGCCGACGATCAGGATGATCGCGAACACCACCGAGAGGGGCAGCAGGATGCGTAGCACGGCGCGGGTCGCATCCACCCAGAAGTTGCCGATCGTGCCGGACCGGTGAGCGGCGAATCCACGGACCAGCGTGACGGCGACCGCGAGCCCGACGGCCGCGGAGAGGAAGTTCTGCACCGCCAGACCGGCGATCTGCACCGTGTACCCGACGGTCACTTCCGGCGAGTAGGACTGCCAGTTGGTGTTGGTCACGAATGAGATCGCGGTGTTGAACGACAGCCCCTCGGGAACCGCGGGCAGCCCCAGCGAGTACGGGAGGACGGCCTGCGCGCGCTGCAGTGCATAGACGAGCAGCACGCCGAGGATCGAGAACGCGAGGACGCTGCGCAGGTAGACCGGCCAGCTCTGACCCACGCGGGAGTCGACTCCGATGATCCGGTAGAACCCGCGCTCGATCTTCAGGTCTTTGCGGGTGGTGAAGGTCGCAGCCATGTAGTCGCCGAGCGGGCGGTATGCGAGGCCGAGCAGGAGGACGAGCGTGGCGAGGAAGGCCACGAACAGCCAGAACGTATCCATCGAATCCGGCATCGCTAGAACTTCTCCGGCTTCAGCAGGGCGTACACGAGGTACGCGACCGAGGCCAGGGCCGCCGCGGCCGCCAGCAGGTCGAAAAAGATCACAGCTTCTCCACCCCTCGGCCGACCAGGGCGACGATCGCGCCCAGCGCGACGATGCCCACAACGCACATGAGGTCCAACACGGAATCACTCCATCCGGGTCAACCGCCGCGCCGATGTCCGGCGGGGCGGTGAGGACTGGCGGCACGCCAGAACCCCGGACCTATGTAAGTGCGGTAGGGAGCGCCGGACGGCGGTCCTAACGCGATCCATACGGCGCGCGCCGGAGTCCTAACGCTTTCCCTCCGGTGTCAGCGCCGTGTCACGTCGACCGTTCCCGTCGGAGCGACCCATCACGACCGGCGAGCCGGAGCGCCGCGGGAGGCCAGGGCGTACGCCGGGATGGCGACGCCTGCCACCACGATGTGCATGAGAGCGAGCGCCAGAACTGCTCCGGACGTGGTTCCCGGAACGAAGCGCAGCACTGCCAGCAGCACGTCCGGCACGAAGGACGCGACGACGACGATCGGGACGATGATCGTCAGTGCACGCCGCGGGTTGCGGGCGCGGCGACGGATCAGAACCCATCCCACCCAGCCTGCGACGACTCCGAGCACGGTCATCGACACGTAGGCGGGAACGGTCAGCGGGCCGTAGGCGGACGAGACACTCAACGCGTGGGCGACGGACGCGATGACGGCGTTCAGGCCGATCGCGATCAGTGTCGCTGCAACGAGGATGATCGCCGCGCGAGCTTTGGATGCGGACGCCACCGGGGTGAGGGTCTGCGTCGTCATGAGTACCTCCGTGCAGTTCGGTTACGGTTCCGAGTGGTACCGTAATGGAGTTACGGTACCGTCAATTCCCGAAAGGTACAATGGCCTCCTATGTCCGACACCTCTGCGAACCCGGTGGGCCGGCCGCGCGATCTGGAGCTGGAGTCCCGCATCCTCTCGGCGACGCAGGATCTGCTCATCGAGATCGGCTACGGCGGCACGACCATCGCAGCGGTCGCGGAGCGGGCGCACTGCGGAAAGTCCGCCATCTACCGCCGCTGGGAGACGAAGGCGGACCTCATCGTCGCCGCAGTCCGGGCGTCCCAGCCCCGATCAACGCCACCCGACACGGGCTCGCTGCGCGGCGATCTGCTCGCCGCAGCCCTGCACTTCGCCGGGTCCGACGAGCGCTCCGGCCGGGTGCTCGCCAGCCTGCTGAGTGCGATCGGCGGCGATCCGGCGCTGTACGAGGCGGCGTACCGAGAGGTCGGTCAGCCGCCCGTTCAGGCACTGGCCGCGGTCATCGAGCGGTGGATGGCGGAGGGCACGGTCCGAAAGGATGTTCCCGCCGGACTGATCGCGGGCATCGTGCCGACCGCGGCATTCGGAAGCGTCGTCCTCCGGAAGCAGTACCTGGATCGGGAGGCCGTCACCGAACTCGTGGACCACGTCCTCCTGCCGGCCCTGCTTCGCCCGTGAGCGACCCCGGCATACGGGCGACGAGGCGTTAGCGGACTTCGCCAGTCGTTGCGGCGATCACCGACACCGACACGCCACCGCCGGACGACCGCACCCTCCACACGCTGCCGCTGCCCTCGACCCGAAGACCCTTGTCGCCGACGATCAACACGGTGCGCTCGTCGACGCCGAGCCCACCGTCGGTAAGCTCGGACTCCACGGCGGCGACCAGTCTCGAGAGCGTGCCGCGCTGTGCCACGTGCGCGTCGACCGAACCGTCGACGAGTCCGATGCCCGGCGCCACCTCGAGTTCGATCCCCGGCTCGGACGGATCCTCCGGGCAGACGAGCACGCCGTGGATGCGGGACCCGCCGCCGAGCGCTCGCTCAGCTGCCACCATGGCACCGGCCGAGACGCCGAGATAGGGCACGCCCGCAGCGACCAGGCGGCGGAGCTCGCCGAACAGCGGTTCGAGCCCCTCCCGCACGGCTTCGACGATGCCGCCGCCGACCAGGATGCCGTCGACCTCGGCGATCGCGCTCGGCGACAGCTCCTCACCGCCGTACGAGCTCGTCACATGCACCTCGACCTCACCGGCCGCCGCGAGCACCCGGCGGAGCACCTCGGCCCGCTCCGGACCGCCGGGATGGATCGACACGATCGCGATCCGAGGCACCGCACGTCCGTCAGCGTGGGCGCGTGCGGTCGCTTCAGCGAGGAAGGGCGCGTACAGCGGCGCGTCTGACGGTTCCAATGCACCGCCGCCGACGAGGTGGACGCTCATCCCGCAACTGTACGGCGTCTCGCGCCGCGGGATACCAGACCGAGCCCGGTCAATACCGGATGGCGTCGATCGGCCTCACCCGGACGGCGACGATGGAGGGCAACAGCCCGGCGAGTGCGCCGACGCCGACGGAGATCAGCATCCCGAACGCCGCGGCGGAGAGGGGGAACGCCGGAACGTCCTGAAGGCCCTGGCGGTGCAGGAAGCCGGTGACGACCGGGTTCTCGAGCGCGAGGATCGCGACCATCACCCCGATGACTCCGGCCACTGCGGTCGCGACGACGCACTCCATCATGACCCCGGCGAACACGCGACCCGCCGTCGCGCCGAAGCTGCGCCGGATCCCGATCTCCCTGATGCGCGCTCGGACGGTCACCATCGAGATGTTCAGGAGTCCCAGGGCGCCGAGCAGCAGGATGAGGCCCGCGCCGGCGCCGCCGACGATCTTCAGGAAGAGCAGCGGGTCCGGGCCGTCCGCAGCTTGGTAGTCCTGTCGGTTCACGCTCACCGTTGCACCATTGCCGACGGCGCGCGAGAGATCGACGGAGAGACGTTCCGACAGCGGACCAGCGACCTCGGGCGGCACCCAGGCGAAGTACTGCGTCGAGCCCGCGTCTCCCCCGGCCGCGCCGGGAGGCTGGAGCGCCCGGTAGGCGTCGTAGAGCATCCACAGCTGGGCCAGGTGCTCGTCCCCTCCCGCGGCCACCCCGACGACCACCGCGTCGACGGATGCCGGGCTGATCAGGTGCAGCATCGGGTGCGAGGCCACGTCGGGTGAGCCGAGCAGACGCCACAAGCCCTCGTTGATGACCACCGCGGGCACGAGCCGGTCGGCATCGCGCGCGGAGAACCAGCTCCCGGAGACCATCCGGGTGCGGAACATCACCGCGTAGTCCGGATCGACCAGCTGGCCGCTGAGGTTGGCGTCCGGCGGCAACCCACGCACGACCGGCTGCGCATATCCCTGGCGCGTCGAGTAGCTCACCTGGTACCGGGCGAGTGCGTCGGTCACCAGGGGGCCGAACTCCTCATCCGTGGTGAGCGGTTGGCCGTCTTCGGAGTACGGCAAGCTGATGTTCATCATCGCCGGCCGCCCCTGACCGCGTTCGAGCCCTTCGACCACGCCCTGTTGAGCGACCGCCGAAATGGCCGCGATGGAGGTGAGCGCCATGATCGCGACCGCGACACCCACGATCGCCATCAGCACCCGCGCCCGGTAGACCCGGAACTCCGACCACGCCTCCACGAGGACGCTGTAGACCGACGTCAGGGCCCTCACCGGACGGCCTCGACCTCGGCGGGATGCAGGACGCCGCCGTCGAGCCGGTGGCGGCGGTCGGCCAGTGCGGCGATGTGCGGATCGTGTGTGATCGTCACGAGGGCGGCCCTGCTGTCGCGGGCCACGCCGTCGAGCAGCCCCATGACCGCCTGACCCGTTTCTACATCCAGAGCTCCCGTCGGCTCATCGGCGAGGATCACACGCGGCTCGCGGACGAGTGCCCGAGCGATCGCGACGCGCTGCTGCTCGCCGCCCGAGAGTCTGCTCGGCAGCCAGTCGGCCCGGTCGGCCAACCCGACCCTGTCGAGCATCTCGAGCGCCAGACGCCGGCGACGCCAGAACCGGTGCGGTTCGGCGTACAGCAGAGGGGTCGCGACGTTCTCGGCCGCCGTGCGGCCGGGCAGGAGATTGAACTGCTGGAAGATGAACCCCACCTCCCGGCCCCTGCGCTTGTCCCGCTCCGCCGCCGACATCCGCTGCACCGGAACGTCATCGAACCGGATGCTACCGCCCGTCGGCTCGTCGAGCAGCCCGAGGATGTTGAGCAGCGTCGACTTGCCGGACCCGCTCCGGCCGACGATCGAGACGTGTTCGCCGGCATCGACGACGAGGTCGACCCCGCGCAGGATGTGCAGAGGCTCGGCATCCGGGATCTCCACCACGCGGGTGACCCCGTCGAGCACCAGGATCGCCATCAGCCGCTGATACCGTTCGCCGCCGCCTGCTCGTCGACCTTGGACGGGACGAACTGCAGGATCTCGTCACCCTTCTTCAGCCCGGAGACGATCTGCACCTGCTGACCGTCGAAGATCCCCAACTGCACCTTCACGGCCGTCGGAGCGCCTCCATCGGCGGCCGGCCGGTACACCGTCCCGGCCGCACCGGCTCCCTCGACGGCCGTCGCGGGAACGAGGAGTGCGTCGTCGGCCGAGCCGGCACTGATGGTCAGCTTGGCCGCCAGACCGGCGAAGACCGTCACATCCGCGGGCACCGCGCAACGCACGCTCGGGCCGCCGGTTGATCCGGATCCGGAGGGCGAGCCCGTGGATGCTGCCGGGGCCTGCGCCGACCCGTCGGACCCGGCGCTCGCGCCTGCCAGCGGTGCGCTGACACTGAGGCCGGTGCACGTGAACGGCGCCGGCCCGCCCGCGATGGTCACCTTCGCCTCCGTCGGCTTGCTCAGCAGACGGTACTGCTGCACGGCGGCGATCGACCCGGTCACGTTGAACGTCGGCGGAGCCACCTGGGCGAGCACATCCCCTACGGCGACCTGCTGACCGACGAGCACGTCGACCGCGGACACCGTCCCGGTCGCTCCCGCGGTGATCGTCACCGTGCCGTACCGCGGACTGCCGTCCGCCGCGGGCGTGGCGAGCTGCTGCTTGACGACCGCCACGGGGGTTCCGGCGTCGACCGCGGCGCCCTGCGCCACGGCGACCTTCGTCACCTCGCCCGCCGCGGTGGCCCGCACCGGGGCCGCCGCATCCGCGAACACGGTCGCGTCAAGAGTGAGGTCGTTGCGGATCGACCCGCTCGCGACCGTCGTCGTCGGCTCGGAGACGACTCCCGTCGGACTGATCCCGTCCGCTCCGGCGGTCGCACCGCTGAAGAACGCGAGCTTCACCAGGGCGGCCGCGATCGCGGCGAAAACGACGAGGCGGAGGACGGGGAACACCCAGCGGCGCATCACGCCAGGGGACGACACACTCATTCGTTCAGTCTGGCCGAGGCAGCAAAGCGATCTCATCATCCTTTGGGCTGACTCGCGCTGCTTGCACTATTGCGCTGGTGTAGCGCTCCGTTCAGCGAGGGCGCTGACCCGAAGTGAAATAGCTCGTGAGGTCGTCGCTCAGCGCGGGCACCGGAAGCGTACGGCCATCGCCTCGCAAGGATGCCGTGGCCGTCACACCGGCGGCGACCGCGTTCCTCGCGGCCACGGGTGACGTGAGGGTGTCCCCGCCCTCGCGCACGAAGTCGAGGAACTCCGAGATCATGAGCGCGTCCGCGCCTCCGTGGCCTTCGATCCCGCCGTCGACGATGAAGGTCTCATCGGCTGGGGCTGCGCCCTCGTGCCGACGATTCCACAGTCGCACTTCCGAGCCGGCCGTATCGCCGAAGTTCTCGAAGCGCCCCTCGGTTCCGATGACGGTGTAGTTGCGCCAGTAGTCGGGGGTGAAGTGGCATTGCTGGTAGGAGGCGAGCGCGCCGTTGTCGAGCGCGAGGTTCACCTGGGAGATGTCTTCGACGTCGATCACCGGGTTGAGGCCTTCCGCCGAGGAGGGCGGCCAGTTGTCGAGGCTGAACCAGTCCTGCATCCGCTCCCCCGACCGGTCCCGGCGGTCGGTCAAGGCGCCGTACACGGCGAGTGCGCCCATCGCCTGCACCGTGCTGGAGTATCCCCCTGCGAGCCAGTGGATCACGTCGATGTCGTGAGCGCCCTTCTGCAGCAGGAGTCCCAGGGATTTCGACCGGTCTGCATGCCAGTCCTTGAAGTAGTAGTCGCCTCCGTTTCCGACGAAGTGCCGGCACCAGACGGCCTTCACTTCGCCGATGCGGCCCTCGAGGATCAGCCGGCGCATCAGCGTGATCACGGGCATGTGACGCATGTTGTGTCCGACGTACAGGCGCGAACCGGTCCTGCGGGCGGCCTCGAGAATGCGGTCGCAGTCTTCGATGGATGTCGCCAGCGGCTTTTCGCAGAACACCGCCACTCCTGCTTCGAGCGCCGGGATCGCGACGTCAGCATGCCGGTCGTCCGGCGTGAGCACCATGACGGCGTCCAGGCCGAGGCTCAGGAGCGCATCGAGGCTCCCGGTGACCTGCGCATCGGAGAAGTCCTCACGAGCGCGAGCACGAGCGCCGTCGTCACGATCGCAGATGCCGACGACGACCGCGCCACCGCCCGGGCGGTGTGCTTCACGGGCGATTTCGCCGCGGTTGCCATAGCCGATCACGCCGATTCTCAGGTCGGTCATGTGGTCATCCCTTCAGGAGGTGTTTGCGGGAGGGGGTCATCGCCGCGGAATCCGGCCCAACGCATCGTCGCTCAGAGGGCTTCCAGAGACCTTCGCGGCGTAGAGCGCGGCGCCGATATCCGGCTCGAAGACCGGGACACGGAGGTCGTAGCCGTCGTACAGCTCGTCGAGCGACCGCCCGAAAGCCGCGAGAACCGGTTCAGAGCGGAAAACGCCCCCGGAGTAGGAGACGGCGATCGTCTCACCGTCCCGGTACCCGAGCGCGACGCGGGTGGCGTCGACCATCTCAGCGAACTCCGTCCCGGCGTCGGCGAGGATCTGTGCGGCGACCGTGTCGCCGGCGGCGGCGGCATCGGCGACCGACGTCGACAGCGCAGCGATCCGTGTCCGCTCCTTCTGCCAGTCGGTGAGCACCAGGCCGATCGCGTCGAGGTCGGTTCGGACCCCGAGCCGTTCGCGCATCAACTCGTGCAGCGGACCGCGAGGGAGCCGTCCGTCGCTCATCCGCGTGAATGCGTTGAGGCCGCGGGTGGCGATCCAATAGCCCGAGCCTTCGTCGCCGAACACCTCGCCCCAGCCGCCGACGCGCACGCCCGCTCCCTCGCGCTCGCCGTACGTCATCGACCCGGTGCCGCCGACGACGTTGATACCGTCGCCGGCGCACAGCGACCCGGCCCACCCGCACACCATGTCGTTGACGCACAGATAGCGGTCGCTGCGGAGCACCGACATCGGGACGGCGTCGAGCACCGGGACGTCCGCGCCGACCTCGCCGTATCCCGGCATGCCGACGACGGTGAAATCGAGCTGACCGGGGTCGATCCCGGCCTGCCGGCACACGTCGTCGACGCCGTCCGCGAGCGTCCGTGTCACCGTCTCCACCCCTAGTCGGTAATAGTCGCTGCTCGGCTGCCGGGAGCGGGCGGCCACGGTGCCGTCGGAGTCGAGCAGAACGAAGGCGGTCTTCGTGCCGCCTCCGTCGATGCCGAGGTACATGCTCACCCGCGCCCGCTTCCGTCGCCGCCGAGCGGGTAGAGCCGCACGCCCTTTACGACGCGGTTGACGTTCCCGTCCGGGAACGGGTTGTCCGGAGTCGTGCCGACGCGGAGCGCGAACGACAGTGCCAGGATCTGCGCTACGACGACATACACGCTCGCGAGGTACGCGTCGTTCACTCCGTCGAGCCCGTCGAACGTGACCGGCCGGTCTCCCTGCGCGACGACGCCGTCCGGGGCTACCGCGACGACCCGAGCCGGGTCGATGGTGTCACGAAGCTCGGCGACGATGTCCAGGTCGTACCGACGCGTGTACTCGTCCGAAGAGAGGAAGACGACCACGAGGGTCCGGTCGTTGAGCACGGATTTCGGTCCGTGCCGGAAACCCAGCGACGAGTCGTAGTGGCTCACCACCCGTCCGGCGGTGAGTTCGAGGAGCTTGAGCGCGGACTCGCGGGCGAGCGCCGTCAGCGGTCCGCTGCCCAGGTACACCACGCGGTCGCAGTCGGGTGCGGCGAGGTCGGCGATCGCATCCCAGCCCGGGCCGACGAGCCCCTCGGCAGCACGGATCAGGGGCTCCACCGTCTGGACGTCGCCGCCGAACACCAGGAGCACGGACAGCAGCATCGAGGTGAAGCTCGACGTCATGGCGAAGCCCTGGTCGTTGGCACCGGCCGGCATGAGCAGGACGCACGAATGCTCGAGGCCGCGGTGCTCCTGATTGAGCTGGCCCGCGGGGTCGCACGTCACGATCAGGTGGCTGACGTCGCTGAGGCATTCGTCGGCCAAGCGGGTTGCGGCGACGCTCTCCGGGCTGTTGCCCGAGCGGGCGAACGACACGAGGAGTGTCGGCACGTCCTCAGCCAGGAACTCACGCGGGTTGGACACGAGGTCCGTCGTTGCGATCGCCTCGATGCGCCGCGAGAGGAGGCGGGACAGTTCGGGAGCGGCGACGCCCCCGACGAACGCGGAGGTGCCGGCGCCGGTCAGGACGATGCGCAGATCGGGTCGCGCCAGCAGTGGTGCGAGGAACTCGTCGATGCGAGACCGATCGGCCGCGATACCCGTCGCGACCTGGTGCCATACCTCCGGCTGGTGGCTGATCTCTCTGATGGTGAACCGTGAGCCTTCGCTCTCGGCGCGTTCGGTGGTGACGGAGCGTGATTCAGGCAAGGAGGTCTCCCTGGTTTGTAGCGGTTGTTGAGAAAGCGTGGATCGGTCGGAGGGTGGCGGCGGCGTACGGCCGAAGGGCGTCGCGGATCTTGTCGAGCACCAGCGCACGCGGTGTCGGCTCGAGTTCGCCCGCACGCACCCGGGCGTATTGGTCCGGCAGGAACTGTCCGATCAACGGATGCGGCACGGGTCGCCGCGAGAGATTGGCGTACAGCGTGTTCTCGGCTTCCTCGATCGCGGGATCGGACCAGTAGTACCTGAGCCGGTCGCTGTAGCTGTAGCGGCGGGCGATCCGCTGCTCGTCGGCGTCGCCCTCGTAGTAGTTCTGCCAGTTTCCGGGCTCGGCGAGCATCCGCCCCTCGATCACCTCGACCAGTTTCGAGCGCTCGGCGTCAGGGACCAGCTCGTCCTCGATGGCGGCGAGAGCGAACAACGCCTCCCTCATGGCGAACGTGAGCCCGGGCCCGACCTTGAGGATCGCCCAGTGGTCCTGCACCAGCTCGCTGAGCCGAGACTCCAGTTGATAGTCGGTCGAGTGCGCCTCGAAGACCATGCCCGGCTCGCCGTCGAGGACCTCGCGCAGCGCCTCCGTGCGGGACCGCTGATAGTCGATGACCTGGAGGTGGTCGAACTCGACGCCCGGCTGCACGACCAGCGCGACGATCCGCGGCCAGACGTCGAGCACGCCGGCAGCCTCGAACGCCTCACGGTGGCGACGGAGCGTCTCCCGCGCCGCCTCGGGGGCGGTGGGCGTGAGCTCGTCGAGGGTCTCGTGCGCACCTCCCGGCACAGGCACCTCGGAACCGATCACGTAGAGCTGGCGGCCCCACTGCCCCGTGCTGCGGGCAGTCTCCTCCGCGACGCGCAGGAGACGCGCACTGCGGGACGCGACAAGCTCGTCGCCGAGCGGCACAGGGTCGCCGGCGCAGGACATGCTGCAGTCGAGGTGGATCTTGGTGTACCCGGCCTCGACGTAGGAGGCGACGAGAGCGTCGGCGTTGGCCATGGCCTGCTCGGCGGGCAGGTGCTGCCACCGGTTCGGTCCCAGATGGTCGCCGCCGACCACGATGCGCTCGTGCGGGAAACCCTGCTCGTCGGCGATCGCGTAGACGAGCGCGCGGAAGTCCGCGGGTCGCATACCGGTATAGCCGCCGAACTGGTCGACCTGGTTGGAGGTCGCCTCGATGAGCACGTAGCCGGCGTCGGCCGAGGCCTGAGCGATGGCAGCCTCCAGCACGACGGGATGGGCGGAGCAGATCGAGTAGATCCCCACCGGTTCTCCCGCCTTGTGCCTCCGGATCGTGTCCCACAGGTGGTCGTTCATCGTGCTCCCTCGTACGTGGTCGGAACCGGCGCGACCAGCTGCTCGCAGAGCGCGGCCACCGTCTCGGCGATGTTGTCGCGGCCTCGAGCCAGGTAGCGCCTCGGGTCGTTCGCTGCGGAGTCCGAGTCGAGGAACGAGCGGACCCCGCCCGTGAAGGCCACGTTCAGCGCGGTGCCGACGTTGACCTTGCGGATGCCGGAGGAGATGGCCGCGGCGAGCGTCTCAACCGGGACACCGGAGGATCCGTGCAGCACAAGCGGCACGGTGACCGCGCGGGCCAGCTCGGAGATCAGCGGGAGGTCGAGCCGTGCGTCGGCGGTCGTCATCGCGTGCGACGAGCCCACCGCCACGGCCAGCCCGTCCACGCCGGTCGCCTCCACGAACGAGGCGGCTTCGCCGGGGTCGGTCCTCACCCCGGGCGCGTGCGCGCCGTCCTTGCCGCCGATCGCGCCGAGCTCCGCCTCGACCCACAGCCCGCGCTCGTGCGCGCGCCGGGCCGATGCTGCCGTGCGGGCGACGTTCTGCGCGTAGTCGTGGTGAGCTTCGTCCACCATGATGGAGGTTGCGCCGAGGGCTCCCGCGAACGAGATGAGCTCTTCGCTGAGCTGCGCGTCCTGGATGTGGTCGAGGTGGAGGCCGACGGGCACCGCGCTCTCGTCCGCCAGGCGATCGCATGCCGCCAGCAGCGGCGCGAACCGACCGCCGTGATACCGGATCGCGTTCTCGCTGAGTTGCAGCAGAACCGGGGTGCCGGCCGTCTCCGCGCCCGTGACGATACCTTCTGCGTGCTCGAGCGTGATCACATTGAACGCGAGCACGGCGCCGTTGCGGGAGACCGCGTCGTCGACGAGCTCACGAGTCGTCGTCCGGCTCATCCCTTCAATCCCGAGAATGTCATGGTCGCGATGAACTGCCGCTGAGCGAACAGGAAGAACAGGATCAGCGGCAGGGTGGCGATCACATTGCCCGCCATGATGAGGCTCCAGTCGGTCTGGTGGGCGCCCTGGAAGTTCGCGATGCCGAGCTGCAGCGTAAAGGACGACGTGTTGTTGATCGCGATGAGCGGCCAGACGAGGTCGTTCCATGCGCCGAGCAGGGTGAAGATCGCGAGGGTCGCGAGCGCGGGGCGCGCCAGCGGGAGCACGATCCGGAAGAAGATCTGCCAGCGATTGCAGCCGTCGATCGCACCGGCCTCCTCCAGCTCGACCGGCAGGGTGAGAAAGAACTGCCGCATCAGGAAGATCCCGAACGCCGTCGCCAACCAGGGGACGATGGCCGCGCCCAGACCGTTCAGCAGGCCGAGCTTCGCGAACAGGATGTACGTCGGGATCATCAGCAGCTGTGTCGGGATCATGATGGTCGCGAGGATCATCAGGAACCCGAAGTTGCGGCCCTTGAACCGCAGCCTCGCGAATCCGTAACCGGCGAGCGAGCACAGGATGAGGTTGGAGACGATCGCGGTCGCGGAGACGACGACGGTGTTGCCGAGCCACAGCAGGATGTCGGTCTGGCCGAAGAGCTTGGCGTACCCGTCCAGCGTGAAGTGGGACGGGATGAACGGAGGCGGGAAGGCGACCAGCTCCTTCGCCGGGGAGAAGGACGCCAGCGCCATCTGCAGGAAGGGCACCAGGAAGAGGATCGCGATGGGAAGCAGCACGAAATGCCACCCGCTCATCCGTGACCGCTTCGCGGGACGCTGAGCGGTCTCCCGCGCGATCTGTGTCGAGGCCTGCGAGACCTCATCGAGTACCGTCACCATCAGAACGCCTCCGAGCCCCGCCGCCGCTGCAAGACGACGACGCCGATCGTGATGAGCAGGGTGACCGCGAAGAGCACGTAGGCGGCGGCCGACCCGTAGCCGAATTGCAGGGCGTGGAACGCCCTGTCGTAGAGGAAGTAGACGATCGTCCGTGTGGCGTCCAGCGGGCCGCCACGGGTCGTCGTGTACACGAGGTCGAACAGCTGAATGGCCTGGATGGTCTGCCAGATGCCGACGAAGACGGTGACAGGAGCGAGCTGCGGCCAGACGATGCGCCAGAAGGTCTGCCAGCGGTTGGCGCCGTCGATGCGGGCCGCCTCGATGAGGTCGGCAGGGACATCCTGGAGCGCTGCCAGGTAGATGACCGTCGTGAACGCGGCCGACCCCCACAGTGACATGATCGCGATCACGAGCATGGCCTGATGCGGGTCGTCCAGCCACCCCTGCTGCGGCAGGTGCAGCACGCGCAGGACGTTGTTGACCAGGCCGAACTGCGGGCTGAACAGGTAGGTCGACAGGATGCCGGTGGACGCCGCCGACGCGACGAACGGGACGAAGATCGCGGTGCGGTAGAACCCCATCCACCGGATCCGCCGGTTCAGCGCCACCGCGAGGAACAGCCCGAGCAGCACAGACGCCGGCACGAACAGCAGGGTGAACCCCACCGTGTTGAGGACGGAGTTGCCGAAATCGGCGTCCGACATCAGAGCGGTGTAGTTGTCGGCGCCCACCCAGGTCGGCTCGCTGAACCCATCCCAGCTCTGGAGTGAGAGCACGAACGCCCACAGGGCCGGGAAGATGGAGAGACCCAGGATGATGACGGTCGCGGGGGCGACGAACCCCCATCCTGTCAGCGATGCCTTCCAGCCGGGGCCCGACAGCCGCCGGGACCTGGTCGGCGCCGCTGCCGGCGCGATGCTGTCTGCCATGGCCGCCCCTACTTCTTGCTCAGCGCGACGTCGGCAGCGCGGGCGGCCTGCTTGAGCGCATCCCCGGGCTGTCCTTCGCCCTGCAGCACCTGGGAGATGGACTTGCCGATCGCGACGGAGAGGCCCGCGTAGCCGGTGGTGGTCGGCCGGGTGTTCTTCACGTTGTCGGAGTTCGCCACGAACACCTCATAGCCGGGGAAGGCCTTCGCCTCCTCCTTCACGGCGTCGGATCCCGCCTCGGAGGACCGCAGGGGGAGGTTGCCCAGGGCGACGTTGAAACGCTCGTCCTGCTCGGCCGATGTCAGCCACTGCGCGAACTGGGTGGCCCAGTATGCGCGGTTCTTGTCCTTGTGATCGAACAGCGCCCAGATGTCCGGTCCGGACACGGTCTGATGGTCGCCGTTCGTGCCGGGGAGCTGCACGACGCCGTAGTTCGTTCCCCCGGTCTTCAGGTCGGACAGCTGCCAGGGGCCGGAGGTGATCATCCCGATCCGGTTGCTGGTGAAAAGCTGACCGAACTTCGTGTCGGTCTGGTCGAGGTACACGCTCTTGTCGTCGACCGCCATCTTCTGGAGGAAGGTGAGCGAGTCGACACCGGCCTGCGACGCGAACTCGGCCTCCGTCGCATCCTTGTTCAGAATGCTGCCACCGGCCTGCCACAGGTGCGGCCAGAACTGCCAGGTCGTCTCTTCGCTACCGGAGACCGAGTATCCGTAGCCGTAAACGTGGTTGGCGCTGTCGGTCAGCTTCTTCGCGGCTTCGCGGAAGTCGTCCCAGGTCCAGTCGTCCGTCGGGTACGCGAGGCCGGCTTTGTCGAAGAGGGTCTTGTTGTAGAGGAGGCCGATGTTGTCGACGACTGCGGGGAAGCCGATGGTCTTCTTGCCGCTCGGCTGGGCGGTCCCGCGGGCGGCTGTGGTGAACTCATCCCACTTCACCTCGGGTTTCTTGACCTCGTCGGTGATGTCGAGCGTCCGGCCGGTGGACTCGAGCTGCCCAGCCCACGAGCCGAAGGCGTAGGACATGTCGGGATACTGGTTGCCCGCGAAGCCGGCTGAGAGCTTCTGGAGCAGCTGGTCGGTGGACGAGGCGCCCGGCGAGAGGTCGATCGACACGTTCGGGTGGAGCTTCTCGAACTCTGCGGCCAGCGACTCCATGATCTTCTCCGCGGCGTCGGCCTGGCCCGACCACACCTGGATGGTCGTCTTCGCCTTGGGATCGAGCGTCGTGGCGCCCTGTGAGCCGCTGCATCCGGCCAGGGCGGCAAGGACGGCCGCGGCGGCGACCACGCCGGTCGTTCGGAGCATGCGCTTTCGTGACGGGGACTTCATCGTCTGTTCCTCTCTCGGATTCTGCAGGATGCCGGTGCCGGGTGAACCCGGCACGATCGACTGGACAGGTGGTGCTGGTCGGTGTGGTCCGCTCGGCTGATCGTTTCTGCCGGTCGGTCAGCGGGACTCGGCGAGCGTGCCGCCCAGCGCGACCGGCAGCAGGGGTGCGTGCCGCGCCGTGAGTTCGTCGCACAGGGCCCAGATCTGTTCGGGTGTCAGCGTCGAGGAGGCGTTGGGGTCGGTCAGCACGGCCCGGCGGACCAGCTCCGGGTCGCCGGTTCGCGCCGCCTCGATGGTCAGCTCGGCGACGGAGAGGTACGTGCGGTTCAGTGCTGCGCCCTGCACCGGGATCGAACCGAAGGGCAGCGGGTGGACGCCGTCGGCATCGACCCGGCTCGGAACCTCGACCACCGCACCCCGGGGAAGGTTGTCGATGAGTCCGCGGTTGACGACGTTCGCGTGGATGATGCGCTCCGTCCCCGTGAGGATCGAGTGGATGACCTGCGGCGCGTACTCCGCCGCCCCTTCCTCCAGCTCCAGTTCGTCCCCGGCGGCGAGCGCTGCCTTCGCGTGCACGAACTCGGCCACGTTCTCCTCGGAGATGCCGATGTACTCCAGCGGGTTCAGGCGGAACCGCTCGATCTGCTCGGGCGACCGCAGGAACCAGTCGAGATACTCGGAGGAGTGCTCGCTGGTCTCGGTCGGGTAGAAGCCGATGCGACGGAACATCTCGACACGGACGCGGCGCAGCAGCTCGGGGTCGCGCTCGATCGCCTCACGCAGCCGGGGGTAGAGGTCCTCGCCGTCGCGCGACCACTCGACCAGCCAGGCCTGGTGATTCACCCCCGCAGCGCGGTAGTGCGTGCCCTCCATCGGGACCCCGATCAGCTGGCAGAGGTCGTGCACGGTCCAGTACACGCTGTGGCAGAGGCCGACGGTCTTGATCTGCGGGGCGACGACCGACATCCACCAGACATTCATCGCCATGGGGTTCGTGTAGTTGAGGAACCACGCGTCCGGGCACAGCTCGGTCATGTCAGCCGCGATGCCGGAGAGCACGGGGAACGTGCGCAGCGCGCGGAACACACCGCCGACGCCGGTGGTGTCGCCGATCGTCTGGAGCAGGCCGGCCGCTGCCGGCACCTCGAGGTCGATGCGGGTGGCGTCGATGCCGCCCACCTGGATCATGTTGATGACGAAGTCGGCTCCGACGAGGGCCGCGCGGCGGTCGAGCGTTGCGACGATCTCGGTCGCACGGCCGAAGCGGGAAGCCACCTGCTCCGCCGTACCGCGCGCGACCTCGAGCCGCTCGGCGTCGATGTCGTGCAGCACGATCTTCAGGCTCGGGAGGTCGTCGAACCGGTACAGGTCGGCGAGAAGCTGGCGAGTGAACACGACGCTGCCCGCGCCGAGGAAAACGATCTGTGGCATGACGCGATCCTGCGATACCGTGTCAACTTCGCGCAACAGAATGAGCGATTTGAGGCTAAAGTGCTCACATTGATTGATCGCTTGCGCTGTCGGAGTCCGTTCGGCGTCAAGCCCGGAAAGGCCCCGATGCTCTCCCCGACCACCGAATCCCTGATCGCACGCGTCAGCACCGGCCGACGTGCCGAGCGACTCGTCGCCATCCTCGACATGATCACGGAGCGCGGCACGATCAGCCTGACCGACCTCTCCGACGGCCTGGGGATCTCGGCGGCGACAGCGCGCCGGGACCTCTCCGACCTTGCGGACCAGAACCTCATCGTCCGCACCCACGGCGGTGCTACGGCTCTGGAGCGAGGCGGCCACGAGATCCCTGTGGCGCTGCGCGACACGCGCTTCCAGGAGGCGAAGCGCGCGATCGCCCGTGCGATGGTGCGGCGACTCCCCACCGGCCGCTACGTCGTCGCGCTCAGCGGAGGGACGACGACCGCCAGTGTGGCGCGCGCCCTGGCGAACCACCGTGACATCACCATCGTCACCAATTCCTTGACGATCGCGAATCTGCTCTCCAGCAACGCCGACGTCCGCCTCGCGATGACCGGGGGTTTTCTCCGCCCCCAGTCGTTAGAGCTCGTCGGCGCTCTCGCCGAAAGCACGTTCAACGCCGTGAACGTCGGAACGGCCGTTCTGGGTGCAGACGGTGTCAGCGCCCAGGCGGGCGTCACCACCCACGACGAGACGGAAGCACGCACCAACCGGGCGATGGTCGTCAAGGCACAGCGCACCGTCGTCGTGGCCGACGGCTCCAAGATCGGCAATGTCGCGATGGCGCAAGTCGCCGACATGGACCAGGTGGAACTTCTCATCACCGACTCCAGCGCGGACCCCACCGAGCTCGAGCGCCTGCGCGCCGCTGGTGTCCAGATCGTCATCGCCGACCAGGAGTGACCGACGATCGCTGCGGAGGGCGTGGGATTCGAACCCACGAGACATTTCTGCCCACCAGTTTTCAAGACTGGCTCCATCGGCCGCTCGGACAGCCCTCCCGGCGCCGGGAGAACCCGGCGTCGCCCGATTCTAGCGAACCCGAGCGACGGTGATCACTCGGGTGATCACTCGGTGAACGGCTTCGAGCAGGTGTGCTGAGCCGCCGTCTGGCCGTGCACGTCCGACGGGAGCTCGACCGCGCCACCGCCGGTGCCCGCGCCGGGGGTGCCGGTCGTCGGAGCCTGCGTCGCCGGGGCCTGGGTGGCCGGCGCCTGCGTCGACGGAGCCTGGGTCGCCGGGGCCTGCGTCGCCGGAGCGTTCGGGTCGGCCTCCGAGCCCACGCCGGTGTCGCCCGTGAGGGTGACCGGCTGATCGTTCTGGAGGGCGCTCATCAGCTGGTCCGCCGCATCCGTCGTCGGGGCGACCCCGCCGTCGACGTAGTGGTTCGGGTACTGAACGAACACGACCTTGCTGATGTCGATGTTCTTCAGGGCCATCGCCATGGAGACGATCGTCGTCGGGTTGTTCAGGCTGTCGGAGAGCGTGATGCTGCTCGTCGCGGCCTTCGCCAGGCCGTACAGCTTGACGGGGTTGCTCAGCACGTCGGCGCTCTTGATCGTCCGGACGAGCGACGACAGAAACACCTGCTGGTTGCTGATGCGGCCGAGGTCCGAGCCGTCGCCCACGCCGTGACGGGTGCGGAGGAAGGCGAGGGCCTGCGAGCCCTCGAGCACGTTCTGGCCGGCCTTCACATCCAGCCCGGTGTACGGGTCTTCGATGTCGCCGGCGACGCAGACAGGCACGCCACCGACCGCGTTGGACATCTCGATCACGCCGTCGAACTCGATCACGCCGGCGTAGGGGATGTCGAGACCCGTCAGCTTCTCGACCGTGAGCACCGTACAGGCCAGGCCGCCGTAGCTCAGGGAGTTGTTGATCTTCTGGCGGCTCATCGAGTCGAAGCTGCCGCCCTTCGGGTCGGGGCAG
This sequence comes from Leifsonia sp. NPDC014704, assembly GCF_043083605.1. Lineage (NCBI taxonomy): Bacteria > Bacillati > Actinomycetota > Actinomycetes > Micrococcales > Microbacteriaceae > Leifsonia > Leifsonia sp. NPDC014704. Next base: position 671,214 of record NZ_JBIBYW010000002.1, on the reverse strand, counting down.
GACGGGATGGAGACGAACATGTCGCGCGGGAAGCTGACGACGGTCGCGTTCTGGTGGTCGGCGGAGACATGCAGCAGCATGGTGACGTCGTTGAGGTTCTCCTCACGATCGCCGTAGGCGCTGTTGCCGCCGCCGCTGTCGCTACCGGCGAGGAGGACGTTGAACGCACCGTTCATGGCGCCGACGCCGGGCGTCGTCTCCTTGCCCTTCGCGTCGACCAGCTTGACCGACTTCTTGACGCTGGACACCACATCCACCGCCGCGTATGCCGCCAGGGAGACGCCGGTGATGCCGAAGACGGCGACGACCGCGACGAAGATCTTGAGGAGTGCCTTGAGCGGATGGTGCTGCTTCAGTCGACCGTGGCGGACCGCTGGTCCTGCCGCCTTCTCCTGCGCTCGCGCTTGCGCGCGGGTGTGCATCTCGCTCATTCACTTCCTTCCGGCCGGGTGTGCGCACGTTCACAGGCGGGCGCCCGGAAAAGAGCGCACGCCGTCTTAAAGGGTGGCACGGGAGGCTGGCAATGCTCTGGATGGGCGCACGTCGCTCCGCCCGCAGGCCGCCCCAGATCGAGGGACGTCGACCGAGGGACGCCGGTCAGAGCGCGTCGAGGACCTGCGCGAGTCCGTCGTCGACGACCGGCGCTGTCGATCGCGTCGCGACCGCCTTCACCTCGTCCGGCGCCTGACCCATCGCGACCGCGAGGCCCTCGGCACCCGCCCACGTGAGCAGCTCGATGTCGTTGCGGCCGTCGCCGACCGCGACCACGCGCGATCGCGGGATGTCGAGCGCGTGCCGCACCCGCTCCATCGCCGTGGCCTTGCTCACGCCGTCCGGCGAGATGTCGAGCCACGCGGTCCACCCGATGGCGTAGCTGACCCGCTGCAGGCCCATCCGGTCGACGATCGAGAGGAACTCCTCGGTGTCGTGCTCGGGCGACACCACGACGACACGGGTCGCGGGATGCTGCAGCAGCTCCTCGAACGGCACCTGCTCGGCGTTGACCAGCTCCCAGTCGGTCATGCCCTCGGTGTACCGGCGGAACCCGGTCGGCCCCTCCACCATGAAGCTGCCGCTCGGGAGGTGCGGGCGGATGGTCTCCAACACCTCGGTCGGGTCGAAGACTTCGATGAACTCACGCCGGTAACCGCCCTCCACGGTGTCGTCGCGTTTCATCGTCAGGGCGCCGTTGGCACAGACGACGTATTCGCTGGTGAGGCCGAACTCCTCGTGGATGGGCCGCGCCGTCTCCCAGCTGCGGCCGGTGGCGAGCATCACCTCGTGGCCGGCGTCGCGCACCCGGGTCACGGCGGCGCGCACGGCATCGCCGACCGTCTCGTCCTCATGGATCAGCGTGCCGTCGACGTCGAGCGCGATCAGCAGGCGGGAGTCGTCGCTCACGAACGCGTCGGCTCCAGCAGCTCCAGTCCGCCGAGGTAGGGGCGCAGCGCCTCCGGCACGCGCACCGACCCGTCCTCCTGCTGGTGCGTCTCGAGGATGGCGACCAGCCAGCGCGTGGTGGCCAGCGTGCCGTTCAGGGTCGCGACCGGCGCCGTCTTGCCGCTCTCGGTGCGGTAGCGGATGTCGAGGCGGCGAGCCTGGAAGGTCGTGCAGTTCGAGGTCGAGGTGAGCTCGCGATAGCGGCCCTGGGTCGGGATCCAGGCCTCGACGTCGTACTTGCGTGCGGCGCTCGAACCGAGGTCGCCCGCCGCGGTGTCGATGACGCGGTAGCTGAGACCCAGCGCCTGCATCATCTCCTCCTGCCAGCCGAGCAGCCGCTCGTGCTCGGCCTCCGCCTCCTCCGGGCGGGTGTAGACGAACATCTCCAACTTGTCGAACTGGTGGACGCGGATGATGCCGCGGGTGTCCTTACCCGCCGAGCCGGCCTCGCGCCGGTAGCAGGTCGACCAGCCGGCGTATCGGATCGGCTCGTCGACCTCGATGATCTCGTCGGAGTGGTAGCCGGCGAGCGCGACCTCGCTCGTTCCGGTCAGATAGAGGTCGTCGTTCTCGAGGTGGTAGACCTCGTCGGCGTGGGCGCCGAGGAACCCGGTGCCCTGCATGATCTCCGGCTTCACCAGGGTCGGCGTGATCAGCGGGATGAATCCGTTCTGCAGGGCCTTGTCGAGCGCCATGTTCATCAGCGCGAGCTCGAGCCGCGCGCCGATGCCGCGGAGGTAGGAGAAGCGGGCACCGGCGACCTTGGCGCCGCGGGCCATGTCGATAGCGCCGAGCAGCTCGCCCAGCTCCAGATGGTCGCGCGCCTCGAACGGGAACTCGGGGATGTCGCCGACCGTCTTGAGGACGACGAAGTCGTCCTCCCCGCCCGCCGGGACGCCGTCCACGATCGGGTTGCCGATGCTGCGGACCAGCTGCTCGAACCGGGCATCCGCGTCGTTGGCGGCCTGCTGGGCCTCCTTCACGCGACCGGCGAGCTGCTGCGCCTGGGCGACGAGCTCCTTCTTCTGCTCCTTCGGCGCTTTCGCGACCTGCTTGCCGAACGCGTTCTGCTCGGCGCGGAGTTCTTCGAAGGCGGTGATCGCCGCGCGGCGCTCGATGTCGGCCCGGATGGCCTCGTCGACGAGCTGCACGGAGTCGCCCCGGGCCTCCTGGGAGCGCCGGATGATGTCGGGGTTCTCACGGAGAAGTACGGGATCGATCACCTGACCAGCTTATCGACCGATGCCGAACAGGTAGCGTGATGTGCGTGAACGGACGGGACGGGGAGCAGCGCCGCGTCGCCGCCGTCATCTACAACCCCGTCCGGGTCGACGTGCCGCGGGTCCGTGCGGCGGTGGAGACCGCCGCTGCCGGCCGGTTCGAACTGGTCTGGCTCGAGACGACGCCGGAGGAGGGCGGACAGTCGCAGGTCGGCGAGGCGCTCGCCCGGGGCGCGTCCCTGGTGCTCGCGGCGGGTGGCGACGGCACCGTGCGCGCCGTGGCTGAGGCACTGCGCGGACGGGATGCGACCCTCGGCATCATTCCCGGCGGCACCGGCAATCTTCTGGCGCGGAACCTGGGCATTCCGATCGCGAGCGTCGAAGCGGCGTGCGCCGTCGCGTTCAGCGGCCGAGAGCGACGGATCGACGTCGGTGTCGCCCTGGCGCACCGCCTCGACGGCTCGGCGACCGAGCACGCGTTCTTGGTGATGGCAGGTGTCGGGATCGACGCGACGATGATCGCCAACGCCCGGCCGCAGCTGAAGCGCCGTTTCGGCTGGCTGGCGTATGTCGACGCGGCCTTCCGGGCGCTCCCGAAGGCGTCGAAGGTCCCTGTGCGCTACCGGCTCGACAACGGACACGAGCGGTCGGCGCACGTGAGCACCATCCTGGTCGCGAACTGCGGCGCGCTGCCGGGGAACATGGAGCTCATCCCCGACGGCGAGCTGGACGACGGGCTTCTCGACGTGGCGGTCGTCCAACCCGCCACCGTGTTCGGCTGGCTGGCGATCTGGCGCAAGGTGACCTGGGAGAACCGCGTCCTCCGGAAGTCGAGCATCGGCCGCAGGATCATCCGTTTCACCGATCGCGCGATCCGCACCCGGCTCAGCTACCTGCGCGGCGCCTCGGTGCAACTGGCCGTGGATGCGCCGGAGCCGTTCGAACTCGACGGGGATGCGTTCGGCGAGATCCTGCGCCTCGATCTCCGAGTGGACGAGCTGGCGCTGCGCGTGAAGGCCCCGGGCATCCCGGTCGGCTGACGCGGCCGCCTCCCCGGACTCCGGGAGGGCGACCGCCCCGCTCGCCCTACGCCTTGGGCGTCAGGGTCAGCACCTGCACCGCGCCCGTCGCCGTCCGCAGTCGGACGGTGTCGCCCGGCCTCACCGTGACGGTCACGTGGTAGACCCGCGTGTCCTCGCGGTTCTCGAACCAGACGTACCAGCCGTGCTCGCCGTTGACGTTGGCGACGTACGACCCGTTGATTTCGGCCGCGATATCCGGGGTGGTGTGCAGCGTGGCCGACGGCACGTGGATCTGCAGATCGGCGGAGGTCCCACCGACGGAGACCAGCGCGCCGGTCACACCCTGGAAGTCGCGCGGCGCCTTCAGCACGGCGCCGACGGCCCGGCCCTGGTAGCCGAGACCGGCCAGGTTCGGGTGCATCGAGGTCGGCGAAAGCACGAAACCGGAGAGTGTGATCCCGTCGATGTACGGCGTCGCGCTGCAGACCGAGTGCTCGGCGGTGTCGGCGAGCAGCGAGACGTACTCGGCGCCCGCTGCGCGGACCGCGGCCTGGGTACGGATGTCGAGCGTCGACTGGACGCCGTGGAAGTAGTCCAAGTCGGTGGTCGCGAACGGCAAGGCCGGCTTGCTCGAGGTCAGCGGCGAGAAGCAGCCTCCCGCCGGCGTGTGGGCGGCATCCGGCATGAGCGTCGGGTAGCCCACCACGACGACCCGGGCGTTCGGCGCCTTCGCACGGATGCGGGTGACCGCCTCGCCGACCGCCGGAGCGACGACGCCGGCTGCTTTGGCGCTGAGGGTGTCCACTCCGCCGACCGTGTACTTCTCGCGGCACGACTTCTCGCCGCTCCACAGCGGACCGTCCGCGGAGGCGGCCAGGCACGAGCGCAGAATCGCCGAGAACCCGAGGTCGTTGCCTCCGATCGAGAGGGTGACCACCTGAGTGGATGCGCTGAGCGCGTCCGTCTGCGCCGGGATGGCGCCCTTCGCGGCGAAGAGGTCGGGGATCGTCGCGCCCGAGCAGCTCTGGTCGTTGGCGAGAAGCCCGGCACGCCACGCGGCCGTTCGCGGGTAGTTCGCCGCCGACTGGAGGCACTCGGGGTACGCACCCGTGAGGTGGTCGAGGGCCTGGCCGGCGACATACGAGTCGCCGAGGGCCACGTAGGAGCCGGGACCGGGGGTCGCGGTGGCGCCCTGCGCCGGGATGACGACGGCCGCCGCGGCCAGGCCGAGGACGGCGGCGACGGGCCAGGCGCGCCGGGCTCGTCTCCGTCTCGGCGATCGTGCGCTGGTGGTCGGAGGGGTGTCTCGATCCATCGTGGACTCCTTGACTGTCGAAGGTGGCTTCACCTGGACAGAGAGGTCTACGGGTCGAATCATGACGAGGGACGTCCGAAGTCGCGCCTATAGAGCGGAAATCGGGCGCCGATGGAACAGCCCGGGAGGGAGTGTTACTCCACCCCGCGGAGCACGCATAGGGTCTTCGACGTCGGGGTGAGCTTCGACGCGTCGAGAACCGCCGTCGTGGCCGCAGTGTATGGCGACCTCCGCACGCTCCGAGAGACAGCTGTGGCGGGCGTCATCCCGCCGGGGCGTCGTCCTCCGGGATCGCATCGCGCATCCGCCGGCCGGAGAGTGCGGTGAGGAAGAGCAGAGCGACGAGGGTCAGCAGGCCGACCGTGATCAGTGGCCCCGCGAGCATCCACCCGAGCTGGGCGAACACCAGCGCACCGACGTCGGTGCTCGGCGTCGGGCCGCTGTACGACGACGTCACCGAGACGGCGTAGAGCACGATGCCGAGCACGACGAACCCGCCGCCGATCAGCCAGAGGGCGAGGAGGAAGGGGTTGCGCCGCGGGTTCAGCTCGACGCCGGACAGCGCCCCCGCGGAGGCGACGACCACGGTCTGCGGAGCGGATGTGCCCGGTTCCAGCTGCTCCGGCAGTGCCGGGCGGCCCTCGTCGAGCGAGAGTGCCGCCTCCTCGTATGGGGTCAGCGGTTCGGAGGGCGTCGCGGGCACGGAGTCCTCGCGGGTCCGCAGCAGCGACGACGGCCGGCGGTAGGCCGAGTCCGGTGCGTCGGCCCGGACCCGCGTACGGGCGCGCTCGCCGGGCTGCGGCTGGTAGCCGCGCTGGAATGCGGGGTCGAAGCGCGGGTCGAAGCCGTCCGCCCGACCGCTGTCGTCACGCTCGTCTGCGACCATGATGACCTCCCGGCTGTCCTGTTCGGCAGCCTACGCCGACGCGCCGTCCTGCGCGCCTGCCGGCCGGTCCTCGTCGGTCAGGGAGGCGAGCCACTCGCGCGCCTCGGTGAAGACGTCGTCGCGATAGCGCTGGTCGAACTCCACCCTCTGACCGTCGGCTCGCGGGTACGAGCCGAGGAACATGACGGACGGGCTGAACCGGCGGAGGCCGAGCAGCGCGTCGGCGACGCGCTCGTCCTTGATGTGTCCGTCGGCGTCGATGACGAACCGGTAGCGGCCGAGCGCGTCGCCGATCGGGCGCGACTCGATGAGGCTCAGGTTGATCCCTCGGGTGGAGAACTGCTCGAGGAGGTCGAGGAGGCTGCCGGGACGGTCGTCGGGAAGCTCGGCGATGAGGCTGGTCTTGTCGGCGCCGGTCGGCTCCGGCACGCTGCGCGTGGTGCTGACGAGCACGAAGCGGGTGACGGCGTTCGGGTTGTCGCCGATGTTGTCGGCGAGGACGACCACGTCGTGGTGGTCGACGATCCCGGGCGGCGCGACCGCCGCATCCGCCGCGCTGCCCTCGAAGAGCGAGGCGGCCGCGGCGACGTTGCTCGACGCCGGCAGGTGGCCGTGGTCGGGGAGACGACGGTCCAGCCACTGGTGGCACTGCGCGTACGCGACGGGATGCGCGTTCACGGTGTGCACGTCGGCGAGTGTGGTGCCCGGTCGGGCGACGAGGACGAAGTTCACCGGCACGAGGTACTCGCCGATGATGCGCAGGCCCGGGATCGTGGCCAGAGCATCCTGCGCCACCGACACCCCGCCCTCGATCGAGTTCTCGATCGCGATCATCGCGGCGACGCTGCGACCTTCCACGACATCCGCCAGCGCCTCACCGAGGTTGTTGACCGCCCGCCACTGCTTGCCGCGCGCCTCGGGCACCTGCTTGAGGGCCGCCTCCGTGAAGGTGCCCGACGGGCCGAGGAAGCTGTACACGTCGTCGAGGGAGGCGGGCAGCTCCGCGGGGGCGCTGTCGGGGGCGGAGGACATGCCGCTCAGCTTACCGAGCCCGTTGGCGTGGCCCCCGTGCCGTGGAAGAGTAGTGACATGGACGAACGAGCCGGCACCCCCGCCCAGCCTTCCGACCTGATCGACGTCGACGCCCTGCGGCGCGCGTACTACGAGCTCAAGCCGGATGTGAGCATCCCGGAGCAGCGCGTGGTGTTCGGCACGTCGGGCCACCGCGGCTCGTCGCTGAACACGGCGTTCAACGAGAACCACATCGCGGCCACCACGCAGGCGATCGTCGAGTATCGCAACAGCCAGGGCATCACCGGCCCGCTGTTCCTCGGTGCGGACACCCACCTGCTGAGCGAGTTCGCGACGACCACCGCCCTCGCCGTGCTCGTCGGCAACGAGGTCCGCGTGCTGGTCGACGAGTTCGACGACTGGGTGCCGACCCCCGCGCTGTCGCACGCCATCATCCGCTACAACCGCGGCGGCCATGACGACCAGGCCGACGGCATCGTCGTCACCCCGAGCCACAACCCGCCGTCGGACGGCGGCTTCAAATACAACCCGCCGCACGGCGGACCGGCCGACACCGACGCGACCAGCTGGATCGCGAAGCGCGCCAACGAGATCATCGCGAACGGGATGACCGAGGTGCGGATGGCGGAGCCGTCGGGCGTCGAGACCTACGACTTCCGCGGCCACTACGTCGACGACCTCGAGAACATCATCGACGTGAAGGCGATCCGCGACAGCGGCATCCGCATCGGCGCCGATCCGCTGGGTGGCGCGAGCGTCAACTACTGGCAGGCGATCGCCGAACGCTACGACCTCGACCTGACCGTCGTGAACCCGGACGTCGACCCGGCCTGGGGCTTCATGACGCTCGACTGGGACGGCAAGATCCGGATGGACCCGTCCAGCCCGTCGGCGATGGCCTCGGTCGTCGCCCGGCGCGCCGACTTCGACATCCTCACCGGCAATGACGCGGACGCCGACCGCCACGGCATCGTGACGCCCGACGGCGGCCTGATGAACCCGAACCACTACCTGGCTGTCGCGATCGACTACCTATTCCGCACGCGCACCGAGTGGCGGAAGGACGCCGCAGTGGGCAAGACCCTCGTGTCGTCGTCGATCATCGACCGTGTCGCCGAGTCGCTGGGCCGCCGGCTGTGGGAGGTCCCGGTCGGTTTCAAGTGGTTCGTGCCCGGCCTCATCGACGGCACCGTCGGGTTCGGCGGCGAGGAGAGCGCGGGCGCCTCCTTCCTGCGTTTCGACGGGACGGCGTGGACGACCGACAAGGACGGCATCCTGCTTGCCCTGCTCGCCAGCGAGATCCGCGCTGTGACGGGCAAGTCGCCGTCTCAGCTGTACCGCGAGCTGACCGAGCGGTTCGGCGACCCGGTGTACCAGCGGGTGGATGCGCCCGCCACGCCGGAGCAGAAGTCCGCGCTCTCGAAGCTCGACGGCGACGCGATCACGGCGACCGAGCTCGCCGGCAAACCGATCACGGCGAAGCTGAGCCACGCGCCGGGCAACGACGCGCCGCTCGGCGGCGTGAAGGTGCAGACGGAATCGGCGTGGTTCGCCGCGCGTCCCTCCGGCACGGAGAACGTCTACAAGATCTACGCGGAGTCGTTCGTGGGCGAGGACGACCTGCGCGAGGTGCAGGACGAGGCGAAGCGGATCGTCGGGGACGCGCTGGGTGCCTGACGCCGAGTCGATTCGGCCTCAGCCCGGGTAGGTCTCGCCACCGGGGAGGCCGAAGAACTCCTCGAGGGTGGTGACGCCCGTGGTGTGCAGCTGGGTGGACAGGAGCACTCCGACGTAGCGGAAGTGCCAGGGCTCGTAGGTGAAGCCCGTGATGGCGACCTTGTCGGCCGGGTAGCGGAGGATGAATCCGAAGCGCCAGGCGTTCGCCGCCAGCCAGCGGCCCTGCTCGGTCTCGCCGAAGCAGGCGTCGAGGGAGCAGTGCGCGGGGACGGCGCTGATGTCGACGGCCAGGCCCGTCTGGTGCTCGCTGTGCCCGGGGCGTGCGGTGTCCGTGTCGGCGTAGGCCTGGCCGTTCCGGGCGACGTCGTCGGCGTACACGCGCGTCTGCGAGTCGAAGGAGCGATAGGCGCTCTGGATGGACAGGCTCAGGCCCGCCTCCGACTTCGCCGCCTGGAACATGGCGACGACGGCGGCGGCGGTCTCCTGCCGCATCGGCTGGTCGTTGAGGTTCGGGACATCCGGATAGATGAGGTCGGTGGGGGCGTAGTCCACCGGGTTCAGGCCGCGCGCCTTGTTGACCACGACCCAGGGACTGGCCGGGTCGTCGGTCGACTGGGCCGTCTTGTCGAAAGCGACCGGGGTCGGCGTCGGCGGAAGAGTCGGCGTCGGGCGCGGCGGCCTTGGCGACGGGGCGGAGCGGTGGGGCGTCGGACGATGCGTCGCGCCGGCGGCTGCGACCGAGCCCGGGACGCATCCCGACAGCACCAGCATCGCCACGAGTGCGCCGCCGATCACGGCCGCGCGCCTCATCCCCACCCGCCGCACGCGGGCACCCCCCAGAGTCACGCGATGAGCATAGCTCACGCGCGTGACGCGGCCCGGCGGATGTGGCCGGAATGGCGATCGCTACTTGGAGAGGCTCCAGAAGTGGCCGATACCACCCGGGTGGTCGACCGTGATGGCTTCGTCGAGGTCGCGGTAGTCGCTGTCCTCGTTGTGACCCACCATCTTGATCTTGATCTGGCCGTTCACGTTCTGCACGGCGGAGACGATCTGGACGTGGTCGAGCGAGTTGTTGTCGTTCCAGTCGAACATCACGATGTCGCCGACCTTGATCTTGTCGCGCTGGTCGAACGAGTACTCGGTGAGGCCGAGCTTCGCGGCGTTCTCGCGGAAGTAGTTGTCCATAGCCGGCACGTATCCCCACGCCGGGCTCCAGTCGGCCGCGGCGTCATGGTTGTACCAGTCGCCGTTCATCTGCCAACCGCGGGCGATGAGGGTCTGGCTGACGAAGTTCGCGCAGTCGCCGCCGACCGGGTTCAGGTCGCCGTACTCGGCCGTGTTGTAGTTCTTCCAGTACGTGAGCGCATAGGCGAGCTGCTTGTCGACCGGCGTCTGCACCTGATAGTCGTAGGTCCCCGCCGAGGTGGTCACGGGCTTGCCGCTCTTGTCGGTGACCGTGATCGGCACGCTCCCGGCCTGGAAGTTCGCCGCCGCGGGCACGGTGACGACGACCTTGTCGTCGGTCGCCTGGGTGACGGTGGCCGGCTGGCCTCCGACCTGAACGGCGGCGACCTTCTCGAGGTTCGTGCCCGTGAGGGTCACGGTGCCGCCGGACACGCTGCCCGAAGCCGGCTGGACGGACGACACGACGGTCGCCGCAGGAGACGGCGTCGGGGCGGCGGCCTGGGCGACGGCCTTCGTGACCGGCGACGGCTCACCGGCGCACGCCGTGAAGACGAGAGCCGCGGAGGCGGCGACAGCGGCTGCTGCGAAGATGCGGCGGGGACGGCTGAGAGATCTCATAGAACTTTCGAGGCGATTTCAGAGATGGTCGGGGGTCGGCATTTCCAACGTACGCCCCCTACATTTGCGTGACCTGGATGGGGGCCACTTCCGTTCGTTTTCGGCTACACGGTCGGGTGCGTTCGCCCTGGCAGCAACGCGTCGCCGTTACGGCGTTCGCCGTTGGCGAACGGACGGCTGCGGCTCTCCGCCTCTGCGTTGTGAGCATGGTGGCACGGGGTGTAACTTTGCAGTCTCCGCAAAATTCTCTTTGCCCCACACCGGTGTGACGTCCCGCGTGCCGGGCGTCCCCACACCCGACTCTCGACCCGGAGACAGATGTCCAGTCAGACCAGCGCGGCGACAGCCGCCCCCAAACCGATCATGTCGCATCGCGAGATCCTTCTCGTGATCTTCGGCCTCATGGCCGGCATGTTCCTCTCCGCCCTCGACCAGACGATCGTCGGTACGGCGATCCGCACCATCGGCGACGACCTGCACGGACTCAGCGAGCAGGCGTGGGTCACCACCGGCTACCTGATCGTCTCGACGATCTCCACCCCGATCTACGGCAAGCTCTCCGACATCTTCGGCCGCCGGCCGCTGTTCGTGATCGCCATCGTGATCTTCATCATCGGATCGATCCTCGCGTCGTTCTCGACGTCGATGGTCGAGCTCGCGGCCTTCCGTGCCATCCAGGGTCTCGGCGCCGGTGGCCTCATGTCGATGCCGCTCGCGATCATGGGCGACATGCTCGCTCCGCGGGAGCGGGCGAAGTACCAGGGCTACTTCCTCGCCGTCTTCGGCATCTCCAGCCTCATCGGCCCGCTGATCGGCGGACTCTTCGCCGGCGCGGACCAGATCCTCTGGATCACCGGATGGCGCTGGGTCTTCCTCATCAACGTGCCGATCGGCCTCGCCGCACTGGCGATGGTGCTGCGCTTCCTGCACCTGCCCAAGCGGGAACGCGGGTCCGCCCGCATCGACTGGTGGGGTGCGGCCGGCGTGATCGTCGCGCTCGTCCCGCTGCTGCTGGTGGCCGAGCAGGGCCGCACGTGGGGTTGGGACAGCCCGGCCTCCATCGCCTGCTACGTGATCGGCGTCATCGGCGTCATCGCGTTCATCCTCATCGAGATCGCGATGAAGGACGACGCGCTCATCCCGATCAAGCTGTTCCGCTCGAGCACCTTCTCGATGGCGACCATCATCGGCGTCTTCGTGGGCTTCGGGATGTTCGGCGCCATGCTGACCCTGCCGCTGTACCTCCAGCTGGTGCTCGGCTCGACCCCGACGGAGTCGGGGCTGCAGCTGCTGCCGATGATCCTCGGCCTGATGGTCTCGTCGATCGTCTCCGGCCAGATCATCGCGCGCACCGGTCGCTACCGGCAGTTCCCGATCATCGGTACCGCGATGCTCGCCGGCGGATTCTTCTACCTGACCTTCATCAAGGCGGACGACTCGTACTGGTTCATCGCGGGCGCCATGCTGCTGATCGGCCTGGGCCTCGGCCAGCTGATGCAGACACTGACCATCGCCAGCCAGAACTCGGTCGGCCTGCGGGACATGGGCGTCGCGACCAGCGCATCCACGTTCTTCCGGCAGATCGGTGGAACGCTCGGCACGGCCGTTCTGCTGTCGCTGCTGTTCACGGTGTTCCCGACGAACATCAAGACGGCGCTGACCGACACCCCGACGCTGACCAGCGCTCTGGATGCCGCGCTCACCCCGTCGGTCGCCAGCGCGCCCGAGAACAAGCAGATCATGGACCAGATCTACAACAAGATCGTCGACCCGATCGAGAAGCAGGCACAGGCCCAGGCGCACCAGGCCGGTGTCCAGCAGGCGGTCGCCCAGGGCGTCCCGCAGGCCGTCGCCGAGCAGAAGGTGCCGGCCGAGCCGATCGACTTCTCGAACGCCGACCAGCGCAAGCAGGTCGTCGACGCCGTCGTGCCGACGGTCGCCGACAAGCTGAAGACGACCAACAGCGGCTCCAGCAGCGCTGACGTCAACGACACGTCGTTCCTGAACGATGCCGATCCGCGCCTTGCGAAGCCGTTCCTCGTGGCCTTCAACGCGTCGGCGGTGACGGTCTACTGGGTCGCGATGATCGTGGTGCTGATCGCGTTCGTGCTGTCGCTGTTCTTCAAGACCCCGCCGCTGCGCGCGAAGTCGGCTCTTCAGGAGGCGGCGGACGACGCGGCCGATGCGGCAGACGCGCAGGCCGAGAAGGATCGGGCGCTCACCCCGGCGGGCGTACTCGCCTCCGCAGCAGAGGACGACGACGCCGAGCAGTACGACGTCGGCCTGATCGCCAACCGGGCGGCCTCGGAGTTCGGGGCACTCGTCGAGCCGGGTGCGGACACCGCATCCACTCGCGCCCAGCGCCCGCGGCCGGCGGTCGACTAGCCCGACGCTCGCGGAACGGCCGTCCTCCCCTCCGGGGATGGGCGGCCGTTTTGCGTTCGGCCGCCCGGTTGACGCAACACGCCGTTGCGAGCGGTCGCCGCACGGCGTGTTGCGTCAACTCAACGGCGGCTCGCGAAGGCCAGGGTGCCGTGTAACCCGAGAGTCCCGGAACGACGCGGATGAGAGCGCGACCACGAAAGGCTTGACAGGGGGCCGCCAACCGTTCTAGATTCACCTGCAACGCGTGAGAGCGCTCTCACGGTTTCGCAATGAGAGCGCTCTCAAGCGCACCAGGCGCACACAAGACACACGCACAAAGGAGTGAACCGTGAAGCTTTCACGACGCACCAGGATCGCCGCGGCCGTCGCCGGCGCAGCATCCTTCGCCCTCATCGCAGCCGGATGCTCATCGAGCGGCGGCGGTGGATCGAGCTCGGACCCCGTCACGCTGACCGTCACCACGTTCGGCACGATGGGCTTCGACAAGCTCTACTCGCAGTACGAGAAGGAGCACCCGAACGTCAAGATCAAGGCCACCAACATCGACACCGGTGACAATGCGCTCACCGACTGGCAGACGAAGCAGGCGGCAGGCAGCGGCCTCCCCGACGTCCAGGCCGTCGAAGAGGGCTGGCTGAGCAAGGTCATGCAGGTCTCCGACCAGTTCAACGACCTGAAGGACTACGGCGCGAACGACATCAAGGACCGCTGGGTCGACTGGAAGCTGAAGCAGGCCACCGACAAGAGCGGCCGCATCATCGGCTACGGCACCGACATCGGGCCGGAGGGCCTCTGCTACAACGGCAAGCTCTTCGCCGCGGCCGGCCTGCCCAGCGACCGCGAGTCCGTCGCCAAGCTGTTCGGGGGCGAGAACGCCACCTGGGACGACTTCTTCAAGGTCGGCGAGCAGTACCACGCCGCCACCGGCAAGCCCTGGTACGACCAGTCCGGCTTCATCTGGAACGCCATGGTGAACCAGCAGGAGGAGGGCTACTACACCAAGGACGGCAAGCTCAACATCGAAGACAACAGCGACCTCAAGGCGCTGTGGTCGAAGCTCGCCGCAGGCGCTGCTGCCGGCCTCTCGTCCAATCAGACACAGTGGGACTGGGGTAAGGGGAAGGCCTTCACCGACGGCTCCTTCGCCACGTTCGTCTGCCCGGGCTGGATGCTCGGCGTCGTGCAGGGCCAGGTCAAGGCCGGCGGCGGGGATGCCACCAGCGGGTGGGACTTCGCCAACGTGTTCCCCGGCGGCGCGGCCAACTGGGGCGGATCGTTCCTGACCGTCCCGAAGCAGTCGAAGCACCCGAAGGAGGCCGCGGCCCTCGCTGCCTGGCTGACCACCGCCAAGTCGCAGGTGCAGACCTTCCAGGCTGCCGGCACCTTCCCGTCGGTGACCGCTGCCCAGACCGACGCGGGTGTCACCGGTGAGAACGACCTGACGAAGTTCTTCAACAACGCGCCCATCGGTCAGATCCTCGGCGAGCGTGCCAAGGGCGTCGTCGCCCAGTTCAAGGGGCCGGACGACTCCGTCATCCAGTCGCAGGTCTTCGGGCCGTCCGTCCAGGAGCTCGACTCCAAGAAGGCGAACGGCGACCAGGCGTGGAGCAACGCCATGAAGCTGCTCAACCAGCTGGTCGTCAACAAGTAACCCGAAACCGCACAAGGGCCCCCGCCGTCGCAACAGCGGCGGGGGCCCGCTCCACGGGGAGAACCGCCATGACCACCACCGCACCCACCGCCCGGGACGACGCCGCAGGCGCCGCCGCCCCCGCCGCGACTCCGCGGCGCGGCCGCGCACCGCGCGCCGACCTCAGCTTCCGACAGCGCCTCAACCGCTTCGACGTCAAGGCGTCGCCCTACTTCTACATCGCGCCCTTCTTCATCCTCTTCGGACTCGTCGGGCTGTTCCCTCTCGTCTACACGTTCGTCGTCTCGCTCAACAACTGGAACCTGCTCACGGGCCCCGGCGAGTGGGTCGGCTTCAAGAACTACGCGGCGGAACTCAGCGACCCGTTCTTCTGGAACTCGCTGTTCAACACGATCAGCATCTTCCTGCTCTCCGCCATCCCGCAGCTGGTCGCCGCCGTGTTCATCGCCGCGATCCTCGACCAGAACATCCGCGCCAAGACCTTCTGGCGGATGAGCGTGCTGCTCCCCTACGTCGTCACCCCGGTCGCGGTGACACTGATCTTCTCGAGCGCGTTCGACGAGAAGTACGGCCTCATCAACAACATGCTGCAGGCCGTCGGACTCGACCCGGTGATGTGGAAGACCCAGACCTTCCCGTCGCACGTCGCCATCGCCTCCATGGTGAACTGGCGCTGGACGGGCTACAACGCGCTCATCCTGCTGGCCGCCATGCAGGCGGTCCCCCGCGACATCCACGAGTCGGCCGCGCTCGACGGGGCCGGATCGTTCCGTCGATTCTTCTCGATCACGCTGCCGAGCATCCGCCCCACGATGATCTTCGTCATCATCACGGCCACCATCGGCGGACTGCAGATCTTCACCGAGCCGAAGCTGTTCAACCCGTCGAGTGCGGTGCCCGGAGGCCCGCAGCGGCAATACCAGACCACCGTGCTCTACCTCTGGGACATGGCCTTCAACCGCCAGAACTTCGGAAAGGCCTCCGCCATCGCGTGGCTGCTGTTCCTCCTGATCGTCGTGTTCGGCGTGCTCAACTTCCTGATCTCGCGCCGCATCGCCTCGACCGAGAGCCGGCTCAGCAAGAAACGGACCGCGAAACGACTGCAGGCCTCGCGCATCCTGGCCGCAGCGAGCGAGGAGAAGAACCTGTGACCGCCACAACACGCGAGACCCGCGCGCCCCGCCCCGTCGCCGGGACCCGACCCGGACGGGCCCCCAAGCGCAAGGCCCTCGGCATCGACCGCCGGCCCGGATTCCTCACCTACGGCATCCTGCTCGCCCTGTTCATCGGCGGCGCCTACCCGTTGTGGTGGTCGTTCGTCGCCGGCTCCAGCGACAGCACTGTGCTCACGTCGACCTGGCCGCCCCTGCTGCCCGGCGGGCAGTTCTGGACCAACGTCGGAGAAGTGCTGAACACCGTGCCGTTCTGGCTGGCGCTCGGCAACTCGATCATCGTCGCGTCGGTCATCACCGTCTCGGTCGTCGGATTCTCGACGCTGGCCGGCTACGCGTTCGCCAAGCTGCGCTTCCGCGGGCGGGAGGGCCTGATGGTCTTCGTCGTCGGGACGCTGGCGGTGCCGACACAGCTCGGCATCATCCCGCTGTTCATGGTCATGAAGCAGTTCGGCTGGACGGGCACCCTCGGCGCGGTCATCGTGCCGACCCTGGTCACGGCGTTCGGCGTGTTCTTCATGCGGCAGTACCTGGTCGATGTGATCCCCGAAGAACTCATCGAGGCGGCCCGCGTCGATGGCGCGAGTATGATCCGCACGTTCTGGCACGTCGGCGTCCCCGCCGCGCGACCGGCGATGGCGATCCTCGGCCTCTTCACCTTCATGACCGCGTGGACGGACTACCTCTGGCCGCTGCTCGTCGCACCGCAGAACCCGACACTGCAGGTGGCGCTGAGTCAGCTCCAGTCGGCGAAGTACGTCGACTACTCGATCGTGCTCGCCGGAGCCGTGCTCGCCACCATCCCCCTGCTGATCCTCTTCGTGCTCGCCGGCCGGCAGCTGGTCTCCGGCATCATGGCGGGTGCGGTGAAAGGTTGAGAATGAACCGCACCTGGCCCGACGGCTTCCTCTGGGGGTCGGCCACCGCCGCAGCGCAGATCGAGGGCGCCGCCCACGAGGACGGCAAGGAGGACTCCATCTGGGATGCCTTCGCCCGGGTACCGCAGGCGATCGCCGGCGGCGACACCCCCGAGGTGGCGGTCGACCACTACCACCGCATGCCGGAAGACGTGGCGCTCATGGCCTCCCTCGGGCTGCAGTCGTACCGGTTCTCGACGTCGTGGGCGCGGGTGAAGCCGGGCGACCGGACCGTCAACCCTGCCGGGCTCGCGTTCTACGACC
Source organism: Leifsonia sp. NPDC014704 (assembly GCF_043083605.1). Taxonomy (NCBI): domain Bacteria; kingdom Bacillati; phylum Actinomycetota; class Actinomycetes; order Micrococcales; family Microbacteriaceae; genus Leifsonia; species Leifsonia sp. NPDC014704. The sequence goes on along the minus strand of NZ_JBIBYW010000002.1, from coordinate 654,427 downwards.
GGCTGGTCGACGAGCTGCTCGGCGCCGGCATCTTGCCGTGGCTCACCCTGTACCACTGGGACCTCCCGCAGGCGCTCGAGGAGAAGGGCGGGTGGGCGGACCGCGACACCGCGTACCGGTTCCGCGACTACGCGATCGCCGTGTACGACGCCCTCGGCGACCGCGTCGACCACTGGACGACCTTCAACGAGCCGCTGTGCTCCTCCCTGATCGGCTATGCAGGCGGCGAGCACGCCCCCGGGCGACAGGAGCCGCGCGCCGGACTCGCCGCGCTGCACCACCAGCACCTCGCCCACGGGCTCGCCGCCGCCGCGATCCGGTCGCGAGCCGCGGAGCGCGGGAAGGGCGATGAGCTGAAGCTCGGCATCACCCTCAATCTGACGACCGCCGTGCCGAACGATCCCGCCGACCCGATGGATCGGGAGGCTGCCCGCCGGATCGACGGCCTCTGGAACCGGATGTACCTCGAGCCGCTGCTGCTCGGCGCCTACCCGGCCGACGTGCTGGAGGACGTGCGCGAGTACCGGTTCGAGGAGCTCGTCCACGACGGCGACCTCGCCGCGATCGCGCAGCCGCTCGACTTCCTCGGCGTGAACCACTATCACGACGACAACGTGAGCGGGCATCCCCTCGGCACGGACGAGCCCGCGCCGGTTGTACCCACGCCGCGGCCGACCTCGTCACCGTTCGTCGGCAGCGAGCACGTGACCTTCCCGTCGCGGCACCTGCCCACGACCGCGATGGGATGGGAGGTCAACCCCGACGGGCTGCGCGCCCTGCTGGTGCGCCTCACCCGCGACTATCCCACCCTGCCGCCGCTGTACATCACAGAGAACGGCGCCGCGTACGAGGACGTCGTGTCCGGCGACGGCCGCGTGCACGACAGCGAGCGCGCGGCGTACATCCTCGCCCACATCGACGCGGTCGGCCGCGCCATCGACGAGGGAGCCGACGTGCGCGGGTACTTCGTCTGGTCGCTGCTCGACAACTTCGAATGGGCGTGGGGCTACGCCAAGCGGTTCGGGATCGTCCGCGTGGACTACGAGACGCAGGAGCGCACGGTCAAGGGCTCGGGGTGGGCGTTCGCCGAGGTCATCGCGGCAGCACGCGCGGAGGGCGTCGCGGAGGAGGTCGCCGCGTCGCGCGTCTAGCATGGACGCGAGCGACGAGGAGACCCGATGACGACCGAGCAGATCACGGGCGGGGCGGTGCCGACCCTGGAGGCGGTGGCCGCGCGCGCCGGGGTGTCGCGCGCGACCGTGTCGCGGGTCGTGAACGGATCGCCGAAGGTGACGGCCGAGGTCGTCGCCGCGGTGGAGCGGGCCATCGCCGACCTCAACTACGTGCCCAACCGTGCCGCGCGCTCGCTGGCGTCGCGGCGCACGCAGGTCGTCGCCCTCGTCGTGCCGGAGTCGACGGCCAAGGTCTTCGCCGACCCGTTCTTCGCATCCATCGTCCAGGGCGTCGCGCTCAGCCTCGCCGACACGGAGTACACGCTCAACATGGTGATCTCGTCGGAGACCACCCCCGACAAGACCCGGCGCTACCTGATGGGCGGCAACGTCGACGGAGCGCTCGTGGTCTCGCACCACTCGGGCGACCACTCCTATGCGCAGCTGGGCGCATCCCTCCCGCTCGTCTTCGGCGGACGCCCGGTCAGTGAGACCGAGCACCTCTCGTATTACGTGGATGTGGACAACGTCGCGGGCGCTCAGGTCGCCACCCAGCACCTGATCGACCGCGGGCGCCGCAACATCGCCCTCATCACCGGACCGCAGGACATGCCGGCCGGACTCGACCGCTACACGGGCTGGAAGCGGGCGATGGATGCGGCCGGGCTCGACGCCACCCGCATCGCATACGGCGATTTCTCGCCCGCGTCGGGCTCCGAGGCGATGCGACGGCTGCTGGCGGAGGGCCGTCCGATCGACGGGCTCTTCGCGGCGAACGACCAGATGGCGGCCGGAGCGTACTCGGCGATCCATGAGGCGGGGCTCAGCATCCCGGGCGACATCGCGGTGGTCGGGTACGACGACGACAGCTTCGGCCTGATGTCGACGCCGCCGCTGACGACGGTGCACCAGCCGTCCATCGGGCTGGGCGAGACCATGGCGCGCGTGCTCGTGCGGCGCCTCGCGGGCGAGCACGTCGATCGCGTGACGTTGCTGCCGACCGAGCTGGTGGTGCGTCAGAGCACCTGACGCCCCGCGCTTCGCTTGCGGGCGCGGTAGGCGGCGGCCTTCGCGCGGTCGCCGCATCCGGCCATCCCGCACCAGCGGCGATTGGAGGCGCGCGACGCGTCCAGGAACGGCCGCGTGCAGTCCGTGCCCTCGCACCACTTGAGGTGCCGGGCGTTCTCGGGGCGGAACGCGTCGACGGCGGCCCGCGCGACCGTGGCGAGGCAGCCGCTGAGGTCGCCCGTCGTGGTGACGGTGCGGTCTGTCGCGAGGACAGGCACCGGCACGGGCGCAGCGGCGTGGCGCTGGAGCCGCCGCACGGCGTCCGCGTCGAGCGGCTCGGCCGGGTCCGCGGTGAGCAGCTGCCAGATCGTCTCGCGCAGACGGAGTGCGTCGCGGTGGCCCGCGTCGTCGACGAGCGGAGGCGCATCCACCAGTCCCGCATCCGCGAACCAGCGGGCGAGCGCCTCAGGGGTGGGGACGCGTTCGACCGCCGTCGTCCGGCGTTCGGCGACGGTCGCCACGAAGTCGAGGGCGAGGTTGCCCGCAACGAACTCGAAAGTCACGTCACTATCTTGACAGGTGACGCGAGTGGGGGCAACGTGTGGCGCATGAGCGAGCGGAGAGTCGGCGTGGTCGCCTACGTCACCTCGGCGGTGACGGCCCGGTCGGCGGACGCGGGGGCCGTCGTCGCGGCGGTGCTCGCCGGCACGGCCGCCGCCGGACCCGCCGCGGGAGGTCTGCTGGCCGCCGCGCTCACCATCCCGCACCTCATCGGGCCGCTCGCCGGACGACTGCTGGATGCGCGCGAGCGGCCGGGGCCGGTGCTCGCGGCCGCGTTCGTCTGGTACGCGGCGTTCCTCGTCGTCGCGGCGGTGATACTGCCGGTGAGCGTCATCGGCGCGGCGGCCGCGCTGGCGGCGGCGGGATGCGCGGGGCCGCTCGTGACGGGAGGGTTGAGCAGTCGGCTGGCGCCCATCCTGGCGACGGTGTCGACGTCGGATGAGCCGGCGGCGGACGCCGGAAGTGTCACCCAGCGGCGTGGGCAGGCACTCGACGCGCTCACCTACGGCGTCGCCGGGACCGTCGGCCCGGCCGCCATCGCCGCCGGCGCCGTCATGCTTTCTGCCGGCGGAGCGCTGGCAGCGACCGCAGGACTGCTGGTGATCGCCGCGGTGCCGGTGCTCTGGCTCCCGCGCTCTCGCCAGGCGGCCGCGCGCGACGCGGGTGGCGGCATTCTGCGAGTGCTGCTCGCGTCCGCGCCCCTTCGGCGCACCACCGTCGCCACAGTGGGCTCGGCGACGGCGCTCGCTGCGGCACCGGTCATCGCCGCCGCCCTGGCGGCGAGCCGGGGTGCATCGCCGGCTTCGACAGCACTGCTCATGGCACTGTATGGCGCCGGCGGTCTGGGGGCGGCGCTGCTGCTCATCGCGCGGCCGTTGTCCGGGTCGCCGGAACGTCTGGTGCGCATCGGGGTCGCGGTCGCGAGTCTCGCGCTGCTCCTGCCGTTGGCGGCGCTGCTCGCGCCTTCCGCCGCGACGGTGATCGCCGGTGCGGCATTCGCCCTCGTCGGTGCCGCAAGCTCCGCCCTGTTCGCCGCGACCCTCGCCGCCCGGACGGAGTACTCGCCGCCCGGGGCGGCCGCACGCGTCTTCGCGACCGTCGCCGGGGTGAAAGTGGCCGGGACCGCGGTCGGGGTGGCCGCCGCCGGGCTGATCGCTCCGTTCGGTGCCGGAGTGCTCATCCTCTGCGCCGCAGGCGTGTGCGCCCTCACCCTCGCCGCCGTCGCGCTCGACGCCGCCGTCGCGTCCCGTCCCTCCCGCGCCGCCCGCTCGTCCCGCTCGTCCCGCTCGTCCCGCTCGTCCCGTACCTCCCTCGCCCCCTGACCCCACCGTCGAGTCCGCAGACTTTGCACACTTCTGCGGTGCGGCGCGTGCAAAGTTTGCGGACTCGACGGCGGGCGGAGGGGCGGAGGGGCAGGGACGGACAAGGGGGTGCGGAGGGGGCGGGGCGAGCGTACGGTCGCGACATGCCTACATACACTGCGAAGCGAGCGCTCGAAGGCGACGCCGACGAGTACTTCGACTACGTCTCCGACCCGGAGAACCTGCCCGCCTACTTCCCGCGCGTGACCGAGGCGCACGAGCTGCCCGACGGCAAAGTCGAGACGACGGCGCACGTCGACGCCGACCAGGACGGCACGGATGAGACCGTCACCTCCGAGGCGAACTTCGACGTGGATCGCGCCGCCCGCGAGGTGCGCTGGTCGGCTCCCGGGCCGCACGACTATCACGGCTCGCTCCGCCTGACCGACGACGGCGTCGAGCTCACCATCCACACCACGCACGACTTCGACGGGATGCAGCAGGCGCTGGACGGATCGCTCGCGAAGATCGCGCAGAACCTGCGCGAGAAGGCCTGACCGACCGGCGCGATGTTCGACGGGTTCGAGTTCGCCGACGTCGATGTCGGCGAGGCGCGCATCCACGTCCGGATCGGCGGCGACGGACCGCCGATCGTGCTGCTGCACGGCCACCCTCGCACAGGCTCCACCTGGCATCGGGTGGCGCCGCTGCTCGTGGAGCACGGCCGTACCGTCGTCGTGCCGGATCTGCGCGGCTACGGCCGCTCGACCGCGCCCGCGCCGAAGCCCGATCACGCGCAGGCGTCGAAGCGGGCGATGGCCGAGGATGTCCGCGAGCTGATGCGCCGACTCGGCCACGACCGTTTCGACCTGGTCGGCCACGACCGCGGCAGCTACGCGGCGTTCCGGCTGGCGATGGACCATCCCGAAGCCGTCCGCCGTGTCGCCCTGCTCGACTGCCTTCCCATCGTCGAGCACCTCGACCGCATCACGCCGGAGTTCGCCACCCAGTGGTACCACTGGTTCTTCTTCGCCCAGCCGGACACTCCCGAGCGCGTCATCAGCGCCGACCCGGACGCCTGGTACCACGGCGATCCGGAGGCGATGGGGCTCGAGAACTTCGCCGAACGACGGGAGGCCATCCACCGCCCGGAGGTCGTACGCGCGATGCTGGAGGACTACCGCGCTGGACTCACCGTCGACCGGGCCGACGAGGAGGCGGACCGCGCCGCCGGGCGACAGCTGACGATGCCGCTGCTCGTGCTCTGGTCACTTCGCGACGACCTGGAGCAGCTCTTCGGCGACCCGCTCGCGATCTGGAACAGCTGGGCCGCCGACGTCCGCGGGCACGGGATCGACTCGGGCCACCACGTCGCGGAGGAGGCGCCTGCGGAGCTCGTCGACGCGCTGGCCGGGTTCTTCGGCGAGCGCGTCGACGGCTCCGCGACGCCCTGATCCGCTAACGGCAGGCCGTCTCCAGCTCCGTCATCGCGGCTGAGAGCGCCGTGAGTTGCTCCTTGACCCTGGCGATCGTGTCGTACGCGCTCCCCGGGTCGGCCGGCGCATCCGTGGACGCGGCCTCGAGGGTCGCGACGACATCGTCGAGCGCCGTCACGGCGTTCTCCGCAGCGTCAGCGACCTCGGGGTCGTCGATCGTCACGGCGAGCGCATGCGCCTCAGCGGAGAGTTCCTGCATCTCGGAGATCGCCTCGATGCGCTCAGCACCCGTCGCCTGGGCGATCCCGCCCATCTGCTCGCTGATGTCGACGACGAGTTCGCCGATCTCCTGGCACCCCGGCTTCTGGAACGCGGACACGGATCCCTTCTGCGATGCCGTGTCGACGGCGCTCTGCACGGCGGCCGCGGTAGCGACGACGATCAGGATCGACACCACGATGGTGAGCACGCTCATGACCGCGCCGACGATGATGCCGGACCAGGCCAGACCGCGTCCTTTGTCGCCCGACCGCTTGATCTGGGAAAGAGCGATGCCTCCGCAGATGAAGGCGGCGAGAGGAACGAGGAAGCCTGCGATCAGGGCGATGATCGCCAGGACGTTGGTCTTCTGCGGACGCGCGTGCGCAGGAAGGCCGGGCGGGATGGGCGGGGCCGAATCACCGGGTGTGACCGACGCGGCGGGTTCGATGGGAGCGGCGGGTCGGGCGTCCGTCTCCGCGGGGGTGGGGGTCTCGTCGTTCATGGGGCCTTCCTGGGCACGGTCTGCGCGCCGGGCGTCGTGGGGCGGCGCGAAATCACCGCCCACCCGTGCAGACGCACCGAATGTCGGCAATATGACGCGGCGCGCGACAACCGCCCGAGCGTCAGGCCAGGCGGCGGTACAGGCGGTTGCCCAGCGCGGCCAGCACGAACCCGGTCGCCACGATCGCGGCGACGCCGCCCGCGTAGGCGATGAACAGGTGCTCCGTGCCCGACTGCGCCGAGAAGTACGTGACGAGAAGCGCGATGACCGAGCCGGCGGCGCAGACCGCCCCGATCCACACCAGCGGCCACAGCTTGCTCCGCACCGGCGGTTCGGCGCCCGGCAGGTGCAGCCACGCCAGCACGATCCCGGCGAGGCAGCCCCAGAACGCGACGACGAGCATTCCGGCCACGACGTCGCTGGGCCGGTGCCACTGCTCGACCAGGGTGGATGCGCCGGCCGCGATCGCGAAGATCGAGCCGACGACCGCGGCGACCGGGCGGAGGCGCGGTGACGCCACCAGGAACACGACAAGCGCAGCAGAGGCGGCGACCGCCGTGTGACCGGAGGGAAGCGAGTTGGAGAGCCCGACATCCACGCCCTTCTCGGGCCGGGACAGGATGGTGTACTTCAGCACCTGCGTGCTGACGTTCGCGCCGATGGCCGCTCCGACCGCCACCGCGAACACCAGCCAGTTGCGCCGGATCAGCACGATCACGATGGCCACGATCGCCCCGATCACCACCGATGCGACCGGCAGCGCGTTGAGGAATGTGTGCGCGAACTCGATCACGTCGCCCTTCCAGGCGTCGGCTCCGGCGAAGGCGCGCTCATCGATGACCTGGCCGATGTAGCTCTGCACGAACACCAGGTAGACGGCGACGAACGAGCCCGCGGAGACGAGCGCACCCCAGAGGAAGGGGAGGGCGCGGAGGCTCGATCGCATAGTGCATCCACCCTTCCACACACGACTCTGAGATTTCCGGACGAACGCCGAAGATCGCGGGGATCCGCTCAGTCGACGAAGCGAACGCCGGGTTCGCACGCGGCCAGCCGATCGCGCATGACCGCGACGGCGGCCGGATTGCTGTCCACCAGTACGAAGCGCCGCCCGAGCGCCGAGGCGACCGCGCCGGTGGTGCCGCTCCCGGCGAAGAAGTCGAGCACCCAGTCCCCCTCGCGACTGGACGCCTGGACGATGCGACGAAGCACGCCCTCCGGCTTCTGTGTCGGGTATCCCGTCTTCTCGCGACCCGTCGGCGACACGATGGTGTGCCACCAGACGTCCGTCGGCAGCTTGCCGAGCTGCGCCTTCTCCGGGGTGACGAGCCCCGGCGCCATGTACGGCTCGCGCTCGACCGCGGCATTGTCGAAATGGTACGCGGACGGGTTCTTCACGTAGACGAGGATCGTGTCGTGCTTGGCCGGCCACCGGTTCTTCGGCTTCGCACCGTAGTCGTAGGCCCAGATGATCTCGTTGAGGAACGACTCCCGGCCGAACAGCGCATCCAGCAGCACCTTGGCGTAGTGCGACTCGCGGTAGTCGAGGTGGAGGTACAGCGTCCCGTCGTCGGCCAGCACCCGCCAGGCCTCGATCAGGCGCGGCTCCAGGAAGCCCCAGTAGTCCTCGAAGCGGTCGTCGTAGCTGAGCAGGTCGCCCTTGATGCGCTCGTAGCTGCGCCCTTTGAAGCCGATCACGCTGCCGACGCCGCCCTCGGAGCGCACCGACGTGAGCGTCTGGCGCGCCTGCGGCCGCCCGGTGTTGAAGGGAGGGTCGAGGTAGATCAGGCGGAAGGACGCGTCCGGCAGAGCCGCCAGCACCTCCAGGTTGTCGCCCTGCACGACCGTGCTGGGCGCATCCGGATGCCACAGCGGTTCGGCTGCGGGAGCGGGCTGCGACATGCGACCATTCTCGCAGCGGAGAGAATGGACTGTGCACAACCTCGGCCTCCTCTTCGACGTCGACGGGCCCATCGCGAGTCCCGTCACCCGCACCATCGCCATCCGCAGCATCGTCACCGACCTCGTCGCGATGGCCGCCGCGGGCGTTCCGATCGCGTTCATCACCGGACGGTCGGGCGATTTCATTCGCAACCAGGTGGTGAATCCGCTGTGCGATGCAGGTCTCGGCGAGGCGCTCGATCAGCACGGCGCGCGAATGTTCGGCGTGTTCGAGAAGGGCGGCGCGTGGGCGCCGATCACGGGCGAGGGGATGGGCGAGGTCACCGTGGACGAGACGGTCGCCTTCACTCCCGAAGCCGTCGACGCGGTCCGCCGGCTGGTGCGCGACCGCTTCGCCGACACCATGTTCTTCGACGAGACCAAGCGCGCGATGATCTCGGTCGAGCAGCGTACCGACGTGGATGCGGAGACCTACGCCGAGGCCCAGTCGCGCTTCCAGGACGCCGCCTTCGACGCGCTGACCGGCCTCGGGGTCGGCCTGCGCTACGGCGACCGGGAGGCGCCCGACGCCGAGGGCGCCGTGCCGTACCGGATCGACCCGACGATCATCTCGACCGACATCGAGTCGGTGCTGCTCGACAAGGACCGTGGCGCGCAGCGCGCCTTCGACTACTTCGCGGCGCGCGGACCGCTCCCCCGCCGCTGGCGATCGGTTGGCGACTCGCGCAGCGACTACAAGATGGCGGACTTCGTGCACGACGCGGGCTACGAGGTCGCCCATGTGGACGTGCGGCCCGCCGACGGCGTGCTCGAGCGGCCGTACCAGGTGATCACGATCGGCGACGCCATCCACGACGACGCGGGAGCCGAGTTCCTGGCCCACTGGAGGCGCGAACTCGGTCTGGACTGAGCGCCGCGCCTCGCCGTCCGCCTCCCCTCCGGCTTCGCGAACGGAGGAGACGAGCCGAGTTCCCGGTGCGGATGTCCTCCGTTCCCGCACTTTCGCGGCGCGTCGAGCGTCCATCTCCTCCGTTTCGCACGCCCTGCGACCGCAGCGATCTGGGCGCGGAAACGGAGGAGAAGCGGGGATGGGATGGGCGATTCGGCCGTAAACGGAGGGGCAGTCGGCCGGAACGGCCGGAAACTCCTCCGTTTGCGCCAGCGCGCGGAAAGGGAGGAGAAGCGGCGAGGCGGGAGGGACCAGTCAGGCGAGCTCGCGGCCGCGGTTGCGGCGGCGGATCTCGCGCGGCGCCCGCCCGCCGAGGAAGGAGCGCGCCGGGTCGACCATGAAGCCCTGGCGGAGCGCCTCGCGGCCGACCAGCATCCGGAAGCCCATCTGGTCCCGGTTGGTCAGCGTCGTCTCCGCGGTCACCGGGCGACCGCCCAGCACCAGCTCGAGCAGCACGACGATCCGCTCCTCCGTGTGACCGGACGAACTGCGCACTACGCGGCGGTCGTGCACCGCGCACTCGGCGGTGACCGCATCCCGGTCGGAGTCCTGCCACGGCTGCACCCGGAACCGCACCCGGTCGCCCGGCAGCTCCTCGATGTCGAAGGCGTGCAGGGACGAGCTGCGGGCCCCGGTGTCGACCTTCACCTTGATCCACGGCACGCCGAGGCCGGGAAGGCTCACCCACTCACGCCAGCCGACCGTGTCGGTGGTTGGATGGAGGTCGGCCATTCCCCCATCTTTGCAGGAGCCCTCCCGTGAAACTCGCCATCCTCTCGCGCGCCCCGCACGCGTATTCGACGCAGCGGCTGCGTTCGGCGGCCGAGAACCGCGGTCATACGGTCAAGGTGCTCAACACGCTCCGGTTCGCGATCGACCTCTCCGGCGACGAGCCGGACCTGCAGTACCGCGGCCGGCTGCTGTCCGACTACGACGCGATCCTGCCGCGCATCGGCAACTCGATCACCTACTACGGCACCGCGGTCGTGCGGCAATTCGAGCAGATGGATGTGTACACGCCGAACACCGCGAACGGCATCACCAACTCGCGGGACAAGCTGCGGGCGACGCAGATCCTCTCGCGCCACAACATCGGGATGCCGCGCACGGCGTTCGTGAACAGCCGCGCGGACGTGCGCATGGCGATCGAGCGCGTCGGCGGTGCGCCGGTCGTGATCAAGCTGCTCGAGGGAACCCAGGGCATCGGCGTCATCCTGGCCCCGGAGGCGAAGATCGCGGAGTCGATCATCGAGACGCTCCACTCCACGAAGCAGAACGTGCTCATCCAGAGCTTCATCGCCGAGAGCCGCGGGCGCGACATCCGGGCGCTCGTCGTCGGGGACCGGGTGGTGGCCGCGATGCGGCGCGTGGCGAGCGGCGACGAGTTCCGCTCCAACGTGCACCGCGGCGGCACCGTCGAGAAGGTCGCACTGACTCCCGAGTTCGAGGAGGCGGCGGTGCGGTCGGCCCAGATCATGGGACTCCGCGTCGCCGGCGTCGACATGCTGGAGGGCAAGGACGGCCCGCTGGTCATGGAGGTCAACTCCTCACCGGGGCTCGAGGGCATCGAGCGGGCGACCGGGCTGGACGTGGCCGGCGCCATCATCGACTTCATCGACAACCAGGTGGCGTTCCCCGAGATCGACGTCCGTCAGCGCCTCACCGTCTCGACCGGCTACGGCGTCGCCGAACTGCTCGTGCACACCAACGCGGACCTCGTCGGCAAGACCCTCCGCGACTCCGGTCTCGGCGACCGCGACATCTCGGTGCTCACCCTGCATCGGGGCGCGTCCGTCATCCCGAACCCGCGCAGCGGCGTCGTGCTGGAGGCGGGCGACCGGCTGCTCTGCTTCGGACGGCTGGAGGAGATGCGGTCGATGATCCCGGACCGCCGCAAGCGCCGGGCCAAGGTGCGCAAGCTGCCGAAGGAGGCGCAGGAGGCGCTGACCGAGAGCGAGACCGCGCCCGTCGCCGCGACGGAGTGAGCGGGGGCGCCCCCGCTATCGCGCCCCTCCTATCCCGCCACCGCTGTCGTGCGGGCACGGACATGCGCCCGCTCCCCCTGCGCACCGAACAGTGAGAGCAGTTCGACCGCGCCTCCCGTCTCCGTCCCGAACCAGTGCGGCACCCGGGTGTCGAACTCGGCCGCTTCCCCGGGCTCCAGGACGACCTCGTCGTCGCCGAGCTTCAGGCGCAGGCGGCCGCTGAGCACGTAGAGCCATTCGTACCCCTCGTGGGTCCGCTGCCGCGGAACCGAACGCGCCCCGGGCGGAATGACGATCTTGTACGCCTGCAGCCCGGCGGCATGCCGCGAGAGGGGAAGCATCGTCATGCCGTCGCGGCGAATCGGCTGGGCCCGCACGCGCGGGTCGGTGGAGGGCGCGTGGACCAACTCGTCGAGGGTCGTGCCGTAGACGCGCGCCAGCGGCAGCAGCAGCTCCAGGGTCGCCCGGCGGCGGCCGGACTCCAGGCGGCTGAGTGTGCTGGCGGAGATGCCGGTCGTCTCCTCGACCTCGGCGAGGGTCAGGCCGCGGTCGTTGCGCAGACGGCGCAACCGGGCTCCAGCAGCGGCGATGGCGTCTTCGGTGTCCATCCGCCCAGTTTGCCACTTCGGCAAGAAGAATTGCCATCCTGCATTCCGGCACCGACACTGGCTGCATGACGGACCAGTGGGAACAGCAGGACGAGGCGGTGGACGCCGTGGTGATCGGCGGCGGTGCGGCGGGACTCAACGGCGCACTCATGCTGGCGCGCTCGCGGCGGAAGGTGCTCGTGATCGACTCGGGATCGCCGCGCAACGCTCCGGCGGAAGGCGTCCACGGGCTTCTCGGGCGCGAGGGGGTGCCGCCGTCGGAGCTGCTGCGGATCGGGCGCGAGGAGGTCCGGCGCTATGGCGGACGCATCCTCGACAGCGAGGTGACGGATGCGGTGCGCTCGGGCGACGGATTCGTCGTGACCCTCGGCGACGGACGCACCGTCGGGGCACGCCGACTGCTGGTCGCGACCGGCCTGCGGGATGTACTCCCCGACATCCCGGGCCTCGCCGAGCGCTGGGGCCGCGACCTCGTGCACTGCCCGTACTGCCACGGCTGGGAGGTCCGCGACCGGCCGATCGGCATCGTCGCGACCGGGGAGGGATCGGTCCATCAGGCGCTGCTGTTCCGGCAGCTCTCGGACGACGTCGTGTACCTCGCGAACGGTCACGAGCCCGACGAGGCCGCGCGGACGCGATTCGAGGCGCTGGGCGTCCCAGTCGTCGAGGGGCGTATCGCCGCCGTCGAGACGGCGGACGAACGCATCACCGGCGTCCGGTTGGACGACGGCACGCTGGTCGCACGGGAGGTGCTCGCCGTCGGCTCGCGCATGGAGGCCCGCACACAGGGCCTCCAGTCCCTGGGTCTCCGCAGCGTCGACCTGCCGGGCGGGATGGGCACCAGCATCGAGGCGGACGAGTTCGGTCGAACAGGTGTGCCCGGGGTCTGGGCGGCGGGCAACGTCGCCGACGCCAAGGCGCAGGTCGGCGCAGCCGCAGCCGCCGGCGCGCTGGCCGGCGCCCAGATCAACGCGGAACTCGCGCTGGAGGACGCCGACCGCGCGGTGGCGCTCAGACGGTCGGCTGCTGCGAGCCGCTGACGGCCGGCTGCTCGACCGCCCGCGGCCGCTCGGCGCGGCGGTAGTGCCGCAGCACGAGCCAGAGCGTCAGGATGCCGCCGGCGGCGACGACGATCAGCACGACGATGTAGAGGATGCCCGCCAGCGCGGTCACGGCCGACGCGGTCTGCGCCGTGAGGCCGCCGGCCGAGGTGAGCTCCTCGACCGCGCGGCCGTTCGCGAGCAGCGCGATGACGGCAGCCAGGTCGCTCGCGGAATCCCACAGCCCGTGCAGGATGGCCACCCCGACGTAGGTCACCACGATCCAGATCGAGAAGCGGAAGCGATCGCGGCCCCGTGCCGCGCCGAACAGCACGGCGCCGAGCACGGCCGTCCACAGGACATGGCCGACCGGCGCGAGGATCGCGCGCAGCACCTCGGTCTGGAGCAGCGAGACGAGGTCGATTCCGCGAGCCGTGATCGCCGCGTTGAAGGCGTATCCGGCCGACTCGAAGGCGGCGAATCCCGCTCCTACCGTCGCCCCGAGCAGGGCGCCCTGCGTGGCCGTCTTCGGCACGACGCGCCAGCCGATGATGACCAGCAGGATGCCCTTCACCAGCTCCTCGATGAGACCCACCAACAGGTACAGCCAGTAGCTCTGGTGCAGGTTCACCTCGAGCAAGGAGGCGCCGAGGACACCGAAGATCCCGCCGATGAAGAAGGCGAGGACCAGTTGCAGCGAGCTCACACTGCCGCTCACGCGTTCGATGGCGAAGAGGACGACGCAGAACGGGACGAGGAAGCTCCCGAGCAGGATCAGCGTCGGGATGAGGTTGGTGTTGCCCGTGACGATCGTCACGACGATGGTCAGGATCCACAGCGCCAGGCCGGTGAGGAGCGTCTTCCACCACCAACCGTGATGGTGATGCGGGTGCGGCGCTGCTTCCGGCCGTTCCGTCCATGTCTGTGCTGTCATCCGACTCCCCTTCGCTCGATGCCGCGCCACCGCTGACAGTGCGAATATCTTCCCACCGCCATGGGTCTACGCCAGGGCTCCGGTCAGGCGAGGGAGCGGAACCGGTCAATGCCCTCGGCCACGAGTCCTCGGAGGTCGAGGGGTTCGTCGGACGCCACCCAGCGCTCGAAGGCGAGCCGGAACGCGGCCATCGCGGCCTCGGCGGCGATGGCCGCCTCGTCCGGATCGAAGCCGCGCTCCACGAGGGCGGCCGCGGAGGTGGATGCCACGGTCGCGAGCTTGAGCAGCTCGCGCTCCTGGAGGCTCGCGTTCGCCGCGATGACGGCCGCCCGGCGACGTGCAAACGTCGGGTCGGGGCTGCTCTCGAGGAACGCCGCCGCGGCATCCATCCCGGCAGCGGCGGCAGCAAGTGCGGTCGTGCCGCCCTCGTGCTCGGCGATCGCCGAGAGGACCGTCGCCTGGAACGTGGCCGACCCCGCGAAGAGCACCTCGCGCTTGTCGGCGAAGTGACGGAAGAACGTCCGCTCCGTCACGCCCGCGCGCGCAGCGATGTCGGCGACCGTCGTCTGCTCGTAGCCCTGGTCGAGATAGAGCTCGAGGGCGGCGCGCGCGAGGCGGCCCTGTGCGTCCGGCTCCCAGCGTCCCATGATGCCAGTGTAGTGATGACAGTCGCTGACATGAATGCTACGCTGACGTCAGTCTCTGACATCAGCGGTCGATCGACCGGGAAGAGACGAGCGAAAGGAGCACATCATGCGTGTATTCATCACCGGAGGGTCGGGCTGGATCGGATCAGCTGTCGTCCCCGAACTCCTCGCCGCCGGCCACGAGGTCCGCGGGCTCGCGAGGTCTGACGCGTCTGCCGCGCGCCTCCGCTCCGCGGGCGTCGAACCGGTCTCCGGCGGGCTGGGCGACCTCGAGGTGCTGCGCACTTCCGCCGCCGAAGCAGACGCCGTCATCCACCTCGGCTACAACCACGACTTCAGCGACCAGGCGGGAGCGGGGCGCTCCGAGCGCGCCGCGCTCAAGACCTTCGGCGACGCCCTCGAGGGTAGGGACGCCGCCCTGCTGTTCGCCTCCGGAACGGCTTTCATCGCACCCGGCCAGATCGCGACGGAGGACGACCTCGCGCCGTTCTCCGGACCGGATGCCCCGCGCGGCGGCGCGGAGGAGCTGGCGTTCGGGTTCGTCGACCGCGGCATCCATCCGGTCGCCCTGCGCTTCGCCCCGACCGTCCACGGCGCGGGTGACCACGGCTTCACCGCGGAGCTGGTGCGCGTCGCCCGTGAGAAGGGCGTGGCCGGGTACGTCGGCGACGGGTCGAACCACTGGCCGGCCGTGCACCGGGGGGATGCGGCCCGCCTGGTCGTCCGCGCACTGGAGAACGCCGGGGCCGCGACCGTCGTGCACGCCATCGCCGAGCAGGGGGTGCCCACCCGCGACATCGCCGAGGCGATCGGCGCCGGGCTCGGCGTTCCCGCCGCCTCGATCGACCCTGCCGACGTCGACGCGCACTTCGGGTGGATCGGGCGGATCTTCGCCCTCGACCTCCAGGCGTCCAGCGCGCTCACGCAGCGCCGGTTCGACTGGGAGCCGACCGGCCCGACCCTCCTCGAGGACCTGGCTGCCGGCTCCTACTTCGCCCGCGCCGCGGCCTGACCCCTCACGGGGCTTGAGGCGGAGGGGGTGGAGACGAGGAGGACGAGGATTCGGCGGGCGGGTTCACCAGCACGTCGTCGAAGGTCGTCTTCTCTGCTGGCGTGCGCTGGTCCCAGCCGGGGCGACGGGCCGCATAGAAGATCAGCGGGGGCACGCCCAGCAGGATGACGATCACCGCGACCAGGGCCGGGTACGCCCATCCGGGTGCACCCGCCGCGAAACCCTCCGGCGGCACGAACCCGAGCGCGAACGCGGCCAGGCAGGCGAGGAAGCCGATCGTCGCGATCAGGCCCATGGCGGGAGTGCGATAGCTGCGCGTGACGTCCGGGTGCGTGCGGCGGAGCCGCATCGCGGCCGCGAACATCATCATGTACATGATCAAGTAGAGCGCCGCGGCCATGTCCACCAGCAGGATGAACGCGGTGTTGATGTTCGGCACGAAGATGAACAGCGCGGCCAGCAGCGTGACCACGATGCCCTGCACGTTCAGGATGCCGACCTGCACTCCCGCCTTGTTCCGTCGCTGCAGGAACGTGGGCAGGTAGCCCGAGCGCGCCGCGGCGAGCAGACCGCGCGATGGGCCCGCGATCCAGGTGACCACCGACGCGAACGCGCCGAGCGCGATCAGCAGGGAGATGAGCGGGGTCGCCCACGACATCCCCCAGGTGTCGAAGTAGGTCTTGAACGCGAGGTTGATGCCGGTGGTGAGCCCGAGCTCGGACGACGGAACAGCCACCGCGATCGCGATCGTCGGGAAGATGAAGATCCCGAGGATGAGGATCGACGCGATGAGCACCGTCTTCGGGTAGCCCTTGCCCGGGCTCTTGAGGTCGTTCGCGTGGACGGCGTTGACCTCCATGCCGGCATACGCCAGCACGTTCGAGACGATCAGCACAATGGAGGCGATGCCGGTGAACGGCGGGATGATCGCCGACGCCTGCAGCGGCGTCTCACTCGGCTGACCCGTCCCGAGCCAGATCGCCCCGAACAGGATCAGCAGGATGCCCGGGAAGATCGTGCCCGCGAGCCCCGACCACGACCCGACCTTCGCGAACAGATTGCCGCCGCGCAGGGTGATGAAGGTCGAGAACCAGTAGATGACGAGGATCACGATCGCGGTGTAGAGGCCGGAGTTCGCCAGATTCGGGTCGAGGAACACGAACGCCAGCGACGCCGCGATGAACGCGATCTGCGTCGGGTACCAGACGACGTTCTGCACCCACTGCAGCCAGATCGCCTGGAATCCCCAGCGCTCACCGAACGCCATCCGCACCCAGGTGAACACGCCGCCCTTCCAGCCGGTGGCCAGCTCGGCGGCGACCAGCGCCACCGGGATCAGGAAGAAGATCGCCGGGATGATGAACAGGGTCACCGAGCCCAGCCCGTACCCGGCCATGGCGGGGAGGCTGCGCAGGGACGCGACGGCGACGACGGTGAGCATCGCCAGCTGGGTGATGCTCATGAATGTGCGGGCCGTCGTGCCGGGCGACCCGATCGCCGGCTTGTGCGGCACGGAGTCGAAGGGATGCGGTTTGACGTGGTCGGGGCCGGGGGCCGGCGTGCCGTCCGCCCGCGTGTGGCCCGTCGCGGCCTTGTTGGGCTCGCTCGTTGCGGTCATGGTCTTCTCCCGCTCGTGTGAGGCGCGGTGCGCCGGGGTCTCGATCGCCGGTCGGGCGGTCAGTGGGTGAAGGAGGCCGTCTGGCCCTCTATCGGCATCGGGCCCTCGAGCTGGTCGAGGTACGCGACGGCCTCGCGGATGTCGCTCACCAGCGACTCCGCCAGGTTGCGGCTCAGCCCGTTGCGCACGACGATGCGCTGGACGGTGAGGTCGCTGATGTCGTCGGGCATCGGGTAGGCGGGGATGAGCCATCCCTTCAGCCGGAGGCGCTCGGACAGGTGGTACAGGTTCCAGTTCTCGGTGTGCCCCTCCTTCAGCTGCCAGGCGAAGACGGGGATGTCGGAGCCGTCGTTCCACAGCTCGAACGCGGGCATCTTGGCGATCTCCCCCGAGAGGTAGAGCGCGACATCCTGCGACGCCTTCTGCACGCGGTAGTAGCCGTCGAAGCCGAGCCGCAGGAACAGGTAGTACTGCAGCAGCACCTGCGCGCCCGGACGCGAGAAGTTGAGCGCGAACGTCGGCATGTGACCGCCGAGGTAGGTGACGTCGAACACGAGGTCGGCCGGGAGGTCCTCGACCGTGCGCCAGACGACCCAGCCGAGGCCCGGGTAGACGAGGCCGTACTTGTGGGCGGAGGTGCTGATGGAGACCACGCGGTCGACGCGGAAGTCCCACGACAGCTCCGGCTGCAGGAACGGCGCGATCATCCCGCCCGATGCTCCGTCGACGTGGATCTTGATGTCGAGTCCCGTGTCGGCCTGGATGCGGTCGAGGGCTTCGGAGATCTGCTCCACCGGCTCGTACATCCCGGTGTAGGTGACACCCATGATCGCGACGACGCCGATCGTGTTCTCGTCGACGTACTTCTCCAGCTCGTAGCCGTCGAGGACTTTGTGGTCGAGGCTGATCGGCACGTACCGGGCTTCGACGTCCCAGTAGTTGCAGAACTTCTCCCAGCAGACCTGGACGGCGCTGGAGAGCACGAGGTTCGGCTTCTCGGTGGACTTGCCTTCGGCCCTTCTCGCCTGCTGCCAGCGGCGCTTCAGCGCGAGCCCGCCGAGCATGCACGCCTCCGACGAGCCGATGGTGGAGGTGCCGATCGCCTTCTCCGGATCCGGTGCGTTCCACAGGCCCGCGATCATCTTCCAGCACCGCGTCTCGATCGCCGCGGTCTGCGGGTACTCGTCTTTGTCGATCATGTTCTTGTCGGCCGACTCGGCGTAGAGCCGCGCGGCGTGATCGTCCATCCAGGTGCCCACGAAGGTGGCCAGGTTGAGGCGGGCGTTGCCGTCGAGCATCGACTCGTCGTGGACGATCTGGTAGGCGGTCTCGGGCAGCGATTCGTTATCGGGGATGCGGTCCACCGGCAGATCGGTGCTCTCGCCCGGCCGGGCGAAGATCGGGTTGAGCTGGGTCCGGTCGCTGGTGCCGGTGTAGGCGGTGGAGGGCGACTGCGACGCCTTCGCCCGCTCCTTCGACTCTGAGATGGTCATTCGCTTCACTCCTCGGACGGCGCGGGCACCGGCTCGCGCAGTGGACGTTCGCTTGTACGTCGTCCGGCCGGCCGATCCGTGACCGGGCGAACAGCGTCACCGTAACGAGGGCGTGATTCGCCGCGATAGACAGTTGTCGCGGCTTTTCCGGCTTCCGCGACGTCCGTGCCGAGCGGGCCTCAGGAGCCGGATCGGTTCAGCGTGCCGATCGTGGAGCCGCCGTCGTCGAGGACGGTCATCGTGTCGCCCGAGACGTTGCCCGTGGCCGCCTTGCTGAGCCAGGTGTCCACGTTCTCGCAGGCCATGAGCGTCGATGCGATGGGCCCGAAGGTGATCTCGTCTCCTTCGATCTGGCCCTTGCCCGAGAGCGTGTTGCAGCCGTCGGAGCCGGAGAAGGTGCCGTCGTTCTCGATGTCGAGGTTCGGCTGCCCTGTGGACGTGGAACCCCAGCGTCCGACGACCGCCTGGCCGCTCGGGGTGCCGGCGCAGCCGGCGAGCAGCAGGACCGCGGCGGCAACCGCCGTCAGGTGTCGTATCCGTCGCTGGCGCAGCATGGCCCCTCCCCGCTTTCTCGGCGTCAGGGTAGCGCCGCGGCGGCTGTCAGCGACAGGGGGAATCGGCGCGCGCGGCCGGACGCCCGACGGCTCAGTCGTCGGATCGATCGTCGGCGACGGCGGCCGGGGACAGCACCTCGTCGACGATGGCGAGCAGCTCGGGCCGGGCGAGGATGCGGAAGTGTCCGCCGACGTCCAGCTCGATGTTGCGCGCGCCCTCGAGCCTGCTGCCGGCGGGGACGTGCGGGTCGAACCATCCCCAGACCGAGATGATCTGGGCGTTCACCGCGCGATTGAGCGCGAGCCGGACGAGTCCGGGCGACGACGGCATCAACGCGCGGACGCTCGAGATGGGGATGAACCGCGCGAGCGACGAACCGCCGAACGGCGTGGCCACGGCCACGGTGGTGCGGATGCGCGGGCCCGAGTCCGGCATCCCCATCAGGTATTTGGCGATCAGGCCGCCCTTGCTGTGCGCGACGATGACGACATCCCTGAGGTCGTGCTCGTCGAGATGACGCTGGACGAGCGCGGCGGCCTCCGGCACGGACATCCGGTTGTCCTCGAGCGCGGTGACGACGTGCACCGGGTGACCGGACGCGTGGATGTGCTGGGCGAGCGGGCGAAGGAAGCGCCACGTCTCGAAGATGCCGGGGATGAGCACGACGGGTGTGCGCGAGCCCTCGCCGGCAACGAGCGCGTCCGGGTTGCTGCGGTCGAACGCCGCGCGCAGCTGGTGACGGCCGGCGTAGAGCCAGTCGAGCGCGAGCACGCCGGCGCGGCGCAGCAGGGTGCGCCTCATCCGGGTACCCGCACCAGCTGAGAGATGAGGGCGGCCGTGCGCCAGGGCGCGCCGTGCATGACCAGGTGGGCGACGGACGGCACGCGTGCGGCGGCGCCACCGGAGCGCTTCGCCAGCTCGGCGACCCATTCGTCGCGGGCGATCGGGTCGCGGGCCCCGCGGACCACGACGACGGGCACGTTCGCGTGCTCCAGCTCGTCTTCGATGCGGTACTCCAGCATGGCGGGCAGCGTAGCGAGATACCAGGCCGGTCCGCAGTGCAGGTAGTCGCCGATGACGATGCGGTTGCCGCGTGCATCCTCCCGCAGGGTGTCGAGCCCGAGCAGGACTCCGGCCTTCACGGCATTGCGATCCTGAGGTGCCATCACCGGGCCGAGCAGGGCGAGGCCGCGCACGAGGTCGGGCCGGCGGGCCGCCAGGCAGACGGCGACCTGGGTGCCCATCGAGTGGCCGACCACCACGGCGTCGGCGATGCCGGCGTCGTCGAGGAGGGCGGCGACGGAGTCCGCGAACTCCGCGACGGAGAGCCCGTGATCCGGACGGAACGGCTTGGCCTTGCCGAATCCGGGCAGGTCGAGGGCGACGACCCGTCCTTCCTCGGCGAGCGTCGGCACCAGCCGCTCGAAGTAGCGCGAGCTGACCCCGATGCCATGCACGAGCACGAAGACGGGAGCCGTCGCGTCGCCGTCCTGCGGCGCCGGCCGCTGCGGACCGGTGTCGACCGTGACGACGGCGCGGGGCGGGAGCGGAGGCGTCAGGTCGTCGGTCACCCCTCCACGCTACCCGGGCCGCCTCCGCCCGCCCGCCGGCGGCGGCTCGGCCTCACACCGACGGCTCCAGCACCGTCTTGAGCCAGCCCTCCTCGCGGCGGTCGAAACTCTCGTAGGCTTCCAGCGCATCGACCACGCCGACCTCCTGCGTGATGAACCGCGTCGGGTCGAACAGGCCGGCCGCGACGAGGTCGATGAGCGGTGGCGTGACCGCGCGGTGGTTGCAGTTGCCCATCCGGACGGTGAGGTTCTTGTTCATCGCGGCGCCGATCGGGTAGTGCGTCAACTGCGGCGAGTAGACGCCGATGATGCCGATCCGCCCGGCCTTCGCGACCGACTCGACCGCCCACTGCGAGACCAGGGTCGGGGCGTCGCCCGGCACCCAGAGGTCGCCCTGCGGGTTCGTCTCCGGCGCGACCTCCCGCTGCGCCTCCTCGAACTCCGACGCCTGCTCCTGCGCCTGCTCGGCGGCAGGGCCGCTCTTCGGGCGCTGCGCATCCACCCCGACGGCGTCGATCACCGCGTCGACGCCCGCCCCGCGGGTCAGCTCGAGGATCGCGTCGACCGGCGTCTCGGAGTTGAAGTCGATGATCTCGGCGTTCTGCTCCAGAGCCTGCGCGAGCCGGGTCTGGATGCCGTCGACGGCGAACACCCGGCCGGCGCCCTGCCGGAACGCCGAGGCGATGGCGAGCTGACCGACGATGCCCGCACCGAAGACCGCGACGGTGTCGCCGCGCTTGACGCCGGCGAGCTCCGCGCCGAACCACGCCGTGGGGAAGATGTCGGAGAGCAGGATGGCCTGCTCGTCGCTGACCGCCTCCGGAAGCGGGATGAGGGTGTGCTGCGCCCAGGGCACCCGGGCGTACTCCGCCTGCAGCCCGTTCACCGGGCCCGTCGTCTCCGGTCCGCCGAAGAAGGAGGTCCCGGCCGCGGGGCCGTTCGGGTTGGCGACGTCGCACTGGGCGGTGTTCCCGGCGCGGCACTGCGGGCAGACGCCGCAGGAGATGGTGGAGCAGACGATCACGCGGTCGCCCGGCGAGAATCCGCGCACCGCATCCCCCACCTCCTCGACCACGCCGACGGCCTCGTGACCGAGCACCGTGCCGGGCACCATGCCGGACATCGTTCCGCGCACCATGTGCAGGTCGGTGCCGCAGATCGCACTGGTCGTGATGCGCACGATCGCGTCGGTGGGTTCTTGGATGGTCGGGTCCGGTACGTCGTCGAGCCTGATGTCGCCGACGCCGTGCCACACGATCGCCTTCATGATGTCTCCTCCCGGTTGCTTCTCCAGACTGGCGTGACGGTACGCGCGGCGGGGGCCTTACGAGCACCCGGTTGAAAACCCTGGGGAGCGGGGTAGCTGTGGAGAAGTACTAGCCCCGACGGCAGCGGAAGGAGTACCACAGGACCATGCCCGCATCGCAGGAGCTGCCCTCCACCCTCGAGCGTTCCGAGAAGCACGCCCAGGCCCTCTGGTCGAAGGCGCACGACTCGGCTGTCGAGGAGTACGGCGAGGGGGAACGGGCGCACCGCACCGCCTTCGCCGCACTCAAGCACGAGTACGAGAAGGTCGGCGACCACTGGGAGCGCAAGGCCGAGAACGGGCCGTCGGACCGGAAGGCGGCAGGCGGCCGCGAGACGAACGCACCGACCGAGGAGGGCGTGGACGCGAACGCGTCGAAGGCCCACCTGCTCGACATCGCCAAGCGCCTCGACATCTCCGGCCGCACGCGCATGACGAAGGACGAGCTGATCGACGAGATCAAGCGCGCCAATCGCCGCGAGACGGCGGCCAAACGAAAGAAGGGCTAGCAATGGGCGACGTGCTCGCGTTCATCGGATGCTTCATCCTGTTCTTGGTGGGGCTCCTCCTCCTCGGATTCGCAGACACCTTCCCGGCATGGCAGGGCCTCGTGTTCTTCGCGGGCATCGTCTGCATCGCACTCTCCTTCGGCATCCCGGTCGGCGTGCTCGGCCATACCGAGTAGCGGGCGCCGCGTCAATCACCCCTCGCCCTCCCTTTCCTCAGGAGAGCGAGGTAGCGTTGGCGGATGGCTGACTTCACGCGCCTGCACAGCCACACCTCCGATCCGGAGGAGGCGGATGCCGCGATGGCTGCCGCCGGAGGCCGCTTCGCCTTCGCGCAGCTGCCGCAGAACGACTTCTCCTTCGACGTCGACCAGGCGATCGACCCCTCGTTCTCGGTCGCGCGATACGCGATCGGCGGCCAGTGGGAGACGTCCGGTGACTTCGACGACGTCGTCATCGTGAACGTCAAGAGCGACGTGTACCGCTGGGACATCGACGGCGAGCGCGGTTTCGGCACGCGGTCGCCCTTCCTGATCCGGCCGGGTCACGACTTCACCTGCTTCGCCGAGGACAGCGACGTCGTCAACATCTTCCTGTCGCCGCAGATCCTGAGCGACGTGGCGGCCACGGCGCTGGGCCACGAGGGCCCTGTCGTGTTCGGATCGGCCGAGACGCGCAGCCCGAAGCACGCGGAGTACATGATGACGGCCGCGACGGTCGCCGCCGAATACATGGAGTCGGGCACGTTCCGGCATCCGCTGGTGCGCGCGAGTCTCTTCCACACGCTGTCGCTGGCCGCGCTGAACTGCTTCTCGCTGAGCACCGATCCCCGGGAGCAGGCGCAGACGCCCGCAGCTCAGCTGGAGTCGTACCGCCGGGCTGTGCGGTTCATCGAGGACTACGCCTCCCTTCCCATCACCGTGACGGACATCGCCGGGGCGGCCGGGACGACCATCGCGCAACTCCACGCCGCCTTCCGCACCCACGCGGGGACGACGGCCCAGGGCTACCTCCAGCAGGTGCGACTTTCTGCTGCGCACACGGAGCTCCAGGTCTCCGACCCGGCGACCACGGATCTCGCCGACCTGGCGGGCCGGTGGGGTTTCGCCGACCTCGACCGCTTCGCCCGCCGCTACCGCGAGGCGTACGGCATGCACCCCGCGGTGGCGCTGCAGGACTGAGATTTCTCCCCGCTACCGCTGACGAAGGGGCCAACCGACTTCGTAGAATCCCCGGATGGACCCGCGACGCTCCTTCGCCCTACTCTGGCTGTCGCAGGCCTTCTCGCAGTTCGGGACGAGCGTCTCCTCCCTCGCCTACCCGCTGCTCATCCTCCAGCTCACCGGATCGGCCGCTCAAGCGGGCCTGGTGGGCGCGGTCGTCGCCGCCACCGGCCTGCTGACCCGGCTCCCGGCCGGCTCGCTGGCCGACCGCAACCCGCCACGCGCCCTGATGCTGACCGCCGACGGGATGCGATGCGCGCTCCTGGCGGCGCTGGCCGTCACCGTCGCCTCGGGTGCAGCGGGAACAGGTCTCGTGGTCGCGATCGTCGCTCTCGAGGTGACGGCCGGCGCAGTGTTCGGGCCGGCGGAGTTCCGGATGATCCGAGCGATCACACCGCCCTCGGAACGCTCGGTGGCGGTGGGGCGGATGCAGTCGCGCTCGCAGCTGGCCGGGCTGCTGGGGCCGCTGGCCGGCGGGGCACTGTTCGGCGTCGCTCCGTGGCTGCCGTTCGCGGTCGACGCCGGGAGTTATCTCGTGTCGCTCGTCCTCATCCTGGCGGTGCCGCCCGTCCCCGCGCCGCGGACGGCGGCCGGCGCGCGCGGAGGCGCGTGGCGCTGGCTGCGCTCGGACCCGCTCCTGCTGCCCGCGGCTCTCTGGGTCGCCTTCCTGACGGCGACGTTCTCCGCGGTGGGCCTGATCGTGATCGTGGTGGCGCAGGATCGCGGCGCGGGCAGCGCCGGCATCGGTTTGATGTCGAGCATCAGCGCGGCGGGCGGTCTGGTGGGCGCCCTGATCACCCCGGCCGTACAGCGACGGCTGCGGCCGGGCGCGGTCTTCCGGATCGCGGCAGCGCTCGACACCGCCGCCACGCTCGCCCTGCTCCCGCTGCAGTCGCCCGTGCTCATCGGCGTTGCCGGCGCGGTCGCGTTCCTCTCCGCTCCGGTCGTGGCGGCATCGCTGTTCGGAGAGGTCTCCCGTCGCTCCCCCGACGATCTGGTCGGCCGCGTGCAGTCGACGGTCGTGCTGGTGGTCGGTCTGGTCGCGCCGATCACGCCCATCCTCGCCGGCCTGGTGCTCGACCGGTCGGGGTCGGCCGGCGGCATCATCGCGTGCGCGTCGGCCTTCGCCGTCCTCACGGTCGTGGCGCTCCTGCTGCCGGCGTTTCGCCGGCGGGCGGACGCGGTGGAACTCACCGACGCGTGAGATGCGGCAGACCCGAGCCTCGAGACGTTCCGAGTGGCCCGGAGCCTGCCGCACGAGGAGTGACTCACTCCTTGTTCAGCTTGTCCTGAACAGCCCCCGCCACCTTCTCCACGGTGTTCGGCAGTTCCGTCGTGCCGTAGAACCGGGAGTCGGGGTGGGTGGGCGGCGGCATCGGGACCGTCGCCTGCGGCCCGTCGAGGTAGGTGAACTCGCCCTTGCCGTCGGGCGTGGGTCCGCTCGCCCAGCGGCCCTCTGCGGCAGCAGCCCCATCGGAGAAGTTGATGTACTGATAGGCCACGTCGCGGTCTTCCTTGTTGAGCGGGAAGTTGCTCGGAACCGGGAGGTCCTCCGCGCCTTCCTCGCGCAGCTCGGCGGCAGCGGCAATCCACTGGTTCTGGTGCATGGTGTCGCGTGCGAGCAGGAACGAGAGCAGATCGCGGACGCCCGCGTCGTCGGTCATGTGATAGAGCCGGGCGACCTGGAGCCGACCCTGCATCTCGGCGTTCGCGTTGGCGGTGAAGTCGGCGAGGAGGTTGCCGCTCGCGGTGATGTAGCTGCCCTGCCACGGGTTGCCGTTGCTGTCCACGGGCCGGGCTCCCGCGCCTGCGACGATGGCGTGCTGCACATCCGTGCCGCCGACGACCGCTGCGACGACCGGGTCGTCCTGCACGGCGTCCTCCGTGATGCCGAGCGGCGACTTCTCCAGCAACTGGGCGATCATCACGGCGAGCATCTCGACGTGACCGAACTCCTCCGCCCCGATGCCGAAGAGGAGGTCCCGGTACTTGCCCGGGATGTGGACGTTCCAGGCCTGGAAGCCGTACTGCATCGCGACGGTGATCTCGCCGTATTGACCGCCGAGCACCTCCTGGAGCTTCCTGGCGTAGACGGCATCCGGCTTGTCCGGCTTCGCGGTGTGCTGCATCTCCTGACGGTGGAAGAACATACGAAGATCCCCTTTCTGGTTGGTGCTTCCAGAGGTACGCGGGGGATTCGCACATCCCAGCCGTTGACAGCTCGGCGGGCCGGGCGATTAATGGGCGTCAGTGTTGTGCCCCGGTGCGGGGCGCAGGCCCGGCGTGAGGGGCAGCAGCGCGGCGACCACGGATGCAACGGTCGCCGCGACGAACGGGCCGGCCGGACCGAGCGCATCCCCGAGCACCCCCGCGACCGCGGTGCCGGTCGCTCCACCGACGAGCCCCGCCGTGTTGAGCCAGCCGAAGGCCTCCGGGGTCGCGGTCTCCGGAAGAGCGGATGAGACCATGGCGTACAGGGCGGCCAGCGACGGCGCGAAGCCGAGCCCCGAGAGGAACAGCACGCCGTAGAGCAAGGGGATGCCGGGGACCAGCCCGGCAGCCGCCGTCGCGACGGCCACACCACCGAGCACGGCCGCCAGACTCCTCGTCCCGAAGCTCCGGTGACCGAACGCGATCCCGCCGATGAGCGACCCCAGGCTCGATATCGCGATCGCCAGCCCGGCGAGGATGCCGTGGCCGTCGAAGCGCGCCACCAGCGCGATCTCGAGCGCGGCGAACGACGCGATCAGCGCGAAACTCGTCGCGGCGGCCAGGCGAACGGACCGCGTCAGCAGCACGGTGCCGGGGCGCGTCCTGCTGCGCGGCAGCCGGACGCCCGCGATGTGCGGGGCGAGCAGGAACCACACCGTGCCGCCGAGCGTCACCAGCGCAGCGAGCACGAGCGGCGCCTGTGTCGACACCGCGCCGCTGAGCAGTGTGGCGACCACCGGTCCGGTGATCCAGATCAGCTCCTGCGCGGAGGTGTCGAGGGCGAACAGCGCCGGGACGGTCCGGCGCGGCACCAGCCGCGGGTACAGCGCGCGGACCACCGGCATGAGCGGGGGAACAGACGCGCCGATCACCACCCCGAGCGCCACCATCAGCGCGGGATGCGGCGGTCCGAACGCGAGCAGGAGCATCCCCGTTGCGTTCAGCAGGGCGGCTACCAGCACCGGCGGCCGGATGCCCAGCACCCCGACCGACCGGCTGACCAGAGGCATGGCCACCGCCTCGCCCACGCTCACGCACGCGACGACGAGACCGGCCAGCGCGTACGACCCGCTGGCGTGCCGCACGTGCAAGAGGACGGCGAGCGACAGCATCCCGAGCGGGAAGCGCGCCACCAGCTGCGAGACCGTGACCCGCAGGACCCCGGGGACGCGGACGAGCTCCAGGTACGTCCGCACCCCGCTACTTGCCCACGCCGCCGGCGAGACCGCGCACGAAGTAGCGCTGGCACACGAAGAACAGGATGACCATCGGCAGGGCGGCCATCACCATCCCCGCGAACACGACCGGGTACTGCGTGCCGTTCTTCGACATCATGTCCGCGAGACCCACGGGAAGCGTCTGCACGCCCGTCCCGCTGGTGAAGATCATCGCGAACAGGTACTCGTTCCAGTTCTGCAGAACGTTGAGGACGATCGTGGTCGCGACGATCGGCATGCTCATCGGCAGGATGATCCGCCAGAAGGTCGCCGCCCGCGAAGCGCCGTCGATCGACGCGGCCTCATCCACCTCGCGCGGCAGGTCGAGCATGTACGCGCGCATCAGGAAGACCGTGAACGGGATGCGGAACGCCGTGTAGAGGATCAGCAGACCGAAGAACGTGTCGTACAGCCCCCAGGCCTGGAACAGCTTCACCAGCGGGATGAGCGCGACCGTCGGCGCCAGCATCAGACCGGCGAGCACGATCACGGTGAAGGTGCGGTTGAGGGGGATGTTCACCCGCGTCAGCCCGTACGCCGCCCACGCGCTGATCAGCTCGGTGATAAGGGTCGCCAGCACGGTCAGCGAGACGCTCGTGAGCACGAAGTCGCCGACGCCCTGGTTCCAGGCCTTGGCGAAGTTCTGCCACAGCCACTCGGTCGGCAGCGCGAAGGGGTTGCCGAAGAGCTCGGCGTTGGTCTTCAGGGCGTTGGTCACCATCCACAGCAGCGGGTAGAGGACCACGACGACGAGGGCCAGCAGCAGAGCCCAGACCAGGGCGCTGCGCGACCAGCGGCCGAGACGGGCGAGGACTACCATTCCACTCTCCTCTTGCGCGAGTAGGCCAGCTGGGCGGCGGCCAGCAGCAGCGTGATCACGAAGATCGCCACGCCGATCGCGGCAGCAGAACCGAAGTCGTTGGTGACGAATCCCGCGTGGTACAGCCATGTGCCGAGCACCTGGCTGGAGTTGTTCGGCCCGCCGCTCGTCATCACCATGACCTCGTTGAACACCTGGAAGGCGCCCGAGATGGTGACGATCATCATCAGGCCGGTCATCTCGCGCACTAGGGGCAGCGACACCTGGAAGAAGCGACGGATCGGCCCGACGCCGTCGAGGTTGGCCGCCTCGTACAGCTCCTGCGGGATGCGCTGCAACGCCACCGAGAACAGCAGGACGCTGTAGCCGAAACCCTGCCACTGGCTCATCGCGATGATCGCGAAGATCGCCGTTCCCTCGTGACCGAGCCACGCCTGCGAGAACTGCCCGAGCCCGACGTTGTCGAGGAAGACGTTCAGCATGCCGGTCTGCGGTTGGTAGATGAAGTAGAACAGGAGGCCGGCGACGGTCAGCGAGATCGCCGAGGGGATGAAGTAGATCGCCCGGAACGCCTTCCGCCAGCGCTCGCTGCGGACGCTCTCGACGATGGCCGCGAGGACGAGAGCCCCGAACACCTGGAACACGATCGACAGCACCGCGTACCAGGTGTTGTTGCCGAGCGCCCTCCAGAAGATCGGGTCCTGGGCGAGGTCGGCGTAGTTCTCCACGCCGACGAACGTCTGGTCGCCGCTGTAGATGTTCCACTTCAGGAAGCTGAAGACGACGTTCTGGATCAGCGGCCAGTAGACGAACACGGCAAGGACGGCCAGCGCCGGGATGAGCCAGACCAGGCCGCGCCAACGCCCGGCGCCCCGCCGGGCCGTGTCGCCCGGAGCCGGGGCCGTGCGGCCGCGACCCGAGCCCGCGAGGGACGGGGTGCGCGGCCGCACGGCCGGCTGAGGCGCCTGTGTCGTGGTCATTTCGCCTTCTCGGACGCCTGTCGCACGGCCTTCAGCGCGGCCTCCGGGGTGAGGCTGCCGGAGACGAGGCCCTCGGAGACGGAGACCCACGCGTCGCCGACGTCGGGCACGTTGGCCATGTCCAGCCAGACGACGGTGGACTTCGCGTCGTTCACGAGCTTCGTGCCCTCCGCCACGGCGGGGGTCGCGATCTGGTCGGTCACCACATCCTTCACCGCGCTCGGCTGGCCGTAGGGCGGCGAGGACAGGGTCGTCGCGTTCTTCTTGTTCATGACGAACTTCATGAAGTCGAGAGCGAGCGCGGCGTTCTTGCTCTTCTTGTTGATCATGTAGCCCTCCGGAGCCGCCTCCAGCGTCGAACTGTCGCCCTTCGCGTCGGCGGGAGCCGGGAGCTGGAAGATGCCGAAGCCGTCCTTGCTGAGCTGGCTGTCCTTCGTGTTCACCGAGTCGAACTCGATGAGCTCCTGGTAGTACATGGCCGCCTTGCCGGTCGCCTGCTGCTGTTGCGCGGTCGTGTAGGTGACGCCGTTGGAGTTGGAGGCGTCGCCGGTGCACTGCGTGACGAGCTCCTGGAACTGCTTCATCCCCTGCACGTAGCCGTCGTCGGTGTACTTCGCCGTCTTCGGCAGCAGGTCGGCTTCGAGCGTCTTCTGCGGAACGTCGTAGGCGAACAGCTGACCCAGGTAGTGGAGGCCCGGCCAGCCGTCCTTGTTGCCGAAGGCGATCGGGACGATGCCGGCGGCCTTGATGGTCGAGCAGTCGGAGATGAGCTCGTCGAGCGTCTTCGGCACGTCGAGGCCGAGGTCGGCGAAGATCTTCTTGTTGTAGCCCATGAACTTGCCGTCGACGTACTGCGGGATGCCGTAGTACTTGCCGTCGTACTTGAACGCGTTCAGGGATCCCTCGCCGAAGGTGTCGCCCCAGGTCGTACCGGGCGCGATGACGGAGCTGAGGTCGACGGCCAGGCCGTTGGCGGCGAAGTTCTCGCCCCAGTTGCCGGCGTAGCTGAAGTAGATGTCCGGCAGCGACTGCGATCCGATGAGGACCTTCTCCTTGTCCTTGATCGCGTTGTCGTCGGTCTCCTGCGCGAGCGTGATCTTCACGTCGGGGTGGAGCTTCTTGTAGTCCTTCACCAGGTTCTCGAAGTACGAGCCGAGCGGATCGCCCGCCGCGGCGGTGAGGATGCTGATGCTGCCGGAGTAGTCCGGCTTCGCGGTGATGTCGGCCGAGCCGCCGCCGCCGGAGGAGCACGCGGTGAGTGCGAGCGCCATGACGCCCGCTGTCGCTGCCGTGATGGTCCTGGTCTTCTTCACGCTCATCTCCCGTCGTGCGGGTCGTGCGGTCGAGGTGTCCGCTGACCCGTCTTTGGATCGTGGGTCGCTCTCGGCGACCGATTGCGACGACTATACGTGATTTTGGTACCGGTATCAACACTGCCCAATCGCGGCACCCCCCACCCTGTGCGCGATTGGTGCCACATCTCGGTTATGGGTCGGCGATAACCGCGATTTGGCGCAAATCGCGTGAGGGAGGGGTGCGGGGGAGCGCGGGAGAGGGGTCAGGAGCGCGGCGGGGCCACGGAGGCGCGCTCGACGAAGTCGGCCTCGAGGACGTGGGTGGCGGTCGGGGCGTCGCTCCCGGCGACCCGGGCCAGCAGGCACTCGGCGGTGAGCTCGCCGAGCTGGTGCATCGGCTGGGCGACCACCGACATCGGCGGGGTCATCACGCTCGCCCACGAGCTGTCGTCGAAGCCGATGAGCGAGACGTCCTCCGGGCAGCGCAGCCCGCGCTGCCGCAGGGCACGCAGCGAACCGGTCAGCGCATCCGTCTCCGTCGCGAAGATCGCGGTCGGCGGATCCGACAGCGACAGCATCCCCAGCACCGCCCTGGTCGCCTGCGACTCGTTCTTCAGCACGTGCGTCACCAGAGACGTGTCGAACGGGATGCCGGCCAGCTCCAGCGCGTCCAGGTACCCGAGCAGACGCTCGCCGTCGCTCCAGAGGGCGTGGTCGATGATGCGCCGCAGGTCGTCGGCGTCCGCGGCCGGCTCCGTCGTGACCGGGCCCCACACGAACGCGATGCGCCGGTGGCCCTTCTCGATCAGCGACATGACGGCCTGGCGCGACGCCTCACGGTTGTTGATGACGACCGCGTCCGCATCCACCGTGTCCACCAGGCGGTCGAGCAGCACCAGCGGGATCTCGCGCTTCGCGACGATGTCGAGGTGCGTCAGCTCGGCGCTGCGGCCCGCCGCCGGCGCCAGCGCGATCCCGTCGACCTGCTTGTCGACGAGCACGTCGATCGCGGCCGCCTCCAGCTGCAGGTCCTCGTCCGTGCTCAGCACGAGCACGTCGTAGTCGGCCCTCCTGGCGGCGTCCGTGATGCCGCGCAGCACGCCGGCGAAGAACGGATTGCCTACGTCGGCGAGAACGACGCCCAGCGTGCGGGTCTCGCCCGTCGTCATGCTGCGCGCGATCGTGTTCGGACGGTAGCCGAGCTCCTTCGCGACGGCGAGGATGCGATCCCGCGTCTTCGGGCTCACCGAGCCGTAACCGCCGAGCGTCCGGGCGACCGTCGCCCGACCGACGCCGGCGGCCGCCGCCACCTCCGAGATCGTCGGCGAGGGAATGCGGTGGTCGCGCTCCGTGGACATCGCCACCCCTTCCTGATCCGGGGCGGCTCACGCCCTCAGCCCACGTCGCCCGCCGCCACCGGCGGAAGCGAACCGACCGTCCTCGCCGCCTCGTCGACGGCACGCCCGTGACCGAACGCGCCCTCGACCGTGCACTGCCGGGCGGCGAACTGCGCCGCACGCCGCATCGACCGATGCAGCGCCGCGCCACCCGGTCGGGCGTTCTTGCGCCAGCCGGATCGCAGCAATTCAACCACGAACGCGCTCACGTAGGCGTCGCCGCAACCCATCGTGTCGACGAACGGACCAGGCACGGGAGCCGCGTCGGAGTAGTAGTACGCATCGCCGTCGAACAGGACGGCGCCGGCATCCCCCTGGGTCCCCAGCACGAGCGACGGGCCGTGCGAGGCGATCCGCCGCAGTTCGGCCCAGGTGTCGGTGCGCGACAGTTCGCCGAGCGAGACCAGGGCCAGGTCGATCCACGGGCCCACCGAATCCAGGTACTCCCCGGTGCGGTACTCCGGCTCGGACGAGAAGTCGTACGAGCGCAGGGTCCGCGTCGCCGCCAGCTTCGGCAGCTCCGGGATGACACCCGAGTACGCACTCGAGTGGATGAGGGAGAAGCCGGATGCGTAGCGCACGTCATCCTCCCCCAGCCGGACCGGATCACTCAGGGTGACGCCGCCGTGGTTCCACCCGAGGAACCTCCGCTCGCCGTCGACCGTCTCGATCTCGGTCACGCCGTTCGGGCCCGGGCGCACCGAGGACCGCGAGGTGTCGACCCCGCAGTCCTCGATGGCCTGCCGCACGAAGCGCCCCTGCTCATCGTCGCCGAACACCCCCAGGTACGCGGCCTCGGCGCCGAGCTGCCGGGCGAACACCGCGACGTTCACGGCGTTCCCTCCCGGGTACTCGACCCCGCGGTCGACGAACCGGTCGACGATGTTGTCCCCGAGACCGAGGACGCGCACCGTGCTCATCGGCGCCCGCTCAGTACGCCACGACGCGGTAGTACCGGCGCAGGTCGAGCGAGTGGTCGCGCACCTGGGCCAGGTGCTTGCTGAAGCGGTCGACCACGGCGTCGGCGACGATCGGGGCCAGCAGCCCCCGGAACTCGTCACTCACTCCCGGGAGCTCGTAGTCCTTGGTGTCGATCACCGTGACGTCGTCGCTGTACTCGTTCGCGAAGGCGATGACGCGGTCGGTGAGCGGACGGGTCTCATCCTCACCGGCGAAGACCAGGATGCTGGTGTCCTTCTCGATGAGCTCGAGCGAGCCGTGGAAGAACTCGGCGGCGTGGACGCGCGTGGTGGTGAGCCACTGCATCTCCTCGAGGATGCACATCGAGTACAGGTAGGTGAAGCCCCACAGCTGACCCGATCCGGTCAGGAAGTGGTAGTCGGTGTCGGCGTGCTTCTCGGCGAACGCCTTGCCGATCGGGTCGGCCTGCTCGGTGACCGAGACGAGCGCCTCGGGGATCGCCTCGAGATCCTTCACCAGGCGGTCGTAGCCGTCGAACTCGCCGCGCAGCGAGAGGAGCTTCGCGCCGAAGGTGAGGAACTGGACGTCGAACGGCCACGCCTTAGGCGCCGAGAGCAGCACCTCGTCGACCGCGGAGGCGATCGGGCTGTCGGCCTGGCCGGTGAAGCCGATGGTCAGCGCACCCTTCTCGCGGGCGAACTCGACGCAGTCGATGATGTCCTCGGTGGTGCCGGAGACGGAGGCGAAGATCGCGACCGAGTCCGGGCCGAACTGCGGGTCCGGCGCGAGGATGAACTCCTTGCCGATGACGGCGCGCACCGGGAACGACGAGCGCGTCTGGAAGAAGCGCTCGTACGGCAGTGCTGCGGCGTAGGTGCCGCCCGCGCCGATGAAGTAGATGTTCTTCCAGCGCCCGGCGCTGACGCGCTCGGCCAGCTCCTCGATCTGCGATCGCAGCGCGACGGTGCTGCGCACCTGCTCCAGGAATTCCTCTTCGTTGAAGCCCAGCATGTGTCTCCCTCCACCGATCCGTTTTTGGTACCGGTATCAATTCGTCTCAATCGTGACACAGCCCGACTCCTTCCGCAACACCCCCTCCCCTCTCTCGCCTCCCCTCCCTGTCCCTCTTTTCGTCGAGGTGCACGTTGTTGCGGTCGACACGCCGTGGAGGTGCGCCACAGCGTGCACTTCGGCGAAGTGAGAGGCAGGGAGGGAGGGGCATACCCCGGGATGCGGGCGCGCGCAGCCCCCTGGACGCACGCGCGCGCGGTGATTGCGTGGGGGCATGCCAGAGAACCAGTACACCTTCGACAACCCTGTGGACCGCTACCCCAGCATCTCCCCCGACGAGGAGCAGGTGCCCGAGCCGGGTCTCGAGAGCGACCTGAGCCCCCGCGCCGACCTGGGCGAGGACAGCTACGTCGGCACCGGCCGCCTGACCGGCCGGAAGGCGATCGTGACGGGCGGCGACTCCGGGATCGGCGCTGCCACCGCGATCGCGTTCGCGGGCGAGGGCGCGGACGTGGCCCTCGTGTACCTCCCGGAGGAGGAAGAGGATGCGCAGCGCATCGCCGGCCTCATCCGCGACGCCGGCCGCACGGCCGTCACCATCCCGGGCGACCTCAAGGAGCGAGCCTTCAGCGACGAGATCGTGAAGCGGGCGCTGGATGAGCTCGGCGGCATCGACATCCTGGTCAACAACGCCGGGAAGCAGATCGCCACGGAGAGCCTCACGGACATCCCCGACGACCAGTTCGACCACACGATGAAGACCAACGTCTACGCGATGTTCTGGCTGACGCGCGCGGCGCTGCCGCACCTCCCTGCCGGCGCGACGATCATCAACACCACGTCGATCCAGGCGTACCAGCCGGGCGAGCAGCTCGTCGACTACGCGACGACGAAGGCCGCGATCAACGCCTTCACGAAGGCTCTCGCGCAGCAACTCGCGCCGAAGGGCATCCGCGTCAACGCGGTGGCTCCCGGACCGATCTGGACCCCGCTGCAGGTCAGCAAGGGACAGCCGGCCGAGGCCATCCCCGAGTTCGGGCAGCAGACGCCGCTTGGACGCCCCGGGCAGCCCGCCGAACTCGCGCCCGCGTACGTCTTCCTCGCGTCGCCCGAGTCGAGCTACGTGATCGGCGAGACGCTCTCCGTGACGGGCGGCATGCCCACTCCGTGACCGATGCGCCGGGCGGGCCGTCGGCTCGCCCGGCGTCCGCGCGCGTGCGTCAGTCCCAGGCCCAGGGCAGACGGAGGACGGCAGCGCCGTCCGGACTGACGATCGCGAGCCGGGTCTGGCTCGCCCGGCGTCCGCGCGCGTGCGTCAGTCCCAGGCCCAGGGCAGACGGAGGACGGCAGCGCCGTCCGGACTGACGATCGCGAGCCGGGTCGCCGTCGCCGCGCCCCGCAGCATCCCCGAGCGCTGGTACGGCACCGGAGCGAGTGCTCCGCCATCGACGACGCAGGCGATGGCGCGATCGGGCCCGCCCGCGACCGGGATCGCTTCCGGCAGCATCGCCGCCGACACGGCCTCCAGACCGGGAGCAGACCGCCCGAGCCTCCCGCGCACCAGCGGCCACCCGACCACGAGCAGCGCGACAACGGCCGCGAGGGGATTCCCGGGCAGCGACAGCACGTGGCGTCCGTCGGGCAGACGGGCGAGCAGCAGCGAGCCGCCGGGTCGCAGGTTCACGCCGTCGATCAGGACGCGCGCCTCCAGCCGCGCGAGCGCGTCGCGTACCGGATCGGCCGGCCCGTGCGCGGTCCCGCCGGACGTGATGATCGTCTCGGTGCGGGCCCGGCGGATGGCCGCAGCGACGTCCGCTGCGCGATCGAGGGCGCGTGCGGTGGTCGCGCAGCGGGCTCCCACCGCGGCGAGCAGCGACGGCATCATCGGGGTCAGACTGTCGGTGACGCGCCCAGGCGTCGGGTCCGACCCGGTCAGCTCGTCCCCGATCGCGACGAACGTGACGAGCGGCGGTGCGGAGACGTCGACCTGCTCGACCCCCGACGCCGCGAGCAGCCCGAGTGCCGGGGGCGACAGCACAGCGCCGGTGCACAACACAACATCGCCCGGCGCGGCCTCCTCGCCCGCCCGACGGATGTGGCTGCCCGGGCCGGGAGCGGGGTCGGCGTCGATCAGCGGCTCGTCCTCCAGGCGCACCGCGTGCTCCGACCGCACGACCGTCGCCGTTCCGGGAGGGACGGGTGCGCCCGTGGCGACCGGTCGCGCCTCGCCGGGCTGCAACGGAAGGGTCGGAGGGATGCTGCCCGCCAGCACCGGGTCGCCTTCGCGCCAGGGCCCGTCGCCGGCGACCGCCCAGCCGTCCATGGCGGAGTTGTCGAACGGCGGAAGCGGCCGCTCGCAGCGCACATCGGCGGCGAGCGTCAGACCGGCCGCCCGACCCACCGGCACCCGGAGCACGCGCGTCGGCGTCTCGCGACCGAGATCGTTCGCGATCGCCCGGGCGTCGCGCCACGCGGTCACGACGATCGCTTCTCGATCGCCGCGTTGAGCGCTGCGACGGCCTCCGCGAGCGGCTGGTTGCGACCGACCGCGATGCCGGCGATGAAGGTGGTCAGCGGCGCGGCCGGTCGGGCGATGCCGTGAGCGGCGTCGCGCGCAAGGTCGAGCACGGCCGCGATGTCGCCCGGTTCGAGCTGGACGCCCACCGCTGCCGCCGCCTCGTCGGCCCAGTCGTCGAGTTCGGACGGTTCCATGCGTGAGCTCCTCTGTTCGGGCCGTTCCGCCAGATCGGCGCGGTCGGGTAGGTCGGCGGGCGTGTCGATGTCGGCGTGGATGCGCGCGGGCGCGGGGTGCCGTCCCTCAATGCTGCCGAGGAGGGCCGCCGCAGGCAGCCCGGCGAGCATGCCCCGCTCCCGGCGCAAATCGGCGATCCGGCGGGCGAGCTCGGCGAGCGGCGCACGCGCGAGAAGCCACTGCGGACCGCCCGCCTCATCCGTGAGCACACCCGCCTCGATCTCGCGCAGGGCGGCGAGCGCGGCGTCGGGGTCGGCCAGGTCGGCGGCGACGATCAGCACATCGACGGATGCGTCATCGGCCCCGGCCGCGAGTCCGCTGACCAGCGCGTCCACCCCCGCCCCGATCGCCGCGCACGGTCCTCCCCACCGCGGGTTCTCGGAGACCGCGACGTGCACCCCGTCGGGAGTGTCGCCAGCGTCGGCAGCGGATACGAGCACCACCACGTCCGCTCCGGCAGCGGCGACCACCGTGCGCTCGAGCAGCGTGCGGCCGTCGATCCTGTGCCGGAGCTTGTCCGACCCGAACCGGGTCGACCGACCACCCGCCACGACGATGACGGCCTCTCTCAGCGTCACCGGACGGCTCCGGGCGGACGCTCGCCGAGCGCCCAGTTGATGCCCCAGCCGACGATGATGGTGAACGCGATCGCGGCTGCCATCGAGAGGATGCCGAGCGGGGTGGCGATGACGCCGAGGCTGACGATCAGGGTCGTGGCGCCGGCCGGTGGATGCTGCAGCTTGAGTGCATGCAGCACGAACGCGGTGATCGCCACGGAGAGCGCACCGGCGAGCACGTATCCCGTCGACAGGCCGGCCGATGGCGCGGACGGCTTGCCGTTCATCCCGAAGAGGAAGAGACAGGCCACCCCGGCGACGAGCGCGACGGCGTGGCCGACCGCAGCGTTCAGCGGACGCGAGGAGGGATGCTCCGGCGCGCCGAAGACGAGCATGACCGTCGGCCCGAGACTCGGGAACAGCCACGGCGAGCTGAGCACGAGCCCGATGGTACCGGACGCGGCGAGCACGACGAGGGAGAGCACGGCGGTGTACGCGCCGGCCCCCGCCGATCCGGCCCGCTCGGAGACGCGCGACAGCAGGGACGGCTTCATCGGAGCTCCTCACTTCGCGGCGATCAGCGCCTGGGGCGCCGCCTGCTTCATCCGGGTCATCAGCCAGCGCAGCTGCACCGACGTCTCGTGCTCGCATCCGGCGATGACCTCCAGGAGTTCCGCATCCTGCAGCGCCTGCGCCGCCTGTTTCACCATCGTCCACGTCACATCGGTGAGGCTGGCCAGCAGGTAGAGGTCTTGCAGGTCGCGGAGGAGACCGAGCGGGCCGCTCCGGGGCTCCTCGATGGCGTCGGCGTGCAGGCGCTCCGGCTCGTCGTCGGCCGCCGCGCCGCCGAATCGGGCGATGACCGGGTCGAGCTTCTCCCTGTGGCTCTCGCACTGCTGAGCGAGCGTCAGGCAGAGGAAGTGGACGTCGGGCTCGTCGCCGTGGGCGTCGGCGACCTGCCGGAACGACGTCGCGAGGGTGGATTCGGACTCGGCGAGCAGGGTGAGGTACACGGGCAGCTTCACGATGCGTCCTCCGCTCCCTCGAGCCGACGGACCTGCACGGCGGCCGACTTGAAGACCGGCTGCTTGGACACCGGATCCCACTCGGTCGCCGTCAGCTCGTTCGCGGCGGTCGGGTGGCGCTCCTCGGCGCCGGGCGGCGCATCCCAGTAGCCGTAGTGGAAGGGAGCGAACACCGTCCCGGTGCGCGCCTTCCCGATCCGCACCGGCGCGACCAGCCGGCCGCGGCGCGAGACCACCTCGACGAGGTCGCCCTCGTCGATGCCGCGCGAGGCCGCATCCACCTCCGACAGCTCCACCCAGACGTGGGGTGCTGCGTCGACCAGCTCGGGACTCCGCCCGGTCTTGGTGCGCGTGTGGAAGTGGTACGGGCTCCGCCCGGTCGTGAGCTGGAGCGGGTACTCGTCGTCCGGGGGCTCGTGCGGTCCGGAGTACGGCGCCGACTTGAGGATCGCGCGCCCGTCGGGCCGCAGCGCCCGGAACGCCTCCTCGCCGACCGTCGCGCCGGTCAGCAGGTCGTGACCGAAGCTCTCGCAGTAGTCGGGATGCGACGGGAAGTCGCCGTCGGCGTACAGCCTGGTGACGCTTCCGGTCTCGCCCTCACGCCGCGGCCAGCGGATGCCGGACTCCCGCCGCAGGTCGTCGTAGGAGATGCCGGTGTAGTCGCACGGGCGTCCGCGGGAGCA
This sequence comes from Leifsonia sp. NPDC014704, assembly GCF_043083605.1. Lineage (NCBI taxonomy): Bacteria > Bacillati > Actinomycetota > Actinomycetes > Micrococcales > Microbacteriaceae > Leifsonia > Leifsonia sp. NPDC014704. The sequence continues at coordinate 615,968 of NZ_JBIBYW010000002.1, read as the reverse complement.
TTCCTGCCAGGCCCGGTACGCATCCTCCGGCCCTTCCCACTCCAGAAGCGGCGCTCCGTCGTTGCGGCGGAAGTCCATCCGCTTGGCGTAGTCGAGGAAGATGTCGAGGTCGGCGCGTGCCTCGCCCGGCGGCTCGACCGCCTTCTCCGACAGGTGCACGGTGCGGGTCGCGTTGGTGAAGGTGCCCGTCTTCTCACCCCAGCCGGCGGCAGGGAGCACGACGTCGGCGAGTTCGGCCGTCTCGGTCAGATACAGGTCCTGCACGACAAGGAACAGGTCCGGCTTCGCGAGGATCTCCCGGATGCGCGGAAGCTGCGGCAGCGACACCGCCGGGTTGGTCGCCGAGACCCAGAGGAACGGGATGGAGCCCTGCTCGACGTACCGGAACAGCTGCATCGCGTGGGTCGGCGGCGCCCAGTGCGGGATGACGAGCGGGTCGACGCCCCACAGCTCGGCGAGCTGGTTCACATGCTCCTGGTTCTCCCAGTTGCGGAACCCGGGAAGGTCGCCGTCGGCGCCGCACTCGCGGTTGTTCTGCGCGGTCGGCTGCCCGTTCATCTGCAGGATGCCTGCGCCCGGCCGCCCGATCATCCCGCGCAGCAGATGCAGGTTGTTGACCTGGCAGGAGGACGCGGTGGCCTGCGGAGCCTGATAGAACCCCTGCAGCACCGTCGAGAGCACCCGCGGCGATTCGGCGAAGATGCGGGCCGCGCGGCGGATGTCGTCCGCAGGCACCCCGCAGACCTCGGCCGCACGCTCCGGCGTCCACTCCGCCACTTGGCCGGTCAACTCGTCGAGGCCGACGGTCTGCGCGGCGACGTACTGCTCGTCGATCCAGCCGTTCTCGATGAGTTCACGTTCGAGCGCGAGGAGGAGGGCGAGGTTCGTACCCGGGCGGAGGGCGAGGTGGACCTCGGCCTTCTCGGCTGTCGCCGTCCGTCGGGGGTCCACCACGACGAGCCGCGGCGGGTTGGGTCCGGCGAGCCGGTCGAGGACTCGCGCCCAGGTCACCGTCTGCGTCGCCGCCAGGTTGTGCCCCCAGAGGAACATCGCGTCGCACTCGTCGATGTCCTCGTAGCACCCCGGCTGGCCGTCCGCGCCGAACGTCTCCTTCAGGGAGGATGCCGCCGTCGCCGTGCAGAGCCGGGTGTTGCCGTCCATGTGCGGGGTGCCGATCCCGGCCTTCCCGATCACGGCGAGCGCGTAGTACTCCTCGAGGAACAGCTGGCCCGACGTGTAGAAGCCGTGGCTCAGCGGCCCCACCTCGTCGAGCAGCGCGCGGCTGCGGTCGACGATCGCCGACATGGCCTCGTCCCACGTCGCCGCCACGAGCTCGCCGTCGCGGCGGATGAGGGGATGCGTCAAGCGGTCGCGCCCGCGCATCCCCTCCCAGCTGGCGTAGAGGCCCTTCGGTCCGAGCCGGCCGTGGTTGATCGGGTCGTCGACCCGGCCGCGGATGCCGACCATCCGTCCGTCCTTGACCGCGATGTCGCATCCGCACCCGTTGCTGCACAGCACGCAGGCGCTGCGCACCCAGTTGTCGACGTCGTTCTCGGTCAGGCCGTCCTGCAGCATGAGGTCGGCGCGGTCCGGCCAGCGGCCGCCGCGCGCGAAGGGGGTGCGTTCACCCCAGATGTCGTCGATCCGGGAGCGATCCCCGGCGGAAACCGTCGTCGGCTGGTCCATGCAGCCACTGTCGGCTCACCTGGGCGCGGCTTCAAGCCCCTGCGAACTCGCAACCGTTGAGCGCGTGCACGGCGCGCGGCTCAGCGCGCGAGCGGCCGCCCGGTCCGGAACGCGTCGACGACATCCCGCGGGATCTGGCCCCTGCTGCCGACCTCGACGCCGTTCTTGCGCGCCCACTCCCGGATCGCCCGGCGCTCGTCCGGCGACGGCGGGGCGTCCGATGCGGGGGCGTCGTTGCGGCCGGCGGCCTCGATCCACTTGGCGAAGTCCGCCCGCAGCTGGTCGGCGTGCTCGGAGGACAGGTCGATGACGTACTGAGCGCCCGCGAGCGAGAACTCGATCGTCTCGCCGTCGCCCTCCGGGATGACGGACTGGTCGAGGTCGTCGATCAACTGGTAGGTGACTCGCTTGGCCATATCGGTCCCGCCACTTCGTCGATGGGATGCACCCATAGGTGCGCTTGTCGCGAAGCCTACCGGGGAGGCGCGCGTCAGCGACCGGCGACGTGCGCCCGTCGCTGAGCCCGGATCACCAGCGGCAGCACCACCCAGATGACGATGAGCACGACGAAGACGCAGCTCGCCGCGATGATGCCGGCGGGCGGCGCGAGCAGGAAGTCGACGATGAACAGGACGATGCCCGTGAACAGCAGGGATGCGGCCGCCAGGCAGACGATCAGGATCTTGCTGCCGAGCCCGACCAGCTCCGTCTTCGCCTTCTGGCGGAAGAGGAGGCGGTGCAGCGCGACCGGCGCGAGGGCGAGCAGCGTCACGATCACCGCGAGGAAGACGAGCACCAGGTAGACCACCACGTCGAACGGCGCCAGCTGGGCGAAGCGCTGCTGGAACGGCAGCGTCAGCAGGAAGGCGGCGAGGATCTGGGTGCCCGTCTGGAAGACGCGGAACTCCTGCAGCAGCTCGTTCCAGTTGCGGTCCGCTCGCTGCGCGGACGTCTCGTCGCGCCCATCGCCGGGATCAACGTCCGCGCCTTCGCCCTCCGGCGCCTCCCACACCTCATCACTGCTCATCGTCGCTGCGCCTCCAGGTCACGCGCGAGAGCCGCCAGCGCCTTGTCGACGGTGGCCTTGACCACCTCTTCCGGGTCGCCGTCGAGGTGGAGCTCCTCGACCTGCGGTGCGTCCGGCCGGCCGTGCGCCAGGAAGACCGTGCCCGCCTCCTTGCCCTCCTCGGGCCCGGGGCCGCCGGCGCCGGTGACCGCGGCGACCAGGTCGGCGCTGAGCAGCCTCCCGACGCCCGACGCCATCTGCTCGGCGCACTCGGCCGTGATCACGGGGCCGGGCGTCACTCCGAGCACGTCGAACTTGACGTGCTCGGAGTAGGCGACGACCCCGCCGGCGAACCAGTCGCCCGCCTGCGGGGACGCGCCGAGGGCGGAGGCGATCGCTCCGCTGGTCAGCGATTCCGCGACCGCGATGGTGACGCCGGCGGAGGAGGCGAGGTCGGCGATCTTCTCGCCGAGGTCGGTGTCGTTCTCCGTCGTCATGCAGGAACCCTAGCCGTTGTCGCTGTCGCCCTCGTCGCCTTCCGCCTGCGAAGGCTTGTCGATGATCTGCTGCTCCGCCTCGGTGTTCTCGTCGTGGCGGTCGCCTTCGGTGTTCTGGGGGTCGGACATGTCCGCTCCTTCTGTTCGGTGGTGGATGGTCTTCAGTGGTCGGTGCGGAAGTGCACCGCTTTGTGGCTGCCGTCGCAGAACGGCTTGATCGTCGACACTCCGCACCGGCAGAGCGCCACGGTCCGCCGATGCTGCTCGATGGGGGTGCCGTCCGGCGTCGTCAGTTCGACGTGCCCGCGTACGAGCAGCGGGCCGTCCGGGCAGGCGACGATCACCGGCTCGTCCTCGTGGGCGGTCATGCGGCCACCGCCACCGGCTGGCGGAGCGAGCTGCGGCCCGCTTCGAAGCTCTCCAGCATGTGCTGACCGGCGAGGCCGTCCACGTAGAGGCAGGCGGCGGCGCCGAAGACGATGTCCGGCAGGAGTTCGGGATGCTGCTCGGCGAGACCTCCGGCGAGGTCGCGGCCCGCGATCTGCTCGTGCACCGCATCCGCCTCGACGTGCTCGTCGTAGTACCAGGTGACCTCGTCGTCGTGACCGAGCCGCCGGAAACCGTTTCCGTAGAAACGGTTCGGGATCGACGAGGTCATCTCGAATGCCGCGAGGTGACCGGTGATCGCGCCGCGGAGGCTGCGGTTGAGACCGAACATCGACATCATCGTGAACGACGCGAGGGTGATGGCGGGCACGTTGTCGATGTAGGCGCCGTAGCTGTCGTCGAGCCCGAGGTTGCGCATGGTGCGGCCAAAGATCTCCGCGTGGATGCGGTCCGGGCGCCCCGCGCCGTACTCGTCGGACTGCACCTCGACGAGCGCGGCCTTCGCCCGGCCGGTGAGGCGCGGGATGGCCCAGGAGTGCGGGTCTGCCTCCTTGCGCGTGTAGATGGAGCGGTGGATGACGAACTCCACCGCCTGCTCCTCCGTCGCCTTCTTGGCGATGAAGCGCGAGAGGCTGGGGCCGCCGTCCTCGGAGGTGAGGTCGAACAGGTAGGCGGCGACGGCGTCCGCGTTCGGCTCCGGCAGCTCGCCGACCGGGACGCGTTCGCGGAGCTGGCCCTCGAACACGCGCTCGATGGCGCGGCGGGTGCGCAGCAGGTCCGGGTTCCACTCCCACTCGTCGTCGGCCTCGACGGTGTCTCCGTAGTGGAGGCCGTAGAGCAGGAGGAGGGTCAGCTGGAGGTCCTCGTCGGTGAGCAGGTCCGGCTCCGCTGCGAGCGCGGCGGTGGCGTTCTCGGTGAAACGGACGACGTCGTCCGATGCGGCGGAGGGATCGGCTTTGAGCGCGTCCAGCAGCGCCTCGCTCACCGGCCCCCGCGGGGTGATGCGTGGTGTCATACTCCCAAGCAACCGGGGGAACGGCGCGCGGTCAAGTGGTTGCCTGAGCGCCGCTTCAGTGCGTGCGCGTCAGATGTGGCGCTCGATTCGTGCCGAATGTGCGTTTAGGCGAGTCGTTAGCGCACATTCGGCACGAATCGTCCGTTTGATGAAGCGCGGCGGAGAGTACGGAGCGGGGTCGCCGCACGGCGGAGGCGGCCGTCCGAGTAGCGGACGCCGCCGCGCAGGCGGGCGCCGACGGCCAGCCAGACGCAGACGGCTCGCTCGGCCAGCCACGCCGGCGCCCACAGGGCGGCCGTCGGCGGGAAGAGCCGACGACCGCCGGCACGGCGGCGGCCCGCCTCGGCGAGCGCCACCACGGCGAGAACCCCGATGAGCAGACGGCGCGGACGCCGCAGCGAGGCGAGAGCGAGGGGCAGCACGGCCAGCTCCACCGCAAGCCGCGCCGGTTGGGCGAAATCGTCGTACGCCTGCCGCACCCGCTGCCGGAGGAAGTGGCCGACCTCGGGCGGCCGCCGGGTCACGCCGATCCGATCGGCGGCGATCACCCGTCCGCCCGCCGCCTGGACGGTGCGGATGAGCTCCAGGTTCTCGAAGAGCACGTCGCCGTCGTACCCGCCGGCCGCCAGCACGAGCGAGCGGCGAACGGCGAGCGTGCCCGGGTAGTCGTGGCCGAGGGCGCGGTTCAGGAGGCTGCGCCCGGTGTCCCAGCGCGCATGCCACGGCGCGGGGTCGAACACGTTCTGCGGCCGCACGAGGTCGCCGACGTCGAGCATGGCGACGACCGCGCGCAACGCCCCCTCGTCGTACCGGACGTCGTCGTCGGCCAGCACGACGCGATCGTGGCGGGCGGTCCGGAGGCCGGTCATGACCCCGGCGACCTTGCCGTTGTGACCGGGCCACGGCTCCGCGGGGAGGTGGCGGATGCCCGGCGGGAACGCCCGCGCATGCGCGCTGAAGCGCTCCGGCTCCGATCCGTCGACCACCGTGAGGTCGATCTGCTCCCGCAGGCGCGTGAGGTACTCCACCAGCTCAGCGAGGCCGGCGTCGTCCGACCAGCGGAGCGGCAGCACGTACTCGGCGTCGAGACTCATACGGCCGCCGGCTCCGACGCCCGCAGACCGGTCACGACCAGTCCGCTGCGCGGGCGGGCGGGAAAGGTGCGGAGGCTGATGCGGAGGTCCTGCTCCGGCACCGCCCAGTCGAGTTCGCGGGCGAGCATGCGGATGCCCGCATCCACCAGGTCGACCGTCACAGGCTCGCCGGGGCAGCGGTGGTCGTCGTGATAGCCGCCACCGCCCTGCGGGATCAGGGTGTTGGGCTCCACCACGAGCCCGTCGAAGCGCTGCGGCAGGAACCGGTTCGGCTGGTCCCAGATGGCCGGATCGTGCGTCGTGCCGTACAGGTCGAGCAGCACCCAGTCGCCGGTACGCACATGCTCGTCCTTCCAGTCGAGGTCGCGGGTCGCCCGGCCGCCGATCACCGGGAAGAAGGGATAGAACCGGCGCACCTCCTGCGCGAACCAGCGCACCCCTGCATCATCCCCGCCGGCGAGGTCGGCCCGCCAGCCGGGGTGCCGGTGCAGCGCGAGGGCGGCGAACGTGAGGTACCGGCCGACGGCGACGACCGGCCGCAGCAGATTGAGCAGTTCGACGGCCGCGACCTCGGGAGGAAGGGGATGGGCGGCCTCGGCGCCGGACGTAAGCTCTGTGTACGCGGCGATCACCGCGAACGGCGAGCCCTCCGGCGCCGTCGGTGTGGCGCGTTCATTGCGAACGGCGTCGGCGAGCAGTCGCTCCGCCCGCGACCGCCGAGCGCGGACGGCCCAGTTCTCCGGCCCGACCGTCCCCGCGGCATCCACCATCTGGGCGAGCACACCGCTGCTCCGCAGATCGGCCAGCACGGCGTCAGGCAGACCAGCCCAGCCGGTCACCGCACGCGTGAGCACGTCGTGGAACAGGTCGAGCAGCACGACCTCCCCGCCGCCCGCCTGCGACACCGCCCGCAGCAGTTCCTCGCGGAACCGTTCGACCAGAGCGTCGCCCGACGGGCCCATCAGGAGTCCGAGGAACAGCTCCTTGCGCCGGCGGTGCGCTTCGCCCTCCAGCGACTGCACGCTCCCCTCGTCCTGCAGCAGCTTCAGGACGCTGCGCGGCATGGCGCCCTCCCGCGAGAAGCGGCCGCCTTCGTAGAAGAAGCGCGCGGCGTCCGCCCCGCGCATCACGAGCACGGGACGGCCGAGCAGGCGGGTCCGGAAGTGGTCGCGTCCGGCAGAACGGAAGCCGCGCGTGCCGAAGAGGTAGCCGTCGCGAAGGAAGCGGAGGGTGCTGTCGCCCATGCCCACCCCTCAGACCCGCGTCGCCGGACGATTGACGCCCGCCCCACGCGGACTCAGCAGCACGCCGAGCAGGATCATGGCGGCGGCGAGGAACAGGTGCAGCCAGTTGTCGGCGGAGTTCAGCGGCACGATGTTCGCGGGGTGGTCGCCGCCGAACAGGAGTCCGTACAGCCAGATCACGCCGTACACGATTCCCCCGACGACGAGGTACATGCGCGAGCCGATCCGGGTCGCGGCGAACGCCAGCCCGGCGACGCCGTAGATCAGGTGCACCAGGTTGTGCAGCACGGACACCTGGAACACGCCGAGCAGCATCGCCATCGAGTCGTGCCCGGCGAACCCGAGCGCGCCGTAGTTCGTCGTCAGGCCCGGGATGAACCCGGCGATGCCGACGACGAGGAAGACGATCCCGGCGACGAGCGACGCCTTCTGGACGGCGGTGCCCGCGTAGCGACGGTCGTCGCGGTCGGCGAAACCGCGGTCGGTGGGGTCTGCGGTGGTCATAGTGGCTCCCTTCTCTCAGCAGGTCTCTCTCAGCAGGCAACCAGGCTTCCGGCCGTCCCGTCAGTGCTTGACAACGCCGCGACGGCGCTCACACCTCCGAGGAGTCGAAGCGCGGCGAGTAGAGCGTCGCGCCCGCGCGGAGGCGGATGACGTCGTCCGTGAACGACGCGAGGTCCGGCCACAGCACCAGCACGGAGCCGCGCGCACGCCAGCGCAGGAAGCGCGCGATCAGCGCGGGCGCATCCACGTCCCTCCGCTCGTAGCCCGCAAAGGAGCCGTGGGCGTGCGGGCTCACGACCAGACCGTGCAGGCGGGCGGCGGCGAGCATTCCCTCCGGCGGCCCGTCGAGAGCGAAGCGGGCGTCGACCACGACACCGAGCCGTTCCCCCTCCGCGGTCAGCACCGGGCTGCCGAGCAGGTCACTCAGGATCATGGCGACCTCCGGGGATGCGCGCGATCACGTGGTCGCGCATCCATCGTTCGGTCCAGCTGGCGTCGAGGGAGTCGGCCGCGACGCCCACCGACACGACCGTTTCCGTGTCGGCGACGACCTTCCAGGGGATGCGGATGAAGCGCGAGTCCGGAAGCCGCCCGCCGAAGACCCGCGTCATGAGGATGGGCCCGGTCAGCAGCGACGCGATGATCGGCGGGGAGTCCGGGTCGAGATGCTCCAGGTCCTCCGGAGTCGTCAGCTCGAGGTCGTCGACGGTGCTGACCGGGACGCCGTCGGGATCGAGGATCTGCCTGTCGAGGAGGTCGAGTCCGGCGTCCAGCAGCCGACCGGCGACGGCCGGCGCCGGAGGGAGGTCGCGCTTCTGCGTCATGCTCCTGCTCCCGTCACGATCATGAGGGGGATGGCGGCGATCGACGCCACCAGGATGAGCCCGAGGTAGATCAGGCCGAAGAAGTTCGTGGCTCTGCCGTTGACCTCGTCCCCCATGTATTTCGGGTCGTTGGCGACGATCAGGATCGGCAGATACGTCAACGGCAGGGCTATGGCGGAGAACACCACCGAGAACTCGGTGACCTGCACCGGGTCGACGCCGGTGAAGAGGATGCCGAGAGCGACCACCAGCGACAGGATCATCACGGCGTGGAACCGCGACGCCGACGCCGGGCGCCGGAACTTGCCCCACGGCCATCCGAAGAACTGGCCGAGGGTGTACCCGCTCGACAGCGTCACCTCGAGTGCTGCGCCGAAGGTCGCGGCGACGAAGCCGAGGATGACGATGATGAGCCCGATCTTGCCGAGCGCCTGCGCCACGGGAAGGGCCGTCTCGAACAGCGACTCCACCTGGATGCCCTTCGGGAGCAGCACGACCGTCGCGCAGGCCGCGATCGAGAGAGACAGCAGACCGCCGAGCGGGAAGCCCACGAGCACATTCAGACGTGACTGGGCAAGATCCTTCTTCTTCCACTTCTCCTCGATCGCGCCGGACGAGAAGAAGAACACCTCGTACGGCGTCATGGCGGCGCCGAACAGGGCGATCGCGTAGTACCAGTACGTCCCCGGCGTCTCGTCGGTATGCGGCGACGGCTGGAGCAGCACCTGCGAGCCCAGAGCGGACCAGTCGGGGTGGAGGAAGAACAGGGCCACGGCGAACACGACAAGAGCGAGGCCGACCATCCCCGTCACGTTCTCCATGATCGAGAACTTGACCCGCCAGATGACGATCCACACGGCGATGGCCGCAACAGGGAACCAGAGAACGGGCTCGATACTGGAGGCGAGCTGCAACGCCAACGCGATGCCGCCGATCTCTGCGGTCAGGGTCAGCAGGTTGATCAGGAACGAGGCCGACAGGTTCGCGAGGGCCATACGGGCCCCGAGCCGCTCGCGGATGATCTCGAACGTCGCCCGGCCGCTCACCGCGGCCACCCGGCCGGACATCTGGGCGAACAGGCAGATGCCGACGACACCCACGATGACGACCCAGGTCAGCGTCATCCCGAACCGTGACCCGACGACGCTGTTGGTCACGAGGTCACCGATGTCGACGAATCCGCCGATGGCGGTCAGCACGCCGAGCGCGACGGCGAAGATCCCCTTCATCCGCGATCCAGCCGCTGGGAAGCCGCCTGCAGGTCGCGGGCCAGCCGGTCGAGCTCGCGCCGCTGCCGGTCGACGGTGGCGGCCGAGTCCGTGCCGGACGCCTCCGCCCTCTGCGCGGCGGTCACCACGTCCTGGGCCGCGCGGATGTCGGCCAGCACGCTGTCGCGCCGGGCGCCGATCCCGCCGATGGCGGTCATCGTCGAGACCGTCTGCGCCTCCTGCGCCAGCCGCTCGGCCACATCGGTCAACCCGGTGTCCTGGACGGTCGACAACAGCAGGTCCTGCTCGTGGAGCCCCAGCACGAGGCCGCCGGCCCGGGCGGCCGATGCGGCCGTGCCCGCGGACTGGGAGAGGGAGCTGCGAGCGCTGTCGTCGGCGGAGCAGCCCGTGAGCACGCCCGCCATCAGCAGCGCCACCGCCCCCGTGGCGACGTGTCGATGCCTCACGCCGAGGACTGTACGCGCGCTGTGAGAACGGTGAAAGTGCTGCTCCCTGTGGACTCTTACATGTCGGGTGCCGTCCCCGCGGGGACGTCCGGGCGGAAGCCCGCCGTCGCCTCCTCGTAGGTGGTGTGCCTCCGCGCGGGGTGCGAGTCCGCCGGTGGTGGCACGTCGGCCCTGCTCAACGCGTGCAGCACCAGCTTCTCCACCAGGGCTGCTGCTGTGGTCTCGCGTGAGCGCGCTATCCGGACGAGGGCGGCGTACTCCTGCTCGCCCAACCGGATCGTGAGGGGCATCCCAGCCGGGGCACGACCCGGCCCGTGAACGGACGCCGGTTCCGTGATATCGGCGCTGTGAGATTCCTTCATGTCCGAAGCCTTACACAAGAGAGCGCTCTCGTTGGCTAGCGGATTTGTTCGCACGACGCACAGAGGAGTGGGCGCACCGTTGCAGGCGGCGGCCTCAGAAGCGAGGATCATGTGCGTCGCGCAGGCGCCGTCCCGTTCCCCCCGGTCCACGACGGCGTCAGCGCGACACTTCCGCGGCGGGATCCTGGTCTTCGGGTGGCCAGGATCCCGCCGCCATGAGCCGCAGTCCCTCCTCCAGCCGCTCCCGGATGTCGGCCGCCTGGACGATGCCGGCGCTGAAGGAGAGCGCCATCGCCGCGGAAGCCGCAGCCCCGATGATCCGGTGGATGCGCGGGTCGGACGCGCGATCGCCCAAGGCCAGTTGCGACGACTCGGCCGCCGCCGTCAGCGAGGCCCGGAGCCGCTCGCGCTCCGTCTCGGAGGGGAGCCCCTCCTGGAGGGCGACGACCGCATCGCGGAGCGCCGGCTCGACGATGGTGCGGAGGACGGCGTCCGGGGCGACGTTCCTGTGCTGCTTCAGGGCCGAGTCCAGTGTCGCCAGCAGGGCGGACGGGGTGAACGGCTTGGCGAGAAAGTAGGCTCCGTCGCGCTCGACCGAGGCCCGGGCCGACGGCCCGGGGAGCATGCCGCTCATCAGCACGATCGCTGCTTCGGGCTGCCGCTCGGCCACCATCCGGGCGATCCGGTCGCCGGGGACGCCGGGCATCATGATGTCGGTCATGACCGCGTCGAAGCGCCGGCCGCCGGCCAGCAGTCCGAGGGCTTCCGGGCCGCGCGCGACCTCCGTCACGAAGCCGTTCTGGTCGAGGGTCTGCCGCACCAGCTCGCCGATCGCCGCCTCGTCGTCCACGACGAGCACCCGGCGCCCGGCTCCACGCGGCACGGCCGGCGCGCGAACGGGCGAGCGGCCATCCGCCTCGCCCTTCGCCGGCGGAAGGACGAACGCGATCGACGTACCCGCGCCTGTCGCCGTCTCCACCTGCAGCTCACCGCCGTGCGCCTTCACGATGGCTGCGGAGGTCGGCAGGCCGAGGCCGGTCCCATTCTCCTTGGTGGTGAAGAACGGCTCCAGGATGCGGCCCGCCGTGCGCCCGTCCATCCCGCATCCCGAGTCGCGCACTTCGAGCCGCACCCCGTCGTCGCGCGCGGTCGCCCGCACAGTCAGCACGCCGCCGTCGGGCATCGCGTCGCGGGCGTTCGTGATCAGGTTGACCAGCACCTGGAAGAGTTCGGTGTCGTCGCCCGTCACGGGAGGCAGCTCGGCGGCCGCATCCACCACCAGTTCGATGGACCGCGGCAGCGTCTCGCGGCAGAACCGCTCCACCTCCCGCAACAGGGCGACGAGGTCGACGGGCTCCCGCCGGCCTTCCGATCCGCGGGCGAACGACAGCACCTGACGGATCATCCCGGCGCCGCGCTGCGCCGCGGCGTCGAGGGTGTCGAGCAGGTCGCGCCTGCGCGCATCCTGCTCGTCCTGGCGCAGCAGTTGCACTGACATGAGGATGGGCGTGAGCACGTTGTTGAGGTCGTGCGCGATGCCGCCGGCGAGCGTGCCCAGGCTCTCCAGTCGCTGCGTCCGGATGCGCTGCTCCTCCTGCATGCGGTGCTCCGTGATGTCCGAGTTGACGGCGAAGACGGTCACCTCGCCGTCTTCGCCGCGCGACAGCTGCCAGCGGCAGTCGGCGATCAGCTGCGACCCGTCGACCCGTCGCTGCCGCAGTTCGCCCACCCAGAACCCGTCGCGCATCAGCGACTCGGTCGCCGCGTCGAACTCGGCCGGGTCGTCGTAAAGCAGCTCGCGCACCGAATGCCCCACCGCCTCTGACGCCGGGATGCCGTAGATGGCCTCCGCGCCGCGGTTCCAGTAGCGGATGACGCCGTCGAGGTCGCGCACCAGGATCGCGTCGCGCGCGGCGTCCAGCAGGGCGGCCTGCGACGCCACCCGCCGCGTGTACTGCTCGAGGGTGCGCCGGGCCTCCTGGTCCTCCGTCACGTCGCGGACGATGATCGCGATGCCCTCCTCGGTGGGGTGCGCATCCACCTCGAACCAGCAGCCCCACTCGGGCGAGAAGGCGCGGGCGCTCCCGGCGACGCCGCGATCCATGGCGTCGCGGTAGATTCCCTCGAACGCGCTGCCGAGGGCCGTCGGGAACATCTCCCACACGGTCTTCTCGCGCAAACGCGTCTCGTCGATCCCGCCGAGCTGAAGCGCCCACGAGTTCGCGAACGTGAACCGCCACGAGCGGTCCACGAATCCGATCGCGTCGTGCACTTGGTCGAGCGAGTTCCGCAGCAAGCGGGCCATCGCGCGCTGCTCCTCCCGATGGCGCACCAGGGCGGTGACGTCGTGGAACGCACCGTGGATGCGCACCACGTCGCCGTTCTCGTTGCGTTCCGGCTCACCGACCAGGTGCGCGTGCACCGTCCGGCCGGACGCGTCGACGATCGTGGCCCGCACATCCAGTGGGTCTCCGTGCATCGCGGTGCGCTGGAAGGCCGTCCGCACCGCCCGGCGGTCTTCCGGCTCGAACAGCGCGAGAGCCTCCGCGTCGACGGGGACGCGCCCGGGCTCCATGCCGAGCAGGCGGAAGAGTCCCTCGCTCCACTCGACGCCGCCGCTCGTCACATCGACCACCCAGCCGGCGAACCCCGCGATGCGGGCTGCCATGCGCACGAGCGCCTCGTTGCCGGCCGCAGCGGCGGCCGAGCGCTCCACGTCGCCGATGTCGCGGGCGATCGCGAGCACGGCGGCCACAGCACCGTCGGTGCCGCGCAGGGGGATGATCGTCACATCCAGTGAGCGGATGCGACCCTCGGGTGTGACGACGCGCGTCACGTACCGCCGGTTCTCCCCGGCGAGCGCCTCCTCGAACCGGGCGAGCGTGTACCCGAGGGAGTCGGGATGGAGCAGACGGGCGAACGACATCCCCACCAGCTCCTCGGCCGAATACCCGGTCAGGTCTGCGAGCGCGCGATTGCACTCGACGAACGTGCCGTCGACATCGACGACGCAGACCCCGTCGGGGTGACCGTGGAAGAGCGCGTCCAGCCCGTTCAGCCGCAACGCGTCGGACGGCGTCGTCTGCGACGCGCGCGGAGAGTTCGGCTGGGGCATGGAGGGATTGTAGGCGGACTTTCGGGCCTACACTGACGGCCATGGGCACGGAAACCCCGGGCCGAGAGGTCCTCGCGGTCGCTGACGACCCGATCCCCCGCTGGTGTTCGCTGCGCGAACGCCCGCGCCACCTCGCCCGCCGGGGGCGCGGACGCGCTCAGCCGATACTGGTCAGGAGCGGCTGCCCGACCCGACCTGCTGAGCTCGCCGCGTGGCGTCCACCTCTGGGACGGTGACGAAGGGGCAGGAGCCAGAACCATGACCGACACATCCGCGCGAACACGGACCCTGCGTGCCGTGGTGGCCGACGACGACGTCTTCACGGCGTCGATGGTCGCGTCCGCACTCCGCTCCACCGGGATCGAGACCTCCCAGGCGACCAGCGCGGCGGACGCCTGGGACATCATCGCCGAGGTGGAACCGAACGCCGTGGTCACCGACCTCGATTTCGGCGGCGGCGACTCGGGCGCTGAGCTGCTGTGGAGGGTGCATCGCGAGCAGCCGTGGGTCGGCCTCGTCGTGCTCACGTCGCACCTCTCCCCGCAGCTGGCGGTCGGCGACGGCACCCTCCCGCCGTCGGTCGTCTACCTGGTCAAGTCGCAGGTGAAGGACGTGGACGTGCTTGTCGCCGCGGTCGATGCCGCGATCGTCGGAGGCGAGCACCACCTCGCCGAACCGGACGACGACGTCCGCACGGTCACGCGGGCGCAGGCCGAGGTGCTGCGCCTCGTCGCGTCCGGCGCATCCACCCGCCGCATCGCCGCCGAACGCGGAACGAGCGTCCGCGCGGTCGAGACCATGCTCGGCCGCCTCTACACGGCGCTCGGAGTGGATGCGGACGAGCAGGCCAACCCGCGAGTGACGGCCGCGCGCCTGTGGCAGCAGGGGCGCGTGCGGATCCGCTAGCGACCGGTCACGAAACGGAGCACCCGCCGCAGCACACTCTCCTGCGGCGCGGCCGTCGTCTCCCCGGTCGGGGCGTCGTCGTTCTCCGCGAAGCCCGAATAGCCGCAGTCCTCGCAGACCAGGAGGTCGCGGTGCACGGCCAGTCCGGCGCCGTAGTAGGGGTTGCTGACGAGCCGGGCCACGCCGCGGCACTGCGGACAGCTCGCCTGACGCATCACCCCTCCTCCCGTCCGTCCCATCATGCGCCCGCCGGAGCACCCGATCGGGCCCATCTGTTCGGCTCCCGAACGTCTTCGGCGTGCTCTCACCCCCCTTCCGGGGGCATACCGGTGACGGTCCGATGAACAGCGGGTGAAGCCGGGGACGACGCGCGGGAGCCCGCTTCTAGGATCGCTGACGCCGGCCCGTCGCCGGCGTCCATCCCCCACAGGAGTCCTGCCCGATGTCGACCCGCGCCCGGCTCGCCGCCTTCTTCGCGGCGCTCGGAGCGCTCGTCGTCGTCGCGACGATCCTGACGATCGCGCTGCGGCCGGTGGCCGTCGCACCGAATGCGCCCGACGCGTTCGACATCACCGCGGGGATGGACGACTGCGGGCAGGGATGGGGCCAGAGCGGGACGCCGAGCGGGACCGCTTCCGCACGCACAGTGCCCGGCGGCGACCAGACCTTCACGGTGACCAACACGACCGTCGGCGGCATCGAGGTCTACGTGCAGGCGGTCGACAGCAAGCGGGTCTACCTCGACCTCGAGAGTCTCGGCTCCGGCGCCCATGCCACCGCACGCGTCACGCTCGGCGCCGGCCGCTACCGGTTCGTCTGCCTGCCGGCCGACGCCGATCCCGTCCACGGGCCCGTCGTCACGGTCGGGAAAGCGCCGCCGGGTTCGCCGCTCACGCCCGGCATCGTGCCCGTCACACGCACCGATCTCATCCCGGTCGCCCAGGCGTACACCAGCTGGGTCGCCTCCCGGCTGCCCGCGCTCCGCCAGCAGGTCGCCGCCGTCGCGGCTGACGCCGAGGAGGGCGACTTACCGGCCGCACGACGCGACTGGCTGACGGCACACACCACCTACGAGACGCTCGGCGCGGCGTATGACGCCTTCGGTGAGCTCGGCGACCAGCTCGACGGGCTGCCGCGCGCAGATCCGACCGGCTTCCACCTCGTCGAATCGCAGCTCTGGCACGGGGATGCGGCAGCGACGGTCGCCGCATCCGCCCGCGACCTCCTCGACCTGGTCGACCGGCTGCAGACCGAGTTCGCCGGCGTCCAGCTCGACCCCGGCGATGTGGCGCTCCGGGCGCACGAGATCGTCGAGGACGCCATCCAGGACACCCTGACGGGTGCGACCGACGCGGGCTCCGGCACCTCGCTGGCCAGCGTCAATGCTGAGCTGACAGGCGCCGAGCAGGCGCTCGCGCCACTGGAACCGGTGCTGACCGGGCGATACGAGCAACTCGGTGACACCCGGGCGGCCCTCGCCGCCGCCCACGCGGTGGTCGAGACCCACCGCGCTCCCGACGGCACCTGGACGCCGCTCGGCCAGCTCAGCCGGACGGACCGGGAGCGGATGGATGCGGCACTCGACCGCGCCGCGGAACTGCTCGCGCCGGTCGCCGCCATCTGCGACCCGAGGAGGGACTCATGACGCCCATCGACCGCCGCGGCTTCCTCCAGGCGGGTGCCATCGGAGCGGCCGGCGCCGCCGTCGCTGCCGGGGCGGGCCTCACGGCCGACGCGCGAGCCGCGGCCGCCTCTCGACCGTCAGCCGCCCATTCCGCCACCATCCCGTTCCACGGGCAGCACCAGCAGGGAATCCTCACCTCGCCGCAGCGCGAGGCGTCGTTCGTCGCGTTCGACGTCACCGCCGCATCCCGGGCCGAGCTCGCCGATCTGCTGAAGACGATCACCGAGCGCGCGCGCTTCGTCACCACGGGAGGGACACCGCCCGACCCGGGGCTCGTCGCGCCGCCGCGCGACTCGGGTGTGCTCGGACCGACCGTCGTCCCCGATTCGCTGACGGTCACGCTCTCAGCCGGCGCCTCGCTGTTCGACGACCGCTTCGGGCTGGCCGCACGGAAGCCCGCCCGGCTGCGGACGATGGACGAGTTCCCCGACGACGCGCTCCGGCGCGAGGTCTGCGACGGCGACCTGCTGCTGCAGGTGTGCGCGGCCGACCGGGACGCGGTCACGCACGCCGTCCGCGAGATCGCCCGCGCGACGCGCGGCGCGATGCAGGTGCGCTGGCGGCAGGACGGCTTCGTCTCGCCGCCCCGCCCCAGCGGCACGCCGCGCAACCTGATGGGGTTCAAGGACGGCACGAGCAACCCGGACACCGCGGACGCCGCCGAGATGGCGCGGCTCGTGTGGGCGAAAGCCGGAAACGAACCCGCCTGGGCGGCCGGAGGCAGCTACCACGTCGTCCGCGTCATCCGGATGCTCGTCGAGTTCTGGGACCGCGTGAACCTGCACGAGCAGGAGAACATGATCGGCCGGCGACGCGACAGCGGCGCCCCGCTCACGGCCTCCGCCGAGTTCGACGACCCGCACTTCGAGAACGACCCGACCGGCGACGTCATCCAGCTCGACGCGCACATCCGGCTCGCCAACCCGCGCACAAAGGAGACCGACGACCAGCGGATGCTGCGCCGTGCCTACAACTACGACGGCGGGCTCGACGCCAACGGCAACCTCGACATGGGCCTCGTCTTCGTCGCCTTCAACCAGGACCTCGACCGGCAGTTCGTCACCGTGCAGAAACGCCTCGCCGGCGAACCGCTCGCCGACTACATCCAGCCCTTCGGCGGCGGCTACTACTTCGCGCTCCCCGGAGCCCGCGACTCCTCCGACTGGCTCGGGCGCACCATGCTCGCCTGACCAGCGGAGGCCACCCGTCACGACCGTGCCGGGATCAGTGAAACAAGGAAGAAGGAATCGTGTTCAGACCCTCCCGTCTGCGCCGCTCCCCGGTCGCCCTCGCGGGCGTCGCGCTCGCCGGCGCGGCCGCCCTCGCCGGCGCCGGAATCCTCGCGGGTGCGCCCGCAGTCGCCACGGCCGGCGGCTCGCACGCCGACCACTCCGCCCAGACCCTCACCCCGATCAAGCACCTCGTCGTGATCTTCGACGAGAACGTCTCGTTCGACCACTACTTCGGGACCTACCCGAACGCCGCGAACACCGACGGGACCCCGTTCCAGGCGTCGCCGCGCACCCCGCGCACCGACACCCTCACGTCATCCGGCACGCTGACGAACAACCCCAACCTGTACGCGCCGAAGCGGCTCACGCCCGCGCAGGCGGTCACGTGCGACCAGAACCACAGCTACGCCGCCGAACAGGCCGCCGTCGACGGCGGGAAGATGGACCTTTTCGTCCAGAAGACCGAGAGCGACACCTGCACCGGCGCGTACGGCGCACCGGGGCTGGTCATGGACTACTACGACGGCAACACCGTCACCGGTCTGTGGAACTACGCCCAGAACTACGCCATGAGCGACAACAGCTGGGACACCACGTTCGGTCCGTCCACGCCGGGCGCGCTCAACCTCATCTCCGGTCAGACGCACGGCGGCACCGCCTACGACCCCAAGACCGGAGCCGTCCTCACCGCATCCACGGCCGTCCAGTCGCCCGACGCCACCGGTGTCGGAACCGTGATCGGCGATCCCGACCCCGCCTACGACGACTGCTCGGACAACGACCACACGTCGTCCTCCGCAGTGGTCGGCATGTCCGGCCGCAATGTCGGCGACCTGCTCAACGCGCGCGGCGTCAGCTGGGGATGGTTCCAGGGCGGATTCACGCCGACCACGGCCTGGAACGGCCAGGCCGGTTCGTACGCCAAGTGCGACGCGGTGACAGCCAACATCGCCGGCGCGACGCCGAAGGACTACTCGCCGCACCACTCCCCGTTCCAGTACTACAAGTCGACATCGAACCCGCACCACCTGCCGCCGACCTCGGTCAAGGCGATCGGGCACACGGACCAGGCGAACCACCAGTACGACCTGACGTCGTTCGACGCGGCCCTGAAGGCGGACAACCTTCCGGCCGTGTCGTTCCTCAAGGCCCCGGAGGCGCAGGACGGCCACGCGGGCTACTCGGACCCGCTGGACGAGCAGAAATTCCTGGTGAACGAGATCAACGCCCTCCAGAAGTCGGACAGCTGGTCGAGCACCGCGGTCGTCGTCGCCTACGACGACTCGGACGGCTGGTACGACCACGTCGCGCCGAAGGTCGCCAACGGGTCCGCCGATCCGGCCGTCGACTCGACGGTGTGCACGAGCGTGAAGCGCACGCAGGGCGGCTACGCCGATCGCTGCGGGCCCAGCCAGCGCCTCCCGATGCTCGTCATATCGCCCTGGGCCGCCCAGAACCGCGTCGACCACACGCCGGTCGAGCAGGCCAGCGTGCTGCGCTTCATCGAGAACAACTGGCTGACCGGACGCATCGGCGACGCCTCGTTCGACACGCGCGCCGGATCGCTCGGCGGGATGTTCGACTGGTTCCACCCGCAGCAGCGGGAGGTGCTCCTCGACCCGGCGACGGGTGCGGTCAGCTCGATCGTCCCCACGCGCCCCCACTGGCCGACGCCTCCGCGCGGCGGTTGGTCCGCGCAGCCGTAACGCCACCACGGAGGGCGGTCCGCAGCCTGCGGGCCGCCCTCCGTTGCGCATGGCTGCGGCGAAGGCCATGCCGTCAGGCGATGGCGCCGCGCAGGAGCTCGTCGAGCGACAGCGGTCGCCGGCCGGTCACGCGCTCCACATCGTCGCTGACCCCCGCGAGCTCGCCCGCCGCGATCGCCGTGTACGTCGAGACCCAGGCGTCGACCTGCCAGTCGGGGGCGTTCCACTTCGCGCGCGAGGCGTACGCCTCCGGGATGGTCTCGTCATGGAACGAGACCGCCCGGCCGGAGTGGGCGCTGAGCTTCTCGGCGACCTCCGCCAGCGTCAGCTCCTCCGGACCGGTCAGATCGAAGGTGACATCGGCGTGGGCCGACGGATCCTGCAGGGCCACGGCCGCCACCCGGGCCACGTCGGCGCGGGCGACCATTGCCGCCCGGCCGTCACCGGCGGGTCCGCGGATCACGCCGTCGTCGCCGATCAGGAACTCGGCGAAGTCGAGGTACAGGTTGTCGCGCAGGAATGTGTGGCGCATTCCCGAGGAACGGATGCGCTGCTCGGTCGCGTAGTGGTCACGGGCCAGCGTGAAGGTCGCGTCCGGCGCGGCGCCGAAGAACGACGTGTAGACGATGTGGCGGACGCCCGCCTCCTCGGCCGCATCCACGAAGGCCAGGTGCTCGCCCAGCCGTTCGGCGTTCTCGGCGGCGGACACCATGAGCAGCGTCTCCACCCCGTCGAGCGCGGAGAGGACCGCCTCGCGGTCGCTGTATGTCGCCGCGGCCACGGTCGTCCCGGGATAGCGGGGCGCCCGTTCGGGAGACCGCGCCAGCATCCGGAACGGCACGCCGGCGTCGGCGAGGAGGTCGGCCGTCATCCGCCCGACGGCGCCGGTGACGCCGGTGACCGCGAGCGTGGGGAGATCGCTGCTCATCTCAGTGCCCCAGCCGATCATCCAGCCAGTCGAACATCCGCTGCTCGGTGAGCGCGCGGGCGAGCGGCTGGACATGGAAGTCGGCGCCTTCCGCCTCGGTGAACTTCACGAGGGTCGAGACGCCCGGCGTCAGCGATGCCAGCTGCTCCGACTGGCCCGGCCAGAACTGCTCGTGCTCCGGATCGGTGATGAGCAGTGGAGTGGTGATCCGGCCGGCGACCTCGGTGACGTTGTACTGGAGCACGGCGCGCATCGTCTCGGCGTAGCCGGTGGTGCCGTACGGCCGCGCGCGGAACTTCCAGGTGTACGCGAGCTCGTGCGAGAACTTCATCCCCATCTGCATGTCGCGGTCGAACTTCTCGTCCTGCCCCTCGTCGAGCAGTTTGCGCATGTTCGCGGGGAGGTGCTCGGTCCAGGAGGTCGAGACGTCCACGACGCCCGGGTCGGCGATCGCCGCCGCGAACCGGTGCTCGAAGGCGAGAGCGCGCGGCACCCAGTACCCGGCTTGGCTGATCCCGTAGAGGGCGACGCGGTCGGCGTCGACGCCGTCCTGGCCGCGAACGAAGTCGAGGACGGGCGTGAGGACGGCCTCCCAGTCCGGCCGGAACGGCACGTTCCGCTCGAACAGCATCGACTGCTGCCCCGGCCCGTCGAAGACGAGGGCGTGATAGCCGCGCGCGAGCGCTCCCGAGACCGCCGACGACCACAGGCTGGTGAGCGCCCCGTCGCTGCCGTTCACGACGACCAGCAGTGGGCGGTCGTCGCCGGCCGTGCCCGGCGCGCGGAAGAGGTAACCGGGCAGCCTGGTGTCTTCGTAGGGGATCTCGACGCGCGCGATATCGCGGTCGACGAGGTCCACCCAGCGATCCCACGCAGCCCTGTGCTTGCGGAATGTCGGCAGCAGCTCATCCTCTGTCGGCAACGAAGCGACGGCGTTCAGGGCCGTCGCGTAGTACGAGGCAGCCCGCAGGTACGCGCCGGCGGCACTCACCGCATGACCGGCGGAAGCGGACGCGTCCGCCTGGGCGGCGATCCGGTCGCCGAGGACGAGCCAGGCGCGGAACCAGCCGTCGTGGTCCTTCTCGCCGACCCCCTCGACCGCGGCGAGCACCTCGCCGATGTCGGCTGCACCGCTGAAGGCCTGGCCGATCGTGGTGCGGATCTCGAAGTCGAAGTCGGCATTCCCGGAGAACCGGAACTCATGCGTTCGCGCCATGGCACCAGCCTGGCCGCAGGCGGGCGCGACCGCCAGCCCTCGCGTGGGGCACATGCGGCCGATGGATGCATCGTCTAGTCGATGAGGTCGAGTTCGACCAGGCGGCGCAGCACCTCTCTTCCGGCCGGCGGGCAGCGGTCCGCGTCGGCGCTGGTGGTCCAGTGGATGGAGTCGACCTCGGCAGACGGAGCCGGCTCCTCGTCGGTCGTCGCACGGAACACGCGCATGTGCACCTGACGCCCGTCCGGCTCGCCGTGCGCCTGCGTCCGCACTTCGAAGAGCTCCTCCAGGTCGTCGGGCGCCAGACGGAGCGCCACCTCCTCGAACGCCTCGCGGGCGGCCGCTTCCGCCGCGGTCTCGCCCGCATCCACTTTGCCGCCCGGCATGTAGTAGACGTCGCGACGTCGGGCGGTCACCATGAGCACGGTTCGGTCGCGCACGACCGCGACGGCGGACACGATGAGTGGGGCGGAGGTCACTCCTCCACGCTAGCGAAGGCGGCGGCGGTCGCCGTCACGCGGCCTCGGCCACCTGCTTGAGGTTGCGGAGGCCCCTCTCGAAGTCGCCGCCGACGAGCTTGTCGAGGTTGACGAACCGCGTGTAGAGCTTCTGCGGCGTCTCCATCCGCCAGATCACCCGCGTGGCGTCGCCCTCCGGCTCCAGCACGAACCGCAGCTCGTTCGACGACCGGAAGGGCCGGGTGAAGTCGAGGTGGATGCCCACGCCGGTGTCGTCCACGGCGGTCACCCGCATCGCCCCCGCTCCCGCCTTGCGATTACCAGACCAGGTGTACGTCGAGCCGATCGCGCCCGGCTCCCCCGAGTAGTCGCGCTTCAGGTCCGGGTGCATGTCCTCCCACGGCGACCACTGCGTCCACTCGGGCAGCCGCGAGAGCAGCGGCAGCAGTCGCTGCCTGCCCGCCTGGATGCGTTCGGTGCGTTCGATGACGACGGTTCCGGCCATGCGCCGACCCTAGCGCTCGCTCACCTGCCGGAGGAAGCGTTCCGGTGGACGGCCCGACGTGCCAGGATCGGGGGCGTGACCGGCCGAACGATGCTGCTCGACAGCGCCTCCCTCTACTTCCGCGCGTTCTACGGCGTGCCCGACACGGTGAAGGCGCCCGACGGGACGCCGGTGAACGCGGTCCGCGGCTTCCTCGACATCATCGCGAAGCTGGTGACCGACTACCAGCCCGATGCACTCATCGCCTGCTGGGACGACGACTGGCGGCCGCGCTGGCGGGTCGACCTCATCCCGAGCTACAAGGGCCACCGGGTGGCGCAGTCGGTGCCGGGCGGCGTCGACGTCGAGGAGACGCCGGAGGCCCTCGTGACACAGGTGCCCGTCATCCGCGAGGTGCTCGACGCCGTCGGCATCCCGATCATCGGTGCGGCGGAGCATGAGGCCGACGACGTCATCGGCACCCTCGCGACGACGACTGAGGGGCCCGTGGATGTGGTGACCGGCGACCGCGACCTGTTCCAGCTCGTCGACGACGAGCGCGAGGTCCGCGTCATCTATACCGCTCGCGGCATGAGCAACCTCGAACTCGTCACCGGCGACGTCGTGCAGAGCAAATACGGTGTGCGTGCTGACCAGTATGCCGACTTCGCGGCGATGCGCGGCGACACCTCGGACGGCCTGCCGGGCGTCGCCGGCATCGGCGAGAAGACCGCGGCCGCGCTGCTGTCGGAGTACGGCGACCTCGCCGGGATCATCGCGGCGGCAGAGGATTCCTCCAGCGGCATGAAGCCGGCGGCCCGAGCGCGCTTCGCAGCGGCGGTCGACTACCTGGCGGTCGCACCGCGGGTCGTCGAGGTCGTCCGCGACCTGCCCCTCCCCGAGGTGGATGCGCGACTCACCGCGCCGAGTGACGAGCAGCGCGAGGCGCTCAGCGCCCTCTCCGAGCGGTGGGGGCTGGGCGGTTCGCTCGACCGGCTGCTCACGGCGCTGGAGCGCTGATCGCGTTCACGCCTCCGAGGTGGGCTCCCAGCGCCAGAGCTCCCGCTGGGCGAGCAGCGCCAGCTCGCGCAGCACGTCGAGGTCGGCCTCGCCGTCGGCCTGCTCCCGCGGCGCGCGACCGAACACGCAGAGCGCTCCGATCCGCGTGCCGTCGGGAGCCTCGACCGGATAGCCCGCGTAGTACCGCAGACCCGCCGGTCCCGTGACCAGCGCATTCCCGGCGAAACGCTCGTCCTCGACCGCGTTCGGCACGACCATCCCGTCGGGCGTCTGGATGGTGTGGATGCACGCCGACTGCTCGATCGGGATGGACTCGAGCACCGATCCGGTCGACGCCAGCGGCCACTCCCGCTCGTCGTCGAGCACGGTGAACATCGCGATCTCCGTGCCCAGGGTGCGCTTCGCCGTGCCCACGATGCCCTCCAGCCGGGCGTCCCCGCCGTGGCGGCTCAGCTTGAGGCGCTCGATCGCCTCGACCCGCTCGGCGCCCTCCGTGGTCGGGGCCGTCCGCTCCGCAGCGCACTCCTGCAGCGAGGGCGCCAGTGCATCGACGATCTGCCGAGCCCAGAACAGGTAGTCGCCGGGAGTGCGGTGCCGTCGACCGTCCACACGCGGGGGCGCCGACAGCGCGACGTACAGGCTCCCCGTTTCGGCGCATGCCGCGCGGGCGATCGCGTTCAGGCGCTCCGCGTGTGCCTCGGCCAGCATCCCGGCCGGCGTGTCGTACGGGCGGATCGAGCGGATTGGCTGCGCGCCCAGCCACAGCACGGAGCGGGGGCCGCGCTGGTGCACGTCTGCGAGCAGCCGCCGGAGCCGCCTCCCCCACCGGCGGGGCTCGGCGAACCGGAGCGCGTCGGCGACGGCTGCGCTGAGCACGACGGCGTCGTAGCGGTCGACGCCCGCCGCACCCACCATCCGCTTCAGACGGCGAACTCCCGCCGAGGCATGCGGCACCACATCCACTACCGCACCGCGATCGGTCACGGCGGCGAGTGAGCGGGCGACCGCCCCGGGGAGAGCGAGATCGTGACTGCCGACACCCCAGCCGACCACCGGCCCGGAACCGATCAGCAGGACGCGCAGCGGACGGCGCCCGGCGACGGAGCCCTGGCGTCCGTCGAGCGGACGCACCAGCCGGGAGCGGACGGCGACGACACGCACCAGCCGCGCCCGCCTCGCGAGCCGGCGCGGCAGCGACACTCTCTCGTCGTCCACCTCTCGACCGTATCCCGCGCGCTGCCGGCGGCCGCAATCGGCCGGGCGCGTCCTGTTCGCTGCGCGACGCGCTCGGCGGAAAAGGAGGCGGACGGCCGGCGACACGCCAGCCGGGGTCCGGAAACGGAGGAGGATGCGCGGGCCCGGCCGCGCATCCTCCTCCCGTTCAGCCCGCTACGGCAGGATGTGGCCCGCCGACGTGAACAGCCGGTACCACTCCTCGCGCGTCAGCGGGATCTCGGAGCCGGCCGCCGAGTCGCGCACCCGCTGGTCGTTGGTCGTGCCGAGGACGACCTGCATCCCCGCCGGGTGGCGCGTGATCCACGCGACCGCGATCGCGGTCGGGCTCACGTCGTACTTCTGCGCCAGCTCGTCGATCACGTCGTTGAGCTCGGCGTAGTTCTCGCGGTCGCCGAGGAAGACGCCGTCGAAGAAGCCCTTCTGGAACGGCGACCACGCCTGCAGCACGATGTCGTGGAGGCGGGCGTAGTCGAGGATGCCGTTGTCGCGCGAGATCGACTGGTCGAGGCCCGCCATGTTGGCGGCGACGCCCTGCGCGATCAGCGGGGCATGGGTGATGCTGAGCTGCACCTGGTTGGCGATGAGCGGCTGCGAGAGCGACCGCTGCAGCAGCTCGATCTGGCCCGGCGTCTGGTTCGAGACTCCGAACGCGCGCACCTTGCCCGCGCTCTGCAGCTCGTCGAAGGCGAGCGCGACCTCGTCCGGCTCCACCAGGGTGTCCGGGCGGTGCAGCAGCAGGATGTCGAGGTAGTCGGTCTTCAGCGCCTCCAGCGACTCGTCGACGGAGCGCAGGATGTGCTCGCGCGAGAAGTCGAAGAATCCGTCGCGGATGCCGACCTTGGACTGGATGGCGACCTGGTCGCGCTCGGCGGCAGGGATGGCGCCCGCGTCGCCGAAGCGGCGCTCGCAGCCGTGCCGCTCGGTGCCGTAGATGTCGGCGTGGTCGAACATGGTGATGCCCTCGTCGCGGGCGGTCCGGACCAGCGTGCGGATCTGCTCGTCGTCGAGGGACGAGATGCGCATCAGGCCGAGAACGATGTTGGAGGCGGTGATGTCGGTTCGGGGGAAGGTGAACGTCTTCATGCCTTCCATCTAACCCCGCGTCAACCCCCTGCCTAGCGCGGTTTTCCGCGACTACCGTCGGCGAGGCTAGAGAAGGAGCCCCCGATGACCATGACGCCTGATTTCCACGTCGCCGTCGACGACTTCGCGCAGGAGACGGCGCTGGGTCGCCGTCCGTCCACACGGTCCGGGTACATCGTCCACGCTCTGGGCCGCGACTTCCGGGTCACCGACGAGATGGCGCGTATCTTCCTCAACCAGGTCGAGCGGGTGGCGGCGACCGACGCCTCCGCCCTGGTGGTGCTGCGTCACGAGGCGGGCGTCGAGCTGCTGCTCGTCACCGACGACAACTCGTTCTCCATCCGGACGGTGTAGCCCGATGCGGGTGGCACGCCCGTAGGCTTCGACGCGTGGGTGCGGAGACGGACGACGGCGCCGATCGGGCTGCGGTCGAGCGCATCCGGGCGGCGATCGTCGACGCTGTCGCCACGCTCACCGAGGCCGGGGCTCGCCAGGAGGCGTTGGCGGAGTACGTGCCCGCCCGCCGTCAGTTCCTGATCCAGCGCGAGCCCGTGCTGCGCGGGATCGGAAGCGTGTGGCGTCTCGGCGTCTTCCTGCTGGATGCGGACGGCATCCTGCGGGCCACCGGGACGCTGGTGCGGGCGACGCCTCCGGGGCGGCCGCAGTATCAATCCCGGTCGGCGGAGGAGCGCCGGGCGTTGCGGGCGGCGGCAGCGCGGGGGCGGTTCCGGAACGGTGAGACGGTGAACTTCGACGCGCCGGTCATCCCGCTCGACGCATCCACCCTCCGCGCCTCGACGGGCCCGCTGTTCGTCCGTGACGCTCAACCCCTGGTGCGCTGGAGCCCTGCTGCCGGCGACACGGATGCGCGGGACTTCGGCGCGTACCTGAGCGAGCGGGTGGACCTGCTGGCCCACCCGCCCGAGGGAGCCTGACTCAGACGGCCGGCGAGGCGGTGCCCGAGGTGGAGCCGGAGCCGGCGGAGCCGTTCCCGCTCTTGCCCGTGACCTCGTCGATCTTCGAGGTCGCCTTCTCGGTGACCTTGCTGACGGTCTCGCTGACCTTGTCGCCCACGTCGGAGGCGGCACGCCCGGCGAAGTCCTTGACGTCGCCCTTCACGTGCTGCACGGTGTCCGAGTCGGCGAAGCCGCGCCACTTGCGGCGCATGTCCTCGTACGCACCGCGCCCGGCGCGCGACCCGATGATGAAACCGACGGCGACTCCTGCGGCAAAGGTGATGATCTTCATGGCTCGCACCGTACGCGCGGCTTCGCGACCGCGACAGGGGTCGACGGCGAGTGCACAATGTGACCGTGGCCGGACAGTGGGTGGATGCCAGCACGGCGATCCTGGTCGAGGGCGCCAGTGACCGGGCGGCCGTGCTCGCCGCCGCCCGCATCCTGGGCGTCGACCTCGCGGCCGACGGGGTCGCGGTCGTGCCGATGGGCGGTGCGATGAGCGTCCGCCGGTTCGCCGCGGAGCTCGGCGGGGACGCCGGCCTGCGGCTGCGCGGACTCTGCGACGCCGCCGAACTGCGCTTCTTCCAGCGCGCCGGCCTCGACGACGGCGTCGTGTTCGTCTGCCGGCCTGACCTGGAGGCCGAGCTCGTCCGCGCACTGGGGCATCGACGGACGGAGGACGTGCTCGAGCGGGAGGGCGACCTCCGGCTGTTCCGGATGTTCCAGCAGCAACCGGCTCAGCGCGTGCGGACCCTCGACCAGCAGCTGCACCGGTTCTTCGGCACCACGTCGGGCCGCAAGGAGCACTACGGCGCCGTTCTGACCTCCGCGCTGGGCGCGCACGAGCTGCCCGCGCCGCTCCGCGGCGTGATCGGGGCCGGCCAGTAGGGTGGGCGGATGCCCGAGACGACCGACCCGGCCCTGCTGCAGCGGCTGAAGGACCTGTTCGAGGCCAGGGACCGCGACGACATGGCGCCGACGATCGCCGCGCTGCGTACCGTGCTGGCCGAGCATCCCACCGATCCGCACGTGCTCTACGAGGTCGGCGGCGCCTACGACACCGCCGGCGAGGAGGAGACGGCGGCGGGATACTACGAGCGCGCCCTCGACGCCGGGCTCGCGGGCGACACCCTGCGGCGCTGCCTGCTGCAGTACGGCAGCACGCTGCGGAACCTCGGCCGGTTCGACGAGTCGCTCGCGGTGCTCGACCGGGCGCGGGAGCTGTTCCCCGAGTCGGAGTCCGTGCTGGTGTGGCATGCGCTCTCGCTGCACGCGGCCGGCCGCAGCGACGGCGCGGTTGCGGAGCTGATGGAGCTGGCCGCCGACCGCATCCGCACGCCGGACCTGCTGCGCTATGAGGCGGCGATCCGCGGCAACGCCGAGTACCTGCGATCGCTCGACGCGGAGCGCTGAGCCGGACGGGCTGAGCCGTGTCAGGCCACGTTCAAGGCGCGAGGAGCGCCGCGATGACCAGCAGGGACGGCACGGCGAAGATCGTCGTGAACAGCACGATGTCGCGCGCGACGGGCATCCCGCGTTCGTAGCGCGCCGCGAAGTTGTAGACGTTCTGCGCGGTCGGCAGTGCGGCGAGCGCGACCGCCGCGAACAGCGGCTGTCCCTCCAGCCCGAAGACGAACCGGGCGACCAGGAAGGCGAGCAACGGCATCACCGCCGATTTGAGCGCGACGGCCACGACGATCGGTGTGCGGCCCGTTCCCGCCTCCAACGGCTTCGAGCCGACGAGCGACATCCCGAACGCCATCAGCACCAGTGGCACCGCAGCACCGCCGAGCAGCTCGAACGGCTGGTAGACGGCATTCGGCAGCTGGATCCCGCTCACGTCGACGAGGATGCCGAGCACCGACGCGATGATCATCGGGTTGCGGATCGGCTGGGTCAAGATGGAGCGCACCGACATCGTCCCGCGGCTGGTGGTGTCGAGGATCGTGAGGGCGATCGGCGCGAAGACGATGAGCTGGAGCAGCAGCACGGGCGCGACATAGGACGCACTGCCGAGCACGTACACGGCGACCGGGATGCCGATGTTGTTGGCGTTCACGTATCCCGCGCCCAACGCTCCGATGGTCGTCTCGGGCGCGGGCGAGCGGAAGAACGCGCGAGACAGCGCGACGAAAACGCCGCCCGAGGCGACGGCGGCGATCGCAGCGACGAGCAGCTGGGTCGAGAACACCACCCGCAGGTCCGCGTGAGCGAGCGTGACGAACAGCAGAGCCGGATTCGTCACGAAGAACGCGATCCGGTTCAGCACGTACGGGGCGGTCGGACCGCCGATCCGCAGCCGCCCGGCGACGTAGCCGACGAGGATCACGAAGGCGATGATCCCGAACCCGGTCAGTACGCCGCCCACCGGTCCAGCGTAGGGGAGGGTGCGCCGCCGATCGAGTTGACGCGACGCGCCGTCGCCGCCCGCCGCGCGACGGCGTGTCGCGTCAACCCGTCACGCGCGACCGCGCCGCGACGGCCGCGCCACCCGCACGGCGAGCGCGACCAGGAGCAGCAACAGGGCCGCGGCGAACGCGGTGATCGCGACCGGTGCCGAAACCAGCGAGCCGGTCAGGCGCGAGACGCCGATCCAGGCGAGACCCCACGCCGCCGCGACGGCCGGGGCGAAACGGCCGCCGTCCCATACCGCCAGAATGCAGCCGATGACGGCGAAGACCGCGAGGAGGGCGATCGCCCAGGCATGCGGGTTGCCGCCGAAGCCGTCGAACCCGGCCACCTGCAGCAGCGAGGTGACGTTCGCGACCGTCGCCACCATCACCCAGCCCAGGTACAGGCCCATCACGCCGTCGAGGAGCACCGCGTCGGCGGTCGAGTCGCCGGGGTGTCGACGCAGCACGACGAACGCGGCGATGAGCACGACGAGCAGCGCCACGATCGCGACCACCGAGAGCGCCAGCTGCCCGGCTTGCACGGAGAGGATCCATGCGGCGTTGAGCAGCAGGGAGGCCAGCACCCAGAACCCGGCTCGGCGCTGACGGTCGCGCGCGGCCTGCGACGGCAGCGCCTGCCAGATGGCGTACGCGATCAAGCCGCCGTAGATGACCGACCAGATCGCGAACGCGGGCCCGGCGGGGGCCAGAAGAGTCGCGTCCGCGCTCAAGGCGCCACCCGCGACCTCGGGGATGGGCGTCCCTCCGGCGAAACCGGAACCGACGACCGCACCGATCAGCGCCACCACGGTGCCGGCGATGACGAGGGATTGGCGGACGCGGTCGGCCGGCATGGGCCGCGCGGCGGCGAGCGTGCTCATGCCGGGCACGGTAGTCCTGTCGCCGTCTGCGGTGAAGGGATGCGCCCGGCAGCGCTAGGCCGCCGGCGCGGAAGCGATGACCACGGTGGCGCCCAGGTCGTCGTCGGACTCGATCCGCGGCTCGAGTCCGAACGCCGCGAACAGGGCGGAGGAGACGGCTGCCTGCTCCTCGCCGGCCTCGATCAGCAGCGTCCCGCCCAGGGTAAGCCAGTCCGCTGCCTCGGCGGCGATGCGGCGGTGGATGTCGAGGCCGTCGACGCCGCCGTCGAGCGCCATCCCGGGCTCGTGATCGCGCGCCTCCGGCGGCATGAGGGCGATCGCGTCGGTCGGGACGTAGGGCGCGTTGACGGCCAGCACATCGACGCGCCCGCGGAGCTCGGAAGGAAGCGCCGCGAACAGGTCGCCCTCGAAGACGCGATCGGGAGCGAGGTTGCGCCGGGCGCATTCGACGGCGACCGGGTCCAGGTCCGCGGCGACGATCTCGGCGCCCGGCACGCGGTCGGCGACGACCGCGCCGATCGCGCCGACACCGCAGCACAGGTCGACCACGACGGCGATTCCGGACTTGGCGACCGTGGACGCGGCGAGTTCGGCTGCGCGGCGTGCGAGCAGCTCGGTGCGCCGCCGTGGCACGAAGACCCCCGGGGCGACGTGGAGGCGGAGGCCGCCGAATTCGACCCAGCCGAGCAGCGGCTCCAACGGCTCGCCGGCGACGCGGCGCGACACCAGGGCGTCGAGGTCGGCGGGCGAACCGGCCGCCTCGATCAGCAGGCGCGCCTCGTCTTCGGCGAAGACGCATCCCGCCGCCCGCAGCCGCGCGACGACCGCCTGGTCGGGTTCGCGGTCGGGTTCGGGCACGCGGCAATGCTAGCGGCGGCGCCTGGCCCGCACGCCCGGTGCCCGGGCGCCGGTCAGTACGGGCGCTCGGAGAGCAGCCGCGCCAGGTGGGCGGCGTTCTTCGCGACGACGGCGTTCGCGCTCGCCACAGCCTCCGGAGTCTCGTCGAGATCCTTGTAGTCGACGGTCTGCATCGCCTCGCCGTTCCAGTACGTCGCCCCCTGCGACGGGATGCTGAAGCCGACATCGTTGAGGCCCTGGAAGAGGTCGGCGATGATGCCGTGCGCGCCGTCCTCATTGCCCACGACACCGACGATGCCCACCTTGCCCTCGACGAGCGGGCGACCGGCGTCGTCCGTCTCCGACAGCTCGGCGTCGAGGCGCTCAAGCGCGCGCTGCGCAACGGACGAGAGGTGGCCCATCCACGTCGGCGTGACGATGAGGAGGATGTCGGAGGCGATGATCTGCTCGCGGATGTGCGGCCACTGGTCGCCATCGCCCTCGTCGAGCTCGACCCCGGGCTTGATGTCGTAGTCGACGAGGCGCACCGCGGTTCCGGTCACATCGTGGGTGGCCAGCTCGTCCAGCAGCTGGCGCGCCAGCAGCTGGCTGCTCGATTCGCTCGGCGACGGCTTGAGCGTGCAGACGAGGGCGAGCGCTGTCAACGGTCTGGTCTGATCGGTCATTCCGCGAGTGAACGCGCACACCCGGCGTTCCGCAAGGGCGGCCGCATGTCTTGACCTTTGCCCCGGGTGATCGTATGGATTGGTGATGAAGCGCATCCATTATGCGAGCGGCTCCCTCCTGACCGGAGACGAGATCGCCGACGTCATCGTGCGCTTCGCCGCCGCGCTGGCCAAGAACAACTCCGCCGCCGAAGTGCGCGCACCCGCGGTGCTGGACGGGGGAAGCACCGGGGAGGTGCTGCTGCTGCTCGGCCCGGCCAGCCAGATGCTGGCGGAGGACGCCGAGTTCTCGGGCGCCGAACTGCGCGACGAACCCTTCGTCGAGGAGTTCGAGCACAGGATCGCGGCGCTGGCACCGCAGCGTGCCACCTTCGTGGAGCACGGGACGGACGAGATCCCCGACGTCGACCTCGACCTGCTCTGAACACCGCCCGATACAGAGTCGGACTGGCACAACGCGAAGGGCCGCGTACTATCGGGCAGGAATCGACGACCGGGAGAGGTAAATGCAGGTGTTCCACGTCTACATCGACGACCTGAGATTCACCTTCGTCGACCGCGCGCCGGTCGAGGAGCTGAAGTCCCAGGTCGTTCAGGCGAGCAGGAACGACGGCGACTTCGTCTCCATCTCGCAGTCCAGCAGACCGCCGAGCGAGATCTTCGTCACCGCGCAGACGCGCGTGCGGATCGAGACGGCCACGATCCCGCGCGATCCCGTCGCCTCCGGGGCCACCGCCGGGGAGGACGACGACGACGCGTTCTGGTTCGACTTCGACTCGCTGGCCTGAAGTCAACCGCTTCCCACGGCGTCCTCGACGGGGGATGCTCGTGTCATGCCGCCGACGACGTCCCTCTGGCTCGAGACCTCTCCGCACATCCCGACCGACGCGTTCGAGTGGGACGGGCACTACGACACCATCGTCATCGGCGCCGGCCTGACGGGCCTCGCGACCGCCCTGATGCTGGCTCGCTCGGGGATGCGCGTCCTGGTGCTCGAGGCGCGCACGGTCGGCGCGGTCACCACCGGCAACACGACAGGGAAGGTGAGCCTGCTGCAGGGCACGACGCTCTCCTCCATCCGCCGGCATGCCTCCGAGGCGGTGCTCTGCGCCTACGTCGACGGCAACACGGCGGGCCAGGGCTGGCTGCTCGACTTCCTCGAAGAACAGGCCGTACCCTACGAGACGCGTGACGCCGTCACGTACGCCACAACGCTCGACGGCTTGGACAAGCTGGATGCGGAACTCGCCGCCGCCCGCGTTGCCGGCCTCGACGCCGTGGAGGAGCGCACCACCGAGCTGCCGTTCGCCGTGGAGGGAGCGCTCACCCTCGGCGGCCAGGCGCAGGTGCATCCGCTGAAGGTGCTGGCCGCGCTCGCCGCGGAGTTCCGGCGGCTCGGCGGGCGGATCGTGGAGGGCGAACGGGTCACCGACGTCTCGGCCGCGAAGCCGGCCGTCGTCACCAGCACCTCGGGCACATCCCGCGCCGACCAGGTCATCATCGCGACCGGGACGCCCATCCTCGACCGCGGCCTGTACTTCGCCAAGGTCGAACCGACGCGCTCATACGTCACCGCCTTCCGTGTGCCGGGCGACATCCCGGAGGCCATGTACATCTCCGCCGACTCACCCACCCGCTCCCTCCGCACCGCGACCGCGGCGGACGGTAGCCGTCTGCTGCTCGTCGGCGGCAACGGGCACCCGGCCGGCCGCGCCGACTCCCCGGCCGAGAAGCTCGCCGACCTCACCACGTGGGCCGAGCGCACCTTCCCCGGCGCGCAGCGGACCCACTGGTGGGCAGCGCAGGACTACCGGTCGGCGAACCGCATCCCCTTCGTCGGCTGGCTGCCCCGCGGCCGCGGCCGCATCTATCTGGCCACCGGCTACGACAAGTGGGGGATGACGAACGCCGTCGCCTCCGCACTCAGCCTCACCGCCGACCTGACCGGGGAGACCCTCGAGTGGGCTCGCGTGATGCACCACCGGGTCACCCGGCCGGCCGACATCGCGTCGGGCGTCGCCATGAACGCCGGCGTCGGCAAGGCCGCGGTGACCGAGTGGGCGTCCGCTCAGACGGGCCCGGAGGTCGGCGACGAGCTGGTCGCGGAGGGCACCGGCACCGTCGGCCGCCGCGGTCGCACCCCGGTCGCCGTGTCGACGGTCGACGGGACGACGTGCGCGCTCACCGCGGTCTGCAGCCACCTCGGCGGCGTGGTGCGCTGGAACGACGCCGAACTGTCGTGGGACTGCCCGCTGCACGGCTCGCGTTTCGCGCCGGATGGCACGGTGCTCGAAGGCCCGGCCACCCAGCCGCTCGCCCCGGCTCCCGCCGTCCGGGCGCCGGAGACGACCGTCTGACGGGCGCGTCGCCCGGGATCGCGCGCGGCCGGCCTGCGGCCATTCCGCGACCGGCCCGCCCGGCGAGGCCTAGTCAGGCCGATCGGGCCGGGAGTATGGTCGCCGCATGACGAACCCAGACGACGAGAGCACGCCGCGCCCCGCCGGACCCGCCGGGGCGGGCGAGCCGGTCAGCCCGCCGCCCGCATCCGGTCCGACTCCTCCTCCGCCGCCGCCGCCCAGCCAGGGCATCCCGTCGGCGCCGCCGCCGCCCCCGAGCTCGTACCCGGCCGCAGCGACCGGCCCGTCCACCACCGTCGCGCCGACGTCTCCGCCGAACACCGTCAACATCGCGTTCTGGCTGTATGTCGCCGGCGCCGTGCTGAGCGTGATCAGCGGCATCATCACGATCGCCGTCGTCTCCGGTTCGCGCGCCGACCAAGTGCGCATCATCGAGCAGCAGGGCAGCGACCTCAAAGGCCTCACCGCGCAGCAGGTCGCCGATGCATCCGTCACCTTCCTCGTGACCTGGTCGATCGTCACGCTGATCTTCTGGGCCGTCGTGTTCGTCCTCTTCGCGTACTTCATGCGTCGCGGCGCGAACTGGGCGCGCATCGTCCTCACGGTGCTGACCGTGCTCTCGCTGCTCAACCTGCTGACCGGCTTCGGAACCGGGCTGCTGCAAGTGCTCGCGACGATCGTCGCGGTCGTGCTGATGTGGCTCCGCCCATCCAACGAGTACTTCGGCGCGGTGAAGGCGGCGAAGGGGCCGCGCGTCTGATCGCACCCTGACAGCCGGCGGTGCCGGGCGTACTGTTCCTGCCGAAACGGAAGGAGCGGATATGCCCGGCAACAAGCCCCAGCTGAAAGACCAGGAGCTCTACGAGAAGCTGCGCAAGGAGGGGGACTCCAAGCAGAAGGCGGCTCGCATCTCCAACGCCGCAGCGTCCCGCGGCCGATCCTCGGTCGGCCGGAAGGGCGGCGACTCCGGTTCGTATGAGGACTGGACGGTGCCCGAGCTGAAGAAGCGGGCGAAAGAGCTCGGCCTCAGCGGCTACTCCAAGAAGAACAAGGGCGAGCTCGTGAAGGAGCTCCGCAACCACTGAGTCCCGCGCGTACACTCGCGGCATGGACCTGCGGGATGTGGCCGGCGAGCTGTACTCGGCCGCACCCGGCGATTTCATCGCCCGGCGCAACGCGGCCGCGGCCCAGGCCGACCGCTCGACGGCCAAGCAGATCAAGACCCTGCGCAAGCCGTCGGCGTCGGCGGCCGCGATCAACGCGCTCACCCGGGAGCACCCCGACCTCGTCGGCGACGTGCTGGACATCGGCTCGCGGATGCGGGACGCGTTCGCCTCCCGCGACCGCGCCGAGATCCGCGCGCTCACCCAGGAGCGCCAGCGGCTGCTGCAGCGCGCGACCGACGGACTGGACCTCAGCCCGGCGGTTCAGCGCGAGGTCGAGGAGACCTTGCAGGCGGCCGTCATCGACCCGGCAGCGGCAGCCGCGGTTCGAAGCGGGATGCTGGTCCGCGCCCTCGAGTCGACCGGTCTCGAGCAGGTCGACGTCTCCGACGCCGTCGCGCTGCCGATCGACATCGAGGACTTCCCGGCGCCGAGGGCAGGCCGCCGGAAGGCGCAGAGCCGAGGCGAGGATGCCGACGCCGCCGAAGCGGACGACGAGCCGGCCGAGGAGGAGCACACCGAGTCGCCGAGTGAGCGCCGGGAACGGCAGCGCCGCATCCGGGCCGCCGAGAAGGCAGTCGCGCGCGCCCGCGAAGACGCCGAGGCCCTCGACGACGAGCTCGACGAGACGGTCGACCGGCGCGGCGATCTGGAGGCCGAGCGCGACTCGCTGCAACGACGACTTCAGCGGATCACCGACGACCTGAGCGAGGCGCGTGCCGCCGAGCGCGAGTTGCGCACCCGGATCTCCGACGCGCAACGCGCCGTCCGCGAAGCGGAGAAGGCCCTGCGGGACGCGCGAGACGACTGACGGGGTCAGCCGACCCAGTGCGACAGCAGGTCGTCCCACTCGGCCTGATAGCGGCCGAGACCGAACCGCTCCAGCGCCCACTCGCGCGCGCGTCCGCCCGCCTCCGCCCCGCGACCGGGGTCGTCCACGAACGCGCGGACGGCGTCGTGCAGCTCGGTCAGGTCGGTGGAGATGGCGCCGACCCCAGGTACCACGGCGCGGCGCGCATCCGTCGCATCCAGCGCCACGACCGGGATCCCGGCCGTCATTGACTCGAGCAGCGAGAGCCCCAGCGACGTCCAGCGGTTGGGATGCACGTACACACGCCGACGCCCGACCTCGGTGAACAGCCGAGGCGCCTCGATGTCGCCCGCGGCGACCACCCGGTCGCCGCCGACGCCGAGCGCGTGCGCCAGGTCGTCCACCTGCATGCCGAAGACGTCGACCGGGGCCACAGCGGCGAAACCGCCGAGAAGATCCGAGCCGGTCACCCGCCAGCGCCGCACCGGCTCGTTGATCACGGCAGCGGCGCGCGGAAGCTCGCCGGTGAAGTGGTTGCCGTAGTCGACGACGCCGTGCTCGATCACCCGGGTGCGGGTCGAGCCGGTGTCCCAGAACAGCGCGTTGAAGTGGGTGACGTGGGCGATCAGCAGGTCGTCCCGGTCGGCGAGGGGATGCCGCGAGTTCGGCACGCCCTCCTGGGGCGTGTTGTGCTCGACGAACACGACCGGCACATCCACACCGGGACGCCGGCCCGTGAGCCGTTCGACCAGGTCGAACTCCTCCAGCCGCTGCACCACGACGGCGTCGAACGGAGTGGACGCCAGGTCGGCCTCCGGGACGTCGACGACGTTCGCCGGCCAGTCGCGTGCGCCGACCCCGCCCTCGCCTGCCGCATCCACGGGAAGCAGGTAGGTGTGACGACCGCGCACGAACGCATCCATCCAGCCGCCGTGGACCTGCCAGACGAGCAGCCGCAGAGCGCGGCTCACAGCTGCGACCCGGGGCCGGGGTGGCCCCTCACTTCCAGAGGCCCGGTCTCGGGCGCCGGCCCGTCCTGGTCCTGGCCCGCGGCGACGCCGGCGTGCGTATGCCCGGCCACGCCGTGCGCTGCGGTGTGCGGCTCCTTCGTGGGGCAGAGCTTGCCGCAGTACGAGCAGATGTAGCCGTCGCCGATCCGCGCCTCGCCGTCCAACCGGTACTCCAGCACGTCACCGTCGCTCTCCAGCGCGAACTCCACGTACGCCGGTCGCTCCAGCGACGGGATGGGCACCCGCATCCGCGCGAACGGGCGACGTTCATCATCCAGCGGCACCCACAGCTTGTCCGGAGTCGGCCCGAAGATCGAACCCGCCTTGTCCACCCGCGCCGGCCGATGGTCGTCCCGGACGTGCAGGATGTGGCCGGCGCGCAGCATGTCCCGCGGAAGCACTTGATACAGCTCGGGAACCCCGTAGGCGATCGCGCCCCGGCGCAGCCGCGAGAAGCCCTCCTCCGTGTCGTCGCCCATCACGACGAACGGCGGCGCCTCGGGCGTCCGCAACACGATGGCCGTGCCGCCCGACGGACTGTCGGAGATGAGCTGCAGGATGGCCGTGGCCTCGACGAGCAGACGTTCAGGCATGCGCCACCGACACCAGCTCCGCTTCGCGACGCCCGGGTTCCGCGTCGAACCGCTCCTCGCACACGCGGTCGGCCTCCGCGATCAGGCACTCCGCCAGCCGGCCGACCACCTCGACGTCGGCGACCAGCGCCTCGCCGTCCAGACCGTGACCGGCGGGGCGGCCGCGCAGCAGCCACGCGAAGCGCTCAGGGCGCACACCGTCGAACGGGGCGTGCCGAGGAGCCGGCAGACGGGTCAACTGCCGAGCGATCCACTCGCGTGGGGGAAGGCTCCACCAGGCTGCGGGATCGAGCGGCCGGGCAGGCAGGCCGGGGAGCGGGAGGCCGCTCTCGGTGTCGAAGGGCCCGGCCTCGAGATCGGCCGCATAGCCCGCCGAGTATCGGACGTAGAGCCCGGGCGCCTCGTCGAGAAGGCGCTCGATCTCAGAGAGCTGATAGAGCATGGGAACCTCCGGTCGGGACACCGTCGCGCTGCGGCACGACACGGTACCGGCACTCCATGCGGGTGCGCGACACCAGCTCGAACGCATGCCACGACGGGCGGTCGAGCGAGGGGATGGGGATGTCGATGCGCGCAGGCGCCTCCGCATCGTCGTCCAGGGGCACGAAGACGACGACGTCCGACGCGCCGAAAACCGAAGCCGAACAGGCGAAGCGGGCTTGGGCATAGCGCTCCGACGTCACCACCAGCGCCGGCTCCGACTCCGCCGGGTAGTCGTCGCGCGGCACCTCTCGGTAGGGCTCGCTCAGACCGTGGACGCCCGGCCCGCGCCGCATGCGGACGAAGAGGTCACGTCCGCCGAAGACGTCGAGACGGAGGGAGGACGGGACCACGCCATCCGTCAGGACGGCGACCGGCGTCCGCGCACGCCGCGGCAGCATCATCAACACTGCCGTCGCAGTCATATCGCCCATGCAAGCAAAAGTAAGTCGAGACGCATTCGAAAGCAGGGGATTGACGAACCGCCTGGACCGTGCGGTCAGCCCGGCAGGTGACGCTCGACTTCGTCCTCGGGCATGATCACCATGCCCCCCGTGCGCTGGGAGGTGTGCATCAGCGCTTCGAGCCACTGCGGGTTGATGGCGGGCGGACGGCTGCCGCTGAACTGGAACGCCAGCGGCACTTCGCGGCTGATCCAGAGCGAGACGCGGCCGGAACCCTGTTCGACCGGGACATCCCAGTTCAGCAGGAAGCTCTCGTGGCGGCGAAGCTTGGCGACGATGGCCAGTTTGACGTGGCTGAGCACCCGATCGTCGAGGTCATACTCCTGGCCAGCGCCGTAGACGAGTTTTCCCATGGTCCTCATAGTGCCCTAAGGAGGCATGCAAATCCTGTCGCGTCAGGGGGATTGACACCGGTGCCAGACCGTGGTTAGGGGAGGCGGATCGCTTGTCCGGAGGCCTCCAACCGTTCCTGGAGTTGCGCGATCCTCACATCTTGTACCGGTGTACCGGCGCTTGCCGCGAGCGCTGCCGCCGCGCCTGCGGCCTGGCCGAGCATCATGTACTGCGGCTCCATCCGAACCGACGCGAAAGCGACAGCCGAGGCGGACAGGCAGACCGGTACCAGAAGGTTCGTCGCATCCTCCCGCTTCGGCAGCAGAGCGGAGTACGGGATGCCGTAGACCGGCACGGGGACGGAGAGGTACCCCTCCGTAAAGACGGTTCCGATCGGGTCAGGATGCTCGTACACCCAGCGCCAGACGCGCTGCACCTCGCGGATATCGATGTGGTACGAACCGAGCGCGACCGTGTCCTCCGGCATCCCGCCGGCGAGCAGGTCGTGCTCGGTCAGGATGCGCTCGCCGACCATCCTTCTCGCCTCCCGCACGTAGAGCTGGTGCGGAAGGTGGCCGGTGTCGGCGAACTCGCCGCGCGGCAGTCCCCAGCGCGCCAGCTCGCTCCGGATCGCGGACGGCACCGCAGGGTCGTGCGACAGGAAGTAGAGGAAGCCGCGCGTGTGGTCGACGTGGTGCCGACGGATCTCCTCGCGCCGCTCCGGCGAGGCGTCGGGGTACTCCCACGCCGATCCGTCCAGAACGCTCAACGACACCGGTCCGAGCGAGTTGCCGTCCGCCATCCCGCCCGGCAGGTTCGGTTCGAGCCCCAGCATCCGACCGGCCGTGCGTTCGACGCCCTCCCTCCGATCGCGGGCGAAGAGGCTGCGCCCCAGCTCCCAGTACTCGTCGTCGTAGCCGTCGGGACGATCGAACGGGATGCGGTCGGCGGCAGTCGTGAGGCAGACCCGGAAGCCGTACGACATCACGCCGCCGTCCCCCTCGCCGAGCTGCGCGAGCGGGCGGTCGTGGAGTTGCGGCAGGAGGCGTCCCGCCGTCAGCCCGGTCGGATCGTCGGCGAAGGGCGACACCCACGGCGGCATGTTGTGCATGCCGGGGAGGAGCTCCTGCCTTCCCGCGAACCGCTCGCCGTGCAGGCCGCGGTCCTCGCGCCCGACGCGGTACGGCACGCCCGCCGCCGCGAGCAGGTCGCCCTCGTAACTCGCATCCACGAATACGCCGGCCTGGATGCGGTCGCCGCCGTTCACGGTGAAGGAGCGCAGCTCGCGGCCGTCCCGGCCCTGCGCGGTCTCGACGTCGGTCAGGCGGGCGGCGAAGACCACGTCGACGCCGGCCTCCTCCAGCCACCGCCGGAAGATCGCCTCGGCGACGTGCGGTTCCGGCCCGGCGTAGTGCCCGGGGGTGGTGCCGTAGTGCTCGGCGATGTCGGCTCGGAGGCGTGCGGCCGCGCCGCCGAGAGCGCGGACGTCTCCGACGTCGGTGTAGCCGAGGCCGCCGGAGGTCATGCCGCCGAGGTGCCGGCCGGGCTCGACGAGGACCGTCCGCGCGCCGCACTCGGCCGCCGCGACGGCCGCTGCGACGCCGGCGGAGGTGGCCCCGTAGACCGCCACCTCGAACGCGCTCATGCGAACTGCGGCAGAAGCTGGCCGCCCGTCTCGAAGATGCCCTTCTCGAGAGCCGTCACCAGATCCCACTGGCCGACGAGGGGATGCGCCAGCAGCGCCTTCCGCACCAGCTGACGGTCGCCGGTCACCGCGGCGCGCCCGGCGAGCCGCTCATACGCACTGACGTGCTGGATGAGCCCGAGCAGTTCCGGTGCGACCGGCTCTTGCGGCTGCGGGGTCGCGCCCGACCTATCCACTCGGCACAGGGTCTCGATCACGTCATCGTCCGCGAGACCGGGGATCAGCCCGTCGTTGCGGACGTTCACGACGTGGGTGTCGCCGGTGCCGGCCACGAGAGACGCGAGCAGCGCCGTCGCCGCCTCGCTGTAGAAGGCACCGCCGCGCGCCTCCAGCTGCGGGGGCTTGGTGTCGACGGTCGGGTCGGCGTACAGGGCGAGGAGCTCACGCTCCACGTCGGCCACGACGGTTGCCCGCGGCGTGCCCGCGACCATCTCGGCGACGGTGGCGTCATGCGCGTAGTAGTACTTCAGGTAATAGGAGGGGAGCACACCGAGGTCGCGGATGAGCTCGCCCGGAACGCCTCCGCGGCGGCCCAGGTCGTCCGAACGCTCCGCGATCATGCCGGGCAGCACATCCACACCGTCCACCCGGATGTGGCGCACCCACGACAGGTGGTTGAGGCCGACCGGGTCCACCTCGACCCGGTGCGGCTCGACGCCATGCTCGCGTGCGATCCACCGCTGGACGCCGATCGCGAAGTTGCACAGCCCGATCGCCCGATGGCCGTCGTCGAGCAGGGCCCGCGTGTTGATGCCGACGGGATTCGTGAAGTCGACGATCCACGCGCCCGGGTTGGCGCGCTCCCGAGCCTCGCGTGCGATGTCGAGGACGACTGGGACCGTGCGCAACGCCTTCGCGAGGCCGCCTGCTCCCGTCGTCTCCTGGCCGACGCAGCCGCAGGCGAGGGGGAACAGCTCGTCTTGGAGCCGCGCGCTCTGGCCGCCGACGCGCAATTGGATGAGTACGGCATCCGACCCGTCGATGGCGGCCGTGCGGTCGGTCGTCAACGTGACCGGGACGTCGGCTCCCTGACGGGCGAGCATGCGCCGCACCATGCCGCCGACGATCTCCAGGCGCGGGCCGTCCACGTCCATCAGCCAGAGTTCGTCGACCGTGAGGCGCTCGCGCTCGTTCCACAACCCCGAGACCAGCTCGGGGGTGTAGGTGGAGCCTGCGCCGATGACCGTGACCTTCATCGCGGGTCCTTTCGTGGTTCGGGATGGGGCGTGGGGGTGTCAGGGAGTGCGCGGATGGGGGTCGGTAGGGGCGTCGGTCGACGTCCGGGCCAGAGCCTCGCGAAGAGCGCGGACGAGGCCGTCGACCGGGCGGAACTCCAGCGGTCGCGGGTCGAAGCCGAGGCGGCGGAGGCCCGAGGAGACGGTTCCCCGGAAGCCGGGGTCGGAGAACATGCCTCCGGCGAGGACGGCGGGCGTGCCGGGCGGGACGAGAAGACGCCGCCCGGGCGCATCCCCCGTGGAGGCCGGATCGGCTGCCCAGGCTCTTCTCGCGACGACGGCTGCCAGCGCCACCGCCTCCGCCGCCGCCCGCTCGACGATGCCGGATGCGACCGGGTCGCCCTCGGCCGCGGCGCGGGCGACGACCGAGGCGAGGGAGCCGACCTGGCGCATGGAGACGTCGCCGTCGCGGATCGCCCGGGACAGGGCGACGGTGTCGGCGGCCCCGGTCTCGGTGAGGACCAGCGGCAGCAGCGACGTGGACGGCCCGCGCCCGTCCTCCGCACGAGCCGCCGCGCGGACCGCCTCACGGCCCAGTTCGTCGCCGCCGCCCCAGTCGCCGCTCGGCCAGCCGAGCGCGGGGACCGTCGCGAGCCCGTGCGGTCCGCGGGCGACGGCGTTCAGGCCCGCGCCGCAGACGACGGCGAGGGCGTCGCCGAGCCCGGCACCCGCGTCCAGGACCGCGACCGCGTCGCCGACGACCTCGACCGCCGCGCGCTGGAACAGCTCGGCCAGCGCTGCGCGGTGGCCGCGCTCGTCGCCGGGGAAGTCGAGCCCGGCCACGGCCGCGGAGACGCGGGTGACGGTCGCGGCTGCGATGCCGAGATCGCGGAGGACGGCTGCCACGGCGGACGCCACCGCATGGGGTCCGGCGCCGCTGCCGGGGCCGATGCCGCGGGCTCGCTCCGTCAGTCCGTGCGGGCCGCCCTCCAGCACGACGACCTCCGTCTTCGAGTTGCCGCCGTCGATGGCGACGGACAGCCCGAGGTGCGGTGCGCGATGCGTGTTCGTCAGCGTCGATCCTTTCGCCGCGCCCATCCTGCCGCAAATATGGGATCGTTTCCACTCTGCCGCCGGGGCGCGGCACCGACCATCTCCTCGCGAGATTTGCGCCAAATCGCCTCGGGCACCGCCTACCGACGCCGAGATTCGTGCCGAATGTGCACTATCGGCCCGGCAAAAACGGACATTCGTGCCGAATGTGCGTCGTTCACCTCGACCAGATCGAGATTTGCGCCAAATCGCGGAGATTCTTGCCGAATGTGCGTTATGGACGCGGCATAACGGACATTCGCGGCGAATGTGCGGCCAGAGCAGCGTCGCGCCGCTACAGCGCGCGCGGCGCCGCCGTGGAGCCGCGGGGCAGCACCTGCGCCTCGAGGACGATGGTCTGCGGTTCGGCTGCGGGGTCCTGCAGGCGCCCCAGCAGTCGGTCGAGCGCGGTCTCGCCCAGCGACACCGCATCCTGAGCCACGGCGGTGATGCCCGGGCTCACCATGCTCATCCACTCGGAGTCGTCGAAGGAGACGACGCTGACGTCCTCGGGGATGCGCAGTCCGAGATCGTTGGTGGCCCGCCAGACGCCCTCCGCCAGCAGGTTGTTGGCGGCGAAGATCGCGGTCGGATGGTCGCGGCGGGCCAGGATGTCGATCGCCGACTTGCGGGCGCCGTCCGCATCCCATCCGGTGGAGATCACGAGGGACGGATCGGCGGGGATGCCCGACCCCTCCAGTGAGCTGCGGTAACCGGCGGCCCGCTCGCCACCGGTCGTCCACGTCGTCTCGTCGATGAACAGCGCGATGCGGCGGTGACCGAGGTCGATCAGGTGGTCCGTCATCCGCTTCGCCACGCCCGCGTTGTCGATGATGACCGCGTCGCAGCGGCCGGCGGAGAACTGGCGGTCGGCCTCGATGACGGGGATGTGCTGGCGCATCAGGTAATTGGAGACGTCGCCCGAGAGGGGTGTGACGATCACTCCGGCGACGCGCGTCGCGACGAACGCTCGCGCGGCATCCATCTCGGCCTCGGTGGAGCCCTGGTCGTCGACGAGCATCATCGTGTACCCCTCGCGGCGGGCGCGGGCGGCGATGCCCGCGGCGAGATCCGCGTAGAAGGCGTTGCGCAGGTCGGAGACGAGCACGCCGATCGTGCGGCTGTCCTGCTTGCGCAGGCTGCGAGCCATGGCGTGCGGGACGTACCCGAGCGACTCGGCGGCGGCGAGCACCCGCTCGCGGACCCCCGCGGCGACGTAGCCCTCACCGCTCAGGGCGCGGGAAGTGGTCGACTGCGACACCCCGGCGGCCAGCGCGACATCTTTCAGCGTCGCGCGCCGCTGTGTGCCGTCGGCGTCGTTCTCGATCATCGAACCCTTTCCACGGGCGCCGGAGCGCCGGACGCCCGGCGAATCCACCCTAATGGCCGCCGCGCCGGCCCGCTGCCGTGCCGTCACGGATGCGTCACGGCGCCGCCGCAAGAGCCGCCGACGGGCGTCGCGGAGGGCGCTCCGCCCGTGACGACCGGCGTAACCGGGTGTACCGTTCGCGTCATACAGGCAGTTCCCCCGCCGGCACCGCCCACATAGCCGAGACGGTCCGCATCCCGAGAGGCCGCCCGTGCCCGGGAATGGGCTGGGCTCCGGTTGCAGGCACGCTCGGGAGGACTTATAGTCGCTGCTATGTGGTAACGATGCCACACACCACGCCGACGGAGGCGGGGGACGGATCGAAAGGGTGGCGATGAAGATCACCGAGCTCGATGGCGCAAGGAAGAGGAGCCGGTGATGGCCGTCCTCTCCGATACGTCGCGCAGCAAGACCCGGACGGGCGACGACAAGCCCGCCAAGAAGAAGCGGGGCACCAAGTACAACAGGCGCGAGGCGATCGCGGGTTACCTCTTCATCAGCCCGTGGATCATCGGCTTCCTCGTGTTCACGCTCGGCGCGATGCTGTACAGCCTCTTCATCTCGTTCAGCAACTACAACCTGGCGACCA
Source organism: Leifsonia sp. NPDC014704 (assembly GCF_043083605.1). Classification (NCBI taxonomy): domain Bacteria; kingdom Bacillati; phylum Actinomycetota; class Actinomycetes; order Micrococcales; family Microbacteriaceae; genus Leifsonia; species Leifsonia sp. NPDC014704. The sequence continues at coordinate 571,709 of NZ_JBIBYW010000002.1, read as the reverse complement.
ACAGCGCGACGCCGGCCGGCTTCGACAACTACTCGGAGCTGTTCAACGACCCCAAGGTCGGCCTCTCGCTCGGCAACACACTGTTCTACGCCGTGATGGCGGTGCCGCTGGAGATCATCTTCGCGCTGCTGCTGGCGCTCCTCCTCAACTGGGTGGGCCGCGGCGCCGGCGCGTTCCGCACCATCTACTACCTCCCGAAGATGACCCCGGCGGTCGCCACCGCATCCATCTTCCTGCTGCTCCTCAACGGCAACACCGGAGCGATCAACCGCTTCCTCGCCATCTTCGGCATCGAGGGCCCGCAGTGGCTGATCGACCCGAACTGGGTGAAGCCCTCGATCGTGCTGATGACCCTGTGGGGCGTCAGCGGCACCATGGTGATCTTCCTCGCGGCGCTCAAGAACGTCCCCCGCGACCTCTACGAGGTGGCGTCCCTCGACGGCGCCGGCCCCATCCGCAAGTTCTTCACCATCACCATCCCGATGATCTCCCCGGCGATCTTCTTCAACGTGGTGGTGCTGACGATCGCGGCCCTCCAGGTGTTCGACCAGGCCTACCTGCTGTTCTGGCGAGACCAGACGAACGCCTCCCCCGACTCGTCGTTGTTCTACGGCGTGTACCTCTTCCAGCAGGCCTTCCGCCAGTTCAACTTCGGCTTTGCCGCGGCGATGGCGTGGCTGCTGTTCGTGATCATCCTCATCATCACGCTCATCCAGGTGAAGGTCAGCAACCGCCTCGTCTACTACGAAGGAGACAAGTGATGTCCTCCGCGACCCAGTCCACTGCCGCCGCGGCCCTGGCCCCGCTCGCCTCCGAGCTGGAAGCCGCCCAGCTGCAAGGCAGCTCCTCCAACGGACGCGGCGACAAGCCCGCCGGCGGCCGCTGGTACAAGCCGAGGACGATCATCGGGAAGACGGTCCTCTGGATCGTCGCCATCGCCTTCGCGCTGCTCTTCCTGTACCCGTTCGCCTGGCTCCTCGCCGCCAGCCTCAAGCCGCGGCAGGAGGTGTTCGACAACTCCCTGTGGCCGAAGACGTTCACGCCGCAGAACTACGTGGAGGTGTGGAACCAGCTGCCGCTGCTCTCGTGGATCGGCAACAGCGTCGTCATCGCCGTCCTCGCCGCCGGCCTGGTCGCCATCTCGAGCTCGATCGTCGCGTTCGGGTTCGCGTACTTCAAGTTCCCCGGCCGGACGCTGCTGTTCGGCCTGGTGCTGGCGACGATGATGCTGCCCGGCGCCGTCACGATGGTGCCGCAGTACCTGATCTGGAAGAACCTGGGCCTGATCGGCACGTGGCTCCCGCTGTTCGGTATGAACCTGTTCGGCTCCGCGTTCTACATCTTCCTGCAGCGGCAGTTCTTCATGGGGCTCCCGCGTGAGCTGTTCGAGGCCGCACGGCTCGACGGCGCGAGCTACTGGAAGCTGTTCACGAAGATCGCGATGCCGCTCAGCATCCCGTCGTTCATCATCATCTTCCTGTTCGAGTTCCAGGCCAGCTGGAACAACCTGCAGGCGGCGCTGATCTACCTGAACGCGGGAGGCGTCGAGGGCTTCACCGTGCCGCTCGGCATCTCGTACGCGATGACCACATTCAGCCCGACCAACGGCGGCCACGGCGACTACCAGTACGTGATGGTGGCCGCGCTGATCGTGACGCTGCCCATGCTGCTGCTGTTCGGCTTCGGCCAGCGGTACTTCATCGAAGGCGTGGCAACGCAGGGCCGCAAGGGCTGACCCATCCCGGACACCGGGCGCGGTTGGACATCGTCCACCGCGCCCGGTAACGTTTAACCCCCCTAGCGACGATTCTCGGATCGAGCCGGCGGGTGGGAGGACCACCTGTTCCGGATTCGAAAGGCCCCTCGTCGTGACAACTCCTTCTCCCTCTCTGTTCGCATCCCGCGACTTCCGTCTGCTGCTCATCGGGCAGACCACCAGCCAGCTCGGCGCCCAGGTCTCGGGTGTCGCCCTCCCGCTGCTCGCCGTGGTGAGCCTTGACGCGACACCGTTCGAGGTGGGGATGCTCGGGGCGGCATCCACCGTGGCGTTCGCCCTGCTCGGGCTCCCCGCCGGCGCGTGGGTCGACCGGATGCGTCGGCGGCCGCTCCTCGTCGCCAGCGATCTGGTGCGCGCTGTGCTGCTGGCGACCATCCCCCTGGCGGCGGTTTTCGGGCTGCTCACGATGGGTCAGCTGCTCGTCGTGTCATTGCTGGCCGGTGTCGCTCGCGTGTTCTTCGATGTCGGCTATCGGAGCTATCTGCCGGCCGTGATCGGACGGGAGCGCGTCCTCGCCGGCAACTCCTCCCTCGAGTTCGTGCGCGCCTCGGGGCAGGTCGCCGGGCCCGCCCTCGGTGGCGTGCTGGTGTCGCTGATCGGCGCAGCGACGGTCGTGCTGGTGCAGGCGGGCACGTTCGCGGTGTCCGCGCTATGCCTTCTCGGCATCCGGGCGCGGGAGGAGGAGCCCACGGCTCCTGAGCACCGTCGGCGGATGCGGACGGAGATCGCGGAGGGTCTCGGCTTCGTGTTCCGCTCGCGCGTGCTGCGGTCGACGGCGCTGGCGAGCGCCCTGAGCAACTTCTCGTTCGCGATCGCGTCGGCGGTGAACATCGTGTTCCTGTCGAGGACGCTCGGGCTCTCTCCCGCGCTGATCGGCATCGTCATCGCGGTCGGCTCGGTCACCGTCATGATCGGCGCCGCCTTCACCACGCGCCTGTCGCGGGCGGTCGGGTCGGTGCGCATCGTCTGGCTCTCGCTTGCCGTCACCGCGCCGCTGTCGCTGCTCGGCGCCTTCGCCCAGCCGGGATGGTGGACTCTGCTGATCGTCCTCGGCATCGCGGCCGGCGAATTCGGGCAGATCGTCTACGCCATCACCCAGGTGAGCGTGCGGCAGCAGATCTGTCCCGACCGCGTCCTCGGGCGGGTCAACGCGACCATGCAGGTCGTCGTGATGGGCCTCTTCCCGGTCGGCGCGATCGTCGGCGGCCTGCTGGGCGATGCGATCGGCGCACGCTGGACGCTCATCGTCGCGGGCGTGCTCCTCCTCGCGTGCCCCGTCATCCTCTGGGCGTCGCTGCGCGGCGTGCGCGAGGTCGCGGACCTGCCCGCCCCCGCGGACGCGTAGCGCGGCCGCCGCGCGCTCCCACGCTCGGCGCGCGCATCCCGCACCTGTCCGGCCTCGAGGTGCACGTAGGTGCGCGCGACACGCCGCAGGCGGCCGCAACGACGTGCACCTCAACGCCAGGCGGACCGGCGCGCGACGTGAGTGGATGCGGGGAAGCGGGGCGAGTTACCGCACGTACTCGCAGCTCGGTGCGCGCTCCCGCGCTCGGCGCGCGCATCCCGCACACGGAAAAGCCCGCGAAGTGCACGTAGATGCGCTCGACACGCCGTAGGCGGCCGCAACTACGTGCACCTCGACGCGAGGACGTGCGCGGCGGGCACGCAGAAGGGGCGGCCTCCGCGAGGAGACCGCCCCTGTGCGAGCGGGTTACTTGCTGCTCTTGGTCGACTGGTCGTAGGCCTTCATGGCCGCGGCCTGCGCATCCTTCAGGGCCTCGCTCGGCGACTTGTTACCGAGGAGCACCGACTGGATGGCGTTCTGCAGCTCCGTCTGGATCTGCTGGCCGGCCGGCGAAGCACCGAACGACTTTCCGCTGCCCACCACGTCGTAGTAGGTCGAGATCGCCTTATCGAAGCCCGCGTTGCCGGACGGCTTCACGTACTTCTCACGCAGCGTCTTGTCGGCCTCCGGCGAACCCGTGAAGAGGCCGGTGTTGATCGCGCCGGGCGTCTTCTTCAGCGTCTCGGCACGGGCAGCGCCCGCAGCCTCCCACGCCTGCAGGTTGGTGAGGTTGAGCGCCCAGGCGCACGCGGCGTCCTTGTTCTTGGCGCCGGTCGGGATGACGAACGACGTTCCCGAGGCGACGGTGAACGGCTGGCCGTCCGGGCCCTTGAACGGGACCGCGCCGATGTCCACCTTGTCGACGAACGGGGTCAGCACGTTGACGTACCACTGGGCGTTGACCTGCGCGCCGACCTGGTCCTTCACGTACTGGTTGTTCTCGCCGAAGGTGTCGAACGAGTCGGTGAAGCTCTTCACCTTGGCGTAGCCGCCCTGGGCGTCGGTGATCTGCTTGAGCACCTCGAGGCCCTTCTCGTTCTTCGAGTCGTCGAGGGTCGGCTTGCCGTCGCTGCCGATGATCTGTCCGCCGTAGCCGAGGATCCACAGACCGGCCTGGCCGCCCGCGACCGGGTCGAAGCCGAGCACGGACGGGTTGCCGCCCGACGACTTGTACATCTTCTTGATCGCGGCGACGAGCGTGTCCGGCTTGGACGTGTCGATCTCGGCGTCGGTCACGCCGGCCGCCTTCATGACGCGCTCGTTGGTGATGATCGCCGGCGGCTGGTAGAACTGCGGGACCGCGTAGACCTTGCCCTTGTACGTGATGTCGTCGATGACGGAGGGGTAGTAGCTGGACGTTGGGTCGACGTCGTGCACCTTGTAGCACTGGTCGAGCGGCTGGATGAGTCCCTGCGCCGCGTAGGTGGCGACGAAGTTGCGGTCCATCTGGACGACGTCCGGGACGTTGCCGCCGGCGACGCGGGTGGTGAACTTCTGCGCGTCGAACGGGGTCTGGTCGATCTTGATGGTGACGCCCTTGAGCTGGCTCTTGGCGTAGTCGATTCGGGAGGTGCCGACGTCGTCGGCGTTGTCGAAGCCCCAGGCGTTCAGGCTGCCTTTGGCGTCTTTGGAGAAGTCCCCGCCGGACGAGCTGCCGCCGCTGGAGCTGCAACCGGCGAGGAGCGCCACCGACGCGGTGAGTGCCAGCGCGGCGAAGGCGGTGTGCCTCTTGTTCATCTGATTTCCCTTCAGTGGTGTCGCAGCGGGCGTCCTCGCCCGTGCGAAGAGGTACGGGATCCCCTACTGCCGGGGTCTGAGCGACAGTATGGAAACCTTCCCACATCGCACGCTAATGCAGCGGTGACGCTCTTCACAAGGGGACCGGGTCCTCGGAGCCGGTTTTCGTTACTTGATCGTTTCTTACGCTTGAAGCTTGCGCTTCTCAAGCCCTAGGGTCGTATGGCAACGATGCCACATTCACCGCAAGGAAGGCCCTGATGCCCCGCATCCGCCGTTTACTGCTGCTCGGTCACACCCACCACGACGTCGGCTACACCAACGGCCCCCGCATCATCGACGGGATGCACGCTCAGATCGTGCGCGAAGTGATCCGGCTGGCCGACGAGGACGCCGCCGCGCCGGACGCTCCCGACCGCTTCCGCTGGACCTTCGAGGTGGCGCGGCCGGTGCTCGAATTCCTCCGAACGGCGACCCCGGCAGAGACGGCGCGTCTGCGGGAACTGGCCGCCGACGGCACCATCGCGGTGACCGGCGGGTACCTCAACATGACGCAGCTGCCCGACCTCGCCGAGTTCGAAGCCGCCTACCGGTCGCTCCAGCGCATCCGCGACGCCGGCATCCCGGTGCGCACCGAGCAGCACGGCGACGTGAACGGCATCGCCTGGGGTGTGGCCGATGCGATGCTGGACGCCGGGATCGACCGACTCGTCATGGCCCTGAACCCCGACCACGGCCGCGCGCCCCTGGAGCAGCCGAGCGTGTTCCGGTGGGAGGCGCCCTCCGGTCGGCGCGTGCTCACCCTCCTCTCAACGCACTACGGCTTCGGCGAGGAGTGGGGCATCGTCGACGGGGATGCCGCCCTCGCCGAGCGGCGCATCCTCGAGTTCGTCGAGCGCCTCGACGCGCGCGACGACTACCCGTTCGACACTGCGGTGGTGCACGCGGGCAACGACAACCGCTGGCCGACGGCGCTGTTCACCGGCGTGGTGCGGCACTGGAACGAGCGGCACCCCGACATCCCGATGGAGACCGCGACGATCGACACGGCGATGGACGCGCTGGCCGCGCAGTCGTCCGATGACCTGCCCGTGTTCCGCGGCGAGTGGGCGGACTGGTGGTCGCACGGCCACGGCTCCACCGCCCGCGAGGTCGCCGTCTACCGCGAGGCGCGGCGGTTCGCGCTCTCTGCGCGCGCGGCCCTCGATCTCGCCCGGGAGCGCGGGGAGGGCGAGCCGGCGCTCGCGACGGTCCTGGGCTACCGCCGGGGCCCGGTGCGCGTGCGCGACGACGCCGAGCTCGCGGCGACGTTCGAGCGGGTGGATGAGGAGCTCCTGCTCTTCGGCGAGCACACCTGGGGCTCGTGGGAGACCTACTCCAAGCCGCACTCGCACTTCAGCCATTCGCACTGGAACGCGAAGGCCGGCTTCGCCTACGGGGCCCGGGATCTCGCCCGCGACCTGAACGTCGAGGCCCTGTACCGCCTCGCGGCGTCCGGCCGCGAGCCCGAGCAGGCGGACGGCGTGCTGGTCGCCAACCTCACCGACCGCCCGCGCCGGGAGGCCGTCGAGGCGGAGGTCGGAGGGTCCCGCCGGGTGACACTGGTCGCGGACGTGCCCGCGTCGAGCGTCGTGGTGCTGCCCGCGCCAGCCGAGGAGCCCGCCGCCACCAGCGGCACGACCGTCGAGACGGGTCGTTTCCGGGCGACCGTCGACCCGGGGCGCGGCGGCGTCGTCTCGCTCGTGGACGTCCGGACCGGCCGGGAGGTGGTGGATGCGCACGCGCCGCACGGTCTCGGGGCCGTCGTCGCCGAGACCGTCACCGCGGCCGGTCGCTCGCACGCGATCTTCGACAACCCGAAGAACTTCAACCCCGGCTTCCCCGGCCCCGAGTTCGAGCGCTCGCACGCCGCATCCACCTCGTCGCCGGAGACGATCGAGACCGACGCCTACGCGCGCATCCGATGGTCGAGTGAACTCCCCGGGAGCCTCACTGCCACGCACACGCTCACCCTCTACCGCGAGCTGGACGACATCGACCTCGCCGTGCACATCGCGAAGTCCGAGCACTTCGGGCCGGAGAGCCTGTTCGTCGCCTTCCCGTTCGCCGTGGACCGCCCGGAGTTCCTGCTGGAGACTGCGGGCGCCGTCTTCGCCGCCGAGACCGAACAGCTGCCGGACACGTCGAAGGACTGGTACTCCGTCCAGCACGCCGTCGGCGTTCGCAGCGCCGACGGCGGATCGGCGGTGCTCTGGGGCGCGGTGGATGCGCCGCTCGTCCAGCTGGGCGGCTTCCACACCGGGAAGTGGGCGCGCACCCTCGATGCTCCGGTGGGACACATCAACAGCTGGGTCATGAACAATCTGCACTTCACCAACTTCCAGGCGCGGCAGGAGTTCACCGGGACGCTGCGCTACCGATTCCGCCCGGCGGAGGCGGCGGCGGGATCGGACGCTGTGGACCTGCGCGCGGAGGTCGCCGCATTCGGCGCCGCCCTCGCCCTCCCGCTGCAGGCGCGCTCGTACGTCGGTCCGCTGGGGAGCTGACCGCCGCGTCCTGGACCCGAACCTGAGAGCGGCCTGCCAACCGGGCGGATGCGCAATCCGGTCGCGTCCTCGCCTCCGGAGGACTCTCCGGCGGGCGTTCCCTCCCCCGCCGGAGAACAGGCGCGGTATGCCGACGCGAACCCGAGGCGTGCACGGCATGCCGCGTCCTGTCCGGCCTCGCCGAAGCCGCCGTGTCGGATCGTCCGTACTCCTGGACATGGCGTCGGACCCCGCCGATAGGGTGGTCGCACGGGCTGTCCGACGTGCGGACGGCACGGACGACGTGAGGGGGTGCGCGTGGCGGAGGACGACGACCTCGCGATCAGGGTTCGCGGGCTGCACAAGCGGTTCGGCCAGAAGGTCGCAGTCGACGGGATCGACCTGGATGTGCCGTCCGGCAGCTTCTACGGGCTGGTCGGACCGAACGGCGCGGGCAAGACGACGACGCTCAGCATGGCGACCGGCCTGCTGCGTCCGGATGCCGGCGAGGTTCTCATCCACGGCGTCGACATGTGGAAGAACCCGCTCGCGGCGAAGGCGATGGTCGGCGTCCTGTCGGACGGCGTCCGGCTGTTCGACCGGCTGACCGGGCAGCAGCTCGTCGAGTACGCGGGACTCCTGAGCGGGATGGACCGCCCCACCGCCCAGCAGCGCACTCACGACCTGCTGCAGCTGCTCGACCTGGAGTCGGCGGGCGGAACGCTCGTCGTCGACTATTCCGCGGGCATGACGAAGAAGATCGCCCTCGCCGCCGCGATGGTGCACGCTCCGCGCGTTCTCGTGCTGGACGAGCCGTTCGAGTCGGTCGATCCGGTCTCGGCGGCGAACATCCGCGACATCCTCCGCACCTACGTCGACGGCGGCGGGACCGTGGTGGTCTCGTCGCACGTGATGGATTTGGTGGAGCGGATGTGCGACCACGTCGCCGTCATCACGGCCGGGCGCGTGGTCGCCGCGGGCTCGGTGGACGACGTGCGCGCGGGCTCGACGCTCGAGGACCGTTTCGTCGAGCTCGTCGGCGGACGCCGTGTCGGGGAGGGGCCGGAGTGGTTGCGACACTCGTAAGGCTGCGCCTGCTCGTCCTCAAGAACTCGTTCCGCCGCAGCACCGGGCAGCTGGTCGCCGTGATCATCGGCGCGATCTACGGCGCCGTCGGCCTCCTCGTCGTCCTCGGCGCGCTCGTCGGCCTGTCGTTCGCGCCCGCGGAGGTCGCGACGACCGCCGTGGTGCTCGCGGGCTCGGCGGCCGTGCTCGGCTGGGCGGTGCTGCCGCTGCTGCTCTCGGGCGTAGAGCAGACCCTCGACCCCGGGCACCTCGCCGTTTATCCGATCGCCCTCCGGCCTCTGATGCTCGGCATGCTGCTGAGCGGCGCGGTCGGCGTGGCGGGCGCCGCGACGACCATCGCGTCCCTGGGAACCGCCCTTCCCTGGTTGCACTCGCCGGGAGTCGCCCTGATCGCCCTGGTGACCGGGGTGCTCGGCGCCGCGACCTGCATCGTCGTGTCGCGCGCGGTCACCTCCATCGCGAGCGGGCTGTCCTCGGGCCGCCGCTTCCGCGAGGCCAGCGGCCTGCTCATCCTGATCCCGCTCATCCTCGCCGGGCCGATCATCATCGGGATCACCAGCGGCTTGCGGTCGTCCGCAGACGCCCTGCCCGCGGTCGCCGCCGGCCTCGGCTGGTCGCCCCTCGGCGCGGTGTGGGCCGTGCCCGGAGCCGTCGCCGCGGGCGACCCGCTCGGCGCGGTGCTGCGGCTGCTCATCGCCGTCGCGACGTTCGCGGTACTTTGGGCGGTCTGGCGGTGGGGGCTCGCGCGCTCCCTTGTCACCCCCGCCCGCGCTTCGTCCCGCGTCCGTGCGCCCGGTAAGTCGGGCCTGTTCGGCATCCTGCCGGGCACGCCGGCCGGCGCCATCGCGGCGCGCTGCCTCACGTACTGGTTCCGCGACCCGCGGTACCTCCGGCAGCTGCTCATCATCCCGCTGCTCCCGGCGATCATGTGGTTCTACTCGAGCATCAACCACTCGACCGGCTACTTCTTCGCCGCCGGCCCGGTGGTGGCGTTCACGCTCGGGATCGGGATGATCGCCGACGTCTCGTACGACTCGACCGCGTTCGCGCTCCACGTTTCGAAGGCCGTTCCCGGTCGCGCCGACCGCTGGGGTCGCGCATCCGCCCTGCTGACGTTCGCGGTCCCCGCGGTGGTCATCATCTCCCTCGGCGCCACGGCCTTCGAGGGCGACTGGCTGCCCGCACCCGGTCTGCTCGGGCTGTCGCTCGGGATGCTGCTCAGCGGCGCCGCCGTCTGCTCGGTGACCTCGGCGCGGTTCGTCTTCCCGGTGCCGGAGCCCGGCGACAACCCGTTCCGGTCGCGGCCGGGCAGCAACATCTCGCTGCTCGGGCCCACGTTCGCGGCCTGGGGCGTCATCGCCGTGCTGTGCCTGCCCGAGATCGTGCTGCTGATCGTCTCTCTGGTGACCCGCGAAGCGGTCTGGGGATGGATCGGCCTGATCGTCGGCGTCGTGCTCGGTGCGATTCTGCTCGTCGTCGGCGTGCGCGTCGGCGGCCGGGTGCTGGACTCCCGGGCGCCGGAGCTGCTGCTGCAGCTGCGGAAGGACGCCTGAGGACGCATCCCGACCGCGTGCGGGAGACTGGGGACGTGGAGCAGGACGACAGCGCGAGCGCCGATGGCACGCCGGCCGACGGGCAGCGGCTCGTGGAGTGGCGCCTCGTGGACTGGCGGCCCGTGGTCGCCGCGCTGGCCAACCGGGACGCGCGTGCGGTCTGGGCGCAGCTCATCGCGGACGGCGGACCGGTCGCCGGGATGAGCCCGGCGAGGCAGCGACGCGCCCTGGCGCTGCTCGAGGGCGTCGGCCTGGTGCGCCGCGCGGACGACGACTCGTACGAGCCGGTCGACACCGCATTCCGCGAACTCCTGGCCGCGTCGGCGTCACTGCAGCCGCGCCGCGAGGGCATCGAGCGGTTCCTGCGCCCGGACGGCCGGATCGACCGCTTCCCCGCGGCAGCCGACGACCGCTCCGCGCTGCTCACCCACATCGGAGACCGCGTGCTCGCCGACGGCGAGACCGTCACGGAACGCGAACTCACCGACCGCCTGGCACGATTCGGCGACGACCCGGTGACGTTGCGGCGCTACCTGGTCGACGCGGGCATCCTGCTGCGCACGCGCTCGGGGTCGGAGTACACCCGCATGCAGGCTCCCGCGGACTCCTGACCGGACTGCTCAGGCCGAGCTGGATGCGCGACGCGCGTGCGCCTTCTGCATCTTGACCGCGTTTCCGCAGCCCGCCATGGTGCACCACCGGCTGGAGCGGTTCTTCGAGTAGTCGTAGTACGCCCACCGGCACGTGACGCGATCGCAGACCTTGAGCCGCGACCAGCTGCCGTCCTCGCGGGAGGCGCGCACCGCATCCAGCACTCCCGCCAGAGCGGCGCGGGCGCCGCGATCGGTCGCGGGTGCCAGAGCGAACGACGACGAACCGCCGAAGGACAGCCGGAGCGGCAGCTCGTCGAGCGCGTCGTCGAGGCGGCGGAGCGCGGCGGGGTCGGCGTCGTGGCCGGCGTGCGTGGCGAGCACGGAGCGGAGACCTTCGCGCACGGTCTTCGCGAGCATCAGGTCATCAGCGGTGGCGGCGACGCCCTCCCCGAGCAGGCCGCGACCCTTCAGCCACGCGGCGAGGTCGTGCGGGCTCTCCCAGCCCTCCTCGTCCTCCTGGTACTCGACGGTGTTGACGAAGTCCCGCACCAGCCGCAGCTGCTCGGGGATCATCTCGTTCTCGCGTTCGAACGCGAGATCTGTTTGCCGACCCATGACACCAGCATACGCCCTTGACAGGTGTCCATACAGTGGGCATGGTTAGTGACACCGGCATTAACGCTTAGCCGGTGTAGGAGGTCATCGTGGATCAGACAGCACAGCAGATCATCGCGGTCGGACATCGGCCGGCGATCCCGGCCGAGCGGATCGGGCGGTGGGTGCGCATCCATTACCGGGCGATGCGGGTGGGGCGCCGACGACCGCGAGCCGTTCGCGACCCGTGGATCGACCACGTCTCCCCCTGGGCGTTCTGGGGTCTCCACCGCTGAAAGCCATCGAGGTGCGACTAGTGGCGCTTATTCGGGCGGGATAGCGACCACGACGTGCACCTCGGCGCTCAGCCCGCGAGCGTCTGCTCGCAGGCCAAAAGGGTCACTCCGACGCTCCAGGCGTGCGAGAGCGTCAGCAGCATCCCCTTCGGCTGGAAGCACGCCGTCTGGTAGTACCGCTCGCTGACCATGCCGCGGTAGGCGTTGAAGTCGCCGTCCTCCCGGGCGATGAACTGCCGGAAGCACGCCAGCGTCTCGTCGGCGCGCTCCGCGTAGTGCGGGTCGCCCAGGGCCGCCGACAGCTCGCGCAGCTCGGCCGTGCAGACGAGCCCGTAGGCATGCAGGTGCTGGTTCGACGGCGATGCGTTGTCGGCGCCGCGAGTGCGGAAGCCGTACGCCCCGAGAAGGGTGTGCTCCGGGAACGTGACGTCGTAGGTGTAGCGGAAGGTCAGCATCCAGTCGGCTGCGCGCCGAGCCACATCGAGCCAGTGCCGATCGCCGGTCGCGCGGTGCAGGGCGACGTAGGCCATCACGGCCGCGTAGCCGTCCTCCGACGTCGGCGCGAGGTCCACGTCCTCCGGGGCGCCGTGGAGGAACTCCCGGTCGACGAACTGCTCGTAATACCTCCCGGCGGCGAGCGCGGCGGGCAGGTAGCGCTCGTCGCGTTCGGCGGCCTCCACCAGGGCGGCGATCCACGTCAGGCCCGAGGCGCCCGACCACGACAGCACCTCGCCGGTCTCGGCGTGGTGGACGGACCCGAGGTTGCCGTCGTCGCGCTGACGGCCGACGACGACATCGAGGTTCGAGCGGATGGCGTGCTCCCATTGCTCGTGCGGTTCGAGCGCCTGCGCACGGACGAGGAACAGCGTCGCCTCGGCCAGGGTGCGCGAGTGCAGCCCGCGTTTCAGCTCGGTCCAGCTCTGCGTCCAGCCGTGGTCGCGGTACCAGACGCCCCAGAAGGTTCCGGAGGGCGACAAGGATGCGGTGATGAAGTCGATGACGTGACGCGCCGCGTCCGCCTCGGGCGACCGGTCGGTCCGCAGCCCGTGCGCGAGGAGCGCGTACGCCCACGGGATGCCGCTGACCCAGCCGACGTGCATGGCCTGCCGGTCGACGCTGAGCCCGTCCCGGCCGCTGACCTCGCGGTCGAAGCCGACGGTCTCCAGCAGCACACCGGGGTCGGGGTCGTAGTGCCAGTCGAGCAGGCCCGCGGCGGTGAGGTCGGCGGCGGTGGCCACATCCACCCACGGATTCTCGGTCGTGTGCTCAGCCGCTTCGGCGTGCAGCGCGCGCAGGATCGGGGCGTAGGCGTGGCGGGATGCGTCCAGCGCGAACACGCGCACCGCGAGCTCCACGGTCTCGCCAGGCACGAAGCGGTGCGTCGCCACGTCGGCCGGCCGCGGGCGGTCGTCGCCGTAGTACGTGACCGGGTACTCGCGGTATGGGAAGCGCAGGCTCACCGTCGCGTCTCCCCACTCCGGGTCGTGCGCGAGCCCGAGCCCGGTGAGTCCGAGCGGGGAGGTCTCGGCCGCGGCGAGCGCCACTCCTCCGCGGTCCGGCCCCGCCCAGGCGAACACCGCCGGTGTCGCCGCACGGTCGGCGCGGAACTCCCAGGCCTCGCTCACCAGGGCGGCGTGCTGCTCGAGCGTGCTCGCCCCGATCTCGAAGCGCGGGAACGCCCGGGTGTTCTCGGCCGGCCGGTTCTCGCCGTAGAAGGCGCCCGGGATGAGCCACCACGGATCGTCGGCGCCGTGCACCGGCGCCTCCACCAGCACGGACCCGTCGGCCGGCTTCGCGCCGCTGTACGTCACGCGCACCGCGAGCCGCCAGCCGGGCTCGGCCTCGCTCCACTCCAGCTGCACCTCGGCCGCCGCGGAAGCGGGACCGGCGACGGTCGCCCGGACCTCGGGGCGCGCGCTCACGGCAGTGGGCGCTCGATCAGGTCGACCTCGCGGACCGGCTGGCCTGGGTCGGCCGGCACCACGAAGGTGCGCAGCTGCGACGGGCCGAAGTCCTCCTCGATGGTCCGCCCGAGCAGCGGGAGCTCGATGCGCGAGCGCCCGCCCTCGCCGCGCGTCTCGACGGCCCGCACCACCACATCCGCGCCGCCGGGGGCGCTTGTCTCGTCCTCGGTGCCCTTGAGCGCGGTCACCATGACGGCGTCGCCGCCGTCGCTCGCGAACGAGTTCGCCGGAGGCAGAACGCCGTCGTGGAACGACTCCTGCATCGCCCGCACCGGGTTGCCCAGCACGAGCGCGCGACGGATCGGGTCGGCCTCCCGCCAGTCGCCCGCGTGCGGCACCAGCTCGTAGCTGAACCGCTGGACGCCCTGATCCTGGAAGGAGTAGATGCCCTCCGGGTCGAGCAGGCGCGGGTCGTGCCACGAGTAGACCGGGCTGCGGACGGCAGTCACGCCGATGCTCGGCTGCTCGCCGTTGTCGGCGGTTCCCGGCGACACGTCGTAGGCGTGCTTGTTGGTCGTGATCACCGTGAGACCGGCGGCGGCGCCGTCGATCGTGCCGGTCAGATCCACCCACGACTGCGCGGGCTCCTCGGCGCCGTCGACCGGGCGCTCCAGGTGACCGAACGGGATCTCGTAGGTCGCCGTCGGGTCGTCGAGCACGGTCGGGAAGCGCAGCTTCAGCAGGTGCGCCTGCTCGCGCCAGTCGAGCGTCACGTTGACCCGCAGCACGGGCGAGTCGTGGTCGAGGATGAGCTCCTCCACCAGGGTGGATGCGCCCCACGCCCGCTCGACCCGCACGCGCGAGCGGAGCGGACCGGTCTCGCGGACCACGATGCGCTTCAGCTCCATCGACGCGCCCGGCCAGGCGTACGAGATCACCCGGTGACCCCACGTATCGGTCGGGTCGTCGTTGATCTGGGTGTGCTGGGCGCCGTCGACGCCGGCCATCACATCCACGCCGGTCGCCTTGACCAGGTAGGACGAGATCCAGCCGGTCTCCTGGTCGATGCGGATGCGGACGTGCTCGTTCTCGAGGATGTCGGCGGTCACGGTGAGGGCGTCGGATGCCGCACCCGGGCCGGCGCCGGGTCGCAGGCGGTAGAGGCGGTAGCCGAGAGCCGGGACGTCGGCGCGGAAGACCACCGCGCCACGCGAGACGTCGTCCGTCGTCGCGGTCGATTGCGAGTTCTGGAAGACGACGGGCTCGCCGTTCTCGTCGACCACGTGCACGCCGGCGCGCTGCGCGCCGTACTGGAAGTCCACATCCACCGACACCGGCCAGGGATGCGGGTTGAAGACCAGGACCGGCTGCGTGCCGTCCTCCCGGTCGACCTGCACCTGGCGAGCGAGGACGTTGTGCGCCCGCGTGATGATGCGCTTCGAGATCGCGACGGCCTCGCCGAGCTGGTCACGTGCGTCGTCGTACGACGGCTCGATCGCCGAACCGGGCAGGATGTCGTGGAACTGGTTGAACAGCACCTGCTTCCAGGCGGTCTCCAGCTGCTCGCGCGGGTAGTCGACGCCGTTGGTCGCGGCGACCACCGCCGCCCAGCGCTCGGCGTTCAGCACGGCGAACTGCGCGCGACGCTGCCACGCCTTGATGCCCGAGTGCGCCGAATAGCAGCCGGGCGCATGGTGCTGCAGGTCGTCGCGGCGCACCGGGAGGGTGTCGAGGAACGCCTCGCCCCGGCCGAGCACCTCGTCGAAGTACGTGCGCGGTGACGACATCGTCATCCTTCCGAAAGAGCCCATGCGGTCGTAGCGGTGGATCGACTCGATGTTCGCGATCGTGGGGCCGCCGCCGTGATTTCCCACGCCGTAGAACACCATCGCGGTCGCGTTCTCGCCGAAGCCGACGGTGCGGTCGAGCGAGGCGAGCGCCTTCTCGGTCTGGCCGTCGACCGACCCGGGCGGGCTGCAGTACTCGAACGGGATGCGGTAGGCCAGCACGCGGGAGCCGTCCGGCGCCTCCCACCAGAACATGCTCGGAGCCAGGTCCGACTCGTGCGGGCCGGGCCGCAGGAACGTGTACGAGTCCATCCCCTGGCCGCGCAGGATCTGCGGGAGCATCGCATTGTGGCCGAACGGGTCGACGTTCATCCCGACGGTCGACGGCTTCCCGAAGCGCGACTCGAGGTAGCGCTGGCCGTACAGGCCCTGGCGCACGAAGCTCTCGCCCATCGGCATGTTGTTGTCCGGCTCGACCCACCAGCCGCCGACGTTGACCCAGCGGCCCTCGGCGACGCGGCGCTTGATCTGCTCGAACAGCTCGGGGTCGGACTCCTCCACCCAGCTGAGCAGCACGATCTGGTCGCAGGTGAAGACGAAGTCGGGGTACTCCTCCATGCGGTGGATGGCCGACCAGAAGGTGGCGCGCGCCTCCTGGTAGCCCTCCTGCCACGGCCACAGCCACACCGGGTCGAGGTGCGCGTTGCCGATCATGTGGAGGGTGCGCTGCGGCGTCGCCGTCGGGCGCTTCGCGGGCGGGAGGTCGCGCGGCTGGGTGCCGGCGGGGGCGTTCGCGACGGGGGCTTTGCCGTTCGCGTCGGGGGCGCCCGTCTCGCCGCCAACCTCGTTCCCGGATGCGCTCTCGCGCGGCTGCTGCGCCGCATCCACCGCGATCTGTTCCGGAGTTTCTCCGCCGACACGCGGCGTGTCGGCCGGAGAAAGTCCGGAATCGACGGCTGCCCGCTCGGGGGTGGTCACAGTGCGTACTCCTCGTCGCCGTCGGCCCACGCATCCACGATCTCGGAGAGCACGTGGAGCATGAACGTGTGGAATTCCTGAATCCTCGGTGTGGTCGTGGACGGGCTCAGCAGCGCGTAGTCGGCGAACTCCTTCGCCGGGCCGCCGTCGCCTCCGCCGAACAGCACCGTCGTGGCGCCGACCGACTTCGCCGCTTCGAGCGCTGAGACGATGTTCGCACTCCGGCCGCTCGTCGTGAAGGCCGCGACGACGTCGCCCGGGCGCGCGAGGCCGAGCACCTGGCGCGAGAAGACGTCGTCGTACGAGTAGTCGTTGGCGATGCACGTCATCGTCGTGGGGTCGGTGCTGAGCGTGACCGCGCCGAGCGGCCGGCGGTCGCGCTTGTAGTGGCCGATGATCTCACCGGTGAAGTGCTGCGCGTCCGCCGCGCTGCCGCCGTTGCCGAACGTGTAGAGGATGCCGCGCTCGGCGAACGCGTCGCAAAGCACCTTCCCGACCTCACGCAGGGCGGGCAGCAGTGCCTCACCCTGCTCGGCGACCTGGATGTGCGCCTCCAGCTGCTGTCGCATCCACTCAGCCACGGTGGTCTCCCTTCGGGGTGCCCGCGCCTGCGCCCGCGAGCTGGTCGAGGCGGTCGAACGCGACCGCACCGGCGCCGACGACGCAGACGACGTCGCCCAGGGCGGCGAGCACGACGGTGGATGCGGCCGCTGCGGGCGGCATGGCGTCGGCGGCGACGCGCTCGCGCACGGGCACGAGCAGGGCGTCGCCGGAGCGGGTCACCCCGCCGCCGAGCACGACGAGGTCGGGCTCGAAGACGTTGACGAGGTCGGTGAGGGCGACGGAGAGCACGTCGACCGTCTCGTCCCAGAGCTCGGTGGCGAGGGCGTCGCCCTCCGCGGCGGCCGCGACCACGTCCTCCGCCCGGACGACAGGCAGCTGGCTGAGCGCAGAGCCGGCGCCGCGCTCGGCGACGGCCTCGCGGGCGCGCTGGGCGATGGACGTGCCGGAGGCGTATCCCTCGAGGCACCCGCGCCGCCCGCACAGGCACGGGCGCCCGCCGGTGCGGACCATCACGTGGCCGAACTCGCCGCCGTTGCCGGCCGCGCCGCGGTGCAGGCGGCCGTCGATGACCGCGCCGCCGCCGATGCCGGTGGAGATCGTCAGGTAGACCATAGTGTCGGCGTCGCGCGCTGCGCCGTAGCGGAACTCGCCGAGGGCGCCGGCGGTCGCGTCGTTCTCGAGCACGGCCGTGATGCCGAACTCGCGCTCGGCGAGCTCGACGATCGGCAGGTCGATCCACCCGGGGAGGTGCAGCGGCCCGGTCAGGACGCCGGTCTTGGCGTCGAGCGGGCCGCCGCAGGAGATGCCGACCGCCTCCACCTCGAGGCCGGATTCGGCGATCGCGCGATGACCCATGTCGAACAGCCTGGGAACGATCGCACCCGGGCCCTCCTCGCGACGGGTGGGTTCGACGATCAGTGCATGGGTTCGTCCGTCTTCCGTGACAACACCGACGGCGAGCTTCGTGCCGCCGATGTCGAGCGAGAGGACGGCGCGGAGGCCGTTTGCCATCATGTCCTTCCGAGGGTGCACGACCGCGCCAGCGTCGGTGGATCGTGTGGGATCGTTCCCACAGATACTAGGACGCCGCGGGCAGGCGGGTCAACACGGCACGTTCGTGGAGCGCGTCCGCGGCCGTCGCTCACCGCCCGAGCACCTCGCGAGATTCGGGGATTGCGCATCGCACTGCGTCGCGCTAACGTACAACCAAATGGTTGTAGATGAGTTGACGGATGCAGAGGTCGATCGCATCTTCCAGGCACTGGCGGATGCGACCCGGCGGGATATCGTCGCGCGGTCGCTGCAGGGGGAGCACTCGGTGACCGAGCTCGCCCGGCGGTACGACATGAGCTTTGCCGCCGTGCAGAAGCACGTCGCCGTGCTCGATCGGGCGGGACTCGTCCGCAAGCGGACCCGCGGCCGCGAGCGCGTCGTCTCGGGCGACCCGGAGACCATCCGCCGGGCGTCTCGGCTGCTCGGCGCCTACGAGGAGATCTGGCGTCGTCGCGATCGCGCCATCGACGGCATCCTCGCCGAGGAGGCCCGAACCAGGCTGAGCACCACCGAACCAGAGAGGAACGAGCGATGACCTTCATCGAGTCGAACAAGGACGTGGATGCGCTGACGCTCACGTTCGTCACCGAGTACGACGCCCCGCCGGAGCGCGTGTGGCAGCTGTGGTCCGACCCGCGCCAGCTGGAGCGGTGGTGGGGACCGCCGACCTGGCCGGCCACGTTCGAGGTGTTCGAGTTCGAGCCGGCGGGACGGGCGACCTACTACATGACCGGACCGGACGGCACGAAGGCCCGCGGCTGGTGGCGGTTCGTCGAGATCGAGCCGCCGGTGCGCCTTTCGCTCGACGACGGCTTCGCCGACGACGACGGCAATCCGGCGCCCGGTGAGCCCGTGCGCATGACGACCACGCTCGAGCAGCGCGACGGGCGCACCCGCATGACGCAGCTCGCCCGATTCGCGAGCACCCAGCAGCTCGACGAGATGGTCGCCATGGGCATGGAGGAGGGTATGCGCGAGGCCGTCTCCCAGATCGACGACCTCCTCGCCGCCGACGTCACCCGCTGACGCATCCCATCCACCGTCGAGTACGCGCAAACTGCACGCCCAGAGCACCGCGGGCGTGCAGTTTGTGCGTACTCGACGGGGGGCGGAGAGGGGCGAGAGACGGAACGCCCCGCGAGGTCAGGGGGCGTCGAGGAAGGCGAGCAGGTGCGGGAGCGTGCGGCGGAGTGCGGCGGGGTCGCCCGCGGCCGCGAGACGCTCGCCCAGGTAGTCGCCGTGGATGCCGGGGACGATGAGGAGGCGTGCGTCCGGCAGCAGGGACGCCAACTCGACGAAATGCTCCGCCCGCACCACGTCACGATCCGCGCCGACCACGAGCGTGGGCGCCGACACGGAGGCGAGCAGGTCGTCGGGGAAGTCCTGGAACCCGAGCATCAGCTCGCGGTCGAGGTCGAACATCCGCCGCGCGTGCTCCGGGTCATGGCTCACCGCGAGGTCGGCCTCCCGGTACGGCGCGGGCAGGTCGTCGAACGTCCCGGCGGCGAGCCCGTCCCAGAAGCCGTCCACCATCCCGGCTCGACGCACCGGGGCCGAAGCCGCGATCAGCCGCCGCACCGCGGACGGATGCCGCGCCGCCAGCTGCAGAGCGACCTGGCCACCGTTGCTGAAGCCCAGCACATCCACCGGGCCCAGCCGGAGCTCGTCCAGCACGGCCACGACGTCATCCGCCGAGCCTTCGAAGCTCGCCGGACGGTCACCGGAGGTCGTCCGGCCGTGCCCCTGCAGCTCGACCGCGAGCACCGACCGGGTCGGCGCGAGCAGCGGCAGCAGCATCCCCCAGTTCGACTCGATCGTGGACCCGCCGCCGTGGAGCAGCAGCAGCGGTGGATGCGGCGAGTCCGGGTCGCCGTGCCATTCGCGATACAGGGGGATGCGGTCCACGCCCGCAGGCTAGCGGAGGGCCGTCGGGGTGTCGAGAGCGGAGAGCGGTGCCACCGTGTCGACCACCGCGTCCCCCGCCTGACCGTAGCGCGCGGCGCCGATCGTGACGTCCGCCGCGATCCTCTGGCGCTTGCGAACCTCGGCCGTCGCCCGGACCGAGAACCGCAGCCGCACGGTCTCGCCCGCTCCCGCCACGACCGACGAGGCCTCCGGATCGCTCCAGCCCGCGGGCGTCACCAGCCGCGCCACCACCTCGCGCGGCTCGTCGTAGGCGTTCACGACGACGACCTCGTAGTCGAGCTCCGCGCCCGGGGCCACACGCTGATAGAACGGCTCCACCAGCACCAGGTTGCCGTCGGCGGGGGGCAGCATCCCGTCGTCCGGCAGCAGCCCGTCGTGGATGGCGGCCAGCTCGTCGCCCTGCTCGGTCAGCAGCTGCAGGTAGTCCTCGTCCACTTCGCGGCCCTGCCAGTGCCCGGTGATCATGAGACCGGGGGCGACACGGCGGTAGAGGGCTGCGCTCTGGATGAAGTCGTCACGCCGGAACCGGTTGCGGTACTGGTAGTTGAGGATCTCGCGCTGCACCCCGAGCCGCCCCTCCGCCGTCTGCTGGTCGCCGGTGGCGAGCACCCGCAGGCCGTCCACCTCGAACTCGAAGGCGGCGGCGTAGAGGGTATGGCCGGGCAGCTCGTGCGTGACGATCTCGTACTCCTGCCAGCGCACCGTCTCGCCGAGCCCGAGCACCCGGTCGGCCGGGATGGGCTCGAACCACTGGCACGGAAGGTCGGTGCGCATCGGGTCGGCCATGATCGGCGCGACGTTCTCGGGCAGCCACACCTTGGTGCCCTCGACGTCGCGCAGCAGGTTCAGCCCGGCGATGTGGTCGTCGTGGTAGTGGGTGCCGAGCACCACCTCGACCGAGGTGACCCCGAAGTCGCGCTTGAGCGCCGGGATCGACGCCAGCCAGGGCCGCCGGGCGGCACGGTCGGTGCCTGCGGGCCAGCCGGTGGACATGTCGTAGCCGTAGTCGATGAACAGCGCGGCGCCGGAGTCGCTGAGCAGCACGTAGACGCACGAGTTGGCAGTGCGATTCAGCAGCAGGTGGTCGGTGAGGCGGACGAAGGGACGCTCCAGCCAGTCGCGCAGATCCCACGGGTGCGTGCGCCGCGAGTCGACGTAGCCGCTCATGCGGGTGGCCAACTGGTCGAGCGCGTCGACGGCCTCGGGCATGGGCTCGCCGTGCGACGGCAGCAGGATGGTCGGCTCCTCCTCCTGCAGCAGCAGGCACGAGAGCACGTTCATCGCCGGGCCCTCGCTCTCGGTGTACGACCACTGCGTCGCGGCCAGCGACCACACCTTGCCCGGCGCGTAAATGAGGTCGCCCGTGAAGGCGACGCGCGCATCCCCGCTGTCGACCAGGTAGGTGACCGACCCCATGGTGTGGCCGGGCGTCGGGATGGTCTTCACGTCGACGCCGCCGAACCGCGCAGTGCGGTACTCGGGCACCGTCCCAGCGATCGGCACGGGGTCGAGCAGCGAGAAGCGGTCCTGGCGCAGGTTGTAGTCGTTGTACAGCGCACGGGCGGACCACATCTCGTCCACGCGGGCGAAGAGGTCCTGCTCGACCGGGGGCACGAAGATCGGGATGCCGGCCTCCACCGCGCGCGGAAGGCCCTGCCCCTGGTCGCGGTGGTGGTGCGTCATGAGCACGGCATCGAGCGTCTCGAGGCCGAGTTCGCCGAGGTGGTCGAGCACGTCGCCGGAGCCGAAGTCGATCGCGATGGCGCCGGAACTCTCGGCGCCGGAACGCGCACCGCCGGCCGAAGCGGCCGGCGGGATCACCACGTACACGTTGCACGTGTCCGTGAACCGGTGGACGCCCGGGGCGACCTCGGTGAACGCGCTCATACGGCGGACGGCTCCTTCTCGGCGGGCTCGTCCGCACGGCTCGCGCGCGTCGCCCGGTAGGCGCTCCAGAGGCCGGCGATCTCATCCAGGTCGGCGTCGGTCACGGCCTCGCGGCTGTTGTCGATGGACTCCACGTAGTACAGCGCCGGAACACCGAGCTCCGGCTGAATGCGGGAATAGGCGAGCCACTCGTCGCGGTTCGGCATCGGCCACTGGTCGGTGTCGATCGGGTGGCCGGGGAGGGCGGCCGCGGCGATGTCGTGGCGGTAGCGCAGCTGGTCGCCGACGGGCACCGGGTCGCCGTGGACGGAGTCCTCGAGAACGTCGTTGAGGCGCACCATGTCGGTGACACCGGAGAACGAGGGATGCACGGTGTGCGTCACGACCAGCGCATCCGGCTTGGCCGCCTTGGCCGCTTCGTGGATGGTCGCGATGATCGTGTGCAGGGCGCTGATGCCCCACACGTCGTCACCGTGCGTGCGGAGGGTGACACCGGACGGCGCGCGCTGGGTGAAGTCGA
This sequence comes from Leifsonia sp. NPDC014704, assembly GCF_043083605.1. Classification (NCBI taxonomy): domain Bacteria; kingdom Bacillati; phylum Actinomycetota; class Actinomycetes; order Micrococcales; family Microbacteriaceae; genus Leifsonia; species Leifsonia sp. NPDC014704. The sequence goes on along the minus strand of NZ_JBIBYW010000002.1, from coordinate 549,584 downwards.
CTTTGAAGCCGTCGGCGTCGAGTCCGTCGGCGGAGAGCATCCCCGTGACCTGCTCGCGCAGCGCGTCGAGGTAGGCCGGGTTCGACGGGTCGACGGCCACCGGGCGCCCGAACGCGTCGCGCACCGTCAGCTCCGGCGGCAGCCCCGCCGGGTCCCACGCCTTGAACCACAGCAGGACGCGCTGACCGGCGGCGTGGCGCGCGTCGATCCAGCCGCGGAGGTCCGGCCACTTCTCGGTGTCGACCGTGTTGGTGCCGTAGTCGGCCTGCCAGCGGTCGTCGATGACGACGGTGCCCGGACGGATGTCGCGCTCGGCGAGGCGGTTCAGCCAGCGGTCGTAGAGGTACTGGCGGGCGAGGTCGGGGGCGAAGGCGGCGCCCGCCGGGAGCACGAATCCGTCCGCGTTGTCGGTCGCGAGCGCCTCTCCCTCGTGGCTCATCCGGACGGCGAGGGCGCACTGCGCACCCCAGCCGCAGAAGATCGGCTCGTGCCACCACTCGGCACCGACGCTCGGCTCCTCGGCCCAGCCGCGTCCGAGCAGGTCGTCGCGGTAGTCGCGGATCAGGCTCAGCGGCGCGCCCCCGGGCCGCAGCACGAAGTCGGGCGACACCCATCCGCCCGCGCGGACCCGCGTGTGGCCCTCGTACGTGAGCCGGAAGAGGAAGCCGCCGTCGATGGCGTCGTAGCGGAACGTCGTGAAGCCCAGCTGTGCGATCGGCGCGACGACCGAGACGCCGAGCCAGTCGCCGACCGGCATGTCGGTCGGACCGTGCGGAGCGTCCGGTGCGATCGACGGCCGGCCGAGGCCGAACACCAGCGGGGGCGGCGAGAAGATCCCGTGCAGACGTCCCGGCTCCGCGTCGCCCACGACGCCGAGCTGCGCCTGGGTGTTGGAGGCGCGGACGACCTGGATGGGCTCGGTCGGCGTCGGCACGAAGACGGACGGGAAACGGATGCCCGAGCGGAAGGTGCCGGCCGCACCCGACGGCAGGGCCGCCTGGCCGCCGAAGATCGTCAGGTCGGCGATCCGCGCGTCGTCGTCCTCCGTCGTCACTTCGACGCGGGCGCGCACCTCACGCGGCGTGCAGTGCAGGACGACGGCTTTGGTCGCCCAGGCGCTGGAGTCGGTGAGCACCGTGATGCGGACCGTGCCGTCCTCCTGCTCCTCCACCGTGACCGCGGTCGGCCCGGACGACTCGTCGGGGAGGCCGACGCGATCGACGCTCGCGAGCAGCGACAGATCGCTCCAGAGCTCGCCGTCCGGGCCGGCGATGGTCGCGCGCGGGCGGGTCAGCGCGACGCCGAGCGTGTACGCGGGCGCGACGAGGACGACCTCGGTCGCGCTGCGGGTGACGGTGATGTCCTGGGTGGTCTGCATGGTCCTCGGTGGGGGAAGAGGGGTCAGAGAGAAGCGAGCGCGGGCACGGAGTCGGCGGTGAGCTGGCCGCCGGCACCCGCGATGCGGATGCGGAATTCGGGTTCGGGGGCGAACGAGACGGTGAGGGTCGCGCGCTCGTCGCCGAGCGCCCACTCGAGGTCGAGCGAGCCGTCCGAAACCACACGGTAGCGGAACTCGCCCGTGAAAGCCGGATGCGTCGAGCGCAGGCGGACGAGCGCGAGCTGCGCGCGCGTCACCTCGCTCGCGAGTGACGCCTCCAGCTCGTCGGGCGTGTACACGTGACGGTTGACGTCGCGGCCCTGGCCGGTGCGCTGGAAGAGCGCCACGTCATCCAGACCGCCGAACAGCCCGACGTAGTACAGCTGCGGCTTGCCGGGCAGCCACAGCTGGACCGCCCGGGCGAGCAGGTAGCTGCGCGCGTCGGCGCCGAGCGCGGAGAAGAAGGTCGCGTTGATCTGGTGCGGAAGGCTCATCCAGGCGGGGATGACGGATGCGACGGTCGAGTGCCCGCCGGTCGCGACAGCGGCACGCTCGAAGATGGCGGCCATCTCGCCCTGGTCGATGAGCCCCGGCCGGTCGCCGGAGGGTCCGGCGTCGATGATGCCGATGCCGTCGTGGGTGTCGAGCACGGTGATCGCGTTCTGCGGGCGGATGGGCATCCACTCGACGAGGCGGTCCGAGGTGCCCGTGCCCAGGCTGTGGAGCAGGAGCGGGGCGAGCGCGAAGTCGTAGACGTAGTCGACGAGCGGGGCGATGGCGAGCTGCTGCGTGTAGTGGGCGTGCACCTCGACGAGCACCCGCAGCCCCTCGTCGCGCGCCATCGCGACGATCTCGCGGACGAACTCCAGCGTCTCGGGCGTCATGAAGCTGTCGGTGCCGGGCGTCTTGACGGCGTAGCCGACAGCGTCGAGACGGACCGTGGTGACGCCGCCGGACCGCAGGGTCGCGAGGATGCGGCGCAGGTACGCGCGGGCGCGGTCGTTGGCCACATCCAGGTCGACCTGTGTCGGCATGAAGGTGGTCCACACCAGCCGGCGGCGGCCGTCCGCCATCCGGTAGGCCGTGAACGGCAGACCGGGCCGCGGGCGGTAGAACGCCGTGATGCCGTCCTCGGTCGCGCCGTCGGGGAAGACCGTGTCGAAGGTGAGGAACATCCCGTCGTGCGGGGACTCGTCGCCGTTCGCCAGCCAATCCACGAACTCGGCGGAGTCGCTCGACACGTGGTTGACGATCAGGTCGGCGGTCACCTCGCGCTCGGCCGCGAGGGCACGGACGTCGTCCCAGGTGCCCAGTCGCGGGTCGACCGCGCCGTGGTCGATCGGGTCGAAGCCCGCGTCGGCGCCGTCGAAGGGCACGAAGAACGGCAGGATGTGGACCCCGGCGAAGTCGCGCAGCGGGCCCTCGAGCAGGGCCCGCAGGCGGGGCAGGTCGCCGCCGAGGCGGTCGGCGTAGGCGAGCAGGTCGACGCCGGTCATGCGCGGGCTCCGCCCGCTTGGGTGCGGCCCGCCGGGCCCGCCGCGGCGGAGGTACCGCCGGACCCGGGAGGCGCCGGCCGGTTCGCGCTGGCGTCCGGCGTTCCCGGGTCCGACGGGGTCAGGGCCTCCCGCAGGCCGGCGACGCCGCCGGCGGGGGAGGTGAGCACGGGGAGATCGACGCCGGCCGATTCGGCGGCAGGGGCCATCGAGGCCTGGGCGAGGACGAGGACGGAGGCCGTGCCGCTCTCCGCGAGCCGGCGCACCTCCTCGGCGATGAGCCGGTCGTGGGTCGCCTGGTCGCCGGCAGCCCGTGCGGCCGCTGCGCCCTCCACGACCGTCGCGGTGACGTCGACCGCGACGCCGCGCGCCGTCGCCTCCCGCTCGATCAGCCGGGTGGTCGGCCCGAGCGTCGCGGTGTTCGTCGCGAGCACCGCGATCCCCCCAGCCGCCAGCTCCTGAGTTTTTCCGCTCTCGGAGGGCGTTTCGGGGCGAAAAACTCCGGAGCTGTTGGCTTGGGCGGCGGCGGATGCGGCGGCGAGGCGGACGGACTCGGCGGCCATGGCGGCGTCGACGCGGATGACGGGGATGCGGAGAGCGGCGGCCGCCTCCTCCGCGGCCTCGCCGATCGACGAGCAGGTCACGAGCACGGCGTCGGCGCCCGACTCGGCGAGATGACGGAGGTGCCCGGCGACGCGCTCGCGCACCGCGGGGGTGACGCCCTCGGCGATGGCCGTCTCGAGCATCCACGCGTCGACGACATGCTCACGGGAGGCACCGGGAACGGCATCGGCGACGAGCGCGTCGAACGTCGGCGCGAGCGCCGGGACGGTGTGCAGCAGCCCCGCGATCATCACGCCTCCCGCCACGGCCGGGCCTCGCGGTCGACGACCTCGATGAGCGCTTCGAGGCGCGGGACCGACAGCTCGCGCAGAGCCGACGGCACGTCGTCGCGGCCGACGACGTCGCTCCACAGCGCACGCCCGGCGAGGAAGCCGCTCGCACCGGCCCGGCACGCCGCCTCGACCGCGGGCAGGAACGCGGGCCGGTCGACACCCTGCGAGAGCACGACCCACGGCCCGGTGATCGAGGCGTTGAGCTTCTCGCTCGCGTCGCGCTGCGCGGCTTCATCACCGGTGCCCGACATCGGCACCTGCACCTTGTACAGGCTCTGGCCGAGCGGCGACAGCTCCTCCGCCGCCTCGCGGATGGCGACATCCAGATCCCAGGTGCCCGCGTCGAGCTCTTCAGGGGTGGCCCGGACGACCGGCTCCAGCACGGAGAGCACGCCGCGCGTGCGGCACTCGGCGACGAACCGCTCGACCAGCCGGACGCGCTGCTCGCGCTTGGCGTCGCGCCGCCAGATCACGAGCAGCTTCAGCGCCGAGACGCCGCCGAGGTCGGTCTGGTCGAGGACGACCTCGTCGAGCGCGGTCTCCTCGACCGGCCCGCCGTCCTCCTGCGTGAGCGCGTCGGCGGCGAGGATGAGGCCCGTCTCTGCGGGCAGCACGTCGCGCACGGCCTCGAACCCGTAGTGCCGGTCGATCAGGAAGCCGGACGCCAGCGGGCCGAGCGCCTCGGCGACGTCGAGCTTGAACCGGATGAGCACGTCATCGGCCGGGCGTCCGGCGCCCGCCAGGTCGAACATGTGGCGGAGGCTCTCGCGCTGATCCATCGCGACCATCGCGAGGCCGCCGCTGGGGCGGGCGATGGCGTCGAGGTCGAGCGCCGGACGGGAGGTGGTGTCGGTCATGCGTGTTCCTTGTCGTGGAGCGTGGCCGCGCGCACGAAGGCGTCCAGCAGTGCTGGATCGCCCGCGGACGCGGCGCTGTCGGCGCTGCGCAGCGGCAGCGAGGTCGTGGGGCCGGCGACGCGGTGCGCGGCCAGCATCGCGGCGCCGGTGGCGACCGGCTCCGCGGCGTCCACGCGACGCAAGGCGCCCGGGACGAAACGCTGCTTGAGCCGCCACCACGCCCCGTTCGCCGCACCCGGACCGCCGAGCACGGCGAGGTCGGCGGAACGCGGGCCGGCGAGGTCGGTCTGGGCCGCATCCATCCACGCCAGCTGCAGCGCGAGCCCGGCGAGCACCGCGGTCAGCGTTGCGGCGGGGTCGGCCAGCCCGGTGGATACGGTACCCGCGTCCCCCGCGGACGCGAGCTCCACGAGGCGCAGCGTCGCGGCGGGGTCCGGCGCCGGCGACTGACGCCCGCGGAGGTACGGGACCAGGACGGCCTCGACCGGGCCGCCCGCGCGCCCGAGCGCCTGCTCCTGAACGTCGTGGCGATCGGCCCCGGGCAGCAGTTCGGCGAACGCCCATTCCACGAGCGCCCCGGCGGTGGGGTTGCCCGCGAGCAACGTCTCGTGGGCGCCGTCGACGGTGCGCGCGAGGCTCATCCCGTGGCGGCGCGCGCCCTCCCGGGACACGCCGTCGGCGACCCGCAGCAGCGCCTCGGCAGTGCCGACCGAGTCAGCGGCCTGGCCGGGTTCGCGGACTCCCGCCGCCCAGGCGCCGACAGCGTGGTCGTGGCCGGCGACGACCACGGGCAGCCCGACTGGCAGGCCCAGCGCGGCAGCGGCCGAGGCCGTCACAGTCCCGGCGATGCCTCCCGGCTCGACGACGCGCGGGAAGCGCTCAGGGGTCACGCCGGCGAGCGCGAGCAGTTCGGGATCGAAGGATGCGGCGAGGCCCTCCCCGGGTCCGGGCAGTCGATACGCCATGGTGCGGGCGGCGAGCGTGTGGTCCGTCGCCGCCTCGTCCGTCAGCGCCTCGACGATCAGCGCGTCGGCGCCGAGCCAGCGCGCATCGGCGAGCCGCGCATCCCCGTCTGCCGCGAGCCGGAGCCAGTGGGTCAGCGGCGACTTGGCCGGGGCAGGTACGCCGGTCGCCGCGTACAGCGCTTCGGCACCGGCGGCCGCGACCAGGCGGTCGGCGGTCGCCGTGTCTCCGTCGGCCCAGCGTAAGAGGTCGCCCAGTGGGCGTCCGTCCGGGGCGACCAGGCAGCCGGTCTCGCCCATCGAGGCCACACCGAGCGCGGCGATCGGGTAGGGGCTGTCGACGGCGATCTCCCGGATCGCGCCCAGCACGACCGCCTGGAGGCCCGCGCCGTTTCCGGGCGTCGGGACGGTCAGCGTCCGCTCTTCCCGCACGGAATCGCCCAGCAGCGTCAGGACCACCTTGGTATTGGTGGTGCCGACGTCCACGCCGAGGGCGGCGAGAGAAGCGGAGGTCACTGCTCCATTCTGTTCACTTCTGAACATTCGCGTCAAGATTTGTGCGTTTGTTGACAAGCGTTCGGGGCAGCCGCTTGGATGGACGCGTGCGTTACACCGATGCCCCCGCCCGCCGCGAGGAGCTGCTCCGACGGCTCTCCGCCGAGGGCTACGTGTCGTCGTCGCGCGTCGCGGAGGAGCTCGGCGTCTCGGAGATGACCATCCGCCGCGACCTCCGCCAGCTCGAAGGCGATGGTCTCGCCCGGCGGGTGATCGGCGGCGCCAGCCTCCCGAACCTCGGCCACGGGCGCCCCTTCGACGAGCGCGCCGTCACCGGTAGCGGCGAGAAGCGCGCCATCGCCGAGGCCTGCCTCGACCTGCTCGACGGGGCCGTCACGGTCGCCCTCGACGCGGGCACCACCGTCGCACCGCTCACCGGGATGCTGCGGCCCGGGACCACGATCGTGAGCCACTCCGCGCCCGTCATCCAGGCGGCCATCGAGCGCGACGACGTCGAATTGGTCGCCGTCGGCGGCGTCTACCAGAGCGAGACCCGGTCCTTCGCCGGCGCCACCGCACGCCGGACCATCGCCGACTACTCCGTCGACATCGCCGTCCTCTCGGCGACGGCGGTCGACACCACCGGCATCCTCTGCGCCAACGCGCTCGACGCCGAACTCAAGCAGGAGCTCGCCCGCGCAGCCCGCACCACCATCCTGCTGGTCGACCACTCCAAGCTCGGGGCGCGCGCCCCCATCCGCGTCGGCGGTCTGGACCTGGTGGATGTGATCCTCACGGACCCCGGCGCCGATCCCGCGGACCTGCAGGCGCTGCGCGACGCCGGTGCCACCGTGGTCGTCGCCGGCGAGCACGTCGCGCCGAGCGCTCTGACCGCCACCACCGCCACCAGCGCCCCCGCCGACGCACCGGGGGTCGGTGTCTCGTGATGCGGCTCGGCGCTGTCGCCGACGACGTCACCGGAGCCTGCGACCTAGCGGGACGCGTCGCCGAAGCGGGGCTTCCCGCGAGCGTGCTGCTCGGCATCCCGCGCACCGACGCATCCCGTGATGACGTCTTCGCTCTTGCCGGTTCGTCGTGCGCGGTCGTGGCCCTGAAGGCGCGGACCGCGCCTGTGGCGCACGCGGTCGCCGCCTCGTCGGAGGCCGCGCATTTCCTCGTGGGCGCGGGCGCGACGCTGCTGTACCAGAAGTACTGCTCGACCTTCGATTCGACGCCGGAGGGCAACATCGGGCCGATCGCGGACGCGCTCGCGGCCGTCGCCGCGGAGAGCGCCGCACCTGATGCGCCGTCGCCCGTGACCATCGGCACGCCTGCCACCCCGGACGCCGCCCGCACCCAGTACCAGGGCGTGCTCTTCGTCGGCGGCGTGCCGCTCGCCGAGTCCCCCATGCGCGACCACCCGCTGACGCCCATGCGCGACTCGAACGTCGTCCGGCTGCTCGCCCCGCAGACCTCCGCGCCCGTCTCCCTGGTGCGCTGGCAGGACGTGCGGCGCGGGGCCGACGCGGTCGTCGATCTCATCGGCGACGGACACACCCTCGTGGACGCCCTCACCGAAGACGACATCGACACCGTCGCGGAGGCCGTCCTCCGCGTGGCCGCCGAGCGTCCCGTCGTCGCGGGCGGCGGGGCCGGGGTGGGCACGGCGCTGGCGCGTGTCGCGGTCCGCGCGACCGAGACCACTGAGGGCGACGCCGCGACGGGCCCGGATGCGTCGGTCTTCACCGCGAGCGGCGCACCGCGTTCGACGGGAGCCGCTGCCTCCCTTCCGGGCGTCCCCGTGACCGGAAGACTCATCCTGGCCGGGAGCGCCTCCGCCGCCACCCGCGGTCAGATCGCGGCCTTCACCGGCGAGCGCCACGAGCTGGACCCGCTCGACCTCGCGCACGACCCCGGCACGCTCGACCGGCTCCGCGATGCCCTCGCGAATCGCACCGACCGGCTCGCGCCCGTCCTGGTGCGTGCGTCGCCGGATGTGGCGACAGCGCAGCGCGAGTTGGGCGCCGAGCGCGCAGCCGCGCTGCTGGAGGACGCCCTCTCCGAACTCGCGGCCTGGGCCGTCGACGAGCTGAACATCAGTCATCTGCTCGTCGCCGGGGGCGAGACTTCCGGCGCCGTGACCACCCGCCTGGGCATCGAGCGGCTGCAGATCGGCGTGCAGGCCGCCCCCGGTGTTCCGTGGGCCGTCGCCTCCACCGGCTCGGGCCGCACCGTCGCCGTGCTGCTCAAGTCGGGCAACTTCGGCCGCCCGACCCTGTTCACCGACGCGTGGGAGGTGGCACCGTGACGCGCTCCGACGGCACGGGCCTGCGGGAGAGGGATGCGCGCGAGGCCGAGGCCCGCGCGGCGGTCGTCCGCGCCTGCCGCCACCTCTCGGCGGCCGGTCTGTCGCCCGGAAGCTCGGGCAACGTCAGCGTGCGGGTCGGTTCCCGCATCATCGCGACGCCGACCGGCTCCTCCCTGCGCTCTGTGACGGAGGAACAGCTGGCCGCGACCCCCGCCGATCAGGAGGGCGCGCCTCGACCCACCAAGGAACTGCCGCTGCACGCCGCGATGTACGCCGCGCATCCCGACGCCACCGCTGTGGTCCACCTCCACTCCCCGTACGCCACGGCGATCGCCTGCCTCCCGGCCACGGAGACCGGGTTCGCCCAGCTGCCCCCGCTGACGCCGTATCGCGTAATGCGGCTCGGGGACGTTCCGCTGGTCGCGTACGCGCCTCCGGGAAGCGCTGAACTCGCGGCGGGCGTCGCGGCGGCCGCCCCCGGGCATCCTGCTCTGCTGCTCGCCAATCACGGCCCCGTGGTCGCCGCCGCGACCCTCGACGGGGCGATCGATCTGGTCGAAGAGCTCGAGACGGCCGCCCAGCTGACGCTCCTGCTGAAGCAGGCTCCGGCCGTCCCGCTCGACGCGGCGGCGATCGCCGCGCTCACCCCGCCGGGCCGCTGAACCGCCGTCCCGCCCCACCCACCCTCCCCCACATCCCACACCCGCTCGATCCCCCTCAGGAGCACTCGTGTCCAGCGTCCGCGCTGCTCGTCCGTCCGCCTCCCGTCCGCCGTCGCGCACGCCGCGCGGCGCCCGCATCCCCGCGGCCCGGCCCACCGAACGGCACCTGTCGTCGGTGCCGCGGTTCCTGCTGTGGCAGGCCGCGCGACAGCCCGCCAGCCTCGGCGCCGGCATGCTGTTCGGCGTCGTGTGGATGCTGTGCCAGGCCGTCTGGCCCTACCTGCTCGGCCGCGCGGTGGACGAGGGCGTGTCCGGCGACTCCGGCCGCCTGTGGACCTGGTGCGGCGCCCTGCTGATCGTCGCCGTCGTGCAGGCGATCGCCGGGATGCTGCGCCACCGGATGGCGATCTCCAACTGGCTCCGCTCGTCGCTGGGCGTCGCCCGGCTGATCGGCTACCACTCCGCCGAGACCGGTCCGGCCATCACCGCGACAACCTCGTCCGGCGAGATCGTGGCGACCGTGAGCACCGACTCCCTCCGGCTGGGCGCTATGTACGAGGTCACCGCCCGGCTCGGCGGCGGTGTCGTCGCGTTCGTCGTCGTATCGGTCATCATGCTGTCGGCGAGCGTTCCTCTCGGCCTCGCCGTCGTCATCGGCGTGCCGGCCGTTGCTGCCGTCCTCGCCCTGCTGCTCCGATCCCTCCGCTCACGGCAGGCCGTGTGGCGCGAGGAGTCCGGCGGGCTCACCACCCTCGGCGCGGACACGGTCGTCGGCCTTCGCGTGCTGCGCGGCATCGGCGGCGAGCACGAGTTCGTCGAGCGGTATGCCATCCAGTCGCAGCGGGTCCGTGCCGCCGGGGTCGGCGTGGCCAAGACACAGAGCTGGCTCGACGGCCTGCAGGTGCTGCTGCCCGGCGTCTTCCTGGTCTTCATCGTCTGGTTCGGAGCCCACCTCGCCGTCGACGGCACGATCACGCCCGGCCAGCTGACCGCGTTCTACGGCTACGCGACCTTCCTCGTGCTCCCGCTGCGCACCGCGGTCGAGGCCGCGCAGACCTTCACCGCCGGGGTCGTCTCCGCTCGGCGCGTGCTCTCCGTGCTCCGGACGCGGCCGGCCGCGCAGGACGCCGACGAGACCGCGGAGGCGCCGGCGTGGGGATCCGCGATCGAAGACCTCGCCTCCGGTGTCGTCATCCCGCCCGGCCGGTTCACCGCGATCGTGGATGCGAACCCCGACGAGGCCGCCGCCATCGCGACCCGCATCGGCCGCTTCGACGACGCCGTGCACCGCGAGGCGCCGGTGCTGTGGGGCGGAGTCGATCACACGCGCGTCCCCGTCCGTGACGTGCGCCAGCGCATCGTCGTGAACGACGCGAACCCGCACCTGTTCGGCGGACGGCTGCTGGACGGCCTCGACACGCTGCCCGTGCGCGACGAGGAGACGGGCCGCCGGCGCGAGGACGACATTTCCACCGGGCGCATGCGACGGGTCTCCGCCGCGCTCGACGCGGCGGCGGCGACCGAGACCGTCGACGCCCTCCCCGAGGGGGTGCACGAGCGCGTCGCCGAGCGCGGCCGCACCTTCTCCGGCGGCCAACGACAGCGCCTCAGCCTCGCCCGCGCGCTGCTCACCGACGCGGAGGTGCTCGTTCTCATCGAGCCGACGAGCGCGGTGGATGCGCACACCGAGTCGCAGATCGCCGAGCGTCTCCGCGAGGCCCGCGACGGGCGCACGACCGTCGTCGTCACCGCCAGCCCGCTGCTCCTCGACCGGATGGACACCATCGCGGTAGTGCGGAAGGGCCGGGTCGTCGGCACCGGGACGCACCAGCAGCTGCTGCGCCAGGAGGACGACCTCGGCGACCTGTACCGCGCGATCGTCTCGCGCACCATCTCCGCCGCCGAGCCGGCCGAGGGCGAAGACCTCGACGCCGCCTGGACCGGGTCGATCGACGCGCTCTGGACGGCGACGCATCCCGTGACCGCGCAGCGTCCGGAGGGCGGCCGCACGGCCAAGAAGGCGAAGAAGAAGGACAAGCGGAAGAAGGGAACGGGCGATGCTGCTGCCGATCGCTAGCACCAGGACGGTCCGGGAGACCGGCGCGCGTCTCATCCGCCAGCACCGCGGCGGCCTCTCCGTCGTGCTGGTCCTGCACACCCTCGCCGCGGTCGCCGGTCTCGCCGGACCGGCCCTCATCGGCGTCATCATCGACGGCGTCACCGGCCACACTCTCGTCACGAGCGGGATCGACACGATCGCGCTCATCCTGCTCGTCGCCATCGTCTGCCAGGCCGTGCTGATCCGGTTCGCCCAACGGCAGTCGATGGTGCTCGGCGAGGGCGTCTTCGCGCAGCTGCGGGAGGAGTTCCTCGCGACCGTCGCGCGGCTCCCCCTCTCCACCGTCGAGGCGGCGGGGACGGGCGACCTGCTCGCGCGAACCACCAACGACATCCAGTCGGTCGCCCAGACCGTGCGGTTCGGCGTCCCGCGCATCCTGGTCGCCAGCGTCACGGCGGTCCTGACGGTCGTCGCGGCATTCCTGGTGAATCCGGCCGTGGCGGTCGCGATGTTCGCGGGAGTGCCGATCCTCGTGATCGCAGCGCGGTGGTATCTCCGGCGCTCCGGCCCCGGCTACCAGCGCCAGCTCGCGTCCTACGCGACCCTCGGCGGCACGATCAGCGAGACCGTGGACGGCGTGCGGACCATCGAGGCGCTCAGCCTCGCCCCCGCCCAGCGCGCCAAGATCGACGCCGCCCTCCGCGAGCGCCGCGAGTCGGAGTGGTACACGCTCTGGCTGCGCTCCTGGTTCTTCCCCAGCACCGACATCGCGTTCCTCCTCCCGGTGATCGTCGTCATCGCCTGGGGCGCGTTCCTGGTCGGCAGCGGCGCCGCGAGCATCGGTGCCGTGACCGCCGTCGCCCTCTACGCGATGCAGCTGGTGTCGCCGGTCGACGAGCTGATCAGCTGGCTGGACGAGATCCAGGTCGGCACCACCGCGCTCTCGCGCATCATCGGCGTCGCCGACGTGCCGGAGGACCGCCACGCGACCGGCGAGCAGCCGGTCGACGAGCACGTGCTGGCCGAAGACGTGCGTTTCTCCTACCGCGAAGGCACCGAGGTGCTGCACGGCGTCACCCTCGACCTGGCCGTCGGCGAGCGCCTCGCGATCGTCGGGCCGTCCGGGTCGGGCAAGTCGACGCTCGGCCGCCTGATGGCCGGCATCACCGAGCCGACCGGCGGACGCATCACCGTCGGCGGTGTCCGGCTGGTCGACCTCCCGCTCGACGACCTCCGCAGCCACGTCGCCCTCGTCACCCAGGAGCACCACGTCTTCGTCGGCACCATCGCCGAGAACCTGTCGCTCGCGAAGCCCGGCGCCGGTCGCGACGAGCTCGCCCGGGCGCTCCGGGTGGTGGATGCGCTGCGCTGGGTCGCCGCGATGCCGAAGGGCCTCGACACGGTCGTCGGCTCCGGCGGCGTCGTCCTCACCCCGGCGCAGGCGCAGCAGCTCGCGCTCGCCCGGCTGGTGCTGCTCGACCCGCACACGCTCATCCTCGACGAGGCGACCTCCCTGCTCGACCCCACCGCCGCCCGCGACCTGGAACGCGCGATGAACCGGGTGCTCGAGGGCCGCACCGTCGTCGCGATCGCCCACCGCCTCCACACCGCCCACGACGCCGACCGCATCGCCGTGGTGCGCGACGGTCGCGTGGACGAGCTGGGCAGCCACGAGGAGCTGGTGGCTGCCGGCGGAGCGTACGCGGAACTGTGGGCGTCGTGGCACGGGGGCGAGCGGTGAGCGCCGCCGGAGAGCCGGGCGCGCTCGCGTGGCGCGGCGTCGTCGAGGGTTTCTACGGCGAGCCGTGGTCGCATTCCGACCGGCTCGCCTGGTTCGAGCGCGGCGGCGCGATCGGGCTCGACCGCTACCTGTACGCGCCCAAGGACGACCCATGGCACCGCGACGAGTGGCGGGAGCCGTATCCCGCCGACCGGCTCGCCTCCCTCGCGGAGCTGAACCGGGCGGCCGCCGAGCGGGGCGTGCTGTTCGTCTACGCGATCTCTCCCGGCCTCTCGATGCGCTTCGACGACGATGCCGAGCATGAAGCGCTCGCGGCGAAGTGCCGTCAGCTGCTCGGCGCGGGCGTCCGCTCGTTCGCCCTCCTCTTCGACGATGTGCCGATGGACGAGCCCGAGGCCCTCGGCCGCGCCCACGGCGAGGCGGCGGCGCGGTTCGAGCGCGACTTCCTCCGCCCCGCAGGCATCCGCGAACCCGTCCTGCTCTGTCCGACCGACTATGCCGGCGTCGAGCGGACCCCGTACCGCGTCGGACTCGCCGAGACGCTCCCGGCCGACGCGCGCCTGCTCTGGACGGGCTCCGACATCGTGGTCGGGGAGGTGACGGCCGCCGACATCACCCGGGCGGTCGCGAGCTTCGGCCGCGACCTGGTGCTCTGGGACAACTTCCCCGTCAACGACTTCGACCGCTCGCGCGTGTTCCTCGGTCCGCTGACCGGCCGCGATGTCGCGCCCGGGCTCGTCGGAATCGCCGCCAACCCCATGGTGGAGGCCGCGCCGTCCCGCTTCGCGCTGGAGACCGTGGCCGAATGGGCGGCGGACCCGGACGGTTACGACGCATCCGCCGCGGCCGAGCGCGCGTACCTCGCGGTCGCCGGCGACGACCCCGGGCTCCGAATGCTGGTGCGGGCGTGCAGCGCCTGGCCTCCGGGTGCCCCGCGCTGGCCCGACCTCGACGCCGCCGTCGACGCGGGACGATGGGATGCGGCAGGCCGCCTGCTCTCCGGGCTCGCCGCGACGCGCGCACCGGCATCCACCCCGGCCGATCTCGCGGCCCAGCTGGAGCCGTGGATCGCCGCGGCGCGGGCCGCCGGGGCCGCGGGCGTGCTCGCGTGCCGTGTGCTGGGCGGTTCCGGCACGGGCGCAGGAGGCGACGGGCCCGGCGACGCCGCCGCGCTGCTTGCCGCCCGCCGCGAACTGGAAGCGGAGTTCGCCGACGTGGCCCGCGGCGCTGTCCTCGCGCTCATCGACACTGCGCTCGAACGTCTGGGCGTCGAAACCCGCCGCACCTATGGCGACGGCGCGCTCGTCGCCGTGCTCAGCGGGCCGAACCCGTCGCCGGGCGACCGCGAGCTCGTCGAGTTCCTCGGCCGGTCCGGGATGCGCGCGCAGCTCGGCGACGACTCGGACGCCGACCTGATCATCGTGACCCGGCGTGCGTCCGAGGAGGTCGCCCGTGCCGCCGCCTTCCGCCCCGTACCGCTGCTCGCGTGGGGGCATCTGGTCGCCATCGGGCTCGCGTCGGCGTCCTCCGTCCCGCTGTCGGCGGACCGCATCCACATCACCGCCGCCGAGCACCCGGCGGCCGCCGGTCTGGACGGCGAGGTGGTCGTCTTCCGCGGGCGTACCAAGCTGACCGTCGGCGATCTGCCCGCAGCGGCGGATGTCGTCGCGCGCGACCCTGAATCGGGTCGCGCGGTCATCGGCTTCACGCCGGCCGGCGCTCCTCTCGCGGACGGCACACGTGCTCCCGCGGCCCGGGCCACGTTCTTCCTGGCGGCAGACGGCCTGGCACCGTGGCTGGTCACCCCCGAGGCTCGCGCCCTGCTGCTGGCAACGGTCCGCACCCTCCTCCCCTGACCCCGTCCCCCGCAGATTCGTGCCGAATGTGCGGTATGACGACCCGTTAGCGCACATTCGGCACGAATGTCGCCATGTCGGCGGCGGAACGCACTGCCACGCGAGCGGCTTAGAGTAATGCGTGTATGGCTGAGCATCCTCCCGCATCCCTCTCCGACCAGCCCGAGCCCGTTGTCGTCACCCGCGACCCCGGTTCCGGCGCGCCCCGGTTCGCCCGCGACGACATCGTGCAGCGCAAGGGGCTCTTCACGCTGGTCTCCGGCCCCTTCACGCCGCGGGAGTCCATGATCGAAGACCTCCTCGCCGTGCGCGACGCCCTCGACGCCGCCGGGCTCGAGTACCTGCTCGTGCGCGACGACGACAACCGCCTGATCGTGGCGCTCGACCGCCGGCGCCGCAAAGAGGTCTCGGCGGCCCTCGCCGAAGCGTTCGCCGACGAGCCCTTCTACTCCCGCAGCATCGACCCCGAGAAGGACGAGCACGGCGAAGACCTGCTCATCGCCGACGGCCGCCTCTCCCGCCGGAAGGCCGACATCCTGCGCCTGTACCGCCCCCGGCTCGAGCCCATCGGCCGGCTGCGATACGGCGCCGAGACCGCGTTCCAGCTCGAGTTCTGGCGGTTCGGCGACGATGAGATCACCGCACCGCGGGAGAACGCGCTCATGCGGCCGCGCCTGCCCCGCGGCGAGGCGGTCGAGGCCGAAGTGGAGCTGTACGGACGGCGCTGGCGCACCCTCCAGCACATGTTCGACCCGCTCGCGAGCGACATCGCCTTCGACGTCGACATCGTGTTCTCGTGGGTCGACGGCTCCAGCGCCGAATACCAGCGGCAGCGGGCCGCGCGGATGGCGGCCTACGTCGTCGGGGAGGGCGACGACAACGAAGCCCGCTTCCGGCAGATCGACGAGCTCAAGTACGCGCTCCGCAGCGTACACATGTTCGCGCCGTGGATCCGGAACATCTACATCGCGACCGACTCCCCGGTCCCGCCGTGGCTGGACCCGGAGCATCCGCGCATCCACATCATGCGGAGCGAGGACTTCTTCGCCGACACCTCCACACTCCCCACGCACAACTCGCACGCCGTCGAGAGCCAGCTGCACCACATCCCGGGCCTGTCGGAGCACTTCCTGTACAGCAACGACGACATGTTCATCGGCCGCCCGCTGTCGCCTGACGTGTTCTTCTCGCCCGGCGGGATCACCAAGTTCGTCGAGGCCGGCACCCGCATCGGGCTCGGCGAGACCGACCCGGCGCGCAGCGGATTCGAGAACGCGGCACGCGTGAACCGCCGCCTGCTCTGGGAACGGTTCGGCGCGGTCACGACGCGCCACCTCGAGCACTGCGCGGCCCCGCTGCGCATCAGCGTTCTACAGGAGATGGAGCGCGAATTCGCCGAGGACTTCCGGCGCACCGCGGCCAGCCCGTTCCGCTCGGCGACCGACATCTCGGTCACCAACTCGCTGTACCACTACTACGCGCTGATGACCGGGCGCGCGGTGACGCAGACGCAGGCGAAGGTGCTCTACATCGAGACGACGCTGCGGCAGGCGCCCGACATGATGCGGCGCCTCCTGAAGCGCCGCGACCAGGACATGTTCTGCCTGAACGACGGCTCGAAGCCGGAGATCAGCCCCGAGGAGCGGACGCGGATCGTGACCGACTTCCTCGAGCGCTACTTCCCGTTCCCGGCCCCGTGGGAGCGCCCCGGCACCTGACGCGTCACGATTTGCGCCAAATCTCGGCCCGGAGGGGGCGAGACGCGGGTCAAGCGAGGACGCGGATGGGCTCCGTGGGGGTCTCGTTGCGCGGCGCCGGGGGGATGCGGATGCCGTCGGCGGCCAGTCGCCGCGCCGACTCCTCGGGGTCCACGTAGTCGAGCGTCGGGTAGCGGCCGAGCGGCACCACGGAGTGCAGCACCGTGTTCGGGTACACGTGCACCAGGTTGAAGGCGAGCGCCCCATCCCGCCCGCGCGTCCCTCCCACCGGCACGTTGAGGTCCTGCGTGTAGCAGCTCGCCGACGACACAGACACCGGGATGCCCGCGAAGGTCGCCGTCGACGAGTAGTGCAGGTGCCCGGCCAGGATGCTGCGCACGTCGCTGCCCTCCAGCACCTCGCGCAGCTGCGACTGGTCGCGCAGCTCTACCGAGACGGCGAGGTCGAGCACGCTCGGGATGGGCGGGTGGTGCATCGCGAGGATGGTGCCCTCCGGCGCCGGCATCGCCAACTCGGCCGCCAGCCAGTCCAGCTGCGACTCGCTGACGTCGCCGTAGTGGTGTCCGGGCACGGTCGAGTCGAGGACGATGACGCGCAGTCCACCGAGCCAGTACACGTCGTCGATCGGTGACGTGTCGCCGAGCTCGTCGCGGAGGCCCTGCCGGAACGACGCCCGATCGTCGTGGTTGCCCATCACCCAGATGACGCGGGCGCCCATCCGCTCGGCAGCCGGGTCGACGAGGGCGCGCAGCCGCGCGTACGCGTCGGGCTGGCCGCGGTCGGCGAGATCGCCGGTGAAGACGATCGCCTCCGGCCTGCCACCGGACGATTCCACCTCCGCGAGGAGGGCGCGGAGGTGCTGTTCGCTGTCGACGGTGCCGTAGAGCTGTTCGCCTCCCGCCAGCAGATGTGTGTCGCTGATGTGGAGGAGGAAGTGGTCCGGCCGCGGGTATTCCGCGATTCGCGTCTTCACGGGGCTATCACACCACCTACGTCTGAACGGACCGTGAACGCTCGCGGTGTGCCGCCTGGATCTGTTTTCATGCCGGTTCCGTCGGTTCGGCGTTCCAGGCCTCGACCCGCACGGGCATTCCGGGGGTCGCGGCCAGCGTCCGCTCCTCCCCGGGCAGCAGCGGCCGCGGGTCGCCGCCGACGCTCAGCATGCCCGGCGCACCGACCGGCCGCGGGTCCGTCAGCCGTACGGTCAGGGCGGCCTGCCGGCCGTCATTGCGGACGCGCACGGCTCCCGTTGCATCGCGCACGACGGTCAGCACGGGCGCCGCCACGTCGAAGAGCGCCGCCCAGTCCGCGGTCGTCGTGGCGAGCATCCGTTCGCGGTCGAGCTCGCGGCCATCCGCATCCCGCCACTCCGCCTCCCACAGGAAGACCTCTGGCAAGTCGGCGGTCGCGACCTCCAGCGTCCCGACGGGTTCGGGATGCCGCACAGCGTCCGCGCGCACCTCCCGCGAGGCGAGCACGGCGCCGTCGAGACCGCGAGCGCGCAACGTCAGGTCGGAACCGGACGGCACCGCATCCTCCGCCCACAGCCACGCCTGGACCGACGCGACCGGCTCACCGCCCCACACGGCGCGGGTCACGCGCAGCGTCGCACGCCGCCGCTCGTACGCGCGGGCGACCGCGAAGTACGCGGGCTTCGGGTCGCCCCGGAAGTCGACCGCGGCCGTGCACCACGTGTTCGGATAGCTCTCGTTCAACTGCCACGGCAGCACCATGCTGCAGCGCGGCGAGCGCCGCCGGTCGGCCTCCACCGCGTATTGCAGACCGGTGGCCTGCAACAGCTGGGATGCGCGGTTCAGCGTCTCGAGGCTGTCCGGACGCCCCCCGAACAGCTCGACCAGCTGGTCCGCGTTGTCCCACCACTCGCCGAGGTGCCGGTACACCGGGTTCGTGCGGTCAGCGGGCCAGCGATCCGCCTCGGGCACCAGCGCCTCGAGGGAGCGCAGGTTCGTCATCCCCTCGACCCCGAACTCCGTGTGCGCGAGGCTCGTGCCGGCGTTGGCGAGCCGGTACTGGCCGACCAGGCCCTGGTGCTCCCACGGCCCGTGGACGTCATGCTGTCCGTCGGGGTTCGCCTCGATGCGGTCGAGCCGGTTGTGGAACTCCGGACCCGTCGGCGATGTCGGCAGCCAGCTACGACCCGGATCGAACCGCGCGACCGCGTCGGAGAGCGCGGCCAGCACGGGCGAACAGTCGTCGGAGAGCGGCACCCCGCCGTCGTCGAGCTCGTTCCCGCCGCCCCAGAGCAGCAGCGATGGATGGTGCACCCGAGTCGGGATGAGCGCCTCGGCCTCCGCACGAAGCAGCGCCACGAACTCCGGGTCTGTGCTCGGCGTACTCTGCATCCCGGAGCTGGACTGCGAGAACTCCTGCCAGACCAGCAGGCCGAGACGGTCGCACGTCGCGTAGAAGTGCTCGGTCTCGATCAGACCGCCGCCCCACACGCGCATCAGCCGGGCGCCGGAGGCCGCAGCCAGTCCGAGCAGGTGCTCCACCGTCCGCTCGTCGATCGACCCGAAGAGGGTGTCGGCCGGCGTCCAGTTCCAGCCGAGCAGCGGGACGGTCACGCCGTTCACGACGGCCGTGTACGGGAGGGCGTCCGCCGGAGCGCCCGGGGTCGGCGCCAGCGCTGCCGTCCGGAACCCGACCGGGCGCTCGGTGCGGTCGGTCTCGCCCTCCTCGTCCGCGAGGACGACTGTGACCGTGTACAGCGGCTGGCCGCCGACCGTATTCGGCCACCACCGCTCTGGGTCCGGGATGCGCAGTTCCGCCGATTCGTCGGCCGCGGGGATGCTGCGCTCGGCCACCGTGCGTCCGTCGCGCTCGACCGTGACCGTGACGGTCAGCGCCGCGTCCGACCGCTTCGCCCGTGGCGCGTCCCACGCGACGGCGACGACGCCGTCCACGCCCGAGCCCGCCCTGCCCGGCTGCGACAGCTCGTCGCCACCCGGCGCGAAGTCGCGCAACGACTGGCCACCCGGCGCCTCGGCGACCGACGCACGGACGGTCACGTCGCTGAAGAGGGCACGCCCGGCGCGCAGGCGAACGCCCTTCCAGACGCCCTGGTGCCGCAGCCGCGGCGAGAAGTCCCAGCCGTAGCCGAGCCGCGGGGTGTGCACCCGCACCCGCTCGGTCCGTCCGACCTGCGGCTCGGAGTCCGGCGCGGGATGCACGCGCAGGGCCAGCTTGTGCCGCCCAGCCGAGCGGAGGGATGCATCCAGCGGCATCCGCAGACGGTGGTACAGCCCGTGCACCGTGCCGAGGCGCTGTCCGTCCCAGTACACGTCCGCTCCCGGGTCCACGCCGTCGAACTCGAGCACCGCCACGCCGTCGGCCGCGCGCGCATCCAGCTCCACCGCCCGGCGGTACACCCACGACCGCTCGGCCACCCACTCCGCGGCACGCGAGTTGCGGCCGACCCGCGGGTCGGGTAGCTCGCCCGCGCGATGAAGGTCGTCGACGACCGCGCCCGGTACCCGTGCTGGCAGCCATCCCGGCGCCGCCGCGATGGCTGCGGACGCCTCGGCCACGTTGTTCCCCGCGTCGGGCAGAGGCGCGCCCAGGTACCACTCGGCCGTGTCGCCGAGGGCTTCGCGGATGGTCCAGTCGTCGCCGTCGAGGGTGATCGTCGTTGAGCTCACCCCACGATCATGCCGAATCTGGGAACGATTCCAGAAATTCTGCCGCAGGACTATCTACTGCTCCCGAGCAGAAGGTACGCTTTCGTGGTTCGCGCGCATCGAATACCAGGCAAGGAGGCCTTGACAGGCATGTCCCACCCACTCGCTGTCGCAGCGATCGGCTTCTGGCACGTCCACGCAGGCGACTACGTGCGCAACGTCCAGCAGCATCCCGACACCACCCTCGTCGCCGTCTGGGACGACGACGAGCAGCGCGGCCGTGCGGCCGCCGACGAGTTCGGCGTGGAGTTCGTCGCCGACCTCGACGAGCTGCTCGCCCGCCCCGAACTCGACGCGGTGACCATCACCACGGCGACCGACCAGCACCGCGACGTCATCGGACGCGCCATCGCGGCCGGCAAGCACGTCTTCACCGAGAAGATCCTCGCCCCGACGGTCACCGAGGCGGAGGAGCTGGTCGACCTGGCCCGGGAGGCCGGCGTCGCACTCGTGGTGTCGCTTCCCCGACTCTCCGACGACTACACGGTCGCCATTGAGCGCATCCTCGACGACGGCACGCTCGGCGAACTCACTTACTCCCGCGTGCGCCTCGCGCACGACGGCTGGGTCGCCGGCTGGCTGCCGGAGCAGTTCGCCGACCCGGCGGCCGCGATCGGCGGCGCCCTCACCGACCTGGGATGCCACCCGGCGTACCTGACGCGGCTGTACCACCGCGCCGAGCCGCTCACCATCTCGGCGGCCTACGGCCACGTCACCGACCGTGCGGTTGAGGACAACGCGGTCGTCACGGCCGAGTTCCCCGGCGGCCGCATCGGTGTCTTCGAGGCGAGCGTCGTGACCACGCCGGGCGCGTTCACGATCGAGCTGCGCGGCACCGCCGCGACGGTCATGTTCGGGTTCGGCGGCGAGCGCCTCCTCGCGAAGGGCGGCGCGTTCGGCGAGGAGTGGCAGGAGCTGCCCCTCCCGGAGCGGCGGCCCGGTGCGTTCGCGCAGTGGGTGCAGCACATCCACGACGGAACGACCGCCGACGACAACCTGCGTCATGCCGTCGAGCTGACCCGCATGGTCGTCGCCGCCAACGAGTCCGCAGCGACCGGCCGCGCCGTCGCGCTGACCGGACAGGCGGCGCCGGTCGCCTGACCGGCCGCCGCATCCCTTCACTCTCCCCTCTCATTCCGTGCATCCGCACGCCCACCCACGTCTCCAAAGGAGCATCACTATGCCCAGCACCACCGTCCGCATCGGCCTCATCGGAGCCGGCGGCATCGCCGGAGCCCACGTCGCCGGCTACCTCCGCAACCCGGAGACCGTCACGTTCGCCGCCGTCGCCGACCCGGTCCGCGAGGCCGCCGAGCGCCGGGCCGGCGACAGCGGCGCCGAGGTCTACGCCGACTACGCGACCATGCTCGCCGAGGCGGACATCGACGCCGTCGACATCTGCCTGCCCCACCACCTGCACAAGGATGCGATCGTCGCCGCCGCCCGCGCCGGCAAGCACATCCTGTGCGAGAAGCCGCTGTGCCTCACGCCGGAGGAGGCCGCCGAGGTGGATGCCGCGGTCGCCGAAGCCGGCGTCACCCTGATGTGCGCGCACAACCAGCTGTTCCTCCCCGCCGTCGCCACGGCCAAGGAGCTCATCGACTCCGGCGTGCTCGGCCGGGTCTACGAGGTGCGCACCACCGACAGCTTCTACAACGACTTCGACCCGTCGAACATGGGATGGCGGGCCCACGCCTCCACCAGCGGCGGCGGCGAGCTGATCGACACCGGCTACCACCCGACCTATTTGCTGCTGCACCTCGCGGGCGGCTCGCCCGTGGAGGTGACCGCGATGCTCGCCACGCACCGCCTCTCGTTCATGGAGGGCGAGGACTCGGCGCAGGTGCTTGTGCGCTTCGACAACGGCGTGATCGGCAGCCTGGTCACCAGCTGGGCCTACCAGCCGGCGGACGGCACGGAGAAGTTCTCCGTGGTCGGCGAGCTGGGCAGCCTGACGAGCGACGGCACCTCGCTCAGCTATCGGCTGCGCGGCGAGTCCGAGCCGACGGTGCTCGAGCTGGCGCCGGTGCACGAGTTCCAGGAAGAGGTGGGCCACTTCGCTCGCAGCATCCTCGACGGCACGCGCCCCCTCCACACGCAGAAGGAAGGGATCGAGGTGCTCGGCATCATCCTCGCCGCCTACGAATCGACGCAGAACAGGACGATCGCGCCGGTCCGCTCGCTGCGCGAGCTGGTGACCGCCTCCGCGCCCGAGAGCTGAGTTCGCAGAAAATTCACCCTGGGGTGAATTGAGGTATATCCAGGGGGTCGGGCGCGGAGTTACAGTTCAGCATGAGCATGCAGCGGACGGGGGCCCGCAACCGGTCACTGGAGCCCCATCGTCAAGATGATTTCGTCGCCGTCCCGTACCTGCGGCAGGGCCAGCTGATCTCCCTGATCCGTTGGTCCCTCGTGTCGGGCGAGTGGAAGTACACCACAATCCTCGCGGAGTACCTCCATCGTGATGAAGGGTCGTGGTACCTCGTGATCAACGGAAGCCGCGCCAAGCTCGACCGCTCCGAGTGGGCGATCTTCAACTGACGCTCCGACCTCTCCGCCGAAGGCTCTCTCGGCGGAGAGGTCGCGGCACCGCCCCGCGCCGCCTCCCGCTCCACCGTGCGCCCCGGCGGTACTGTTCCCCGTGTGACCCAGACCGAGAACCGGAAGCGGTCGGCCCAGCCGGAGCATCGCTGGCCCGCCGTGATCGCCACGCTCGTCGCTCTCGCGGCGTACGCGTTCCTGCCCAGCGTCGTCCCCCTGCTGGAGCGCTACGCCGTCGTCGGGATCTGCATCCTCATGGTGGTCGCGCTGGTTCTCTACAACCCCCACCGGCTCAACCGGGAGTCGCGGTGGTCGCGCCGGGCCGAGATCGCCTTGGCGATCTTCATCCTGGTGGCGAACCAGATCGCGTTCGCGGAGACGGTGGTCCGCCTCCTCAACAAGCACGGCAACGGGTACGAGCTGCTGCTCGCCTCGCTGCAGGTGTGGCTGACCAACGTGATCGCCTTCGCCCTGGTGTTCTGGGTCCTCGACCGCGGAGGTCCCGTCGCTCGCGCGACCGTTCCGCGGCCGAAGCTGGCGCTGGCGGACTTCCGGTTCCCGCAGGACGAGGACCACGACGCGGTGGACGAGGTGGCACGCGGGTCCAGCAAGCAAGCGGACTGGGTGCCGAATTACATCGACTACTTCTACTTCTCGCTGTCGAACTCGATGGCGTTCAGCCCGACCGACACCATGCCGCTGACCCACCGCGCGAAGCTGCTGATGTCGCTGGAGTCGTTCGCCGGTTTCACGCTCCTCGCCCTGGTGATCGCGCGAGCCGTGTCGCTGATCGGCTGAACGCGCAGTTCCGTGCTGCCCGACCGATTCTCGTCGCCGCCGTAATGGTGCGTGCGCTTCGGAGTCCCTAGTTAACGGGACCGATCTGAAGGGATGCATGATGAGCACGAGTAGAGGCCGATTCAGTCGGGCGGTGGTGACGACCGGGATGCTTACCGCCGTCGTGCTCGGTGGGAGCTCATGCGCTGCCGGAACGCCCACGCCATCCGGCACCTCGGCGCCGGCCGCCACGCCGGCCCCCGCACCGGGCGCACCGACGGCCTCCGGGTTCACCGTGCCCGCCGGCCCGCAGATCGTGTTCCGTAACACGGAACCCGGTGACGGCTTCGGCAAGGTGGCCACGGTGCCTCTCACGTCCCCGTCGGGCAAGCGTACGGTCTCCGGCCTCTCCTGCGAACGCGTCGATGCGAGCCGGGAGGCCCTCTCGTGCCTGAGCCTCAACTCCATCAGCCCGGTCGGTTACCGCGAGACCCTCTACGACGGCGCCGGCGCGGTCATCCGTTTCTGGCCGCTGTCGGGGCCTCCGAGCCGCACCCGGCTGTCGCCCGACTCCAGGCTGGTCGCCTGGACTGCGTTCGTCGACGGCGAGTCCTACGCGAATGTGAAGTTCTCGACCCTGACGACCATCACCTCACTCCACGGGACGCACTACGGTCCGCTCGATGCGTTCACGTTCCTCGTCGACGCGCAGCCCTACACCGCCGTCGACCTGAACTTCTGGGGCGTCACCTTCGCCGACGACGGCAACATCTTCTACGCGACCGCTGCGTCCGCGGGACACACGTGGCTCGTACGCGGAAACCTGCGCGGCCGCACGGTGGTCGCCCTCCAGGACGGCGTCGAATGCCCCTCGCTGTCGCCGGACGGCACGCGCGTCGCATACAAGAAGAACCTGGGGACTGCCGACGCCCCGCGATGGACCTTGGCCGTCCTCGACCTCGCCTCCGGGAAGGAGACCGTGCTGCCGCTCGCTGGAAGCGTCGACGACCAGGCGGAGTGGCTGGACGACCGGACGGTCCTGTTCGGCTTGCCGGTCGCGGGGAAGTCCGGGGACTTCAACGTGTATTCAGCACCGGCGGACGGCTCCGCTCCGGAGACGCTGCTGATGGAGCACGCGTGGTCACCGTCGGTGGTGCGCTGAGAAGACGCGGCACATCGCGGCCGCACCCGTGCGCTGACCTGTCGGGTCGGTCGTCAGAGCAAGACGGCGACGGCGACGTTCAGGCTCACCAGCGTGATCAGCAGGATGTTGAGGTAGCCGACGATGATCGCCGCCTGGGCCACGGCCACTCCCTTGCCTCCGACGCGGTGAAGTTTCCGGGTGACGTGGTAGCCCAGCGGGACGGCGACGACCGGAAGGACGAGCGCGAGCGCGAGCGCGAGCCCGGCAAGCGGGGGCACGCGCTTGGGGAGGACGGTCGGCATGGCGAAGTCGCCCGCGCGATCGGAGGCGCTGTGCGGGATCGGCACGCCCGCGGAAGTCTCGTCGAGTCCGTCCACTTCGTCGTAGATCACGGTTCGCATCTTCAGGTCGGACACGTCTGTGCGGGGATGGAGGCGAGTTCGCCAGCGGAGGCGACTGGCGCGAGCTGATCGAGAGGCCACAGCTTGAGCACCGCTCTTCCCACCACCCCGGCGATGGGGACGAAGCCTTTCGTCGGCTGATCCTGTGTCTGGGTCGAATCCCGGGAGTTGAAGCGGTTGTCCCCGAGCACCCAGAGCGCCCCCGCGGGGACGGTGACATCGAACGTGTGTGAGGCCGGCTCTCCCTCCGGTGCCACGGCGTATGGCTCGTAAACCTCGCTGCCGTTGACCGTGAGACGGCCGCCGGTGCTGCAGCAGCTCACGCGATCACCCGGTGTGCCCACCACGCGTTTGACGAGATAGTTCTTCCCGTCGCCAGAGCGCGCGTCGTGCGCGCCCGAGAGCCACCCACCCGGGTCTTCGAAGACGACGACATCGCCACGGTGGATGGAGTCGGCGCCGTACGCGAGCTTGTCGACCAGGATCCGATCGCCGGTGTGGAGAGTGTTCTCCATCGAGCTCGACGGCACCGTGAACGGTGTCACGACAAGGCTCTGGACGACCAGCGTCACGACGAACGCGGCGATGACCAGGATGATGCTGAGCACCAGGCGGCGTCGAGAGCGACGGCGTCGGAGCCTGGCGCGGCGCGGATGACTGGTCGCGAGGTTGCGGCCCCCCCGAGCCTTCGGCACCAGCTCGACGTGGCGGGCCCGGCGCGCGTGCCTGCGGTGGTCGGACTCGTCGAGCTCCGGGTGCCGCCTCGCAGACACAGGGGGCGCCGGAGGAGCGACCGGCTCCACTTCTGCGGGTGCGACAGATGCGACGGGGCCGACGGCCCCCGAGGAGCCGCGCGAGCGGCGTCGCGACCCGGAAGCGCGCGCCCGCCCGCCTGACACTTCGGCAAGGGACGCGTGCCCACCCGCCTGACGTGGGCGCAGGTCCGCCTCGCTCGCCGGCGTGGTCACGACCGCCGGGCGGCTCGGCGCGGACGAAGCGGCCACCGGACCGCTCGAACGGTACGTGTCGGTGAGGGAGACGTGGTCGGTCAGAGATGCGGGAATGAAGCTGGTCTGGATCGTCCCGTCTTCGTAGTCCTCCTCCCGCAACGATCCTTTGTCCCACCAGACGACGCCGAGCTGAGGCTTGGGTCCCGGTGCTTCGGGGATCGCTTCCACGACAGCCAGGTCGATGACTCCGTACGGGCCGGCGTCGACGACGGCGCGATCCGACTGGACAGAGCTGGCGGCAGACCAGGCGGCCGGGCCTTTGGGCGCGAGCTCACCCTCGACCGCCGTGCGCCAGGAAAGGGCGTCCGGCACACTGCTCGCCCGGCCGGTCGGCGCAACGAAGGACGAACGACGCATCTTGGATTTCCGTGATGGAATGCGCGGTGTCACCGTCATCTCGCCTGCTCTCCTCGCTTCACCCGACCTGATCGCACACGGGTTCAATTACTGAAGACGCGGGAGCCGGCAACCTATGACGCGAGCGGAGGAAACTCACCGAGGAAAGGTGAGCCCAACCGTCTGTCCTTACTCCGGGACGACCGCGCCGAGGACGCAGGAGACCGATTCCGCGCCCGCAGGAAGGGTCGCCGACGTTGCCCACTCCTTCTTGTCACCGCTGCCCACGTCCTTCAGCGTGGTGACGCCGCGCCCGTAGACGGACGAGCTCGTGGAGTTGACCCAGCTGACGGAGACGACGACGTCCCCTTTCCGATCCTTCGGCATGGTGACCGTCCCGGTGGCGGTCACCTCCGAGCCCGTCGTATCGCAGCTGGTCATCTTCGTGTCCGAGATGATCCCCGTCCCGGCGGGGATGGTGGGCAAAGGCGTAGAGCCGTTCGCCCTGGCGTTCGTCGAGCCCGAGCCGGCGGACCACGGAGACGACGGCGAACCTGTGCAGCCGACGAGCCCGCTCAGCGCGAGCGCGGCAGCGGCGATGGGGAGGACGAGGCGCTTTCCCTTGGTCATGATGGAATCCCTTTCTTCACGAACTGTGGTTCCTGCGGACGGTGCGAGGGCGGGGTGCGGATCTCGTGCATCCGCCCGGTCCCTCGATGCGGTCTTCCTTTCTCATGGAACGATGGTGACGCTCGTACCGAGCGGGAGTCGGTTCACCGCGGTGATGGCCTCCGCGGAGAGGCGGATGCACCCATGGGAGACGGTCCCGTCATGAGACGGGAAATAGTGCATGCCGATGAGGCCCCCATCCTCGCCGCGGAAGGGCTCGTCCTGCGCCGATGAGTGCAGCGACGTCAGCTCAATGGGATACGTGGTCTGCCCCTGCTCGGGGTCCAGGTAGCGCTCTTGCAGGTATCCCGTCACCCCGGTCGGGGTCGGCGTCCCGGACGCCCCGACCGCGACGCCGAACGACTGCAGGGTCGTTCCGTCGAACTCCTGGATCGCCAGCGTCTGCGAGCTCGCCGCGATCACGACGTGACGCTCGAGCGGTTCGGGGGCGGCCTTCTTCAGTGAGCTCGTGCGCACCCAGCCGGCCGTCTGTGCTGGCGCGGACCCACCTGCCTGGGAGGGAAGCCGCTGTCGGGCCGGAGTCATGACCAGCGCCCACGGCCCGTCGATCTCGACGGGCACGATGACCGTCGGCCGTCCGGCGAAATTTCTGAACGCGAAGCGCGCCACGGGGCGCTTGGCGCTGTCGAAGATCGCCGTGTCCGTCGAGATCACATAGACGTCACGGGAGACCGCGGGAACCTTCGCGCTCGTGTACGCCATCAGTCCCGGTATGACCGCGTCGTACCTGGCCTCGGGGAGTGCGGCGATCTCATCCGGGGTCGGCTCCGTGTAGTCCGCGCTCACGACCGCGCCCGTGCCTGCGTTCGCCTGCTGGGCCGAACCGCTCAGGATGCCGGCTGACGGCTCGATCAGGACGACGGCGGCCAGTGCCGCGACGCCGGCCACGACGACCCCCGCCGCGATGGCGGCCGAGCTCCGCCTTCGACTTCGCGGTACGCCCGAGTCGCGCTTCTGCCCTGTCTCCCCAGTCATCCCGACCTCCTCTCCTCCGGCTTCGCGTTCCGGTCGGCTGTCACCCCGAGACCACGGGCGCGATCGTCGGGGTCAGCGGCGTGTCGACCGCCGCCTGGGTCGTGATCGACGCACCGCCTGGGCCTGTCCCGGTGGCCCGGGCGGTATTGGCGACGTGCCCGGCGGAAAGGTCCGCCTGAGTCAGGCGGTAGCTCGCCGTCGCCGTCGCCGATTCACCGGGACGGAGCTCTCCCGCGGCCCCGGGCCAGGCGTACGTCAGCGGCGACAGGCCCGTCATCGCGTCGGCGACGTTCACATCCGTTAGGGTGACGTTGCCCACGTTGCTGACCGTGAAGGTGTAGGTGATGGTGTCGCCCACCATCGCCGGAGCATGCACCTGCGAGGCATCCGCGGTCTTCACGAGGTGCAATCCCGGGGACGACACGAGCGGCGTGTCGGTCGACGCCGGCGTCGACGAGATCGGGGGGCCGAGCGGCGGTGCGCCGGTTGCCGTCGCGGTGTTGTCGACGTGGCCCGCGTCGATGTCCCGTTGAGTCAGGCGATAGGTCGCGGTCGCTGTCGCCGAGGCTCCCGGCGCGAGCACGCCCGGCGCGCCCGGCCAGGTGTAGGTGAGAGCGGACAGCCCGGGCATCGGATCGCCGATGTCGACACCCGCGAGCGTGACGTTCCCGGTGTTCGTCACCGTGAACCCGTACGCGATCTGGTCGCCGACCCGCGGAGGCGACGACACCTGCGAAGCGTCCGCGGTCTTCGTCAGCGCGAGAGCCTGCACCAGGTCCTGCGGGATCTCCACCGTGGCCTGGTCGGTCACGCCGGGACCGCTCGGCGGAGTGCCGACGGCATCCGCAGTGTTCGACAGCCGGCCGGCGTCGATGTCCGCCTGGGTGAGGGTGTAGGTCGCCGTCGCGGTCACGCCCTGCCCGGGAGCGAGTGTCCCCGGCGTCCCCGGCCAGGTGAAGCTGAGGGCGGAGAGTCCGGGAAGCGGGTCCGTGATGCCGACCCCGGTCAACGTGACATTGCCCGTGTTCGTCGCGACGAAGGTGTACGTCACCGTGTCGCCGACCGCGGCGGGGGAAGTCACGGCGGACACGTCGGCCGTCTTCACCAGGTCGATCGCCGGGGCGGCGACCAGAGGAACGTCCGCCGATCCCGAGTCGGTCACGCCCGGGCCGTTCGGCGGAGTTCCCGCCGCCGTGGCCGTGTTCGCCACGTGGCCGGCGTCGATGTCGGCCTGGGTCAGGGCGTAGGTGGCTGTCGCCGTCACCGATCCGCCCGGGGCCAGCACCCCCGGCTCCGCCGGATCCGGCCAGGTGTAGGCCAGGGCCGACAGACCCGGCAGGGGGTCGGCGATCGACACCGCCCTCAAGGTCACGTTGCCGGAGTTGGTCGCGACGAAGGTGTAGACGATCCTGTCGCCCACCACGGCCGGAGACTGCACACCCGACACGCCCGCTGTCTTCACCAGGTCGATGGCCGGGGCGCCGGCGAGCGGGGTCTCGGTGGTTGCCGTGGGCGACGTGGTCGGCGGACCGTTCGGCGGTGTTCCCGATGCGTTCGCTGCGTTCTGCACCCGCCCGAGGTCGACATCAGCCTGCGTCAGCCTGTAGGTCGCCGTTGCGGTGACCGTCTGACCCGGCACGAGGACCCCCGGGTTGGCCGGGTCCGGCCAACTGTAGGACAGGGACGACAGACCCGGGAGGGGGTCGGCGATCGACACCGCGGTCAGGGCCACGTTGCCGGTGTTCGTCGACGTGAAGGTGTAGCTGATCGTGTCTCCCACCCGTGCCGGGGTGCCGACGGCGGAGTCGTCGGCCCTCTTCGCCAGGGACAGCGCGGGCGTCTGGACGCCGGGGATGTCGGCGGAGGACGGAGGCGAGACCACATCCGGTCCGTTCGGCGGCGTCCCGGATGCCGTGGCCTCGTTGAACACGTGGCCGCTGTCGACGTCGGCCTGCGTCAGCACATAGCTCGCCGTGCAGGTGAGCTGCGCGCCCGGGGCCAGCGCGGGCGTCGGCGGGCAGTTCACCGGCGACACGGCGCCAGAGCCGGTGAACTGCGTCTCCGTGACCGTGGGGGATGTCAGCGTCACGTTGCCGGTGTTGGTGAGCACGAAGGAGTACGTGACCGTCTTCCCGACCGTGAAGTCCGTCGGGTCCAGGGACGCCGCCGACTTGACCAGGTCGAGGGAGGGACTGACACCGAGAGGCGTGTCCGTGTCTGCGGGCGGAGTGTCGATCGCCGGGCCGTTGGGCGGTGTCCCGCTCGCTCGGGCGCTGTTCGCGACATGTCCGGCGTCGATGTCTGCCTGTGTCAGCGCATACGTCGCCGTCGCGGTGACGGACCCGCCGGCCGGCAGCATGCCCGGCTGAGCCGGGTCCGGCCAGGTGTACGTCAGTGCCGACAGGCCCGGGAGCGGGTCGGACACGGCCACGCCGCTGAGGGTGACGTTCCCCGTGTTCGTTGCAGTGAACGTGTAAGTGATGGTGTCCCCGACCGCCGCGGGACTGCCGACAGTGGAGCCGTCTGCGGTCTTCGAGAGGATGAGCGACGGCGCGACGTCGAGAGGCGTGTCGGTGACAGCCTGGGGGGACGTCGCGTCGGGGCCGTTGGGCTGTGCCCCCGTCGCGATGGCCGTGTTGGCCACGTGGCCGGCGTCCAGGTCGGAGGGCGACACGGTGTAGACGGCCACGCCGGCGACCGTCTGTCCCGGAAGGAGCGTGCCGGGCTGGGCCGGATCCGGCCAGGTGTACGTGATCTGAGACAGCCCCGGCAGGGCGTCCGCGATGGAGACGCCCGTCAGCGGGACGTTGCCGGCGTTGCCGGCGGTGAAGCGGTAGGTGATCTGGTCTCCCACCCGTGTCGGCGAGTTCAGCGCCGACGCATCCGCGCTCTTGACCAGAGTCAGATCGGCGTTCGCCACCAGCGGCGTATCGGTGACGGACGGCGGCGGTGTCACATCCGGACCAGTCGGCGGCGTTCCCCTGGTGGTGGCGGAGTTCTCCACGTGACCGGCGGAGATGTCCTGTTGTGTCACGGCGTACGAAGCCGTCGCGGTCACCACCTGGCCCGGCAGCAGGGTCCCCGGTGTGCCCGGCCATGTGTACTGCAGCTGCCCGATGCCCGACAGGGCGTCGTCGATCGTCACCCCGGTCAGGGTGACGTTGCCCGTGTTGGTTGCGGTGATGGTGTAGACGATCGCGTCGCCGACCGCAGCCGGGATCTGGACGCCGGACTCGTCGGCCGTCTTCACGATGACCAGGTTCGGGCCCCGGGTCAGGGGGACCGGTATCGATGCGAACGTGCTGCCGGTGCTCGGCCCGCCGGGTGGCGTGCCCGTCGCCTGTGCTCGATTCACCACTTGGCCGGCGTCGATGTCCTGTTGCGTCACGGCGTAGGTCGCGGTCGCGGTCACGGACTCACCGGGAAGGAGGGTGCCGGAGGCGGCCGGCCAGGCTCCGTACACGATCGGGCCGAGCCCGGGGAGCTGGTCGGCGATCGTCACGGCGTCCAGCCGCACGTTGCCGGTGTTGGTCACCACGAAGTGATAGGTGACGGGGTCACCGACTCTGGCCGGCGAGTTCACTCCCGCCGCGTCGGCGGTCTTGGTCAGCGCGATTCCCGGGTTCGCGATCAGCGGGCTGTCCGTGCTGGCGGGCGGAGAGACGTAGGGCGGACCACTGAGGGGCGTCCCTGCCACCGTCGCCGTGTTCGCCACGTGGCCCGCGTCGATGTCGCTCTGCAGGAGCTGGTAGGTCGCCGTGGCCGTCACGGTCTCCCCCGGGTGCACGACCCCCGGGTCCGCCGGGTCCGGCCAGGTGTACACGAGCGGGGAGAGCCCGGGCAGCAGGTCGTCGATGGCGACGTTGGTCAGCGTGACGTTGCCGGTGTTCGTCGCCGAGAAGGTGTAGGTGATCGTGTCGCCCACGACGGCCGGCACATGCACCTGCGAAAGGTCGGCGGCCTTCTGGAAGTTGGCTCCGGGACCGTTCGGCAGCGGTGTGTCGGTGCTGGAAGCGGGCGGTGTCACCACCGGTCCTGCCGGCGGAGTCGCGGAGCTGGTCGCGACGTTGGCGACATGCCCGGAGTCGATGTCGGCCTGCGTGAGCGTGTAGATCGCCGTGGCCGTGACCGTTTCGCCCGGAAGCAGCACCCCTGCGACGCCCGGCCACTGATACACGAGCGCCGACAAGCCCGGGAGCGGATCCGTGATGGTGACCCCCGTCAGCGTCACGCTGCCGGTGTTCGTCGCCGTGAAGGTGTACTGGATGACGTTGCCCACCGCCGCCGGGTCGGAAACGGCGTTGGCGTTGGCGGTCTTGGTGAAGATCATGTCCGGCTGCTGCGACAAAGGCACGTCGGCCCGACTTGCCGGTGTGGTGACCGGTGGGCCGTTGGGCGGACTGCCCACGGCTGTCGCCGAGTTCTGCACGAGGCCGCTGTCGATGTCCGTCTGGGTGAGCGCGTAGGTCGCGCTCGCCGTCGCGGTCTGCCCGGGCAGCAGCCTGCCCGCGAAGGCCGGATCCGGCCAGGTGTAGGTCAGCGGGTTCAGTCCCGGGTGGGGGTCGGTGATGGTGACTCCCGTGAGGGTCGTCTGGCCGGTGTTCGTCGCACTGAAGTCGTAGGTGACGATGTCTCCGGCGCGGGCCGGGCTCTGCACGGCGGTGTTGTCGGCCGTCTTGATCACCGTCAGATCGGATACCAGGACGTCCGCGGTGCAGTTCGCGTCGGCCGACCCCGCCGCGCAGTTACTGCCGGCGGTCGGGGACACGACCGTGTTGATCATGCGGTGGTCACCCGCATCGGGATTAAGGACTGTCGCCGAGTAGGTGATCGTCGCCGTCGCGCCCACCGCGAGGGGACCGGACCAGGTCAGGTTCGGAGCCGTGTATGCGACGTTCCCCGATGACGCGACGGGATCGCCGTTGTAGGCCGCGTCCCCCAGAACGTCGGTCAGGTCATCGGTGAGGGAGGCGTTGTCGTAGGCCTGGCTTCCGGTGTTCTTGACAGTGATCGTGTACGTCACCGTGTCGCCTGGTCTCGCGGAGGGAGTCGATGGCGTCTTCGTGATCGCGAGCGAGCACTGAGCCGGGTCCGCCTGGACCGTGAACCGCGCTTCCCCCGTCGTGTTGCCGTTGGGGGCGTCGTTTCCGGCCGTGAAGGTGGTCACCGCGTTGGCCGTGTTCGAGAGTGTGACCGGAGCGGCAGCGTCGCAGGAGACGGGCGGGGCGATGGTCTGGAAGCAGAGCTGCGGCGGGTCGCCCTGCCATGTGATGGACAGCTGACCGGTCTGGACGCCGGAGATGTCGTTGATTCCGTTGACGGTCACGCTCGCAGTGATCGATGTGACGGTGGTGGGGATGCTGGAGATGTCCAGGTTTCCGCCTGCGGGCAGCGTCACGTTGTCGAAGCCGGTGATGACCGCATTGTTCTGATCACGCAGGGTCACGCTGGAGTTCGCGTAGGTCCCCGAAGTCAGGCCGGGAAGGGTGAGGAGGTCCCAAGCCCGGAAGGCGGCGGCGTCTCCGCAGTAGTATGCGGGCGGGTTGACCGTCATCGTGGTGGGTCCGGACACAGCCAGGCAGCCGCCGCCGGTGAGGGCGTTGAACAGGATGATCCGCCCGGCGTCGCCGTTGGCGACCAGGCAATTCGGGGCGACATCGGTGGCAGTGCGGACGGTGTAGTTGAACTGGTTGGGTACCGGAGTGAACCCGGAGCAGGCCGGAACGGTGCCGTTGCCGGTGTAGGCGCCGAAGTCCACGCAGATCACGGTGTTGCCCGAAGCGAGGTACACCTTCGAACCGATGGTGAGCGCATCACCGGCGGTCGTCGAGTTATTGACGTTGTAGTTGGCGCCGGTCCCTGTGTACGGGTTGTTGCTCTGCAGAACACCTGCCAGATCCCAGCAGATGCTGCCGCCCGTGCCTCCCGTGTTCAGGATCGAGCAGACCCCGGTCAGCGCTCCGGCAGTCGAGAGCACCGGCGCGAAGTTGGTGCTGCCATCGGTGGGCAGGGTCGGCGACGCGACCGGCCAGCTCCCCGGGCAGAGCGCCGACGTGGCGGTGTTGTAGCAGTAGGTCTGCCAGACGCTGGTACCGTTCCCCGCTGTCGTGGGGACACTGGTGAACACGTAGTCGGCAAAGGTCGCCGACGAGATCCGGACGTTG
This sequence comes from Leifsonia sp. NPDC014704, assembly GCF_043083605.1. NCBI lineage: Bacteria > Bacillati > Actinomycetota > Actinomycetes > Micrococcales > Microbacteriaceae > Leifsonia > Leifsonia sp. NPDC014704. Next base: position 515,423 of record NZ_JBIBYW010000002.1, on the reverse strand, counting down.
TTCGCTGTAGCCCCGGACGTCAGCGGCACCGTTCCGCACAGGCCTCCGGCCGCCGGGTCCACGCAGAGCAGGACATTGCCCGTCGGGGTCTCCGCCGTCACATACAACCGCCCATTCGCAGCAGGCAGCCCCGTGCCTCCGAACGTCGCACCGATGTTCCCGTTGGCATCACGCGCCACCTGACCCAGCGAGGAGAAACCGCAACTGACCGGGGTCGCGGGCGACAGGTCCAGGCACGCCACCCCGAGCGCACCCTGGGACCCCGCTCCCCCCGTGCCCTGCAACCAGAACAGCTTGCTCCCCGAAATCCAGGTGCCCCCCTGCCATGCAGTGAACCCGGTGTACCCGGTCCCGGTGCCGATGGCCGTTCCCACGGCCGATGACCAATACTGGTTGTTCGCGTTCGTCGGCCAGCCCGGACACGTGGTCCCATCCGCCCACTTGGCGCAGTACACGACGGCATCGGTGCGGTGGTGATAGACGCCGTACACGAGGTCTCCCCGCACCACGACGTTGTATGCGTCACCACCGGAGGTCTGCACCGTCGTCGAGCTGGGCGCCGGGAACCTCACGGACACCTGCTGCGTGCCCTGCGGCACCACCGTGCCCACGTACCCGATGCCGTTCGCGTTGGCGGGCGGCGTCCCGCTCGTCCACGTCGTCCCGCCGTCGGTACTGTACTGCGGAGCCAGAGCGCCCTCACCGTTTGGGTTCGGAGGCAGCTGCAGCGACCCCGGCACGTAGGCACCGGCGTTCGCGATCACATCCTTCATGTTCACCGAGGCGTTCGCCGACGTGTTGTTCTGGTAGGACACCACCCACTTGAGCGTGTCTCCGGGCTTCGCCGTCCCGGTCTTCGCACCCCCCGGCGCATCCGATGACGCAGCAATGGAATTGTTCGAGGCGTTCGTGGCCGTCTTGTACAGCGTCGAGACGGTCGTCGTGGCTGCATCGGCATAGTGCTGCGGAAGGATCAGCGTCCCGACCAGAGCGGCTATGGCCACGCATGCGAGAAGAAGTGTTCGCGCACTCCTCCGCGCGACACCTTCAGGACGAACGGTCATGGCGACTCTCCTCAGCTGTGGCGACGACGGCCGCATCTGGGAGGAGTTTTACGGGGATGCCGCGGAACCGAAAGACAGCGCTTCGAATCAGCGGGGGAACGACCGACGGGTCCGCTCGGTACCCGAGCCGAGCGGGCCCGCCAGCCCGCATCCCCGCGTCCCGATGGGGGGTTCGCGACGCGGGGATGGTCCGCTTCGATCACAACAGACCACCCTCCGCGACGAAAGACAGCGGACACGCAGAACGGCCGCGCCGCCGCACGACGAGGTGCGACGGCGCGGCCGTCAAGACGTACGAAGCCGGACTACAAGCGGCGCCAGTCGTCCGAGGTCAGGTGCGACCCGGCCTGCGGGCCCATCTGCAGCATCCCGCCGTCGACCGCCCAGGATGCGCCGGTGACGTACGAGGCCGCAGGCGAGGCGAGGAACGCGATGACCGCGGCGATCTCGCGCGCATCTCCCGGACGTCCGAGCGGGATGCCGGGGCGGTGGACGTCGCGCGGGTCCTCATCCTCTGCGTCGTTCATCGGCGTCGAGATCTCGCCGGGCGCGACGGCGTTCGCGGTGATGCCGTACTCGCCGAGCTCCAGCGCGAGCGTCTTCAGCAGGCCGCCGAGCCCGTGCTTCGCGGCATCGTACGCGGCAGAACCGACGCGCGGCTGGTGCTCGTGGACGCTGGTGACGCCGATGATGCGGCCGCCGCGTCCCGCATCCACCATCCGTCGGGCCATGCGCTGGATGCAGACGAACGCGCCATCGAGGTCGGCGCAGACGGTCTTCCGCCAGGTCTCCCAGTCGGTCTCGAAGAAGGGGGTGCCGCCGTTGAGCCCGGCGTTGTTGACGAAGACGTCGCAGCCGCCGAGCTCGTCGGCCATGCGGTCGACGACGTCGCCGCAGGCGGGGGCGTCGGTGGTGTCGAGTTGCGCGACGACGGCACGGCGGCCGGTCTCGCGGACGAGGCGCGCGGTCTCCTCCGCGCCCTCCTCGTCGGAGTGCCAGGTGATGCCGACGTCCATGCCGGCCTGGGCGAGGGCGACCGCGGTCGCCCGGCCGATGCCGGAGTCGGAGCCGGTGACGATGGCGGTGCGCGGGTCGGTGAGTTCCGGATACGAGTGATCAGCCATGCCCGGAACGGTGCACCCCATGCCGGGCGTGCGCAAGGGGTGGTAGTCGTGGAGCCATGACGATCTCCGCAGTGCTCTTCGACGTCGACGGGACCCTCGTCGACTCCAACTTCCTTCACGTCGACGCGTGGAGCCGCGCGTTCGCCGACATGGGGACGCCCGTCGACTCGTGGCGCATCCACCGGGCCATCGGGCAGGACTCCGCCCGGCTGTTGGAGGGGCTGGTCGGCGAGCGCGACGACGACTGGATCACGCGGGCGAAGGACCTGCACTCGCAGTACTACCGCGAGCAGGCCGGGCGGCTGCGGGCGTTCGAGCACGCGGGCGACCTGCTGCGTGAGCTGTCGTCGCGCGGGATCCGGGTGGTCCTGGCGACCTCCGCACCGACGGATGAGCTGGAACTGCTGATGGATGCTCTGGATGCGGAGGACGCCATCCACGCGACGACGAACGCCGACGATGTGGCGACGGCCAAGCCCGAGCCCGGGATCATCGAGGTCGCGCTGGAACGCGCCGGTTGCGCGCCGTCCGACGCGCTCTTCATTGGCGACTCGACGTGGGACATGATGGCCGCGGCGCGTGCGCACGTGCGGTCGGCGGGTGTGCTGTCGGGCGGGGTCGGTCCGTCCGAGCTGCTCGAGGCCGGAGCGGTGTCGGTGTTCGACGACCCGGCCGACCTGCTCGACCGCATCGACGGCGTTCTCAGCGGTCGACGGTCGGCCTGAGAGCCCGCTGGGCCTGCGGCGAGCACGCGCTCCGCAGCGGTCGCTCGCCACATCCCTCTTGCCAAGCGCGGGCGCTGGGCGTTCGATAGGTGCCGACGAGTCCGACGAGAGGAGTCGCCATGTCGGCGAGCGAGCTCGAGATGTCCAGCGTGCGGTACCCGTACCGGGGCCGCATCTTCCACGTGGAGAAGAAGACGGCGGGGGTGTGGGTCGTCCTCGACGAGTCGCACGCCGAACTGGGGACGCTGATCCGCGTCGCCGTCGAAGGGGAGGAGCACGAGCCGGTGTTCGGCGCCGTGCCCCCGGGCTACACGGAGACGTTGCACGAAGGATCCGACTGGAAGATGCTCGTCGCATCCCTCATCAACGAGTCGCTGGACGCGGAGACGGCCGCGACGGGCAACCAGGGAGAGGCATGACGGTACGTCTCAACAAGAAGGCGCTGGAGCACGCCAGGAAGCTGGTCGAGCAGGGCAAGGTCGTGCACGACGAGCGCGACGACTGGAGCGAACACGCCCCCAGTGCCGACGAGGAGAATCGCTACATCGACAAGAACGGCTGGGACGACTACGCCCTCTGGCACCTCGGCGAGGACCCGGACAAGAGCGAGGAGACGAAGGGCCGCTTCAGCTTCCCGTACGGCGACTTCACGAAAGTGCACCGCTGCGCGGTGATCTCGCTGGAGAGCCGCGCCGCGCAGAACGACCACGACGACATCGCCCGCGAGACCAAGCGCCTGCTCGACCTGATCGACGGGGAGTAGCCTGCGCGACGGGCTACGATTGCCCGGATGAACGCGACGTTGCGCACGACACTCGGCTGGGTCTCCGCCGTGACGCTCAACGTCGGCGCGTTGCTCTTCGTCGTCGGTCTGCTGCTGCCGCGGACGGGTGGCGACGCCCCGGTTCTCGGTGTCGGCGTGGGGATGTGCGTGGTCGGTCTCATCGCGGGCGGCTGCTGGCTGGCTGCGCGGCCGCACGTCTGAGTTGTGCCGCTGCTCGCTGACGGCCACGCCCGGACAGCGAGCAGCCCCGCCCTGGGATGAGGAGGGCGGGGCCGGTCGGGTACCGGCGTGACGCCGGTGGCTGGATGCGGTGGATCAGTCCGGGGGCTCGACGTGCCCCACGAGGTCCGGGTTGGACGGCTGGTCGGCCGGATCGAAGTCGGCGGGCGGCGGCTCGGCCTGGTCGGTGCCCCCTTCGGCAGCCGTCACATCCTCCGCTCCCTCCGGAGCGACCCCGGTCTCGTGCGGTGCGGAGACGTCTCCGGACTGGCCGGATTCCGTCTCGGCGGGCTCGGCGGCCTGGGCGTCGCGTTCGGCGCCGGCGGCGGTGTCCGATCCGGCCTCCCCTGCGCCCGCGACATCCTGATCGGAGGTGTCGACGGCGCCCTGGCCCTGCTCGAAGCGCTCGGGCTTGTCCTCGGCCGGAACGCCCTCGGCGTCCGTGTTCGGCAGTCCGCTGGTGTCACTCATGCTTCGCTCCTTCCCGGGCGCCTTACGGCTTGCCCTCTTCGCTGTACGAGGTAGCGGAGTTCCCGTCACCCGGTTCGGCGCGGGCGTCGTCGAGATCCGGGATGACCTCCTGGATCACGTCCTTGTCCGCGGTGGGCTCGGCGGCACCGCCGTCGTCGCCCTCGAGGTCGCCGGCCAGACCGTTGGTGGGGTCGTTGCCGGTGATCGGCTCCTGTGGGTCTCGCGAATCGGTCATGGGCCCCACGAAACGCCGCACGCCCGTCGCCCGCAAGGGGGGTGCCCCGTCGTCGCGCCTCGGCGTATCGTGGCTCCCCCTCCCCCGCGCCCCCCGCCAACGGTTCCGGAGTTTTTCCGCGTTTCGCGGTCGAAAAGGGCGAAAAACTCAGGAGCTGCGGGATGGGGTGGCGGGCGGCTCGGGGGTGTCGAGGCGGGCGATGAGGTCGAGGAGCGCCACGCGGTACTGCGGGGCGGACTGGTAGTCGGGATGCGTCGCCACCTTGACGAGGTAGCGCGGCGGACCGAACTCGTCGGCTCCCCGGTCGATGTCGTCCGGGCGGCGGTCTTCGAGGCGGTAACTGTTGACCGGGAAGCCGAGGTAATCCGTCCGGCGCCACAGGTTGATCCAGGCGACCGAACCGTCCTCCTGCGTCAGCAGCTGGACGAGCGACGGGTCGGATGCGCCGGACGCACCGACGACGACCGGGTCGCCGTCCTGATCCCGCTCCACCTGGGTGAACCAGGGGTCGGCCTTGCCGAGGAGCGGACGCCGCGAGCCGAGGGTGCCGAGCGCATCCGGCCCGAACAGCTCGGGGAAGAACCGGCCGAAATAGACGCGCAGTTGCGACCCGTAGGTGAGCAGCGCGACGTTGCGCAGCCGGTCGGCGTCGTCCGGCCGCAGGGTGAACAGCGTCGAGACCGCCAGCACGGCCCCCAGGCTGTGGGCTGAGAGGACCACGCTGAACGGGCGCTTCTCGCCGAGGGCGGCCTCCTCCTGCTCATCGCGCCAGCGGAGCCGTTCGGCCAGCGTGATTCCTTCTGGCGGCTCCAGGTCGTGTGTTAACCAGTCGGCGACGCGATCGCGCAGCTCGGGGACGACGCGCTCCGCGTAGCAGGGCGGACCGAACGGATGGCCCGCCCGCGGGAGGAAGCACATGAGGTCCCACATGATGCTGATCGGGCGTTCCTTGGCGGTCAGCGCGTTCTCCACCACCACGGCGAGGATGGCGGCGGCGATCACCGCGAGGGCCGGACCGACGAGCGCGTCGATCCAGCGGAAGACGACCGAGTACGAGACGGCGAGCGCCACGACGAAGCCGGCGGCGAGCAGTGCGGCGAGGATCCCGAGGATGGGCTCGCCTCGGTGCACAAGCGCGGCGAGTCGCCGCGCACGCAGGATTTTCAGCGCCAGGCGGTCGGCCGTGGTGCTCGCCGCGATGCGGCCGTCGCGGTACGCATCCACCTGCTCCAGCAGCGGGCGGCGCCCGTCGCGCGTGCGGGGCGTCGTCAGCAGGGGCACCCAGCGCAGGACCGCGGCGGCGACGCCGACACCGACGAGGGCCAGCGCGATGGCGATGAACGGGAGCACGTCGCCGAAGTTGTGATACACGATCGGCGGTCTCAGCACCGCGTGCGGCGGGGTCGCACAGCCGCACGGGGGCGACCCGCTGACGAGCCAGCCCTGCACGCCGAGCACGAGCAGGGTGGAGAGGATCATCGCGGCACCGAGCGACCACAGCATGACGACGCCCGGGCCCATCCCCGCCCAGCCTTCGGCCCGGAATCGATCCGGCGGCCCGGCCCGGCGGCCGCTCGGGAAGTACGGCCACCGCCAGACGAGGATCAGCTGCGCGAGGGTCAGCACGGCCGCGATGGCGAACAACGGCAGACGCAGGGCGCCTGGCGCTGCGTTCTGCGTCGGCGGATTCTGCGCGACCCCGGCGAGGAAGGTCAGCCCGGCACCGGTCATCAGGGCGATCGACAGCCAGTGCGGCACCCCGCGCCGCCAACCCAGCGCCGAAATGCAGATGGCGAGCAGCACGCCGAGGATGATGGATGGGGCGGTCGCGAGCCCGAGGAACGCCCCCGACGGCGGCGACGCATACTCACCGCCGAACCACAGCGAGGCGCCGACGTACAGGTAGACGAGGATGGACACCACCAGCACCCAGGCCGTGACCGTCCCGGTCGTGCGGAGGCGGTCGCGCAGGAACTCGTCGACCGACGCGTCGGCGGCGCCCCCGGTGTTGGTCGTCTCGGCGAACACCCCGACCAGGACGATCACGATGGTCAAGCCGAGCGCCGCGATGAGCCCGCCGCTGAGGGCGAGGAGGTCACGCGATCCGAACGCCGCGCCGAGGCACTCCCCGGACACGAAGGTCTGGAGTTTGACACACGCTGCGGCGCCGGCGAACATGCGGTCCCAGGCGAGGAGGAGGGCGACCAGCAGGAAGGCGGCGGCGAGGTGAAGCCGCTCGGTCGGGGAGCCGACGCGCGCCGTGCGCCAGAAGCCCTCCGACGCGAGCGGACGCAGCCGGCCGCTGCGGCGGACACCGCGCCCGCCCATCCGGTCGGCGGCGTCGAAGATCGCCGCCTCGTAGCGTGCCCGGGCCCGGCGCGACACCAGGAACAAGAGCAGGACGCCCGCGATCGGCACGAGCGAGAGCAGCGACAGCTGCGGCCCGCGCCAGCTCAGCGGCGCGTTCGCGAAGAAGCCGGTGACCGCCTCCGGCAGCGCCGTGCACGCTGTGCCCGTGACGCACTGCACGCCCAGATCGAGGCTCACCGACCCGAGGGCGCAGACGTAGAGCAGGGTCAGTCCGAGCGCGAAGATGCGGAGAGACGCGCCGCCGACCCCGGCATCCCACTCGCCGCCCGGCCGCTGAGTCGGGATGCGCCGGGTCCAGTACGCCGCGTTCGCCAGGCCGAACGGGGCCAGCAGCAGCCAGGCGAGCTGGACGAACAGCTGCCCGATGAACAGGAAGGGCCCCGCACCGTACCGCGCCAGCCGCCCCCACGAGTAGGCCTCGGTGCGCACGCCGTCCGGCGGAACGGCCGGGTCGATCGTGCCGGGGGCGTCGTCCGGGTCGCGGTCGGGCTCATCCTGCTTCGGCGCCCACCAGAATCCGCCGTTCTCATCGCCCTGCGTCTGCCGCAGCTCGCTCTGCTCGCGCCCCAGCATCTCCGTCGGCGGGGTGTTCTTGATGCCGTGGATGCGCAGCTCGAGCACATGGTGGGGCCAGTCGTGGGGTCGCGCCTCGTCGCTCATCCCTCCGCCGATCGTCCGGGTGACGCGCGCAGACTACTCCCGGCCGCGCCCGGACGGCTACAGCGATGTCGCACCCCGCACCTGTAGCCGAGCGCGGCGGCACGGCGTAGTGTCCCTGCTATGAGCAACCCAGAGCAGCCGACCGGCGACGCACGCGAGAACCTCGAGGGCAGCTACACCGAGGTCGACGGCGAGGCGCCGCACGAGCGCAGCGTCCACGGTCAGTACACCGAGACCGAGGAGAACCCCGGCCCCGATCCCTCGGTCGAGGGGACGTACACGGACGCGGACGAGCCTGCCGACGCCCCCGAAGGCGAGTACACCGGCGGGGACTACGACGAGCCCTGAGCCGCGCTGAACCCGCCGACTCCGGTCGGGCTTCACCCGCCGAATACTCGAGCGGTCAGGACAGGCGCTTGCGCGTCTTCTGAGCCTGCGCCACGGCCTTCTTGCGCGCCTTCTTCACATCGGGCGCGTTCCAGAACGACGTGACGGCCTCGGTGATCTGCTCGTAGCGTTCGCGACCGGCACGGGCTCCGAGCAGGTAGGCGACGGCCACGACGACGAGGATGAGAAGGGTCTTCAGGCGCATGTCCCGACGCTAGCCCTCAGGCTGTCGTCTGGGAAGGGCCGTACACCAGCCTGTGGAGAAGGGCGTGCACGGGGCCCGACAGGAAGAGTAGGAACAGCCACAGTAGGTTGATGCTCGGAAACAGCACGGCGAGCACCAGCGCGAGCGCCATGATGCTGGCCTCAGCGATGCCGTTGGTGCGGTCGATGTTCTTCCGCGCCTCCTCGACGAGCAGCTCCGGGCTGCGGTAGAGCGCCTCGGCGATCAGCCGGCTCGCCACCGTCGCGACGAGCATGTCGCCGATGTAGAGCGCGTAGACCTCCGCGCGCTGACCCTCGGACTCTGCGAGCACGTTGGCGCTGAATGGAATCGCCACGATGGCGAGCAGCCAGAGGAAGTTGAACCAGACGACCCAGGAGTTGTAGTCGCGCACGCTCTCGAAGATGCGGTGATGGATCACCCAGAAGCGCGCGATGACGACGAACGAGATGACGAACGCGAAGATCTCCCAGCCGTTCGTGGAGAGGAACTCGCCGAACGACTTGCCGCCCAGTTGCGACGCCTCATCGACGAGCGGCAGGATCAGCAGCGTGATCGCGATCGCGACCGTCGCGTCGGAGAAGTTCACGAGCCGGTCGAGCCCGCGCTCCGTCCTGATCACCGCCATGCGGACATTCTGCCGCAGCGGTCAGTCGAGGAGGCCCAGTTCGATGGCGCGGCGCACGGCCGATGTGCGGTCGGAGACGCCCAGCTTCTCGTACGCGCGGCTGAGGTAGGTCTTGACGGTCGCCTCGCCGATGAAGAGCTGCGCGCCGATCGCCGCGTTGGTGAGGCCGTCGGCGGCGAACCGCAGCACCTTCACCTCCTGGGCGGACAGAGCCGGATCGGCCCGCCGGCCCTGCACCCGTCCCAGCAGCGCCGTGGCGGCCGAGGTCGCGAGCACCGTCTCGCCCGCCGCGGCGGAACGCACGGAGCGGGCCAGCTCCGCCGGGGCGATGTCCTTCAGCAGGTATCCGCTCGCGCCGGCCTCGATGGCGCGCAGGATGTCCTGGTCCGTCTCGTAGGTCGTCAGCACGACGACCCGGGTCGCGGGATGCGCGGACGCGATCGCGCGCGTCGCCGCGACGCCATCGCCGCCGGGCATGCGCAGGTCCATCAGCACCAGGTCCGGGTTCAGGGCGGCCACGAGGTCGACGGCCTCGGGGCCGCTCCCGGCCTGGCCGACCACCTCGATGTCGTCGTAGCTCTGCAGCATCCCCCGGATGCCTTCGCGCACCACGGGGTGGTCGTCGGCCAGCAGGATGCGGATCACGGCACCTCCTCGATCGGGGCGGGAAGCCGGACGGTGAGCAGCGTCCCATCGCCGGGAGCCGTCGTCAAGGCGAACGCGCCGCCGGCCTCTCGGACGCGCGCCCGCATCCCGTCGATGCCGTAGCCGTCGCGCGGAGCAGCCGCGTCGAACCCGCGCCCGTCGTCATGCACGGTCAGCACGAGCGCGTCGGGCTCATAGGCGAGGGACGCATCCACCGAGCGGGCGCCGGCGTGCTTGCGCACGTTAGCCAGCGCCTCCTGAAACACGCGCAGCGCGACGACCTCGACGGCGGGCGGGGCCAGCCGGGTTCGCCGGTCACGCCGAAGGCGACAGGAACGCCGGCCTCCTCCTCGAACCGGCCGGCCACCCGCCCCAGCGCCTGCTCCAGCGTCGACTCGGCCAGCCGGCCCGGGGTCAGAGCCGCGATGATGCGCCGCGACTCCTGCAGGTTCTCCTGCGCCGTGTCGGTCATCAGCTCGATGTGCCGCCGAGCGGTCGCCGGGTCGGAGTCGAGCTCGCCCTGCACCGCATGGCCCAGGGTGACGATGCTGGTGAAGCCCTGCGCGAGCGTGTCGTGCATCTCGCGGGCGATGCGCTCACGCTCGGCCGCCGCTCCCTGCTGCTCCGACAGCTCGGCGATCTCGCGCTGCTGCTCGCGCAGCCGCTGGATGAGGAGCCCGCGTTCGCGGCTCTCCTTCGTCACGGCGGTGATGCGGTTGCTGAAGTACACGGACACCGCGATCACCAGCACGGTCAGGCCGAGCGTGCCCGCCACATCCCCCGGCTCCAGGTCGCCCACCAGCCAGCGGACGAGCACGCCGCCGAGGTTGATGACGACGATGGCGACGGCCGCTGGCACGGCGGAGAGCACGAGGAAGAACTGCGGCGAGACGATGAACAGCGCGATGTTGGCCCAGTTGTTGAGGCCGTAGGCGACGAAGTAGACCGCGATCGCGAGCCCGACGTACAGCCACGCTCGCCAGCTGTCGCTGCGCACTCCGGCGCGACTCGGCCGCGCGAGGAACCAGTAGACCGGGAAGAGCACGAGGACGAGGACGGCCGAGGTGATCGTCCGCGGCCAGCCGGTGATCGGATTCGCCAGGATCAGCAGCACCGACGCCAGCGTGGCGGCGGCGGAATACCCGATCCAGTCCCCGAACCAGCGGTCGTCCGCGCGCTCTGCCACGATCAGACTGTAGCCGCTCGCTGGGCCGGCTCGGACGGGGCGTCCGACTCCGGGAGGGACGTGCGGCCCGCTGGGTAGAAGAGGCCCACCACGGCGACGATCGCCATCGCCGCGGCCATGCCCCAGAACGCCCACTGCACGGCGGAGGCGTAGTCGGCCCGCACCGCGTGCATGATCTGCTCCTGGATGGCCTGAGGCAGGTTCGACATCCCGTCACCGGAGTCCGTGGCGCCGCTGATCCGCTCCACCGCGGTCTGGGCGTCCGCTGCCGATCCGCTGAACTTCGCGAACGAGTCGGTCAGCAGGTCGGTCAGTCGCGAGGTGACCACCGTGGTGAACACGGCGAGGCCGAGCGCGCCGCCGAAGTTCTTCATGGTCTGCGTGATGGCGCTCACCTCGCCGTAGCTCGCGCCGATCGCGCGGTTCACGGCGTCCGTCGAGACCGGGCTGAACATGAGCCCGATACCGGCGCCGGCCACCACGATGGGCCAGGTCTGCGGGTTGAAGAACGCGTCGGCATGGATGCTCAGATCGGTCACGCTGGCCGCCAGCCAGCCGAAGCCGAACGCCCCGATCACTCCGCCGAGCAGCACCACCAGCCGCGCTCCGCTCTTGTCGAAGCGCACCGAGCCGATCCGGCTCGCGACGACGAATCCGATGAAGAACTTGAGGAACAGCAGCCCCGTCTCGGCGGCCGAGAGCTGCAGCGACACCTGGCCGTAGACGCTGAGGAAGAAGAAGGTGCTGATGAACGCGATGGAGGCGAACAGAGTCGCCACGGTCGACAGCGTGAACCCGCGGTCGCGGAAGGCGGCGATGCGGACCAGCGGCTGCGCGATCCGCCGCTGCACGAGGACGAAGACCACCAGCAGCGCGGCGCCGAGGACGAGGGAGGCGATGACGGCCGGGCTGCCCCATCCCCACGGGCTCGCCTGCTGCAGTCCGAACACGATCAGGCCCATGCCGCCGGCGACGATCGCGGCGCCGAGCCAGTCGATGCGCTCGCGGCGCGGGACGGACGGCCGCGCCGCGATGGCGACGATGACGAAGGCCGCGAGAGCGATCGGGACGTTGACCCAGAAGATCGCCCGCCAGGTCCAGATGGTGAGGTAGCCGCCGGCGATCGGCCCGAGGGCGGTCATGGCGCCGGTGATGGCGAAGAAGATCGCCATCGCCCGGCCGCGGCTCTCACGGGCGAAGCCCTCGACGACGATGCCGATGGCCGCCGGGAACATGATCGCCCCGGCGACGCCCTGCAAGGCGCGCGCCGCCACCAGCCACGGCTCCGCCAGGTCGCCCGTGGGCGCCAGGCCGCAGAGAAGGGACGTGATGCCGAACCCCGCGATGCCGACGAGAGCCATCCGCTTGTGGCCGACGACGTCGGCGACGCGGCCGCCCAGCAGGAAGAAGGCCGCGGTGGTCAGAAGGTAGACGTTGACGGCCCACTGCATCCCGTCGTGGCTGAGCCCCAGGTTCTGCTGGATGCTGGGAGCCGAGAGGGCGACGATCGTCTGGTCGATCGTCGTCATCGAGACGGCGAAAATGAGACCGGTGAGGGCCAGGGTTGACGACTTCATGCCCTCAGCCTCGCTGAGCGGTCGCGCGGGCGGCACCGGCGGGCGGACGTCATCCGTGTCCGCCGATCGGTGGACGCGTGCGCGTCAGTCGGTCGTGATCCACTCCGGGCGCAGGCGCTCCACGCCGTCGAGGAGAAGGTCGAGGCCGGTCAGGAACTCCTCGTCGTAGTCGTACCCAGCCCTGGCGAGCTCGGCGACCACCTCGAGCAGGTGCGGGAACTGCTGCGCCAGCTCCGGAGGGGTGGCCTCGAGCTTGGCGGCGGCCGCCTCTCCCGACTCCTCCGGCGTGCCGAACGGGAGCGTCTTCTCCTGCAGGGCGAAGCCGTACACGTAGGCGTCGAGGGCGGACGTGACGTGCACCGTCGTGCGGAAGGTGAAGCCCGCCGTGCGCAGGCAGCCCATCATCGCGTTGTGCTGGCTGAGGTTCGTCGGGCCCGGACGCATCCGGGCCTCCAGGAGTCCGACGGCCCAACGGTGCCGCATCAGCGCACCGCGCAGCGAGATCGAGCGGCGCCGCATGGCCTCGCGCCAGCCGAGCTCCGGCGAGGGCGCGTCGACCTCCGCCCAGACGGTGTCGACCATGCCGTCGAGCAGGTCGTCCTTGTTGGCGACGTGCTTGTACAGCGCCATCGGAACGACGCCGAGACGGTGCGCCAGTTCCCGCATGCTCAGGCCGTCGAGGCCCTCACGATCCGCCAGCTCGACGGCGGCGTCGATCACCCGGGCGGTGCTCAGCGTCGGCCGGGTCGTGACGGCGTCTCTTGACATGGTGTACAGCGTACGCCTACCCTGATGGCGACACAGGTGTACGCCGTACACCTCGTCTTTCGAGAGGACATCATGGACCCGGACCGCCGCCGCTCGCTCCTCGCGGGCGTGCTCTTCCTGCTTACCTTCGCCACCTCCATCCCCGGCGCCCTGCTGTACGGGCCGGTGCTCAGCGACCCGCGATTCGTGCTCGGCGCCGGATCGGCGACGCCGGTGCTCGTGGGCGCTCTCCTCGAGATCGCCCTGGTCATCGCCAACATCGGGACGGCTCTCGTGCTCTACCCGGTGCTGCGCCGCACCAGCCCGTCGCTGGCGCTCGGCTACGTCGTCGCGCGGGTGATGGAGTCCACGTTGATCGCGGTCGGGATCCTCAGCCTGCTCTCCGTCGTGACGCTGCGGGAGGCCGATGGAGGCGCGGCAGGGTCGACCGTCGCCGTCGCGAGCGCGCTCGTCGCGCTGCACGGCTGGACGTTCCTGCTCGGACCCGGCTTCGTCGTGGGCATCGGCAACGGCCTGATGCTGGGCTGGATGCTGCACCGGGCCGGACTCGTGCCGCGCGGCTGGGCGTGGGTCGGCATGATCGGCGGGCCGCTGGTGTCAGTGTCCGGCGTCGCCGTGCTGTTCGGGGTCTGGGATCAGGTGTCGCCGTGGTCGGCGGTGCTCACGCTGCCCGAGATCGTGTGGGAGCTGTTCCTCGGCATCTACCTGACCGTCCACGGGTTCCACCGGCGGGCAGCGCAGACTGTGCCGGGGTCGGCGGTCAAAGTCCCAGCGACTTCTTGATCAGCGCCTCGGCGTCGTCGGTGCCGGCGGCGCGCTCTGTCGCCTCCTGGTTGGCCTCGGTCACGGCCTTGACGACCTCGTCGCGCTGGATGCGGATGCCCCGCGGGGCGTCGATGCCGATCCGCACGCCGTCACCACGCGCTTCGAGGATCGTCACGACGATGTCGTCGCCGATGAGCACCCGCTCCCCCGCCTTGCGCGTCAATACCAGCATCGGTCCAGCCTATCCGCCGGGCGGCGCGTCCAGCCAGAGCACCGGCAGGCCGAGCCGGTGCACGTCGTCCGGCGTCGAGGTGAAGGATGCGCCGGTCGCGGCCACCGCGTCGACGGCGAGCACCGCATCCACCGCCCGGACCCAGGTGCTCGTGTCGCCGAACGTGCGCGAGACGTCGACGGCGACCCAGACCTGGTCCGGGGCGATGCCGGCCAGGTCGGCGGCGAGTGCCGGCACGGCGGCGGGCCCTGCGAGAGGGAACGCGGCCACCACGGGGATGTCGCGGCGCACGCCGTCCGCGCGGGCCGCGAGGGCGTCGCGGCGGTCGGCGACGTGCTGCACCTCGGCGCCCGCGTCGGCGGAGGCGGCGAGCACGCGGGCGGCGGCCTCCGCGTCCGCACCGAGCCCCACCACGAGGGTGAGGTCGCCACGCCCGCGCAGTCGGGCCGGGGGCCGACCGCCGGCCTCCACGCCGTCCACGCCGTCCACGCCGTCGAAGTGCACGTCGTGGCTGCTATTCGAGCCGTTTTCTCGCCACGACGTGCCCTTCGGCTCAGGGGTGAGCGGGGTGGGCGGGGCGGGGATGGGCGGGGCGAGGTCGGGCGCGTCGACGGCCCGGACGAGGTCGTCGAGGACCGCCTGGAACGCGAGCGACGACGTCGAGACGGCCGGGAGGACCTCCTCGTCGCCGCCGACCCACTCAGGCCGCGATCGACTCCGCACCGCGGACCACCCCCACCGTCTCGATCGCCGCCTGGACGGCGGTCACCTCCTGGTAGGAGAGCACGGCGAGTCCCGCGATCTGGCCCGCGACCAGCCGCCGGATCGCCGGGCGCAGCGCGGGGGCGCAGACCAGGACCGCCGAAACGCCCGAGTCGTCGAGGCGCGCCGCGGTGTCGCGCACGGAGGCGAGCACCGCCTCCAGCCGCACCGGGTCGAGCACGATCTGGGTGCCGCCCTCCGACGGACGCAGGCCCTCGAGCATCGACTGCTCGAGCCCGGGGTCGATCATGATGACCCGCAGCGTCCCCTCGTCGAGGTGGGGTGCGACGACGGCCGGTCCGAGGGCGGCGCGGGCGGCCTCCACCAGTCCCTCCGGGTCGTTCGACACCTTCGCCCGCAGAGTCAGCGCCTCCAGGATGCGCGGCAGGTCGTTGATCGGCACCTGTTCGGCAAGCAGTCCCTGCAGCACGCGCTGCACTTCCGCCAGTGAGAGGAGAGCAGGGATGAGCTCCTCCACTGCGGGCGGGTTCACCTGCTTGACGCCCTCGGTGAGGAGGCGCACATCCTCCCGGGTGAGGAGGCGTGCGGCGTTCGCCGTGATGATCGACGACAGGTGCGTGATGAGCACGGAGACGCGGTCGATGACCGTGGCGCCTCCCAGCTCGGCGCTGTGCCGCATCTCGGACGGGATCCACTTCGCCGGGAGCCCGAACACCGGCTCGACGGTCGGCGTGCCCGGCAGGTTGTCGAGGGCGTCGCCGAGGGCGAGCACCCGGCCGGAGGGTGCCTGTCCGCGGCCGGCTTCCACCCCCGCGATCTTGATCACGTAGGTCGACGGCGGCAGCTCCGCGCTGTCGCGGGTGCGGACCGGCGGGACGATCACCCCGAGTTCGAGCGCGATTTTGCGCCGCAGGGCCCGCACCCGCGCCAGCAGGTCGTCGGAGGCGCCGCTGACGATGTCGACGAGATCGGGGGCGAGCGTGATCTCTAGGGCGTGCACCCGCATCTGCTCGATGAGGTCTTCCGTGGTCTCCGACTTGGTCGCCGTGGCGACGGCGTTCTGGGCGGCCTGCGCCTTCTTCGCCGCCGCCTGCGCGGTCTTGATGCGCTGCGACGCGAGGATGAGGAACGCGCCCACGAGCACGAACGGGATGGGCGGCATCCCGGGGATGAGCGCCATGACGATCGCAGCGCATCCCGCGATCATCAGGGCGTTGCGCGACTGACTGAGCTGGTTGCTCGCCGTCGTGCCCATCTCGGACTCGGCGTTCGACCGGGTCACGATCATGCCCGTCGACACGGCCATGAGCAGCGCGGGGATCTGCGACACGAGACCGTCGCCGATGGTCAGCAGCGTGTAGGAGTTGACCGCGTCGCCGAGCTCCATGCCGCGCTGGATCATGCCGATCGCGATGCCGCCGACGACGTTGATGACGATGATAAGGATGCCCGCGATCGCGTCGCCCTTGACGAACTTGGAGGCGCCGTCCATCGCGCCGTAGAAGTCCGCCTCGGCCGAGACCTCCGCGCGCCGCGCACGCGCCTGCTCCTCGGTGATCAGGCCGGCATTGAGGTCGGCGTCGATCGCCATCTGCTTGCCCGGCATGGCGTCGAGGGTGAAGCGCGCGCCCACCTCCGCCACGCGCTCTGCGCCCTTGGTGACGACGATGAACTGGATGACCACCAGGATGAGGAAGACGACGGCGCCGATGATGATCGAGCCGCCGACCGCGACATGCCCGAACGCCTGGATGACCTGGCCTGCGAAGCCGTCGCCCAGCACCAGGCGCGTGGAGGCGACGTTGAGCCCGAGCCGGAACAGGGTCGCGACGAGCAGCAGCGACGGGAAGACGGAGAAGTCGAGCGGCTTCTTGACGAACATCGTCGTGAGCAGGATGACCAGCGCCAGCATGATGTTGACGATGATGAGCATGTCGAGGATCCACGACGGCACCGGGACGACGAGCAGCATGATGATGCCGACGACCCCGATCGGCACGGCGACCTTGGCGGCGAGACCCTTGTTCGGCTTCACGACATCCCTCCCTGGAGCTGCGGTCGCATCGTGTGGAGCCCCGCGGCAGACCCGCGCTGCTTGAGCGACATGACGAAGGCGAGCACCCGCGCGACCGCGTTGTAGAGCTCGACCGGGATCTCGTCCCCGATCTCGCACCCGGCGTGCAGCGCCCGGGCGAGCGGGATGTCCTTGACGATCGGCACGCGCTCCTCCTCCGCCTTCTCGCGGATGCGCAAGGCGATGGCGCCCGCACCCTTCGCGACGACCCGCGGGGCCGACTTGCCCGGTTCGTACTTCACCGCCACGGCGATGTGCGTCGGGTTGACGAGCACCACATCCGACCCGCCGATCGCCGCAATCATGCGGTTGCGGCTCATCGCCAGCTGCCGGGAGCGCCGGTGCGAACGCACCAACGGGTCGCCCTCGGTGTTCTTGTTCTCGTCGCGCACCTCCTGCTTGCTCATGCGCGTGTGCTTGCGGTTGCGGCGCATGACCACGAGCACGTCGAGTCCTGCGAGCACGAGACCCGCGCCGACCGCCGCCTGCAGCAGCCCGGCCGTGCCGCCGGAGGCGGCCGAGAGCAGGGAGGCCAGCGGCATCGAACCGGAGGTGAGTAGCACCGGCATCAGCCCCTGGACGACCAGGAACAGCCCGATCGCGACAACGGCCGACTTCAGCAAGGTCTTGGCGCCCTCCCAGAGGGCGCGCATCCCGAACACCCGGCCGATGCCCTGCACCAGGTTGAACTGCTCGTACTTGCCCTCGAGCTTCTTGAAGTGGATGCCGCCCTGCACGGCCGCGGCGCCCACCACGGCGAGCGCGCCCACCGCCAGCAGCGGCCCGATCGTCGCCATGATGCTGCCGAGACCGTCGCCGAGGGCGGCGACCGCCTTCGCCGGGTCCGGGCTCTCGATCACCGAGCGGACCGAGAACAGTTGCTCGATCGCGGCCGTGCTGCCCGTCTGAAGCGTGAACGGCAGCATGACGGCGGCGGCGCCGACACCGACCCAGGCGGTCAGGTCGGTCGACTTCGAGAGGCGGCCCTTGGAGCGCGCCTCCTTCATCCGCTTCTCGGTCGCCTGCTCGGTGCGTTCCTGCGCGTCGCTCATCGCCCCACCCCCAGCATGGTTTTGACGGCAGTGTCGGTGAGGCCGGAGACGACGCCCGGGAGCGCGACGAAGACGATGGCCGCGAGCACGACGGTGAGCATGATCTTCAGCGGGAAGCCGAGCGAGAAGGCGTTCAACGCGGGGGCGACCCGGGTGAGGAGGCCCAGGCCCACGTCGGCGAGGAACAACACGACGATCAGCGGCCCGGCGATCTGCAGGGCCGCGAGGAACATCTGAGTCAGCCCGTCGACCATCTGCTTCGCCGGGTCGGCCATGCTGAGGCCCGCGGCGAGCGGGACGGCGTCGAACGTGCGGATGAGCCCGCCGATGATCAGCTGGTAGCCGCCCGACGCGAACAGCAGCGCGAGGGCGGTGAGCTGGAACATCCGCGTGAACTGCGCGCCGTTGATCATCGACTGCGGATCGAACGCCTGCGCCAGCTGGAAGCCGCCGAACAGGTCGATCAGACTGCCCGCCGACTGGATCGCCGCGAACACCACGAAGACCAGGAAACCGAGCGTCGCCCCCACGGCGAGCTCGCGCACCATGTCGAGCAGGAAGGCGCCGGTGTCGGCCGATCGGTACCCGGCGCCGACGCGCGGCGCGACGGCGACCGCGAGCCCGATTGCGAGCATCCCTTTCACCTGCGCGGGGAAGCCGTTGTATGAGAACGGCGGCGCGATCACCAGGAAGGCGACCATGCGGAGGGAGGCCAGCGCGATCGCCTCGATCGCGGCCAGGTCGATGGGGATGGACATCAGCCACCACCCAGCAGCTGCGGGATCTTGTCGAACAGTACGTGAGTGAAGGAGACGAGCTCAGCGATCATCCACTGGCCGCAGATGATCAACGCGATGGCCACGGCGGCCGCCTTCGGCACGAACGAGAGGGTGACCTCCTGGATCTGCGTGATCGACTGCACCAGCGAGATCGCGAAGCCGACGACCAGCGCGGTGACCACGATCGGGGCGGCCAGCTTCGCGGTCACCATGAGGCCCTGCATGGCGATGTCGAGGACGGCGTTCGGGTTCATCCGCCCCCACCCCCGTAGCTCGTGATCAGGCTCGTGATGATGAGTCCCCAGCCATCGACCAGCACGAATAGCAGGATCTTGAACGGCAGCGAGATCATGACCGGCGGGAGCATCATCATGCCCATCGACATGAGCGCCGCCGAGACCACCATGTCGATCACCAGGAACGGCACGAAGATGACGAAGCCGATGATGAACGCGGCCCGCAGCTCGGAGATCATGAACGCCGGGATGAGCGTCAGCAGTGGCACCGCACTCACGCTGTCCGGGTTGGGGCGGCCCGCGGCGCGGGTCATCAGCGCGATGTCCTCCTCGCGGGTGTGCGCCGCCATGAACCCCCGCAGCGGAGCCTCCGCCGCGTGGGCGGCCGCCGTGAAGTCGATGTGCCCGGCGAGATACGGCTGCACGGCGGTGTTGTTGATGTCGACGAGAACCGGGCTCATGATGAACAGGCTGAGGAACAGGGACAGTCCGGCGAGCACCTGGTTCGGCGGGATGGACGGGAGCGCGAGCGCGTTCCGGGTGATCGCGAGCACGACGAAGATCTTCGTGAACGACGACATCATCAGCAGCAGCGCGGGTGCCACCGACAGCACGGTGATGCCGAGCAGAGTCAGGATCGCGGCGCTCGGCGTGCCGTTCGGGCCGTTGATGTCGAGGGTGATGCCGCCGGAGCCGCCCGCGGGGCCGGCCGGCCCGGACGGGGTCGGGACGGGCGTGGGCACGGCGTGCGCTGCCGTGGCGCCGAGGAGGACGATGGCCGCGACGATCAGCGCCACCAGGACGCCGGCGACCGCGAGGCGGGGCAGCCGCCCGGCGCGCGCCGTCACCTCCGGCGCCGTCACTTCTTGGGGCGCACCGCCGAACTCGCCTGTCGCCACGTTGCCGGGGACAGGATCGAGCCTTTGAGTGCCTCGTCGAAGAGCGAGGCGCGTCCCTGCGCCGTGAGGAAGTCGGCATCCTGCCTGGTGGTCGTGCTGCTGGTGGTTCCTGTGGTGCCCGTGCTCGCCGTCGCGTCGGTGGTGCCGGTCCTGGCCTCCACCTCGCGCACGGGCTTGAGCGGGGTGACGTCCGCGTCCTGCGGGCGGTCACCGGAGTGGAGGACGCTGACCTGGCGCTCGGTGACGCCCAGCACGAACCGGCTGCCGTCGACATCCACGACGACGACCGACGCCTTCTGGCCGATGCCCTGACGTCCGACGACGGTCACCGCGTTGCCGCGACGGCCGCGTGCCGAGGTGCGCCCCTTCGTCACCCGACGCTGCACGAACCACAGCAGCGCGACGATGACGCCGAGCACCACCGCGACGCGCAATGCAACGAACAGGGTCTCCACGCTGCGCACTATCGGTCGCCTGGTCCGTGCCGTTAGCCGCATCCATGAGGTGCACGTCGTTGCGCCCGACACGCCGGTACGTCACGCACTTGCGTGCACTTCGGCGGCCCGGGAGGGTGGAGTGGTGGACTTCGAGATGGCGACCGTCGCGGGTGGGACCGTGCAGCTGCACGACGCCCGGCGCAAGCGGCGCTGGACGGTGGAACTGGAACCGTTCGAGCTGGGCGTGTTCGCCGTGACCGAGCAGCAGGTCGCCGAGCTGATCGGCGAGCCGGCCCCGCATCCCCGCCGTCCGGCGACCGGGATCAGCTGGCTGCGCGCCGTGCGGATCTGCAACGCGGCCTCGGAGTGGGAGGGGTTCGACCCCGCCTACACCTTCGACGGCGAGGACGTGACCTGGCACGTGGATGCGGACGGCTACCGCCTGCCCACCGAGGCCGAGTGGGAGTACGCGTGCCGTGCCGGCTCGACAGCTCCGCATTACGGGCCCCTGGCGGAGATCGCCTGGACGAGCGCCGACGGCCTGACCGCTCCGGCGGACGTCGGGCTTCGGCTGCCCAACCTCAGCGGGCTCTTCGACACCCTCGGCAATGCATGGGAGTGGTGTTGGGACTTCTTGGACCCGGGCCGGTACCGCGACTACCGGGTCTTCCGCGGCGGCGGGTTCGCCGACGACGCGTGGAACGTGCGGGCGTCCGTCCGGCGCGGCGGCCCGCCGCGCACGCAGCACGAGGACGTCGGCTTCCGCCTGGCCCGTGGCGGGTTCGACGCCGAGGGTGCCGCGCAGGGCTGGTCGGCGGCGGCGGATGCCGAGCGCGCCGGGCTCGGCGGAGCGCTGCCGCCGGGGTGGACGCCGCTGCGGTGACGGCGACCGGCTCGCGTCAGCTCAGACGGTTCACGGGCGAGTCGGGCGTTCCCGTCGCGAGCGCGGTCACGGCGTTCTGCGCCTGGATGCGGACGTACTCGATCTCGGTGCGCCGCGAGAAGTAGGCGATGTGCGGTGTCAGCACGACGTCATCCCTCCCGACGAGGGGATGCTGCGGGCTCGGCGGCTCCTCGTCCAGCACGTCGAGTGCCGCGCCGGACAGCCGCCCGGAGTCGAGCGCAGCGACCAGGGCGGCGTTGTCGATGAGGCCGCCCCGCGACACGTTCAGCAGCAGGGAGCCGGCGGGCATGTCGTCGAGGAAGGCGGCATCCACCATCCGCTCGGTCTCCGGGGAGAGCGGGACGTGCAGCGAGAGGGTGTGCGAACGGCGGCGGACCTCGTCGAGCGACGCGCGCTCGATCCCCAGCGCGCTGAGGTCGGCGGCGGTGGATGAGGTGTCCGGCAGCATCGGGTCGTAGCCGAGCACGCGCCCGAACAGCGGACCGGCGACCCGGGCGAACTCGCGACCGATCCGGCCCAGGCCGACGATGCCGAGCGTCAGCTCGCTGAGCCTCGGCGGCGCCGGGACGGCACGATCGTTCCATCGCTCCGGCGTCGCGGACGCCGTGTAGAACCGGAGCTGCCGCGCACTTGCCAGCAGCAGGGCGAGCGCGTGGGTCGCCACCTCCTCCGTCGCGGCGCCCGGGACGTTCGTCACCCACACCCCGTGTTCGGTGGCGGCATCGACGTCCACGTAGTCGAATCCCATTGACATGAGCGCGATGACACGCAGCTGCGGGAGGGCCTCGATCATGTCGCGCGTGATCGCGGCGTAACCGGGCAGCAGGGCGTCGGCGTCCCGAGCGCCCGCCACGATCGCCTCGGGGTCGCGGGTGCCGAGAACGCGCACCTCGAATCCGTTGGCCTCGAGAAGCGCGATGCCGGGTGCCGGGTCGGTGTCGTCGACGTCGGTGTAGACGGCGACCGGTCGGCGGGTAGCTGCGTCAGTCATGCGAATCCACCGCACTCCGGGGATGCGCGCTGCCCTCCCGCACGATGACCTGAGCCATCGCCGTCATCAGCTCGTAGGCGACGTGGGCGGCGGCGATGCCGGTGATCTGGGCGTGGTCGTAGGCGGGCGCCACCTCGACGAGGTCCGCCCCGACGATATTCAGGTCGGTGAGCCCGCGCAGCAGACGAAGCAGTTCGCGGCTGGTGAGGCCGCCGGCCTCCGGGGTGCCCGTGCCGGGCGCGTGGGCGGGGTCGAGCACGTCGATGTCGATGGAGATGTACAACGGTCGATCACCCACCCGCCGGCGGATGCGCCCCAACGCGGCCGGGACGCCGTTCTCCTCGATGTACTCGCTCGACACGATCGCGAACCCGAGCCGCTCGTCATCCTCGAGGTCCTGCTTGCTGTACAGCGGGCCGCGGGTGCCGACATGGACCGAGGCGGAACGGTCGAGGAAGCCCTCCTCGGACGCCCGCCGGAACGGCGTGCCGTGTGTGATCGGCTCGTCGAAGTAGGTGTCCCAGGTGTCGAGGTGCGCGTCGAAGTGCAGCACGGCGACGGGTCCGTGCTTCTCGCTGATCGCCTTCAGCAGCGGATACGCGATGGTGTGGTCGCCCCCGACCGTGAGGATGCGCTGTACCCGGCTGCCCAGGTCACGCGCCGCATCCGCGATCTGCCGAACCGCCTCGTCGATGTGGAACGGGTTGACGGCGATGTCGCCGGCGTCCGCGATCTGCACGGCCTCCCACGCCGAGAAGTCCTGCGCCGGGTTGTAGGGGCGAAGCAGACGGCTGGATGCCCGTACGTGCTCCGGTCCGAACCGCGCGCCGGGCCGGAAGCTGACGCCCGTGTCGAAGGGGATGCCGACCACGGCGAGGTCGACGGCCGGGACGTCCTCCAGGCGGGGCAGGCGGGCGAAGGTGGACAGCCCGGCATAGCGCGGGGTCTTCGATGCGTCGGACGGGCCGATGGGCGGGGTGCTTGCGGTGTTCATGGGTGGTTCCTTACGCGGAGAAGTCCGTCTGGGGCAGGTGGATGAGGTGCAGACCGCCCGCATCGCCCGCGACGGCGACCGCCTCTGCCAGCTCGCCTGCGGATCGGACGCGGTGCCCCGTCCCGCCGAACGCGGCGGCCAGGGCGGCCCAGTCGGGCTGCGCGAGGTCGACCCCGATGGGCGCGATCCCGGCATCCGCCTCGTTCTGCTTGATCTCGGCGTAGCCGCCGTTGTCGACCACGATCACGGTGATATCGAGCCGCTGCTCGACCACCGTCATGAATTCCTGCAGGGAGAACATGAGAGCGCCGTCGCCGACGACCGCGAACACCGGTCGGTTCGGCTCGGCGAGGCGTGAGCCGATGGCCGCGGGCAGGCCGTACCCGAGCGTCGCGTACGTGGCCATATAGGGCGTGGAGTTCGGGGTGGCGACCCGGAGCCGGTTCAGCAGGCCCCAGTAGCCGATCTGCGACGAATCCGTGGTGACGATCGCGTCGGCGGGGAGAGCGGCGGCGATGGCGTCGGCGATGGCGGTGTTGACGGGTGACAGTTCGGCGCATTCGGCGGCCACGGCCGCGAGGGTCTCGTTCACGCGGGCGTCGGTCGACGGCTCACCGGCACCCAGGGCTTCGGCGAGCGCGGCGAGCGCCGCCGCTGCGTCCGCCACGATGCCGATCTCAGCCGACTGATTCTTGTCCAGCTGCGACGCCAGCACATCGATGCGGATGACGTGGCCACGCGCTTCCAGCCTCTCGACCCACAGCTCCGCCTCGCCGAGCTTCGAGCCGACGACCAGCAGTACATCCGCATCCCTGGCCCGGTTGCGGGCGGCGGCCAGCCGCAGGTTCGCGCCGAGCGAGAGCGGGTGGTGCTCGTCGAGCACGCCCTTCGCGTTCAGCGTCGTCACCACCGGTGCGCCGAGCCGCTCCGCCAGCGCGCGCAGTTCGGCGATCGCGCGGCGCGACCCGCCGCCGGCGAGGATGACGGGGTCGCTCGCCGCGGCGAGCAGGCGGGCCGCCTCCGCGATCGCGGCGCTGTCGGGCGCCGGGATGCCGGCGGGGCGGCGCGGTGCCACGGCCTCCGGTGACAGCTCCGTCTCCTCCTCCAGGAGGTCGAGCGGCACCTCGATGTAGACCGGCCGCGGGCGCCCCGTCGCGAACAGCGCGAACGCGTCGTGGACGGCCTCGACGGCTTCTTCCGCCGACTGCACCCGGCGCCCCCACTCCACGATGGCGGAGGCGGCACCCAGCTGGTCCTTGGTCTCATGCAGCGTGCCCGCGTCCGCGAACTCGTGCCCGAGCGCGGGCCCGGGCGACAGCAGGATCATCGGCCGCGACTCGCAGTACGCCGTCCCGGCGGCCGAGAGCGCGTTCAGCAGGCCCGGTCCGCTCGTCGTGATCACCACGCCCGGCTTGCCCGTCTGAAGCGACCATCCATCGGCCGCGTATCCGGCGCCCTGCTCGTGGCGCGTGGTCACGGGATGCACACCGAGCGCGGGGAGCGGGCGGTAGAACTCCAGGTTGTGCGTGCCCGGGATTCCGAACACGGTGTCGACCCCATAGCCGCGCAGCGTCTCGATGACAGCCCAGCCCGTCGTGCGCCGGGCCCGCGTCTCCCTCTCCTCCCTGGTCTCAGGCGACATCGGCGCGGTGCCTCTCGGTGCCGTCCACCCAGGTGGCGACCACGGGGATGCTCGCGATCGTGTCAGCCTCGATCGTCAGCGGATTCGCGCCGAGCACGACGAAGTCGGCCCGCTTGCCCGGTTCGAGCGACCCGAACTCATTCTCGCGGCCCAGGGAGATCGCGCCCTCCAGGGTGTGCGCCCGCAGCGCCGCCTCCGCGCTGATCCGCAGAGAGTCCGGGCCGAGCTTGTGACCGCGGCGCGTGACCCGGGTCACGGCGGCCTGGATCGCCTCCAGGGGCCGCGGCTCCGCGACGGGAGCGTCGGACGAGATCGTCACCGGCACTCCCGCGTCGACGAATTCGCCGAGCGGATTGAAGCGTTCACCCGGTGTCCCGATGGCCTGCTCGACGCCCTCGCCCCAGTTGTAATAGTGCTGGGTCTGGTTCACCGGCCGGATGCCGAGGCGCGCCATCCGCTCGATCTCGGCGGGGGCGGGAAGTCCGCAGTGCTCGATCCTGTGACGCGCATCGGGGTCGGGACGCTCGCTCAGCACCTGCTCGACGGCGTCGACGACCATCGCGATGGCGGTCGGCGACTGCGCATGCGTCGCCGTCTGGAGCCCGGCGGCATGCGCCTTCGCCACCAGTCCGGCATACTCCGCGGGCTCGTGGTACAGCTGCCCGCGGCGGCACGGGTCGCCCACGTACCCTTCCGGGAAGTACGCCGTCCAGCCGCCGAGCGTGCCGTCGGCGTACAGCTTGATGCCCGCGACCGAGAGGAAGGCGTTGCCGAACGGCCCGGTGAGGCCGATGTCGATCGCCTGGTCGAGCAGATGCGACAGGAGGTACATCGAGACCCGCATCGAGAGCGCGCCGCGGTCCGCCATCGCGAGGTAGGCGGCGAGCTCGCGCTTCGAGACCTGCGCGTCTCCGAGCGCGGTGACGCCGGAGGAGAGGAACTCGCGCTGCGCGATGTCGAGCTGGCGCTGGTGCTCGGCCGGTTCATCCCCGAGGTGGAAGTTCGGGCCGTGGTGGCCGATCTTGACGCCGTGCAGACCGGTGAGCACGTTGCAGGCCGCATCGGAGAGCTCGCCCGTGAGCTCGCCGTCCGCGTCGCGGAAGAACTCTCCGCCCTCCGGGTTCGGAGTGTCGCGGGTGATGCCGTACTTGTCGAGCGTGAACGTGTTGACGACTCCCCCGTGACCCGAGGCGTTCATGACGTACACCTCGCGGTCGGTGGCGATCGCGTCCAGCTCCTCCTTGGTGGGGTGCCGGCGCTCGGCGAGGTTGCGCTGCTCGTAGCCGTAGCCGCGCAGCGGGACGCCGGGCGGGAGCCGGTGGGCGCCCTCGCGCATCCGCTCGACGATCTCCGGGATCGAGCCCGCCTGCTCCGGGCTGACATCCACCCAGGTGAGCAGCTGCCCGTACATGAGGGGATGCGCGTGCGCGTCGACGAAACCCGGCACGATCGTCGCACCCGGGAAGTCGGCGCGACGTGGTTCGATGCCCCGCCTTCGCGCCTCCGCCTCGACCTCCTCCCGCGAGCCGACGGCCACGACCCGCCCACCGGCGGTGAGCATGGCCTCCGCGCGCGGGCCGCTGTCGTCGACGGTCAGGATGAGGTCGGCGGTCACGAGCGTCGGGGCCGAGTCGCGGTCGTCGAAAGTGGCCAGGTGTCGCACGGTCAGATCCTCGTGGTCTTGATGGCGGTCGTGTCGAGGCGCGGGTTGAACGACCCGGTCACCGGGGCGGAGTCGGAGTGCTGCGGAGCGAACCACGTACCGATCACGGCGATGAGCGCGAGCGCCCCGAAGAACCAGATCGCCGACCAGAAGGTGCCGGTGGCGACGATCAGACCGGTCGCGATCGCGGGAGACAGGCCGCCCCAGACGGCGGCGCCGATCCCGTACGACAGCGA
Source organism: Leifsonia sp. NPDC014704 (assembly GCF_043083605.1). Taxonomy (NCBI): domain Bacteria; kingdom Bacillati; phylum Actinomycetota; class Actinomycetes; order Micrococcales; family Microbacteriaceae; genus Leifsonia; species Leifsonia sp. NPDC014704. The sequence goes on along the minus strand of NZ_JBIBYW010000002.1, from coordinate 488,730 downwards.
CATCGACGTGTAGCGGGCCTGCGGCCGGAACATCTGCGTCATCACCGTGGAAAGCGGTGCCCACGCTCCGCTGAGGGTGATGCGGATGACGCTGACGAACACGTAGATCAGGGCGACCTGGTGGTTCTGGATCACCAGCACGAGCGGGATCACGGCGACGAAGGAGAGCACCGAGCCGAGGATGATGACGCGCTTGCCGCCCCACTTGTCGCCCAGCATCGCCAGCGGCAGGGTGACCAGCGCCTCGATGAACGACGCGACCGTCATGGCACCGAGGATGATGCTGGCCTGCAGCCCCACCTCCGGACTGGTGGCGAAGTTCTGCACGAACGTGGTGGCGATCACGTAGCCGCCCGACGACATCGCGATGATGCAGAAGCCCAGCAGCATCGGCAGCCAGTTGTTCCGCAGGGCGAACAGGATCGGGGTCGACTGGGTGTGGCCCTCGATCTTCTCCTCGAAGACCGGGGTCTCCTCCACCCGGTACCGCACCCAGATGCCGACACCGATCAGCACGATGCTGAAGAGGAACGGGACGCGCCAGCCCCAGGTCAGCAGGACGTCGTCGCCCGCCGCGGCGAGGATCCAGAAGGCTCCGGAGGCCAGCAGCGCTCCGAGCGGGTTGCCGAGCTGAGTGAACCCGCCATAGAAGGTCTTGTACTTCGGCGGCGCGCTCTCCACCGACATCAGGCTCGCGCCTCCCCACTCGCCGCCGACCGCGAGGCCCTGGGCGATGCGGAGGAGGATCAGCAGGATGGGCGCGGCGATCCCGATGGCGGCGTAGCCGGGGAGGCAGCCGACCAGGACCGTGGCAACGCCCATGATGAACAGCGTCAGGGTCAGTGCGCGCTTGCGGCCGAGCTTGTCGCCGATGTGCCCGAAGATGATGCCGCCCAGCGGACGCATGAAGTACGCGACGGCGTACGTGCCGAACGACGCGAGCGTTCCGAGCGCGTGGTTGACCTCGGGGAAGAACACCTGGGGGAAGACGATGGCCGCGGCCGTCGCGTAGACGTAGAAGTCGTACCATTCGATGGTCGTCCCGACCACGGAGGCGAGACCGGCTTTCAGCGCCCGCCGGTGTCCGACGGGGCGTGCTTCGGTGACAGACACACACAGCTCCTTTGCTCGTATTGTCATCAAGTTCGTCGTGAAGTCTCACGCCGTCCGGCCGCGGGCGCAAGCGCAGTTCCGCGTGACGGAAGGCCTCTCGCCGTCTATCTGCTGACTTTGGTCGTCATTTGCGAGGCGGATCGTCACATCCATTGCCCTTACGCCGATGATTCGACGTGAACGGGGAGCGATTCCGGGTATTCTGCCCGATGTGCCGATCCGCCACGACCGAAGCGCCCCCGATCGCGACAGCGACGCGCTCGACAGCAGCCTGGTGCGCGCGCTGCAGGCGGACGGCCGTGCAAGCATCCACGAACTCGCCCGCACACTCGGGGTCTCACGCGACCTCGTCTCCCGGCGTCTCAGCACGCTGATCGGCCGCGACGGTCTGCGCGTCGTCGCGGCGCTCGACCCCGGATTCGCCGGCCTCAATGTGCTCATCCACGGGCTCGTCGAGGTGGACGGGCCGGCCCGACCGGTCGCCGAGCGGATCGCCGAGCTGCCGGACACGGTGTTCGTCTCCCTGGTCGCCGGCGCCTCCTCCCTGGTGTTCGAGTCGCGCCACGGGGATGCGGACGAGCTGAGCGCCACACTGGCCGCCATCCGAGCGATCCCCAGCGTCCGCCGCGTGCGCGTCACGACGTATGACGCATTGCTGAAGGAGTTCATCACCGCCGCCTCCGTCAGCGATGTGCGCCTCGATCGGCTCGACCACGACCTCATCGCGATCCTGCAGGACGACGGTCGCGCCAGCTATCGGGCTCTCGCCGATGCGGTCCGGCTCTCCCCGTCGTCAGCGCGCGCCCGTGTGCGTCGGCTGCTCGATGCGGGCGTCATCCGCATCGCCGCGATCGACGCAGGCGGTCTCTCCCGCAACCGGGTCGCGGTCGGCGTCGGGATCGCGCTGCGCGGCGACCCCGGGCCGGTGCATCGGTACCTCGTCGCGACCTCCGCGGTCGACCTGGCGGCGGCCGCGCATGGTGCTTACGACGTCATCGCGACGATCGTCGGAACGGCGACGGCGGGCGTGCTGGCCGTCATCGAGGAGCTGCGCGCGCTTCCCAGTGTCGGGTCGTTGGAGACCTGGGCGCATCTCGACATCATCAAGGAGGACTACACCCGCACGCTCGGCCGCATCGTGCGGCCGTAGCGACGCTCCATCCGTGACGCCGGTGCTAGCGGGCCGGCTTCGTCGGCACCACTTCGCAGCGGGCTGCCTCCCCCGGCGTCCCGGTCTGACTGTCGAGCACCTTCCCCGTCGCGCGCTCGCGAATCTCACAGCCGGCGACGGTCTCCGCGTTCTCGGGAGTGACGGTGATCTGCGGGCCGGCGCCGCCGTCGGCGTCGGCATGCCAGCGGGTGTCGTTCACATCCTCCGTGAGGACCATGGCACCGTTGAGCCCATCGACGGTGTACGGGGCGACCGTGGCGATGTTCCCGCCCTCGGCCCAGGCCACGTAGGTGATGCTGCTGTGCGCGCTCCGGGCCGGGGCACACGCCGTGATGCTGAGTGCTGCGGCCACAGCGAGGCCTGTCGCCGCGAAGATCCGAATGATATTGCTCATACGACCAGCCAACCAGGGGACCGGTGCAGCGACATCTGGCTCAGGTCCCTGGTGTCTCCATCGTGCGATGTATTCCCGCGGTCGGGGGTCAGTCCAGGTCTTCCGCCGTGTCGAGGATCTTCGTGATACGGACCGCGTAGTCCTGGTCGACGACCACGATCTCGCCGTGCGCGATGAGGCGGCCGTTGAGCAGCACATCGGCGGGCGACCCGGCGGAGCGGTCGAGCTCGATGACCGCGCCCGGCTCCATCGCGAGCACGTCGCGCACGGCCATGCGGGTGCGGCCGATCTCGACGGTCAGCGCCATCTCGACGTTGCTGATCCGCGCGAGCTTGCCACCGAGCGCGCTGTTACCCGCACGCTCGGCGACCGACGCGCGCCCGCGGACCGCGAACCAGCCGGCGACGCCGGACGGGCCGGACAGGGCGAAGACCGAGGTGGCCGGGTCGGCGAACAGTTCCGAGGCGTCGTCCGGGCGGGCGTCATCCAGGACGCCGGCACCGAGCGTGTCGCTGGCGGCCTCGAGGGCCGGCTGCAGCACATCCTGGAGCGCCACCACCGGCGCGCCGTCCGCACCCTCGTCGACCAGCTGCGGCGCCTCGAGCAGCACGACGGCGAGATCGGCCGAGACGGCGCCGACGAATGTGGCGACCACGGCACGTGCGGCGTCCTGCACATCCGACCCCTGCGACAGCAGCGGGGTCAGCGGGGCGCCGGTCGGCAGCACGCGGGCGAGCGCCTCCGCGGCGGCCTGCGCCTGCCCGAGCGAGAGGCCGGAGGCGTGTGCGGTGCTGGTCATACTCATCGGAATCAGTCCTCTGTGTTGACGATCACGCAGGCGAGACGCGAGCCACTGGAGCCGAGAGCGGCCGAAGCGACGGTCTGCCCGCCGACCGTGAGATCGAAGGGTCGGTGCTGTGGATGCGGGAGCGGCAGCAGGTCGCCGACCGCCAGCCCCAGCACAACGCTGGGGCGCACGGCCGCCGGGGCCAGCCGCAGGGCCACATCCACGGGGACGCGCGCCAGCTGGGCGTCGACCAGCTCGCGCGCGTTCTCGGTGCTGTGAGTTGGGTTCGTCTCGCCCAGTTGCGGGAGCAGTGCGACGGCGGGCAGGGCGACGGTCGCACGGGCGACGTTCTCGCCCACACGCAGCTCGAAACCCGCCACGATCATCAGCTCGGAGGTCGCGGCGGCCTGCGCGAACTGCGAGTTGTACTGGATGGCGTCCACCGTGATCGGCGCGAGAAGGATGGAGCCCAGCGAATAGCGCAGATCCTCCAGTGCGTCATCCATCAGCCGGCGCACCAGCGCGTGCTCGATCTGGGTGAACGTCCGCTCGTGATCGACCGGGGTGCCCTGACCGCCGAGCATCGCGTTCACCCACGACAGTGCGGCGGTGGTCGGGAACTGGATGACCGCCTTCGGGGCGATGTGCTCCAGCTCGCACAGCACCATGGCCGTGGTCGCCGGCAGCGACGCCGCGTACTCGTCGTACGTCTGCAACTGCACGAAGTCGCACTCCACCTGGCTGAGCACGCGCACCTTCGCGGTCAGCTGCGTGCCCCACTGCCGGGCGAACGTCTCAAACGCCAGCTCCAGCACGCGCGAATGCTCGCGCGCGAGCGTCGTCGGCCGCCGGAAGTCGTAGACCGGCGCCTCGGGGGCGTCCGGCGACGGGGCCTGCAGAGTCGTCACGGGAAGGACTATCGGCAGGCGGGCGGCTCTTGTTAGGGAACGAGGTGGACGGACGGGTTCGAGGCGGACACCTGGTTGGCGGTCGCCTCGACGCGGGTCAGTCCCACTTAGTGCACTCACCGGAGGCGGAGATGCCCAGGATCTCGGTGTTCGCGGAGAAGCTGATGGAAGCGCTATGCGGCAGGTCGACGATGATCGACCGGTGACCCCCGCTGTCCTGCGCGGCAGGACCGATCTGACGGACCCGGTACCCGAGACCCTCCCAATAGGAGCGCACCTTCTCGCTCAGAGCATCAGGGTCGAACTCGGACGACGGACCGGCCAGTTGCCGCACATTGACGTCGTATTGACCGGTGGTGGCCTTGTTGTCGCACGGACCCCAGTCCCACGCGGCACGTTGTTCAGGGTTAGCGGGATCGAATGCGACGGGCGGGATTCCCACATCCAGCCACTCACCGCCGACGAGCTGTGCGACCTCGTTGACATGTTCCAGTGCTTCATCTAGGAGCTGGGCTTTGGGCTTGGTAGAAAGCCCGTCGAACGGGGTATTGACGCCGGGGTGAGGCATAGGTCCTCCTAAATAGACGCACCCGGTGAGTGCGAAGACGACGGTGAGGCTGAGCGTGGCTCGAATGCTGCGGATGCGCCTCAAGGGATGCCTGCCTCCGAACCACCCATCCATACCGGCCGGAGCACCGTCGTCGACCGGCCGTAGGCGGGTCAGTCCCACTTACCGCACTCGCTGGACGCAGAGATCCCTAGGATCTCGGTGTTCGCGGAGAAGCTGACGGAAGCGCTATGCGGCAGATCGACGATGATCGACCGGTGCCCTCCGCTGTCCTGCGCGGCAGGACCGATCTGACGGACCCGGTACCCGAGACCCTCCCAATAGGAGCGCACCTTCTCGCTCAGGGCATCAGGATCGAACTCGGACGGCCCGGCCAGTTGCCGCACATTGACGTCGTATTGGTGGGTGGTGGCCCGGTCGTCGCACGGGGCGCGGTGCCATGCGTCGCGTTGTTCGGCGTTCGCGGGATCGAATGCGACGGGCGGGGTTCCTACATCCAGCCAGTCACCACCGACAAGCTGCGCGACATCGTTTACGTGTTGCAGCGCTTCGTCCAGGAGCTGGGCCTTGGGCTTGGTGGAAAGCCCGTCGTACGGGGTATTGACGCCAGGCTGAGGCATAGGTCCTCCTAAATAGACGCACCCGGTGAGTGCGAAGACGACGGTGAGGCTGAGCGTGGCTCGAATGCTGCGGATGCGCCTCATTTTCCGCCTCGACCTTGGTCGTGCGGGACGATGGGAGGTTGCCTGAGCGGGATGCTCCGGGTGCCGCCATTGATTCTTCCATCCGTACCAACGGCTGCTGCCGCGGTGTTGCGGAGCGATTCGGTGCCCTTGTTGAGGTATCCGTGGCCCGAGGTGGCGTGCAGGTTGAAAACCCCGCGATCGTCGCCGTATCCGAAGATGTCGTGCCCATCTGTGGGTTCAAGGCGCGCGGCCGGGTCGCCTTCGGAAGAGAACACCTGGGCACCAAAGCGGTCGTCGCAGGGATCGACCCGGCCCGAGTAGGCGCGGCCGGTGCCCGCGATGGCGTCTTGCGAGGATTCGCTGGCGTAGACGTGCTGCATGCCGCCGTCCACCTTCAGGTCCCTCGCGGCGGAGTAGCCACCTTCGACACCGGCCGAGGCGAGGAAGACAACGGACTGCACATTGTGGCTCAGACCACTGATCGCGTTGCTGGCCACGGTGGTGCCGTAGGAGTGGCCCACGACCGCGGTGAACGGATGAGGGTTTCCGCCGAGGATGCTGTCAGCGGCCCATTGCCCATCCAGCTCCGCCGACAAGCGACGGCCACCGGACTCGGCCTTGTCACCGTGGAGCACCGAATCCATACCCGGTGCGTCGTACCCGATCCAGGCGACCACCATATGTGGCAGGCCATCCAAGATGCCCTGCTCGTTGTAGAGATTGATGCCGGCGTTAGCCCAGCCCTCGAGGCGTCCATCCACGCCGAGTCCGCTGTCCATGCCGGGGACCATCCAGGTCACCTTTCCCGAGGTCTCCGCGCTCGCCTCCCCGATGGCCACGGCTGCCAGAGGGGGCTCATGACGGAGGTTGTAAGAGTGCAACCCGCGGGCCGGCTTCTGGGCCTTCGCCAGCGCCTCGTAGTCGGCCGCGGTACCATCCGGCAGCTTCTCCGCCCCGAGCGCCGCCAGGATGTCCTTCAGCGTCCTGCCCCGCGCCGAATCCGGGCTGATCGTCGGGTCTTTCAGGTCGCGCGCGAGCTGAATGGCGTTCGCGTGGATGCGCGTGTCGGCGTCGAGTCCGGGCAGGTTGCCGATGACCTCCGGGGCGAACTGACACCAGCGTTCGCGGGCCTCGGACGGCAGCTTCTTCCACCAGGCCGCCACCTTCTCCGGTGCGGGCGGGTTGTCCCAGAACTCCTGTGCCAGCTTCGGGTCGGCGGCGAGAAGGGCCGCCAGCGTCTCCGGCTTGAGCAGGGTCAGCATGTCCAACAACGCGGCGTCCGCGTCGGTGGATGGCGGAAGCAGGGCGAACTCGCTGACCGTGGTGACGAAGTCATCCAACTGGGAGGGCGCCAGGGCGGGCAGCGCACCGTACAGCGTCGCCTGCAGAGCACGGACGAGGACCTGTTCCTCGGTCTCGTACTGCTCTTTAGCTGTGCGCGCCTGCCGCTTCGCCTGCTCCAGCCGCTCCTGCGCGTCCTGAAGCCCCGACCGCGCGCTCCGCAGCTCATCCTCGGCGGCCTGCGCCCGGCGCCGCGCTTCCGCGACCTCCGTCGTCGTCGGCATGCTGGTGCCGGCAGGAGGCGGTGTGGTCGCGTACTGTCGCTGGGTCTTCTGGAGCTGGGCCAGGGCCGCAAGCAGGTCGGCGTGTTCGGTGTTCAGCAGCCCGAGGGTGGCTTCGGCCCTCTCGATCTCCTCCAGAGCCTGCGCAGCTGCGGTGAGGGCTGCATCGGCGGCGTTCTGCTGGCCCCACAGCGCCATGACCCACTTCAGCGCCGCCTCTCGCGCCTCCATGAAGCGCTTCGACGTGTCCCGGCACGCCCGACTCACCGTGCGCAGGCGCTGCCCGAACGCCTCGGCCGCGTACCCGGACCAGTGCGGCTCGCCGACCCGCTTCAGAACGTCGTCGAGCCGATCGGCCCGCCACCACATCCATTCGGCGGTGGTCTCGAACTCCTTGGCCAGCTGGTCCACCGTCTCCGTGTCGCCCGGCGTCGGGTCGTCATCCAGGCCGACGGGAGACCAATCCGTCGTGCTAGAACGCACGGGGAGCGCCCAACGTGAATGCCTGAGCGCTGTCTGCATCACGCCGCTCGTACACGTCGGCGGCAGACGCGAGCGCCTCCCGCAATGAGACGACGCTCTCGGACACGGCGCGCAGAGCGGGACTCCAGTACCCGTCGAATTCGTCGAACGCACCGATCACACGGGCGGCGCCGAGACTGCCCGGCGCCGACGGCGAGCTCGGCCGCTCGGCGTTCACCTCGCTCAAGCTCTGAGCGATCAGTCGGAGCTGCCCGGTATCGACGTGGACCTTCTTCACCGTGCCGCCTCTCTCGTGTACCCGGAGCGAGGCGAGACTAGCATACGTACACACATATCGGTGCGATGTGCTGCACATTAAACGGCATCCCGCATGCACCGAGGGTCCCCCTAACGACCGACCCACGCGGGCCGATAGTGCACTCGTGACGGCTCACCCGGAGCCGAGACCAGGATTCGCGCCCATGATCGTCGTCACCCGATTGAACGACAGCCAGTTTGCGGTCAACCCCGACCTCATCGAGCGCATCCACGCCAGTCCGGACACCACTCTCGTCATGGTCGACGGGGCGAAGTTCATCGTCACCGAGTCCCTGTCCGAAGTGATCGAGAAGATCGCCGCGTACCGGGCGCGCGTGATCGCGCTCGCCCACGATCTGCCCGCCGCCGGCCCGCGACCCGTGCCGGCGCCGCCGCTCGGGCTCGTGACCCTGACCGGCCTGGAAGACGACGAGACGGGGAGGGCTCACCCCGAAGCCCGCGCCGTCCCCCTGCGAGCAAGGAAGAAGTAATGGACCCGGCAACGATCATCGGCATCGTCCTCGCGTTCGGCGCCGTCGTCGCGATGGTGACGATGGAGGGCGCGCACCTGAGCGCGCTGCTGCTGCCCGCCCCCATGGTGCTGGTCTTCGGGGCCACCATCGCCGTCGGGATCGCCAGCGGCACGATCAAGGACTTCCTCACCGCGGTCAAGGCGCTCCCCCGCGCGCTCCGCGGGAAGGTCGAGCCGCCGCAGCAGGTGATCGACCAGGTCGTGGGCCTGGCGGAGAAGGCCCGCGCCAACGGTCTGCTCGCCATGGAGCAGGAGGCCGACAGCGTCGACGACCCGTTCCTCAAGCGAGCGCTGCAGAACATCGCGGACGGCACCGACGGCGACGAGCTGCGCGTGCTGCTGGAGGACGAGATCGCGACCCGGTCGAAGAAGGACCGGGTCGCCGCGAAGTTCTTCAGCGCGATGGGCGGGTACGCGCCAACGATCGGCATCATCGGCACCGTCGTCTCCCTGACTCACGTGCTCGAGAACCTGGCCGAGCCGGGCGAGCTCGGTCCGATGATCGCCAGCGCGTTCGTCGCGACCCTCTGGGGTCTGCTGTCGGCCAACTTCCTGTGGCTCCCGCTGGGGGCGCGCCTACGCCGGCTCTCCGAACTGGATGTGGAGCGCATGACCCTGCTGATGGAGGGCGTGCTCGCGGTGCAGTCCGGCTCGCAGCCGCGCCTCCTCGGCGAGCGCCTGCGCGCGATGGTTCCCGACGGCGACGCCGAGAAGGGCACGGCGAAGAGCGCCAAGCCCACGCGCGGCGCGAAGGATCCCGTCGAGGAAGCGGCCTGACATGTCAGCCCGCCGTCGGAAGAGACACGAGGAGCCGGAGGAGCACGAGAACGAGGAGCGCTGGATGGCCTCCTACATGGACATGGTCACCGTGCTCATGTGCATGTTCATCGTGCTCTTCGCCATGTCGACGGTGGATGCGAAGAAGTTCGAGCAATTGAAGGACTCGCTGGCGACCGGCTTCGGGCAGGTGAAGACGCAGAAGGTCGACACCGCATCCGGGGTCGTCGTGCCGCCCAAGCACGTCGACGAGTCCGGCAAGTCGACCGACTTCGCCCTCGCCCAGCAGGAGGCGCAAAACCTGCAGCACCTGAAGGACCTCATCCAGGCCGCGCTCACCCGCGATGGCCTGCAGGATGCGGTGGAGCTCAAGATCGACGAGCGCGGCCTCACGATCGGGCTGGTCGGCAACTCGACGTTCTTCGACTCGAACCGCGCGGAGCTCAGCGCGCGCGCGGTGGCCGTCCTCAACGACATCGGGCCCGTGCTCGCTCCGGAAGCATACGAGGTCTCGGTGGAGGGGCACGCCGACCTGCGGCAGCCGGGGGCTCCGTATCCGACCAACTGGGAACTCTCCGCCGGCCGGGCGACCAGCGTGCTGCGGCACCTGGTCGAGGTGAACGGCTTCCCTCAGGAGCGCATCGCCGCGGTCAGCTTCGGTTCGGCGCGTCCGGTCGCCGGGCACACCGGCACGACCGACTCCGACCTGGCGCAGAACCGCCGGGTGGATGTGGTGGTGCTGTCGTCGCAGCCGGACGCCATCCGCAAGCTCATCCCCCAGGCGCTGCAGTCGCCCGCACCCACCACGGCCCCCGCCGCCTCCCGCTGACGCCTAGTCCCCACCGTCGAGTACGCACAAACTGCACACAAGCCACCGCTCAGGCGTGCAATTTTTGTGGACTCGACGGGGTTGAGGCGGGTATGGATCTTCAGCTTGAGAATCGCGTCGTCCTCGTCGTCGGCGGCAACGGCTTCATCGGCTCGGCGGTCGCCGACCGCCTCCGCGCCGAGGGCGCGACCGTGGTGGTCGCCTCCCGCAGCGCCTCGGATGGGGTGACCCTCGACGCCTCGGACGAGGAGTCCGTGCGTCGCGGCATCGACACCGCGCTGGAGCGTCACGGACGCATCGACGGCCTGGTCGTGACGGCCGCGCCGCCGGCGCAGACCCTCGACCCCGCCCGCAGCTCCGACCCCGAGCAGATCCTGAGCGCGATCGACGGCAAGGCGCTGTCGTTCCTCCGGGTCGCTCGCGCGGTGATCCCCGCGATGCGGGAAGCCGGCTTCGGCCGGATCGTCGCGATCAGCGGGCAGAACGCCTACATCAGCGGCAACATCACCGCGGTGGTGCGCAACGCGTCCACCATCCTCATCGCGAAGAACCTCGCCGACGAGCTGGCAGGGACAGGCGTCGCCGTCAACGTCATCAACCCGGGCCTCGTCACGGAGACCCCCGACGCCCAGGTCGCACCGGGGCGAGGCGGGGAATCGTCTCCGGACCAGATCGCCGACCTGGTCGCCTTCCTCACCTCGCCCCTGTCGGCGGTCGACGGCGAGTCCATCGCCATCGGCCACCGGATGCTGGGGACGACCCTGCTCTAGCCGAGCGAGACGCCCGTCCACGAGACCGGCGGGAGCTCGAGCGTGAGCACGCCGTCGTCGAGGGATGCGGTGGGCGTCGGGCGAAGGCCCACGCGGTTCTGGTCGTGCAGCGTGTTCTTCGCGTACACATCCTCATCCCACAGGGACACGGCCTCGCGCACCGAGGAGACGCCGAGGTCGCGCACGTCCACCCGGACGGTCTGCGTCTCGGTGAGGCTGCGGTTCACGACGAAGAGCGCGGCCGAGCCGTCGCCCTCGTCGAAGGTGGCCACCGCATCCACCAGGTCCGCCTCGCCGTAGACGGCGGTCTCGTACGAGCCGGTCTCGATGCGCGGGCGCAGCACCTCGCCGCGGGCCAGCCGGCTCGTCACCGAGAACGGGAAGAACGTGGTCTGGCGCCAGGCATCCCCGCCCGGCTCGGTCATGATCGGAGCGATCACGTTCACCAGCTGGGCGAGGGAGGCGCTGGTCACGCGGTCGTGGTTCTTGAGCAGGGTGATGAGCAGGTTGCCGAGCACGACGGCGTCGGCGGCCGAGTAGACGTCCTCCAGCTGCCGCGGGGCGTACCGCCACTCGTCGTTGACCTCCTCCGACTCCTTGTGCTCGTCGAGGTACCAGATGTTCCACTCGTCGAACGAGATCTGGATCTTCTTCTTGCTCTTGAGCCGGTTGCCGACGTGATCGGCCGTCGAGACGACCGTGTCGATGAAGTACTGCATGTCCACGGAGGAGGCGAGGAACGAGCCGAGGTCGCCGCCGCGCTCCTGGTAGTACGCGTGCGCCGACACGTAGTCGACGTGCTCGTAGGAGTGCTCGAGAACGATGCGCTCCCACTCGCCGAAGGTCGGCATCCCCGAGCCCGAGGAGCCGCAGACCACGAGCTCGAGGTCCTTGTCGGCCATCTTCATCGCAGCGGCCGTGCGGGCGGCGAGCTTGCCGTAGTCGTCGGCGGTCATGTAGCCGGTCTGCCACGGGCCGTCCATCTCGTTGCCGAGGCACCACATCCGGATGTCGTGCGGCTCCGGCGTGCCGTTCGCGATCCGCTGGTCGCTGAGCGCCGTGCCGGACGGGTGGTTGGCGTACTCGAGCAGGTCGAGGGCCGCCTGGATGCCGCGGGTGCCGAGGTTGACCGCGAGCATCAGCTCCGAGTCGGTGAGCTTCAGCCAGCGCGAGAACTCGTCCAGGCCGACCTGGTTCGACTCCAGCGAGTGCCAGGCGAGGTCGCGGCGCACCGGGCGCTTGTCGCGCGGGCCGACCGAGTCCTCCCAGCGGAAGCCGGAGACGAAGTTGCCGCCCGGGTAGCGGATCGTCGTCGAGCCGAGCTCGCGGACGAGCTCCACGACGTCGAGCCGGAAGCCGTCCTCGTTCGCGGTCGGGTGCCCCGGCTCGTAGATGCCGTCGTACACGCAGCGCCCCAGGTGCTCGACGAACGAGCCGAAGATGCGGCGGTTGACGGTCGCGACGCGCGCGGTGCGGTCGAGGGCGATGCGGGTCTCAGACAAATGGATCTCCTGTTTTCGAATTTCTGTAGCTGTGCCGTGAGGCTTTACTTGACGCTGCCGATCGAGAGCCCGCCCTGCCAGTATCGCTGCAGGGTCAGGAACGAGACGATCAGCGGCACGATCGAGATGAGCGCGCCCGTGATCACGAGATTCCAGAGCGACTGGCCGCCGGTGTTGACCTGGGCCTGCGACTGCAGGGCTCCGAGGCCGACGGTCACCGGGAACAGCTGCGGGTTCGAGAACATCACGAGCGGCAGGAAGAAGTTGTTCCAGGTGCCGACCACCGACAGCAGCAGCACGGTCACGACCGCCGGCCGCATGAGCGGGAGGGCCACCCGGGCGAAGATCCGGATCTCGCCCGCGCCGTCGACGCGGGCCGCATCCACCATCTCCGAGGGGATCGCCTCGTCGGTGTAGACCTTCATCAGGTACACCGCGAACGGGTTGAGCATCGAAGGCAGGATGACGGCCCAGATCGTGTTGGTCAGGTGCGCGCCGCTCATCAGCACGAACAGCGGGATGACGAGCACGGTCGCCGGGACCATGACCGACCCGAGCACGATGGCGAAGAACGCCCTCCGCCCGCGGAAGCCGTACATCGAGAACCCGTATCCGGCGAGGACCGAGAGAACGGTCGCCCCGATGCCGCCCGCGATGGCGTACAGGAACGAGTTGCCGAGCCAGTGCGCGTACAGGCCGCCCGAGTAGCTGAACAGCGACGAGATGTTGCCGAACAGGTCGAACGAGCCCCCGAACCACAGCGGGCTGGTCTTGCCGTCGAACAGGGTCTGCTGGCTCTTCGTGCTGGCGACGATCAGCCACCAGAACGGAAGGGCGAAGTAGACGATGAAGGCCGCGAGCACGATATGCGGGATGACCAGGCGGCCCGTCCGGCGACCGGCCGGGGCATCACGTCGAGCGCGGACGGGACGGCCGGTACGGATGCTGCGGGTATCGGCGGCCGGCTCGATGCCGGCGAGTTCTGTCGTCATTTCATCAGTCCGCTTCTCTTGCGCGTGGCGAACATGAACGCGTACGACCCGATGAAGACCACGATCCCGAGCGCGAAGGCGATCGCGGAGGCGTAGTTGAACTGGTGGTACGAGAACGCCACCGTGTACGCGTAGATGTTCGGCGTGTAGTTGGAGGTGATGGAGCCGGACGCCATCCCGCGCAGCATCTGCGGCTCGTTGAAGAACTGCAGCGTCCCGATCAGCGAGAAGACGAGGACGAGCAGCAGCGAGGAGGCGACCATCGGGATCTTGATCCGCAGCGCGATCTGCCAGGCGTTGGCGCCATCCACTCGCGCCGCCTCGTAGATCGTCGGGTCGACGCCCTGGAGAGCCGCGTACAGGATGATCATGTAGTAGCCGGCCCACTGCCAGGTGACGATGTTCACCAGCGAGCCGAAGACGTTCTGGTCGGAGAAGAAGTTGGGAGCCTGCAGGCCGACGAACCCGAACAGCTGCTGCGCCGGGCCGAAGCTCGGGCTGTAGAGGAAGCCCCACATGAGGGCGCCGATGACGACCGGCACCGCGTACGGCACGAAGATCAGGAGGCGCGACACCTTCGCGAAACGCGTCGTCAGCGCGTCGATGAGGAGGGCCGCGATGAGGGCCACCACCATCTGCGCCGGGATCATGACGACGGCGAAGAGGAGGACGCGCCAGACGCCTTCGAGGAACAGCGGGTCGGAGAACGCCCGGATGTAGTTGGCGAAGCCCACCCACGAGGTGCCTCCGGCGAGCGTCGTGTTCTGCAGGCTCAGCACGAAGGCGTAGACGAGCGGGATGAGCAGGAACGCGACGAGGAAGACGGCGAACGGAGCGGTGAACGCCCAGCCCCAGCGCGCGCGGCGGAGGCCGACCATGTCACGGCGGCGCGGCGTCCGCGGGGTGCGCTGCCGCGGCGGTGCGACGGCGGATTGGGTCATCGGTGAAGCCCTTCGGAGTGGAACGGATCGAGGGGATGCGCGGTGCCCGGGCCGGGGGAACCCGGGCACCGCATCCTGTCGCTACTTGACGGTGTAGCCCTGCTGCTTGGCGTAGCTCACGACCGCCTTCTGGTAGGTCTCGAGCGCCGCCTCCGGCGTCGCCTTGCCCTTGTTGGTCGCGTTGACCGCATCGGTCAGCTTGTCGTACACGAGGTTCTGGAACGGGCTGAACTGGAAGCCCTTGTAGTCCTTCGCCGCGGTGAGGAACACATCCTTGTTGATCTGCTGCCCGCCGAAGAAGGGGTACGCCTTCGACGTGAAGTAGTCGGACTCGAGGATGGGCTTCCAGAGGGGGAACAGGGCTGCCTTCTCGATGCCCAGCTTCCAGGCCTCCTCGGTGCCGAAGATCTCGGTGGCGACCTTGGCCGCCGCCTTCTGGTCCTGCGCCTGCTTGCTCACCGCGAAGGCCGAACCGCCGATGTTGATCTGGACGGGGTTGGCCGGGTCCCACTGCGGGACGGGAGCGACGGCCCACTTCGCCGTCTTGTCGGCGCCGGTGAAGCCCTGGAGGTAACCGGGCAGCCACGCGGCCGCGATCACCGAGGCATAGGTGCCGTTGACGAGGTGCGTGTTGTAGTCGGTGGTGGAGGAGTCCTCCGTGCCGACGAGCTTCTTCTGGACGAGTCCGTTCCAGTAGGTGAGCACCTTCTGGCTGGCCGGGTCGTCGAGGTCGACCTTGATGTCCTGCTTGCCGCTCAGCTCGAACGGAGCGGCGCCCGCCTGGGCGAACAGGGCCGTCTGGTAGGCGCGGCCGTTGCCCGGGAAATCGGTCATCAGGGTCTTGCCGCCGGTCGCGGCCTTGATCTTCTCGGCGTCGGCCGCGTACTCGTCCCAGGTGGTGGGGACGGTGAGGCCGTACTTGTCGAAGAGGTCCTTGCGGTAGAGCAGACCGACCGGGCCGCCGTCCACCGGGATGGCGTACGCGGAGCCGTTGCTGCTGATGTCGCTCCAGGCGCCCTCGGAGTAGTTGTCCTTGACCTTGTCGGCACCGAGCTTGCTCAGGTCGACGATGGAGCCGTCGGCGATGTAGCTCGGGACGACCTCGCTCTCGAGCATCACGACATCGGGGGCGCCGGAGCCGGCCTGGATCGCCGTCGAGAACTTGGTGTACTCGTCGTTGCCCGCACCGGTGTTCGTCCAGCAGATCTGGACGTCCTTGTGGTTCTTGTTGAACAGGTCGACGACCGGCTCGAAGTTGGGATACCAGGCCCACATGGTGACCTGCTTGGCATCGGAATGGACGATCTTGTTCTGGCAGCTGGCTGCTGCGCCGCTGCCTCCGGAACACCCGGTGAGCGCCGCGACCGCGACTGCGATCACGCCGCCCGCTGCAAGGAGCTTCTTCATTGGATTCCCTTCGCGGTGTGCTGACACCCTTGTCTACAACGTTAGAGAACAACGTTGTAGAGACCATGATGCAGAACGGATGTGACCGTGTCAAACGGATTTCGTCAGGCCCGTGTCGACTCGCGTTCGACCAGGCGGAACGGCATCGGCAGCCGCTCGGGGACGAAGGGCTCGTCCGGGTGCTCGATCCTCCGCACCAACAGGTCGATGGCCGTGCGGGCGATCCGCTCCCGGCCCGGGTCGATCGACGACAGGCTCGGGATGGAGTACTCCGTCTCCTCGATGTCGTCGAAACCGATCACGGCCACGTCCTCCGGGACCCGTCGACCGGCCTCCTGGAGCGCGCGCAGCGCCCCGAGCGCGATGGCGTCGTTGAATGCGACGACGCCGTCGAACCGCATCCCCGTCGCGAGCAGTTCGCGCATCGCGTCCGCCCCGTTGCGCCGGTGCCAGGGGTCGACGGGAACCACCAGCGTCTCGTCGAACGGCAGGCCGGCGGCCTCCAGCGCCTGGCGGTATCCCTCAAGTCGCAGAGCGGCCGAGCCGACGTGGTCGGCGGGATGCGCGCCGAACGCAACGATCCGCCGGCGGCCGGAGTACAGCAGGTGCTCGGTCGCCGCCCGGGTCCCCTCGGTGTTGGCGATGATGACATGGTCGCGCGGCACATCCACGTTGCGGTCGCCGAGCAGCACCACCGGCGTGCCCAGCTCCGCCAGCAGCTCGACGTCGCTCTGATCGAGGGCGAGCACGCTGTGCAGCACACCGTCGACGGTCTGGGCGTGCGGATGCCGCAACGCGCCGATCTCCTGGCGGCGGTCGAGGCCGTACTGCTCGATCAGGACGGCCAGCCCCCGCTCGGCCGCCGCCATCATCACCGCGTCCGCCAGCTCGGCGAAGTACGCGTTGCGCAGATTCGGGATCATCAGCGAGATCACGTTGGTCCGCCCGGAGCGGAGTCCGCGGGCCAGGAAGTTGGGCCGGTAGCCGAGCACGTCGATCGCATCCAGCACCTTGCGCCGCGTCTGCTCACGGACGTGCGGGTGGTCGTTGATCACGTTCGAGACGGTCTTGACCGATACTCCGGCGAGCACGCTCACGTCCTGCATCGTCGCGGCCATGCACGCTCCCCTCTCGCAGCCCTGCTGTGACTTTATAACGTTGGAACGACGATCGTCGCCGCAGCGGCCGGACCGCGCGCCGAGCCTCGGTGCGACGGTCAGCGGAGGGCGGCCGGCCGAACCCGGACGGGCGCGAGCCATGTCGAGACGATCACCGCCGTCAGGGCGCCGGCCGCCATGATCGCCGCCAGGACGACCACCTGGAAGCGGCCGGCCTCAAGCGGGGACACGCCTCCGAAGATCGCCCCGACGAAGGCGCCGGGAAGCGTCACCAGACCGGTCGTCTTCGTCTGATCGACGGACGGGATCAGCGCAGAATAGACGGCGTTGCGCGCCAGCTCCAAAGTCGACTGTCGAGGGGTCGCACCCAGCGCGAGCCAGCCTTCCACCTCGTCCCAGTGATCGCCGACCGCCTCGGTGAAGCGGCGCCCCGCCAGCGTCGCGATGCTCATCGAGTTGCCGATCACGATGCCGCCGATCGCCAGGGCGTAGCGCGCGCTGAACTCGATGGCCCCGGTGAGGAAGACCACCGAGAACGACACGATGACGCCGACCGCCATGGCCGTCGCCATCATCACGGCGTGCTCCGACGACCATCCGATCCGGCGCGTCGCCGTGGCGGCCGCCACGGAGAACATGACGAGGAGGGCCAGCGCGACCCAGAGCGGATCGGTGATGACGCCGGCGAGCACCACGCTGATGACGGCGAGCTGTGCGGCACCGCGGAGGATGGCAAGGGCCGGCGCCCAGCGATGCGGCACGCCGTAGGCGGCGAGCACTCCGACGGCGACGAGCGCGAGCACGGCGACGCCCAGCAGCGTGGGCGCCAGCTCGTGGACGATGGGCACCCGACGAGCCTACGGCGCGGTGCGGGAGCGGCGGAAACGGAGGGGATCCGGACGGGGGATGCGGCCGGATGCGCGAAACGGAGGGGACCCTGCCGGCAACGCGCAGGAACCCCTCCGTTTCGACGGGGTCAGCGCTTCAGGTTGGTGAGCTCCTGCAGCACCTCGTCCGAGGTCGTGATGATGCGGGCGTTCGCCTGGAAGCCGCGCTGCGCGACGATCAGGTTGGTGAACTCCTGCGAGAGGTCGACGTTCGACATCTCCAGCGAACCTCCCTGGAGCTGGCCCAGGCCGTCCTCGCCGGGGCCGCCGAGCTGGGCCGCACCCGAGTTGACGGTGGCGCGGTAGGTCGAGCCGCCGCCCTTCTCGAGTCCGCCCGGGTTCACGAAAGTGGCGAGTGCGATCCGGCCCACCGCCTGCTTGTCGCCGTTCGAGAAGAGGCCCGTGATCGTGCCGTCCTTGTCGAGGGTGAACGACTCGAGGGTTCCTGCCGCCCGGCCGCTCTGGTCCTTGAAGGCGACCGTCGTGATGCCCGAGTAACCGGTGACCGCGCTGAGGTTCACCGCGACGCCGCCGACGGTGAGCGCGCCGCCGCCGGTGAGGACGCCGTTGGTGAAGGTGAGCGTGCTGTTTCCTGTCGCTCCCGCGGCGTCCGCGCCCGCCACATCCCACCCGGTGCCGGTCTTGGTGAAGGTGAGGGTGAGCTTGCGGGCGGTGCCGTTGGCGTCGTACACGGAGATGTCGCGCACCAGCTGGTCGCCGGCCGCGGCGTCGGAGGGCAGGTTGCCGGTGACGTTCGACGTCGTGGTGGCCGAGGCGGGAGTGACGGCCTTCAGCGGGATGGTGATGTCGCTCAGCGCGCCGCCCTGCTGGATGACGCCGTTGACGGCGTTCCAGCCCTGCAGGATGGCACCGCCCGGCCCGACCAGGCGGCCGAGCGCGTCGGGGTCCAGTGAGCCTGCGCGCGTGTAGACCGTCTCGCCGCCGACCTTCATCACGAAGAAGCCGTCTCCGTTGATCATGATGTCGGTGGAGCGGCCCGTCGCCTGGGCGGCGCCCTGCGTGAAGTTGGTCGAGATGCCCGCGACGAGCACGCCGAGACCGATCTGGGCGGGGTTCGTTCCGCCGGTCTGGCCCTGGGGCGCACCGGCGCCCTGCACCAGCTGGGACAGGGTGTCCTGGAACTGCACGGCGGACGACTTGAACGCGGTCGTGTTGACGTTGGCGATGTTGTTGCCCGTCACATCCAGCATGGTCTGGTGCGAGCGGAGGCCGGAGATTCCGGAGTAGAGCGAGCGGAGCATGGCGTTTCCTTTCTGAGGAAGGTGCGTGAGGTCAGGCGGTCGGCGTCGTGGAGCCCGAGCCGGCTGGGGCGGGGGTGACCACGCCGAGGATGGCGTCGAGGGCGAGCTTCTGATCGCCCACCGTGACGATCGGGACCGCGCCGGCGTAGGAGACGGACGAGGCGAGCCCGGTCTGGGTGTCGCCGTTCTTGTCGAGATAGCTCACGGTGTGACCGATGAGCGCGGCCGCAGCTTGCCGCATCTGGAGCGCGAAGCCCTCCTGGGCGGTCGTGTCCATGTTGGTGAGCTTCTCCATCATGGCCAGCTGCGTCGTCTGGGCGATCATCTGGTTGGTGTCCATCGGCGAGCTCGGGTCCTGGTTGCGGAGCTGGGTGACCAGCAGCTGCATGAAGGCCTCGCTGTCGAGCGACTGCTTCGGCGTCCGCGTCGGCGGTGTGGAGTAGATGCCGCCCGTGGGGGCGGTGTCTGCTCCGGTGATGGGGTCGACGGCCACGGTGGCTCCCTTCTAGACGATCAGGTCGATGGTGTGCGCGGACCCGTCCGCGAGTGCGGACAGGGTGGATCGGGGGGATGCGACGCCCTCGGAGGAGGCCCGCTGTGCGGTCGGCCGTCCCTCCGGGGCGCCATGACGACCGCCGCCGGGCGCGTCGTGCTGCGGCGCCGGCTGGTTCTGGGACGACAGGTCGAGCGTGCCGGTGAGGCCCGCGCCGCCGAGGTCACGGCGCAGGTCCGGGAGGATGGCGCGCAGCGCATCCCGCCCGGCATCCGTCGGCGCGAACAACTCGACGCGGACGCCCTCGCCGCCGACGTGCGCACGGACCGTCACCGGCCCGAATGTGTCCGGGGTGACGTGCACGGTCATGACGTGCTCACCGGCGCCGGCCGCGGCGAGGGTGAACACCGGGCGGGCGAGCTGCGCGCCCAGCGTGGCCTGCGGTGCGGGGGCAGCGGGAGCGGGGGCGGCGACCGGTTGCGCGGTCGGAGCGCGCTCGAGACCGGGCAGCGGCTGCGGGGCGGCCGTCGGTGCGGCGACCGGGTCGGCCTTCGGGGGCTCGGGGCGAGTGGATGCGGTTGGCGCCGCGGCTGCGGACGGCGCAGCCTCGGCCGGTGCTCCGGCGGTCGCGGTCTGCGGGGTAAGCGGCGGCGTCGTCGGAACGGCGGCCGCCTGGGCACCTGCCGCTGGGGCCGTGGGCGCGGTCGCCGCTCCGCCGGTCCCCGTTATCGGGGCTGGGGCAGCATCAGCCTCGCCCGATACCCCGCGTGGGGCGGCAGCGGAGCCGCTCGCACCGCGGGCCGGTCGGGACGGGGCACCCGCCTCTCCGCTCTCCCCCGCGTTCGCGACCGCGACGGCCGCCACGAGCGGTGACTCGGTGCTCGAATTCGGGTCGAGTGGCGACGTGATGTCGCTACTCGACGGTGGGGTGACGGAGACCGGGGGCGTCGGCGTGGCGGGCTGGGGGGCGTCGGACGGTGCGGCAAGGGTCTGGGCCACAGCGGAAGGCGCGCCGACGGATGGGCTACCGACGGTCGGGCTGCCGGTGATCGGGGATGCCGCGGCCGGTGTGGATGCGGCGGCCGCGGTCACGACGGGGGACGTTGCGGCGTCCGTCATCGCGGCCGGGAGACCCGGAACCGTGGTGGCGGTCTGCGTCGGGGCTGTCGACGATGACGGAGTCTCCGTGCCGGTCGCTGCGGCACCCGCTGACGTGCCGTCCGCGCCGGCGGCAGCGTCGATCTGACCGTCCGCGCCCCCGGTCTGCGTCGGTCGAGCAGTGTCTCGCGCGGCGGCAGCTCCGGCTGCATCCGGCTTGTCCACACTCCGGTCGTGCTCGCGCGCCGCCTTCGGCCGCGATCCGCCGTGCGCATCCCGCGGGGTGGCATCCACCGCGCCCTGCAGGAAGGCGTCGAACGCGCCGCCGGAGCCCTTCGTCGCGCCAGAGCCGGGCCGGGCTGCCGTGGACGGCGCAGCGGGCGGAGCGGACGTGACCGTTGCCGGGCTCACAGGGAGCCTCCCTGCACGAGTGACGCGAACAGCGAGCGCATCATGTCCGCCTGGGCGGAGGAGGCGGACGATGCAGAGCCACCGAGCCCCGCCAGCGCCGCAGACGGAGCCGCGCTCGCCGGCGCCGCCTGCGGAAGCACCCGCCGGATCGTGACGATGTCGGAGTCGCTCATCCAGTTGTCCACCAGGCTGACGTTGCGCCCTTCGCTCGGAGCGTGGATGACCTTGCCGTCTCCCGCATAGATGACGATGTGCTCGCCGCCGTTGGTGACGATGAGGTCGCCCGGCTGCGCCTGAGCGAGCGATGGCACCTCGGTGCCGACGGTCGACTGCCCGGAGACGAGGCGCGGCACGTCGATGCCGAGATCCTTGAACACGCGCTGCACCAGCCCGGAGCAGTCGAGCCCGGAGGCGCTGGTGCCGCCGAAGACGTAGGGGACGCCGAGGTACTTCTTGGCGTCCGCGACCACATCGGCGCCCGTCGGTGATCCCGAACCGCTCGTCGCACCCAGCGCGCCGGACAGCGCAGCAGCGAAGTCCGTGGCCGACGTGGCCGACGCCCCCGATGTCCCGGAAGCGGACGAGGCCGACCCGGCAGCCGCCGTCTTCGCCGGGTTCTCCAACTGCACCAGCGTCGCCTGGATCTGCGCGATGCGCCCGATGGCGTCCGTGACGGTCATGCCTCTCCCCCTTCTCGCGCGCGCTGCCACGCGCCGGTGGCCATCTCGTCGATGGCCGACTGTTCGGCGCTCAGTTCACCGGCGACGACCTCGGCGCGGTGGCGGTTCTCCAGCTTCTCCAGCCCGACCGCGCGCTTCTTCGCCTCGGTGAACGCCTCCTGCGCTGCGGCCGCCTCGGCTTCGCGTTCCGCGGCGAGCGCCGACAGGTCGGCGAGCATGCTGCGGCTGGATGCGCGCGCGGCGGCCATGGCGAAGAGCGTCCCCGCATCGGTTGCCTCCGCGGGCACGGCGTGCAGCGCGGCGATGGCGCGAGCCTGCCGTTCCCCCGCATCCCGCCGGAGGGCGTTGGCCGCGGCGAGATCGCTCGCGGCGTGCTCCTTCTCGATCTGCCGCAGCCGCAGCAGACCGGCCAGTGCGAATGCTCGTGCCATCACACGCCTCCCAGCATCCCGATGAGTGCCTGCAACCGGGCCCACGACTCCGCCGACGGGGCCGGTTCGCCGATTCCCTGGCGCAGGAACGCGTCGATGGCGTCGGCGTTGGCGACCGCAGCATCCACCTTCGGGTTGGTCCCCGGCTTGTAGGCGCCGACGTCGAGCAGGTCTTGAGCGGCGACCTTGGCGGCCAGCACGCTGCGCAGGGCGATCGCCGCCGCACGCTGCTCGGGGGTCGTCACGCGTGAGGCGAGACGGGAGACCGAGCCGAGCACATCCACCGACGGGAAATGCCCCACGACCGAGAGCCTGCGGTCGAGCACGACGTGACCGTCGAGGATGGAGCGCGCCGCGTCGGCGATCGGCTCGTTGTGGTCGTCGCCGTCCACGAGCACGGTGTACAGACCCGTGATCGAACCGGTCTCGCCGGTTCCCGCCCGTTCGAGCAGTTGCGCGAGCAGCGAGAACGTCGACGGCGGGTACCCGCGCGTCGCGGGCGGCTCTCCGGCCGAGAGACCGATCTCGCGCTGCGCCATGGCGACACGGGTCAGGGAGTCCATCATCAGCACGACGTCGGCGCCCTCGTCGCGGAACGCCTCGGCGATGCGGGTCGCCGCGAACGCCGCGCGCAGGCGCATGACGGCCGGTTCGTCCGAGGTCGCCACGACCACGACCGAGCGCGCGAGGCCGTCGGGGCCGAGGTCGTCTTCGAGGAACTCACGCACTTCGCGCCCGCGCTCCCCCACCAGCGCGATGACCGACACCTGCGCGTCGGTCCCCCGCGCGATCATCGAGAGCAGCGACGACTTGCCGACGCCCGAGCCGGCGAACAGACCCAGGCGCTGGCCGCGGCCGGTGGTCACCATCGTGTCAAGAACGCGGACGCCCAGGCCGATGGGCTGCAGGATGCGCGCTCGGCGCATCGCGTCGGGTGCGCGGTTGCCCAGTGCGACGAAGCCGTCCGCCTCGATCGGGCCGCGACCGTCGACGGGGCGGCCGAGCGCGTCGACGACGCGGCCGAGCATCCCCCGCCCGGTCGGGACGACCAGCGGGGCGCGCACGGCACGCGCGGGGGCGCCCGCCGCCACACCGGTCAGCGGGCCATACGGCATCACCCGGACACGGTCGGCCGTCGTCGCCACGACCTCGGCGTGAACGCCGGGCTCCTCCCCGATCACGACGACGTCGCCGATCGCGGCGGGTACTCCTTCGATTTCGGCGCCGAGGCCCACCACGGCGGTGACCCGGCCGACGGTCTCGACCTGCGCGGCCGCCACGGCCGCATCCCAGCGACCGCCGACGACCGGGGTCAGCACCGCGCTCACGACAGGGCCTCCTTCGCCCGGTCGAGGGCGGCGTGGATGCGCGCATCCAACCAGCCGTGCGGGAGCTCGCCGATGGCATCGCCCGGCGCGAGCGTCGGGTCGGCGACCAGCTGCAGGTCCTCCCCCGCCCCGGCCGCACGGAGGGCGGCGATGTCATCGGGATGGAGGCGGACCACCGGAACGACACCGCCCGGCGCTGCGGACACCACGCGTCCGACCGCCGCGCGGGCAGCGGCGACCCGGTCCTGCAGCGCGACGCCGACGACGGCCGTCGCCAGCTCGAACGCCGCATCCACCAGCGCGGACTCCGCATCGGCGAGCACCGGAACGGTCGCCTCCCGCAGCTCGACGGCCGCCGTGCGGAGGGCCCGCGCGAGCACCGCGACCTGCTCGGCCGCCTCCGCCGTCTCGGCGGCCCGGGCCGCATCGGCCCGGTCGACCCACTCCGCCTGCTCGCGCGCGGCCGCACGGCGTCCCTCGGCGTAGCCGGCCGCATAGCCGCGGGAACGGGCTGCCGTCATGGCGGCGCGCTCGTGCTCCGTCTCGGCCAGCACCGGGACGGTCAGCGGCGCGAAATCGCGCACGAGGGCGGCGTCATTCGACATACGCGTCCTCGTCCCCACGCTGCACCGTGATGGCGCCCGTCGCCTCCAGGTCGCGGATGGCCCGGACGATCTCGGCGCGGGCGTCCTCCACCTGCGACACCCGCACCGGGCCGAGGATGCGCACCTCGTCCTCGAGGATCTCGCGGTTGCGCTCCGAGAGGTTCGTGGTGATGACCTCGCTGACGGCCTCGGACGCTCCCTTCATCGCGACGGCCAGGACGGCGGCGTCGACGCCGCGCAGCACCTGCTGTACGTCGCGCGATTCGAGGCGGACGATGTCGTCGAAGGTGAGCATCCGCGACCGGACCTCCTCGGCGAGCTGCGGGTCGCGCTGCTCCAGCGCCTCCAGCAGGGCCTTCTCGGTGGCCGCATCGGAGCGGTTGATGATGTCGACGAGCGGCTGTACTCCCCCGACGGCGTCGGACGCCGCCCGTGACGACACGACCGCGCTGGCCCGCTGCTTGAGCGTCTCGGCGACGACCCGCACGGCATCCGGACTGGGCGATCCCATCGTCGCGATGGCGTGCGCGACCTCGGTGCGTGCCGTGTCGTCCAGCCCGGCGAGCACCCGCGAGGCGTGATCGGCGCGCAGGTGCGCGAGCACGAGCGCGCTGGTCTGCGGCAGCTCCCCGGCGAGCAGCATCTGCACCTGGGCAGGCTCCACCGCGTCGAGGAACTCGAACTGCTTGCCCGCCAGGTTGGATGCGACCCTGTTGAGCACGCCCGTCGCCCGTTCGGCGCCGAACGACGCCTCGAGCAGTCCGACCGCGATGTCCCGGCCACCCCGCGTGGTCACCGCACCCCGGGTCGCCAGGTCGTGGAACTCGCTGAGCGCCTTCTCTGCGACCCCCGGATCCACGCGGCGCAGCCGCAGGATCTCAGCCGTGATCTCGTCGGCCTCCTCGTCGGAGAACTGCTTCATCACCTGGGCGGCGCGCTGCTGATCCATGTTCATCAGCACGACCGCGACCTTCTGCGCGCCGGTCAGGACGGTGTTCATACGCCCGCCCTGTCATCCATGAGGCTGCGGAGGAACTCCGCCGTGCGCTGCGGGTCGCGCTCAGCGAGCGCCTCGATCTCGGCGCGACGACGATCGGCCTCGACCTCGGCCGGGTCGGGCGTGGGGTCGGGAAGCGGGTCGAGCTGCATCGGCACCGTCGGGGCGGCCTGCTCCAGTGCGATCGGGAAGGCCGCGGCGTCGAGGGCCAGCGTGTCGGCGTCCTCGGCGAGCGCCGCCGTCTCGGCCGCGCGGCGCCGGCCGCGTCGGAACAGGAGGAACGCGATGATGGCCGCGGCGACGATCGCGGCTGCGATGACGGAGGTCCGGATGATGCTGCTGAGCTGGTCGGCCGCGGCGGCATCCTTCGCCTCCTGCAGCGCCTTGGCCGCCTCGGTCGCGCCGGTCTTGCTGAACGGCACCATCTCGACGCTGACGGAGTCGCCGCGCTTGACGTCGATGCCGGCGGCCGCGTTGACCAGGTTGCGGATCTCGTTGGCGCTGACATCACCCACGGCGTCCGAGTTCAGGGCGACGGAGACGGTCTGCCGGTTGATGGCACCGGCCGGGATGGTGCGCTGCTCGGTGATCTTATCGACCGCGTTGTCCTTCGTGCTCGACTCGGAGTTGAAGGTTCCGTTGCCGTTGGTGCCGTTCGGGACCGCGATGTTGTCGGGTCCGAGCACACCGGCGTTGCTGCCGCCGGAACCCGTGTAGGTCTCCTTCTGGGTCGTCTCGCTGAGCGACGGCGCATCCGTCGGGGCCGAGTACGACTCCTCCGTACGCTGCGCGCTCTCGGTGCTGACGTCCGCGGCGACGGCGACGGTCGCATTCCCGGCGCCGACGACCTTGTCGAGCATCTCCTGCACCGCGGACTTCACCCGGGTCTCGTAGTCGCTCGCCTGCTTGTCCGCTCCCCCGGTCGCTCCGCCGCCGACCGTGCTCAGCACGGTGCCGTCGGCGTCCACGACGGCGACGTCCGTCGGCTTCATGCCCGGAACGGCCGCGCTGGTCAGGTGCACGATCGCCTGCACCTGGTCGGCGCTGAGGGTCACCCCGCTTTGCGTCTCGACGAAGACCGACGCGGTCGGGTCCTTCTTCTCGGCCGCGAAGACCGTCTCCTGGGGGATGGCGAGGCGCACCGACGCCGCCTTGACGCCCTTCATAGCGGCGATCGTGTTGCCGAGCTCACCCTCCATCGCGCGCTTGTAGGTGACGTTCTGCTGGAACTCCGACGAGGTCACGCCCATCTTGTCGAGCAGCGAGTACCCGCCGGTGGTGGATGCCGGGAGACCGGCCGAAGCGGCCTTGAGGCGCTCGTCGTAGACCTTCTCCTGCGGGACGAGGATGGTCGAGCCGCCATCGGTGAGCTGGTACGGCACGCCGTCCGTGCGCAGCTGGTCGACGATCGCAGAGGCGTCCGACGCGGCGACACCCGAGAACAGCGGCGTGTACGACGGCTGCGACGCCCACAGGGCGAGACCTGTCGCGCCGAGGGCGACGACCGCGACACCGATGATGGCGATCACCCGCTGGGCCACGGAGAAGCCGCGGATCGAGTCGCCGATCCGCCGGAAGAAACTGGTCACCTGCTGAGGCATCAGGCCTGCATCCGCATTATCTCGTTGAAGGCGTCGACCGCCTTGTTCCGGACGCCGGCGACGAGCTCCAGGGTGACCTGGGCGCGCGTGGAGGCGAGCGTCGCGTTATGGATGTCGTCGAGGTTGCCGGTGACGGCCTGGATCGCCAGGCGGTCGCTCGTGCCCTGCAGCCCCTGCAGGTCGTCGATCGCCCCGGTGAGGGCGTTGCCGAAGGCGGCTCCCCCGGTTCCGCCGGTCTGCTGGGTCGCTGAGACCCCGGCGGTGGCGTCGATGCCGGAGAGCGCTCCGATCGCGGGGATGGGCATCAGTTCCTCCCGATCTGGAGTGCTGCCTGATAGGTCTCCTTGGCGCGGTCGACGACGGCCGCGTTGGCCTGGTAGCCGCGCTGCGCCATGATCAGCGAGCCCATCTGCTCGGACAGGTCGATGTCGGGGTACCGCACGTACCCCTTCTCGTCGGCGACGGGGTTGTCCGGCTCGTAGACCATGCGTCCTTCGGCACTTCCGAGGGCAGCGCCGGCGACGTAGACGCCGGAGACGCCCTCGCCCTCCTGTGCGACCACGTAGCGCGCCTGGAAGGCGGCCCCGTCCGTCGGCTTCGCGGTGTTGATGTTGGCCAGGTTGTCGGAGATGGCGTCCAGCCAATGGCGGTGCAGGTTCAGCCCCGTCCCGGCGATCCCGATGGCGTCGAAGGTCATGTCGTGCTCCTCTCGTCGGTGTCCTGGCTCAGGTGGTCTTCAGGGCGGCGCGGATGGCCGAGAACTGCCCGCCTGCGGCTTGCGAGGCGAACTGGAAGCGCAACACCGTGTCGACGTTCGAGAGCGTCTCGGTGTCGAGGTTGACGTTGTTGCCGTCGAGCCGCGTCGGCTCCAGCGAGCGAGCGGTCGTCGCGGCGGCGTGTCCATCGTGGTCGGCGACGGAAGCGGCGAGGGCGTCCTCGAACGACACGCGCTCGGCGGTGTAGCCGGGGGTGTTGACGTTGGCGATGTTGTTCGCGATGGCGCGTTGGCGCGCGGCGAGGCCGTCGAGGGCGCTCGCGAGGGCGGCGCTGGTCACGGATTCGAGCACAGCTGCACTCCTGGGTCGTGGGGCGGCCCATCCGTGGCCAAGTCGATGAGCGATCCGTGCTCGAAAGGAGCTATCGGCAGCTCTCCCCCGCCCGTTAGGGACGACGTCCCGGGCGTGTTCGCCGAGCGATTTCCCACACCGTCATCCACAGCGCGTACCCCGATGTGAATTACACCCCTGTTGTTTCGAAGGGGTGTTCGATGTTTATAGAATCGGTGCGAAACTGCCGGTCAGACGGAATTTCTCGAACGTGGGAATCCGAGAGTACACACATCTCGCGCGTGTCCTCCACACGATTCACGCGCTCATCCACTGCTTCTGCACAGAGTTATCCACAGGTGGAGAACTGCTAGGGGGAGTCAGCCGATCAGGTCGAAGTAGACAGGATGCGCGCCGACCTCGGAACGGGGTACAGAACGCACCGCCGCGAGGTGCCGCGCGGTCGTCTGACGCACGTCCTCGAGGTAGCGAATGGTGTGCAACTGGGCCTCCAGGAGACGCGTCGCGCGCTCGTGCAGCTCCGGCGGGATCGGGCCGAGCGCGATCGGCGGACGCCAGGGGACCGGGTCCACCTGCGCCAGCGCGCCGTGGAGCTCCTGCTCCATCCGGTCGAGCGCATCGGCCCAGGCGGCGGCGTCCGGCGGAGCGTCGCGCACCGTCTCGTCGGCGCGCGAGGCGCCGTCAGGCGACGCCGAGGTCACGACCGGTCTCCGCGGTGACACCGACCGCCGGCAGCAGCGCAGCCGCCTCGTGCCAGGTCTGGCGCAGCGGCTCGGCCAGCGCGATCGCCTCGCGCACCTTGCCCGGGTCGCGCTCGATCATTCCGCCGACGATCAGATCGGCCAGGTAGCCGTACAGCTGGAGGAGGCCCTCTGCGCCGTCCCACAGGTCCACGCGCAGGGTTCCCGCCAGCTCGGCGACGATCTGGTCCGCGTGACGGAGGTTCTCCCAGGCCGTCGGCCACTGCTCCGCGACGAGGGCGGACTCGCCGCGGGACAGGTCGAGAAGCAGGCGGTCGTACAGCATCGTGAGCAGCCGGGCCGGACTGGCCGACAGGACGCTGTCGCGGTTGTAGGCCGAGAGCTTTGCGGCGGCGGAGGTGAGGACGTTCATCATTTGCTCGCAGTGGGGAGGGAGGACAACTGGCCGGTCAGCCACGACGACTGCGACTGCAACTGCTGCAGCTGGACCTCGAGGTTCGCATAGGTCTTCTCCAGCGAGGACCTGCGGTCGGACAGCCGGGTGTCCCAGTCGGTGATCTGGTCGTTGAGACTCTTGACGGTCGCCTGCTCGCCTTGGATCTTGAGCGAGAGGGAGCCCGAGTACGTGTCGCTCGCACCCTTCGATGTGTCGGCGACGCGCTGCGCGATGACGGCCACCGCCGCGTTCACCTTGTCCGGGTCGGCGGCCATCGCTTTCGCGAAGACGTCGGGGTCGAAGGTGACCGCGCCATCCCGCGTGATGCTGATGCCGTACGTCGACGGGGAGACGCCGTCGATCGGAGCGATGATCGCGTCGACGAGCTTCTGGTTCACGTCGCGCGTGACGGACTCACCGGTGAACACGCCCGCGGTCACGACCGTCCCGCCGGCAGTGTCGGTGGAGGTGGAGACGGCCTGCTTCGCGCTGATGTAGCTGAGGATGTCGTTCACCGTCGAGACGAGCGATTTCGCGGCATCCGAGATGGCCTTGTCGTCGCGCGCGACCGTGAGCGTCACGGGGGTGGTGGATGCCGCGGTCGCCGTGACCGTCACGCCGGGCAGTACGTCGGAGAAGGTGTTGGTGGCGCTGGTGACCGCCTGAGCGGCGCCGGTGCCCGCCCAAAGGGTGAGCTGTGCATCCTGCGCCTGGCGGATCTGGGACGCCCCGGCGTCCGCGAGGAGATTGGTCGCAGTGCCCGCCGTCACATCCGCCGACGTTCCGCGATAGGCGGTGAATGCGGCCGCTGCGCCCGTCTTGGTCGAGCTGAACTGCAGACGATAGAGCTGCTGGCCGGTCGCCGGGTCGAGTCCCGCCGCGACTCGCGTGGCGCTGACACCGGCCCCCGCCTTGTTGATGGCGGCGGCGACGTCGGCCAGGGACGAACTGCTCGCGGTGACCTGGGTCACCGTCCCGTCGGCGGCGACGAAGGTCAGTGTCGGCGGCTGGTCCGGCCATTCGGTGAGCGGCCCGGTGACCATGACCTGCGACTGGGCCAGGCGGTCCACGGTGAAGTCGATGGTGCCGTCCACGGCCCCCGTGCCCGCGGTCGCGGTCACCGTCGTGGACCCTGTGGTGGCGGTGTGCAGGTCCGTGCCGGTCGGCAGAGCCAGCTTGGCGGCGGAGTCGCCGAGGGCGGCGATCTTCGAGTTCAGCGCCTGCATCGCCGAGATGAAGCTGGAGGAGTCTGCGACCTTGTTCTTGAGGAGGGTCTGCGGAACCGCCTCGGCCTGCATGAGGCTGTCGATGAGGTCCGTGGTCTTCAGGCCGCTGATGAGGCCGTCGATGGCCATGCCCATGCGGTGATCTCCCTCCTACGACGTGGTGTGCGGTTGGTCGGCGGCCGGGGCGCGCTTTGGGGACTACGCCCCGGCCGCCGGGCCTATCAGCGGAGCAGCTGCAGGACGCCCTGGTTGCCCTGGTTCGCCTGGGCGAGCATGGCGGTGCCGGCCTGCGACAGGATGTTGGAGCGGGTGTACTTCACCATCTCCTCCGCCATGTCGGTGTCGGTGATGCGGCTGGACGCGGCCGACAGGTTCTCCTTCGAGACCGCGAGGCTGCGCGACGCCGACTCGAGGCGGTTCTGCGAGGCGCCGAGCTCCGCGCGGGCCGTCGACACCGAGGTGATGGCGGCGTCGATCGCGGTGATCGTCGTCTTCGAGGTGGCGTTGTCGGTCACCGCGAAGCCGGCGCCGGCGGCGATGCCGTCCGTCGAGGCGAGCGTGCCCACCGCGGTGGAGACGTTCGCCAGGTTGACGTCGATCGAGTCGTTCGCGGTGTCGCCCGCGCCGACCTGGAACGTCAGCTTGCCGCCCTTCAGCAGGTCGATCCCGTTGAAGTTCGTCCCGTTGGTGATGCGGTAGAGCTCCTTGCTCAGCTCGTCCGCCTCCTTCTGGATGGCCTTGCGGGAGTCGACCGAGTTCGAGTCGTTACCGCCCTGCACCGCGAGGTCGCGCATGCGCTGCAGGATGGAGTGGACCTCGGTGAGCGAGCCTTCAGCGGTCTGCACGACGCTGATGCCGTCCTGAGCGTTGCGGGCGGCGACGGTCAGACCGCCGACCTGCGACTTCAGGCCCTCCGAGATGGCGAGACCGGCCGCGTCGTCCGCCGCACGGTTGATGCGGAGGCCGCTGGACAGCTTCTCGAGCGACTTCGAGAGGTCGCTCTGCGTGTTGTTCAGGTTGCGGTAGGCGTTGTTCGCCGCGATGTTGGTGTTGATCTGCATACCCATGATGTTTCCTCCATGACTGGGTGGTGATTCGCGGCCCTTCCGTGGTCCGCATCAGCCTCTATCGGCTGTCCTGTCCGTCCCGTTAGCAGCAATCCGCTCCTGACTTTTTCGCGTCCTCCGGCCGGTTCGGGCGGAAAAAGTCAGGAGCTGATGGCTCAGGACGCCCGGGCGGAGCTCGGGGACGTGGGGGAGAGGCGCGAGACGCCCGCGACCGCGTGCTGCGCGAGGCGTGCCAGATAGGCGCTGCGCCGGGCCTGCGAGGTCTTCGCCTCGATGATGACGGGGTCGCCCTCGTCGGCGTAGTGGGTGGCCATGCCTTCGCGCATGAGGCGGATGGCCTCCGAGCGCTGCTGCGACACAGCGGAGTGGGTGATCCCCAGCTCCTCCGCGATCTCGGTCACCGTGCGGTCGTCGAAGTAGATGGCCTCGACGATGGATCGCATCCGGTCGGGGAGGGCGGCCACGGCCGCACGAACATAGGCGGTCTGCTCATCGGCCAGCAGGGACTCCTCGGGGCCGACGGTCTCCGAGACGAGCAGCGGCTCGATGGTCTCGTCGAGTGCGGTCACTGTGCGGGAGGCGTCGGCGAGGCCCGCTGCGGCCGTTTCGCGGTCGACGCCGAGCGCCCCGGCGATCTCGTCGACGGTGGGCTTCCTCCCGAGGGCGGAGGTCAGGCTCTCCTGCACCGCGAGGGTCTCCTTGATGCGCTTGCGCGCGGAGCGTGTGGCCCAGTCGGATGCGCGCAGCTCGTCGGCGAGTGCGCCGAGGATGCGGGTACGGGCGTAGGCGCCGAACGGGACGCCCGTGGTGGAGTCGTACGCGTCGGCCGCCTGGACGAGGGCGACGGCGCCGGCCGAGGCCAGGTCGTCGCGCGACAGGTGGGTGGCACGGGAGCACAGGTCGGAGACCAGATAGCCGACCAGCGGCAGGTTCTCCACGACGAGCGTGTTGCGTTCGTTCCGGTTCACGCTGGGCGACCCCTCTTCATCGGACGGGTACCGCGCGTCGACCTCGTTCGGGGAGGGCGTCACGGGTACTCGGGCGGTGCGGTGGACGCTCGGGCTGGGTCGGGTGCCGAGCGAGGTGCTAGGAGTCTTCCGCTGTTCACGGTAACAATTCGAGACTGTTCAGATTGCATGCTTTCTGTCCCCATTACGGGGCAGTCCGTACCCCCAGTACGGGGAATACTGGCAGCCCCCCGGAAAGCGGTACGTCGTGCCTCTCGCCGGGATGGTCACGCGCCTAACATCGGGCGCAAGCGTGCCGATGGTCTGGGGTGGCGGAACACATCCACCGCCTTCGGAACCCGAGGAGACCAGGTGCGCACATCGACTCACGAGGAAGTTGGTAGCGACATGGCCGCGAGCGAACTCTCTGCGCAGCTCTGGAAAGAACGCGAGCTCCTCGAGCTGCTGCTGTTCAAGCTGGAGGAGGAGCAGCTGCTGCTCATCGCGGGCAAGTCGCGGTGGATCTCGCACGCCACCCGTGAGGTCGAGCAGGTCATCGAGCGGATGCGCGCCGTCGGCCTCGCCCGCACCGTCGAGGTCGCCGCCCTGGCAGAGGAGTGGGGGCTCGGCCAGGATGCGACCCTCCGTGAGCTGGCCACTGCCGCCCCCGACGGGATCTGGTCCGACATCTTCGGGTCGCACCTCGCGGCCATGACCGAGCTGACCGCGCAGATCGCCGAGGTGCGCGACACGAACGAGCGCCTGCTCCGGGAGGCCGCCCGCTCCACGCAGGAGACGCTGAGCTCGCTCTCGGGCGCCGGCAACGACCCGGGCGTGTACGGAGCGGGCGGCACGGACCGGGCGGGCGACACCGCGCGCTTCTTCGACACGGAGGCCTGACCGGATGAGCACCTTCAGCGGCCTGAACACCGCGTATACCGGGCTGGTCGCCGCCAAGGCGGGCCTCGACGTGGTCGGACAGAACCTCGTGAACGCGAACACGCAGGGCTACACCCGGCAGCGCGTGACGACCTCCGGAGTGCCCGCGCTGTCGTCCGCCGGGCTGTTCAGCGGCGGCGTCCGGCCGGGTCAGGGCGTCACCGTCGACGGCATCCAGCGCCTCGATGACGCCGCACTGGATGCGCGGGTGCGCACGACCACCGCACTCTCCGGGTACACGAACACGCGCGCCGACGCCCTGGCCACCCTCGAGCAGTCACTCAACGAGCCGGGGACCAACGGTCTGTCGGCACAGCTGCAGAAGTTCTGGTCGGCCTGGGGCGGTGTGGCCAACCAGGCGGGGGAGCAGGCGCCCGCGGGCGTGCTGCTCGGCCAGGCGGGGAGCCTCGTCACCCAGTTGCAGACCGGGTACCGTTCGGTCGACGACCAGTGGAGCACGCTCCGCGCGTCGATGGACGGCATGGCCTCCGACCTGAACACAGCCGCGACCGCCGTCGCCGACCTCAACGGCCGCATCCGCTCCGCACTGGCGTCGGGTCAGTCGGCGAACGAGCTGCTGGACCGGCGCGACCTGCTCACCGCATCCATCGCCAAGCTCGCCGGGGGAGTGGTCCGGCCGAACGACGACGGCACCGTGGACGTGCTGGTCGGCGGAAACGCGCTGGTCTCCGGCACCAGCACCAACCTCGTGAAGGCAGCCGGAGCCTCCCGCATGACCGACGCCGCGACCGACCCGGCGCGCCTCGAGTGGGCGTACCGGCCCGGCGCCGCGATCGCGCTCGAGGGCGGATCGATCGCCGGAGCCGTCTCCACACTCGCCCCCGCCGACGCCTCCGGAACCGGGGGAGTGCTCGCGGAAGCGGCCGTCAGCTACAACGCGTTCGCCGTGACCCTGGCCCAGCGCGTCAACGCCGTCCATTCCACCGGGGCGACGCCCACCGGCGCCACCGGTCTCGACTTCTTCGCCATCGACCCCACGAAACCGGCCGCGCTCGGCCTCTCCGTCGTGCCGACCGGCGTCGGCCAGATCGCCACGGGCACCCCGGGAGCGGGTGGCACCGACGGCAGCATCGCCGACGCGATCAGCCAGCTCGGCACCGGTGCGAACGCGGTCGACAAGCAGTGGTCGTCCTTCGTCGTGCGGGTCGGCGTCGCCAGCCGCACGGAGAAACAGCAGTCGGACCTCGCCGACCTCGCGAGCAGCGCCGCGACGAACGCCCAGCTCGCCGGCTCCTCCGTCGACCTCGACGAGGAGAACATGAACATGCTGTCCTTCCAGCACGCCTACCAGGGCGCCGCGCGCGTGATGACCGCCGTGGACGAGGCCCTCGATGTGCTCATCAACCACACCGGACTCGTCGGGAGATAACCGTGATCAGCCGCGTGACCAACGCCACCCAGACCCTCAACGCCCAGCGCAACCTGCAGCTCAGCCTGCAGCGCCAGGCGCAGTTGTACGACCAGGCCACCAGCCGCCGGCTGCTGAACAAGCCATCGGACGACCCCACCGCCACGGCGAGCGCCATGGGCGTGCGGTCCGATGCCGCCGCCACCGCCCAGTACCAGCGCAACGTCGACAACGGCGACGCGTGGCTGACCACCGCCGACTCGGCCCTCAGCTCCGTGGAGACGCTCATGCGCCGGGTCCGCGACCTCACCCTGCAGGGCGCCAACGACGGCGCCATGTCGCCCGCGGCGAAGGAGTCGATCGCGACAGAACTCGACGGGCTGAAGAAGAGCCTCCTCTCGCTCGCGAACAGCACCTACCTGGGCCGGACGGTCTTCGCCGGCAATTCGGACGCGGGCGTCGCCTTCCAGCCGGACTACTCGTTCACCGGCGTGGCGGGAAGTACAGTGGAGCGCAGGATCGGCCCCGACACCACGGTGCGGGTGGATGCGGACGGTGCCGCGGTCTTCGGAACCGGCGCCACGTCGGTGTTCGCGCTGATCGACAATACGGCGAACGATCTCCGCACGGGCGTGAACGTCGCCCCGCGGATCGGGGAGATCGACGACAGGATGAAGGCGATCGTGGGAGAGCACGCGGAGGTCGGGGGTCGGCAGACCCGCATCGACAAGGCCAAGGACGTCCTCGCCGTGGGAGCCAACGCGCTGGAGGGCCAGCGCTCGTCGCTGGAGGACGTCGACCTGAGCAAGGTGATCCTCGACCTGAAGACGCAGGATGTGAACTACCAGACCGCGATCGCCGTGACGGCGCGCGTGCTTCAGCCGACGCTGATGGACTTCCTCCGGTGAGCGCGGTCCGCTTCCTCACCCCGCCGCCCGGACTCGAGCCGCTGGACGCCTTCGACCTCGACCCGGTCGCCGGCGCCGACGGGCTGTACACACTGGCGTCCGTCGAGCGGCCCGAGATCCGGCTGTTCACCATCGACGCCGAGCGCCACCTCCCCGGCTATTCGCCGGAACTGCCGGACGACCGCGCCACCGACCTCGGCATCGTCGAGGCCGCGGACGCGCTGCTGCTCGTCGTGGTCACTCCGTCGCGCGCAGGCAGCACCGTCAACCTGCTGGCGCCCGTCATCGTCAACCGGGCGACCGGGTCGGCCCTCCAGCTGGTGCTCGACGACGACGCTTTCCCCGTGCGCGCCGAGCTGGCGGCTCTCGCAGGAGCGTAACCGGCCCGAGTTCTCCGCTTATCCGGCCTTCTTGGCCGGGCAGGGCGCCGACTTGGTCATGCCGTCGACCGTCTGCTGCTCGGACCAGGGCAGCGATGCGACGACCTTCGCACCCTTCTCCTTCGCGGGCGTCTTGGAGACGATCGAGGCGAGGCGCTGGGCCAGGAGCTGGGCGAAGCCCGGTCCGGGGGTGGAGTTGTTGAGCGCGACGACGATCGTCAGGCCGGACGCCGGGTCCGCGTACACCGCGGACAGGTATCCGGGCACCGCGCCGCTGCTTCCCCGCAGGGGGCCGAGCATCTGCATCCCGAGCCCGTAGCTCTCCCACGACTGGCCGATCACGATGCCGTCGGCCTGTGCCTTGCGCGACTTCTCGCTGAGGAGGCTGCCCGATGCGAGCGCCTGGCCGAACGCCTTCAGGTCGGTGACGTTGGAGACGACTCCGGCCGACGTCCAGCCCTGGGACGGCGACATGCTGCTCACATCGCGCATCGGCTCGCAGACGATGGCGCCCGCCCCGTCCAGCCCCACCGAATACCCGGTGGGATGCGGCCCGGGCACCGTGAACTGCGCGCTCTCGGGCAGCGAACTCGCCATCATCCCGAGCTTGTCGAAGATGTACTGCTTGTAGAGGTCGTGCCAGCTGCGGCTCGTCGCGTTCTGGAGGGCCATCCCCAGGAGCACGGCGTTCGTGGACGAGCGACCCCACTTCTCGCCGGGATTGCCGTAGCGCTGCATCGCGATCCCGTCGCTGGCCAGCTCCAGTGGGGGCCACTGCCGCGTCGGGTTCATGATGAACTCGGGGTTGAGCTGCGCCAGGTAGTCGCCGATGCCGGAGGTGTTCTGGCAGAGCTCGCGCAGGGTGACGCCCTCGACCCCGACCAGTCCGGGAAGCCACTTGGTCAGCGGGTCGTCGAGCCCCACCTCTCCGTCGTCGACGAGCTGCAGCAGCACCGTGCAGGTCATCGGCGTGGTGTTCTGACCGATGCGGAAGCGCATGTCCGCGCTGACCGGCTTCGAGCCTCCCCGCGTCGTGGTCCCCTGTGCGGTGGTCCAGGTTCCCGCCCACGGCGCCCAGACTCCGGCGAAACCGGCCGAGGCATCGGCGAGGGTCATGGCGTCGGTGACCGCCGAGGAGAGCCGCTTGTCGACGTCGGCCGAGAACCCGCCCTTCTGCTGCTCGGGGAGGTTCGCGCCCGCCGTCGAGGTGCAGGCCGAGAGGACGAGCGCCACGAGTCCCGCGGTCGCGGCGAGCGCGATCCGCCCGAACTTCGTGTGACGTCGCATCGATGAAACTCCCCGGGGTGTCGGCCCTGCGTGTCCAGCGATTGTAACGTGCGGCAGAAACTGAACGGTCGCGCAAGGGGCTGTGGCCGCAATCCGATCGGGCCGATGCTGCGAATGGACAAGTGAGGCGCGCGTCCGTGCGCCGTCCTACGGAAGGAACGAACAATGCGCACATCTCCGAACCGCCTTGTTGCCACCATCTTCGGAGCGGTCTACCTGCTCGTCGGGCTGCTCGGCTTCGCCGTCACCGGAGGCGTCGGATTCGTCGCCACCAAGGGCGGACTGCTGCTGGGCATCTTCGAAGTGAACCCGCTGCACAACATCGCCCACCTCCTCATCGGCGCCGCGCTGCTGATCGCCGGCCTCACCCGGGTCGCTGCCGCGAAGGCCGTCAACATCACGGTCGGGGCGGTCTACCTGCTGCTCGGTATCGTGGGCTTCTTCCTCGTGGGCACCGACGCGAACATCCTCGCGCTGAACACCCCCGACCACTTCCTCCACCTGGTGAGCGCGATCGTCCTCCTCGGCACCGGCCTCGGCGCCGACCGCGGAACGCGCGCCACGACGGCCGCCGCCTGACCGGCGGGGCCACGGCTCCCATGAGCAGGATGACAGGAACGCTACGGGTCGCCCCCGCCGCCTCGGCCACCACGGCCGTCGCGGTGGGCTCGGCGACCCGCGCCTTCCTCGCCGTGGCCGCTCTGGGGGCGGGGCTGCTTCACGCGGCGCTCGCCCCCAGCGCACCCCCTGCTCTGCTGGCCGCCTTCCTCCTGCTCGCCGTAGCGGAGCTGGGATGGGCTGCCGCGACCCTCGCGTGCGATCGTCCTCCGGCGTTCCGCCTCATCCCCGCGCTGGCCCTCCTCCCGGTCGGACTCTGGGCGGCGCTCGCCATCGTCGGGGCCACGGCGTCCGGCGGCACGGTCGTCGCACTCCCGCTCATCCCCATGGGCGCGGCCTCCCTGCTCGACGTCGCCGTCGCCGCGGCCGCAGCGATCGTCATCCGCACCGGCAAGGCCCGACCCGACCAGGGCGGACTGCGCTTCTTCATCGCTCTTGCGTTGAGCGCCTGCGCGGTCTGCGCCGTCACCATCCCGGCGCTCGGACTCACGGACGCCGGCATCGCCGCCGTCACGGTGCATCACCACCACTGACGACGCGCCGATCGCGCTCCCGCGCGGCCGGTAAGGGGCGGATCAGCGGCGGGTCAGTGCGAACGACTCCGCGCCGAACCGCACGACGGACCCCGGGTCGACCTCGTGGCGCGTCTTCGGGTCGCACGCGAACGTGCCCTCGCCCGGGTAGGTGATCGTGGTGCCGTTGGCCGATCCCAGGTCCATCACCCAGAACACGCCGTCGTACTGACCGAACGCCAGATGCGCTCGCGACACCGACTTCACGTCGTCCTGGATCGTGATCAGCTGCACATGGCCGGGGTCGTCCATCTCCGTCCCCGGTGTGTGGACGGCCGGATTCCGGCCGATCACGCCGTTGCCGCTCGTCTCGATGTGCTGTCCGTCGCTGAAGTCCAGCACGAAGGTCACCGCCACGTCCGACCCCTCTCCCGATCCACCGTCAGCACTCGTCTCACCCGGCCTGCTGAGCACCCGCGACCGGAATCGTCACCGGCCGGGCGTCGCGCATGAAGCGTTCGACATCGGGGTCGACCGTGATGTCGCTCGGCCGCAGCGGCCTCGTGAGGTACAACCCGTCAAGAGTCGTGATGCGGCTCAGCGCGACGTACGTCTGGCCCGAGGTGAACGCGCGCGTCCCGAGGTCGACGATCGCCGCGTCGTAGGTCTTGCCCTGCGACTTGTGGATGGTGACGGCCCACGCGAGCCGCAGCGGGAACTGCGTGAACTCCGCCACGACGTCCTTCGTCAGCTTCTTCGTCTCGGGCGACCAGGTGTACTTGAACTTCTCCCAGATGGCCGGCTCGACCTCGTGCACCTCGCCATCGACATCCACGTAGACGTTGGAGTCGATGCGCGTGACCGTGCCGATGGTTCCGTTGACCCAGCGCGGCCCGTCGCCCTGGCCCACGTCGTTGCGCAGGAACATCACCTGGGCGCCCACCTTGAGCTCGAGCGACTCGTCGGCCGGGAAATTGCGTCCGCCGAAGTCGCCGCTGACCTCGGCCTTCGCGGTGAGTGCGCGGCCCGGCAGTCGCTCCAGCGCTTGCGCGTTGATCCGGTTGACCGTGTCGTTGCGGGTGGCGAGCGTGATGGTGCCGTCGTCGGGCGCCGGGCGAGCGCCGACCTCGTTCAGCCGGTCGGCGATCTCCTTGGTGACCTGTCCGTGGCGCACGGCGTTGAGCATGAACCGGAAGTCGGACTCGTGCTGGCGGTGCACCTGCAGCAACTCGACGATGCGCAGGTCGGTCTCCTGCCAGACCCGCGCGTCGAAGAACCACATGGAGCGGTAGGTGTCGGCGAAGTAGGCGCGTTCCTCGCGGTCGCCGGGAACCGGGGCCAGCTGGTACGGATCGCCGAACAGCACGACCTGGACGCCGCCGAACGGCTCGCCCGCCCGCTGACGTGCCTGACGCAGACTGCGGTCCACCGCATCCATCAGGTCGGCGTTCACCATCGAGACTTCGTCGATGACGAGCGTGTCGATGCTGTTCAGCAGCTTGCGCAGCTCGGCGCTCTGGTCGATGGCATGGTCGGCGATGACGCCGATCGGCAGCCGGAACAGCGAGTGGATGGTCTGGCCACCGACGTTGAGAGCGGCAACACCCGTCGGCGCCGCGATGACGAGCGACTTCTCGGTGTTCCACGAGAGGTGGTTGAGCAGCGTCGACTTGCCCGTGCCGGCACGGCCGGTCACGAAGACATGCTCGCGGGTGTGCTCGATGAGCTCGAATACCGCCTGCTGCTCCGGCGAGAGGGAAAGCCGGCCCATCCCCGCCCCTTCCGTGTCGCCCGACCTGCCGGACTACTCTAACCCGGCGCAGTGCCCCGGAGCCGCTCATCCACAGGACCCTAGGATGGCCTCATGGCTGTGGGGGATGCGCACGCGCACCGACGCGCCGTCCTGATCTGGTCGGGTGTCGGCGTCCTCCTGATCGCCGCCTTCCTGGCGGGGCTCGGCGCCGTCCAGCGCGCCTACTACAGCCCGAGCGGTTTCGTCACGGCGTTCGCCGAGTCGATCGCCGCCCATGATGTGTCCACCGCGCTCGCGATGCCGGGAGCCGACCCGACCGCCTCGGCGCTGGACGCCGCCCGCCTCCCGGTGGGTGCCTCCCGCGAGCTGCTGCGCTCGGACATCCTCCCGACCGTGCGCGACATCGAGGTCACCTCCGACACCACCGGTGGGGATGGCGTCCACACCGTCATCGTGCGGGCGGTCGCGAACGGCGACCCCGTGTCGGCGACGTTCCGCGTGCGCCAGACGGGAGCCGTGCTCGGGTTGCTGCCCACCTGGTCGTTCGCGACCTCGCCCGTCGGCGTCGCGCGCATCACCGTGGCTCATGCATCCACCTTCACGGTCGGAGGCCACACCGTGAACCCGCGGGCCGCGTCGCCGGATCAGCCCGCGAACGCCTTCACGGTCTCCGCCGACTACCTCGTGCTGCCGCTCGCGCCGCTCGAGCTGAGCCACAGCTCGCGCTACGTCCGCGCCACGCCGGTCGCCGCATCCGCCTCGCCCGGCCGGATCATCGAGACGACGGTGGATGCGCAGCCCACCCCCGCGTTCACGTCCGCGGTGCAGAAGCAGGTCGACGGCTTCCTCGACCGCTGCGCCGAGCAGCACGTGCTGCAGCCCGCGGGGTGCCCCTTCGGCGTCGAGATCGACGACCGGGTGCAGGGCGACCCCTCGTGGTCGATCGACACCTACCCTGACGTCCGGCTGCAGGCGGGCGACACGGGATGGGTCACCGGCCGGATGGTCGGCGTCGCGCACCTCGACGTGACCGTCCAGTCTCTGTTCGACGGAACGGTGACCACGCGCAGTGATCCCGAACCATTCGCCATGAGCCTCAGCAGCGTCACCATCCGCTCGGACGGCTCGCTCGACATCGTCGTCGCGCAGGAGCCCTGAGCCGGCCCTCGCTCTGGCCTGCCCCGAGCGAAGATCAGCGGGAGACGCGGTCGCGGTCGGCCATGCGCGCCAGCCGCTCGTTGTATGCGTTCAGCTCGGCGTCGCCGGTGCGATCCGCATTCCGGTCGCGCCGCTTCGTCTCGCGCTCGTCGCTGCGGCTCCACTGGATCGCCACGACGATTGCGAGGATGACCGTGGGGATCTCGCCGATGCTCCACGCGATCCCGCCACCGGCCTGCTGATCGACCAGCGGGGAGTCGCCCCACGTGCGGCCCATGGCGCCGAACCAGTCGGCCAGCAGCAGTCCGTGCATCTGCATGATCGAGAGCCCGAAGAAGGCGTGGAACGCCATCGTGAGCAGCAGGAGGAGCAGCCGGAACGGGTAGGGGAGCCGGTACTTGACCGGATCGATCCCGATCAGCGACTGCACGAACAGGTAGCCGGTGATCAGGAAGTGCACGATCATCCACTCGTGCCCGATGTGGTCGGTCGTCGCCCACCGGAAGACCGGCGTGTAGTAGAAGACCCAGAGCGACCCGGCGAACAGGATCGCCGCGACGATCGGGTTGGAGATCACACCCGCGAAGCGCGAGTGCACGGCGAGGAGCAGCCACTCCCGGCCGCCGCGCGATCCGTCGCGACGCTTCCGGATCGCCCGCGCCGCCAGGGTGATCGGGGCGCCGGGCACGAGCAGCAGGGGCACGCCCATCGTCAGCACCATGTGCGCCGACATGTGGGCCGAGAACAGGTACTTCTCGTAGACGTTGACCCCGCCGTTGGTGATGTAGAAGAGCAGGACGATGCCCAGCGTCCAGAGCACCGTGCGGTAGATCGGCCACGCGTCACCGCGCTTCCGCAGCCGCCAGACGCCGGCGAAGTAGAAGAACAGGCCGAAGGCGCAGGCCAGCACCCACAACAGGTCGAAGTTCCACGACGTGAACAACCGGTCCCAGGTGAGCGCGGGCGGCAGCTTGTCACCGGTGAGGATCTCGGCGGGCGTCGGGGTGGGCGCGCGCGTCTCGGGGACGGGGGTGACCGTGCGTGCGAGCGCTGCAGCGACTCCGGACGCGATGCCCATGAACGCCAGCTCGGCCACCACGATCCACCAGAAGCTCCGCGGCTCGCCGGACTGCTTGAGGCGACCGATCAGGTACCGCCGCTGCGTCAGGCCGAACAGGCCCAGCACGACGAGGGCTGCGACCTTGACCAGCACCAGGATGCCGTACGGCGTCGCCAGCTCGGCCAGCGTTCCGACGCGGAGTTCGGCGTTGACGTACCCGGAGGCGGCGACGACGACGAAGCAGATCAGCGCCACGGTCGAATACCGCTCCAGGACCGTGACGAGGCGTCCGTTGCCCAGCCGCTGCTTCACCACGATGAGCGTGACCAGGCCGCCCAGCCAGATCGCCGCGAACAGCACATGTAGCCCGAACGACGTCACCGCCGCGTCGTGGCCGGCCGCCTCCGCGCTGTGGCCCTGCTGCGCCATCGGCACGACCGTGGCCATGGCCAGGAGGGTGACGAAGACGATCGCCGTCTGGTTGCGCACGGCGAAGCAGAGCACGGTCACGGCCGCGGCGATGAGGGTGATCCCGAGCCACGCCTGGCCGAGCGAAACGCTGGTGATGAACGAGCTGAGCCCGTTGCTGAAGGTCGCGTCGAACGACCAGGGCACGTTCGAGACGCTGACGAAGGTGAACAGTCCCGTCGCAGCGGATGCGACCGTCATGACAGCGGCGCTGCCGGCCGCGAAGTCGAGCGCGTTGCCGTACTCGTCGCGATCCGGGCTGAAGGCGAAGCAGGCCAGGACGAGGGCACCCACCGTGCCCGCCAGGCTGAGGTTGACCACGAGGGTCGCCGCGGGGAGTCCCCAGCGCACGAGCGCACCCGGGTCGGCCAGCAGCGGCGCGTTCGCTCCTCCGCCGTACGCGAGGGCGGCGATCATCGCTGCCACTGCTGCGACGAGCAGCGCGGCAGGGCCGATCACGCGGAGGATTCGAGGCACCCGTCCAGCCTACGTCCCCCGCCCTGGACGGCCGCCCACAGCCTGTGCGCCGTCGGCCCGCCGGAGATACGACGAGGGCGGCGCCGCGCGATGCGGCGCCGCCCTCAGGCAAAGCTGGGAAGGACTACTTGACGGCAGCCTTGAGCTTCGAGCCCGCGGTCAGCTTGACGCGGTGGCCGGCCGGGATGGAGATCTCCTCGCCGGTCTGCGGGTTGCGGCCGGTGCGGGCAGCGGTCTCGCTGCGCTCGGCGGCGAGCCAGCCGGGGATGGTGACCTTGCCACCCTTGGCGACGGTCTCGCTGATGGTGCTGAAGAATGCGTCGACGACGCTCGAGACGGTGGCCTGGCTCTGACCCGACGCCGCAGCGACGGCAGCAACGAGCTCGGTCTTGTTCAGGTTGTCAGCCATTGAGTGTCCTCCTCGGACCTTGTGCTGGATCTACAGCTATCTTGTGGAACGGTTGAGGCCACTGAGGGCCGTAACGTTTGGTCGGTTGACCGCCTTGAATGTATCAGAAACCCCCGGAAACACGCGGAACTTCGCCCTCTTTCACCGACATCGGACCGGATGCGCAGCTTCGCGCATCCATTCGGGTACGGCAAAGGGGCGCCCGGCCGAAGCCGGACGCCCCTCGAGGTGCGTGGTCGCGCTGGCTTACCAGCTCGACTTGGTGATGCCGGGCAGCTCGCCGCGGTGCGCCATGTCACGGAAACGGACACGCGAGATACCGAACTTGCTGAGGTTTCCGCGCGGACGGCCGTCGACCGCGTCGCGGTTGCGCACGCGGATCGGGGAGGCGTCGCGGGGCAGCTTCTGCAGGCCGAGGCGAGCGGCCTCGCGCGACTCGTCGGAGCCGTTCGGGTCGACGAGAGCCTTCTTCAGCTCGGCACGCTTCGCGGCGTAGCGCTCGACGATGACCTTGCGCTGCTCGTTCTTGGCGATCTTTGACTTCTTGGCCATGTTTAGCGCTCCTCTCGGAAGTCGACGTGCTTGCGCACTACGGGGTCGTACTTCTTGAGCACGAGTCGGTCGGGGTCGTTGCGGCGGTTCTTGCGGGTCACGTAGGTGTACCCGGTGCCCGCCGTCGAACGGAGCTTGATGATCGGACGGACGTCCTGCTGCTTCGCCATGCTTAGATCTTCTCCCCACGGGCCAGGAGGTCCTTGACCACGGACTCGATGCCACGGGCGTCGATGACCTTGATGCCCTTGGCGCTCAGCGTCAGGGTGACGTTACGGCGAAGCGACGGCACGTAGTACGTCTTCTTCTGGATGTTCGGGTCGAACCGGCGCTTCGTGCGACGGTGCGAGTGCGAGATGTTGTGACCGAAGCCGGGAACGGCTCCAGTCACCTGGCACACTGCTGCCATTGCTTTCTTCTCCAATACCGTGGTGCCGGTCGG
This sequence comes from Leifsonia sp. NPDC014704, assembly GCF_043083605.1. NCBI lineage: Bacteria > Bacillati > Actinomycetota > Actinomycetes > Micrococcales > Microbacteriaceae > Leifsonia > Leifsonia sp. NPDC014704. Next base: position 444,324 of record NZ_JBIBYW010000002.1, on the reverse strand, counting down.
CACCACCCAAGGTCACTTGTCGGCATACGACTTCCCCGTCGTCTTCGTGATGGGGGTTTCGCATACGATCTGAGCGGGAGGAGCCCACTCAGCCAAACATCCATGCTACGGCATGGAGGCGGTGCCGGCCAAATCGCTCTTGGCCGTGCACGCGGCGCACAGCCCGAAGACGTCGACGACGTGCTGCGCCTGAGTGAATCCGTGGGCCGCGGCGGCCTGCCGCGCCCACTGCTCGACCGCATCCGCCTCGATCTCCACCGTCAGCCCGCAGTTGCGGCAGATCAGGTGGTGATGGTGGCCGGTGGTGCAGGCGCGGTACAGGCTCTCGCCCTCGGGCGACTGGAGCGAGTCGGCGTCGCCCTCGGCCGCGAGGTCGGCGAGCGCGCGATACACGGTGGCCAGGCCGATCGGGGAGCCCGCCTCGTGCAGGCTCAGGTGCAGCCCCTGCGCGCTGATGAAGCCCTCCGTCGAGGTCAGAGCCTCGCGGACGGCCTCCCGCTGCCAGGTGTTCCGCTTCACCATCCCAGGCTAGCCCGCCTGGCTCACGAGTCGCCGAGAAGTCGTCGCCGCACCACGGCGGCGCACGCGCCGGCCGCCCACGATGCGGCAGACGACGTAGATCACGAACGAGATCGTCGTCACGTAGGGGCTGATGGGGAGCGCGCTGCCCAGGGCGAGCAGGATCCCGCCCACCACCGAGACCAGGGCGAAGACCACGCTGAGCACCGGGACACCGAGGGGCGACGATGAGATGCGCATCGCGGCCGCGGCGGGTGTGACCAGCAGCGAGAGCACGAGCAGCGCGCCGACGATCTGGACGGACACCGCGACGGCCAGGCCGAGCAGTACCATGAAGGCCAGGGCGACGAACCGGGTCGGGACCCCGCGTGAGGCGGCGACGTCCGCATCCAGGCTGTCGAAGGTCAGCGGCCGCCACATCAGCAGCAGCGCGACCAGCACGATCGCGCCGATGATCAGCAGCCAGCCGAGCTGCGGGTCGTCGACCGAGACGATCTGGCCGGTGAGAAGCCCGAACTTGTTCGAGCTGCGACCGGGATAGAGCGCGAGCGCCAGGATGCCGAGCCCGAGTCCGAAGGGCATCAGCACGGCGATGATCGAGTTGCGGTCGCGGGCTTTCGCCCCGAGGAGACCGATCAGGACGGCCGCGACCAGCGATCCGGCGAGCGACCCCGCCACGACGTTGACGCCGAACAGCAGGGCGATCGCCGCTCCGGCGAACGACAGCTCGCTGATCCCGTGCACGGCGAACGCCATGTCGCGCTGCATCACGAACACGCCGATCAGACCGCCGACGATGCCGAGGATCGCCCCGGCGAAGATCGAGTTCTTCACCAGCAGGAGCAACTCGCCGTAGTCGGTGAAGTCGAACAGCTGCTGCCAGATGTCGAGGTGCATCATGCCGCCGGCTCCGAGTGCTCGGTGTGGATGTGGTGGTCGTGCGTCTCGGCGTCCGGGATGCCCACGACCACGATCCTGCCGCGGCTGCGGATCACATCCACCGGCGTCCCGTACAGGTCGGTCAGCACGTCGCTGCGCAGCACCTCGTCCGGTGTGCCCGTTCGGAAGCGTCCGCCGGCGAGGTACAGGACCCGGTCCACCATCCCGAGCACGGGGTTCACGTCGTGGGTCACGAAGACGACGGCGCTTCCGTGGTCACGGCGCCGGCGGTCGATGAGCTCGCTCACGCCGCGCTGGTGCTGCAGGTCGAGCGACAGCAGCGGCTCGTCGCAGAGCAGCAGGGCAGGGTCGCCGGCGAGCGCCTGCGCCACACGCAGCCGCTGCTGCTCGCCGCCGGACAGCGAACCGACCGCCGTGTCCGCATAGCGGCGGGCGCCCACGGAGTCGATGAGCCGGTCGACCTGCTCGCGGTCGGAGCGGCGGGGGAGCGGCAGCCCCCAGCGGTGACCGTTGACGCCGAGGGCGACGAGGTCGCGGGCGCGCATGGGCGTGCCGGCCGGGATGAGCTTCTGCTGCGGGATGTAGCCGATCCGCCGGTCGCCCCGGCGTACCGGGTGCCCCTCGAAGGCGATCTCTCCGCTGTCGAGGTGCTGCTGCCCGAGGATGGTCCGCAGCAGGCTGGTCTTGCCGGAGCCGTTCGGCCCGAGCACCGCGACGAACTCGCCCGCGTGCACGTCGAGGTCGAGACCGCTCCAGAGGGTGCGGTCGCCGAAGCCGAGCGACGCATCGCGCAGCCGGAGCACCACGTCCCGGGAGTCGGGGACGGGCACGCGTTCGAGCGGTTCGGTCACTTCGCCAGCGCACCCTTCACGGCGTCGAGGGTGCCGCTCATCCACTCGATGTAGTGCCTGCCCTCCGGGAGGGTCTCGGTGACCGGGACGACCGGGATGCCGGCCGCCTTAGCCGCAGCGAGGACCTTCTCGGTCTCGGCACCGGTGGTCTGCTCGTTGTAGGCGAGGAGCTTCACCTGGTGGCCGCTGAACAGCTGGAGCGTGTCCTTCAGCACGACGGGGGAGACGTCGTTCTCCTCCTCGATCGCCTCGCTGAACTTCTCGGGGGTCTTGTTGACCAGCCCGATGGCGTCGAGCAGGTACAACGGAACGGGCTCGGTGATGGCCACGCCTTCGCCGGCGTAGGTCGACTTCAGCTGCGCCTCGGTGGCCTCGAGTGCCGACAGCTTCTCGCCGAACGCCGCGGCGTTCTTCTCGAACGCGGCCTTCTGAGACGGGTCCGCGGCGGACAGCGCGTCGGTGAGCGCTTCGGCGAACTTGTGCACCGTGGGGACGTCGTACCAGACGTGCTCGTTGAGTTCGCCGTCGACGGGCTTCTTGCCCGAGAGGTCGACAACGTTCAGGACCTTCACGTCGCTGTTCTTCGCGCCCTTGACCAGGTTCTGCATGTAGTCGTCATAGCCCCCGCCGTTCTCGATGACGACGTCGGCCTTCGACACCGCGAGCTGGTTCTGGGCGCTCGCCTCGAAGGAATGCGGATCCTGCGCGGGGTCGGTCATCAGCGAGGTGACGTGCACGGCGTCGCCGCCGATGGTGGTCGCGATGTCGCCGTACACATCGGTGCTGGCGACGACGCGGACGGTGCCGTCGTCGGAGCCGGCCGACGACGAGGAGGAGCAGCCGGCCAGGGTCAGGGCGATGGCGGCCGCGGTGAGGGCGGAGACGAGAGAACGCGTCTTCATGGGTGAGCCTGTCTAAGTCGCGAACGACGTGAAGAAGTGGATGCCCGCGGTCGCGGGCACCGGCTCACATTACGGCTTATTGAAAATGATTGTCAAATTCAGTCGAGGAGCAGCGCGGGCTCTTCGATGATCGACGCGACATCCGCCAGGAAGCGCGACGCCACATCCCCGTCGACGACGCGGTGGTCGAACGACGCGCCCAGCGTGGTGACGAAGCGCGGGCGCACCTCGCCGTCGACCACCCAGGGCTTCTGCTTGATCGTGCCGAGCGCCACGATTCCGACCTCGCCCGGGTTCAGGATGGGCGTACCGGTGTCCATCCCGAACACACCGATGTTCGTGATGGTGATCGTGCCGCCGCTCATGTCCGCCGGCGGCGTCTTGCCGTCGCGGGCAGTGAGGGTCAGCTGCTCGAGGGCTCGCGCCAGCTCGAGCAGGGTCATGCCCTGCGCCTCCTTGATGTTCGGCACGATGAGGCCGCGAGGGGTCGCTGCGGCGATCCCGAGGTTCACGTAATGGCGGACGATGATCTCCTCGTCCGTCCATGCCGAGTTGACGGTGGGGTTGCGGCGGACGGCCCAGATGATCGCCTTCGCCATGATCAGCAGTGGGGAGACCTTGATGCCCGCGAAGTCGGTCGAGTTCTTGAGGCGCTTGACGAACTCCATGGTGCGGGTGGCGTCCACGTCGACGAAGAGGCTGACGTGCGGCGCGCTGAACGCACTCGACGTCATCGCGGTGGCGATCGCCTTGCGGACACCCTTGACGGGGATGCGCTCCTCGCGGTCGTCCGGCCACTCCGGCGTCTGGACGTTGCGGAACACCGTGACCTGCGAGGCTTCGCGCAACACGTCGTCGCGGGTGACGTCGCCGACCGGACCGGTCGGGGTGACGACGGTGATGTCGACGCCCAGGTCTTTGGCGAGCTTGCGCACGGGCGGCTTGGCGATCACCGGGCCGCCGGTGTGCGGAGTCGGAGCGGTGTGCGCCACGGGTGCCACGTGAGGAGCAGGCGTGGCGGGAGCCGGCGCCGGAGTCGCCTGCGCGGCCTGCGCAGCGGGAGCGGACGGAGCGGGAGCCGCCGGAGCGGCGGGCGCGGCCTGCTGTGCGACGGATCCGGAGAAGGTGACGGGCAGGGATGCCGTGCCGGGGTGCGTGACCCGCCGGCGACGGCTCGATCCGTGACCGGCGGAGCCGTAGCCCACGAGCACGGCGCCGGCCTTCGGCTCCTCCTCGTGCGAGACGCTCGCGGCGGTGTCGGCCGCGACCTCCTCGGCGGGCTCGGGCTCACGGACGGGAGCCTCGGCGGGCTCCCCGCCGGCCGTCACCGTGAAGATCGGGGTGCCGACCTCGACGGTCTGGCCTTCGGAGACGAGGAGTTCGCCGACCGTTCCCTCGAACGGCGACGGCAGCTCGACGAGCGACTTCGCGGTCTCGATCTCGACGATCACCTGGTTGACCGCGACCTGCTCGCCCGGGGTCACCTTCCACGAGACGATCTCCGCCTCGGTCAGACCCTCGCCCACATCGGGCAGGAGGAACTGGGACTCGCTCATGTGCGACTTCTCTCTGTCGGTCTCGCGGCGGGCAGCGCCGCCGATGTATGCGCCGGGCGTCAGTAGGCGAGCGCCCGGTCGACGGCCTCGAGGATGCGGTCGGCGTCGGGGAGGTAGAGCTCCTCGAGCTTCGCCGGCGGGAACGGGACGTCGAAGCCGGCGACGCGCATGACGGGCGCCTCCAGCGAGTAGAAGGCCTTCTCGGCGACGGTCGCCGCGACCTCGGAACCCACCGAGACGTTGCTCGGCGCCTCCTGCGCGATGATCAGCCGGCCCGTCTTCTGCACGGATGCGATCACCGGACCGTAGTCGACGGGAGAGAGGGAACGGAGGTCGATGACCTCGAGACTCCGGCCCTCCTCGGCGGCGAGTTCGGCGGCACGCAGTGCGACGCTCACCATGCCGGCCCACGCGACGATGGTCGCGTCCGTTCCGGCTCGGACGACCCGGCTGGCGTGCAGCGGCGTGGGGTTCTCGACCAGGTCGACTTCGCCCTTCGGCCAGTAGCGGCTCATCGGCTCGAAGAAGACGACGGGGTCGTCGGAGCGGATCGCCTCCTGGATCATCCAGTAGGCGTCGTGCGGCGTCGACGGGGCGACTACGCGCAGACCTGCGGTGTGCGCGAAGTACGCCTCCGGAGCCTCCTGGTGGTGCTCGACGGCCCCGATGTGTCCGCCGTGGGGGATCCGGATGACGACGGGGAAGGGGATGCGGCCGCTGTGGCGGTTGGTCATCTTCGCGAGCTGCGTCGTGATCTGGTCGAAGCCGGGGAAGACGAAGCCGTTGAACTGGATCTCGACGACCGGACGGTATCCACGCATCGCGAGGCCGATCGCCGTTCCGATGATGCCGGCCTCGGCGAGCGGTGTGTCCATCACCCGCTGCGGCCCGAACTCCTTCTGCAGGCCCTCGGTGACGCGGAAGACGCCGCCCAGCGGGCCGATGTCCTCGCCCATCAGGATGACGCGCGGGTTGTCGGCCAGCGCACGGCGCAGACCGGCGTTGAGCGCCTTGACCATCGGGAGCGATTGGATGCGCGGCTCGGGGGCCGCGTCGACGCTCGGCTCGGGCTCGGCGACCGCCGGACCGGCGTGCTCGGCCTCGGCCGCCGCCTCTCCGACCTCGGCCGACGCCTGGAGGTCCGTCTGCGCGGTCTCCTGGGCGCTGTCCTGCTCGTCGTCGATCACGAACTCGCGCGTCCATTCCTGCTCGGCGACGTGCTCCTCGAGCACCCGCGAGTCGGGGTCGCTCTCGATGATCTCGACGACGTCGATCGCCTGCGTGTCGAGCGACGCACTGTCGACGGACGCGCCGTCCTCGCGCGGCTCGGCGCCATCGCTCTGGCTCTCGATCAGCTCGGCCTCCACATACTCGGCCTCGCTCCTCACCTCGCTCATGCGTCACCTCCGAACGTCGCCTCGTACTCCTCGAGCCAGCGTCGCTGCTCCTCCGTCACGGGATGCGGCTCACTGTAGACGTGCTGGAACATCGACGCGACCGACGGCGGCGTCAGCTCCAGCGTGCGGCGGCGGATGTCGGCGGCGAGGTCGGCCGCCTCCTCGTCCGCGCTGTCGAAGAAGCCCTGCCCGACGCCCTGCTCCTCGAGGAACACGCGGAACCGCCGGATCGGGTCGCGCTCGGCCCACGAGGCCTCTTCTTCCTCGGTGCGGTACTTGCTGGGATCGTCGCTGGAGGTGTGCGCTCCCATGCGGTACGTCAGCGCCTCGATCATGCTCGGGCCCTCGCCGTTCCTGGCATCGTCGAGGTGCTTGGCGGTGACGGCGTATGCCGCGAGCACGTCATTGCCATCGATCTGGACACCCGGGATGCCGAAGCCACTCGATCGAAGGTAGAGCGGGGTGCGCGACTGCGTGCTCACCGGCACGGAGATCGCCCAATGGTTGTTCTGCAGGAAGAACACCTGCGGAGTCTGGTAGCTGGCGGCGAAGACATACGCCTCGTTGACATCACCCTGGCTGGTGGCGCCATCGCCGAAGTACACGATGGACGCCTCGTCCTTCGAGGGGTCGCCAGTGCCGACCTTGCCGTCGAGCTTCATGCCCATGGCGTAGCCGGTGGCATGCAGGGTCTGCGACCCGATCACGAGCGTGTAGAGGTGGAAATTGCCGACGGCCGGGTCGGTCGGGTCCCATCCACCGTGCGTCGTGCCGCGGAGCAGCCCGATGATGCCGATGGGATCGATGCCCCGGATCATTCCGACGGCGTGTTCGCGGTAGGAGGGGAAGAGGTGGTCCTGCGGCTTGGCGGCATGCGCCGAGCCGACCTGGGCACCTTCCTGCCCCTCGCTCGGTACCCAGAGCCCGAGTTGTCCCTGCCGCTGCAGGTTCGCCGCCTCATGGTCCAAGGCGCGCACGCGGACCATGTCGCGGTAGAAGCGGCGGTAGTCGTTCTCGTCGAGCCGCTCCAGGTAGGGGAGGTATTCGGCCGACGTCTCGCTCGGCTGGAACCGGCCGTCAGCGGTCAGCAGCTGGACGGTGTTCGCCGGGCGCGGGATCTCGTTCGTCGCAACCACCTGTCTAACCTAACCGCTCGCCCGGGTGCCCATTTGGTAGGTTCCGCACAAGATCACCCGTGACCTGCAGGAGTTTCTCCACAGATTCCTCCTCGCCGACGCTGATGCGGATGCCCTCGGGCGGGAATGCCCGCACGGTCAGCCCGGCGTCGAAGAAGGCGTCGTTGGCCTCCACGGTCTGCTCACCGGTTGCGAGCCAGACGAAGTTGCCCTGTGCCTCCGGAACCGCCCAGCCCTGTTCGAGGAGGGCATCGCGGAGCCGGTCGCGGCGCATCGCGACTCGAGCGACGCGCTCCATCAGCTCGTCCTCCGCCTCGATGGACGCGAGGGCCGCGACGCGGGACGCGTCGGTGACCGAGAGCGGGATGGCCGCCGAGCGGGCAGCATCCAGCACCGCCTGCGGGCCGACCGCGTAGCCGATACGCAGCGCCGCGAGTCCGTACGCCTTCGAGAACGTGCGGAGCACGACGAGGTTGGGGTAGCGGGAGAGCAGCGGGATACCGTCGACAGCAGCATCGTCGGTGACGAACTCGTAGTACGCCTCGTCGAGCAGCACGAGCAGGTCGGACGGCACCCGTGCCATGAACGCCTCGAAGTCGGCGGCCGTCACGATGGTGCCGGTGGGGTTGTTGGGCGTGCACACGATGACCACGCGCGTGCGGTCGGTGATGGCGGCGGCCATCGCCTCGAGGTCGTGGCTGCCGTCCGGACGGTTCGGCACCTGCACGCTGGTCGCCCCCGCGACGGTGACGAGACCTGGGTATGCCTCGAACGACCGCCAGGAGTACACGACCTCGTCGCCGACACCGGCCGCGGCCGAGATCAGCTGCGAGAGCAGCGCGACCGAACCGCTGCCGAGGTGGACCTCGCCGACGCTCACGCCGTGCCGCTCTGCCAGGCGCTCGCGCAGGTCGGCCCCGCCCGCATTCGGGTAGCGGTTGAGCTCGCGCAGGGTGGCCGCCACGGCCTCGACGACCGAGGGCAGCGGCGGGAAGGGATTCTCGTTGCTCGACAGCTTGAAGCCGTCCGCCGGCGCGGGCCGACCCTGCCTGTAGGCGGGCACCGCGACGATCTCGGGCCGTAGTCTCACGCCGAGCGTGTCATCCGAACTCACAGACCCAACTTAGCCGCGCCCGCATACCGCGGGAGGAATTCCCTAGATCTGTGGATGACGCCGCTGGGCTGTGGATCGCGCCGACTCTAGCGCCACCCCTGTACCCCGACCGCGCTCACTGGAAGGATGAAGCCATGCGATTCCTGCTCAGACTGATCGTCAACGCCCTCGCCCTCTGGCTCACGACGCTGATCGTCAGCGGTGTGACCGTGCACCCCTACGCCCCGGACACCACCGCCACGGTGCTGACCTACTTGCTCATCGCGCTGATCTTCGGCGTGGTGAACGCGATCGTCGGCACGGTCATCCGGGTGGTCGCGTTCCCGCTGTACATCCTCACGCTCGGGCTGATCTCGCTGCTCGTCAACGCGTTCCTGCTGTTCATCGTGTCGTGGATCAGCGACGCGATGGGCTTCGGACTGCACATCGACGGCTTCTGGTGGGGCGTCCTCGGAGCGCTCGTACTCGGCATCATCGCGTGGCTGCTCGGGTTGCTCATCCGGCCTGTCCGCCGCGACTGACGTCCGCGGGCGCAGCCCGCGTGCGGGAGAATGGTCGGGTACCCGCCGCCTGATCCCGCGAGGAGCACCATGTCCGCCCTGCCTCCCCAGCCGCTCAGCCCTCTCGACGGCCGCTACCGGTCCGCCGTGATCGGCCTCGGCGACCACCTGTCGGAGGCCGGCCTGAACCGTGCACGCGTCCAGGTCGAGGTCGAGTGGCTGATCTACCTGACCGAGCACCGGATGTTCGGCTCCTCCCCGCTGACCGGTGAGCAGAAGGCGATGCTCCGGGCGCTCGCCGACGAGTTCGGGCAGGCGGAGATCGACCGGCTCGCCGAGCTGGAGGCGACGACCAAGCACGACGTGAAGGCTGTCGAGTACCTGGTGCGCGAGCGGCTGCACGCGCTCGGACTCGACCACATCGCCGAGCTCACGCACTTCGCGGCGACCAGCGAGGACGTCAACAACCTCTCGTACGCCCTGACGGTGAGCGCCGCGGTGCGCGAGTCGTGGCTGCCGAAGTTCCGGGCGGTCATCGCGGAGCTCCGCGCGCAGGCGAAGCAGTACCGCGACGACGCGATGCTCGCCCGCACGCACGGACAGCCGGCGACCCCGACGACGATGGGCAAAGAGCTCGCCGTCTTCGTTCACCGCCTCGAGCGCGTGCGCGAGCAGATCGAAGGCGGCGTGCACCTGGGCAAGTTCAGCGGCGCGACGGGCACCTTCGCGGCGCACCTCATCGCCGACCCGGACGCCGACTGGCCGCGCATCTCGCGCGAGTTCGTCGAGAGCCTCGGCCTCGACTGGAACCCGCTGACCACGCAGATCGAGTCGCACGACTGGCAGGCCGAGCTGTACTCGCGCATCTCGCACGCCAACCGCATCCTGCACAACCTGTGCACGGACATCTGGACGTACATCTCGCTCGGCTACTTCCGGCAGGTCCCCGAGCCGGGCGCCACCGGGTCGTCGACGATGCCGCACAAGGTGAACCCGATCCGTTTCGAGAACGCCGAGGCTAATCTCGAGCTTTCCAGCGCGGTGCTCGACTCGCTCGCCGCGACGCTCGTCACCAGCCGACTGCAGCGCGACCTGACCGACTCGACCACCCAGCGGAACATCGGCGTCGGGCTCGGCCACTCGCTGCTCGCTCTCGACAACATCGAGCGCGGGCTCGGCCAGATCGCCATCGACCGCCAGGCTCTCGCCGACGACCTCGACGCCAACTGGGAGGTGCTCGCCGAGGCCATCCAGACGGTGATCCGCGCCGAGGTCACCGCCGGACGATCGACGATCACGGACCCGTACGCGCTGCTCAAGGAGCTCACGCGGGGCAAGCGCGTCGATCACGCGGCGCTGACCGAGTTCGTGAACAGCCTGGAGATCGGCCAGGCCGCGAAGAACCGGCTCCTGGCGCTCACTCCGGCCGGTTACATCGGTCTTGCATCGGAGCTGGTCGACTACCTGTAGGGCGCGGCGACCCCGCCAGCGCGTGCGGGGAAGCGGTCAGTGGCCGCGGGGGCGGTCTTCGCCCTCCGCGCGGGCCTGCGCCTTGGCGCGCGCCTCCGCATCCTGTTCGTGGATGTCCTCCACCTCAGCCTCGGTCGGCTTGAAGGCGAGCGCGAACAGGGCGAGCAGGACGACGCTGATGATGAAGGTGACGCCGAAGCCGACCCCGGCGAGCACGAACTCCCGCGTCGCGATCAGCACGATCAGTCCGACGAAGACGGCCAGGCCGGCCGAGATGCCGAGCAGCTCGACGGGCAGGAAGCGGTCGCGCCGCGTCGGCTGCAGGCTCTGGTTCACTCGGGGGTCCTTCTTGCTGCGGCGGCTCACGATCCACTCTCCGCTCCGCGCGACGGTGTCCGCTCGTGCGCCGCGCTCCGCAACGTCGCCGCACCGATGCCCTGGAAGACGCCGACGATGACGGCCCAGGCACCGAACAGGCCGATCGCGAGCACCGCGTCGGCGGGCACGAACAGCAGGACGAGCGCCAGGACGGCGGTCAGGGCGCCGGTGATGAGCCAGTCGCGGGCCGCGGCGTCACGACCGCGTTCGCGGACACCGTTGTAGAGCTCGAGGATGCCGGTGAGCGCCGCCCATACCGTCACCAGGTAGAGGAAGAGGCCGAGCCCGGAGTGCGACAGCACCAGGGCGAGGACGCCGGCGATCACACCGATCGCTCCCTGCACCGCGAAGAGCACGCGGGTGATGCGGCGGCCGGCGAGCAGTGCGCTCAGCACGCCGGTGGCGAGCCCGTCGACGATCGCGAAGACCCCGAACACGATGAGGCCGAACATCGCCGTGTGCGCATCCCGGGTGAAGGTGATGACCGCTGCGGCGGCCAACGCGACGACGGCACGGACGGCGGGAACGACCCAGTACCGGCTGTGCGCGTGGATGTCGGAATGCTGGGCAGGGACGGCGGTAGCCACGTGGGCCCTCTTTCATACGGGATTCGCCAACCATTCTAGTCGGCGGGTTCCTGCGCGTTCGCCCACCGACGGCCGCTCGCTCGCTACGATCGCGGCATGCGGATCGGTTTCGCGGTACTGCGCGCGGTGTTCTTCCTTCTCACCCTTGCGGCGATCATCGCCCAGTTCACGACCAGTGTTCGATCCATCGGCGATCGGGGCGGCAACGTCGCCGGTCTGGTTGCGAACTTCTTCAGCTTCTTCACGATCGACTCGAACGTTCTGGGAGTCGTCGTGCTCGGCATCGGCGCGGTTCTGCTGATCGTGCGGAAGGGGGACGATCCGGGATGGTTCACCGGGCTGCGCGCCGCATCCGTCACCTATCTGGTGACGACCGGGGTGGTCTACAACCTGCTGCTGCGCAACATCTCACTCGCGCAGGGGACGACGGTGGGCTGGTCGAACGAGGTGCTCCACGTGATCGCGCCCGCGTATCTCCTGATCGACTGGCTGTTCGCGCCGGGTCGCACACCGCTGCGCCTGCGTGCCGTGTGGGGGATCGCCGTCTTCCCGATCCTCTGGGCGGTGTACACGCTGATCCGCGCGCCGTTCGCTGCCGACCCGGTGTCGGGGAAGTCGCCGTGGTACCCGTATCCCTTCCTGAACCCGCAGACGAGTCCGAACGGCTACCTTTCCGTCGCGTTCTACGTGGTGCTGATCGCCGTCGTGATCCTCGCCGCCGGCTACGGGGTCGTGTGGATCTCGCGGCGCTGGCGCGGCGGTCGGCCCCTGCCCGACGCCGCAGCGGCGGCCGCCGGGGTCAGCTGAGCGAGGCCTGCGGTTCCGGCTCTTCCGCGCGGGCCCAGAAGACGACAGCGGCGAGCGCCCCGACCGTGAGGAGGAACGCGCCCGTCGGTGTCACCGTGTCCGGCATCCCGTGCTGGACGAGGACGGCCGAGACGATCCCGGCGAGCGCGCCGCATCCCGCCACAACCGCGAGCGCTATCGAGATGGCGCGGGCAGCGCCGTCCAGGATGAGCCCGCGGACGACCAGAGCGACGGCGCCGATAAGCCACAATGCGGCGACCGGGAACGCGAGCAGCAGCCCCAGCGGGTCGCGCAGCAGCACGCCCGGCGTCGCATAGATCAGGGATGCGGCCAGCACGAGGACCAGGCCCAGACCGGCGAACCCGGCGAGCCGAGCACGCTCGGTCCGCAGCCGGAGGAGCGGCGCCAGGAGAGAGGGCCAGCTGAACGCCAGGGCGAACGCCACGAACGCGAGCGCCACACTGCCTGCGCCTTGCAGCACCGGGAGGAGGATGCCGATCATGCGTCCATTGAACGCCTTCGGACGGGTTCGCGCGTCCTCCCCGAGGATGATCCCCTCCGCGGCGGGGATCGGCCATCATGGGCCCATGCTCATCCGACACCGCGGCACCGAACCGTCGATCCACGCGACCGCCTATGTCGCACCGTCCGCCGTCCTCGTCGGCGACGTCCGGGTCGCCGCCGGCGCTCGCATCCTCCACGGGGCCGTGCTCAGTGCGGAGGACGGCGAGGTGACCGTCGGCGAGGACACCGTCGTCATGGAGCATGCCGTCATCCGCGGGAGGTCGGGTCACCCCGCCCGGGTCGGCGCCGCGGTCATGGTCGGGCCGCACGCTCACGTGAACGGCAGCACCGTGGGCGATGAGGCCTTCATCGCGACCGGCGCCTCGCTCTTCCCCGGCAGCCGCGTCGGAACGGGCGCGGAGGTGCGCATCAACGGCGTCGTCCAGGTGAACACCACGCTGGAGCCCGGTGCCGTGGTCCCGATCGGATGGATCGCGGTCGGGTTGCCCGCATCCATCTTGCCGCCGGAACGGCACGACGAGATCTGGGCCATTCAGCGGGAATTGGACTTCGCTGGGACCGTCTACGGCACCGGCCCGGACGTGTCGATGCGCGAGCTCATGAGGCGGCAATCGGAGTTCTACGGCTCTCATGCCGACGACATGGTGATCGACGGCAGCTGAAGGGACGAGCCCGAAACCGCTCAGCCGTTCCCTTGCTGGAGGATGCGGATCGCGTCGCTGAAGGGATCGCGGACGCCCATGTCGGTGCCGTAGAAGTGCTCGGTCGGCTCCTGGGTGAAGTCGGTGACACCGCGCTCGTGCAGGGTCGCGTACAGGGCGCGCACGTCATCCGCGACGAAGACGAGCCCCCCGCCTAGAGCGCCTTTGGTGATCAGCTCGCGGATCTGATCCCCTGTCGCCTGGTCGTGCACGGGCGGCCCCGGCTCCTCGAGCGAGATCTCGGTCTCGCCTCCGGGGACGCGCACGGTGAGCCAGCGGTAGGTGCCCTGCTGGACGTCGTTCCCTTTCTCCGACCCGAGCTTGCCGACGTAGAAGTCCAGCGCCTCGTCCTTGTGCAGGACGAAGATGGACGCGACATTCAGTGCGGTGATCATCTTCTTCTCCGGCCCCTTCGCCAGCTCGATCCCGATCGTCGGTTCAGATCCTAGGAAGCGGCGGCCACCTCGGACTTATCCGAACGTGCTCTCTTACGCGATTCCAGCGGGCGCGCCGACAGGCCGGAGGACGGCGCGCTGGACGCAGTGCGGCGTCGTCGCGGGCTGGTGCTGTTTCCGGTACGCGCCCGGTGTCGCCCCGACAATCGCCAAGAACGTTCTGCTGAAAGTCCCCGGGCTGCTGAAACCAACGTCGAGACAGATCTCACTCACCGGACGTTCGGTCTCGCGCAACAGGAACATCGACCGTTCGACCCTTCGCCGCTGCAGGTACCGGTGGGGCGACTCGCCGAACACGGCACGGAAGGAGCGGCTGAAATGCGCCGGCGAGATGTGGGCGACCGCCGCCACGGCACGCACATCGAGCGGCTCGGCGTACGACCGGTCCATGGCATTCCGGGCTCGCAGGAGACGCCGATTGCGCTCCTCGACTTCGCGGCTCACATCAACGGCGTGGACCCGTCGCCAAGATCAACGATCGCCGCGTACTCCACAACATTCCCTGAACCGTTGACGTTCTGCACCATCGGCGATCCGTCCGGCGGGATGACACCACGCACCCACCGGCAGCGACGACCGCCTCGAAATCTGGGAACCCATCCGATGTCATCGGCATGCTACCGGTGCCCACTGCGACGCCGGAACCGGGCCGACCAGCCCACGACACAGACACTCGACCGCCGCCCCCAATGAAGGAGTCAAGAGCTTGCCGGTCTATACCAATCGTCCGAGCCGCGTGGTCAAGATCAAACTGGTTAGATGCCGTCAACGATTGGCTCGCCATGCGGCCTCCAGTTGGCAAAAGTGAATACCGCGCCGAACCACTGATTGCAGAAATCGTCCCGCTGGGAACTATCGACCACAGCGGCAGGCTCGTCAGGTAGACCGGGATTGGTCCCTCGCCGGCGGAGGTTGTATTTGAAGATCGGCCGCCAGTGCCGTGCTGGACTCTATGCACAGTCGGCTCGTCCGTTCGGGGATCGGTGACTGCGACGGAGGGCGGCCGCGAAATTGCGAACTCTGTGGCGGTCGTGAAATCTTCGACAGCGATGCCAAGGTCCTCGCCTTTCTGCACCCGCGAGGCGCACGCTAATCGATCGTTGAGCGGGCGGACACAGGGTCAGTGCACCCGGAGGACGAAGAAGATGAAGGCGAGAAAAGACGTTGTCAGGCCATTGCGGATGCGTGGCGGGAGCAGGTCAGACGGTGTGTCCGATGAGGGGGCTGGCTCGCTGATCACAGCGACCTCGAACCCTGATCCGGTGAACGCGTCCGTCATAGCATGCAATGGCCGGTGCCAGTGTTCGAGCACAACCTCCTTGCCCGCGAGGTCGTATTCCTCCGTGTATCGCCTGGTGGCGAAATAGTCCTCGTCGGGGTTTGTGAAAACGCGGACGAGAGGATGGGGGACAGAGACGATAAGCCGACCGCCAGGCTTGATCAGCCGTCGCAGCTCGCCGAGCGGACCCGTCCAATCCTCGAGGTAGTGCAGCACCAGAGACGCCATGACGTCGTCGAACGCGTCATCGGCGAAAGGCAGAGAACTGGCCAGATCGGCGACGTGTAACGGTACCTGATCGCCAAGCCGGCGTCGGGCCAACTCGATCATTGCGGGGCTACCATCGAACCCACTCATGATGGCGCCGCGTTCACGCAACGCCGCAGACAGCGGCCCCGAACCGCAGCCGGCGTCCAGAATTCGTCGACCCACGACGTCCCCGGCGAGTGCGAGCATCGCCGGCCGTTCGTAATACTCGTTGAGCAGGCTTGAGGAGTTTTCCGAATTATAGCTGTCCGCGAACTTGTCGTATTCGTCTGCGCCCATCGGAACTCCTTTGTGTACGCGCTGCGTGTCCGAACATACGCCATGCCGCCTGCCGAACACGTCTGGGCGACGCCGGTGAGCCGGTCGAGGCCCGAAACGCCGTTGCGCCGCAAAGCAAACGCGACGGATGCCAGCAGTTAGCTGGACGACTGATTCCCGTACACCTGTCCCGCAAAAAGGCCCGATGAAGGGGCGTCAAACGCTACAGATGCGCCATTCGCCATAAGGCGAATTTCCGGCTCGACCCGCGACCCCCTTGTCCGTGATCGGAAGTGTCGCGAGCACTTTTCATCGGTCCATGCAGCGCGGTGTCGCGCGGGGTCGGGCACCAGAACCCGCCACTTAGATTGGCCGCGACACGAAAAGGGACAAACTTCGTGGCGGGGAGACAATCTGCGGCGACGGTCGACAGTGAGGGTGTGAACGGCCAAGCAATCTGTCGTTCACAGCTGTAGATATGGCGCTATGCCAGTGAAGTTGTCGTCGCTTGTGCTCAGATAATTCGTCGCAGGCGAGCGAACGGGGTCAGCTATCACTCTCTCAGGTCCGGCCAGAGTCTGGACATCGACGGGTCCGTTCCGATCGGTACGCGCTGCAGCGCGCGCGTCCCGGATAGTGCCCGGTGCTGGCAGCGCCTCGAACGCTGCCTTCGTAGCACCGTGGGCGACTCGCGACCATCGTCAGGTACAGGTTGCCCGGACAGAGTCGTCCAGCGAAGCACCAACTTAGTTCCTGGCCGCACCCGGCACTGACACTTGGTTCGCAAAGGTGTCGAGAGCTAGAGATGTTAGTTCGGGTCAGCAGCGTGACCCTTGCGCGCTGCCGGCTCGCTTACACCACATGCCCGCCAGGGGCAGCGATAGTGCTGAGCCGGCGATCGCGCGCATCGCAAATCCTCGTGGCGATGTCTCTCAGAGACGCGCTGAGCCACATGTCTGCGTCTAGTCCCTCGGTGTAGTCAGCGCGCGCGATACTGTTCACCCGTCCGTCATCCTCGAGCCGCTTGACGTTGTCATAGTTGGATCGGTCCGTCCAGACGCCTAGCGTCGCGCCGCCCTGTCTTCCGACTAGGGAGAAGACGGGGACATCGCTTGGCCCGTCAGCCACGTAAATCATGTGTTGAATCGGCACCCGGCGTTCGTCCGGATCCATTCGCGCATTGACGTCTAGGCCGGGCTCGACGTTGACCCCTTTGTTGATCTCAAATATCGCTCGTGTCTTCGTCGTATTGTCAAGGACATATCCGACTTGCGTCAGCTTTTCGGTCGCCTGGAGCGCGTCCAGCTCATCGAGATAGCCACGTCGAGGCGGGTCAGACAATAGCTCGCAGGCCCAGATACCGTCCACGTGCCCCCGGATCGGGTTCCCCTCAATCATCTGACGCAGCCCGGTCGAGACGATGTAATGCTCAACCTTTATTTCGTGGTGAGCGAATCGCTCATCTTCAGCGACAATCCTCCGCATGCGGTCCATAAGGTCCGGCATCCCTGGGGCAAGCGGAATCTTCGCTCCTAGCTCTCGCAGCTTCGCATTCGTGAGCCCGCTGAACGGCCCTCCGTCCACATAACTGAGAATGTGTCCCAGGTAAGCCGTGTCCTTGGAAACGAGTAGGCCGCGTGCAGCGTAGTGATCGACCAGCGAGTTCACCTCGACCCAGAAGTCTCGCGACTCAACGCCGTATGCTTCGAACAGTGGCTCCTGCATATAGCCCGGAGTGAGCGTCTTATCGAAGTCCCAGATGAACGCGATCACATTTTGGGAATTGAGCGGTGGCGGCATTAGGCAAGCTCAACGGGTGAGAAACGGACAAGCTTCTCGCGACTCCACCAGCCCTGAATGCGTGCTGCGGTGCCGCGCAACCCTACATGCGCGACGCCTAGAGCTTCAATCGGAGCGAGGACCGTCACATCCCAGCCTCGCTCGACAAGAGCGGAAACCCCGACGCAAACTTCCCGCCAATCCGCGTGATCCTCGACCAAGCATTCAACGGAGTTGGTCCGGCGAACCAGAATCGCCTCTGGGATGTTTCGAGCACCGCATGCTGTGAGGCCGAGCTCGCCAACCAAGTCAGCCCACTTGATGACTTCTGTTTCTTCTCCGACTGCACGCCAGCGACTACACGCTTCGCGAGCGACGCTTGCAATTTGGGTTGGCACCGCTACGTCGACGTTAGACATGCCCGCAGCATATTGGCAAGCGGCGACATCCCCTTAACTCTTCAGATCCGACACACCGCTTGGGCGCGATCGTGGTCTCGGGTCGGGCCCAGTCCGCTCACTTTCCCATAGCATGTACCGAGTAATGCTGCCGACGTCAAACGCTGGCGCCGAGCTGCAGTTGTCTGTGGACGCGACGCGCCACCAGCCGCAGGAGGTAGACGACGTGTTTGCGATTGAGGCCGCTTCGGCCAGCGTGCTATGGGAAAAGGCCTGGGATGAGATTGCCCGCAGCGGCAATCCTCGGTCACACCGCCGGGGCGGCTACGCCGAAATCCTCCACGCCGTCATGGCTTTGCCCGACCCTCGTCAGAGGTGGGTTGCGAGTAGGACTCCACCAGTGAACCCCGCCTTCGCGCTGGCAGAAGTCGTTTGGATTATTCAGGGTCGAAAGGACTCTGCCTTCGTTACCCCATGGAATAACCAATTGACCCAATACGCCGGCTCCGGCCCTGAGTTTTACGGCGCGTACGGAGAGAGGTTGCGCAGCCGATTCGGCTTCGATCAGTTAGATCGGGCCGCTCGAGTCTTGCGCGCAAATCCGGAGCAGCGACAAGTGGTGCTCCAGATTTGGGACGCGCGCACCGATCTTCCGAGTGACGATGGGCACAGTCGAGCCACGGACATACCCTGCAACACGTCCTCGATGCTGAAGGTCGTCGATGGCCGACTTGAGTGGTTGCAGGTGATGCGCAGCAATGACTTAGTTCGCGGCCTTCCATACAACTTCGTACAATGGACCACCATTCAGGAGGTCCTTGCGGGCTGGCTGGACTTGGAATTGGGCTCATATGTTCACATCAGCGATAGCCTCCATGTCTACGATTCTGATTCAAGTGGCTTCGCCCCGCTGGGGTTTGAGCCTCCCAAAACGACGAGCGATCTACGGCTTTCCTTAAGCGAGAGCGACGCGGTCTTTGAAACGCTCGAGCGTGCGTTCTTGGCGATTAGCGGCTGCGGCTCGACCGAACAAGTGCTCAGCGAAACTCGATACGACATCCCAGAACCGTATGTGGACTGGCTAAACGTGGTTGCGAGTGAACGCTTGCGGCGACTTGGAGACAAACAACTTGCCCTAGATGTCGCCTCGCGAGTTGGAGATGCCCAGTTGCGGTCCGTCACTGAGGCCTGGCACGAGTCCAAGTGGGGCGGCCAATGACAACTAGCGATCTTCGACTTGTGCACTGGAGCGATCTCCATTTTGCTACATCGCCGGTGCCCACTCTTGCCCCAGCCCGGGCTGTGCAGCTAGCCTCAGAGGCTGTTAATCGAGACTTTGGAGCTGACGACCTTGCGTTAGTGATCTCTGGCGACATCACGACTATGGGTCGTGCGATCGGGTACACCCAAGCATCGCGTGCTCTGCGGGGCGCGAGGGGCATTATGAACCTCTCCGCTGTCGCGATGTGCCCCGGTAACCATGACATCAGCGCCGTCAATCCAACTGACTTCGTCGATTTCAACCGCTTCGCGTTCGAAACCACCCGAGACCCACAGCAACAGTGGGACTCACGTAATCCAGTGCGAGTGGTCGAAGTGGGCGATTATTCGCTTCTTCTCGTGAACAGCGCATTCAAGGGTGACCACTCGACCGGAGCAATACCCCTGGCGGAACTACGGTCGGCGTTGGACAGGACCGCGCTGAGACACCAAATAGTCGTCCTGCACCACAGCCCTATTTCGAGTGCCTATGCCGGTGGCGGGCTGGCGGACGCTTATGACTTTCTTGCCCTTGTCGGCCAATACGACGTGGCTGCGGTCCTCCATGGGCACGTTCACAGCGACCAGGGCCTTCACTTTGGCTCTTACTCGACCTGGCTATTTGGCGCTGGCTCGCTTGGTTTCGAGCCCGATCCGAACATGAATAACCAGTTCGTCGTACACGAGTTTTCCAACGGCGTCGCAGACCGCACACGTCTCTATCGCTACTACCGCAGCTCCGACCAGTTCGAAGGTGGATCCATATGATCGACGTGATTGCCAACACACCGGATGAGGCGATCGCTAAGGCCACCCGCGTTTGCGACAACGGGGTGGCAATGAACCTCACGATCAGCTTCCCTATGGAAGTCCCAGCCTCCAACGTTGGACTTCTCGCTTCCTTTCGCGAGGAGGCCAAACAGTGGCAACGTGCCACGCGCCCGACACCTCTCCATCTGAACCACGGCGAGTACATGTACTCACATGGGGACTGGCTCGAGTTCGTCACGACTGAACTTCGCAACAAGCCCACGTCAAATCGCGCGTGCGTAAGCCTCGTTGATTCAGCCCCGATTTTTGCGAGCGGTGACGGTCCTCTGCCGAGTTTCATGCTCCTGCAGGTGGGATTTAATGGGCCCAGCCGAGACACTTTGTATGTTACATCCTACTATCGAGCGCTGGAAGTGTCTGCCTTCCTGCCGATCAACGTCACCGAGATGGCGCTAATTGCCGACCAGATCGCCGATAGATTCCCGTCCATAGCAAGAGCCGAAGTGACAATGCACGCGTTCCGCGCGCACTCAAATCCAGGCTTCCGTGCTCTGCAGCGCAACAAGCTTGATATGGCAGGACGCACCCGAGTGCACAACCTCGTTGTCGATGGCCGGCACGAGGAGATCGCAGAGCTACTCGAAGAAAAGTCGGCCCCCGCGAGTATCATCGAAGACGCGGGTCTCACGATCCTTCGGGACGAAGCGCAAGCCAGCGGTTGGAGTAATGATTTGCTCGACGAGCTAGACCGAGCAATCAGTGCTCTCACCCGGCTTCGTCAGGCTCGGAGCGCTGGAACTCACGAGATTCAGATTGAAAACCTCCAGCGGCAGCTGTCGGAGCATCTGCTTCGATGCGCAGAAATGGTAAGAAATGAGCGATGAGCCTGAACGCGACCGCAGTCTCAGAGACTTGATCGCGCTCCAGCAACAGTTCGACTCGGAGCGCAGTACCACGTTTGATTGGTCCAGCCCTGTAACGCGTAACGACGTCCGGCCGCTCCTGCACAACGTATTGTCGCTTGCGGGTGAGGTAGGAGAGGTCGCGAATCTCGTCAAGAAGTACGACCGAGGTGATTTCGGTTTCGACACTCTGATTTCCGAGTTGCCCGGCGAACTCGCCGATGTGGCGATTTATCTCATGAAGCTCGCATACCAATCCGGGATAGACCTTGAGAAAGCAATCCTGGACAAGATGTCTTATAACGAAAGCCGATTTCCCAAAGACGACTCAGCGCGAGTCGAACTGAGTTCGCACTGGGTCTTTCGCAAAGCTTCAACCCTGGCCGAGAGCCTCACCGACCAAGCGACTGGTGTGCTCACCGACGCGTACGTAACGGCCCGTCTTCGTCCCCCAACGGCCGCCTCTGCGTTAGTGGCAGGTGCGCTGTTGGCATTGGAAGTAGCCCAATCGGCAAAAGCGGAAGGCGACCGAAGCGGCCACCTAGCGCGATGGGAAGAGCTTCGCCCGGCAGCCGAGGACCTTGGATTGTCGTATGAGGAGCTTGTTCGCCTAGCTCGATCTGACTTGGCGATTTCCTCAGCGTTGTCTTCGGCCACCGCGCCAACGGCTCGACCGCACCAATGAACACAACAGATCGCGGTCGCTTCATTGTTTTCGAAGGGATTGATGCGTCCGGCAAGTCCACCCAAGTCGCGCACCTCGCAAATTGGATGCGTGCCGCGGGGCGGCGGGTGCACGTAACGGCCGAACCGACGACCGGTCCCATTGGATCTCTAATTCGCCAAGCCTTTTCCGGAAGGATTCCTCTCGACGATCGCGTCATAGCTGCTCTTTTTGTCGCAGACAGAATCGATCACCTTACAAATGACCGCGACGGCGTCCTCGGCCTCCTAAACAGCGGGGTCGACGTAATTAGCGATCGGTACTATTTGTCATCGATTGCGTACCACTCGAGCGACATCGATATGGATTGGATCGTTCGCGCGAACGAGTTGAGCACCGACTTACTGCTTCCAGACCTGACTATTTACCTCGACATAACGCCCACAACCGCCCTTCGGCGCCTA
This sequence comes from Leifsonia sp. NPDC014704, assembly GCF_043083605.1. Taxonomy (NCBI): domain Bacteria; kingdom Bacillati; phylum Actinomycetota; class Actinomycetes; order Micrococcales; family Microbacteriaceae; genus Leifsonia; species Leifsonia sp. NPDC014704. The sequence goes on along the minus strand of NZ_JBIBYW010000002.1, from coordinate 422,484 downwards.
CAACTTAGGTCGCAGCAAGCAGATAAGTTCGAGGTACTTGAGCGCCTTGTCGCTGCGCACAAGAACTACGCGCAGGCAATCGAGCTGCTGGGTAAGCGTGACCAGATACGAGCGATTTCGGGAGAATCGGATCCCGCTGATATCGCAACAGAAGTCGAGGCCGCCACGCGGAGCGCACTAAGGATGAATCTACAGTCCGCTCGCTGAACACAAACGTCGCATCTAACCCCGCCTGCAGCGCACGTGGCCCAGACGTATTGAGAGCCTCACGACTAGTGGGGTCTGCGGCCGTTCGTATCCGCGCCGGCAGTCCCAGCGCTGCACTGGAGTCCACGATCCTCTTCGAACGAGCTGCTTGAGGCGCGACTGCCTTCGCGGCCGTGAAGCACACCGTCGCTATGTGGCCCATCATTGCGGGCCGACATCAGCCCGCTCATCCGACACATGAACCGTCAGTCGTCCCGAGATCGAATAATGCCACCCGGTCCGCAGAAGAGCATTTCTTGCGCGCCCGAGGACCAATTGAAGTGGCGTCTGATTCGAGCGTGAACATGCGGAGCGAGAGCAACAAGTTCAGATCATCCTCGACCGCGGGCTGAAGAAGCAGCGGTTCTCGTGAGCTAGCCGTGCTGGCCCGTTTTCCGCGGCGTCGCACTTGGCGAATGGGTGACTGATCGTTTCGCGTGCGCCGATAGACGAAGGAGCGGCCACCTGCGCGAGCCGTCGTCGTCGACCGATCGATGATTCGCTCCCGGAGCTGCCCGGCTAAAGAGTTACCGCATGCCGAGACGTCGGCCTGAACAGGCCGAGACAAAATCCACGAGCTGGGACGTGCCCAGGTTTGGGGCATGTGGGCTTGTGCCATGTTCGTGGACGCTTTGAGAGCCGACCTGATCGCTGGGGTTCCAGTCCCGAACGGCTGGGCGGCACTGGACCCGAGACCACGACGAAGCGTAAATCATGACACTGCCCGATCCTCGCCCAAGCGGGCGGACCGTCGCTGATGGGTCATGCATCGGATCATGGGATCGGAGTAGCTAATGGGGTCAGTCGACGAGCAGATTCTCTCGATTGGCGCGAACATCGACGCTAACATCGCCTTGCTTGCCCATGATCGGGCTTTGCTGGCGCAGAACATCCTGTCGCAGCTGCGTAACCTGGTCGAAGCGGTAGCGGTGCGCCTGCACCACAAGACTGGCGAGATCGAATTTGACTACGCGCTTACTGCGCCGGCAGTCGGCTGGATCGGATCGGCGAGTAAGAATCTCAACTTCCTTTACCGGTTCCACAAGCTGCTTCAGATGAGCGCGTCGCACTACACCCTGGAGGGCGAAGCGTCCGAACGGCTCATGCTTGCCTATTACGAGTATCTGATCAGAACTCGTGATGTGTTGAGGCAGCAGTGCGGGATCTCGACGCTGCTCAATCTTGAGTTGTTCCCGATCGATCAGGACCCCGCCCTGCGCGTCTACCACCAGAAAATCGCTGAACGTGTCGACGCCGCCCGAGCCAACCCCACCGACCCGGGGCCGCGGACTCGGTACTACATCCACAAGGTGCGGCCGTTCTTTACCGACGGACGCATTTTCTACGAGGTCACATTCACCAGCGTTTCGGACCGACCGAACAAATTCGACCGCATTATCGCGTTCACCGATATCGACATCACTGACAAGTACGCCGCGAACCTCGCCCTCGTCAGTGACGCGATCGAGGTGCTCGGGCGCACCATGCCCATTACGATCATCGAAGACTGGGAAGTTTCGATCCGTCCCTGTGAGTTCGACAACCTCGCCAAGGTCTTCGGCCAAACGATCAAGACAAACGCGAACAGTGTCGAATACCGCACCCTCATGCGTTACCTCACTGAGACTTCCGGCAGCCTCCTGGACCTCATGGATGCATCGCAGGGCCAGTATGAACATGTGAAAGCCCGGGTCACCGCCCGCGCCCAGCGGCAGATCCTCTTTCCGCTCCTGGATGCCGCTCGGACGCTAATCCGCTCCGGCGCACCGGGCACCAATGTGATCCGCTATCTCCTGCTAGAGATGAACAATCGCATCATCAAACTGCAGCACGAGCCCCAGGCGTGCGCGCGGCTCTCCGGCTTGTTCCTGACCTATAGCGCCATCCCGTTCGATGACATGCCGTATTGCACCGCATTGTTGAAGCACAACCCGCGCTTTTGGGACCTTGTCGCGAGCATCGACCCAGCTGGACGGGATCACGAACTACTTGCGCGGCGAGTGACGAATAATGTCGAACGACACGGCATGCTCTATACGCCACGAAGCGATTTAGAAGTCTTCGGGGCGGTCGACCACCTCATCTTTGAGTACAACCGGCGCGTGTACTACCGCCATCCAGGCCGCAAGCTGCTGCAGGACATGGGACAAGTCTTCCGGCGCGGATATGAGGACGACACCACCGAGATCGTCCGCACCCTGCAGGGTCTGGCGCACTCCGGGGTGGAGGGCTATGCCGATGCAGTCGACCGGTGGTTGAACGAGACTCCACTAAAGCTCGACGACGATCTGAAACGAGCTGCCATGCGATCACTGTTTGCCCATTCTCAGGTCGCGGTGATCTATGGCGCCGCCGGCACCGGCAAGTCCACCATGGTCAACTACATCGCCAACTACTTCAGCGACAAAAGGAAGCTTTTCCTTGCCCACACCAACCCGGCCAAGGCCAACTTGGAGCGTCGGGTGTCCGCGCAAAACGCAGAGTTCCGCACCATCACCAGTCAGATCTACCGACGCGGCTCACAGCCCACTTACGACGTACTGGTGATCGACGAGTGCAGCATCGTCAGCAACGCCAACTTGCTGAAGGTGCTCGAAAAGACCTCCTTCAAGCTGTTGGTTCTAGTCGGCGATGTCTACCAGATCGAGTCCATCGAGTTTGGAAACTGGTTCGGCATCAGCCGCGCCTTCTTGCCATCCGAGTCTGTATTCGAGCTCACCACTCCCTATCGCACCAAGAACCCGGCCCTCCTAGATTTGTGGACCAAAGTCCGGCACCTGGAAGACGGTATCGAGGAAGCCATCGCCCGCAACGGCTACTCCACCTCGCTTGACGCCTCCTTGTTCGAGAAGACGCACGACGACGAGATCGTGCTATGTCTGAATTACGACGGACTCTACGGAATCAACAACATCAACCGTTTCCTTCAAAGCAGTAACCCAAGTAAGGGCGCGAGCTGGGGTGTCTCGACCTATAAGGTCGGAGACCCGGTGCTCTTCAACGACACGGACCGCTTCGGCTCCGTCATCTTCAACAACCTCAAAGGCCGCATCGTCGATGTGATCCTGCACCCGGATCGCATCCAATTCGATGTCTGGCTCGATACACGAGTGACCAGCCTGGACGTGGACGGCGCTGACCTGCGCTACGTCACCGACTCCACCGTCAGCTTTGACGTCTATCCGCCCGGGAGCTCGGATGACGACGACGAGGTTAACACCACCTCAGTTCCGTTCCAGGTCGCCTACGCCGTGTCGATCCATAAGGCACAAGGACTCGAGTACGACTCCGTAAAGGTTGTGATCACCGACGCCAACGAAGGCGACGTGACTCACAACATCCTGTACACCGCGATCACTCGGGCGCGGGCCGCGTTGAAAGTGTTCTGGTCTCCCGAGACCGAGCACATCGTCCTCTCCAGCCTTGAGCGCAGCAGCAACCGTAAAGACGTCGCAATCCTGTCAGCCCGCCAGCACCTGACACCGACCCGTTAGCGGATGCACCAACGCGATGCCGGCCCGAGACCTCTAGGACCTGGCCCTATCGGCGCTCTGGAAATTGTTACTGTCGCGCAGCTTGCCGCATGGGGAAACAATCGGGTATGGGCAGCGTCAGTGCTTACGAATCCGCCAAGGGTCGCCGATTCCGTGCTCGGTGGCGAGACGAGGCTGGTCGGCAACACGAGAGACGCGGATTTCCAACGATGCGGGAGGCACGAGCATACGTCACTGACGCAGAGACCCGGTCAGGCGGCCGGAGCACGGACCTTCCGCAAGAGGCGCGAATAACCATTCACGAGCTTGCAGCAGATTGGTTAGCCAACAAGGAGCAAGCTCTCAAGCCGTCGAGTTTCGCGCCGATCCGAACCGCCTGGCGGGTCTATGTTGCCCCGCGCTGGGCGACCACTCCCGTCGGAAGGGTTAGACCCTCTGCCGTCGAGAACTGGATCCGTGAGTTGGGTCAGGGCCTGGCTGTTACTGATCGAGTGCGCAGGAGCTACGCGGGGAAGCCGCGGTCCGCCAGCGTCGTGTTTCGCAGTGTCGGGGTACTTGCCGGCATCCTGGACGTTGCCGTTCGCGATGGCCGAATTAGATCGAACCCGGCCCGGGCCGTCACAAATATGCCACGACGAGAAGTCATCGTGCGGCGACCGTATCTCACGGATGAGCAAGTGTTTCGATTTGCGGGCTGCGCCCCAGACAGTCAGCGCAGCACTCTGATCCTCACGCTGGCATACACGGGCATCCGTTGGGGCGAAGCCGTTGCACTTACCGTAGGCGACGTTGACCTTTCGGTCCGCCGTCTGAGAATTCGTCGCGCTGCCACCGAGGTCAGTGGACAGATACTTGTAGGGACACCGAAAAGCTGGCAAGCGCGCTCCGTGCCCTTTCCCGCCTTCCTCGGCCCTCGACTCGGAGAGCTAGCCGCCAATAAAGACCCCTCTGACCTCATCTTCTCGAACTCGAGGGGCGGTTTTTTGCACCGCCCCGACACCGCCCAGAGTCGACAGTCTTGGTGGCTGAGGGCCTTGAATGAGGCAGGGGTTGGTCGTGTGACACCGCATGCGCTGAAGCACACCGCCGCTAGTTTGGCGGTCAGCGCCGGCGCCAACGTGAAGGCGCTGCAAAGAATACTTGGCCATAAGTCGGCCGCGATGACGCTCGATACGTATGCCGACTTGTTCGAGGAGGACCTCAGTGACGTGGCGAATCGCTTGAACGAGCGAGTTCTCGCTCATCTCGGACCTGACTGGCTCAGCCGGTTTGCGTAGGACTAGATTGGGCCTCCCGATATACTGATCTGGCCAGCCTCTGTAGCTCAATGGAAGAGCAGTTCCGTCCTAAGGAAACGGTTGGGGGTTCGAGTCCCTTCAGGGGCACCTACCAAGCTCAGCTTCAGTGAGCACGTACCATTGCGCTCGAGCAGGCGTCAGACGATTGCGACCCAATTCACGATCTCGCCTCGGACTCGCTGCCAAACGAAGTCCACCCGCGGAAGGTTTCGTTGTCTGGGTCAGAGAGTTGTTGACCGTCCCCTTCCTACGATTGTTGCTCGCCGAGCAACTTTGTTACGTGTTCCGGTCGACCACCTGCCATGAGCCACTCGGCTGGAGATGTCAGAGTCCCATCCATGTGCAATCGAGGATGCGGGGTCTTCATGAACTTCTGAACGCGGTCGGGAGACCAGGCCGGGGGAATCGCAGGCACAGCAGTGCGCAGGCCGGGCAACACGTTGTGCTCATCTCCGAACTGCCAGCAGGGGTACCTTCGCCGGCGTCCCACCTGGAAGTAGTACAAGCTGCCGTCGAGTGCGCGACGACGCACTTGGCGGACGCTGACCGCCAGATAGCGGGCAGTTTCGTCATCACTCAGAGATGCGATTACAGCGCTCAATAGTTCTCTCAGGGCAGGCGACATCGACACAGCTCGCCTACCCCGGTTGTTTGCGGTCGGCTCAGCCCCAGTGGGCTCCGGCGGCCCTGGCGTGACCTCCTCATCCTCGATCATGACGAGAGCATCACCGCCGCTTGCTAGGAAGTCACCCATCGCGCGGAGTATGGCGCTCACGAGCTTCATGTCTCGACCGCGAGCTTGCGCTGCACAAATCAGCTCCCTAAAAGCCTCCCCAATGCCGTCACTAGTCGGATCATCGGTGTGCTGCGGAGCTGCCGCACCTGGAAGCTGGCTGATACGTTGCCCGGCCTGGGCGAGCTCGCCGCGCGTCAGCGGCATTTCGGCGAGTTTCTGGGGAGTGCATTCGCTTGTGCTCGCCGAGTTGTCGGCCAGATTGCCGGTAGGCGACCCTGATCCTCGGAACCTCTGTGCGGTCATAGTGCGGTTGCCTGGTTTTGCAGCGGGAGGACGTCTCGCCAATCTGGGTGGTCCGGCCGCCGGACGGTCGGTGGAGGTGCAGCATTGATGGCGCGGAGGACGCGTCGTGGGGTGGTGTGGAGGGCCTCGGCGAGGCGCCGGTGGCTGTAGATACCGCTGCGGAGCATGGAGTGCAACAGCGGAACGTCGAGGTCAAGTATCTCGGCGCCCGGCCATCGTTTGCCGGGCGGTGCGGGTGGTGACCAGGTGATCGGTTCGTGGATTCCGTGGTGGTTTAGGAAGGCGTGTGCGTAGTTGTCTAGACCACGTTGGATGTCTCTGGTGATTTCGGTGCAAAACACGGTGTATTCGGCGGTGTCGTCGCGGGTCGTTCCTACGCGCAGGTCGCCGGGCAGATCGCGGATCCCGGTTCCTGTGATGCGCTGCCAAAGGTAACGGCGGGCATTGCGATGCCGGCGCTCTTTGCCAGGAAAGATCTTGATGCTTTCGCAGAGCCTGGACCAGTGTGTTCGCGGCAGCAGGTCGCGCACGGGGAGGGCGGCGCGACGCGGGTAGTCGATGACGAGATCATGGTGGTCGATGCTGTGCGCAAGCCGGCTGATGGCCGCGATCAGGGTGTTGGCCTGTTGCCAAGTTCCGAGCATGTTGGGCCTGATCAGGGCGGCGAGGCTGAATTCCATGACGACGTCGGGAAGGTCCTGCGCTCCGGCTACGCGGACGACGCGGGCGAGTGTCCGCGCGAGGGTCTCGGCTTCGACGGCGCCGTTGACATCCAGGCGGCTGCACCAGTCAGCCCACAACAGCGGCGGTATTCCGCTGGCCCTCTTATGGTGATCGTAGGCGTGAGTGAGGGGATGGTCGAGTGCGCGGGGTTCCAGTCCGTTGCTGGTGTCCCACAGGATGCGTTGCCCAGTGGTCAGATCAGCGTCCAGTGCACGTAGCACCCGGAACCGGAACGTGGGTGGTGCCGAGGGCCAGCGGGCCAGGAGCTCCCGGGGACTTCCGGGCCCGTAGCCTGCGTCGCGGGGTGCACGGGCTGGAGGTCGGGCAAAGGTGGCGTTGCGGATGATGGTTCGGGACCGGTCGTCGTCACGGTTCAGGAGAATGTAGGCGGCTCCAACGACTGCCGCCATGGCGTACGCGTTGCGTGGGGCACTGAGCCCGACGCGCTTTTCTTCCTCGAGCAGTCCGGCCAGTTCCTGTTGATCGAGGCCGCTAAGTTCGGCGATGTCGTTCAGGGCGCGCGCCCCGCTGAGCCCGATCGCCACTGGTTGCAGGGAACACAGCAAGTCCATTGCCGTGCCCTCTCCAAGCCGAGTGAGGATGGCCTCCTGCGCCTGCAGAGGTGGGGAGTCGGTGGCCAGCTGGATTTCGTCCCACGTGTCGGCCAGTGCAGCCCTGCAAAAGATGGCGCGGGGAGCACCGGGCTCAGCGATGTTGCTGCGACAGGTGTTGATGTCGAACCTGTCGCTGTTGCGCCCGCGGAGCTCGCTTAGTTCTTGGTGGCACGCCGAGCAAGTGTCGTGGAGAAGGCGTTGATGTTTAAGGCAGGCAAAGATCCAGGGGCTTCGCCAGGTCAACTGGAACACGCCCGGCTGCTCTCGCAGGCAGTCGGGGCAGTAGCGAGTACCGGCTTGCCAGGACCAGAGGGCGCCTTTGGCGATGCGGGAGGATTTTCGCTCCTGCCCATCCATGGCGAGCCAGAGGAGGGACCCGTCAAGGTGCTCCATAGTGGCTTCCCGGAGTCGCTGCGCGGGGATGCCGGTAGCGGCTTCAATGCTGGCCGCCAACATTGCGCTGAGGCGGTTGCCCATCATGTTGATCGCGCGCGTGTAGATCGGGTCGAGTCCGAACGCGTGGAGGAGAGCAGCGCGGGAGACGCCGAAAATGTCGAACGCCCATCGGCTGATCGCCGTATGTAACCATTCGCCGGCGTGCAGGGCCAGTGGAGCTCCGAGCCGCCCTGGGATCTCAGTCTTCATGGGGCTGATGCGCCTGCTCGGCTGCGAGCGTTAAGGAGCGCGACGTGTTGAGGGCGTTGGCGTTCGACTTCGTATTCGAGGTCGATGGATTCCAGCGTGTCGTGGGTGATGGTCTCGGTGCCGGCGTCGATGGCGTGGGCGGCGGCGAGGTTGATGAGTAGAACTACCGAGTTCAGGTAGCCCTGGGTTCGTGCCCAGATGTATTCGGCGAACTGGTCGGTCAGCCACCCGTCTGTGGTGGGGGCAGCGGCGAGGCGCAGCCGGGTTTCGAATGCGTAGATGAGGTCGCGCCAGTTTTCGCGTTCCGACCCTGTGCGGGTTTCGAGCTTGGGGACGTCGACGCGAATCCAGCGACCGCGGGAGTTGCGCGCAGCGACTTCGACCGCTGGGGCGCCTCCCGCATTTAGAACCCAGTCAATGTCGGTGCCCGAGAGGATGACCCGAAGTCCGTAGTTCGACATCCAGCGGATGATGTTGTGCACGTCGCGGCCGGTCTTCCCGTCGAAGTTAACGTGCTGAATTTCGTCGATTATCACCAATTGCACCCCGCAGGCGGTGACGGCCGTTTCGAAGGCGTGCTGTGGGTTTCGGTCGCTGGGCCAGGCTAATTGGTCGAGGAGTAGACGGAGAAGGTCGTAGCGAGTCATGGGTCCGCGCAGATGGACATAAAGCACGGGTCTGAAGGTGGTCAGTTTCGGGGCGGTGCGATCTTCCAGGTCAAGGCTGCGATGCAGGGCCAGCCGCCACATCTCCTCCCCGGCGTGGGTTTTTAGAATGTGAGTTTTGCCTACGCCCGGCTCGCCGTCGAGGATGGGGATGTCCTGCTGGTGCAGGTCGGAACGGATCGAGGATGTCGCCAGCAGTCGAAGGGTCCGCATCACTTCTGTGACCACCGGGGTCTCCAGAAGCGGCATCATTCGAAGGAACCGGGTACGGCACCTGCGAAACCGCTCCCGCTCTCGCGGGCTCAATGCTTTGAGCTCGCTAAGTGTGATCGTGCCGGGGTCTGGGGTGTCTTCAGCGAAGACCTCGGCGAGCCACGCTCGGTCGTTAGCAGTCAGTAACTCCAGGTGGTCCTGGCCGGCGGCTTGAAGCAGGGGGGCGGAATTCATCTATGCATTCCCCCGTAGGCCGGCAACGCTCGCCTCGGCCGCGGAGACACGGACGGTTCTTCCGTTTTGTGAGGCGCTTCCTCTCCAGTAGCGCTCAGATCGAGGGTAGGCTCTGGCGATTTGTTCCCATTCCTGCCGCGATCTGGGGGCGGCTGAACTGACGGCAAGCTTGTTTCCAGCGCGGGCAACCCCTCCGATGCGAGTGCGGGCGCCGACTGGGTGAGGGCGGCAGCGCGGGCGCGAAGCAGATCGTCAGTAAGGTCTTCGTGGCCTAGAGCACCGAGGGCTTCGGCTTGGTCATAGACGCCGCGGAAGATGTTTACAAGGATGCGTTCGGCGTCCTTGTTGCTGAGCTGCTTGTCGGCGAACTGGTCAACGACGTGACTTGTGTGGAACTCGCCGAATCGAGGTGTGTCCTCGGTCAAGTATTGCCAACGCAGCGGGTGAAGGCTCCCGTCAGCGTCAAAGCACCAGACGGTGCGCAGATCGAACGGGTCGTAGAACACTCGCAGTTTGCGAGTTTTCATCACGACGGGATCGCCTTGCAGACTGCGTAGAGCGGGGCTTTTGTAGTTCAGGCGTCGAACGCGGACCCTGCTGGGGGAGATCTTGACTGTTTCACTGGGCAGGAAACGCACCCAGTCGTGCTGGTAGTCGATGTCGATAATCGCGCCGACCCTCTGGGCGAGGATCCCATACATGATGTACGGGCTGACTGGTTTGAACGGATCGTCGGGGAGCACCAGGCCTTGGTGGGTGCGGTGGTTATAGAGGTCAATACATTGTCGTAGACGCTTCTCGAAGGTTGCCGGGGTGATCAGCTGCTCATTCTGCGGGTCCTGGCCCTTCTCATCAACTGAGCCTCCGGTGAAGCCGGGCATGAGGGACTCGAACATGTCCTTCACGGTGCGGAAGACACGCTCGACCTGCGATTTATCCGTGGGGCTGTAGGAACGCTGCGGCTCGTAGTGAATACCCAAGCGTGCCATCTGTGCGGTGACATAGCTCGATACGTACGGTTTGCCGTTGTCCACGACAACGCCTTCGGGATGGAACGCGGCTGAGTAGAAGGAGATGAAGGCTGACGGCTTTCCAACGAACACCTGTTGGGGTGCTTCACCCGCTGTCTTGGCCCATTCACTAGCCAGTGCCGCCGTCTTGGGGCGCAGTACGTCGGCTAGACATAGTCCGATGGCGAACTGCGTGGTGCTGTGGGTGATCGCTATCCCAACGATGCAGCGGGTGGCCAAATCGATTGCCAGGGTGACATCCAATCGCAGCTTCTTTCCTGTCCGCGGATCCTGCACCCACACGTTCGCTTTTGTGGTGTCGAAGAGCACGAGCTCTCCAGGCCGCGTTGCAAGTCGCGCCATGCCGGAAGATTCAGGGACGTTCAGTTCGGAGATGCGGTTTTTGGCGCTGGCCCGTAGGTGCGACCAGCCCCGACGAAGTTCCTTGACCCTTCGGCGTAGCGTGGTCACCGACGGCAGCTCGAGTGTGGGGAGTTGTCCGGCGCAGTAGATCTGAAATGCGCGCACGAGAGCGAGGTCGGTCTTCGTGGACTTGAGCGCGTGGTCGTTGAGAAAGTTCAGCAGCGCGTCGAGAACAGCATCGTCCGTACGCCCGGTGTGTGGTCTGAGGTATCTTCGATCGAGAAGGTTCTGATCTTCCTCCCACCGCTTCATGATCCGTTGCAGTCGTCGCATTTCCGAATCGACGGTTACGGTGAAACCTTTGCGCTTGCCCTTGGTGCGTGGTTGCTGAGCCAGCAGCACCGCGAGTCGACGACGACGTTCACCGAGCGGTGCCCGGGCGGGATCGAGGTCCGATGGCGGCCGGTCGGTGTCAGGTTGGCTTGAGCGCCGCCCGGTAAGCATGATGTGAAGCAGTTCCGAGTCTTCCCGTAGCCGGGTTGCAGCGGACTCGGACAGCCGCCCCTCGATGTCATGAAGCAGCGGCAGGTCCGCAGGAGCCGAATCGCCTCGAAGTGCGATGGCAACGTCGACGGCGGGCACTTGGCTTGCGGATGAACCGTCCAGGCTGGATACGGTGACGAGCGCGCCCACCCTTGTAATCACGGCGGGCTCGCCGTGCCAATCGAGCTCGATCCCTGGACGGATCCAATGCACGTCCCTCATAGCAGAGTCGTTTCCATCCCGAAGGGTTGGCGCAAGTCGATGGCAAGCTTGTGATTCCACAGCAACCGGCGGACAACTACAAGCACGAGTGGTGCGGGCACCTGCAAAAGGTCGGCGACGTGAGAGACGACCTCGTGCACGCGTGCACCGGACCGGGCGGCTTCGAGCACCTCTGGTCCGATTTGTGCCAGCGCTGCCTCTGGGGCCCTGGCGGAGGCAAATAGCGCGAGATTGCTGGTGATTGAGTGCGGGATATCGGACCAGCTTGCGTGCTGCATACCCGCCTGAGCAAGAAACTGATGCACAGCAGCATGGCGCTGCAGCACCTCTTCGGATCCGACCGCCGACGGCCGCTTCACGTCTACTACAACCACGCCGCCGTTGCGCGTGATCAGCACGAAATCGGGGGTGTGCGATTTCAACTCGTGGCCCGTCGGGAATTCGATCGTGAATGGTTGGGCCGCGATATGTATCACATCGAGGTTCCAGTCCGCGAGGATCAAGAATCTTCGTTCGTGTTGCGACTCGCACGCGACGAGGTCCCCCACCGTGCGGCTGAAGAACGCCACCGGCTTATTGATCTGACCATGACGTCTGGAGAAATCTCGTGTCGGGTGGCAGAACACCAAATCAGCAAGGCTTATCTCTTCAAGCCGCCGCGCATACCCAGTGCGGCCGTCCCGAGTGAATAACACCCGCACGCCAGTCTCATGCGGTCGCCGCACTGGGAAACGAATACGACGCGGGCCCCGCACCGGCCGAAATAATCGAGCTCGTCGACCCTCACCGAGCTGAATCTCGGCCTGCAACGACGCGAGAGCAGCCGAGAGCTCAGCCGGCATCCCACCGGATGAGGCACTACCTGCGACGGCTGTCTCCCAATCGCTCAATTCGACGATCGGAGAGGGGACGGAGCTAGCAGAAATGCCGTTTGCAAGGTCGCCAGCTTCTCCTGGTAGACCAGAGTTAGGCAGCCGGGTGGACACGCGTCCAAAATAGCTGAAACGATCGCTTTAAACTAGAGTTGCAGCTAACGTTTCGCATCGGTCTCGCGCCGTTCGCGCGCAGCGCGTATCCACTTGGACGCTGCAGCGTGACTCACGCCGACCGCTTCGCCGATCTTTGTGGTGGTAACACCAATCTCGTTGGCGGCAAGCGCCAGTTTCGCTCGCCGTTCGGTGGCCTCGCGGATGTCCAGCTCCGCACGCTGAAGTTGTTCAAGCAACTCTTGCGCCCGTGTTTCGTCACTGACGATCTTTCGGGGCTTGCGTGATGGGCGAGGGGGCAGCGGCTCGATCATGTATGAGTTCCGATCTTCACGGTGTGCGTCGGAACGGTTCTTGCACTGCCAACGGGCACGTGAAATGATCCGACACGAATCTCGTTCGGAACCGTGGCCCACTCTTCGGTTACAGCGGGCAGTGCGCGCGACCTGGCAGTCGCGTTTTGAACCGTCAACGGCGACGGCTGCGCAGCATGCCCAGCGACAATGTTAGCCATCCAGCCCTCTCCACGCTCGAGACGTCAGGGGTTCCCCATTCATCTCATGCGTTTCTGCTCGTATACGAGCATTTTTGCAGCTACGCGCGGGCCGGTGCGCGCTCCCCCTCCGTCACATCAGCGGCGGGTTCTCGAGTATCAACCGTCCGAGTGGGTCTTGGCGTGGTTGCCGACCCGAGCGCCGACCCGTCTTGCGGGCCGGGAACTAGCGCGATTCTGCGAAAGATGAGGCGGACTGCCGCAAATCAGTTCTGCGCAGTCCCCTTGTCTTTCAGGTACTCATAGAGCATTGCAGGCAGCGCCTTGCCCAGCTCGGCAAACAGCCCGCTGTCGCCCAGAAGATCGTCGATGAACGCGGGTGTCTCTTCGCGCACCTCAACCACTGCTTTCGTGAATGCCTTTGGCAAGACCGGTGATTCGGCGAACTGCTGTGGGCTGTTCACCTCAGCCTGGCGAGCCAGATCGGTGTCGAGTGCGAGCTTCCCGACGATGTGGTTCATTGTGATGTCAATGACGCCGACGCCGTACTTGTCGCCGAGATGCTCGTTGAGTTTCTGGATGATCTCGTCGAGGGCGCTCCGGTGCTTCTCGTGGATTGCGCCTGAGCCGATCGCTGTGATCGGGTCGAGACCGGGTCCCTGCTCGAGATTGAGCTTCACAGCCTCGCCGGGCTGGATTTTGTAGCCGGCGAGCTGGACCTGTGAGACGTCGACCGGCTCGGCGAACGTTGCGGTGGACAGCTGCGGGAGGATGCGGCGGAGGAAGTAATGCCGCCGTGGGAGGTCGGTATCTTCGAGGTTGCGCGCCTGAGAGATGAAGTCGTAGAACTTCACGAACTGGTTTGCGTCGGACTTGAAAAGCTGCAGCTCGTCTTGTTCGGTCTTGTCGTTGTCGAGGACGGCGGCAATCCACCGCTTTTGGAAGCGGTCTACGGCGGGCGCGGTCGCGGCGGAGACCTTCGAGTTGGCGTTCGTACCGCCTGCGAGTGCCGCTTCGAAGCTCTGCTTGACCTCGGACATGTCGTAGATCCCGGCGGAGTCGAGCTTGGTGACTAGATCGTAGATCAGATTCGGGTCGGTGGTCGCGGTGAGGGACGCCTTTCGGTAATACGGAATGAACGCGTCGAGCACCTCTTGGGGGTCATTGACGAAGTCTAGGACGTAGGTCTTGTCCTTGCCCGGGTAAGTACGGTTGAGGCGCGACAGGGTCTGCACCGCCTGAACGCCGCCGAGCTTCTTGTCGACGTACATCGCAACGAGCCGCGGCTGGTCGAACCCGGTCTGGAACTTCTCCGCCACGATCATCACGTTGTAGGTCGACGGCTTGAACGCTTCCGCTAGATCGCTCTGAACACCCGGGTTCTGGGTGCGTTCGGTGAGGCCCTCGCCTACATCTTCGGGGTCCTCTACAGTGCCAGAGAACGCGACAAGCGAGCGCACGTCACTCACGCCGGCTTCTACGAGGTATTTGTCGAGGTACTTCTTCCAGCGGACCGCCTCTTTGCGGGAGCCGGTGACAACCATCGCCTTCGCCTTGCCCGCGAGCAGCGGTCGCACATATGCCCGGAAGTGATCCACGACGATCTTTGCCTTCTGGCTGATGTTCGTCGGGTGAAGGCGCACGTACTTGACGAGGGCCTTCACTGCGGTGGATTCGTCGACTTCCTGGTCGCTGTCATAGTCAGCGCCTGGATGCTGCAGTTTCCACGCGACCTTATACGGGGTGTAGTTCTGCAGAACGTCGAGGATGAAGCCCTCTTCGATGGCCTGCTGCATGGAGTACAGGTCGAACGGCTCAGGAGTCTCGCCGCCATCCGGGATTCTCCCGAACAGCTCAAGCGTCTTTGCCTTGGGCGTCGCGGTGAACGCGAAGTACGAGATGTTGGGCGCGGAGGCGGTGACCTCCATCGCCCACCGCAAGTACGCGTCCGAGTCGATCGGCGCACCCTCAGCAACGGCCGCCTGCTCCGAGGGCGAAAGAACCTTCGTCAAAGCACCCGCAGTGGAACCCGTCTGCGAAGAGTGCGCTTCGTCGGCGATGACAGCGAACCGTCGTCCCTGCAACTCGGGCAGCGTTTGAATCGCTGTGATGAGCGCCTCGAACGACTGGATCGTGACGATGACGATATTCTTTCCGCCAGTCAGCGCCGCAGCGAGCTGCTTCGACTTCGACTCGCCTCCATCCTTCGTGATCGACTGGACGACCCCAGCTTGCTTCTCAAACTGGGCTATCGCATCCTGTAGCTGCTTGTCGAGGACTGTGCGGTCGGTCACAACGACCACCGTGTCGAAGACCCGGGCGTTGGCATCGTCGTGTAGTTGCGAGAGACGGTGCGCCAGCCACGAGATCGAGTTGGTCTTGCCTGACCCAGCCGAGTGCTGCACCAGGTAACGGTTGCCGGGCCCCTCATCTCGCGCCGCTTCGACTAGACGAGTGACTGCGCGCCACTGGTGATAACGGGGAAACAGCACCTTCTCGGTGCGCGTCTTCCTACCCGTGTCCGGGTCGGTGTCCACATCGACCTGGAGATGCACGAACGAGCCGAAGAGCCGCAACCACGTGTCACGCTCCAATATTTCTTCCCAGAAGTACGATGAAGCCGACCCACCCGGATTCGGCGGATTTCCCGCTCCCTCGTCGCGCCCTATGTTGAACGGGAGGAAGCGCGTTTTGGCGCCCTCCAGTTTGGTGGTCATCCGTACTTCGGAGTTCGACACTACGAAGTGCACCAGCGAGCGCTTGCCGAACGCGAATAGCGGCTCGCCGGCCGGATTCCGATCGAACTGATACTGCGCAACCGCGTTGCCAATCGACTGCGTGAAGTCCGTCTTCAACTCGACTGTGCTAACCGGGATGCCGTTGATGAACAAGACCAAGTCGAGCGCCTTATTCGGGTGCCCGGCCGAATAATGCACTTGCCGCATCACCCGCAGCCGCATCTTGCCATAAGCCGTCAATGTCTCAGCATTGTTCGTCGTCGCCGGCCGGAACTGCGCCATCGTGAACTTCACTGCCCCGCCATGCAGAGGCACGAGTGAGAAGCCGTCGTGCATTACGCGGATCGTGCCACCGTTCTTCAGCGGATCATTGTCCAGCGTTTTCGACAGCCGGGAGAGGATGAGTGCTCTGGCTGCGTCCTGCTGATCAGGAGTGTCATTTGGGCGCACCACGCTTGCGAACTCGGTCGGCTGAGAGTCTTCGAGCCAGCCGAGCACGTCCTCCGGCACCAGGGCGAGTCCACGGTCGTACTCCGCGTCGGTGGGCGAATACAACCACCCGTTGGCAGCAAGGTACTCAGCGATCTCGTTCTCGAGTACCGACTCGAGGTGCGCCCCTGCAACATTGGTCATGCCACCACAACTCCCACGTCGATCTTCCCAGTAACCGCCGCCGAAATCATTGCTGCGCGACGCTCTCTGGCGAGTCGAATAGCATCTCCGGTCGTGCTTATTGCCCTGTCGATTTGGTCAATCGAAAGTGCCACATGCCGCACTATTTGGGCCTGCTCCTCTCGGGGAGGCATCGCGATGATGAGACGCTCCAGCTTCTCCGCCGTCAGGTGCTGAATTGTGGATACGTTTGTGCTCATGTCGAGGACACCAGCTGCACGAAGCACGTCGAGCTGGAATCCGAGATAGCGGGTTAGGTCGCCGCGAAGCGATCGCACCCGGTTTACAGTCTTCTGGAATCCCCATCCGGGCATGTCTGTGTCGACTGGCGCATTTACTCCGATCGATCCGCCCTCGACTACAAGCAGGTCTCCGGCACGCAAGCTGAACTTGGACTGCTCGCTTCGGGTGAACGGCATCGACTTGACGTCCGCGAGGTCCAACCGCTCGCTTTTGATGTTCGACGCACGCACGTACGGTAGAACGTCACCGAAAGTATTAGCAAATTTCGCTTCGTCCAGCATCTTTCCGAGGGTCACGCCGAACCACCGAGACAGCTTTGAAACCTGCCAATGCTCCGGAATGCGCCCGATCCATGCAATACCGCTATCGCGAAGCTGAGCCTTGTCATCCACTCCGCGAAGGATTGCACGGGCGATCACCGCTGCGCGGCGCTCATTCAGGAGCGCTACCAGTTCCTCGTTCTTCGAGATGAATGCGTCGGTTCGCGCTGTCTCGCGATCCAAAAAGTCAGCGATGGCAGATTGCTTCTCAGGCGAATGAACTGGAATCGGAGTCTGTCCCAATGGTCCAAGATTCAGCGCGCGAAAGGTAGAGCCGCCGGAGGCGGCGTCCCAAAAGGCGGTCACTTCAGCTGATTGCAGTGCCCATCGAACGAATGTCGAGCTGAATTCGTCGGCCACTGCGACGCGCGCAGTGCCCTGCGTGAGGTTTGCGCCGATGAGCTCGGGGGGTACCACCATGGTCTTGCCATAGCTCGGTCCGATCGACACAACGAGGTCGCCTGACTTAAGGGCTGATCGTTTGTACGACGCAGCAATCGCAGGATCCGTGCGCTGGAGACTCTCGACCGACACACCTTTGTGCCCATCCATATCGACGGGGCGGATGTAGGGAACACCATTTGGAACGTCGTCTCCGGCCTGGACGATTCCGTACGTCAGGGGCCGGCGGGGATCCACCATGGCCTTGAGTGGCAGCGTTTTCACCGCTGCTCGACCTCTGTCAACATCCCCCGAAGCTCTCGAAGAACGGACTCCAGATCGCGATCGATGTCTTCGAGGGGCCGCGGCGGCACGTACTGGTAAAAGTGGCGGGAGAAGGGGATCTCCGCGCCTTCCTTCGTCTTCGCAAGGTCGACCCATGCGCTTGGGGCATACGGCAAGACTTCGCGCGCAACGTACTCGTCTATGTCCTCCGCCCAAGGCACGTTTTCGGTGTCCCGAAGTGAAGCGTCGGGCTCAGGATTGCCCTTCGAGTCTCGGCACACGTCTGCAGCATCGTCCTGTTCGCCCAACTCCATCGTCACGGTCTTCAGGAGCGGCGCGTGGACCGCGAGACGTTCGGCCGCCGCCGCCTGCCTAAAGGCATTCTGAAACTCTGCACGGTTCGTCCACACCATCTGTGTGCCAAGCCGATCGAGGGTGGCGCGTAGCGCCGTTGCCTCTGCCTCACTGAGCTTCTGCACCGCCTTCGACTCGAACACGGCCTCAATACGGTCGGGAGTAGCATGCCAGCTCAACTTGAGCGGCCGTTCAATGGTGATCGTCCGATAGAGGAAGTCTTCGTTGCGGAAGATCTTGGAGTGCTCGCCGGGCTCGAACCCGGCATACATCTCGACGATGGTCCGGATGTTCTCGACCGAAAGCTCGTTTCGCTTGGATCCCAGGCCCTTGGGCAGCTTCGTAAACAGTTCGCGCGCGTCGATCAACTGCACCCGCCCCTCACGCGCCTTCTCCTTGCGATTACTAAGGACCCAGATGTAAGTGGAGATACCAGTGTTGTAGAACATGTCCTTAGGCAGACCGATTATCGCCTCGACCATGTCGCTTTCCAGCAGCCACTTGCGGATGTTCGACTCGCCACCTCCGGCGCCACCAGAGAAGAGGGGTGAGCCGTTTAGAACGATCGCCATACGGGACCCGCCGTCTTCGGGCCTGCGCATCTTCGATACCAGGTGGAGGAGGAACAGCATCGCCCCGTCGCTGACGGTGGGGGTTCCTGGGCCGAAGCGGCCGTTGAAGCCAAGCTTGGAGTGCTCGTCTTCGATGAATGCGCGTTGGTCCTTCCAATCCACGCCGAACGGCGGGTTGGACAGGCCGTAGTCAAACTTCTTTTCCTCGAACGCGTCTTCAGTGAGGGTGTCGCCAAGCGCGATGTTGTTGACATCCTGGCCCTTGATGACCATGTCTGCCTTGCAGATTGCGTAAGAGGCGTCGTTGTAGTCCTGACCGTAGAGACTCAGCTGAATCCCTGGGTTGAGCCGGCGGAGGTACTCGTCGGCGACCGAGAGCATGCCGCCGGTGCCCGCAGTCGGATCGTAAATCGAGCGGACAACCCCGGGCTTGGTCAGGGCATCATCGTCGAGCGCGAACAGCAACTGAACCATCAGCGAGATAACCTCGCGCGGGGTGTAGTGGTCACCGGCAGTCTCGTTCGAGCGCTCATTCGCCCAGCGGATCAGTTCCTCAAAGACGAGGCCCATCTGGATGTTACTGACCGTACGCGGGTGAAAGTCGGCCTGCGCAAATTTCTCGGTTACCGCGAAGAGCTTGTTCTTCTCGGCGAGCTTGTTCAGTGTCTTGTCGAATTCGAATCGCTCGAAGATGTCGCGGACGTTCGTCGAGAAACCCGCGAGGTACGAGGACAGGTTCGCCCGGAGGTCCTGCGGGTCGGCTACCAGCTTCGCGAAGTCCAACGGGCTCGTGTTGTAAAACTGATGGCCGGATGCCTCCGTGAGCTTCATCTGTTGCATCACCTCCGGGGCTCCATTCACTGTTGGCGCCACCTTGAGCACTTGCGCCTTGGTATCGGCCAGCACTGCATCGAGGCGGCGAAGCACCGTGAACGGCAAGACAACCGATCCGTACTCTGATGGCTTGAACGGACCACGGAGAGACTCGGCGATGTTCCAGATGAAGTTGACGTGGTTCACCACTAGGGAAGCACTCCTGATCTTGGGTTGAAAGCGGCGAGTACTGGCCCGCCGCCCTTCTAGTCATCCTGGCCCAATCCCGGCCGAAACACTGACGCGACGTCCCGGCGAGGGCGGGGTGCGAAAGCCCAGGACCCTTCTAGGCCGAAGCTGGCTCCGGAACGGCTCGAATCGACGTTCGTTGCTAACGCTGTTTGTCCCGGAGGACATCCCGGGGTCGTCGCCGCTCAGCGCCGAATCACCATCACCGCGGCCGGACGACACTTTGTGAGGTCAAACGACACTTTGCGTGGCACGTTCACAGAGGGTCAGATCGGGGCCATGTCCGTGAAGCGGGAGTACATGCCCTGGAACGCGACCGTGACCGTGCGGGTGGGGCCGTTACGGTGCTTGGCGACGATGAGGTCGGCCTCGCCGGCGCGCGGGTTGTCCTTCTCGTAGGCGGACTCGCGGTGGAGCAGGATGACGACGTCGGCGTCCTGCTCGATCGAGCCGGACTCACGGAGGTCGCTCAGTGCGGGGAGCTTGTCCGCGCGCTGCTCGGGACCACGGTTCAGCTGCGACAGTGCGATGACCGGAACCTGGAGCTCCTTGGCGAGGAGCTTGAGGGCACGCGAGAATTCGCTGACCTCCTGCTGGCGGCTCTCGACGCGCTTACCGCTGGTCATGAGCTGCAAGTAGTCGATGATCACCATCTTGAGGCCGACGCGCTGCTTGAGCCGGCGGCACTTCGCGCGGATCTCGACGAGGGTCATGTTGGGGCTGTCGTCGATGTAGAGGGGAGCGTCGTTGATGCGGCCGCGGGTGGATGCGATCGTCGTCCAGTCGCGGTTGTCGACGGTTCCCTTGCGCATGTTCTGGAGGGGAACGGTCGCCTCCGCGGAGAGGAGGCGCATCGCGATCTCGCTGCGCCCCATCTCGAGGGAGAAGAAGATGGTGGGCATGTCGTGCTTGATCGCCGCTGCGCGGGCGAAGTCGAGCGCCAGCGTCGACTTACCGAGCGCGGGTCGGGCGGCCACGATGACCATCTGACCCGGGTGGAGCCCGTTGGTCAGCTCGTCCAGCTCGGCGAAGCCGGTGGGGACGCCGGTCATCGAGCCGTCCTTGTGCTTCGCCGCCTCGATCTCGTCGATCGCGACGGTGACGGCCTCGGTCAGCGGGACGTAGTCCTCGGTCTCCTGAGTGCCCGTGACGGAGTAGATCTCGGCCTGGGCGTTGTTGACGAGGTCGAGAACCTCACCCTCGGCCTTGTAACCCATCTGTGTGATGCGGGTGCCGGCCTCGACGAGCCGGCGGAGCAGCGCCTTCTCGCCGACGATGTTGGCGTAGTAGCCCGCGTTGGCTGCTGTCGGGACGAGGCTGGTCAGCGTGTGGAGGTACTCGGCGCCGCCGGCGCGGGAGAGCTCGCCGATCTTTGTCAGCTCGTCGGTGACGGTGATGACGTCGGTCGGCTCGCCGTGCGAGTACAGCGACAGGATCGCGTCGTAGATGATCTCGTGCTTGGGGATATAGAAGTCGGTGCCGCGGATCACCTCGACCACGTCGGCGACGGCGTCCTTGCTGAGGAGCATTCCACCGAGGGCGCTCTGCTCGGCGAGGAGGTCGTGCGGCGGAGTGCGCTCCGGTGAACGGGTGTCGCCCGGGTCACGACCGTCGGCGAGACCGATATGGGCGATCGACACGTTCACTCCTCTACTGGTCCGTTGCCTCGGGGCACGACGAAGACGCCGTGGGGTCGTTCGACGCTTTCGCGTGGACGCGTTCCCTCGGGTCGATTGTCGGGACGACCTCCGACATCGCCGCTCCTCGCGGCCGCCGTCCGTCGACGTCGATCAACCCTACGAACCCCTGTCTGCGCTGACAACTCAGCCTGTGGATAAAACTGGGGAGAATGTGGGCGAAACGCCGTAGAGCGTGTGTAGAAGGTGTGTGGAAACCTGTGGACAAGAAAGAATCTTCGGCAGCGAAACATACGCTGAACAGTGGTTTTACTTTCCCCAGGCTGTGTGTAAAAACTTCCTTGAACCCTGTGTTCAAGCTTGCCCGGAAAACGTCACGCCCTGTGCACAGAACGGGGGAGAACACCCTTAACGAGAGGTAGCGGCGGGCCTTCGCCCGCCGCTACACTTCTGCCTCGTCGCGCCTACTTGGCAGCGACCACCTGCAGGCTGATGACGGCCGAGAGGTCGTCGTGCAGACGCACGGTCGCCTCGTGGTCGCCGACGACCTTGATGGGGTTCGGGAGCTCGATCTTGCGCTTGTCGAGCTCGCCGATGCCGGCCGCCTTGACGGCGTCCGCGACATCGCCGGTCTTGACCGAACCGAACAGGCGGCCTTCGCGGCCCGCCTTGACGGTCAGCTTGACGCGGGTCGCCTCGAGCTTGGCCTTGAGGTCCTGAGCCTGCTCGACGGTGTGCAGTTCGCGAGCGGCGCGGGCCGCCTTGATCTGCTCGACCTGCTTCTCGCCACCGCGCGACCACGCGATGGCGAAGCCCTGCGGGACGAGGTAGTTACGGGCGTAGCCGTTCTTGACGTCGACGACGTCACCGGCCGAGCCGAGGCCGGTGACCTCGTGCGTGAGAATAACCTTCGACATGTCGTTGCTCCTTAGCGGCCAGAGCCGGCGTAGGGGAGGAGCGCCATCTCGCGCGCGTTCTTGACCGCGCGGGCGATGAGACGCTGCTCCTGGACGGAGACACCGGTGATGCGACGGGCGCGGATCTTTCCACGCTCCGAGATGAACTTACGCAGGGTGGCGACGTCCTTGTAATCGATGACGCCCACGCGAACGGACTTCGCGGGAGCGGCGTTCTTGCCGTCCTTGCCCTTGCGGATCGGCTTGCGGCGGTCGCCGCTCGACTTTCCAGCCATGGTTTCCTTTGCTTTCCGCCCGACCCGGCCTCCGGCCGGCGGGCTGATGATGTGTGCCCCTCTGCGGAGGAGCGAGTCTCGTTAGAAGGGGGTCTCGTCGTTGTAGGAGCCCGGAGTGTTCCAGACATCCGCACCGGCGGAGGGATCCGCCGGAGCCGATGCGGCCCACGGCTCCTCGACAGCAGGCGAACCGCCGCCGAAGCCACCCGGGCCTCGTCCGCCTCCGGACGACTGCGTGCGGGTGATCTGAGCGGTGGCGTAGCGCAGCGACGGGCCGATCTCGTCGATCTCGAGCTCGATGCTGGTGCGCTTCTCGCCTTCCTTCGTCTCGTAGGAGCGCTGCTTGAGGCGGCCCTGCGCGATGACGCGCGACCCCTTGGTCAGCGAACCGGCGACGTGCTCCGCGAACTCGCGCCAGACGCTGGCGCGGAGGAACAGAGCCTCACCGTCCTTCCACTCGTTCGCCTGACGGTCGAACGTGCGGGGAGTGGACGCGATGGTGAAGTTTGCGACAGCCAGCCCGTTCTGCGTGTAACGCAGCTCGGGATCGGCGGTGAGGTTTCCCACCACGGTGATGACGGTCTCGCCGGCCATGGGACTAGGCGCCGGCCTTCTCGGAGGTGGCAGCCTTGCGGGCGGCCTTCTCGTCAGCACGCTTCTGAGCGGCGGCGACCTGAGCGATCGCCTCCTCGGCGCGGAGGACCTTGGTGCGCATGACGGCTTCGCTGAGCTTCAGCTGGCGGTCGAGCTCCTTGGTCGTGTCGCCCTCAGCGGTGAGCTGGACGACGGCGTAGATGCCCTCGGACTTCTTGTTGATCTCGTAAGCCAGGCGACGACGTCCCCAGATGTCGACGTTGTCGATCGTTCCACCGTCGTTCCGGACGACGTTGAGGAACTTGTCAAGGCTCGGAGCCACGGTGCGCTCATCGATCTCGGGATCGAGGATGACCATCAACTCGTACTGATGCATGACTAACCCACCTCCTCTGGTCTCAGCGGCTGCAGACGTTCTGCAGCAGGAGGGTGTCATAGACGTGCCGAAGGCAGGACTCTGCCCGGGCAACTTCCCTAGCGTAACGGATGCGGATGCGGGGCGCCAGCCGGCGGTGATCTCGGTCATGCCTCCACCCTCGCCGGAGGGACGCATGCACAAGCCCGGAAATCCGAATCTGTGGACAATCGGGTGATGCCCCGACCTGTGGACGACATCGACGCCGAGCGACCCGTCCTCACGAGCCGATCGGCCGGGTCAGCGGTTCCCCCACCACGTGAGGAGACGCCGCGTGGCCTCCTCCTCGCCCAGGGGTCCCTCGTCGAGTCGGAGTTCGAGGAGGAACCTCATCGCCTGACCCACCTCCTTGCCGGGGCGGATGCCGAGGATGCTCATCACCTGCTCTCCGTTCAGATCCGGGCGCACCGCATCCATCTCCTCCTGCTCGCGGAGTTCGCGGATGCGCGTTTCGAGGTCATCGTAGGCGAAGCCCAGACGGTCGGCCTTCCGCCGGTTACGGGTCGTGACGTCGGCCCGCGTGAGCATGTGCAGGCGCTCGAGCTCGGGGCCGGCGTCGCGGACGTAGCGGCGCACGGCCGAGTCGGTCCAGTGCGCGTCGGCGTAGCCGAAGAACCGCAGGTGCAACTCGATCAGCCGGGCGACGGAGTCGATGGTCGACTTGTCGAACCGCAGAGCGGTGAGCCGCTTCTTGGCGAGCTTCGCGCCGACGACGTCGTGGTGATAGAAGCTGACCGCCCCGCCGGGCTCGAAGCGGCGGGTCGCCGGCTTGCCGATGTCGTGGAGGATCGCGGCCAGGCGCAGCACGAGATCCGGCGCCTCGCCGGGATGCCGCTCCTTCTCGTATCCGATCGCCTGCTCTAGCACGGTGAGGCTGTGCTGGTAGACGTCCTTGTGGTGGTGGTGCTCGTCGGCCTCCAACCGGAGCGCGGGGATCTCGGGGATCACCTCATCGGCCAGGCCGGTCTCCACGAGCAGTTCGAGACCCCGTCGCGGCTCGTCCGCCATCAGCAGCTTGCTCAGCTCGTCGCGGACCCGCTCGGCACTGACGATCTCGATCCGCTCGGCCATCGACGTCATGGCCTCCCGCGTGGCCTCATCGACCGTGAAGCCCAGCTGGGCGGTGAAGCGGGCGGCTCGCATCATCCGCAGCGGGTCGTCGCCGAACGAGATCTGAGGGCTGCTCGGCGTGGTGATCACGCCGGCGATGAGATCCTCGACCCCGCCCGACGGATCCACCAGGCGAACCTCGGGCAGCCGGAGCGCGAGCGCGTTGACGGTGAAGTCGCGGCGCAGCAGGTCACCCTCGAGGGTGTCGCCGAACTCGACCTCCGGCTTGCGCGTGGTGCCGTCGTAACTGTCGCTCCGGTAGGTGGTGATCTCGACGGTGTCGTCGCCGAGGCGCGCGCCGATCGTGCCGTACTTGCGGCCGACATCCCAGATCGCGTCGGCGATGGGTCCGACCACCCGCACGATGTCGTCGGGCCGGGCGTCCGTGGTGAAGTCGAGATCGTGCACCGGCCGGCCGATCAGGGCGTCCCGCACCGGGCCGCCGACGAGGGCGAGCTCGTGCCCCGCGGCCTCGAAGGCGTCGGCGAGGCGGGCGACCGACGGCGTGCGTGCGAGGTCGCCGAGGCGTTCGAGGGATTCGGCGACGCTCTGCATGGTGCCCCAGTTTAACGGCCCTCCTCGTCGGCCTCTCAGCAGGCGGCCTCTACAATCGACCACATGGAGGCCGAGTCGGGATCGCGCGTCGACGCATGACGGCAACCTCCCCCACCCTCCGGAGGGGTGCGTCGCTCCGCGCCCGTCTGCGCATGACGGCGGCAGCCGTGGCCGTCGGTGCACTCGCCGTTGTCGCGGGCGTCGCGCATTCCTCGAGTGCCGCGGAAGCGGTCACGCCGGCTCCGAAAGCCGCGGCCGGGACGGAGCTGACCGCATCCATCACCGCTGATGACGCAGGAGTCCTGACGCCCGGCAAAGACCTGGGGGTCTCGGTCACGGTCTCCAACCCGACCGACACCGCTTTCCAGTCGGGTACCGTCTCGCTCTGGGTCGATCCGGTGGCGCAGAACGACCGGAAGGCGCTGGCGTCCTGGCTGGCGTCCACCGAGTCCGTCTCGGGTGCGGTCGACCTCGGCAAGGCGCAGCTGAACACGCTCGAGCCGGGGTCGAGCACGGTGGTGCGCGTGAGCGCGCCCGCGGCCTCGCTCCCATTCGCCGGCCGCACGTCGTCGGCCGTCTTCGGGATCGGCGCCTTGGTTCATGCCGGATCCTCGGACGCCACCGCGCGCGGCTCCGCCGTCTGGTATCCGGGGGGATCGGCAAAGCAGGCCAGCGTCAACGTCGCTCTGCCGATCGTCACGCCGTCGGGCACGAACGGGATCATCGGGGCAGACGACCTCGCGACCTACACGGCGCCCAACGGCATCCTGACCCGCGAACTCGACGGCCTCGCCGGGCACACCACCGTCACGGTCGGCATCGATCCGATGATCATCGCCTCGATCCGTGCCCTCGGCAACGCGGCCCCGGCGAGCGCGCTCGACTGGCTGGAGCGGCTAGCCGACCTGCCGAACGAAACCTTCTCACTGGGTTACGGGGATGCGGACCTCGCCGGGCAGATTCAGGCCGGCCTTCCGACGCCGCTGCAGCCGACCTCTCTCTCGTACGCGATCGACCCCAAGAACTTCACTCCCGCGCCCACTCCCGTGGGGGAGCCTGCGACGGCGACGCCGACCCCGACACCGAAGGCCTCGACGTCGACGCCCAGCCCAACCCCGACGACCAGCCCGGGCCCCGTCCTGCCGACGATGGATGAGTTGCTGGCCTGGGACTACACCCTCACCGGCATCGGCTGGCCGGGCGACAAGACGGTCCGCCGTGCCGACCTCGCGCCGCTCGCGGCAGCCGGACTGAAGACGACGATCGTCTCGGGCAGCAACACCAACGCCAATGACCTGAGCACGACCCCCAACGCCACCCTGAGCTCGGGCGACACGCACATCCTTGCTTCCGACCAGGCACTGAGCGACGCACTGCGCCAGGCGATCTCCGCCCCCAGCGACGTCGCGTGGAACTCGGCCATGTCGAA
This sequence comes from Leifsonia sp. NPDC014704, assembly GCF_043083605.1. Lineage (NCBI taxonomy): Bacteria > Bacillati > Actinomycetota > Actinomycetes > Micrococcales > Microbacteriaceae > Leifsonia > Leifsonia sp. NPDC014704. Next base: position 396,137 of record NZ_JBIBYW010000002.1, on the reverse strand, counting down.
GGTGAACGCGCAGCTCGAGCTCATCGCGCAGGAGTCCGGCGACGCGCGCAGGCTCCTCGTGGCGCTCGACCGCTCCTGGCCGTCGAGCGGAACGCAGCTCGAGCGCACGCTCAACGCACTGTTCTCCTCGCCGTGGTCCGCCCCGGCTTCCTTCCCGGCGATCGCCGGCGCACCGCAGACAGCCGGATTCGACCTCGTCGACACTCCGGAGAGCGCCGACCGCATCACCGGCATCCGCGCGCTCATCCAGGACGAGGTCGCGCTGGGCCAGTTCGCCACGGTGCTCGACGACCCGACGACACTGACGGGCCGGACCCGTTCGGATCTGCTCGCCCTGCTCGCCGTCTCGTGGCTGAACCCGCGAACGGACTGGAACGCCGCCGTCGCGAAGGAGCGGGCGTCGACGGACAAGACGCTGCACTCCATCCGCATCCTGCCGACGGAGAACGTCAACCTCGTGAGCGCCCAGGGGTCCATCCCCTTCACGGTGAGCAACGGCCTCACCGACGAAGCCGTGACGATCGTGCTGACCGCCGCGCCGTCGAACGGGCGGCTCGAGGTCGACCAGTCGACCACGAAGCGCATTGTGAAGGACTCGCGCGCTACCGTCCTCATCCCCGTCAAGGCGAAGGTAGGCAACGGCCAGGTCGTGCTGTCGCTGCATCTGTACAGCCCGACCGGCGTGCCCATCGGCGACCCCACCTCGGTGACGGTGGATGTGCACGCCGACTGGGAAGGCATCGGCGCGCTGATCTTCGGCATCCTGCTGGTGCTGTTGTTCGGCTTCGGGATCGTCCGGAATATCCTGCGACGGCGGTCGAAGCGCGCGGAGGATGCCGCAGAGGCGGTCGGGGACGGGGAGGCCGAGGCGCAGGGCGACGGGGGTGCCGAGGACGTAACCCCGTCAGAGGGTTCCGCTGCGGCACCGCCTCCCGAGGAGCGGCCCGGTGGCTAGCGTCGGCCGCGCGAGCGCTCTTCTCGCCTCCGGCACCCTGGTGTCGCGCCTCCTCGGGTTCGCGAAGGCGTGGCTGCTGGTGCAGGCGATCGGCGCCATCAGCTTCGCCGCAAACGCCTACGGAACGGCGACGATCGTCCCCAACAGCGTGTACGCGATCATCGCGCAGGGCATCCTCAACGCCGTTCTCGTCCCGCAGATCGTCCGCGCCTCCGTCAACGCGGACGGTGGCCGTGCGTACATCAACAAGCTCGTCACACTCGGCATGGTCGTCTTCGCCGCCGTCGCGGTGGTCGCCACGTTCCTCGCACCGGTCCTGGTGTCCCTCTTCGGCATCCCCGCGGCCCAGAAGGACCTCGCGACCGCATTCGCCTACTGGTCGCTGCCGCAGATCTTCTTCCTCGGCCTCTACACACTGCTCGGCGAGGTGCTGAACGCGCGCAAGTCCTTCGGGCCGTTCACCTGGGCGCCGGTCGTCAACAACGTGATCGCCATCGTGCTGCTCGCGGCCTTCATCCTCGCCTTCGGCACCGCCGCCTCGGGCAAGCACGACAGCGGCTGGTCGTTCTGGATGATCGCGCTGCTCGCCGGCGGCGCCACTCTCGGCGTGGCGGTGCAGGCGCTCATCCTGTTCGTCTTCTGGCGGCGGGTCGGGCTCCGCTTCCGGTTCGACTTCGGCTGGCGCGGGGTGAACCTCGGGACGGCGGGCAAGGCCGCGGGCTGGACGTTCGCCATGCTCATCGCCACCCAGATCGCGGGTCTGGTCGAGACGAACGTCTCCAACTCGGCGGGAGAGGCCAACGCCGGTCCCTTCGTCATGCAGAACGCGTGGCTGATCTTCATGCTCCCGCACGGCATCATCGCCGTCTCCATCGTGACCGCGTTCTACACCCGCATGGCCGAGCACGCGCACCGGGGCGCAACCGCCGACTTCCGTCAGGACTTCTCGTCAGCGGCGCGGTCGATCATGTTCCTCATCGTCTTCTCGTCCGCGGCCCTCATCGTCACGGCGTACCCGATCGCTCGCGTGTTCACCGGCGACTATCAGGCGATGGGGCTGGTCCTCATCGCGTACCTGGTCGGTCTGGTGCCCTTCTCGCTCGTCTTCATGGCTCAGCGCGCCTTCTACTCGCTGGGAGACACCCGCACGCCGTTCTTCTTCACGCTGGCCCAGGTCGCCGTCATCCTCGCCGGCGTGCTGCTCTGTTTCCTCGTGCCCGCCTCGAACCGGGCTGCTGCCGTCGCACTCGTGGTCTCGATCGCGAGCTTCGTGCAGGCGATTCTGGCCTTCGCTCTGCTGCGCCGACGCACCGGGGGAGTGGATGGGGCGCGCATCCTGAGCTCGCTCTGGCGCTTCCTCGTCGCCGCCCTCGCCGCCATGGCCGCCGGCGCGGGCTTCCTCATCATCCTCGGCGGTGTCGAGAGGGGGGCGTTCCCGGTGAGCGGCCCGATCGCGGCCGTCGTCGCCACCGCGATCGTCGGCGTGGTCATGCTCGTCGTCTACGTCGGCTTCCTGGGGATGCTGCGATCGCCCGACCTGGAGGCCGGTCTCGCGCCCCTTCTGGGCCGCGCCGGAAGGCGTTCACGCACGCCCAGGTGACACGGAATAGCATCCGCCTAGGATGTGTTCTACAGGTCGACGCCTCCAGACGAAGGTGTCGCGATCAGGTCAAGGAGTTCCGCCGTGCGGCAGATCATCATCATCGGTTCCGGCCCTGCCGGTTACACCGCGGCCATTTACGCGGCCCGCGCCAATCTGAAGCCGCTGCTGATCGCCTCCTCGGTCGAGGCCGGCGGTGAGCTGATGAACACCACGGAGGTCGAGAACTTCCCGGGGTTCCCGGAGGCCGTCATGGGCCCGGACCTCATGTTCAAGATGCAGGCGCAGGCCGAGAAGTTCGGCACCGAGATCGTCCTCGACGACGTCGTCTCCGTCGACCTGACCGGTGAGGTCAAGCGCGTCACGCTCGGATCGGGCGCGGTGCACGAGGCTCTCGCCGTGATCTTCGCGACGGGGTCCGCATACCGCAAGCTGGGCCTGGAGGACGAAGAGCGCCTCTCCGGCCACGGCGTCTCCTGGTGCGCCACCTGCGACGGGTTCTTCTTCCGCCAGCGCACGATCGCTGTCGTCGGCGGCGGGGACTCGGCGATGGAGGAGGCCACCTTCCTCACCCGGTTCGCCGACAAGGTGTACGTCATCCACCGCCGCGACTCGCTCCGCGCCTCCAAGATCATGCAGGACCGCGCGTTCGCCAACGACAAGATCGAGTTCATCTGGAACTCCGAGGTCGTGGCGATCGGCGGCGACGAGCAGGTGCAGAACATCACCCTCCGCAACCTTGTCACGGGCGAGGAGAGCGAGCTGCAGCTGCACGGCCTGTTCATCGCGATCGGCAACGACCCGCGCGTCCACCTGGTCCACGGTCAGCTCGACCTGACCCCCGAGGGTACGATCGCGGTCGACGGCCGGAGCTCGAAGACCAACCTGCCCGGCGTGTTCGCCGCGGGTGACGTCATCGACCCGACCTACCGCCAGGCGGTCACCGCCGCGGCGTCCGGTACGGTCGCCGCGCTCGACGCGGAGCACTACCTGACGACGCTTCCCCAGAACTTGCTCGACAGCGCAGCGGATGGCGCGTCGGGTGACCTCGAACTCACGACCACCGCATAAGGAGATACAAGAAAATGTCAGCAGCACGTTCGGTTACGGACTCCAGCTTCGAGCAGGACGTCCTCAACAGCGAGAAGACCATTCTGGTGGACTTCTGGGCTGAGTGGTGCGGTCCGTGTCGCGCCGTCGGCCCGATCCTCGACCAGATCGCCTCCGAGCACGCCGACAAGATCGAGATCGTCAAGCTCAACGTCGACGAGAACCCGCAGACCGCTGCGAAGTACCAGATCACCTCCATCCCCGCGATGAAGGTCTACCAGGGTGGCGAGGTCGTCAAGACCGTCATCGGCGCCAAGCCGAAGCCCGCCCTCGAGGCCGACCTGGCCGCCTACCTCGCGTAGCGCGACCCGTCCTCTTCAGACCCGTCCGGCGCTCACCCGCCGGGCGGGTCTTTTTCGTACCCGGCGACGCATCGATTTTCTCCGCGGCGCGTCGCCCCCATAGCATGGCTCAACGGCAGAGAAACGGAACTCACACGTGATCGAACAGGGCACTCCGCAGCAGCGGGGCAACAATCTGGACCCGTGGTATCACCACTACGCGCAGCGTACGAGCGGCCTCGCCGCCAGTGAGGTCCGAGCCCTGTTCGCCGTCGCCAGCCGCCCCGAGGTGGTCTCGCTGGCCGGCGGCATGCCGTTCGTCTCCGCCCTCCCGCAAGACCTGGTGGTCGGCGCGATGGATCGCGTCATGCGTGAGCGGGGAGCGGTCGCCCTGCAGTACGGCTCCGGTCAGGGCGTTCCGGCGCTGCGCGAGCAGATCCTCGAGGTCATGGCGCTCGAGGGCATCAGCGGCAGCGCCGACGACGTCGTCGTCACCACCGGCTCGCAGCACGCGCTGGAGCTGTTCAGCAAGCTCTTCATCGACCCGGGCGACGTGGTGCTCGCGGAGGGCCCCAGCTATGTGACCGCGATGGTCATCTTCAAGTCGTACCAGGCCGAGGTCGACCATGTCCCGATGGATGCGCACGGCCTCATCCCCGAGGCGCTGCGCGAGCACATCGCGCGGCTGAAGGCGGCCGGACGACGCGTGAAGTTCCTGTACACCGTGCCGACCTTCCATAACCCTGCCGGCGTCACCCTCACGTGGGAGCGGCGACTGGAGATCCTCGCGATCGCGCGAGAGAACGACATCCTGGTGCTGGAGGACAATCCGTACGGGCTGCTCTACTTCGACGAGAAGCCGCCCGCGGCGATGCGCTCGGTCGAGAAGGACGGCGTCGTCTACCTGGGGACGTTCTCCAAGACGCTGGCTCCGGGGTTCCGGGTCGGATGGGCCCTCGCGCCGCATGCCATCCGTGAGAAGCTCATCCTCGCCAACGAGGCGGCCGTACTGAGTCCCAGCTCGTTCAGTCAGCTCGTGATCTCGGAGTACCTGCAGGACGCGGATTGGAAGGCGCAGATCGACACCTTCCGCGGCGTCTACCGGGAGCGCAAGGAGGCGATGATCTCCGCACTGAATGAGCACCTGCCCGAGCTGAGCTGGACCGACCCGACCGGCGGGTTCTATGTCTGGCTCACCCTGCCGCCGCACCTCGACTCGAAGGCGATGCTCCCTCGCGCCGTGACCGAGCTCGTGGCCTATACGCCGGGCACGGCCTTCTACGCCGATGGATCTGGTGCTCACAACATCCGGCTGTCGTTCTGCTACCCGACTCCGGAGAACATCCGGATCGGTGTGCGCCGGCTCGCGAACGTGATCGGCGGGGAGCAGGACCTGCTCGACACCTTCGCCGGCACCGGCCCGCTCGAAGCCTCTCAGCGCCGCAGCCGCACGAGCGCCAACCCTCCGACCGATCTGCGCTAGAGAAAGACCTGATCATGGCCGAAAAAGCAGCACTGAATGTCGTCGTCCTCGCCGGGGGGATCTCGCACGAGCGCGACGTCTCCCTGCGCACGGGGCGCCGCGTGGCGGACGGGCTGAACGCGCTGGGCCACACGGTGACCTTCCGCGACCCCGATGCCTCGCTGCTTGCCTTCTTGGAGGAGTCCGCGCCCGACGTCGTCTGGCCGGCGCTGCACGGCGCCAGTGGAGAGGATGGGGCACTGCGCGGCCTGCTGGAGATCACCGGCGTGCCGTTCGTGGGGTCGCGAGCCGATTCCTCCCGTCTAGCCTGGTCGAAGCCGACAGCGAAGACGATCGTCGCCCGTGCAGGAGTCGCGACACCGGAGTCGGTCACCCTTCCGCAGGAGACCTTCCGTGAACTCGGGGCGGGCAGTGTGCTCACGACCGTGCTCTCGGGACTGGACCTGCCGGTCGTCGTGAAACCCGCCCAGGGCGGGTCCGCGCAGGGCGTCACCATCGTGACGTCGGCCGAGGAGTTGCCGCGCGCCATGGTCGACGCCTACACGTATTCGGATGTCGCGCTGATCGAGCGCAAAGTCGAGGGCGTGGAAGTCTCGGTCGCCGTGGTGGACACCGGCGATGGTCCGGAGGCCCTTCCCGCGGTGGAGATCGAACCCGTCGACGGTGTGTACACCTTCGACGCGCGATACAACGCGGGGGAGACCCGGTTCTACGTGCCCGCGCGGCTGGACGAGAAGGTCCTGGAGGCGGTGGCCGAAGCAGCGCGCACCGCCCACAATGCGCTGGGCCTGCGGCATCTCTCGCGGATCGACCTGATTGTCGACAGCGCTGGAACCCCTTGGTTCCTCGAGGCGAACGTCTTGCCGGGCCTGACAGAAACCTCCATCATGCCGCAGGCGATCAGCGCCTCCGGGCGTGAGCCGGCCGAGGTGTACGCGGCGCTGGCCGCCGCGGCGATCGCCGACGCCTGACCCCGCGTCTCGCCGTTTCCGGACCGAGTCCTCGGGCTGTCAGCTGTAGCTGGGTTGCCCGATCTCGTCGAGGATCCGGTTGAGGTCTTGGATGGTGGCGAAGTCCACGACGATCTGGCCCTTGCGTGCGCCCAGGGAGATCTTTACCCGAGTGTTCAGCCGATCTCCCAGCTGACCAGCAATTTCATCCAAGTGGCCGCGGTGCCGACCTGCCGTCGCCTTAGTGCGCGGCGGCTTCGGGGTCTTGCTGGCGGCGGCCTCGGCCGCCCGCACGGAGAGGTCTTCGTTGACGATCTTGTCGGCGAGGCGGATCATCGCCTCCTGGTCGTCACCGAGTGACAGGATTGCGCGGGCGTGCCCTGCGCTGAGCACGCCGGCGGCGACACGCGCCTGCACCGACGCGGGCAGCTTGAGAAGCCGGATGGTGTTGGTGATCTGCGGGCGCGAGCGACCGATCCGGGTCGCCAGCTCCTCCTGGGTGATGCCGAAGTCGGCCAGGAGCTGCTGGTAGGCCGATGCCTCTTCGAGCGGGTTCAGCTGGCTGCGGTGGAGGTTCTCCAGCAGCGCGTCACGCAGCATGTCCTCGTCGGCCGTGTCCTTGACCACTGCGGGGATGGAGTCGAGCCCGAGCTCCTTGGTGGCACGCAGGCGACGCTCACCCATGATCAGTTCGTAGCGGCCCGGCTCGTCGGGGAGCGGGCGCACGACCACCGGCTGGAGCACCCCGACCTCGCGGATGCTGGCGATCAGCTCATCGAGCGCGTCTCGATCGAACTCGGTGCGCGGCTGAACACGGTTCGGAACGATGTCGGCGGGGGAGATGCTCGCGAGACGTGCACCGGGAACGGCGACGAGGTCATCCTCACGCTCAGCCACCGCGACCGAGGAGCGCGCTGCTGCGCCGCCGGCGTTGTTGTCCGGGAAGAACACGTCGACGGGACGAGCGGACTGGTCGCTGGTCGGGATGAGGGCGCCGATTCCTCGGCCCAATCCGGTGCGCTTCGCTGCCATTAGCGGGGTACTCCTCTTCGTGCGATTTCGGCGGCCGCCTCCATGTAGGAGAGCGAACCGCTGGAGTTGGTGTCGTAGCTGATCACGCTCTGGCCGTAGCTGGGTGCTTCGGAGATACGGACGGAGCGCGGGATGATCGTGTCGAGCACTTCGTTGGGGAAGTGCTCGCGAACGTCCGCGGCTACCTGATGAGCGAGGTTCGTGCGGGAGTCGTACATCGTCAGCAGGATCGTGGACACCTGCAGCTTGGGATTCAGGTGACGCTCGATCAGCTGGATGTTCTTCAGCAGCTGGCTGAGGCCTTCGAGCGCGTAGTACTCGCACTGGATGGGAATGAGAACTTCGCTCGCAGCCACGAACGCGTTGATGGTGAGCAGACCGAGTGACGGCGGGCAGTCGATGAGCACGTAGTCGATGTCGTACTCGTCGAGGAAGCGGTTGAGGGCGCGTGACAGCCGCTGCTCGCGCGCCACCATGGAGACGAGTTCAATTTCGGCGCCGGCGAGGTCGATGGTCGCCGGAACGACGAAGAGCCCATCGAACTCCGGGCTCTTCTGAATCACCTCTTCCAGCTCCCGGTCGTTGACGACCACGTCGTACACGCTAGGCGTTCCTTCGCGGTGTTCAACGCTGAGAGCCGTCGACGCGTTACCCTGCGGGTCGAGGTCGATCACCAGCACCCGTGCGCCCGACTTGGCGAGCGCCGCGCTCAGGTTGACCACCGTCGTGGTCTTCCCGACCCCACCCTTCTGGTTGGAGATAGTGAAGATGCGCGTCTGCGACGGAAGGGGCAGCGTCGTGGATGCGATCACCTGCCGGCGGCGGGCCAGGTCCTGAATCTCCTCCGCCAGGGGAGTGCCTACGTCAAAGCTGTCGTCCGTCGTGTCGGCATCCGTCACGCTGTCGATCTCACCTACTCCGCCGTGCTCGTCCTGATCGTGCTCGTCCTGATGGGGTTGTTTCACGTGAAACTCGCGTCGCTCCATGATGCGTGGCACCGGCTTCCGGCTGGTCGTCGGCACACCAGCAGCGCACCCGTGAACCACTCTAACTCGGATGTCCGACGCTTTCCGCGCGGCGCGCAACCTGTGGAGAAGTGTCGTTCCGTACGCGCGCATAAGCGAGGTGCGGTAGTCCGTTTCACGTGAAACATTGACCTCTGCCGTCCCGGCCTTCCACTCGAAGGGCGGCCTGTAACGATCGGCGCCTCGGCGATCACCCCTAACCGGAGCGAGACTTCGTGCTGCGCGCGTTTCACGTGAAACGTTGGGTCGAGCGGATCACCACCGGCCGGCCAGCGGCTTGAGCCCAAGGTTCCGTGCAGAGCCAAGATGAGCGACTGCCTGGGCAACCCGAGTTCCCCCACGGCAACGAGTACCACGGCCAGGGTTGGGCACCGGGCGGCGCCGCGGCGGCCCACCGGGGAGTGCGCGGGGTGCGCGGGACTCGGTTGACCCCATCGACGTGGACACGCAGTCCATTCGCCCCTCACGTCGCGTGGTCGATGTGAGGAACGAATAGCGGATCCTGCCAGTCGCGCGCCGTGGTTCGCGTACCGGGGTCGACGCGGCGCAGGCCAGACTGTGCGCAAAAGGTCGTGGGTAGCACTCGTCGACGTTGACCCGCCCGCCACGACTTCAGGGAGTCCGCCCCCTCCACCCGTACCGGTGCAAGTCGAATCGCTCGATCGGATCGCGCCTGCGCACCTTCTGAGGGCATCCGTCCCAGCATGCATAGCGGATGGAATGGTCGGGCCCTGGGCCCGGCCTTCACGGGGTCCCCGCCACCATTCCGTCGTGGGCCGGATCACACTTCAAAAGGCCGCTTTTGATACGCCAGAGGTCGTTTGCGCACATGCTGCGTTCCTCCGCCGCCCTGCGCTGGCCCGTTGGTGTGCACACCCTCCTGCCACGCGAAAGCGAGCTGCACGGAGGGTCGATCCGGGGAGGAGCGATCGTGAACCGAGCGCACACGCCATCGGAGTGGAGAGCGGCGCGATCAGGCGGTCTACGGGGCCCTCGAAGCGCTCGCGCCGCCGGTGACACTCCGCGTTACGCACGTCGAGGCGGCCGAAATCCGGCGCTGTTTCACGTGAAACAACATCGGCCCTACGAAGCGCGCGACCGCTGCGCGCGCGTTACCGCTGCAGTAAGCGTCGGCGTGGACGGTGAAGACCCAGTTCGGACGGGCCACTTGGCGCCCATCGACCGCCAGGCTGAAGCGCACCGCAACGGCGCCTCGGGGCGACTATAGTGCTAGCGCAGATGATCGGCGAGCCCGAAGGTCGCGATTCAGGCGAGTCACTCCAATCGAAGGACTCAGCTCATCGGCGCCCGGTCGGGGGAGGACGAAGCTGAGCATCGCGTCGCCGCGGGGCCAGCCGCTCTCTCCCTCCGGCTGGCATTTGGAGAACTGCCAGAGACCTGACTCCTCGGTTCCTGGTCTCTGGTGAGAAAACAGCGGCGAACGCGCAATTGGGTACCCCAGGCCGCGCCAGGTCGACATCGCGGCGAGCCATCGAGCGGCTGTCGGCCAACCCAGTGAACGTGAACGTGACCGCCCGGACCAGCAGGCATTGCAGCGTTTCACGTGAAACGTTGCCCGGACCCGACTGCGGGCGCCGTGGCGGCAAGGATCCGAGCCCAGTGGCGCCGAACAACGACGCCCGCGGTCACCACACCCCCCGAACCGGCCGACTACAGCCTCTTGCCTGTGGAACACGCCACCTCGACCAAGGGGATCCAGTAGACGCTGAACTATTACACGTACTTCAGGCGTCTCAACCCCGATGAGACGCCTGGTGCATCCACCAGAAGGCCTGACCCAGTTCCCGAGTTCCATCATCGGTCGGCGCGCCCATCCGAACCGAAAGCACGCTCCAGGTCGTCGACGTTGGCGTCACTCGAGCACCGCCACGCTTCCGGCGAGAAGCATCCAATCCACCAGTCAGCCAACCACGAGCTGAAGAGCCAACGACGTCCGCGCAGGCTCCATCACTGTCGCGACCGCGAAACGTGCCCCGCGGACGCGAATCGAGACCGGAGCCGGCGTCAAACATCGCCTCAGAATGGCTCTGACACAACGGAAGCACGTGCTCCGCTTGCCAGAGAACGATCCTAGGCGTGCTCGCGGTGCCGCCGAGCGGTCCGAATCAGCGCACGCGGGCGCGAATAACGCGCGTGACCTCCGTCAAGACACCCTCACCGAGGGTGAGGACCTCGATATCGGTCACCTTGTACTTCCGAATCTCCTTGGCTGCGGCTTCGACCTCGGCTGGCGCGGCGGCGCCCTTCATCAGGACGAGTTCACCACCGTCGCGGAGCAGGGGAGCGGTCAGCGGTAGAAGCTTGCGGAAAGCGCTGACGGCACGGGCCGTCAATTGGTCGAGTGGATCATCGATGCGCGCATCCTCGGCGCGCGCCCGGAGGACCACCACATTGTCCAGACCCAGCTCCACGACCTGCTCGTTCAGCCAGGCCACGCGTCGCTCCATCGGCTCGATCAAGACGAACGACACGTCGGGCCGGGCAATGGCGAGCACCAGTCCCGGAAGCCCGGCCCCACTTCCGACATCCCCGACTCGCCCTGATCGAAGCAGAGGAGCGACGATCGCGCAGTTCAGGATGTGGCGTGACCATAGGCGGGGGAGTTCGAGCGGCCCGATCAGACCACGTTCTTCACCCTGCAGCGCCAGGTTGCGCGTGAACTCGCGCGCGAGCTCGATACGGTCGCCGAAGAGGACGGCCGCCGTCTCCGGTTCGTGCTCGACCTCGGTCACAGTTTCACGTGAAACTAGCCGGCGGTGATGACCGTGTAGCGGTCGCGGCCTTCGCCACGCGACGTGGACACGTAGCCGCGCTCCGACACCACGTCATGCACGAGCTTCCGCTCGTACGACGACATGGGGGGAAGCGCCGCCTCGGCCGCTCCCTCGTCGAGACGCTCGATCGCGCGGTCGACGAGACGCGCCAGCTCAGCCTGGCGTGCATCGCGAGAGCCGGCGATGTCCAGGATCAAGCGGGAGTACCCGCCGGTCTGGTTCTGCACGGCCAGGCGCGTCAGCTCCTGAAGCGCGGCGACAGTGTCTGCATTGGCCAGGAGCGAGAGGTTGGACGACTCGTCGTCAGTGTTGACCGAGATGTACGCACGACCGTTGCGGGTGTCGATGTCGATGTCGCCGTCGATGTCGGCGATGTCGAGCAGCTCCTCGATGTAGTCAGCGGCGATGTCACCCTCGCGGTCGAGATCGGCAGCAGTCGGCTCGGACGTCTCGGCAGAGACGGAAGCGTCGTCCGCCACCACCTCGGTGAGGTCGGCGGGATCGGGGGAGGAGGTCTGCACGTCAGTCATCGGTTGAAGATCCTAACTACTTTCCGGCCTGCTTCTTCGCGCGAGCCTTGCTCACCGGCTGAACACGCTGAACCTGCTTCTTGGGCTGCTCCTCGACGGTCAGCACGGTCGCCCCATCCGGCTGGACCAGCTTGCCCTTCTTCGCGAGGCGCGCCTCCCGAGCCTTGGCCGCGTCCGACCCGGGGGTCGGCATGTTGCGGATGACGAGGAACTGCTGACCCATGGTCCACAGGTTCGAGGTCAGCCAGTAGAACATGACACCGAGCGGGAAGGCGAAACCGGAGAAGAGGAACACGAAGGGGAGCAGGTAGAGAAGGATGCGCTGCTGCTTGAACTGCGGGCTCGCCTTGGTCTCCGGCGACATGTTCTTCGAGACGATCTGCAGCTGGGTGAGGAACTGCGACCCGGTCATCAGAATAACCATAACGGCCGCGATGATCATGACGGCGACCTGCGGCGGGTGCGCGTTCATCGCACCCTGGAAGCTCTGGTGCAGCGGTGCGACTCCGAAGAGCGTCGCATTTCCGAACTGCTGGGCAAGCTCCTCATTCAGCGGGCCGACACCGGCATGGCCGCTCTGGGCGCCGTTGAGCACCTGGAAGAGCGAGAAGAACACAGGCATCTGGAGCAGGAGAGGCAGGCACGAGCTCAGCGGGTTGGTGCCGGTCTTCTTATAGAGGTCCATCGTCTCGCGCGACATGGCCTCGCGAGAGAACTGATCCTTCTTGCCCTTGTACTTGTCCTGGATCTTCTTCAGCTGCGGCGCGATCTCCAGCATTCGTCGCTGGTTCTTGATCTGGCGCACGAAGATCGGAATGAGCGCGGCACGCACGACGACGGTCAGGCCGACGATGGCCAGGACCCAGGTCAGACCCGCGGCCGGGTCGAGACCCATCTGCGTGAACAGCCAATGGAAGGCGACGAGGATCAGCTCGACGACCCATTTAATGGGCCAGAGGATGAGTCCGATGATGTCAGGCATGACTTCTTGCTAGGCCTTTCCCTGGCTGGTGGCGACGACGAATCCGAACGGGGTCACCCGATACCGCGGCTTCTTCGGCGGGGGGACGTCGTCGACCCCGCCGGCCGCCCACGGGTGGCATCGGGCGATGCGCCGGATACCGAGGAACGAACCCACGATCACGCCGTGCTGCTGGATGGCCTGCAATGCATAGGCCGAACACGACGGGTAGTACCGGCAGACATCGCCGTAGAGCGGCGAGATCACGGCCCGATACGCACGCAGCACCAGCACCGCGGCATTGCGCGGCGCGAGGAGCACTGCTGCGAGCGCGGTGTTCATGAACGGACGCTGCCCTTACTGAGATGACTGCGGCTGGTGAAACGGGACGATGCCCGTGAGAGCTCTTCGTGCAGGCTAGCCCACGGTGCTTGAACGGAGGCTGGCAATGCGCGCACGACCACGTCGAGCCCGGCAGTTTCGCCCGGACCCGGAGAGTACAGCGGAAGCAGATCGTAGGCGGCGGCTTTGAGGCGACGCCGGATCCGGTTCCGCATGACTGCGTTACCGACCGTCTTGCTCACGATAAAGCCGAATCGCACCACACTGGAGTCCGGATTCGGGCGGATGTACGTGACGGTGGACGCTCCAGTGAAGCGAGCACCGCGTCGTACGGTCGCCCGGTAGTCCGCCCCCCGCGTGATGCGATTGGCTTTCGCGAGCACCGGAAGCGGTTACGCCGAGAGCTTCTCGCGGCCCTTGCGGCGGCGAGCGGAGAGGATGGCGCGACCCGCGCGGGTGCGCATGCGCAGACGGAAACCGTGGGTCTTCGCACGCTTGCGGTTGTTCGGCTGGAAGGTTCTCTTGCTCATATCTATCTCCGTGGTGGTCTCTTCACAGGCCTGTGCTGAGAGAAAGGGCCAGCACGGGGAGGCCAGGAAAGTTACAGGGCAGCCGTAACGGCCGCAAGTCAACTGATTAAAACTACGGCCTGGGGTGGGACGAGGTCAAACCGATCGAGTCAAATCCACTGATTATGCACGGTATTGGCAGGGAAGCGATGGCCGACGCGCCGTCGTATGCCGCCGATCGGATTTGATCGCTCTTCTGTGGACAAGTTACCGTGAGGTCGAAAGTTATCCCCAGGCCATGCCAATTCTGGCCGGAGATCGCTACGGTATTGCTCACACAGCGGTGGATAACTCTGTGAATACCCACCGGCGGCATCCGAAGCCGCCAACCCGACGAGAGTCACCGGGGGTCGACTCGTCCCCTCGTCGGGCTGACGGCATCCGCAACACAGACGAAGACGGGGAACGATGGCAGGCGGCGAAGAGTCCATAGCTGCGGCATGGCAGGACGTGCTCGGGAAACTCGAGACGGACGACCGGATCACCCCGCAGCTGTACGGGTTCCTCAGCCTGGTCGAGCCCAAGGGCATCATGGCCGGCACCTTCTATCTGGAGGTGCCCAACGAGTTCACCCGGGGAATGATCGAGCAGCGCAGCCGCGTCCCGCTCCTCCACGCGATCGGCTCGCTCGACGACGAGCTGCAGGTCAACACCTTCGCGATCGTGGTGAACCCGGAGATCCAGCAGGACACGATGGCCGGTCCCGCGCACGAAACCGACTCCGCCCCTTCCTATGTCGAGCAGGCCGCACCGGTCATCTCAACCCCCACGGAGATCACGGCGCCTCCTCGCGGCGGCGACACCCGGCTCAACGCCAAGTACAGCTTCGACAACTTCGTCATCGGCCAGTCCAACCGCTTCGCTCACGCGGCCGCGGTGGCGGTGGCCGAAGCGCCGGCCAAGGCGTACAACCCGCTCTTCATCTACGGCGACTCCGGCCTCGGCAAGACGCACCTTCTCCACGCCATCGGCCACTACGCGATGAGTCTCTACCCGGGGATCCGAGTGCGGTACGTCTCCTCCGAGGAGTTCACCAACGACTTCATCAACTCGATCGCGAACAACCGCGGCTCGTCGTTCCAGGCACGCTACCGGAACATCGACATCCTGCTGATCGACGACATCCAGTTCCTCCAGAGGGCGGTCGAGACGCAGGAGGCGTTCTTCCACACCTTCAACACGCTCCACGATCACAACAAGCAGGTGGTCATCACCTCGGACCTCCCACCGAAGCACCTCACCGGGTTCGAGGACCGCATGCGCTCGCGTTTCGAGTGGGGTCTGATCACCGATGTCCAGGTGCCCGACCTCGAGACCCGCATCGCGATCCTCCGCAAGAAGGCGCAGAGCGAGAAGATCCAGGTACCGGACGACATCCTGGAGTTCATGGCGTCGAAGGTGTCGAGCAACATCCGGGAGCTGGAGGGCACGCTCATCCGCGTCACCGCCTTCGCGAGCCTGAACCGCACGCCCGTCGACATGCCGCTGGTGCAGACCGTGCTGAAGGACCTCATCACGCTGGACGACGACAACGTCATCGCGCCGACGGACATCATCACCAACACGGCCGAGTACTTCAAGCTCAGCGTCGATGACCTCTACGGCTCCAGCCGGTCGCAGGCGGTCGCCACGGCCCGACAGATCGCCATGTATCTGTGCCGAGAGCTCACGAACCTCTCTCTGCCCAAGATCGGCCAGTTGTTCGGCGGCCGCGACCACACCACGGTCATGTACGCCAACAAGAAGATCAGTGAGCTCATGAAGGAGCGTCGCTCGATCTACAACCAGGTCACCGAGCTCACGAGCCGGATCAAGCAGAATCACCGCTACGGCAAGTAGCGACACGCCCCTCTAGCGCAGAACTTATCCACATATCCATCCCCAGAGTGGGGACAAAGCGTTATTAACACTTGTGGATAACTTGTGGAGAGCTTCCGGAGAACCACACGTTTAATGGGGACGGCGATCCGGATGCTGTGAAAAGGCGTCGCTCAGTCGCATCCCTGCGGATCGTTGTGAACACCCGGAATCCTCAGGTCATCAACAAGTCACCGACGTGTAGTTCCCAGTCGTCGCGCGGCCTCAACAGAGTTATCCACATTTTCCACAGCGGTTAACACGATTACTCCTTAACTCTTTTCAATGAGGGCGGACGACAACCTCAAGGGGTCGGGGGAGCGCCGCTTCCGCGTCACAAGGCAGGCGCTAGGATTTGTGACGTCCGTGACCGTCAAGCCGACAGAGGTGACTTCGTGAAGTTCCAAGCCAATCGGGATGTGTTCAGCGAGGCTGTCTCCTTCGCGGTGAAGCTCCTGCCGCAGCGGACGACTCTGCCCATCCTGAGTGGTGTCCTCATCGAGACGACGGACGACGGACTTCAGCTCTCGTCCTTCGACTACGAGGTGTCGGCCCAAACTCAGATCGCAGCCGAGGTAGAGGAGCCCGGTCGCGTCCTGGTGTCCGGTCGCCTCCTCGCCGAGATCGCCTCGAAGCTTCCGAACGCCCCGGTGCAGTTCTCGACCGAGGAGTCCAAGATCGTGGTTCGCGCCGGCTCCGCGAACTTCACCCTGCTGTCCATGCCTGTCGAGGAATACCCGAGCATCCCGCAGGTGGGCGGCGAGGCGGGACTCGTTCCGGCCGAGGAATTCGCCCAGGCCGTCTCGCAGGTCGGGGTGGCGGCTTCTCGGGATGACGTGACCCCTGTGATCACGGGCGTGCAGCTGGAGGTCGGGGACAACACCCTCGGCCTGGTCGCGACCGACCGCTACCGCGTCGCCGTGCGCGAGATCGACTGGGACAACGGGACGACCTCGGGCGAGCCCGTGACGGCGCTGGTGCCGGCGCGGACGCTGACCGAGATCGGCAAGACCTTCGGGCACAGCGGCAACGTGTCGATCTCGATCACCAACCGGGACGACCGAGAGCTGATCGCGTTCACCGCGGACAAGAAGACGGTGACCTCTCTGCTGATCAAGGGCAACTTCCCGCCGGTTCGCCGGCTGTTCCCCGAACAGGTCGACAACTACGCGGTGATGAACACCGCCGAGCTCATCGAGGCGACCCGCAGAGTCGCTCTCGTCCTCGAGCGCGAGGCCGCGCTCCGCTACACCTTCACCGCCGACGGGCTGACGCTGGAAGCGATCGGATCCGAACAGGCGCAGGCATCCGAGAGCATCGACGCTCTTCTCACTGGCCAGGAGACGGTGGTTTCATTGAAGCCGCAGTTCCTGCTCGATGGTCTCGGTGCGGTGCACTCGGAATTCGTGCGCATCTCGTTCACCAAGACCGAGAACCCCAACAAGCCGGGCCCTGTGCTCATCACGAGCCAGACGTCCAAGGATCAGGCAGGAGCGGACTCTTACAAGTATCTGCTCCAGCCCAACCTGCTCCTGCGCTAGATCCCGGCGCCGCTGAAGCAAAGAAGAGAAGGACAATCATGCACATCGGCCTCATCGGTCTCGGACGCATGGGCAACAACATGCGTGCTCGTCTCGAGAAGAACGGCATCGACGTCACCGGCTACGACACGAACCCCGAGGTCTCCGACGTCGCGGCCGTGGCCGACCTCGTCGCGGCGCTCCCCGCTCCGCGCACCGTCTGGGTCATGGTGCCCGCCGGCCAGATCACCGACTCGGTGATCCGCGAGCTCGAGCCGCTGCTCGAGAAGGGCGATCTCGTCATCGACGGCGGGAACTCCAAGTTCACGGAGGACTTCAAGCACTCCGAGCTCCTCGCGCCGCGCGGTGTCGACTTCATGGACGTCGGCGTCTCCGGCGGCATCTGGGGCCTCGAGAACGGTTACGGCCTGATGGTCGGCGGTTCGGCCGAGCAGGTCGAGCGCGTGATGCCCGTCTTCGACGCGCTGCGTCCCGACGGTCCGCGCGACGAGGGATTCGTCCACGTCGGCGAGGTCGGTGCGGGTCACTACGCGAAGATGGTGCACAACGGCATCGAATACGCGCTGATGCAGGCATATGCCGAGGGATACGAGCTCCTCGACACCCGCAAGGACATCATCAAGGACGTCACGGGCACGTTCAAGGCGTGGCAGCGCGGAACCGTTGTGCGGTCGTGGCTGCTCGACCTGCTCGTCCGCGCCCTGGAGCAGGACCCGGAGTTCGAGCACATCGAGGGCTACGTGCAGGATTCGGGCGAGGGTCGCTGGACCGTCGAGGAGGCGCTCAACAACGCCGTCCCGGTTCCGACGATCAGCGCCTCGATCTTCGCGCGCTTCGTCTCGCGCCAGGAGGATTCGCCGGCCATGAAGGCGGTCGCCGCACTGCGCAACCAGTTCGGCGGTCACGCCGTCAAGGCCGTCGACTGAGACGCGTGAACTGAAAACTCTGTGCGTGTCACTCATCTCTCCCTGACCGACTTCCGCAACTACCGCACTGCGGAGGTGCCGTTCGCGGCCGGCGCGAACCTCTTCGTCGGCCGCAACGGCCAGGGAAAGACGAATCTCGTCGAATCGCTCGGCTACCTGTGCACTCTCGGGTCGCATCGGGTGTCGAGCGATCAGGCGATGATCCGGAAGGATGCCGACGCGGCGATCGTCCGGGCGCGCATCCAGCACGAGGGCCGGGAGATCCTCGTCGAGGTACAGCTGAACCGCAGCTCAGCGAATCGGGCCCAGGTGAACCGGGCCGCCATCAAGCCGCGCGAGTTGCCGCGGTATTTCTCGAGCGTTCTCTTCGCACCGGAGGACCTCGCTCTGGTGCGGGGCGAGCCGGGCATCCGCCGACGCTTCCTTGATCAACTGCTGATCCAGCGGAACCCGCGGTTCTCGGCCGTCATCGCGGACTATGAGCGCGTGCTGAAGCAGCGGAACACGCTGCTCAAGTCGGCACGCGCCTCCCGTGTGCGGGAGGACCAGCTAGGCACTCTCGAGATCTGGGACGATCGGCTCGTTCAGCTCGGTTCCGAACTGATGGATGCGCGTCTCGACCTGGTCGGGCGCTTGAGCGATCCCCTCGTCGCGGCCTACCGCTCGGTCGCCGGCGACGACCACCATCCGCGACTCCTCCCGCAGCTCACGGTCTACGGTGCACACGTCGACGAGGAGGATGCCGCGACAGAAGAGGATGTAACGGGCTCACCCGGTGTCGCGACCCCGGAGGCGTTCCGTCGAGCGCTCGCGGCCGTGCGCCGCAAGGAGCTCGATCGCGGTCTCACCCTGGTCGGACCGCACCGAGACGATGTCCTGTTCGAATTGAATGGTCTTCCCGCGAAGGGATACGCCAGCCACGGCGAATCGTGGTCGTTCGCCCTGGCGCTCAAGCTGGCCTCGGCGGAACTGCTCCGCCAGGAGTCGACGACCGGCGACCCGGTGCTCATCCTCGACGACGTCTTCGCCGAACTCGACCAGGCTCGGCGACGGATGCTCGCAACCGCCGTAGCCGGTTACGAGCAGGTGCTGATCACCGCGGCCGTTTACGACGACGTGCCGGACGAGCTCACTGCGCACACGGTCCGCATCGAGGCGGGCAGCATCGTGGAGGCGCCCGATGCCTGATCGCGCAACCCGGAACACACCGAGCGAGAGCGAGGCATCGGCCGTCTATCTGCGGCTGAAGGCGCTCTTCACCGGCACGACCTCGCGAAGCCGGCGCGGCCCACGTCGCGAAGAGAGCACGACCGGCAGCCAGCCCTTCGGGTCGGGGCGCGACCCGCGCGGTGTCGGTGACGTCGTCGACGCGCTCGCGGCGCAGCTCGGCTGGACCTCCGCCCTGGCGAAGTCCGACCTGCTCGAAGGATGGCGTGAACTGGCGGGGGAGGAGACCGCGAAGCACGCCGAACCGGACCAGATCGCCGACGGTGTCCTCGTGGTCCGGTGCGAGTCGACGGCATGGGCGACACAGCTGCGGATGATGCGATCGGAGCTTCTCGCGCGCATCGCGGACCGATTCCCCGAGGCAGGCATCGAGTCGATCCGTTTTCAGGGGCCGGACGCCCCCTCCTGGAAAAGAGGCCCCAGGTCGATTCCAGGGCGTGGCCCGCGCGATACTTACGGCTGAGGGCGCAAAAGAGGTCGCCACAGTGCGGAAAAAGCCTCAGACGGCCGTTTTCGGGGATTTCGGCCCCCGTCTCTTGGTAGAATGGAACGTCACTGTTGAGTGCGGTCAGGAGCCTAATTTCATATGACGATGGAACCGAACGCGGCCGGGACGGAACACGAATACGGCGCTAATGAGATCCAGGTCCTCGAGGGTCTCGAAGCCGTCCGCAAACGACCCGGGATGTACATCGGTTCCAGCGGTCCCCGCGGTCTTCACCACCTGGTCTACGAGATCGTCGACAACTCGGTCGACGAGGCCCTCGCCGGTCACGCCGACAACATCGAGGTGACGATCCTCCCGGATGGCGCCGTGCGGGTCGACGACAACGGTCGTGGCATCCCGGTCGATGAGCACCCGGTCGAGAAGAAGTCGACGGTGGAGGTCGTCCTCACCATCCTGCACGCCGGCGGAAAGTTCGGCGGCGGCGGGTACGCGGTGTCGGGCGGACTCCATGGTGTCGGCAGCTCGGTCGTGAACGCGCTGTCCAGCCGCCTCGACGTCGAGGTTCACCGCCAGGGTCACGTATGGAGGCAGAGCTACCGCAACGGCGTTCCGCAGGCTCCGCTCGAGAAGGGCGAGGCGTCGGACCGCACCGGAACGATCATCACGTTCTGGCCGAGTGCCGAGACGTTCGAGACGATCGTGTTCGACTATGAGACGCTGCGCACGCGATTCCAGCAGATGGCCTTCCTGAACAAGGGGCTGCGCATCGCGATCACCGACGAGCGCGCGCCCGAGATCGAGCACGTCGAGGGCGAGGTCGACGAGGAGCACACTCCGCGTCACGAGGTCTTCCTCTACGAGCGCGGCCTGATGGACTACGTGCAGTACCTGAACTCCGCGAAGAAGGTGGAGGTCGTCCACGACGAGATCATCTCGTTCGAGTCTGAGGACACGGACCGCAAGATCGCTCTCGAGGTCGCCATGCAGTGGACGACTAGCTACAACGAGAGCGTGTTCACCTACGCGAACACGATCAACACGCACGAGGGCGGCACGCACGAAGAGGGCTTCCGCGCTGCGCTGACCACGCTGGTCAACCGGTATGCGCGCGAGAAGGGCATCCTCAAGGAAAGGGATGACAACCTCTCGGGCGACGACGTGCGCGAGGGTCTGACCGCTGTCATCTCCGTGAAGCTCTCCGAGCCGCAGTTCGAGGGCCAGACCAAGACGAAGCTCGGCAACACCGAGGCCAAGGCCTTCGTGCAGAAGGTCGTCGGCGATCAGCTCGGCGACTGGTTCGACCGCAATCCGAACCAGGCGAAGGACATCATCCGCAAGGCGCTCCAGGCCGCGACCGCGCGCCTCGCTGCCCGCAAGGCGCGTGAGACCGCCCGCCGTAAGGGCTTGCTGGAGAGCGGCGGGATGCCGGGCAAGCTGAAGGACTGCCAGTCGAAGGACCCGACGATCTCGGAGATCTTCATCGTCGAGGGCGACTCGGCCGGCGGCTCCGCCGTGCAGGGCCGCAACCCGGAGACGCAGGCGATCCTGCCGTTGCGCGGCAAGATCCTCAACGTCGAGAAGGCGCGGCTCGACCGCGCCCTCGGCAACAACGAGGTGCAGGCGATGATCACGGCGTTCGGCGCCGGCATCGGCGAGGACTTCGACCCGGAGAAGGCGCGGTACCACAAGATCGTGCTCATGGCCGACGCCGACGTGGACGGCCAGCACATCACCACGCTGCTCCTCACGCTGCTGTTCCGCTACATGCGCCCGATGATCGAGCTCGGCTACGTCTACCTGGCGCAGCCGCCGCTCTACCGGCTCAAGTGGTCCAACGCCGAGCACGAGTACGTGTACTCCGACCGGGAGCGCGACGCGTTCCTGGCCGAGGGTCTCGCGGCCGGCAAGCGCATCCCGAAGGACAACGGCGTGCAGCGCTACAAGGGTCTCGGTGAGATGGACTACCAGGAGCTGTGGGAGACCACGATGAACCCGGAGACGCGGACGCTGCTTCAGGTCACGCTCGACGACGCGGCCGCCGCGGACGAGATCTTCGCCACACTGATGGGCGAGGACGTCGAGTCGCGCCGCTCGTTCATCCAGAAGAACGCCAAGGACGTGCGGTTCCTCGACATCTGATGCTCCGGCATGGATGAACGACGAGGGATCGCGAGGGAGAGAAGACTGTGACGGACGAAGAGAACGTGTCGGGCGAAAGCGGGGCCGGCTTCGGCATCCACGGCAGGATCGACCAGGTCGACCTGCAGTCGGAGATGCAGCGGTCGTACCTCGACTACGCCATGTCGGTCATCATCGGGCGCGCACTGCCCGAGGTGCGCGACGGCCTGAAGCCGGTGCACCGCCGCGTGATCTACGCGATGTTCGACGGCGGCTACCGCCCGGACAAGGCGTTCTCCAAGTGCGCGCGCGTCGTCGGCGACGTGATGGGACAGTTCCACCCGCACGGCGACTCGGCGATCTACGATGCGCTGGTTCGCCTCGTCCAGCCGTGGAGCCTGCGCTACCCACTGGCCCTCGGTCAGGGCAACTTCGGCTCGCCCGGCAACGACGGGGCGGCGGCCCCGCGGTACACCGAGACGAAGATGGCCCCGCTCGCCCTTGAGATGGTGCGGGACATCGACGAGGAGACCGTCGACTTCCAGGACAACTACGACGGACGCACCCAGGAGCCCGCGGTCCTCCCCAGCCGGTTCCCGAACCTGCTCGTCAACGGCTCCGTCGGCATCGCGGTCGGCATGGCCACGAACATCCCGCCGCACAACCTGCGTGAGGTGGCCGACGGCGCGCTCTGGCACCTGCAGCACCCCGAGGCCTCCCGCGAGGAGCTGCTCGAGGAGCTCATCAAGCGGATCAAGGGACCGGACTTCCCGACCGGCGCGCAGATCCTCGGGGTCAAGGGCATCCACGACGCCTACCGCACCGGCCGCGGCTCGATCACGATGCGCGCCGTCGTCACGATTGAGGAGATCCAGGGCCGGGTCTGCCTCGTCGTCACCGAGCTGCCGTACCAGGTCAACCCGGACAACCTGGCGATCAAGATCGCGGACCTCGTCAAGGAGGGGCGTATCGGCGGCATCGCCGACATCCGCGACGAGACCTCGGGTCGCACCGGCCAGCGCCTTGTGATCGTGCTGAAGCGTGACGCGGTCGCCAAGGTCGTGCTGAACAACCTGTACAAGCACACGCAGCTGCAGGAGAACTTCGGCGCCAACATGCTCGCGATCGTCGACAACGTGCCGCGCACCCTGGCGCTCGACGGATTCATCACCGCGTGGGTTGACCACCAGATCGAGGTCATCGTCCGGCGCACACGCTTCCGTCTGCGCAAGGCGGAGGAGCGCGCCCACATCCTGCGCGGCTACCTGAAGGCGCTGGATGCGCTCGACGAGGTCATCGCGCTCATCCGCCGCTCGCCGACGGTCGACGACGCGCGTGATGGGCTGAAGACCCTTCTCGACGTCGACGACGTGCAGGCGGATGCGATCCTCGCCATGCAGCTCCGCCGCCTGGCCGCCCTCGAGCGGCAGAAGATCGTGGACGAGGCCGATGCGATCGAGAAGCAGATCGCCGAGTTCCACGCCATCCTCGACGACCCGATGCGCCAGCGCTCGATCGTCAGCGAGGAGCTCACCGAGATCGTCGACCGCTTCGGCGATGACCGCCGCACCGAGATCATGTTCGGCTACGACGGCGACATGAGCGTCGAAGACCTCATCCCCGAAGAGGAGATGGTGGTCACCGTCACCCGCGGCGGGTACATCAAGCGGACGCGCAGCGACAACTACCGCAGCCAGCACCGCGGCGGGAAGGGCGTCAAGGGTGCGCAGCTGCGCGGCGAGGACGTCGTCGACCACTTCTTCGTGACGACGACGCACCACTGGCTCCTCTTCTTCACGAACAAGGGACGCGTCTACCGCGCCAAGGCCTACGAGGTGCAGGAGGCCGGCCGCGACGCCAAGGGTCAGCACGTCGCCAACCTGCTCGCCATGCAGCCGGATGAGGAGATCGCCGAGATCCTCGACATCCGCGACTACCAGGCGGCCAAGTACCTCGTGCTCGCCACGCGCGACGGCCTGATCAAGAAGACCGCGCTGGAGGAGTACGACACCAACCGCACGGGCGGGATCATCGCGATCAAACTGCGCGAGGACGACGAGCTCGTCTCCGCACTGCTGGTCGAGGAGGACTCCGACCTGCTCCTCGTCTCCCGCAAGGGGATGTCGATCCGCTTCACGGCGTCCGACGAGGCCCTCCGCCCGATGGGCCGGTCGACGTCGGGCGTCATCGGAATGCACTTCCGAGGCGAAGACAAGCTGCTCGATGCATCCGTCGTCTCCGACGAGGGCTACGTCTTCGTCGTCACCGAGGGCGGGTACGCCAAGCGCACCGCGGCCGACCAGTACCGCCTCCAGAATCGCGGCGGTCTGGGCATCAAGGTGGCCAAACTCAACGACGACCGGGGCGACCTGGTTGGGGCGCTGATCGTCGGTGAAGACGACGAGGTCCTTGTGGTTCTTGCCAGCGGCAAGGTGGTACGCTCTGCCGTGGCCGAGGTACCAGCCAAGGGCCGCGACACCATGGGTGTCGTCTTTGCACGTTTCGCCGAGTCCGACAAGATCATCGCTCTGGCGAAGAACACCGAACGTGATCTCGAATCCTCCCTTCCCGCGGAGGATACCGAGGCCGTCGGGAAGGATGAAACCGTAGATGAGCAGTAGCGTCGCCGAGAAGTTGGCCAAGAAGTCGTCCCGTCGACCCGCATCCGCGAAGCAGGTGCGGCTGAAGCTGGTGTACATCGACTTCTGGTCGACCGTGAAGCTGTCGTTCCTCGCCGGGATCTGCCTCGCGATCATCGCCATCGTCGGTACGTTCCTGATCTGGACCGTGCTCGACCGCACCGGGATCTTCGACCAGGTGAACAGCCTGTTCAAGGACATCTCGGGCGCCGGCGGCAGCGACCTCCGCTCGGTTCTCGGGCTGGGTCAGGTGATGGGCTTCTCGCTCATCGTGGCCATCCTCGACATCGTCGTGGTCACCGCCCTGGGCGCCGTGTTCGCGCTGCTCTACAACCTCTCGGTGAAGATCACCGGCGGTCTGCTGGTCGGTTTCACCAACAACTGACCGATTTCGCAATGGTCGGGCAGATCGGGTAGTCTCGTATCTGCCCATTCGGGGATATAGCTCAGGCGGTTAGAGCGCTTCGCTGATAACGAAGAGGTCCGAGGTTCAAGTCCTCGTATCCCCACCATCACCTCATACGGGGCCTTAGCTCAGTTGGTAGAGCGCCTGCTTTGCAAGCAGGATGTCAGGAGTTCGAATCTCCTAGGCTCCACCCTTACGGGTCTGTCGCGGTTCACGACTGTGGCGGGACGATCGTCCGCATCGGGAACGGGCTCGAGTACGAAACGCTCGTGGTCACGCTCCCCAGTGTTCCGACGCGACCGCTGATCTGCTCCAAGTGGCGCATGGAGGTTGCGACCACTTTGAGGATGAAGCAGTCGTCTCCGGTGACATGGTGCGCTTCGATCACTTCGGGGATCTCGGCGAGCAGGTCGTGGAGCGGCTTGTACTGGCTGCTGGGGTAGCGCAGCCGCAGGTACGCGAGGATCCCGAAGCCCAGCTGCTCGGGATCGATCACCGCCCGATAGCCGGTGATCACGCCGGCCTCCTCCAGCCGCCGCACGCGTTCGGCCACCGCGCTGTTCGACATGTGGACGGTGCGAGCCAGTTCGGCGATCGACTGCCGGCCGTCGCGCTGCAGCTCCGCGAGAATGATGCGGTCGGTGCTGTCTACAGCGAACGGTGAAGTGACGGTCATGGCGCGATTCTGCCACGAGATCGACGGTCGAAGCGGACGAACGCCGTGGATCGGTCCTTCACCCGGCCGCCGCGTTTTTCTAGTCTCGTGGCATGACGACAATGACCGAAAATGCCACCCAGCACTTCTCCGCGAAGCTGCGATTCGAGACCGATCCGTCCGACGTGCACGCCGCGTTCGAGCGTGGCGAGCGCTTCGTCCTCATCGACAGCAGGGCCGGCGCCGCATGGAGTCACGGACGCGTGGCGGGAGCCGTGCACCTCCCGACCGCGGAGATCGAAGAACGGGCACCCGGGTCGATTCCGCTGGACATGCCTGTCGTCGTCTACTGCTGGGGTCCGGGATGCAACGGCTCCACCCGAGCAGCCCTCGCATTCAGTCGTCTGGGCTACGAGGTGCGGGAGATGATCGGCGGCTACGAGTACTGGGTGCGAGAGGGCCTCCCGACCGTCGATGACTCCGGGCCGATCGAGCGGTCGGTCGACCCGCTCACCGCGCCTCCCGGGTTCGAGTGCGCCTGCTGAACCGGACTACTTCAGGAGCCGGGAGAGCACGCGGTCGGCCAGGGGCTTGCCGCCGGTCTGGCAGGTGGGACAGTACTGGAACGTGGAGTCGTGGAAAATGACCTGGCGGATGGTGTCGCCGCAGACGGGGCACGGCTGACCGGTGCGCCCGTGCACCCGCAGGTTCGACTTCTTCTCGCTCTTCAATTCCGAGGCGGCCAGACCGTCCGCCCGGGCGAGAGCGTCCCGCAGAGTGGTCTGCATCGCTTCGTACAGGCGCGCGACATCGTCGGCTGCCATGTTGGCCGGCTTGTACGGCGACATCTTGGCGACGTGCAGGATCTCGTCGGAGTAGGCGTTCCCGATCCCTGCGATGAGCGACTGGTTGCGGAGCACGCCCTTGATCTGAGCGCGACCCTGCCCGGCGAGGATGCCGGCGAACGCCTCCTCGGTGAACGACGGGTCGAGCGGGTCGGGTCCGAGGCGCTGGATGCCGGGCACCTCGGCCGGATCGCGCACGACGTAGATGGCGAGGCTCTTCTTCGTTCCGGCTTCGGTGATGTCGAGTCCGGAACCGTCGTCGAGGACGAGCCGCGCCGCGAGGGGGCCCTTGCCCAGGCGGCCGTTGGGCGGTGGCGGAGGCGAGTCGCGCCAACGGATCCAGCCGGCTCGTGCGAGATGCACGACGATGTGGAGCTCGCCCGCGGCGATGTCGAGGAACTTCCCGTGGCGGGTCACGGCGGCGATCGTCAAGCCGTGCAGAGCGTCGGCCGGCGGGTCGAAGGTCTTCAGCGCGGAGAAGGCTGCGATGCTCAACCGGTCGATGACACGCTGCGCCAGCCGGCCATCGAGGTCGGCGGCGAGGGCGGTGACTTCCGGTAGTTCGGGCATCACCTCTAGTCTGCCCTCGTCCACCGACAATGGCAGTACGTTGGTGCGATGGATATCAGAGTGGCTGCCTATGGCGTCATCGTCGACGGCGACCGCATCCTGCTCGCCCATTGGAACGAAGGCGGCCGGTCGGGCTGGACCCTGCCGGGCGGCGGCATCGACCCGGGCGAGGACCCGGTGGATGCGGTGGTCCGTGAGATCGCGGAGGAGACCGGCTATGTCGCCGAGGCCGGCGACCTGCTGGGGATCGACTCCAAGGTGATCCCGGCCGAGCACCGTTTCATCCCGGACGCCGGGCCGCTGCACGCCCTGCGGATCGTCTACCGCGCGCGGGTGGTCGGCGGGTCGCTCACCAACGAACTCGATGGCACGACCGACGAGGCGGCGTGGTTCTCCCTCGACCGCATCCCGGGTCGCCGCGTCGAGTTGGTGGACACGGCGCTCGAGATGGCCGGACTGGCCGGCGGCCGCTAGACCGTCGCGGGGCCGCGTCCCTGCTGGTTGGGGATGACGATCCACATCACCAGGTAGGCGATGAACTGCGGGCCCGGCAGCAGGCACGACAGCAGGAAGAGGACGCGGACGGTCCACGGCCGGAGGCCGAAACGGTTCGCCAAGCCGGCGCACACGCCGGCGATCACACGGCCATCACGGGGACGCATCAAAGTGCTCATACATCCCAGACTCGCAGCGGCGCGCACGCCGCACCATCGGGGTAACCCCCGAACAGACCCTGATCGAGCGGTCGGACCTTACTGCTGCGTCGTGTCGGTACCCGCGGTGGTCGTCGGGGTCGTGGGCTCCTCGTCGGCGACCCACAGCTCGTCGTCGGCGCGGAAGGTCTGCCACACCGCATACAGGAGGCCGACGGCGGCAACGATCCCAAGCCCGATCGCGATTACACCACCGGCGCCGGGGCCGGGCTTCTTCGCGGGAGCCTTCGGCTTCTTCGAGAGCTCCTTGCCTGCCTTCTTGAAGTCGCCGGCGAAGGCGGCCGCACGAGCGGCGCGGGCGTGGTCGACCACGGAGAGCGCAGTGCCGACGGCCGTGCCCACAGCGGGGATGACGTCCGTCACCACGCGCTGACGCGCCTGGCCGGCGTAGTGGCTCGCTGTGTCCTTGGCGGTCTGAGCCGCGGGGCGCACGTACTGGTCGTAGCCGTCACGGACGCGCGGCGCGATCTCCTCACGGGTGTAGTAGGCCGCCTGCTTGCGCGCCTCGGCAGCGAGGGCGTTGGCGGTGGCCAGCACCTCCTGCTGCTGGGTCCACAGGTCCTCGGCTCCGCTGCGCAGTCGCTTGAGCTCCTTCTTGCGCTTCCGTGTCAGGCTCATCTGTTCCTCCGTTGGTCGGGGTGGCGACTGACTCCATCTTGCCACCGAAAGGGCTGGGGATGGCCCGAGAGGTCTCGAGCCCGCCCAAGTCAGCTATACGCGCTGTGCAAGAATTGGTGCCATGTCTAAGCACACCGCTGTCGCCACGCTCCACACTAACTACGGAGACATCAAGGTCAACCTCTTCGGCAACCACGCGCCGAAGACGGTGCGGAACTTCGTCGGGCTGGCGACGGGCGAGATCGAGTGGACGCACCCCGCCACGGGAGAGAAGTCGAAGACTCCTCTCTACGACGGCGTGGTCTTCCACCGCATCATCCCGGGCTTCATGATCCAGGGCGGCGACCCGCTCGGACAGGGCGTCGGCGGACCGGGCTACCAGTTCGACGACGAGATCAGCCCCGACCTCGACTTCACGCAGCCGTACATCCTGGCCATGGCGAACGCCGGCATCCAGGGCGGCCGCGGCACCAACGGCTCGCAGTTCTTCATCACGGTCGCGCCGACGACGTGGCTGCAGGGCAAGCACACCATCTTCGGTGAGGTCGCCGACGACGCGTCCCGCAAGATCGTCGACAAGCTGGCCGAGGTCCCGACAGACGCTCGCGACCGGCCGCTGGACGACGTCGTCATCGAGTCCATCGACATCGAGCAGGTCTGAGGAAGGACGGGCGAGCAGGACACATGACTCAGCCCGTCGACGCGCGCGCCAACTACTGTTACCGGCATCCCGATCGGGAGAGCTATGTGCTCTGCCAGCGGTGCGGCCGGACGATCTGCGGTGAATGTCAGACCCCGGCAGCGGTCGGGGTCGTCTGCCCGGAATGCATGGCGCAGCAGCGCGCTACCCACCCGCGGACGAAGTCGGCGTGGGTGACGCGGCTCACCGGCTCCGGCGCTCCGGTCGTCACCTACGCGATCATCGCGGTCTGCGTGCTCGTGTTCATCGTTCAGACCCTGGGCTCGTTGCTCGGCCTCCCGGTCAATTCGGCGCTGGTGTACGCCGGGGCGTACTCGTATCCGAGCGGGACGTTCGGCGTGGGCTTCGAGCCGTGGCGGATGTTCACCAGCGTGTTCGCGCACGCCAACATCATCCACATCGCCCTGAACATGTACACGCTGTTCATCTTCGGGATGGCCCTCGAGCCCCTGCTCGGTCGCGCGCGTTACCTGGCCCTCTTCCTGATCAGCGGGTTCGCGGGATCGCTGGGCGTCCTGTTGCTGGCCTCGCCGGTCCAACCCGTCCTCGGGGCCTCCGGCGCGATCTTCGGTCTGTTCGGTGCCTTCTTCATCATCCAGCGCCGTCTGGGCGGAAGCGCGACCCAGATGCTCGTGCTGCTGGCGATCAACCTCGGCATCGGATTCCTCCCGGGGTTCAACATCGCGTGGCAGGCGCACGTCGGCGGACTGATCGGCGGCGTCCTCGTCGGACTCATCTATGTGGAGACCCGGCAGCCGCAGCGGCGACGCTGGCAGCTGCCGCTCCTCGTTCTGCTGTGCCTCGTCTTCGTCGCCGTGAGCGTCATCCACTTCTTCGTGTAGTTCCCACACGGCGTGGATAAGTTATCCACAGGCTTATTAACATTGTGAGGAATTACACCCCTGTAACTCTCCACAGGCTTATTAACACTGGGGAAATCAGCGTCGAACGCGCGGCAACTGTTCACAGGCGCCTGTGGAGAACTGTGGAAAACACGAAGCCCGGGGCGGCTGACGCCGTCCCGGGCCTCACAAGACACGGAGAGTCGCGGGCTACCGCCAGCGCGTAGTCATCAGGAAGCCGATGAACGCGATGCCGAAGCCGACGAGGATGTTCCACGCGCCGAGCGCGGGGATGGGGTACTGGTTCTGGCTGACGTAGAAGACGATGATCCAGATCAGGCCGAGCAGCATGAAGCCGAACATGACCGGCTTGAACCATACGGGGTTCGGAGCCTCTTCGCCGGATGCCGCGGCGCTGCGCTCGGCGCGGACGGGGCGCTCGGTTCTGGTCTTGGACTTGCTGCGTGCCATAGCACCACAGTGTAGCGGGGATGCTCCCGAGGACGCTGATCCCCCCGTCCGGGGGGAGGCCTGTGGACAACCGTGACGATTCTCAGCGAGCATCCCTAGAATCAGCGACGTGACTTCGAGGGGAACCCGCGCCGGACGGCCGCATCGCCGACCGACGGTGGTCGGCGTCCTCGGCGAGCTGCTGATCACGGCCGGAGTCCTGGTCCTGCTGTTCCTCGGCTGGCAGATCTGGTGGAACAACCTCGTACTGGCCGGCCAGCAGACGAACGCCGCCGCCCAGCAGAGCCAGAAGTGGATCGACGACGCCATGAAGGCGCCGAAGCCCGCGCCCGAGACCTCGACCGCACAGGTCGACCCGCCCGTGATGGCCAAGCCCGCTCCGTATCAGCCGTTCGCGGTCATCTATATTCCGCGGCTCGGGCCGGACTGGAAGCGGACCATCCGACAGACCGTCGATGTCGAACGCGTTCTCAACAGCTACACCGCGGGGGTCGGCCACTACATCGACACGCAGCTGCCCGGTCAGGTCGGCAATTTCGCCGTCGCCGGCCACGACTCGGGGTGGGGCAACACCTTCATCGACCTCTCCAAGCTGCGAATCGGCGACCGGATCTACGTGCAGACCGCCGACGGCTGGTACACGTACACCTTCCGCAACTTCGAGTACGTGCAGCCCTCGGCCGTGCAGGTCCTGCTGCCCGTGCCCCGTCAGCCGCAGGCCACCCCGACCGAGCGGCTCATGACCATCACGACCTGCAATCCGCCGTTCCACGCGGGCGAGCGGCTCATCGCCTACAACGTCTTCCAGTCGTTCGCACCACCGCAGGACGTTCCGAGCGAGATCGCCGCAGCGGTCGGGCAGGGAGGCTGACATGTACGGAGCTCTGTGGCGTGTGCTGCCCGGTCCGGTCTGGCTGCGCATCATCCTGCTGCTCGTCCTCGTGGCCGTGGTGCTGTTCGCCCTGGTCACCTGGGTGTTCCCCTGGGTGGATTCGCTCCTCGGGCCGCAGGAAGGTACCGTGGGCCCGTGACTCGCGTACTCGTCATCGACAACTACGACAGCTTCGTCTACACGCTGAACGGCTACCTGCGCGAACTCGGCGCGGAGACCGACGTCGTGCGCAACGACGATGTGGCCGTAGCCGACCTCCCGGCGAAGCTCGCCGAGTACGACGCCGTGCTCGTCTCACCGGGACCGGGCAAGCCGGCCGACGCGGGAGTCTCCATCCCGGCTGTCGAGCAGGCTCTGCGCACCGGCCAGCCGCTGCTCGGGGTGTGCCTCGGGCACCAGGCCATCGCGGAGGCGTTCGGCGGCGTGGTCACCAACGCCGAAGAGCTGATGCACGGCAAGACCTCGCAGGTCACCCACGACGACAGCGCCCTCTTCGACGGGGTCGCTCAGCCGTTCACAGCCACGCGGTACCACTCGCTGGCCGTGGTCGACGGGACGCTCCCCGAGGATCTTCACGTGACCGCGCGCACCGCCGGCGGCGTGATCATGGCTTTGCAGCACGCAGACGCGCCGATCTACGGCGTCCAGTTCCACCCGGAGTCGGTGCTCACCGAGGGTGGCTACCGGATGCTCGGCAACTGGCTCGAGGTTGCCGGTCTGGCGGGCGCCGCGGAGGCATCCCGCTCGCTGAACCCGCTCGTCAAGCTGGGCTGACCCAGGCGCGGTCGTAGGCGCGAACGCCGCCGGCTGCCCGAACTCAGCCCGAGCAGTACGTGAGGTCGACCGTCGTGCCCTGCGGCACGTCGCCCGGAGCGACTGACTGGGTGTGCACCATCGTCGCGCCCTTGTCCTGCGGGCAGCTGGGATCCGGCTTCGGATTACCGGTCAGTCCGAGCTGCGACAGGATCCCCGTGGCAGCCTGGATGGTCTGACCGGTCAGATCGGTCAGCGTCACCTTGCCGCTCGACACGTGGAGGCCGATGGCGTCGCCTTCGTGCGCCGAGGTGTTGGCGGCGGGATCCGTCTTGATCACCACGTTCGCAGGCACGCTGGCAGAGTTCTCCGAGGTCGTCGGACCGACGGTGAGACCGGCCTGCTGCAGCGCCTGCGTTGCAGCATCCACGGTCATGTTGTGGACATCCGGGACGGTGACGGTCTTCTTGCCGGTCGAGACGTAGAGCGTGATGGTGTCGCCGGACGCCACCACGATGCCGGCACCCGGATCCGTCCGGATCACCTGGCCCTCGGCGTAAGTGGGGCTGGCCTCGGTGACCTGCGCCCACTTCAACTTCATGTCGTCGAGCTGCGCAGTGGCCTTGTCCAGCGTCTGGCCCGACAGGTTCGGCACCTTGTGCGACGAGTCCGGCATGGTCGTGCTCGGCGCGAGCCGCAGCACCCAGGCGAGTACGGCCACGATGACGACCGCCATGATCGCGATGCCCGCCCAGATCCAGATCACCGGTGGGCGACGCTGGGTGCGCGTCATGGTCTGGTCTTCAGCCAGCTGACGGAACGCGGCCTCCGGACCGGAGACGGCGCTCGGCGGAGCGCCGAACAGGGTCTCGGCCAGCTCGTCCTCGTGCTTGCGCTTCGGGATGCGGCCCGCGGCGGCCTCTTCGAGGTCGGCTCGGAACTCCGC
The DNA here is from genome assembly GCF_043083605.1 of Leifsonia sp. NPDC014704. NCBI lineage: Bacteria > Bacillati > Actinomycetota > Actinomycetes > Micrococcales > Microbacteriaceae > Leifsonia > Leifsonia sp. NPDC014704. Next base: position 363,337 of record NZ_JBIBYW010000002.1, on the reverse strand, counting down.
CACCGTCTGGTAGCGCTCGAAGCGGTCCTTGGTCATCGCGCGGGCGACGACGACATCCATCGCCGGCGACACCTTGGGGTTGATGGTGCTCGGCGGGACGGCGGTCTCGCTGACGTGCTGGTACGCGATCGCGACCGGGGTGTCGCCGCGGAACGGCGGACGCCCTGTGAGCATCTCGAACAGCACCACGCCGGTCGAATACAGGTCGGTGCGGGCGTCGACGGACTCGCCCTTGGCCTGCTCCGGAGAGAAGTAGCTGGCCGTGCCGAGTACCGCAGTGGTCTGCGCCACGGTCGCCGAAGAGTCGCTGATGGCTCGGGCGATGCCGAAGTCCATCACCTTCACCTGTCCGGTCTTCGTGATCATCACGTTGCCCGGCTTGATGTCGCGGTGCACGACGCCGGCGCGATGCGAGTACTCGAGCGCGGTGAGGATGCCCTCGGTGATGCGCACGGCCTCCGCGCGCTCCAGGGGGCCCTTCTTGATGAGGTCCTTGAGGAGGACGCCGTCGACGTACTCCATGACGATGAAGGGCAGCTGCGCCTCGTGGCCGTTCGGCTCGCGCACCGTCTCCTCGCCGGCGTCGAAGACACGGACGATCGTCGGGTGCGTCATGCGCGCGGCGGCCTGCGCCTCCTGCCGGAACCGGGTGCGGAACGCCGGGTCGGTGGCGAGGGACGGCTTGAGCAGCTTGATGGCGACCGTGCGGCCCAGGCGGGTGTCGGTGCCGCGATGGACGTCCGACATACCGCCCCGGCCGATGAGTTCGCCCACCTGATATCGGCCTGCGAGCAGGCGGCTATCTGGGCTCAATGCGAACTCCTTCTCGGTGACGACTCCGGCTAGTGTAGCGGGGCGATTCTGGATGTCTCCTCGGGTGTATTCGGCTGCTCAGCCTTTGCCCGTAGTGCCGCCGCCCGTGGTCCCGCCACCGCCGCCGGCAGGGGGAGTCGAAGTGGATCCGACAACCTCGTACGACGTTGCGGGCGACTGGCTCGACTCCACCGACTCGCCGCAGAAGATCGTGTACGTCAGCTGGTACGTCGCCGCGGTACTCGGCGACCACACCATCTTGGTGTCGTTGACCGGCGTCTGCGGCTGCCCGTTGATGTACAGGCGGCGGCCGACCAGGTTCTGTCCTGCGGGGCAGGTGGCGGAACCGAAGTTGACCGTGATCTGCGAGTTCGGGGTGCCCTGACCCGACGGCGGCGTGGCCGAGACGGTGTCGGTCGGCGTCGGGATCGGCGCGACAGGACCGTAGACCTTCACCGAGACGGTCGAGCCCTTCGGCACCGGGCCGGTCGGGTTGACCGAGTAGACCTTGTTGGCCTGGTCGTTGGTGGTCGCCGCGTTGCCCTGCGAGACGTCCGCGACCATCCCGAGACCCTGCAGCTTGTCGCGGGCCTGGTCGGCGGTGAGGCCGAGGAAGTCGCTCTCCGTGATCTGGACCGTGTTGCTGGTGGGTGTCGGGGTGGGCTTCGGCGATGTCGGCTGCGTCTGCGTCGGAGTGGTCGACGGCGTGGGCGTCGGAGCCGTCTTCGGCGCGACGACCAGCGTGATGATCGTGCCGATCAGGACCAGCGCGAGCAGGGCGATGAGCGCGATCAGCGGCCACGTCCAGCGGCTGCGCTTGCGCTCCTCGACGGGGGCGGCGGCCTCCTCGTCGACGACGGGCGCGACGGCGGTCGCCGGGAGTACGGTGGTGGCGGCCGTCGGAGCCGCGGGCGGCTGCATGAGGACGGTCGCGGCATCGGTCAGGGCCGCACCGCCGAGGATGGCGGGCACGGACTGGGCGGCGGCGCGCACGTCGCCACGGCGGAGCGCCTGGGCGGCACGCGCCAGGTGGGCGGCAGAGGCGGGGCGGTCGGCCGGGTTCTTGGCGATGCACGCGAATACGAGGTTGCGCACGGGCTCCGCGACGGTGGCGGGGAGCTCCGGCGGCGCCTCGTTGATCTGCGCCATGGCGATGGCGACCTGCGACTCGCCGGTGAACGGCCGTCTGCCGGCCAGGCACTCGTACGCGACGATGCCGAGCGAGTAGATGTCGGTGGTCGGCGAGGCGGGGTGACCGGAGGCCTGCTCGGGCGAGAGGTACTGCACGGTGCCCATGACCTGGCCGGTCGCGGTGAGAGGCACCTGGTCGGCGATCCGGGCGATGCCGAAGTCGGTGATCTTGACGCGCCCGTCGGGCGTGATGAGGAGGTTGCCCGGCTTGATGTCGCGGTGGACGAGACCGGCGGCGTGAGCGGCGTGCAGGGCGGCGGCCGTCTGGGCGACGATGTCGAGCGTCCGGTCGGTGCTGAGGACGTGCTCCCGCTCCAGGATGCTCGAGAGCGCCTCGCCGGGGACGAGCTCCATGACCAGGAACGCGCTTCCGTCCTCCTCGCCGTAGTCGTACACGTTGGCGATGCCCTCGTGGTTGACGAGTGCGGCGTGGCGCGCCTCCGCACGGAAGCGCTCGAGGAAGCCCGGGTCGCCGAGGTACTCGTCCTTCAGGATCTTGATGGCGACGGTACGACCGATGACGAGGTCGGTGGCCTGCCACACCTCGCCCATACCGCCGATCGCGATCCGCGACTGCAGCTCGTAACGTCCCCCGAAGGTGAGCCCTGCTGTGGGTCTCATTTATTCAGCACCGCCTCTAGTACTTTCCTCGCGATCGGAGCGGCGATGGAGTTACCCGTGCCGCTCTGACCCTGTCCACCGCCATTTTCGACAACTACAGCCACAGCGAACTCCGGGTCGTTCGCCGGCGCGAAACCGGTGAACCACAGCGAGTAGGGGTCGTCATCCCCGTTCTGCGCCGTGCCCGTCTTACCGCCGACCTGAACCCCACCTATTCTTGCATTGCTCGCCACGCCGTGATCGACGCCGTCGACCATCATCTGCTTGATGGTGTCGGCGTTCTGCTGGCTCAGCGGCTGCGAGAACTCCTTGGGCTGGAAGCTCTCCAGCGTCTGCAGATCGGGTGACCGGATGGAGTCCACCAGGTTCGGGGTCATCAGCGTGCCGCCGTTGGCGATCGCCGCCGAGACCATCGCCATCTGCAGCGGCGTCGCGCGGTCGTCCTTCTGGCCGAAGGAGCCCAGCGCGCGCTCGGCCGCGTCGGGATAGAGCGGGTAGACGCTCTTCTCGACCGGGATGGGGATGTTGAACGACTGGTTGAACCCGAACTTGTCGGCCTGGTCCTTGATGACCTCGGGCTTGAGCTGCATCCCGAGCTCCGCGAACGGGATGTTGCACGACAGGATCTGCGCCGTCGCGATCGAGACCGTCGCGCCCGGCCCGCAGGTCGTGAGCGAGTCGTTCTTGACGACGGTGGGGGAGTCGGGCAGCGGGAGGGAGGCCGGATTGGGGAGCTGGCTGTCCTTCGTGTACTGCCCTGTGCCGAAGGCGGAAGCGCTCATCACCGGCTTGAACGTCGATCCAGGCGGGTTCAGGTCTCCGCCGATCGTCCGGTTGATGAGCGGGTCGCCCGGGGCGGCGAGGAGCTGGTCGTAGGTCGACTCCACGGCCTTGCCGTCGTGCGACGCCAGGGTGTTCGGGTCGTACGTGGGCTTCGAGACCATCGCCAGGATCTTCCCGGTCTTGGGCTGCAGCAGCACCACGGCGCCCTGGTAGTCGCCGAGCGCATCCCACGCCGCCTGCTGTGCCACCGGGTCGATCGTCGTCTCGACCGTCGCGCCCTGCGGGTTCTTGCCCGTCAGGATGGCGTTGACGCGCTCGAAGAACTGCGAGTTCGACGAGCCGCTCAGCTTCGAGTTGAGGGCTCCCTCGAGGCCGGTCGGCTCTCCGTTGATCGGGAAGAAGCCCGTCACGGCCGAGTACAGCGGACCGTTGCTGTAGACGCGCTGCCACTTGTAGACGTCATTGGACGGCACGGACTGCGCGATCGGCTGCCCCGCGACCAGGATCGCGCCGCGCTGCGCGGAGTAGCTGTCGTTCAGGGCACGCGTGTTGCGCGCATCGGCGCCCAGCGCATCCGCCTGGAACACCTGGAGGATGGAGGTGGACACCAGCAGCGCCAGGAACATCGCCAGCACGATCGTGCTGACGCGCTTGATCTCGCGATTCATCTCAGCTCACCACCAGCCGGGGTTGATTGCGGACGGTGTCGGACAGTCGCAGCAGCAGTGCCACGATGATCCAGTTGGCGACCAGGGACGACCCGCCGGCGGCGAGGAACGGTGTCGTGAGGCCGGTGAGCGGGATGACGCGGGTCACACCGCCGATCACGATGAAGCACTGCAGCGCCACGGTGAACGACAGGCCGACGGCGAGCAGCTTGCCGAAGTCGTCCGCCCCCGCGAAGCCGATGCGCAGGCCGCGCGCGACGAACACCAGGTACAGCGCGAAGATGGCGAAGATGCCGGCGAGGCCGAGCTCCTCGCCCAGGCTCGCGATGATGTAGTCGCTCTGCGAGACGGGAGTGATCCACGGCTGGCCCTGGCCGAGACCGGTTCCGATCAGCCCGCCGTGCGCGAGACCGAACAGTCCCTGCACCAGCTGGAAGCTGCCGCCCTGCGCGTCGTAGACACCCTGGGAGAACGGCGTCAGCCAGTTCGCGAACCGGTCGTGCACGTACGGGAGCACCTGGCTGGCCACGACGGCGCCGCCGACGATGAGCAGAAGGCCGAGGATCACCCAGCTGATGCGAGCGGTGGCGACGTAGAGCATGACGAGGAACAGGCCGAAGATGAGCAGACCGGTTCCGAGGTCGCGCTGGAAGACGATGACGGCCATCGACATCAGCCAGACGATGAGGATCGGCCCCAGGTCTCGAGCGCGCGGGAACCGCATCCCGAGGAACTTCTTGCCCACCATGGAGAGGGAGTCGCGCGCCTGGACCAGGTAGCCGGCGAAGAAGATCGCGAGGCAGATCTTCGCGATCTCGCCCGGCTGGAAGCTGAACGGGCCGATCCCGATCCACACGCGGGCGCCGTAGATCTCGCGGCCGATGCCCGGGAGCATGGGCAGTAGCAGGAGCACGAGCGCGGCGAACCCGAAGAGATAGGTGTAGCGCTGCAGGATGCGGTGGTTGCGGATGAGGACCACGACGAGGATCGCGCAGATGATCGCGATGGCGCTCCACACGATCTGCTTGACGCCCGCGCTGTCCCACCCGGCGTCCTTGTAATGGATGTCGATTCGGTAGATCTCGGCGATGCCGATGCCGGTCAGCAGGGTCGCGATCGGCAGCAGGAACGGATCGGCCTGCGGGGCGACGAACCGGAGCGCGATGTGCATCCCCAGCACCAGTGCCGAGAGCCCGGCGCCGAGATAGACGAGCGTGAGGTCGACGTGTCCGAGGGCGCCCAGCTGCACCAGGACCACGGCCGCCGCGTTGATCGCGCACGCGATGAGGAGAAGGAAGAGCTCACGGTTGCGGAGCTTCGCCGGCAGGCGCAGCCGCTTCACCGGCCCGGTCGCGTTCCGGGTCGGCGTCGCCTGCTCGCGCGCGGCCGTTCTACTGTCCGCCGGCATCGCTCAACTGCTCCACGATCGTCTTGGCCGCCGGAAGGTCGTCGGCGTTGATGGTCTGCTCCACCTGCTGCTTGTCGTACTCGGGGAGGTCGTCCACCTTCACGTCGGACTCCTCGTACAGATGCGAGAGACTGATGGGCCCGATGCCCTGCTGGACTCCCTGGTAGATCGCGACGTGGCGGTCGGGCGACATGCCCACGTAGTAGCGGGACTGCGTCCACTGGTAGCCGAAGAAGATGGCGAGCACGATGGCGACGACCAGCAGGATGAGGCCGATCATCCAGGTGAGCCGGCGGCGCCGCACGCGCCGGGCGTCCTCCTCGATCAGTTCGTCGAGGTAGTCCTCGGACTGCGGCTCGAAGTGGGTGGGGCCTGTAGCCGGGCGGATCGGGTGCAGGCGCAGTCCGGGAAGGCGCGCCGCGCGGGTGGTCGGCTTCGGCTCCGCGCCGAACTGGAGCGGCGACGCGGCCGACCCGACCGTGACCGGCTCCTTGAGCACCTCGCCGCGGGACGTGTCGGCGATGTCGACGATGACCACGGTGACGTTATCGGGGGCGCCGGCGTCGAGGCTGTGCTTCAGCAGCCGGTCGGCGACCTGCTTCGGGCCGTCCTTCGACGCGAGCGCCGCCAGCATGTCGTCGTGCTTCACCACGCCGCTCAAGCCGTCGGAGCAGATCAGCCAGCGGTCGCCCGGGCGCGTGTCGAGCGTCCAGGTGTCGATCTCGGGGGACGCATCCACGTCGCCCAGCACCCGCATCAGCACCGAGCGGCGAGGGTGGACCATCGCCTCCTCCTCGGTGATGCGGCCGCTGTCGACGAGGCGCTGCACGAAGGTGTGGTCGGTCGTGACCTGCTTGAGCTCGCCGTCGCGGTACAGGTAGATGCGTGAGTCGCCGATGTGGGCGAACGCGATCTGGTCGCCGACGCGCACCATCGCGCTGACGGTGGTGCCCATGCCGGTCAGCTCGGGATGCTCGAACACGGTTTCGGCGAGGAGCGAGTTGGCGGCGATCAAGGCGGACTGCAGGGCGAACTCGGCTTCGGAGGCGGAGGCGTACTCGCGGTCGGCCTCGCGGATGCGGGTGACGGCGATCGCCGAGGCGACGTCACCCCCCGCGTGGCCGCCCATGCCGTCGGCGACGACGAACAGATCCCGGCCGGCGTAGCCCGAGTCCTGGTTGTTCGAGCGGATCTTCCCGACGTGGGAGAGGGCCGCCGCCTTGTTCGCCGCCACCGTCTACCGCCGCAGCTCGAACGTGGTCGTGCCGATCTTGATCGGCGTGTCGAGCGGGACCTGGGTCGGGACGGTCACCCGGCGGCCGTCGAGGAACGTGCCGTTGGTGGAGTCGAGATCCTGGATCATCCACTCGTCGTTCCAGAGGAGCAGGCGGGCGTGGTGGGTGGAGGTGTAGTCGTCGCGGATGACGAGGTTCGACTCGCCGGAGCGGCCGATGGTGATGGGATCGCGGCCGAGCGGGAGCTCGGTCCCGGCGCGCGGTCCGGACGTGATGACGAGGCGGTGCGCACTTTGCACACTCGCGTTCGTGTGGCCGCCCGCTCGGTTGGCGCCGGACGGCAGCGATGAGACCGGTGCCGACTTCATCACGGGCTCCGTGGGGCCGGCGGGCGCTGCGGCGGCGGGGGCGCTCGCCGCGGCCGCCGCCGGGAACGGCGACGCGGATGCGGGTGCGGGCTGCGCAGACTCGGGCAGCTTCCGGACGCGCTGGCCGAACATGTCGCTGCGCAGTGCGTACACGATGCCGAAGACGAACAACCAGAGCACCAGGAGGAAGCCGAACCGCAGCACCAGCAGGGTCAGCTCGCTCGGGTTCACGAGGGGCTCCAGAAGTTGCCGACGTCGTGTCGCCGGGTGGCGTCCTCCGCACGGCCACCAGGAGCGGGCGCCGCCTGGGGGAGCACGCGGAACACGATGCGGGTGCGGCCGAGGGTGACGACGGACTCGGGCTCCAGGATCGCCTTGCGCAGGGGCTCACCGTCGAGCTTGGTGCCATTGGTCGAGCCGAGGTCCTCCACCTGGGCGCGGCGGCCATCCCACGTGATCATGACGTGCCGGCGGGAGATGCCGGTGTCATCGACCGTGATGTCGGCGTCCGCCCCGCGCCCGACGACGGTGCGGGAGTGGGTGAGCGGGTAGTGCTTGCCGTTGATGTCGAGGACCGGGGTCCAGGCGACGTCGCCCTTCACGTTCTCGGACTCGACCTGGAGCATCCCGACCGACAGGTCCGGGTCTTCCGCGAGGTCGATGGAGATGCCGCCGGCGAACGCGTAGTGCTGGCTCGCCGCGTGCTTCTGCACGAAGTCGATCAGCTCGTCGGTGAGGGCCGCGCCCATCGACCGCATGCGCGCGTAGTCGGCGGACGACATCCGCAGCACGAAGCTGTTGGGGGCGAGGACGCGGTCGCGCGCGACTACGGCGGCCTTGGTGTCGAGTTCCTTGCGGAGCGCGCTGGTGAGCTCGACCGGCTGCAGCCCGGAGCGGAAGGTCTTCGCGAACGCGCCGTTGACGGCGCGCTCGAGCCCCCGCTCGAAGTTGTCCAGAATGCCCACAGTCTCCCGCTTCCGGCTCGATGACTACATGCATGTTAGTCGGAACCCTGGAAAAGGGACTGGCTATACGGTGAAGATCAGCCCTGCGGAGGACGCCCGGATTCGTGAAGGATCACGGCGTCGTGTTAGAGTTCCTGGGTTCGCGCGAGTGGCGGAATTGGCAGACGCGCTGGCTTCAGGTGCCAGTGCCCGCAAGGGCGTGGGGGTTCAAGTCCCCCCTCGCGCACGGACGAATGACAACGGCTGAGGCCCCGGTATCCCCGGGGCCTCAGCCGTTTTTTCGTTGATGCGTAATGAATGCGCGCATCGCGCGTCTGTACGGGTGAAGGCCTCCATCGGCCACTTGGAAATCAGAGGATCACCCGAAATGAACCTGACTGTCACCGACAGGGCCCCCCGTGCTGCCCACCCACGCACGCGAACGTCTCCAGACGGCTCCGCCCAGCGAGGACGGACCAGCCGATGATGGTCTCACGTCGCGTCCTCGCCTCCCGCCGGTCGCGACTCCTGGGCCTCATCGCCGCCTGCGTCGGCGTCGGCGCCCTGCTGAGCGCGCTCATCCTGCCGCAGTACTTCTCCAACGCGGCGGCCACATCGGTTTCGACGGTATTCAAGACCGGGACCAATACGGTGAACAATTCCATCGCTGCGTCATCGGATGCGCCGGGGGGTGCGAAGACCGGGACGGCGAAGCCAGGAGACACGCTCAAGTGGGTGGTGTCGTACCAGAACAACACGTCGGCGAACGCCTCGGTGAACATGAAGGATGTGATCGCGAACGCCGGCACGTACGTGCCGGGGTCGCTGCAACTGCCACCGAACCCGAACGGTGAGGGCGCTCTGACTCCGCAGTACAGCACCGACGCGGGGGCCACCTGGGCAAGCGGCACTCCGCCAGCGAACGCCAACGGCCTGGGGTTCACGGGCACCGTGGTGCCGCAGGGGACGCAGCAGGTGTCGGTGAAGTTCCCGGCGCCCAGCTCGACGACGGTGCAGACCTCCGGTGGTGACGCGTACAACGTCGTGGTGCGGGGAGACCTCGTGTACGGCGTCTATCACCACCGCACCGGTGCCGTCGTGTACTGCGCCAAGTGGGCGGATGGGACCACGTGTCCGGGCTGGCCGACGAACGCGAACAACCAGTACTGGTCGTCGACGGTGGGAACGGCCATCGGCACCGGGACCGGGTACACCGGGTTCACGGCATGGCAGGGCGGCACCTGGATTTCGGGGAACAAGCTGTTCTGGTTGCAGGGCACGGGCACCTGGCCGAACATCGGACCCTCAGGGACAGGATGTCTCGACCTGTCGCTCCCCACGCCGGTGAGCTGTGGTTTCGCACCACTCGCGGCCGCGAACGGTGCCGACGCCAACGGCAGCATCGGTGCGATGATCGGAAGCACCGCGCTGGCTGCCTCGAACGGGAAAATGTACGCGACCACGGTAACCACGGCGGGCGTTTGGCTGGTCTGTGTCAACCCGGCAACGGGCACCGGATGCGGCTCCACCCAGCTGAGCTCGGTGACCGGGGCCGTTGACGTCCGTATCTCGGAGGCGACCTTCGGCGACTACGTCTTCACCAGTATTCCGACGGTGTCCGGCATCGGATCCAGTATTTGGAAGACATACTGCTACAACACCAGCGCCTCGGCATTGTGCTCGGGCAGCTGGCCTGTCGCGTCGGCCCCCCTTCCGACGGACGGCGCCTCGACCTTCGCGCCGGTGCTCTCAACCTCGGGAGCCGTGACCGGGGTCTGCGCGATCGGCAACGCCGGGGGCGCCGGGGGCGATGTGTGCTGGAACCTCGCGGGCGTGGTGCAGAGCAACAATCCGTACACGGGGACCGGCGCCCACTTCAACGTGAGCGGGTCTACGACCGCGGGCGACGCGTTCACCGTCGGCTCGAAGGTGTACCTCGCGTCGGGCGACACCGTGATCTGCCTTGACTTCGGCAGCTACTCCGGAGCGGCGAAGGTTCCGGCCTGCTCGGGCTTCACTCCCGTGCCCAACCGATGGAACTATACGGTCCGCACCGCCACCGATGTCGCGCCGAATTGCTTGGTGGCCAACGGTGACGCGGGTCAGATCCGCTTGTTCAACGCGCTCACCGGCGGCGGATGTCTGGCCATGTCCGGGCCGACGAGGATGACGGTCGATCCGACCACCTACTACTGCGGCGACTCCGGCGCCTTCCGCGGGTGGGACAAACTCACCCTGAGCGGAGTGGAGGCGGCGTCCTATGCGAACTCCACGATCACCTTGCGGGACCAGAACAACAACGTCATCACCGGCTTCGACAAGGTGACGCTGCCCGCAGGCGTGACCATGGACATCTCCGGAGTCCCGACTTCGGTCACCTCGATCGAGGCGGAGGTGACAATCAACGGGATCAAGGATCCCGCGAGTGTCGTGAACGGTCAGATGTCCCTCACCTGGAAGGGCGACCCGCCGCAGATGTGCTTCCAGACCGTCGCCCCTCCGGTCTCCTGCGATGCCGCGGCTCCGCTCACGCTCTCGAACACGGCCACCGCGGTGACCACCTCCACGGCAGGCAGCGACGCACCTGGGGGGAACACCACCGGTGGGGCGAAGTTCGACGTGCGTGCTGACGCATCGCAGTGCTCGCTCGCCTACGCCAAGACCTCTCCTGTACAGACCGCCTTCCCGGGTGACAAAGTCGGCTACTCGATCGCGGTCAAGAACACGGGCAGTCTGGCGTACGACAAGGCCTCTCTGACCGACGACCTGAGCGATGTGCTCAAGGACGCGACGTACAACAACGACCACGCCGCCTCGGTCGGAACGGCAGCCTTCCAGAGTCCGACACTGGCCTGGTCGGGCGGTCTGGCGCCCGGCCAGACGGCGACGATCACGTACTCCGTGACGGTGAAGAATCCGGATCCGGGCGACCACTCGATGAAGAACACAATCGTGTCTCCGGTCGGGAACTGCACGGCGGGGTCCTCCGATCCCGCGTGCACCTGGACGGTGGACGTGACCGTCAAGGACGTCCTCTGGCACAAGGTCGACTCCTCAGCCGCTGCGAACATCCTCGCCGGAGCTGCGTGGACGTTCACCCCGGTGGACGGGACGGGTAAGCCGACCGGTCCGGCGATCGTCGTGGACGACTGCGTCGCGGCAGCTGCCGGTCTCTGCATGGGCGCGGACATTGATCCCGTCGGCGGGGTGTTCCGGCTGACCAACCTCGGTCCCGGCACCTACAGCCTTGTCGAGACCAAGGCTCCGACCGGTTTCCTCCTCAGCAAGACACCGATCCCCGTGACGATCACGGCCGCGTCGACCACCGTCGCGCTGCCCGACGTGGTGAACAAGCAGATGCCGGTGCCGGCCATCCCCTTCACGGGCGGTCTCGGCACAGACCTGCTGACCTTCACGGGTGGCGGCCTGCTGGCCACGGTTCTCGGGCTCGTGACCTGGCAGTACCTCCGGCGCCGCAAGAGCGCGTAAAAGGCGTCCGTCCACCGCGTCGTAAAACGACTCGGACTCCGTCTCTATCAGTGAGACGTCGCATCGCGTATTCACGCAAAGAAAGGAACAACCCGAAATGACCGCAATCACACGGCTTCGAGGGCGCAGAGCCCTTGCCGCCGGCACCGCCCTCACCCTGGGCGTGCTCGGAGCGCTCGCAGCGGCGGGCGCGGCCAACGCCGCCTCCATCGACGAGACGAAGCAGGGCTCGATCATCGTCCACAAGTACGCGAACCCCGGGAACGGTGACCAGAACCCTTCGGGCACCGGCAAGGCACCGGACACCGCACCGATCGCCGGTGTCGTCTTCGAGTACTGCACGATCGACGGCATCGACCTGTTCGACAACACCAACGCCGGGTGGGACAAGGTCAATGCGATCACCACAGCTCAGAAGCTCGCGGCGGCAGCGCAGGGGGTCACCACCCTCGGCTCCTACACGCTCAGCGGCTGCACGAGCCTCCCGGCGACCGACGCCACCGGCACCGCGACGTCGGCCAAGCTGCCGCTCGGCCCGTACTTCGTGCGAGAGATCTCGGCGCCCGCGAACATCGTTGACAAGGCTGCGCCGTTCATCGTGACTCTGCCCACGCCGGAAGACCACAAGGTGTCCAACGGCAACTGGGTCTACGACGTCAACGTCTACCCCAAGAACACGACCGCCGAGGGCCCGAAGAAGAACGTGGTCGACCAGGAGGGCAGTGGCGCCGTGCTCGGCGCACCGGTCAAGTACGAGGTCACGCAGCTCGTTCCTGCACTCGCGACGGGCGACACCTACAAGAAGTTCACCGTGACGGATGACCTCGACACCAAGCTCACCCCGATCACGACCGCGGCGGTCACCGTGAAGATGGGATCGACCATCTTCACGTCGGGCACCGACTACGACGCGGTCTGGACCGGGCAGAAGCTCGTGGTCACGTTGACTCCGGCTGGCCTGGCCAAGCTCCAGGCGGGTCAGAACATCGTCGTCGGCTTTCAGGCCAAGGTGAACGCTCCGGGCGAGATCAAGAACACGGCGTACGTGAACCTGAACGACTTCCAGCTCACCCCCGGCGCGCCGAACACGGGCGACGGCTCCCCCTCGACCGAGAAGGCCACCCGTTGGGGTGACCTGACCGTTCAGAAGGTCAATAAGGCCGACACGAACGACGGCCTCAAGGGTGCGAAGTTCCACGTCTACCAGGGCACGACCGACCAGCAGGGCCAGTGCACGGCGGACATCACCGGTCTGACCAAGGTGAACGACCCGGCCACGGGTAACGCGTACGAGGCCGTCTCGGACAACTCCGGCTCGGTCTTCATTCCCGGCCTGTGGATCGGTGACACCGAGACCACGGTCGCCGCGGACGGCACGGTGTCCAACACCACCAAGGCGGGCCACGACTTCCAGCAGCGCTGCTACGTGCTGGAGGAGATCGCCGCTCCCAACGGCTTCGTGCTGCCCTCCGGCACGGCGGCGCTGACCGCAGTCATGGTCAAGACGGGCGCCAACGGATCCGTTCCGCTGACCAAGATCGAGAACGTCCAGCAGGGCGTCCCGGAGCTCCCCTTCACGGGCTCCAGCGTCCAGATCGCCCTCACGGTTGGCGGCATCGCGCTCATCGTCGTCGCCCTCGGCGGTGTGATGATGATCCGCCGTCGCCGCCTTGCCACGGACGAGAGCGCGTAACAAACCGCACTCGAAAAGAGGGGAGCGGGTCGGCACCACGACCCGCTCCCCCATCGCTTTCCATTCCACCGGCGGCACGCCGAATACCCGAACCCGAGATCATGTCCCGTCGACGTTCCCGTCATGCCATTCCTCGCCGCCGCTGGCGCCCGGGGGCGCTGCTCATCATCACGGCGGTGCTCGCCATCGTCGGAGCGACAGTGCTCGCCTACTCACCGGCCGCGAGTTGGCTGTCCGCCTACAACCAGTCGCTCGTCATCAGCAAATACAGCGACTCGATCAGCCGGCTCAAGCCGAAGGCCTCTCAGCAGCTCGCCGAGGCGCACCGCTATAACGAGGCGCTTTCCAGTGGCGCGGTCCTCGAAGCGAATACCAACGTCCCTACAGGAAGCGGCAAGACCAGTTCCTCCGAGTTCGACTACTGGAAAATGCTCGACACACCCACCCGGACAATGTCCCGCATCCAGATCCCGAAGATCAACGCCGATCTTCCGATCTATCACGGTACAAGCGAAGCGACCCTGGCCGAGGGTGCCGGGCACTTGCAAGGAACCTCGCTCCCGGTCGGGGGAAAGGACACCCGTTCGGTGATCACGGCGCACCGAGGACTGGCCGACGCCACGATGTTCACCGATCTCGACAAGATCACGATCGGCGACCGGTTCACTCTGACCACCTTCGGCCAGGTGCTCACCTACCAGGTGATCGACACCCGAGTCGTCGATCCCGGTGATACAACGACACTTCGCCAGAGGGCCGGAGAAGACCTCGTGACCCTGGTGACATGCACACCGCTGGGAATCAACACGCACCGCATCCTGGTAACGGGCGAGCGCATCACCCCCACGCCGCCCAAAGAGAAGGCGGCGGCCAAGAGCGCCACGGCCGTGCTCCAGTTCCCCTGGTGGGCCGTGTTCTACCTCGGCGCGATCGTGTTGATCGCCCTGTACACCTGGTTCGCGGGCCGCAGGCAGCCCGCAGAGGCATTCGCACAGCGAGACAAACGTCGCAACAGTCGTCTCCGTCGGGCGTCCGAGCGGCAGTGACCCGGGCGGCGTCCCGCCCCCCGCAAGCACCGTGGACCGGCCCGCGAACGATGGTCCGGAAATCGGTCAGCTTCGCGTTCCGGGAAGAATGCGGGACGCGGTCGCAGCGGCGGTTCTCCCGGACACAATCGACTTCGCCCCGAAGCGAATAGTGCCCGACCCCCTGCCGAGCACGCCCGTTCTGCCCCACCGAGGTAGAAGCGGACCGATTTCGACATTCGTTGAGAGGATTCGGCGGGGGGACACATTTCCTGGATATGAGCGAGTTGGCCGAGCCGCACCGTGCTGCGGATGCGGGGGAGGAGTCCGTTCCGACGGACCTCGACCTGCTGCGCCGACTCGCCGACGGCAGCAAGGCTGCGCTCGCCGCCCTCTACGACCGGTACAGCCGCGTCGTCTACGCCTACACCGCCGCGCGCCTCGAACCCCGCGAGGACGTGGAGGAGATCAGCCAGGACGTCTTCGTCACCCTCTGGCGCAAACGGGCGACCATCGCCATCGCCGGCGAGTCGGTCCTTCCCTGGCTGCTCGTCACCAGCCGCAACCTGATCGCCAACCGTCGCCGCTCCCTCCAGGTGGTGGAGAAGCGCCGAAGCGACAGCCCCGTCGACGGATCACTCGCCGACGCCCGTCCGGGGCCGGAGGAGCTCGCCGAACGCGGCCAGCTGCTCGCCTACGTCGAATCCGTGGTCGCCGCGCTCACTGAGCTCGACCGCACCGTGTTCGAGCTGTGCATCCGAGGCGATCACAGCTATGAGGAGGCAGCCCGCCAGGTGGGCCTGAGCGAGGGCGCCGTCCGCAACCGCCTCTCCCGGCTCCGCGGGCGCCTCCGGAACGAACTCCGCACCCTCAGGGGGATGCCATGACCCATCACGACCTCCTGCCCACCGACGAGCGCTTCGAACAGATCAAGGCGAACCTGTTCGAAACCATCGCCGTCGACGACCGCCGCCGGACCCGCAAGCACCGCATCATCGCCATCGGAGTGGCCGGCGCCATCGTCGCCGGGACCACGGCCGGCGCGATCGCCGTCGCCCTCGCCTCCCAAGGCCGGATCAACAACGTCACCGATTGCTACGCGGCTGCCGACCTGAACTCCCGTCACGGCACCTCGGTGATGGTGACCGCCGACCTCGACGAGAAGACTCCGAACGCACTCGACGCGCGCATCCGTCTGGCCGAGGACATGTGCGCGGCCACCTGGCGCACCGGCGTGTTCTCACCGGAAGGGTCCTCCAGCACGGCGGAGTATCCGGTGCCCCACCTCGAGACCTGCCAGCTGCCCGACGGGCGACTGGCCGTGTTCCCCTCCGACCAGGCCCTCAGCGCGCTGTGCTCGCGACTGGGCCTCACGATCCCGCGCGAGTGATGAGAAGGGGTACTCCACCGCGCGCGGGAGAAGGGACGGTGCCCGCCGCATCAGACGCCTGGGGGAAGGCGGCGGCGGGCACCTCCCGGCCTCACATCCGAGAACGACGAGCCGACGACAGACAGAGAAGCAAGACAGAGAAGCCAGACAAAGAAGAAGGAGTCGCCATGAAGACCATCGACCCGGCAGCGCTGGAGCTGCCGCCCACGGAGCCCATCGACATGACGGCGCTCATCCAGCAGGCACTCACGGGCGAGAGCTGAGCGGGGCCGTTCGGCCCGCGCCGGGCTCGGCTCACGCGTGCAGTGCGCGCAGAGCGAGCCAGGCCGCCGTGCGGTCGTCCGCGTCGGCGAGCGAAAGCCCCAGAAGGCCCTCGACGCGGTGGATGCGCGCGGTGAGCGTCTGCCGGTGGACGCCGAGACGCTCAGCGGTGGCGCCCCAGGCGCCGTTCTCGGCGAGGAACACCCGGAGCGTCTCGGTCAGCTCGCCGTGGCGGCCCGCCGCATCCCGCAGCGGGTCGAGCAACCGCGCGATGCGTCGCGCATCGTCGCCGTCGAGCCGGTCGAGGACGAGCGAAATGGTGGGGATGGATCGGTAGCGGACCACGCGCCGGCCCTCCGCCCGTGCCGACTCGACCGCATGCCGTGCCTCGGCCGCGCTCCCGGCCAGGGCGTCGGTCGGCGCCGGCGTGCCCACGCCCAGGAACATCGCGGACGAGTACGCCTCCACGCGGGCTGCGACCGCATCCACGTGGTCGTCGCGGAGGAACCCGGTCACGAGGCCCTGACTCTCGGTGTGGATGTGGGCGGCGCCCAGTTCGTCGAGCCAGTGCGATACCAGCCGCTCCACTTCGACGGATGCGGACCGCGCGGTCAGGGCGAACGCGGTCAGCGAGCTCTCGTGCACGCCCCACTTCCGCAGGAGGGAGACGGCGGGCGGGCCGCCGGTGAGCAGCGCGTCGATCATGACCGCGCGCCCGAGCCGTTCGGTGCGGGTCGGGTCGTCCGTCCGGAGCACCAGGTCGAGCAGCGCGGCCGCCTGCGACCCGAGTTCGCGGGCGCGGCTCGACGACTCCGTCCGCGGGCTGACGACCAGCCGGGCCGAGAGGTCCTCGCCGGAGCCGACGGTGTGCACCTGCAGCGAGCGGTGGCGCACACGCACCGGACGGGAGAGAGCGACGGCCATCGCGTCCTGTACGTGCAGGCCGCCGGCGCCCGCGCTGGTGATGACCTGACCGTGCCGGTCGAGGAGGACCGCCCAGCCGTCGATGCGGTGCGCCAGCTCGGCCACGACGCCGGAGACGCCGCCACGGCGGGCGGCCAGGGTCAGCACCTTCATGGCGCTGGTGACCGCACGATCCTCGGCGGCCTGGTCCACAGCCAGGAGGGCGGTGAGGCTGGGGGCGAGGAGGGCGTCGGAGGCCGAGGTGCCGACGATCGCGGTCGTGCCGGTCCGGTCGAGCGCCCGGAGAAGCGCCGGGTCGGCGCCGTGGCTGACGATGACGGCGTGCCGGATCGCCTCCGCGCGCTCGTCGTCCGCGCTGAGCGCGGCCGCGGCGGCTCGGGCGGGCGCCACGACGAGCGTCGCGAACGCGGGGTGGCCGACGACGGAGAAGTCGTCGAGGCCGACCACGGCATCCACGCGCATCCCGGCGTCGAGACGGCCATCGACCAGCCTGCCGTGAAGGGAACGCGCGACGGAGGCTATGTCGCGGCTCATGGCCTCAGTGTACGGAATGTCGAATCAGCGAGATGCACCCACACTTTCTGTGGATGACACCGGCCGTGAGCGCTTCCTAGCATCGAGCGAGACCCGCACACGAAGGAGTACCCATGCAGGCCGTCGTCTTCACGGAACCGTCCGAGCCCATCCAGTTCACCGAGGTGGACCTCGCGGCACCCGGCCCGGGAGAGGTGCGTGTGCGCATCGCCGCGGCGGGCGTCTGCCATTCGGACCTGCACGTGAAGCGCGGCGAGTGGGATGCCCCGGCGCCGCTCGTCATGGGACACGAGGGTTCCGGCGTGGTCACCGAACTCGGGGAGGGCGTCACCTCGCTGGCCGTCGGCGACCACGTCGTCCTCAGCTGGGTGCCGCCGTGCGGAGACTGCCGGTACTGCCGCTCCGGCCACGAGGCGCGCTGCCAGAAGGTCGCCACCATCGTCGCCCCGAAAGGTGTGCTGTTCGATGGCACCTCGCGCCTCTCGCGCGACGGTGAGACCATCCACCACTACCTGGGCGTCTCGTCATTCGCCGAAGAGGTCGTCGTGCCGGCATCGGGCGCGGTGAAGGTGCGCGACGACGCGCCTCTCGACGTGATCGCGGTCGTCGGCTGCGCGGTCGCGACGGGCGTCGGGGCGGTGCTCAACACCGCAGCGGTCGAGCCGGGCTCCACGGTGGCGGTGATCGGCTGCGGAGGCGTCGGCCTCAACGTGGTGCAAGGTGCGCGCCTGGCCGGGGCCGAGCGGATCGTCGCGGTCGACGTGCTCCCGGACAAGACCCAGATGGCCCTGCAGTTCGGCGCCACCGACCGGATCGACGCCTCCCGGGCGGATGCGGTCGAGCAGCTCTTCGAACTCATCCCGGACGGCGTCGACTACGCGTTCGACGCGATCGGCCGCACCTCCACGACCGAGCAGGCGATCCGGATGCTCGGACTCGGCGGTGCCGCCGTCATCGTCGGCCTGCCGCCGACCGGCGCGAAGGCGTCGTTCGAGCCGCTCGTGCTGGCGGAGGCGGACCAGCGCATCCTCGGGTCGAACTACGGCTCCGTGCGCCCGTCCATCGACATCCCCGCCCTGGTCGACCGTTACATGGACGGCCAGCTGCTGCTCGACCCGCTGATCTCGGGCCGGCGTCCCCTCGCCGAGGCGGCGGAGGCCTTCGACGACCTCGAGGCCGGCTCCGTGCTCCGCACCCTCCTCATCCCCTAGCCCCCGAACCCGAAACGACTCACTGGAGAGCCATGTCAACCACAGAAACCCGGGCGAGCAGCCCGACCGACGCCGGACTGCGGCGCGGCGTCATGAGCGGGCCGGAGCTCGCGGCCCAGGCGATCGCGAACATCGCGCCCAGCGCCGTCATCGCCTTCACCGCGATGTCCATCTTCGTCGGCGCCGGCAACGGGACGATCTACTCGTTCGTCCTCGCCACCATCGTCATCCTCTGCGTCGGCTACTGCGTCGTCGTGTTCGCCCGCAAGCACGCCTCGGCGGGCTCGCTCTACACGTACGTGGCGAAGGGCCTCGGCCCGACCGGCGCGTACCTCGCGGGCGTCACCCTCGTCATCGGCTGCTGGGGCATCGCCGCCGGCTCGCTCGGCGGTGCGGTGTCGTACTTCAACCAGTTCCTGGTGCTCCTCGGCGTGCCCGCGGGAGGTGTCGGCTGGTACATCGGTCTCGCCATCGTGCTGGGCGGCCTCGCGACGCTGTTCACCATCCGCGGCATCCGGCTGTCGGCACGCGTCTCGCTGGTGCTGGAGCTGGTCTCGGTCACGATCATCACCATCCTGCTGATCGCCGCTCTCGTCTGGGCGGGACCCGCCGCCTGGGACCCGGCGCAGGTGTTCGCGCAGGGCGCCCCGTTCCAGGGCATCGCCGCCGGAATGGTGCTCGGCATCCTCGGGTTCGTCGGATTCTCGTCGGCGGACGCGCTCGGCCGTGAGGCGAAGAACCCATATACCGCCATCCCCCGCGCGATCATGTGGAGCGCCGTCGTCGTCGGCGTGCTCTACGTCTTCGCCGCGTACACGCAGATCGCGGTGCTCCACGATGACCTCGCGACGAGCGCCAGCCCGCTGGAGGACATCGCGAAGCTGATCGGGATGCCGACCTGGTTCGGCCCCATCCTCACCTTCGGCGTCGGTGCCTCGTTCTTCGCCGTCGTCGTCGCGCCGCTCAACGTCGTCGGCCGCGTCATCTACGTGATGGGCAAGGAGGGCGTCGTGCCGGAGCGGTTCGGCCGCACTCACGAGCGCCACCTGACCCCGCACCGTGTGCTGCTGGTCGCCGGTCCCGCGGCCATCGTCCTCGACGTCATCCTGCTGGCCGTCGGTGCGAACCCGATGGACATCGTCGTCTGGGTCGACACCTATGGCACCTACGGCTACATGGTCGCGTACGCGCTCGTCGCCATCGCGTGCATCGCCTACACGCGTCGCGCGGGCATCCCGAACACGCTGGTGTGGGTGTGCGCCGTCGTCGCGGTCGCCGCCATGGCCTACGTGTTCTTCGCGAACGTCTGGCCGGTGCCGGCGTTCCCGCTGAACATCATCCCGTACCTGTTCCTGCTGACGCTGGTCGCCGCGGTGGCCTGGTTCGCCTACCTGCGCAAGCGCCGGCCGCAGGTGATCAAGAACATCGGCAACACGGAGACAGACGCCCTGGAGGGCGTCGGCTAGGACCGGGGGCCGATCGGGAACTACAGACGACGCGGGAGGCGCACGGTCACGACTGCGCCTCCCGCGTCCCCATTGGCGGCCTGGACGGTGCCGTGGTGGCGGTTCACCACCTCGGCGACGAGGGCCAAGCCGAGGCCGTAGTGGCGACCGCGGTCGTCGCCCGGCTGCGCATCCCGCGCGGTCGCGAAGCGCTCGAACGCGCGGTCTTGGACCCCGGCAGAGAACCCTGGGCCGTCGTCCTCCACGGTGAGGATGACGCGGTCGCGGGACGTGGAAACGGTCACCCGGACCTCGTCGGCGGCGTGATCCAGGGCGTTGTCCACCAGGGCGACGATCATCCGCCGGAGCGAGACCGGAGCTCCGGTGACCACGGCGTCCGGATCGCTCTGCACCCCGATGGTGAGGCCGCGCTCGTCGGCCCGGGCGTTGGCCGAACGGACGACCGTCGCGGCCAGGTCGCCGAGGTCGACGCCCTCGCTCTCCGCCGTCTGCCGCGGATCGGCCGCGGTCAAGAGGTCCTGCACGATCTCGGTGAGCGCCCGGCTGTCGTCGACGATCTCATCGAGACCCGACCGCAGTTCTTCGTCCGGTGCTCCCGTCGACTTGGTCGCGACATGGCGCCGCAGCAGCTGGGCACGCGTGCTGAGCAGGGTCAGCGGCGTGCGGAGCTCGTGCCCGGCATCCGCGACGAAACGCCTCTGCAGGGCGAGCGCGTCCGCGAGGGGTCGGATGGACCGCCGAGCGAGGACGAGGCCGATGCCCCCCGCGGCGATCGTCGCGATCACACCGGAGACGACCAGCGCGATCACCAGCCTGCTCAACTCCTCCTGCTGCTCGCCGAGGCCGTACGCGACCTGGACGACCTTTCCGTGCCGTACGTCCGTCACGGTCAGGTAGCGCTGGCCGTCGGTCTCCACCGACCCCGAGACCTGGTTGCCGGTGCGCACCACTTGCTGGATCGCATCCTCGTCCGGGAGTCCCTCCGGCAAGCCGGGCGAACTCTGCCGGCCCTGCGGCGTGACCACCGTGACCAGAAGGTCGCGCGGCGCGTCGTGGACCGAGTCGACCATGGAGGCGTCGGACAGCGCACGTTTCGCGGCCTCGGCCTGGCCGGCGGCCACGACGCTGTAGACCACGATGCCGAGCGCGACGAAGAGGCCGACGATGATCAGCGCGAACTGGGCCGCGAGCCGGCGGGAAGCGGAGCGGAGCTCGGTGTCGCGCAGCGTGCGGTCGCTCACTGCAGCGACCCCATCCGATAACCGACGCCGCGCACGGTCTCGACGAGCGAGCGCCCGAACTTGCGGCGCAGATGGTGCACGTAGGTGTCGACCACCCCCGGGTCGTCGGCGGCCGCGAACACCTCGTCGAGCAGAAGCGTGCGGGAGAACACCTGACCCGGCCGTCGGGCGAGCAGCTCCAGGAGGTCGGACTCGCGCTCCGAGAGCACGGTGCGCGAGCCGTCGTCGAGGGTGACGGTGCGGCTGCCGCTGTCGAGCCGGCCGCCGGGGAAGCGGACCATCGGCACCACGGCCGCGGCTCGACGCGTCAGCCCCCGGACTCGGGCGACGAGCTCGTCGATGTCGAAGGGCTTCGCCAGGTAGTCCTCGGCGCCTGCATTCAGGCCGTCGACGCGGTCGGGAGCCGTTCCGAGCGCGGAGAGCACGAGGATGGGCGTGGTGACGCCGTCGTCGCGGAGGCGGCGGAGCACATCCAGCCCTTCGACGGCGGGGAGTCCGCGGTCGAGCACGATCACGTCGAACCCCGCAGTGAGCCCGAGATGCAGGGCCCGCTGACCGTCGCGCGCGACCTCGACCTCGAAGCCCTCGGACCCGAGGAGCGTATCGAGCATGCTCGCGAGGCGGCTGTCGTCCTCGGCGACCAGCACACGCGGCTTTCCGCTCACACCCGCAGTATAGGAGCCGGATGCGCCCTCCACCGGCGGAGCGCCGGCCGTCACGACGTGGTCGCCGGGCGCGCGAATGGGAGGTCGCCTGCGGCGAGGATGCGGCCCGACGCATCCACCGCGAGGACTCCGCGAGCGCCGGAGCGCAGCGCGTGATCGACGCCGTCCGGACCCATCGCGAACACAGTGGTCGCGAGGACATCCGCGACCGTCAGGTCATCGGCCACGACAGTCGCGCTGAGGAGTCCGGCAGCGGGCGAGTCGTTGCGACCGTCGACGATGTGGGCTCCTCGCTCGTAGGCGCCCGAGGTCGCCACAGCCGCATCGGTGACCTGGAGGACGGCGAGCATGGCGGTCGATTCGTACGGAGAGCGGACGCCGACGCTCCACGGTCGCCCGTCTCCCGGGCTGCCCGACACGGCCACGTCCCCGCCGGCGTTGAGGCAGAAGTGGCGGAGGCCGGCCGCGTGCAGCTCTCGTGCTGCGCGGGCAGCCGCCCACCCTTTCACGACCCCATCGAGGTCCCACGAGCCGTCGGGCCGGCGGATGCGGAAGGCGCCTCCCGAGTCGCGTGCTGCGGCCTCGCCGATGGCGACGACCTCGCGGAAGTCGTCGCTGAACCGGGCGTGGTGTTCGGGGGAGGCGTTCGCGCGGCTGACCTCGCTGTCCGGCCGGTAGGTGCTGAAGCGGCGGTCCGCCTCCTGCAACGCCCGGAACGCGCGCTCGGCCGCGGGTCGCGCATCCACGTCGTCCCGCACATCGAGGGACATCGGGATGCCCATGACCGTCTCGAGGAACCTCATCGCTGGTCGATCGCCGACTGCACCGATTGGATGTAGCCCTCGGATGTGTAGGTCGCACCCGACACGGTGTCGATGTTCGCCGACTGCGATGCGAGCACTTCCTGCTGCAGGATCGGGAGGGCCTGGTCGTTGATCTCGATGTCGCGTCCGTCGCGGTCGGGCGACTGAAGGGTCTTCACGGCCGTGATCGTGTTGCCGGAGAACGTGACCTCGACCTGGACCGCGCCGTAGCGGGTCTGGACGGCCGACCCGGTGATCGTGGTCGTCGTCGCCGTCGACGAGCCTGACGAGGATGACGAGTCCGACGGGGTCGGCGTGGACGAAGCTGCCGCCCCGCCACTCGTCGTATCGGACGATTCCGACTCCGACCCGGAGCTCGTCGTCCCGGTGCCCGACGCGGTCGAGTGGACGGATGTGGACGCCGCCGTGACCTGGTCTCCGACGCCGTACAGCTTCAGGCCGACGGTCGCGCCCATGACGACGAGGATGACAGTGAAGAGGACGGTCCCCCGCCAGGATCTGCTGTTCATGACATGCTCAGTTCTTCTCGGTGGATGAAACGCTTGGGCATCCGGAGGGCGCGGAGCGAGCGCTCGACGCGCTCGCCCATCCCTTCGGGCCCGCAGATGAAGGCCTCCCAGTCGTGGAGGTCAGGGATCAGGCCGCGGAGCGGCTCGACGTCGAGCGGGTCGTAGCCGAGTTCCGCACGCCGTCCGACGAGGGGAATGACGGTGACGCCGGGGAGGGCCTGCAACTCGCCGAGCAGGGCGAGGTGCCGCGGTGAGCGGGCCCGGTAGAGGACGACGGGGCGGGCGCCGCGCCGCACCAGCTCTTCGGCCAGGGCGCGGATCGGGCCGATGCCGGCGCCGCCCGCGACCAGCAGGATGCGCGCCCGGCTCGCGCGGTCCGCGGTGAAGCGGCCGAAGGGCCCTTCCGCGAAGACCAGCGAGCCGGGCTTCAGGGCGGGGAGGCGGGTCGAGTGGTCGCCGATGGCTCCGACGGTGATGCGCAGGTAGCCGTTGGCCGGGACCGCCGACACCGAGTACGGATGCGCCGTGCCCAGGTGACCCCAGCTGAGGAAGCGGAACAGGAGGAAGTTGCCCGCACGGACGCCCAGCTGGTCGACCCGCGGTCCGGTCAGCCAGACGCTGTTCACGCCCTCGCTCTCGGGCACGACCGCGGCGACGCGCATCCGCCCCTTCCAGGCGTCGAGCGCCGGCAGGAGGAACCGCCACGTCAGCACCGCGGCCGCGGTGCCCAGGTAGAGCGCGATCCAGAGGATCCGGTTGACGGGGTCGGAGACGAAGTGCGCGCCACCGCTCAGCTGGTGGAAGAAGGTGAGGAAGATCGAGACGTAGGTGGTGACGTGCAGCCAGTACCAGACCTCGTACGACAGCTTCGCGCGGATCAGCCGGGCGCTGCTGAGGCCGACGACCAGGAAGGCGATCGTGCCGACCAGGGCAGTCAGCATGTCCGGGTAGTTCTGCAGGATGCTGACGAACTCCGTCCACGGCGGGTTCTTGTCCACCAGCTCGCCGCCGAAGACCAGGAACAGCACGTGCGCCACGATGAGGAACAGCACGGATGCGCCGAGCGAGCGGTGCCAGGAGACCAGCCGGTCGAGACCGACGGCCTTCTCGAACCACGGCACCCGGGCGATCAACAGCACCTGCGCGCAGACGAGGAACCCGCCGACCATGCCGGCCAGCTCACCGATCGAGGTGAGGGCGTCGGCCGGGGTCGCGGCGAAGCCGGCCGGCACGCTGAACCACCACATCCCGAGCACCGCGACGACGCCGAGCGCAAGGGCGGCACGAACGGTTCTTGCGCCCCGACGCGGGTCGCCGACAGCGTGGCGGCTGCGGCGCGGCGCCGGCGGTGCCGACACGAGAACGCTCAACGTCTGATCCATGTATTCCACGATGCAGACGCATTCTTTGTGGATTCTTACGTGGGCTGGGAGCGCCCTATGCGCACTGTATGAGTTGCGGAAGCCCGCGGCAGGTCAGCCGCCGGCGAACTCGACGGCCGCGGCGGCATGCAGCGCCGTGGTCGGGAAGGTCGGCACGGCTGAGTCCTCCGGCCGCACCAGCAGCTCGATCTCCGTGCAGCCCAGGATGACGCCCTGCGCGCCGCTGGCGACCAGCGCGGCGATGGCATCGCGGTAGACGGCTCGCGAGGCCTCGGTGACCACACCGAGGACGAGTTCGTCGTAGATGATCGCGTCCAGCACGGCCTGCGTCTCCTCGGGCGGGACGATCACGTCGAGGCCGCGCGACTGCAGGCGCTCCCGGTAGAACGGCTCGCGCATGGTGAAGCGCGTTCCCAGCAGGGCGACCCGGTGGACGCCGGCGTCGATGACGGCCGCCGCCGTGACGTCGGCCAGGTGCAGCAGCGGGACGCCGACGGCCGCCTGCACCCGGTCGGCGACCTTGTGCATCGTGTTCGTGCAGATCACCACGCACGAGGCGCCCGCGCCTTCGAGCCGGATCGCTTCCTCGGCCAGGATGTCTCCCGCGCGCTCCCAGTCGCCGGAGGCTTGCAGCCGCTCGATCTCGGCGAAGTCGACCGAGATCATCACCAGATCGGCGGAGTGGAGTCCGCCGAGTCGCTCGCGCACGCCCTCGTTGATCGCCTGGTAGTAGAGAGCGGAGCTCTCCCAGCTCATGCCCCCGAGGAGCCCGATCCGCTTCACGGCCTACTCCTTCTCCACTGCCTTGTTGAACCCGGTCACCGGCTGGCTCTCGTCGAACCCGGCGACGGGCCGACGGAAGCCGCGGGTCAGGAACACGAGGTATGCGAAGCCGATCACCGCCCAGATGATGCCGCCGATCAGCGCGTCGGCGTGAAGGTTCACCCAGAGGATGCCCGTGAGCACCGTCCCGATTCCCGGCAGCAGGATGAACCGGACGATGTCCTTCGCGGTGCGGCGGCGTCCCTTGCGGATCGCGAACCAGGCGATCACCGAGATGTTGACGAAGGTGAACGCGATCAGGGCTCCGAAGTTGATGAAGGCCGAGATCAGCTCCAGCGAGAACGCCATTGCCAGCAGCGAGATCACACCGACCAGCACGATGTTGAAGATGGGCGTTTGCGTCTTGGGGCTGATGTAGCCGAAGAACCGGCGGGGGAGGACGTTGTTGCGTCCCATCACCAGCAGCATCCGGCTGACGGATGCGTGCGACGCGAGCCCCGACGCCAGGGTGGCGCAGAAACCGGCGGAGACGAAGATCGCCTGGAACACCGGACCGCCGACGATGCGTCCGATTTGCGGCAGCGGGTCGTCCGTGAACTCGCCGAACGGCGCGTTGGTCGGGAAGCGGAGCTGGGTGAAGTAGGCGGCGACCAGGAAGATCGCGCCGCCGATGATGACGGTGAAGAGGATGGCGCGCGGCATGATCTTCGGCGTCTTGGCCTCCTCCGCGTACATCGTCACCGCGTCGAAGCCGATGAACGAGAAGCAGACGACCGTCGCCCCGGTCAGGATCGCGCCGAGCGTGACGCCGTCGTGCACGAACGGCTTCACCGAGGCGACCGTGCCGTCACCGGCGCCGCCGGCGAGCTGCACGACGACCATGACGACGAACACGATCATCACGGCGATCGCGAACACGAGCAGGATCATGTTGACGTTCGAGGTGCCGCGCATCGTCACGGCGATGAGGGTGGTGACACCCGCGCAGTAGACGACGACCCAGATCCATCCGGGGACGGCGGGAAACAGCTGCTCCAGGTACAGCCGGATGATGAGGCAGTTCACCATCGGAAGCAGCACGTAGTCGACGAGCGAGGTCCAGCCGACCATGAATCCCAGGTTCGGGTGCATCGACTCGCGTACGTAGGTGTAGGCGGAGCCGGCGCTCGGGATGGCGCCCGCCATCTTGCCGTAGCTGATCGCCGTGAACATCATCACGACGAGCGCGACGAGGTAGGCGGCCGGGACGACGCCGTTCGTCTGCCCGGAGACGATACCGAACGTGTCGAACACCACGGTCGGCGTCATGTAACCCAGGCCGAGCCCGACGATGGCCCACAGCCCGAGGCTGCGCCGCAGCGACGCGCCCTTCGAGGTCGTCGTCGGCAGGGTGGTCGTCACGGGTGTCTCCTTCGGTGCCGGTTCTGGCTGCGGCGACCACGGCATCGTGATGCGGGCGGGGACGCCGACTGCCCCTCGACGTTAGCCGATTCCGCCGCCCGGCTCGGAATTTCGGGCCGGGTGATGCGATGCTGGCAGGGACGAAGGGAACGAGCAGTGGACGACAACGCGTTCTTCGAGCGTGCGATCCTCGCATCGGCCGCCGGCCCCGGCGACGATGACGCCATCCGGCAGCTGGGCGAGCTGTTCGATGCGGACGAGCTGGCGGCGTGGAAAGTGTCATGCACCGCGGCGACGCGGGTCGCCGTCCCGGTGGGGCACGACGACGAGGGCGACCGCTACTGGGCGGACTGGGGCGACTTCGGCATCCGCGGCACCTCGCCGACCTCGTACGAGGAGGCCGTCGCGGACCTCGCCGTGCATGTTCGCTCCTGGGCCGAGGTGCCGGATGACGGGGAGCACGCACTCGGTCGCACCGACGCCGTGCGGGCGCTCGCCGCGGAGGTAGCCGCGCTCGACGACGACGCGCTGGTCACCTACCTGCTCGTCCGGGCGTCCTTCGACCGAGGCCGCCTGACGTTCGGCATCGCCGACTTCGTCGAGGAGGACGGCACCACCACGCAGCGCGCCGTCCCGCTCGACGAGGGCCGCCCTCCGGCCGAGATCGACCTGCCGGTGGACGGGCGCATGAAGACGTACCAGAGGAGCGTCCGTGGCGACCGCGCCGCCTTCTCGCCGGTCGGATCGGGCCCGAGCATCGTGGACACGTTGCGCCAGGAGGACCCGACCGGGGACTTCGATGCCGAGTTCCCCCGACCGGACCTGCGACCGAGGGAGGCGGATCTGTGAAGCCGGACGTGGCGCTCGCCGAGCTCACCGCCGTGCGCACGCTCGCCGGGCCGCGCATCCGGCTGGTCCCCCTCGGACCCGAGCACTTCGACGATGTCTGGGCCGGCCTCGGCGACGAGGAGAACATGCGACTGACCGGGACGCGCGCCGAGTTCACGGAGGAGCTCATCCTCGCGCATCTGTCGCGCATCGGCGCTGCCCCGGACCGCGCCGACTGGGCGATCCTCGACGCGGCAACGGACGGCTTCCTCGGCGAGATCGTGCTCAACGAGCTCGACGAGGACAACGCCTCCATGAACACGCGCATCGCTCTGGCGCCCGGGCAGCCCGGCCGCGGGTACGGCACGGAGGCGATGACCGTCGTGCTCGACCATGCGTTCGGGGAGATCGGCCTGCACCGGGTCGGACTCGACGTCTTCTCCTTCAATCCGCGCGCACTCCGGTCCTATGAGAAGGCCGGGTTCGTCGTGGAAGGACGCCAACGCGACACGCTCTTCTGGGACGGCGAATGGACCGACTCGATCCTGATGAGCGTGCTGAGCAGCGACCCGCGGCCGACGTTCCGCTGACGGCCCTCGGGTCCAGCCCGTTGACAGGGGGAGCGCACGCGGGCACTATCGCGTCCAGGCCAGGAGACACGACGGCCGGCGAGGGAGGTGCACGTGGTGACGTGTGAGGCGGAGGCGCAAGAGCTGTCCCATGCCATCGCCGCGCACGAACTCGAGGTGCACGTCCAGCCGCAGATCGACCTGGCCACCGGCGAGATCGTCGCTGTCGAGGGGCTCAGCCGGTGGACGCATCCCACGCGAGGTCCCATCCCTCCCGCCGAGTTCGTGGCGCTCGCCGAGGCCAGCGGGTCGATCCATGAGCTGGGTCTCTTCGCGTTGCGCGAGTGCTGCCGCATCGGTCGGGACTGGCGCGCACGGGGGTATCAGATCGCCGTGGCCGTCAACGTCTCGCCCCTGCAGTTGGAGACGGACCGCTTCTTCGACGAGCTGGAGCGGCAGCTCGCCGAGTCGGGGCTCCCTCCCGCCGACCTCATCGTCGAGGTCACCGAGGCGGAGCGCATCGAGGACTACGCCGTTGTCGCCGGCCGTCTGGACATCGTCCAGCAGTGGGGCGTCACCGTATCGATCGACGACTTCGGGACGGGGCACTCGTCTATCGAACGGGCGGTCGGAGTCCACGCCCGGGAGCTGAAGCTGGACCGCAGCCTGGTGGCACGCGGCGACTGGCAGGCCGTCGGGGACGCCGTCGCCGTTGCGCAGGCCAGTGGGATGCGCGTGGTCGCTGAGGGCATTGAGACCCGCGAGCAGCTGGAACGGATTCGGACGGCGGGGTGCGACCGTGCGCAGGGGTACTACATCGCGCGTCCGTGTCCTCCCGATGAACTCGGGAATTGGCTTCAGCCGTTCGTGCGGTAAATTCAATACGACCCTCGCCGCGTAGCGGCCAGCCATCCGAAGGAGAGTGCGGTGCGGCCCATTGCTGCGGACGATCTGCCCTGCGCACTCGTAGAGCTCGATCCGGATGGGCGCATCCTGGATGCGAACGAGGTCTTCCTCGCCTGGACCGGCCTCTCGATGGTGGAGCTCACTGGGCGGCCCTTCAGTTCTCTGCGCACTCGTATCAACGCCGTCGGCGGCCGGTCCGAGGGCCTCGTCCGGCTGGCCCACGTCGACGGGTCGTCCCGTCCGGTGATCGTGGGACGCCGGCCCTCCGGCGACGGCTCCGGTGAACTGCTGACGCTGGTGGACGCGACGGAACGGGCCGAGCACGAGCAGGCGATGGTCCGGTCCCACGCGCTCCAGGAGCGTACCCGCATCCGACTCGAGCTGATCATCGACTCCTCGATCGCCTTCTCGGCGACCACGACCGAACAGGCACTCGTCGACATCCTGGCCACGACCGTCGCCAAGGCGTATCAGGCAGAGCAGTCCGCGGTGTTCCTGCTCGATGAGCTCGGCGCGTTCGTCCAGGCGTCCGGCAGCAACCCTTTGCGCTCGGCCGAGCAGACGGATTCGCTTATCGCGCAGGCGGCGCGTCTTCGCCGAGTGGTCGCGATCAGCGGAGCGGCGGCCGCCGACGAGCTCGCGCCGGTGCTCGGGCAGGCGATGCGCGACGCGGGCGTCGACGCCGTGCTCGTCGCTCCCATCCATCACGATGACATGCTGTTCGGCGTCTTCGTGGCGTTCTTCCTGCATCCCCGCCAGTTCGACTCCGAGGCGGCACCGCTGGCGGACGCGCTCGCCGGCCAGGCGGCGCAGACCATCACGACCCTGCGCCTGCAGCGGCAGCTGGAGCATGCCGCGACGCATGACGAGACGACGGGCCTCCCCAACAGACGCCTTCTCGAGACGCAGCTCGTCGCGTATCAGAACTCGGCCTCCGCCCTCATCGCGACACTGTTCATCGACCTCGACGGCTTCAAGCGCGTGAACGACAGCCTCGGCCATCACATCGGCGACCTTCTGCTCCGCGAGGTGGGCGAGCGGCTGCAGACCGCCGTGCGGCAGGAGGATCTGGTCGCGCGCTACGGGGGCGACGAGTTCGTGGTGGTGTGTGAAGTCCCCGACGTCGCTGCAGCAGAGGACGTCGCAGACCGCATCCGCCGCTTCATCGAGCAGCCCTTCCAGGACATCCCCGAAGGCTTCCCGATCAGCGCGAGCATCGGCATGTCGCTCGCGCGCACGCAGGACCCGGGATGGAACCCGGACCGGCTCATCCGCGAGGCCGACCACGCGATGTACTCGGCGAAGAACGCGGGAGGCAACCGCGTCGTGGGCGCCTCGCTCGCCTGACGATTGCGTCAGCGGTCGTCCGAGGCGTCGGCGTCCTCCCGCACCCGGCGGGCCTCGTCGATCAGCGCCTCCTCCTTGTCCGCCGACTTCTCACTGAGCCGCGTGTCGCGAGGCGGCAGCTGGATGGTCTCCTCGGCCTCCATCCCGGCCTGCAGCTCGCGTCCGCGTTCGGTCTCGGCGTCGAACTCCGCGCCGAACAGCAGCGCGAGGTTCGCGATCCAGACCCACAGCAGGAAGACGATCACCCCGGCAAGCGGGCCGTACGTCTTCTCGTAGTTCGCGAACGTCGCGACGTAGAACGCGAACAGGAAGGTGGCGACGGCGAGCACGACGATCGCGATGATCGCGCCCATGCTGATCCAGCGGAACTTGGGCTGACGGGCGTTGGGCGCGGCGTAGTAGAGGATCGCGATGATCAGGACCACCACGATGAGAAGCAGCGGCCACTTCGCGATCTCCCAGGCGATG
The DNA here is from genome assembly GCF_043083605.1 of Leifsonia sp. NPDC014704. Taxonomy (NCBI): domain Bacteria; kingdom Bacillati; phylum Actinomycetota; class Actinomycetes; order Micrococcales; family Microbacteriaceae; genus Leifsonia; species Leifsonia sp. NPDC014704. The sequence continues at coordinate 332,390 of NZ_JBIBYW010000002.1, read as the reverse complement.
CGCGGCGCCGAGCCGAGGCCCAGGGCGTCGCCGATGGCGCGGGTCACGGGACCGGAGACGACGAGGATGAGCGCGACGATCGTCACGAGCACCACGGTGATGACCGTCACGAGCAACTGTTGCGGCTTGAGCTTCCAGAACGGCCGGCCCTCGTCGATCTCGTAGATGCGGTTCATCGCGCGTGAGAACGCGCCGACGTATCCGGAGGCGGACCAGATCGCGAGCACGATGCCGGCGACGAGCGCGAAGCCGGAGGCGGGAGAGTTCACGGCGTTCTCGATCGGACCGCGCAACAGCTGGGCGGTCGAGCCCGGCGCGACGCCCGTGATGATGCCGAGGATCGCATCCGTCGCCGACTTGCCCTGCCCGAGCACGCCGAGCAGCGAGACCAGCGCGATCAGCCCGGGGAAGAGCGACAGGATGCCGTAGTAGGTCAGGGAGGCGGCGATATCGGTGCACTTATCGGTGCTGAACTCGCGGAAGGTGCGCTTGAGCACCAGCTTCCACGACGATCCTTCGAGGTGGGGAGGGCTGTCCGGCTTGCGGGAGTCCTCGGGGGAGGGGGCATCGGCCAGGCGCTTGCTGGCCCCGACGTCGCTCATCGTGCTGGTCCTCTCGGTTGCGCGTCGCTGACAGGACGGCTGGTGGGAAAAGAGAAGCGCGGCGGAGGCCCGGGGGAGGCCTTCCGCCGCGCTTCGTCGTGGGTGCTACTGGTCGGACTGCAAGCGCTGTCCGGACTGCTTGGCGTCGTCGGCGACGTCGGAGGCGCGATCGGTGGCCTCCTCCTTCACGGTGGACACCCCCTCCTGCGCGGTCTCCTTGACCGACTGCACAGCCTGCTGCGCCGGCTCCTTGAGGTCATCGGCGACCTGCTTGCCGACCTCGGCGGCCTCGTGGAGCAGTGGCTGCGCGGCATCCTTCGCTGCGGATGCCAGCTCCTGCTCCTTGTTGCTCGGCGGGATGAGGGAGGCGATCAGCGCACCGACGCCGAAGGCGATGAGGCCGACGGCGAGCGGGTTGCCCTGCGCCTTGTCGACGACGGTTCGGCCCGCGTCGGCCACGGAGCTGCCGGCGTCGGAGACGGCGCCCCCCACGCCGCTGCGGACGTCGTCGGCGGATCCCATGATCCGCTCGCTGACGGAATGGAAGGCGCCCTTCACCTTGCGCGTCTGGCGCTGGGCGATCTTGCTGGGCGTGACCTTATCGGCCAGGGCGTCCACGTCACCGCTCAGATTGCGGCGCGTCGCCTCGATGTCGGCGCGGATCGCGTCGGGGTCGTCGCTCATCGGTTCTCCTCATTTCGCTTCAGTGTCTCGGGAAATTCTTTGACCGTCTCCACGGTCTGGGGGGCACCCTTGACGGTCTCGAGCTGCTTGCGACCGCGCAGGTACAGGATCAGTGCGACGACGCCCCAGATGACCGCGACGATCACCGCGGACCAGGCGTTGCCGACCAGGTAGCCGAGCGCCCACCACAGGGCGATCGACAGGAAGAAGACGGCCATGAGGCCGGCGTAACCCGCGCCGCCGAGCAGCCCAGCGCCCTTGCCGGCGCGCGTTACGGTCTGCTTGATCTCGGCTTTCGCGAGTTCCATCTCCTGGCGGATCAGGGTGGAGAGGTCGCGACTGACCTCTCCGAGCAGCTCGCCCAGCGAACTGTTCGCTGCTTGCTGCTCCGAAGGGGTGGGTTGATCGGTCATGCCCGGCCTCCGGTGTACCCGGCGCCCGGCAGCTCGGGAAGGTCGTTGCCGGAGTCGTCGTAGAGGTCACCCGTCGCGGTGCCGTAGCCGCCGGCCGTGGGGCCGGTGCCCACGCCGCCGAGGCCGGTGGTGTCGGCTCCGGTGACATCGGGGCTGGGTGCCAGGCCGGTCGTCCCGGCGGTGCCCGTCGATGAGCCCGTGCTGCCGGAGTCGTCCCCGCCGCTGGCGAGCGCACGGGTGAGCCGGCCCGCGAGCGCCCCCGCGATGGCCGCCGCGGCGATGAAGGTGCCCGGGTTGCGCCGCGCGTACGACTTCACCTCGTTGAGCAGCGAGCCGGGGTCGCGCTCGTTCAGCCAGCCCGCGATCGCGTGGGTGCGCTGCGCGGCCTGCCGGACGAGGTCGGTCGCCAGGCCGCCCGACTCGGAGGAGGAGGCCATCTGGTCGAGCTCGTCGCCCACGGAGCGGAGGCCGCTGGCGACCCGCTCCTGCTGCTGTGCGGCCTGGGTCCGGAGCTCCTCCTGCGTCTGGCGGTAGAGGTCCTTCGCCTGCGACTTCGCCTCGCCTGCGACGTTCTTGGCCTGTTCCTTGGCGGTGGCCGCGACGTCCTTGCCGGCCTCTGCGGCGGAGCCTGCGACGCGCCCCGCTTCCTCGCGGACGCCGCCCTGGTCACCGGTCGAGGCACCGCCGCTCAGGTCACCGCCGCTCCGGGCGTCGCCGCTCAGCGAGCCGCCTGTCGGCTGCACCGTCTCGGGAAGGCCGGCCTCCGGCTCGAGCGCGTCGCGTCTGCTGTCGAAGATCGGTGTGTCCGCGGACTGGTCGTCTGACATGGTCATGACTGCCGTTTCCTTTCGGTGGATGTGTCCGGTTGGGATGTGAGGCCCACTCAAGACATGCGAGAGAAGCGGGTCCAGTGATTGACCGTCCCCCCGACGGGGGGTATCCGTGCGTGGAGGACTGCCCTCAGGCTCGGGCGGCGACTACGGTGGCGCGCATGGATGTAGAGAACTGGCTGCTCGACTCCGACCCGGCCATCCGCTGGCAGGTGCTCCGGGACCTGGTGGGAGCCTCTCCGGAGCAGGTGGCCGCCGAGCGCGCCCGCGTGGCGACGGAGGGCTGGGGCGCGACCTTCCTGGCCGAGCAGGCGGAGGACGGACTCTGGGACGGCGGCACGTACCGGCCGGGGTGGATCCCGCCGGAGCGTGACGGCTTCGACGCATGGAGCGGCACTCACTTCAGCCTGCAGCAGCTCGTGGACTTCGGTCTCGATCCGACGAGCGAGCAGGCCCGCCGGGCCGTAGCCCGCGTCCGTGAGAATGTTCGCTGGGAGCACGCCGGCGAGCCCTACTTCGACGGCGAGACCGAGCCGTGCATCAATGGCGTCGCCCTGACGATCGCCGCCTACTTCGGCGAGGGAGGCGACCGCATCGCCGAGACGCTCGTCGGCTCCCGGCTGGACGACGGCGGCTGGAACTGCTGGGCCGAGTACGGCGCCCGGGTGTCGTCCTTCCACTCCACGATCTGCGCCGTCGAGGGACTACGCGCGTGGATGCGCGCCGGCGGCGCTGAGGCGCGCGCGACCGAGGTCGTCGAAGCCGGTGAGGAATACCTCCTCGAGCGCGGCCTCTACCGGAGGCGCACGGACGGCTCCATCCCGGACCCGAGGATCACGATGCTGTCGTATCCCGTGCGCTGGTATCACGACATCCTGCGCGGGTTGGAGCACTTCCGGCTGCAGGACCGCCGCGACCCGCGCCTGGCGGACGCCGTCGATCTGGTCCGCGGCAAGGCCGACGCCGACGGCCGCTGGGTGCTCGAGAACATCCACGAGGGTCCGGTGATCGTCGAGTTCGACATGGAGGGGTTCCAGAGCAAGTGGGTGACGCTGCGGGCGCTCCGGGTCCTGCGGTGGTGGGACGCCGCCTGACGCCGGGCCACTGACGCCGGACTACCGGCGCCAGACGGCCCTGCTCACGGCTTGACGGCGGTCAGATCGTCGACCATCAGCGTGACCGGCGCGTTCACGACCCCGCCGGAGAGGTACCCGGTCACCGCCAGTCCGCCCGCACCTTGCAGTGCGGCCGTGCTGTCCATGGCCGACCGCTGCCAGGCGGACGGCTCGGGGGTGCCGTCGGCCCACGCCTTCGTCTCGATGAGCGTCGGGGCGGTCCCGGTAGTCCGCATCCGCACGTTCAGCCGCATACCCGCGGTGTAGGTGACGTTCGGAACGGTGGCCGACGTCTGCACGACGACCTCGTTCCCGCCGTTCTGATCGACGCGCACGATCTGGATGGTCACCTTGCCCGCCGACGAGATGATCACCTTGGACCCGTAGGAGCCGGTCGTCGCGATCCGCCGTCCCTGGACCGTCACATACACGTTGCCCGAGGAGGGCAGTTTGTCGATCGCCAGCGCGAGCCGGAGGTCGATGCCGGTCGCGCTGACTCCGGGAAGCCGGGCGGTGCCGCCTGAGCCCGCGGGCAGCTGGATGCGTCCCGTCCCGCCCGAGACCGAATACAGGCTGGAGCTGCCCGAGACCGACCAGTTCCCACCGGTCGGGGCGGTTCCCCAGCCGTTGGTCACGGCGCGCTCGAATGGATCGGCGGCGAGCGTGTCGGCAGGCGGGGGTGGCGCTGTCACGGTAACCGTGCGCGTGGTCGACGCTGTCGCCCCGCCGTCGTCCAGCACGGTCAGTCGAGCGGTGTAGGTGCCGGCGACGGCGTAGGTGTGCGTGATCGTGCCGCCGGTGCCGGACGAGCCGTCGCCGAAGTCCCAGGCGAACGAGGTGATCGCGCCGTCCGGATCGGTCGAGCCCGTTCCATCCAGCGAGCAGGTCAGGTCGGCGCAGGAGGAGGCGAACACGGCGTTCGGTGGCTGGTTGCCGGCGGCGGGCGGCCCGATGGAGAAGCCGTCCGTGAACGACGGCCCCGCGGCCCGGACGAACGACGCCGTCAGCTGACTCGCGGTCGCGCTGACGTCGAGCGAGCCGTAGAGCGGTGTCGCGGCGCTGCCGTACGAGGCGGCGAAGTAGCCGGCCTCGCTGTCGGCCGGGTGGACCTCGTAGTTGCCGTTGCCGCCCGTCCCGACCGTCGCGAAGACGGTTCCCGCACCCTTCACCAGCGTCCCGTCCGCGTCCGCCACGCATGCCGCGGTGTATGTTCCGGGCGCGATCGCCGGGCACGCTGCTCCCGTCGCCAGCTGCTTCGTGCGCTGGTAGAGGTGCTCGTGGCCGGTGAGCACCAGATCCACGCGCTTCGACACCAGCAGGTTGAGGATGTCGGCCCCGGCCTCGCAGGGGTAGTCGCCCAGCGAAAGACAGGGTTTGTGCATTCCGACCACGACCCATGGCGTGCCGGCCGCGCGGGCTCCGTCGATGGCGGCCTGCGTCCACGCGTAGTGCGAGGTGCCCGATGCGTACGTCCAGGTGCCGTCCGAGAAGGGGAGGCCGGGGGAGATCATGATGAAGCGCACAAGGGGAGCGCCCTGCGGGACGTCGACGTAGTACTCGCGGCCGTACGTTCCGACCGCTCCGGGGAGCTGGTTCGGGAGGCAGGCGGAGAAGTCGTTGATGTTGCCGTTCTGCCCGCTGCTCTCGTGGTTGCCCGAGACCAGTTCGAAGGGGAAGCCTGCGCCGGTCCGGCTGGTGACGAGGTCGCACCAGGCCTTCTCCTGGCCGGTGGCACCGTAGGAGAGGTCGCCGAGGGCGAGGTGCAGGTCCGGGCTGAGGTTCTTGATGCCCGCGAGCACCGCCTGCGCCGCGGTGCCCGGACCGTAGTCGCCCGATGCGGTGAAGTGGACGCTGCCCGCTCCCGCCGCGACCCCCTGGACGCTCTGCGGCACGCTGACGCTGAGGATGACGGCAGCGGCGGCCAGCCCCGCCACGGTCACGAATCGATGCTTGCCCATCGCCGACGCTCCCCGGCCCGTTCCGTCGCGGGCCTGTCGCGGCACAGGCTAGCGCGACGTGACGCCCACGGGGAGTAGAAGACGAGGTTTGCTCATGAATTTATGACGGCGTAGTGGAGTCCGATCGTCCCTCCGGCGAAGACGCGTTCCTCGAGGAGTGACAGCGAGAGGAACCGTCCCTGGGGGAGGGCCGGGGTGCCCCCGCCGACCGCGACCGGGACGAGGATCAGCCAGACCTCGTCCACCAGCCCGGCTGCAAAGGCCGCGGCGGCGAGCGTCGGCCCGCCGATGGAGACATCGCGGTCGGCGTCCGCGACGATACGGCGGACCTCGTCCGGATCGAACCGCGTCAGCAACCGCGTCTTCGGCGTCGTCACCTCGTTCAGCGTGGACGAGAACACCACCTTCTCTGCGCTCTGCCACACTCCGGCGTAGTCGGCGATCACCGGCTCGTCGCTGTCGCCCATGTCCTGCCAGGCCCGCATGGTCTCGTACATCCTCCCGCCGTACAGATAGGTGCCGATGCCGCGTTCGAGGTCGTTGACGAACGCGTGCACCTCTGGATCGGGATGCGCCCAGTCGAACGATCCGGAGCTGTCGACCGTGTAGCCGTCGACCGAGGCGATGGCCGAGAGGAGGAGACGTCCCATGCAGGGACTCTAGGGGCGGGCGAACGCCGGGGCCAGAGCCCGGATCACCCGACTGTCAGCCGATCTGCGGCAGAAGAGCCTTCAGAGCCCGCAGCTCGTCGTCGAAGATCCACGGCACCGCCACATCGAGCAGCAGTCCGATCCCGATCATCAGGAGGGTCGCGCCCGCCGCGATGAGAACGAGTGTGACGAGCAGCTGCAGGTACGGGTTGCCGGTGACGGCGGCGAGCAGCCCCCGCGCTCGCCGCCGCACCGGCACCGATGCCGTACCGAGTGTCGGTGCGGTTCGCAGTCCGTGTCCCAGTGTCGTCATCGGTCTCCCCCTTCGCGTCGACGCTCGAGACGGGAGCTCGAGCGGACATGTCCGAGTCAACCGGGTGCGCGCTCGGCGGGCATCGACCGCAGGTAGGGATGGGGTCATCCCTGGGGATGATCCCGGTGTCCGTCAGGAGGGGTCGATGGTGCACCCGCAGCCGTCGGCCGGCTCGGGGATGCGGTGCTCGGCCCCGGCGAGACGGCGGGCGAGGAGGTTCCTGCGGCGCTCCAGGGCGGCGATCGCCGCATCCAGCTCGGCGAGTCCGTCGCGGTAGGCGTCGCGCGAGGCGGGGCATTCGTCGCTGTGCGCGTGGCCAGAGCCGAGGCAGTCGATAAACGGGCGCGCCTTGCTCGGCGGGATGCCTGTCGCGGCCAGCTCGCGGATCTCGAGCACAGCGCGCAGGTGATCGTCGCCGTACTCGCGGTAGCCGTTGCCGAGACGGTCGGGCGACACGAGCCCGAGCCTCTCGTAGTACCGCACGGCCTTGACCGTGACACCCGCCCGCTCGGCCAGTTCGCTGATGCGCATGTCGCCCTCCGCTGTCAGCGTAGACCTTGCCCTGCGGGTCAGGGTCCAGATGGCGTACACTTTTTGTTAGTGCACTAATGAATCGAGGGATCATGGCCGGACGCTTCGCCAGCTGGTATTCGCGGTGGAACGAGAAGCTCATCCGCATCGCCGGTCCGGCGCAGCTCGGCGCAGGCCACCCGGAGGCGCCGGAGCAGCGTTCCGCCGCAGCGGCGTGCCCGATGTGCGGCCGCCCGATGACCGAGCACGAGGTGCTCCGGCCCGGCGGCCAGCGCGACGCGACGCGGCTGGTGTGCCCCGCGCCCGTTCAGGCGGCCTGAGCCCGCATCATCCGGTGCGGACGGCCGCGCCGATGATCGTCTGAAGGCTTTCGCGCAGATTCTCGAGTTCCGAGACCGGCAGGCCGAGCCGCTCCACGATGCGCGGCGGGATCTTCTCCGCCTCCGCGCGGAGCGCCCGCCCGGACTCCGTCAGACGTACCTCGAGCGCACGCTCGTCGGCGGCACTCCGCCGCCGCTCGACATAGCCCGTCGCTTCCAGGCGCTTCAGCAGAGGGGAGAGGGTGGCCGGCTCCAGTGCGAGGGTGTCGCTGAGGTCCTTCACCGACCGCGGCTCGCGCTCCCACAGCGCCAGCATCACGAGGTACTGCGGATGTGTCAGCGACAGCGGTTCGAGCACCGGCCGGTAGAGCGCGATGACGCTCCGCGCAGCGACGGCGAGGCCGAAGCACACCTGGTTCTCGAGCGCGAGGAGGTCATCGGACATCCGGCCATTGTATGGCTGGGTGCCTGCCTCAATACTCATCGGTGCGCCGCTCGACGCGCTGGCCGGTGACGGGGTCGATGCCGTCCTGCCGGATCGACGTGCGGGGTCTGCGCCGCAAGGCGAACGCCAGCGAGATGACGAACACGACCAGGCCGGCTCCCATGAGGATGTACCCGGTGATCTTCAGGTCGATCCAGCTCACCTGCACCTGCAGGGCGAAGGCCAGGATGAGACCGACGACGAAGATGAAGATGCCGCTTCCGATGCCCATGCGCACGCTCCTTCACGTCCGGGCCTCAAGCTACTCCCCGTCGGGCCGGAGCGCATCACACCGGTCGGTCGGTGCGACCGGAGTCACTCGGCGCGCGAGAACTCGGACGCCCGGGCCACCTGCTCCGGCGTGAGCTGCACGCCTGTGTAGCGCTCGAACTGGCGAGCCGCCTGCAGAGCGATCACCTCGGCGCCGGTGATGACCGCGGTCTCCCTCGCTCGCGCTGCACGGATCAGCGGCGTCTCGGACGGGAATGCGACGACGTCGAACACGGTCGTCGCGCGCTCGATGAACGCCTCGTCGAACGCCATCACGTCCTCCGCGTCGCCGCGCATCCCGAGCGGCGTCACGTTGACGATGACATCGAACCCGGGCTCCGGGTCCTCCGCCACCCACTCGTAGCCGTACCGCTCCGCGAGGGCGGGACCGGCCTCGGCGTTGCGTGCGAGGACCGTCAGCTCGTCGAATCCTGCGCCGCGGAACGCCGCGACAACGGCCTTCGCCATGCCGCCCGACCCGCGCACCAGCACCCGCTGGGCGGTGTCGACCTCGTGCTCGGTGAGCAACTGGGCCACGGCCTCGTAGTCGGTGTTGGAGGCGGTCAGCAGACCGTCTTCGTTCACGACGGTGTTCACGGACTCGATGGCCACGGCCGACGCCTCGAGGTTGTCGACCAGCGGGATGATCGCCTCCTTGAACGGCATGGAGACCGAGCATCCGCGGATCCCGAGCGCGCGGATGCCCCGCACGGCGCCCTCCAGGTCGTCCGTCGTGAACGCCTTATAGACGAAGTTCAGGCCGAGCTCGTCGTACAGGAAGTTGTGGAAACGCGTCCCGATGTTGCTGGGGCGACCGGCGAGTGAGATGCAGACCTGCATGTCCTTGTTCAGGATGGGCATGCGTCCATCATCGCAGCAGCTGTCAGCATTCTCGGGTCCGTCACCCGATCTGGGGCCGACTGTTGCGTTCACAGCTTGACTCCAACACCCCGATCGTTCACGCTTATCGCTATGACCGCCACTCAGGGGCTGATCCCTCGTGGCGCACGCAATCCCGGGTCGCAGGGCGCACTGAGGCACTTGAACCAGGAACGACTCGTCGAGTTCCTCCTGGCCAATGGACCGTCCACCCAGGCTGAGCTGGCGCGCGGGACCGGCCTGTCCACCGCCACCGTGTCGAACATCGTTCGCGACATGGCGGCCAAGGGCGTGGTCGCGACCTCCCCGGTGACCTCGAGCGGGCGACGGGCGCTGCTCGTGCAGCTCACCGACACCGGCGACATCGCCGTCGGCGTCGACTTCGGCCGCCGCCACGTGCGGATCGTCCTCACCACCCTCGGCTACGACGTCATCGCCGAGGAGCAGGTGGCGCTCGAACCCGGCTACGACGTGCTCGGCGCGGTGCGCGAGGCGGCGCGGCTGCTCGACCGAATGCTCGCGGAGGGCGGCCATGACCGCGAGTCGGTGCTCGCCGTCGGCGTCGGCATCCCCGGCCCCATCGACCGCCGCACCGGCACGGTACTGCAGGGTGCCATCCTCCCCGAATGGGTCGGAATCACCCGGCGGGAGCTGGAGGACGTGTTCGGCTTCCCTGTCGTCGTCGACAACGACGCCAACCTGGGTGCTCTGGCGGAGGTCACCTGGGGAGCGAATCGCGGAGAGCGCAACCTGATCTTCGTCAAGATCGGCACCGGGATCGGCGCCGGTCTCATCCTGAACGGCCAGCCGTACTACGGGTTCCTCGGCATCACGGGCGAACTCGGTCACACCCCGGTCGCGGAGCACGGCGTCATCTGCCGCTGCGGCAACCGCGGCTGCCTGGAGACGATCGCGTCGACCAGCGTGATGCTCGAGTCGCTCGGGCGGGGCGACGGCGCTCGCACGGCCGCGGACATCCTGCGCCGCGGCCTCGACAAGGACCCCGCCGTCCTGCGGGTCGTCAGCGACGCGGGCACGGCGATCGGGCAGGCGATCGGCAACATCGCGAACGTGATCAACCCCGAGCTCGTGCTCATCGGCGGACCGTTGGTCGGCCTGGGCGACGCGCTGCTCGACCCGATCCGGCACGGGATCCGGCAGAATGCCATCCCGATCATCGCCGGCACGACCACCGTCCGGATCTCGTCGCTAGGCGACCGCGCCGAATCGCTCGGAGCAGCCGCGATCGTCATCAAGGGCGCCCTCGCCGGGCAAGAGGGCTGACACCTCCCGGCCGGTCTCAGGCCGTTATCGCATCGTTGTCTTCACTATTTGACGACAAGTGAGAAGATAGCGTTTACTACTTAGGCACATCCATTCCCGAGCCCGCAAGGAGCGACGATGCCGTCGAACGCAGTCATCCTCGAGATGCGCGCGATCACCAAGGAGTTCCCGGGGGTCAAAGCGCTCGAGGATGTCTCCCTCACCGTCCACGCCGACGAGATCCACGCGATCTGCGGCGAGAACGGCGCAGGGAAGTCCACCCTCATGAAGGTCCTCTCCGGCGTGTACCCCTATGGGACGTACAGCGGAGACATCGTCTACCAGGGCGACGTGATGCGGTTCAAGGACATCAAGTCCAGCGAGCAGCAGGGGATCGTGATCATCCACCAGGAGCTCGCGCTCATCCCCGAGCTGTCGATCACCGAGAACATCTTCCTCGGCAACGAGCCCGGCCGCGGCGGTGTCATCAACTGGGGCGAAGCGAAGCGTCGTGCCGTCGAGCTACTTGCGCGCGTCGGCCTCTCCGACGACCCGGACACCCAGATCAAGAACATCGGTGTCGGCAAGCAGCAGCTCGTCGAGATCGCGAAGGCACTCAACAAGAACGTCAAGCTCCTCATCCTCGACGAGCCCACCGCGGCGCTGAACGAGGCCGAGTCGCAGCACCTCCTCGACCTGATTCTCGGGCTGAAGGGTCGCGGGATCAGCTCCATCATCATCAGCCACAAGCTCAACGAGATCGAGCGCGTGGCCGACCAGATCACCATCATCCGCGACGGCCGCGCCATCGAGACGCTCGACGTCAAGGCCGACGGCGTCGACGAGGACCGCATCATCCGCGGCATGGTCGGCCGCACGCTCGAGAGCCGCTTCCCGGAGCGCACGCCCGACATCGGCGAGAAGTTCTTCGAGGTGCGCAACTGGGTCGTCCAGCACCCGCAGGTCCCCGACCGCCTCGTGGTCAAGAACTCGAGCTTCTACGTCCGTCGCGGTGAGATCGTCGGCTTCGCCGGCCTCATGGGCGCCGGTCGCACGGAACTCGCGATGAGCGTCTTCGGTCACTCCTACGGCACCTGGGTCTCGGGCGAGATCTACAAGGACGGCAAGGAGATCCGCGTCCGCAACGTCTCCGAGGCCATCGACAACGGCATGGCCTACGTGAGCGAGGACCGCAAGGTGCTCGGCCTCAACCTCCTCGACGACATCAAGCAGTCCGTCGTCGCGGCGAAGCTCAAGAAGATCGCCAAGCGCGGCGTCGTGGACGACCTCCAGGAGTACGCCGTCGCCGACGAGTACCGCAAGCTCCTGCGCATCCGCACGCCCGACGTCGACCGCGGTGTCTCCACGCTCTCCGGAGGCAACCAGCAGAAGGTCGTCCTGGCGAAGTGGATGTTCACCGACCCGGACATCCTGATCCTGGACGAGCCGACGCGAGGCATCGACGTCGGCGCCAAGTTCGAGATCTACGGGATCATCCAGCAGCTGGCCGCGCAGGGCAAGGGCGTCATCGTGATCTCGTCGGAGCTGCCGGAGTTGCTGGGCATCTCCGACCGCATCTACACGATCTTCGAGGGTCAGATCACCAACGAGTTCCCCATCGCCGAGGCGACCCCCGAGACGCTCCTGAAGAGCATGACCTCAGCCAAGAAGTCCCCATTCACGGAAAGTGCGGCCCGATAGCCATGACCACTCAGATCCCTGACACGAAGAAGTCCGGAGGACTGCGCGACCTCGGCAAGATGTTCGGAGGCGGCCAGTCCACCGGCCGTCAGTTCGGCATCCTGGGCGCCCTCGTCGTCATCATCATCCTGTTCGAGATCCTCACCGGCGGAACGACGCTCGAGCCGGTGAACCTCATCAACCTGGTGAACCAGAACGCCTACGTGCTCATCCTCGCGATCGGCATGGTCATGGTGATCATCGCGGGCCACATCGACCTGTCGGTCGGTTCCGTGGCGGCGCTGGTCGGCATCATCGTCGCCAAGGCGATGACGGACTGGAACCTCCCCTGGCCGTTCGCAATCGTCCTCGGCCTGCTCGTCGGTGTGGCCATCGGCGCCTGGCAGGGCTGGTGGGTCGCGTACGTCGGCGTCCCCGCGTTCATCGTGACCCTGGCCGGCATGCTCATCTTCCGCGGCCTCAACCAGCTGATCGGAAACGCGAACACCATCCCGGTGCCGGACGGCTTCACCTTCATCGGCGGCGGCTACCTGCCGGAGTGGGGCCCCAACACGGGCTTCAACAACTCCACGCTGCTGCTCGGCCTGATCATCGCGGTCGTCATCGCACTGCTCGAGGTCCGCACCCGCCGCAACCAGACCAAGATGGGCTCCGAGAAGGCGCCGCTCTGGGTGAGCGTGTTCAAGGTGGTCGTGCTCGACGCCGTCGTGCTCTACGCGACCTTCCTGTTCGCGAGCGGCCGCGTCGGCACCTCGTTCCCGGTGTCTGGCATCATTCTCGGCATCCTGATCATCGTCTACTCGTTCGTCACCCGCAGCACCATCTTCGGTCGCCACATCTACGCGGTCGGCGGCAACTGGCACGCGGCGGAGCTGTCCGGCGTGAAGATCAAGCGCGTCAACTTCTTCGTGATGATGAACATGTCCGTGCTCGCCGCGCTGGCCGGCATGGTCGCCGTCGCCCGCTCGGTCTCCTCCGGCCCGCAGGACGGCCTCGGCTGGGAGCTCGACGCGATCGCCGCAGTGTTCATCGGTGGCGCCGCAGTCTCCGGCGGTATCGGAACCGTCGCCGGCTCCATCGTCGGTGGTCTCGTCATCGCCGTCCTCAACAACGGCCTGCAGCTGCTCGGCGTCACGAGTGACAAGGTCCAGATCATCAAGGGTCTCGTGCTGCTGATCGCGGTCGGCATCGACGTCTACTCGAAGCGCCGTGGCGGCCCCTCGTTGATCGGCAGGATGTTCGGCGGCGGCAAGACGCAGGAGGCGAACGCCGCCGGCGCAGACCAGCCCGCCGTCGTTCCCACCGCGGACGAGGCCGAGGACAGCTCCCGCTCCCTCACCTCCTGATTCTTTTCCCTTCCCCCTGCACCATCCAACACAGAGAAAGAGAAACGCAATGCGCAAAATCGCACTCGCGACAGTGGCTGTCGCAGCTGCCGCCGCGCTGGCCCTGTCCGGCTGCTCCAGCCGCGGCTCCGACAGCGGTTCGTCGGCTTCCGGCTTCGCCAAGGACTCGACCATCGGTGTCGCCCTCCCGACTAAGACGTCGGAGAACTGGGTGCTCGCCGGTGGCCTGTTCGAGGACGGCCTGAAGGAGGCCGGCTTTAAGGACGACGTGCAGTACGCCGGTGGTTCGGGCGTGTCCGACCAGCAGTCGCAGATCCAGTCGATGATCACCAACGGCGCCAAGGTCGTCATCATCGGCGCCGTCGACGGCGGCCAGCTCGCCGCGCAGGCCAAGGCCGCGCACGACGCCGGCGCGGTCGTGATCGCGTACGACCGCCTCATCCTCAACACGAACGACGTCGACTACTACGTCGCGTACGACAACGAGAAGGTCGGCGAGCTGCAGGGTCAGGCCCTGCTCGACGGCATGAAGGCCAAGTTCCCGGACAAGAAGAGCTACAACATCGAGCTCTTCTCCGGCTCGCCGGACGACGCCAACTCGGCCGTCTTCTTCAACGGCGCGATGAAGGTCCTCAAGCCGAAGATCGAGGACGGCACGCTGAAGGTCGTCTCCGGTCAGACCGAGATCAAGCAGACCGCGACCCAGGGCTGGCTGCCGCAGAACGCGCAGACCCGCATGGACACGCTGCTCGCGAAGAACTACGCGTCGACCGAGCTCGACGGCGTGCTGTCGCCGAACGACACCCTGGCCCGCGCCATCCTCACCTCGGTGAAGGGTGCAGGCAAGCCGACCCCGATCGTCACCGGTCAGGACTCGGAGGCCGAGTCGGTCAAGTCCATCATGGCGGGCGAGCAGTACTCGACCATCAACAAGGACACCCGCAACCTGGTCAAGCAGGCCATCACCATGGTGAAGGACCTGCAGCAGGGCAAGAAGCCGGAGATCAACGACGACAAGTCGTACGACAACGGCAAGAAGGTCGTCCCGGCCTTCCTGCTGAAGCCGGTCATCGTCACCAAGGAGAACGCGGCCGAGGCGTACGCCAACGACCCGACCCTGGAGCCGCTGACCAAGTAACGGTTCTCACACCTCGCGTGTGAACACGAAAGGGGCCGGAGTGCGATGCACTCCGGCCCCTTTCCCGATCCGTCCCCCGACAGGATCGGTCCCCCTGGCCGAGCTTGATCACAGGCTAGGGCGCGGCGTGCGGGGCCGGCATCGGTGGCAGCACGGATATGCGCTCCGTGCCTACCCGACCTGGCTGGTATGTTAGAACAGGTATGAGCCGTTTCTGACGCTGAGGAGCCAGGGTGGAGCAGGATGCGCGTACGCGATACGACGGCAGGCGGCTGCTCCGCAACGACGTCTACGAGCTCGTGCTGGAGCGCATCCTGTCGGGGGAGCTGCCGCCGGGCCAGCGGCTGCGCGACGCCGACCTGACCTCGTGGCTGGGCGTCTCGCGCACGCCCGTCCGTGAGGCGGTCAGCCGTCTGACCGCCGTCGGGCTCATGTCCACCTCCCCGAACCGGTACACCGAGGTCGCCGCGCTCGACGAAGCGGAGATCGCGGATGCCGTGGCGGTGCTCCGGTTGCTGTGGCCCGCAGCGCTGGCCGGCGACCCGGGCGATTCCGCGCTCGAGCGCGAGGTCGAACTGACCCTGCTCGCGAGGCGGGTCGAGCGCGGCGACCTCGATCCGGCCCACGGACTCCACCACGCCCTGTCGGTCGTCATCGACACTCTTCCGAACCGTGTCCTCGCCGAGGCCGTGCGGGCCGCTGACCTCCGCGTGGTCCGCTACCTGCTGCTCGAACCGGAGGCCCGCGCCGTGCTTCAGCGCGACAGGGCCGTCGCGTTCATCCGCGCCCTGGGCGCCGAGACGCCGCCGACGGCCGGGGCGGGCCGGGCCGACGAGCTCGGCGCGGATCTCCTGGCCGAGCTGGAGGGCGTGCTCGCTTCCCGCCGCAGCGCCGCCCGGTAGAACCGGACCAGTTCGGCCGCCGTCGGCCGCTGTGCCGCCATCGTGGCAGCGTCGGTCCGGCGGGCGGCCATGTGGTGCCGCCACGACTCGGCGGCGCAGCGATGGTCCCAGGCGGCCGCGGCGGCTGCTTCGAGCGTTCGGCACCAGCCGATCAGTTCGCGGCCGTCCGAGGTCGGCGCCCAGGTGACGACCCGGAACCACACCTCCGGGCGGTTGGGGTCGCCGAACGTGAACCGGCGGATCACGCCGTACGGCGTGCCGAGCGCTCCCTGGCGGAGCAGCCACTCGATGGGCTGCGCATTCGCCACCGGGTGCCAGGATGCGCTCACGGCGTCACGGTATGCGAGGCCGCCGACACCGGCACGCCTGACGGCGCGACGCTTTGTACACCGCGTCGGGAACGGGCGCCGCGATGGACGTCATGTACATCGGCAGCGCCCGCTGCGCCGCCCTAGCATCCCTGCATGACCCCCAGTGCCGCAGTCGACCAGGAACGCACCGACGACGACGTCGTCATCCTCGGCTACGACTGAGCGCGCTCGACCGGTCAGGTGAACAGGCGGATGAGGGCGGCGACCACCGCGGCCGCGGGCACGACGACGATGAACGGCACCCGGAGCGCGTAGAGCCCGGCGGCGATCGCGACGGCGGGGAGCCGCGCGTCGAGCTGCAGCGACTGGCCGGCCCCGAGGGTCTGCACGCAGATGAGGGCCGCGAGCAGCGCGGCGGTGAGGAGGTCGCTCACGCGCGCGACGGTCGGGTGGTCGAGCGCCTTCGGCGGCACCATCCAGCCGACAGCTTTCAGCCCGAGCACGCAGATCGAGGCGAGCAGGATGACGTGCCAGGTGGTCACGGTTCCACCTCCCGTTCCATGGGCACCGCCTCGGGATGCGGCGGGTCGTTCCTCCGGCCGAACAGGTTCAACACGCCGACGATGATGGCGACGACCGCCGCCGCCAGCACGGGCAGGCCGGGGGTGAGGAATGGGGTGAGCAGCGTCGCGACGAATCCGCCGGCGACCGCGACGGCCTGTGTCTGGCGCGCCTTCAGCCGCGGCCAGAGCAGGCCGAGGAACGCGGCGGCCGCAGCCGCATCGAGCCCGTAGGCCTTCACGTCGCCGATCAGGTCGCCCAGGAGTGCGCCGGCCAGCGTCATCAGATTCCAGCCGATGTACACGACGAGCCCGGTGACCCAGAAACCGATGCGCTGCGCCCGCGGTTCGCTCTGGGCGGTCGCGACGGCGGTGGACTCGTCGATGGTCAGCTGGGTGGCGGCGGCGCGCTTCCAGAACCCCGGGCCGATGATGCGCGACAGCCGCAGCGCGTAAAAGGAGTTGCGCACGCCGAGCAGTGCGGCGCTGATGATCGCGGTGCCGCCCGCCGCGGCGCCGCCGGAGGCGAGCACTCCGATGAGGGCGAACTGCGAGCCGCCGCTGAACATGACCAGGCTGAGGACGCAGGTCTGCCAGACGTCGAGCCCGGAAGCCGTGGCGAGGGCGCCGAAGGAGATGCCGTAGACGGCGGTCGCGATCCCGACCGCCCAGCCCGAGCGGGCCGCGGCGCGTTCCTCGCTGGTCCGTTCCTGGCGCATCGCCTCCCGACACTACCGGGTGGCGGAGGGGTTACCGGAACAGTCGCTCGACCAGGTGCTCGGCGGTGGTGTCCTCGAGCGTCCAGGGCAGGAAGATGACGCGGTAGATGATCGGCGCGACCACGACATCCAGAACGTCGTCGTCGGTGACGGGGGAGTCCGGATAGCGCTGCAGGATGAGACCCGCCTCGGTGCGCCGGTTGCGGAGGCAGTTCGACTGCCGCTCGCCGGCCGCCGAGGCGCCGCCGCGGAGGAGCGCCGCGTTGACCGGATTGCGGTAGTGCTCCACCAGCTCGGACGCCCACTCCGTGAGGTCGCGCTGCAGGTCGCCGTTCTCGGGCAGGGGCCGCTCGGGGTTGAGCTGGTAGGTGGCGATGTCGTTGATGAGGGTCGGGAGGTCGCCCCAGCGGCGGTAGATGCTGGTCGGGTTGACGCCGGCACGCTCGGCGATCATCGGAACGGTGACGCGGTCTTGGCCCTTTTCTTCGACGAGCTCTTCGACGGCGGTGCGCACGTTGTGGATGACCGCGGCGCTGCGTCCGCCCGTCCGCTTCGACGGAGTGGTCGTATTTTCCATGGGAATAGCTTAAAGCAAATTTCGTTGCTTTATCTCATATCCTCTCGTATAGTCGCTAAAGCAAACGATTTTGCTTTAAGGAGCTCGACATGACCACAGCCGAAGAGACCCTCTCCACGGGCGGGATGCTTGCCGTCCGGCCCGCGCGGTCGGTGGGCGGCGACCGCCCCCGGCGGCTCCGTCCCGCGGCGGCGTTCGCGGGCACCGCACTGGCCTTCGTCGCCGTCGCCCTGGCGGTCGGCGCTCCGAGCCCGCTGTTCGTGCTGTACGAACAGCAGTGGGGCTTCCAGCCGTGGCTCCTCACGGTCGCGTTCGCGATCTACGCGGTGACGCTCCTCATCACGCTGCTCATCGCCGGGTCGCTCTCCGACCACATCGGCCGGCGGCCGGTCCTGATCGGTGCGCTCGCGCTGCAGGTGGTGGCGATGCTGATCTTCCTGTTCGCTCCCGACATCGGCTGGATCATCGGGGCGCGGGCTGTGCAGGGTGTCGCCACGGGCGCCGCCATGAGCACTTTCACCGCGGCTCTGGTCGAGCTTGCTCCCGAGCGTCAGAAGAAGCTGGGCGCGACCATCGGCAGCACCGCTCCCGTCGGCGGCATCGCCATCGGCGCGTTCCTGACCGGGCTCGCGGTGCAGTTCGTACCTCAGCCCACGATCGTCGTGTTCGTCGTCCTCGCGCTGCTGTTCGCCGCCGGGATCGTCGTGATCGCCGTGTCGCCCGAGACGGTGGAGCGCCGGCCGGGAGCGGTGCGGTCGCTGATCCCTCGGCTGTTCGTGCCGCGTGCGGCCCGCGCGGAGTTCGCCCGCGCCATCCCGCTCTTCCTGGCGACCTGGATGCTGGCCGGCCTCTTCATCGGGCTCTCCCCGTCGATCCTGCACGGCGTCTTCCACCTCGACAGCGGACTCCTCAACGGCGCGATCGTCGCGGTGCCCCCGGCGGTGGGAGCCGTCGCCGGCCTGCTGCTGACCCGCGCTCCCGCCCGGATCACGGCCGTCTGGGCTATGGCGGCGATCCTCGTCGGTGTCGCGCTGGCCGCCGTCGGGATCGGGGCGGGCATCCTCGCGCTGCTCTTCGTGGGCGCGACCATCGCGGGCGGCGGCTTCGGCGCGGGCTTCGCAGCGGTCCTCCGCATCCTGGCCCCGCTCGCGCCGAACGATCAGCGCGCCGAGCTCTTCGCCGGGGTGTTCCTCGTCAGCTACCTCGCCTACGGCGTCCCTGCGCTGGTCGCCGGCGAGCTGATCGCCGCGATCGGCCTGCTGCCGACGGTGCTCGGCTACGCCGCGGCGATCGCCGTCGCGTCGGTGGTCGCGCTCATCGTGCAGGCCATCAGGCCACGTCGATGAGCACCTTGCCCACGATGCCGTCCTCGACGGCGTCGTGGGCCGCGGCCGTCTGATCGAGCGGGAAGCGCGTGATCGGGAGGCCGTGCTCCTCGCCCACACGGAGGGCCCCGTCGGCGGCGGCAGCGGCGACCGCCCGCACTGCGGCCTCCTTGTTCTCCGGAGCGACCGTGTAGGTGAGCACGAACTGCCAGCGGAGGTTCTTCGACATGCTCGGGCGGACGGGGATGGTCACGTCCTCTGCTCCGGGGGCGTCCGCGTAGCTCGCGATCGTGGCGTTGCGGCCGGTGACCTTGACGTCGAGCGCCGCGTTGGCGATCACGTTGACCTCCACCACGATGTCCACGCCGCGGGGCGCCAGTGCGCCGATGGCCTCGGCGGTGTCCGGGTCGGTGTAGTTGACGACGTGGTGGGCGCCTGCGGCTCGTGCGAGCTCCGCCTTCTCGTGGCTGCTGACGGTCGCGATGACCGTGGCGCCCGCCCAGACGGCGAGCTGGATGGCGGCGTGGCCGACGGCGCCCGCCCCTCCGGCGACGAGCACGGTGCGACCCTCCAGAGAGCCGGGGGAGAGCTCCGCGGGCGCGTGTTCGTACGAGGTCAGCGCGCGATGGGCGGTGAGCGCCGGGATGCCGAACGACGCGCCCTCGTCGAAGCTCACGTCGTCGGGCAGGCCGACCACCAGCTTCTCGGGAAGCACCACCAACTCCTGCGCCGTGCCGTCGGGACGCTGGTAGGCGGCATCCCACACCCACACGCGGTCGCCCACGCGGAAGGCCGTGACGCCCTCGCCGACCTCGTCGACGACGCCGGCGCCGTCCTGGTTCGGCACCTGCGGCCGGGGAAGCTCGGCCCGGCCGCTGCCCCGCCGTGCCTTCCAGTCGGTGGGATTCACACCGGACACGTGGATGCGGACGCGTACCTCGCCCGGTCCGGGGTGCGGCTCGTCGCGCTCGCCGAGGGTCAGGACGTCGGAATCGCCGGTGGCGGAGTAGCTGACTGCCTTCATGCCACCAGCCAACCACGACGTCCGTCGGGACGGCAGAGCGTGCCGGGCGCGTGTCAGCCCGCCGAGCAGGCTCCGGAGCTGATCGGCGCGGAGCCGACGGACGAGAGCACCGGCCGCAGTTCGGCAAGGGTCAGCGCGTAGCCGGTGTCCGGGTTCGTGGCGCTCCGGGCGAACACGACCCCGGCGACCCGGCCCTCGGAGTCGAGCAGCGGGCCGCCCGAGTTCCCGGGGCGGACGACCCCGCGCAGAGAGTAGATGTCGCGGTCGACGGAGCCGCTCTGGTAGATGTCGGTGCCCCGCGCGACGACCCGGTCGCGGACGCGCTGCGGCGCGATGGTGAACGGCCCGTTGCCCGGGTACCCGGCAGCGAACGACGCGGCACCGGCGGTCAGGTCCGGTCCGATGTCGAGCGCGGGGGCGTTCAGGTCGGTCACGTCGAGCACCGCGAGATCGCGCGACGGGTCGAAGGCGACGAGGGTCGCGCGCTCGACGTCGGAACTCCCGGACGTCCGGACGACGATGGAGGAGGAGCCGGCGACCACGTGCGCGTTGGTCACGACGCGGCCGCGCTGCACGACCCATCCGCTGCCCTCGGAGTCGACACCGCAGGCGGGCTTGGAGGCGAGCACGGTGACCACCGACTGCTCCGAGGCCGAGACGGCGGCAGGCACCGAGCCGTCCGGAGCCGGGACCGCCTTGATGGTCTCGCCGCCCTCGAACACCTTCGGGAGTCCGGCACCGGCGAGGGCGTCGTCCACCGCGCCGAGCACAGTCGACGACGGAAGCGGGGCCATGCTGTTGAGGGTCGAGACGACTCGGGAGGAGTTCGCCGCCTGGACGACGGTCGCCAGGTTGGTGGCCAACGCGAACCCGGCGAGCAGCCAGACCACGACGGCCCAGGTGGCCAGGCCCAGCACGGCGCCGACGAGGGAGTCGAGCCAGCGGATGGGGCCGTGACGCAGGAGCTTGCCGATGATGCTCGCCAGGGCGCCCGCGATGGCGTACACGACGCCCGCGCACACGATGATGACGACGGCCGCGACCACGGAGCGCTGCGTCACCCCACCGAACCCGGAGTCGGCGAACCAGCCGACGACGATGGGGGCGATGGTCAGCCCCAGCCAGAGACCG
Organism: Leifsonia sp. NPDC014704; assembly: GCF_043083605.1. Taxonomy (NCBI): domain Bacteria; kingdom Bacillati; phylum Actinomycetota; class Actinomycetes; order Micrococcales; family Microbacteriaceae; genus Leifsonia; species Leifsonia sp. NPDC014704. The sequence goes on along the minus strand of NZ_JBIBYW010000002.1, from coordinate 311,344 downwards.
AGACCGAGGCCCACGAGGGTGCCGGCCGAACGGATGGCGCCCTTGCTCCAGCCGGCCGCGATCGCGAGGATGCCGAGCACCACGAGCACGACGTCGACAACGATCTCCACGGGGCATACCCTGCCCCAGAAGACTGGACGCCCGCTCAACCGCGGCTCTGCGGCGGCTGGCGATCCCCTGTCGGTGCGGGCGGCGCAGGGCTACCGTTCGAAGCTCCACCGCATCCCAAGACGAAGGAGCGCCCCATGCCCGGAAGCCGATCAGACGAGCCGATCGCGAACGGCGACGACGAGCGCGAAGACCTCGACGCCGGCGAGCGTCAGTACACCAGCGCCGATCTGACGGCGCACGACCAGGAGCACGGGCAGCTGGAGGAGCCGGGCGAGGGCGAGGTGCCCTAGCGGCTCAGAGGCGGCCGTCCTCCTCGTCGCCGTCGTCGACGGAGTCGGGTTCAGGCTGGGTGACCGGCACGATGTCCGGATCCATCTGCTCCTCCGGGACGACGTCCGGGAAGTCCTCGGTCTGCTGATCGGTCGTCTGTCTGGCCATGCGCGAACGCTACGCCGGCATCCCTCGACCCGAAAGCCCCATCCGCCTCAGAGATCGTCCTGAGAGCTCTCGAAGCGCGCGTCGGCGTCCGCCTCCGTGGCGGATGGGCGTCGGCGTCGGGAGGTGAGGAGCACGATCACGACGCCGATGATCGCCAGGACGACGATGGCGACGGCGATACCGATCACCAGGCCCAGGTCGGTGCCGGAGGCCTGCGTCGTCGGCTGCGGAGTGGACGCGGCGGCCGTCGCGGTCGGTCCGGCGCCCGCCTGCGGAGAGGGTGCCGTCGGGTCCGTCGTCGCGGGCGTGGCCGACCCTCCCGCGCCGCAGCCGGGTGTCTCCGAACCGGCGGCCGCCGCGGTGCCGGACGGCGGCTGGTAGGTGAACGCGTAGGAAGACGAGACGGTGTGCCCGTCGGCCGAGACGATCTGGTAGGTCACGGTGTACCGGCCGGCCCCGCCGAGGGAGACGGGCGCGCTGAGCGCGGTGTCGGCGACGGTGGCGCATCCCGTCTCGAAATGACGGGTCCCCGCGTCGGGGCCGGTCACCGTCAGGAGGTTCGTCGAGCCGGTGCCGGAGAGGTCGAGCACGCGGTCGTTGAAGGTCACGGTCACCGTGTCGAGCGCCGTAGTCACCGTGGAGTCGGCGGAAGGAGCGCTGCCGACCACGTAGTCGTGCGCCGATGCGGCGGACACGGGAGCGAGCGCGAGAGCAACAGCCGCGGCGATGCCGGCGGCCGCGGCGAGCAGCCGGGACGTCATGCCGAGAACCCTACGCTGCCGGGATGCGGGCGGGCCGTGCGCGGGGCGAACGGGACCACAACGGGGGTCGCCGGACCAGCGGGAACGCCCGGCGTGTCGGGTTAGTCTGGCCCGGTGGCGGAGTCTGTTCGGGCGGGAGTGAGCACGTGGCTCCGGCGCGCGCTCGTCGTGGAGGACCACGCCCTGATGCGCTCCCTGGTCTCCGACGCCTTCCGCGCGCGGGGGTTCGAGGTCGCGTCGGCCGAGTCCGCACCGGAGGCCCTCGCCCTGGCCGACGCCTTCGACCCGGACCTGCTGGTGACGGACATCGACCTCCGCCAGCGGCCGAACGGCGTCGAACTGGCGACCATCCTGCGCTCGCGTGCGCCGCACGTCGCCATCCTCTTCCTGAGCAATCTGTCGCGCGATGCCGCCTCGGCACAGGCGCAGAGCACCGTCGCGGGCGCCTCGTTCGTCAACAAGGCCGCCATCGAATCGGTCGACGAGCTGGTGGATGCGGCCGAGGCCGTGCTCGCCGATCGGCCGGTCTCCCGCGACCTTGCCGCCTCGGACGCCCAGGCGCGGATGCTCCACCTGACCGCCGCGCAGCTGGAGACGACCCGGCTGCTCGCCGCCGGACTGTCGAACGCCGAGATCGCCCGACGGCGGGGCGTGTCGGTGCGTGCCGTCGAAAAGAGCGTCGAGCGGGTGTTCGCCGCTCTCGGGCTCGGTGGCGAGCGCACGACACCCCGCGTCGCCGCCGCGACGCTCTACACGACGACGTTCGGCGACCCTGCCTCAGGGCTCTGACCGTGCTGCTCGCGAACTTCCGTCGCTCACTCGCGCGCGTCTACGGCCCGTCGGCCGTCACCGTCTGGTCGTGGCTCATCACGCTGCCCTTCGCGGTGACCGTGATGTCGGGCCTCCAGTACGTCGACGGTGGTCCTGTCGAGGTGTTCGCCGTCTCGGGTCTGGCGCACGCCATCCTGGGCGGCGTGCTGCTCGCCGGCGCCGCACTGCTCCGCCTCGTGCACGGACGGGCGCGACCCGTCGTGGTCTTCGCGCTCTTCGCCGTGGCAGGCGGGCTCCGGCCGATCCTCTTCCTGGAGGCGGGCGGCCTCCTCTCCATCCCGGTCGCTTCCGGCGACCTGGTCGGGCGGATCGGCATCAATGTCGTCGCGCTCGTCGTCGCCTTCTCGCTGATCGCCATCGGGGTCGATCTCGTCCGCGAGCACCGGGGGGTGTTCCGGCGTCTCCGGGCCGCGCAACGGGCGTCGCGGCTCGATGTCGAGTGCGCCTCCGAGCGCCTGCGGCAGTTGCGCGCCGACACGGTGGACGACGTCGCGGCCGCACTGGAGGAGGCCGCTGCGGCGGCCGCATCCCGGCCGATGGAGCCGTCCGCGGCCGCTCGGGTGCTGCGCACGCTCGCCGAGGACGTCGTGCGGCCGGCCAGCCACCGCGTCTACGCGGCAGCGGCACCGGACGAGCTGGCGGAGGGAGCGGGTGCCGGGGCTCGGGAGTGGTCGGCGAGTGTCCTCGGCGGGATGCGCGCCGCCCCGCCGATCGCGACCGCCGCACTCTTCTCCGCGCTCGTCGTCCCGTTCGGGGTCCTGCTGTTCGGAGCGGTCAGCGCCCTCCCCGTCGCCCTCGGCTTCGTGGTGCTGCTGGCGGCCAACAGCGCCGTATCGCGGCTGCGCCTCCCGGGTCGGCCCTTTCCCCGGTTGACCCTCCTTCTCGGCAGCTACGGCCTGGTCGGCGTGCTGCTCGCGCTCAGCGGTGCGACGACCCTCCGTCTCGTGGGGGTGCGTCCCGAGTCCGTCTGGTTCGAGGTGCTGACGTATCCGCTGATCGCCATGGCGGTGGCCTTCGTCGGCTCCCTCGCCGTCCGCACGCGTCTCGACCAGGAGGAGCTCGAGAGCGCGCTGCAGGCCAACGTCGCCACGGCCGCCCGCATCCGGAGCGAGTACGAGCGCGAACGCGGCTCGCTCGCCCGTCTGCTGCACGCGGGCGTCCAGTCGGAGTTGATCGCCGGGGCGCTCTCCCTGACAGCCAGCGCCGGTCCGAACGATGCCGGCGCACGGATGGCCGAGATCGTCGGCCGGGCGCGCGACGCCCTCCGCGGTGCGCATGAGGAGCCGGACGCGGCAGAGCAGGTGCGGATGCTGCTCGACAGCTGGTCCTCCGCCATCCGCCTGACGGCCACGATCGGCGACGGCGTCTGGGAGCGGCTGGAGGACGGGTCGCGCACTGCGGCCGTCGTCGACGCGGTCTCCGAGGGGCTCGCGAACGCGGTCCGGCACGGCGACGGCTCGCCTGTCGCACTGGAACTGCGTCCGGCCACCCACAGCGGCGTGGAGGTGGTGGTCCGGTCCGGTGGAGCGCTCGCCGCATCCGAGGCCGGGATCGGTCTGAAGCAGCTGTCGGAGCGCGGGACGGTCGCCCTTCGCGAGCTGTCCGGGCGTGTCGAATTGGCCGTCGCCATCCCCTGATCGAAAGCTGGACGGCCGGTCGTGCCAGCCGTATCCCGTCGGGCTGCGATCCGTTGCGCCGCCTAGGTTTCGAGAGGACGGACGACGCTGCCGGCCCCGGTTCCGGGTGGGGGGCCCCTGCGTGACCCGAACGCGCGGGAAAGGCCCCCGACCGGAATCCATTCATCTGCATTGATGGAACATCCAGGCGGAATCGGGTAGAAAGGATCGGTACGCTTTCGCGCCCATCCCCCCGGCGCGATCCTCCGACCGTCTCGCCAAGGAAGTACCAGCAGCTTGCCCCAGTCCACACCCTCAGTGCGGCCTCGCCGCAGTCTCAGGGCACCCGTCGTGGTGGATGTGGACCAGCAGCACGACCTGTCGGACGACCCGGTCAGCGCGTTCACGACGGCCGAGGAACTGACGGCGACGCAGACCTTCCCGAGCCGCCGCGCCGCCCTCGAGGCCGAGCGCAGCCGGCCGGCGAAGCGCGAGCGCGTCATCGTACGGCCGACGCGCGACCGGCGCGACGCCAAGGCCGCCGCTCGTGCGGAGCGTGCCAACCGGCCGCCGCGCCGCACGCGGAGTCCGCGACCCGCCCGTCCGGCTCGTACCGAGGGCCGGCGCTGGGGCGTCCACGCCGTCGTCATGCTCGCCCTGGCCGCGTTCTTCGGCACCGCAGCGCTCCCGGCCTACGCCACGACGGGCGAGGGCTCGACGGTCGGCGCCGCACGGACCGCCCTTGCGGTGCAGACGTTGACCGGCGGCGGCGTGACCCAGGTGGTCGCCCGCGACGGGCTCGACATCCAGGAGAGCCCGCAGGCGCTCGACTCGACCACCAACACGACGGTGTCTCCGACGGTCCAGGCTCTCGCCGTCCAGCTCATGGGCGCGGTCGCGGCCGGCCGGCTGGTCGGCTCGACGCCGAACCACATCCCCGAGATCGCCGACCTCGCCGAGGGCCGCGCGGTTCCCGGCTGCGGCATCGACTACCGCGTGCTGCAGGCCATCTCTGTCGCCCTAGACAACTTCAACCAGGTCGGCGTCAGCGACATCAACCGCCGCTGCACCGGCCAGATCGAGGGAGCGGGCACCGAGTCCGCCCACTACGCCGACGGCGGCGGTCACGCCCTCGACTTCTACCTGCTCAACGGTTCGCCCCTCACCGGCGGCGACGCGAAGTCGGTCCAGCTCATCAAGATCCTCGACCCGATCGTGCCGGATGGTACGGGCCTCGGTCAGATCGGCTGCCGGTCCTCGATGGACCTCACGAACTTCAAGCCGTTCGACGACACGTGCAACCACCTGCACATCGACTTCCTCAAGTCGGACGGTCCCGCACTCCGCTACGGCTGACCCGCTCATCCCGACCGGGAGCGGCCAGAGTCAGCCGATGAGGTTGAGCGCCGCCCATTGCAGCAGGATGACGGTCTTGCCGTCGGCGATCCTGCCGTCCGCGATCAGATCGAGGGCTTCGTCGTAGCCGACGACGACCGGTTCGATCTCCTCGCCCTCCTCTTCGACGCCGCCACCGCCGACGACGTCGGCAGGCGCGTAAGGTGCGGCGTAGAAGTGCACCCGTTCCGTCACCGACCCCGGGCTCATGTAGAGGTCGAACAGGTGCGCCAGCTCGCCGATGCTCACCCCGAGCTCCTCCGCCGCCTCCCGGCGGATCGCCTCCTCCGGCGAGTCGCCGTCGAGGAGCCCGGCCGCCGATTCGATCAGCATGCCGTCCGGGTGCCCGTTGACGTAGGCGGGGAAGCGGAACTGCCGGGTCAGCAGGAGCGTGCGGCCGGCAGGGTCGTAGAGGAGCACGGTGGCCCCGTTGCCGCGGTCGTACGTCTCGCGCGTCTGCGTCGTCCACCGCCCGTCCCGTCCGCGGTAGTCGAAGGTGGTGCGCCGCAGCACGTGCCAGCCGTCGGAGGTGACCTCGACCTCGCGCACGCGGACGTCCGGGTTCCCGTCGAGGTCGAGCCCGGTCCGGTGGAGCCCCGACCGCCCGCGGGCGTCGGGGAGGTCGTGGCCGGGTCGCTGATCGCTCATGCTTCGAGACTAGCTTCGCGGTGGAGGAGCGCCCGCGCGGCTCCGGGCGTCAGCGATAGCGACGGCGGAGCTCCCGTGCGGCGAGGATGTCGCCGGCGTGCGCCTCGCGGGCTTTGATCAGCGCCTTGTCCGACTTGAGCGGGAGCCGCAGGACGTCGTCCGCTTCGATGCCTGCGACGAGCTCGCGTGCGCGCTCGACCTCCGAGTCGAGCTCGGCGCCGAACAGGAGAGCGTTGTTGGCGATCCAGATCCACAGCAGGAACACGATGATGCCGGCCAGTGCGCCGTACGTGCGGTCGTAGTTGCCGAAGTTGCCGACGTAGAAGGCGAACAGCGCAGACGCGATGCCGAGCACGATGATCGCGGCGAGGGAGCCGGGCGTCAGCCAGCGGAACCGCGGGTGCTTGATGTTGGGCGTCGACGCGTACAGCACGGCGAGCAGCAGCACGAGGACGATGATGACGACCGGCCAGCGGAGGATCGACCACGCCGCCTGGAACGCTTCGTCGAGTCCGATCAGTCCGCCGAGGAACGACAGCACGGGGCCGGACACCACGAGCATCAGGGCGAGCAGCGAGATCAGCACCAGGGTGAGCAGCGTTACGCCGAGCTGGACCGGCCGCAGGACCAGAGCCGTGCGCCCCTCGGGGACGCCGTACACGCGGTTGAGCGCCCGGCCGAAGCCGCCGACGTATCCCGACGCCGACCACACGGCGCCGACGATTCCGATGACCAGCGCCCACCCGGTGGCGGGGGAGGACGCAATGCTCTCGATCGGCCCCTTCAGGACGTCGGTCATCCCCGGCGCCAGCTCGTTGACCATCCCGAACAGCGCGTCGATTCCTGCCTGACTCTGACCGACGATGCCCAGGATGCTGACGAGTGCCAGCAGCGCAGGGAACAGCGAGAGAACAGCGAAGTAGGTCAGGCCGGCGGCGAGGTCGGTGCACTGGTCGGTGCTGAAGCTGCGCATCGTCCGCTTGAGGATGAACCCCCACGGCAGGCGGTACCACGGCAGGCTGCGACGATCCTCGATCCGCCGGACCGCCTTGGCGCGAGCGCCCCCGACGCCGCCCTGGTCAGCCGGCACGCCCGCGTCTCCGCAGCAGGAGCGCGGCGATTCCCGCCGCGGTCCCGGTCAGCGCGAGGAAGAGCCCGACGAAGAAGGTGGGATGCGACCGGATCTGCACCCGGATGTTGAAGGTGGCGAAGAGGTCGTCGAGGGTGCTGGCGAGCTCCTCCCGCGTCACCTCCAGGTCGAGCTTCAACGAGTTGATGCCGGCCCCCTTGGGCAGCGGCGGGCGTCCGGCAGGGCGCTGCCCCTGGCGGCTCACCGACGGTGTGGTGTCCGTAGTCACGGCTGCTCTCCCTTCAGGGCCTTCGCGTCGGCGCTCAGCTCGCTGCCCAGATCGTCGGGCACCGGCGGAACGCCCTTCTTGAGACTGCGCCAGCCGATCAGGCCGAGGACGACGGCGATCACGATGAGGATGACGGCGACGATGATCGCCGAGAGCCAGGCGGGGAGGATGAGCGCGAAGCCCAGGACGGCGGCCGTCACCAGCACGCCGAACGCGAAGAACAGGAATAGTAGGGCGCCGACGAGGAGCCCCGCGCCGATCCCGGCCGCCTTCGCCTTCGCGGACATCTCCGCCTTGAAGAGAGCGATCTCCGACGCGACGAGGCGACGCAGCTGAGCGACGAGGTCCTTCGTCAACTCAGGGAGCGGACGGAGTCCGCGGGTGGTGCGGCGGCGCTCGCGCGGCAGCGGAGGCGTGTGGGCCATCGGTTCGGGCTCCCTTCAGACGCTGTATCGCCGAACGTACCCCACCCCTCCGTACGAGTGAACCCGCGATGGTGCACACTAGGGGCATGAACGGCAATGCGCTCTCCGGCCGGGGCGGCATCCTGGTGGCGGTCGTTCCGGGCCAGCCGATCGCGGTGCTGGAGGAGGCCGCCCGTCTCGCCGACGATCTTGACGTGCCGCTCGTCTGCGCCAACGTCGACCCGGACCGGTACCTCGTCTCGAGCTACGTCGACGGAACGGTGGTGGCACTGCCGTACGACCCGGACCTGCCCGAGACCGAGGACGCGCGGTTCGACCCGGACCTGGAGGCGCACATCCGCCGGTTCCTGGACGGCCGCGGGATCCCCTACTTCCTGCAGCAGCTGGCCGGCGATCCTGCCTGGTCGCTGTCGCGTCTGGCGGACGACATGGAGGCGCGCTACATCGTGGTGGGCACGCGTGAGGCCGGTCTGCGCGGCAGCCTGCGAGAGTTCTTCAACGGTTCCGTCGGCGTGCACCTGGCTCACCGGCAGCACCGTCCGGTCGTCGTGGTGCCCCTGAACCCGGTTCCGGGTGCCCAGAAGCTTCCCTGGGAAGAGCCGCCGCTCTCGTGACGACCCGCGCGCCCGCGCCCGTGCACCTGCACGGGCGCTCGATCCTGCTCGTTTTCGTGGGGGGTGCGCTGGGGGCGGCCGCGCGGTATCTGCTCACGCTGTCTGTGCCGCCGGTCGCGGGCGTGCCGCTCATCACGTTCCTCATCAATGTGACGGGCGCCTTCGTGCTCGGGTGGCTTCTGCAGTCGCTCGCGCTGCGTGGACCGGATGAGGGCCGGCGGCGCGATCTCCGGCTGTTCGTCGGCACCGGCATCCTCGGCGGGTACACGACGTACAGCTCGCTGGCGGTGGACACCGACGGCCTGATCGCGGCTCAGAGCATCGGCCTCAGCATCCTCTACGCCGTCGCGACCGTCGCCGTCGGGGCCATCGCGTCTGTCGCAGGCATCGCCCTGGCATCCGGCATCGCGCGTCGGCGGCCCGAGCGGAGCGGCCGGTGACCGCGCTGCTCGTTGTCGCCGTCGCCGCGGCCGGCGGGTTGGGCGCGGTCGCCCGGCTGGTGCTCGACGGTGTGCTCAAGGCGCGGGTGCGGATCTCGTTCCCGTTCGGTACCACGGTGATCAACGTGAGCGGGTCGTTCCTGCTCGGGCTGGTCACCGGGCTCGCGCTCGCCCACGGCCTTCCGCCCGAGTGGCGAGCCGTGCTGGGGACGGGCTTCCTGGGCGGTTACACCACGTTCAGCACCGCAAGCTACGAGACGGTGCGCCTGGCGCAGCAGCGACGCTATCGGGCGGCACTGTTCAACGGCGTCGGGATGCTGGTGCTGGCGCTCGCCGCAGCAGGGCTCGGCCTGTGGCTCGGTCAGCTCGCGTGACGACCGCCGGCGACCCGGTGGACCCGGGGCCGGGTCAGTCCTGGTCCGGCTCCTGCTCCATCCACCACTCGGTGAACTCCTCGGCGCGGCCGTCCTCCGCCAGGCGGATGATCCACAGGTTGCTGTAGATCGGTCCGTCGCGGTAGTCGGTCACGCCCTCGACGAAGTACACCGGGCCGTCCTGCCCGAGGAGACGCCACTCGAAGGTGGCAGCGCCCGGGTCGTCCTGGGCGTCGAGCCAGCCCTCCACGATCTCGATGTGACCGTCCCACGGTTCGGCGAACGGCTCGGTGCGGTAGCTGGCATCCTCGGTGAAGAGTGCGCGGATGTCGTCGGGCTCGTTGCTCTCCCATGCGCGTCGGTAGCGGTCGATCCAGGTGGTGAGCGCGTCGGCCATGTCCCCGTTATACGCCCTGGCCGCTGGGCACCGCTACGCTGGCGCCCATGGAGGAGCCCTTCGCGTCGTGGTCGGAGTTCAATGTCGCGGTCGCCGGGGCGGGCGCCGCCCTCGGCGGTCTGCTGATCGTCGCCCTGTCGGTCAACATCAGGACCATCGCCGAGTCGCGGGGACTTGCGGCTCGGGCGGGAGCGTCCATCGCCGGGCTGATCCTGGGTGTCGCGCTGTCGTGCGCCGCGCTCATCCCGGGTCAGGGCACGATCGGGTACGGCGTCCAGGTGCTCATCGGCACCGCGCTGTGCGCCGTCGTGGTGGTGCGCTCCGCGGTGGCGGTGCAGCGGGATGCGGTGCAGACCGGGTTCCGCCGCTACACCGCCGAGCGTGTTGCGCTGTTCGCCTTCCCACCCGCGCTGTACGCGGTGGCCGGCCTCGTGCTCGTGGCGGCGCCGGCGCTGCCGCTCGGGCTGATCCTCGTGGCCGTCGGCACCATCCTCGCGATCGTCACGACCGTGCTGTTCTCGTGGGTCGCCCTGGTCGAGGTGCTGCGCTGATCGGGTTCAGGCCGGCTGCACGCTGAGCTGGGGGAGGGCGTCCACCAGCGGGGCGAGCTCCGGCACGTGACGAGCGCCGTCGAGTGCGCGTGAGAGCGCGGCGTCGTGGACCGGGCGGGCGGTGTCGAGCAGCTCGTGCCCGTCGCCGGTCAGCTCGGTGTAAATGCCGCGGCGGTCGTCGTCGCAGAGGATGCGGGTGAGCAGCCCGCGGTCTTCGAGACGGTTCACGAGACGGGTGGTCGCGCTCGGGCTGAGGGCGCTGGCGCGCGCCAGCTGCTGCATGCGCATGTGCCAGCCGTCCTGCCGGGCGAGCGCGTCGAGCACCGTGTACTCGACGACGGAAAGCCGAACAGCCTTGCTCAGCTCGCGCTCCAGCTCCGCCTCGATGTACCCGTGCAGCGCGGCGAGCGTGCGCCAGCCGTGCGCGCGCACCTCCACGGCGTCGTCGGCGATGCCCATGGGGCGCCCCTTCCCGGTCGTCTCGGCAGACGGGTTGCACAAAGTAGTTGCACGTGCAAGTATTTATAGCGCGTCTGCAACTAACAGAGTAGCGCACCATCCCCGGCACCCTGAAGGAGACACCCATGCCCGCTGGCCTGATCGCCCTCGCTCTCGGAGGGTTCGGCATCGGACTGACCGAGTTCGTGATCGCCGGCCTCCTGCCGGAGGTCGCCCTCGACTTCCACGTCGACGAGGCGACCGCGGGGTGGCTCATCTCGGGCTATGCGCTCGCGGTGGTCGTCGGAGCGCTCGGTCTCACCGCCGCCGCCACGCGCATCCCGCGTAAAGCGGCACTGCTCGGGCTGATGGTGCTCTTCATCGTGGGCAACCTGCTCTCGGCCATCGCGCCGGACTACGGCGTCATGCTCGCCGGGCGCATCCTCGCCGCACTCTGCCACGGCGCGTTCTTCGGCATCGGCTCGGTGGTCGCCGCCGGCCTGGTTGCACCGGAGAAGCAGGCTCGCGCCATCGCCGTCATGTTCACCGGTCTCACCGCGGCCAACGTCCTCGGCGTGCCCTTCGGCACCCTCCTCGGCCAGGCGTTCGGCTGGCGGTCGACTTTCTGGGCCATCACGGTGATCGGCGTGGCCGCGATGATCGGCGTCGCCCTCCTCGTGCCGCGTGACGCCGGTGGCCAGTCGGCCGCGGGGCTGCGCGGCGAGCTGTCGGCGTTCCGCTCCGGGCAGGTGTGGCTCTCGCTCGCAGCCACCGTTCTGGGCTTCGGCGGGATGTTCGGCGCCTTCACCTACATCGCCTACACGCTGACCGGCGTGTCCGGGTTCCCCTCCTCCGCGGTGCCGTGGCTCCTCATCCTGTTCGGGCTCGGTCTGTTCGCGGGCAACTGGGTCGGCGGCCGCCTGGCCGACCGCTCCATCGACGGGACGCTGCTCTGGCTGCTCGGCGCGCTGGCGGTCGTTCTCGTCGGCTTCGCCGTGGTGGCCGGGATGCCGGTGGGCGCGGTGATCGCGCTCGTGCTCATGGGGGCGTTCGGGTTCGCGACGGTTCCCGCGCTTCAGCTGCGGGTGCTCTCGTACGCCTCGCACGCGCCGACCCTCGCCTCGGGCGGCAACATCGCCGCTTTCAACCTCGGCAACGCGCTCGGCGCCTGGCTGGGCGGTCTCACCATCGCGGCCGGGCTGGGTTACACATCGCCCCTGTGGGTGGGCGCCGCGATGACGGTGGGGGCCCTCGTCGTCGTCGCGATCGCGGCCTCCACCTCCCGCCGCCGCTCTTCGCATGATGAACGCGCAGAAATCGAGACCTCGGGCGCCACTCTTCCGTTCTAGTAGACGGCGGAGTACAGTCCGCCCTGTCTCGAACGGTCAGGGGGTGATCGTATGCCGGAAGCTGCTGAGCAGCTGCACCCGCGTCACGTCACCCCTGCGCGCGTGCTGATCGGCTCTCTGATCGCCGGCGCCGGCCTGACCGTCCTCGGCTTCTTCCTCGGGGGTTCTTCCGCGTCCGCGGCCGAATCGGCTCCGCCGCCCTCGCCCGCCTCGGCGGTCGTGTCGAACGCGACCGGAGCGGTAGGACAGGTGCTCGGCTCGGTCACTTCGGCGGTCGCTCCGGCCGTACCAGAGCCCGTGCAGCAGGTCGTCTCCGCGGTGGTGAACCCGGTCACCGATACCGTCGACCAGGTCGTCGAGCAGTCGCCGGTCTCGAGTACGGTCGACCCGGTGGTGGACGTGGTGGACCAGGTCGTCGCGCAGGTGCCGATCGTCAGCGACATCCTCCCGCGGGCCCCGGTCTCATCGGTTACGCAGCCGGTCACCGGTGGCGTCGATCAGGCGGTGTCGGATGTGGTGGGCGCGGTCGACACGGCCGTAGCGCCGCTGACTCCGCCCGTGACGGCGCTTCCCGTGCCCGACCCGGGTGCGACGGTGTCCGACGGTACGGGCCTCCTCGGATCCCTTCTCTCGCCTGGTGTGGCGGCCGGTTCGGCCGTAGCCGCGGTGCCGGCGGGCAGCCCTCTCGGGCTGCTCACCGCTACCGGTGCGGCCTCCTTCGTCGCCGGGGCGCTCCTCGCCGACCCGTCCGGAGCCGGCGCCGGTGGTGCGCCCGCAGAGGCGCCCGGCGGCCTGCCGGGTGGACTGCCCGGCGGTGGGCTGCCCGGTGGCGGGACCGCCGGCACGACCGGTGGATCCGGTGGCCCGGGCGGAGCTGCGCCCGGTGCGGCCGCGACGGCCGACGGCTTCCTCCTGCCCGGCTCCGCCTGGAGCGGGCGCATCGGCGCTGCCACGGATGACCGCATCCCCGCGGCTCCCGTCGCCGACCACGACATCAGCCCCGACTGAGTGGGTCGCCGCTGCCCTCTGAGGCAGTACGCGACCATTCGCCCCGGCATCCTCATGCCCGGGCGCAGACACTCATTCGAAAGGCTTGATCATGAACAAGTTCGTATCCAGAGGGCTGTGGTTCACCCTCTGCGTCGGCGGCCTGTGGCTCGCCGGAACGGCCGCGGCCAACGCGGCCGAAGCTCCCAGCGGCGACGGCGTCGCGAGCGGCGACCAGGCGGTCGTCGGCATCTCGGTTCCGGTGTCCCTGTCGGGCAACGGCATCTCGGTCCTCGGCGACTCGACCAGCAGCGGCTCTACGGCGGCTGCTCCGGCCGCGCCGGCGGCTCCCTCCGTGTCCATCTCGCCCGACTCCGTCGGGGGCGTGCTCAGCGGCGACCAGGCGGTGGCTTCGGTCAGCGTCCCGGTGACGGTGGCCGGGAACGCGGTGAGCGTCCTCGGCGATTCCACCAGCTCCGGCTCCGACTCGGCTGCCGCTCCGGCGCCCGCCGACTCGGGAGCGAGCGCCACCTCGGGCGGCGCGGACGGCGTCGCGTCGGGCATCCAGGCGCCGGTCGCGGTGGATGTCCCGGTGACCGCGGGCGGCAACGCCATCTCGGTCATCGGCGACTCGACGTCGACCGATTCGTCGGCCACGGCGCCCGCCGCGGGTTCCGGCTCGTCGGCGACGGCGTCGAGCTCCGGCTCGGACGGCGGGCTGCTCTCCGACATCCAGGCTCCGATCGATGCCGCAGTGCCGGTGACGGTCGGCGGCAATGCGATCTCGGTCCTGGGCGACTCGCAGTCCTCGGGTTCGCAGACGACGGCTCCGGCCGCCGGTAGCGGGAGCACGGCGACCTCGGGTTCGGGTTCGGATGGCGGCATCCTGTCGGACATCCAGGCTCCGATCGACGCTGCGGTGCCGGTGACGGCGGGCGGTAACGCTGTTTCGGTGATCGGTGACTCGCAGACGTCGGGCTCGAGCACGACGGCTCCGGCCGCCGGCAGTGGAAGCACGGCGACCTCGGGTTCGGGTTCGGATGGCGGCATCCTGTCGGGCATCCAGGCTCCGATCGACGCTGCGGTGCCGGTGACGGCAGGCGGTAACGCTGTTTCCGTGATCGGTGACTCGACGACTTCGGGTTCGGACACGACGGCCCCGGCAGCCGGTACCGGGACGACCACGTCGGGCACGGGTTCGGACGGCGGGCTGCTGTCCGGCATCCAGGCTCCGATCGACGCTGCGGTGCCCGTGACGGCGGGTGGTAACGCGATCTCGGTGGTCGGTGACTCGACCTCGGCCGGATCCTCCACCACCGCTCCGGCGACCGGTGGTTCGACGACCGGGGGCACCACTGGCGGAAGCGATGACGGCGTCCTCGCGGCATCGACCTGCCGATCGGTGTGGATGTTCCGGTGACCGTCGGCGGCAACGCGATCAGCGTCGTCGGTGACAGCACCACCACCGGTGCCACCACGACGCCGACCGACCCGACCGACCCGACCGACCCGACGACTCCGACCACGCCCACGACCCCGACCACCCCGACGACTCCGACCACCCCGACCACGGGTGGCACCGGTGCCGGCATGGTGACGGCGTCCGCGGGCGGGTCGATGTCGCTGGCCGCGGGCAGCGCGTCGGGGGCCGCGGCCCTCGCCTCCACCGGTTCCGACGAGCTGGGCCTGGGTGCCCTCGGTGCCCTGCTCGCTCTCCTCGGAGTGATGCTGGCGTTCGTGTCCGCCAACCGGACGCGCCGCCACCACACCCGGTGACCGACACCCGGTGACCCACACCCGGTGACCGACACCCGCTGACGCGGGAGGACGCTTCCCGGCACGTCGACGCTCCCCAGCCGTCGACGTGCCGGGAGTTCGTCGTGTCCGGAGCGTTTCCCGAGCGCCGGGTCAGAAGCCGATCGGTCGCCCGGGCGTCAGCGGTTCGTCGTTGCCGACGAAGACCTTGCCCTCGTTGTAGGCCTTCTCGCGACGCTGGACCTCGGCCAGGAGAGCCTTGTTCAGCATCTCGGACCAACTGCCGTCGCGTTCGTCGAAGGACGTCTGGCGGTAGGCGGCGCGTGCACGATTTCGCATGGCGTCGGTCAGGTAGAAGGTCACCGTCGTGCGCTTCTTGACCGCCTTCTGCTCGGGGGCGGTCGCGTCGTCCACGGGGCCGGGTGCGGATGCGTTCATGTCTCACCTTTCGGCATATCCGATGTCGATGCTCGATTCCAGATACTAATCGGTCTACCCGTGCGGAGACCACATTCCACAGGTGCTAAGCATGCTTTAAAAGCCCGAATATGCAGGCATTCAGGCTCGACGGCCTCAGTGCGAGAGGCGCTCCACGATCGACCCGAACAGCTCCGGGCGGCGAGCGGCGGTCGGTACGATCCGCGGCCGGAAGCGCGAGCGCGCCGCCACGACCAGGGCCGAGGTGAGGACGCGGAAATCGCGTGTCGTCGCCCGCCACGCGCGTTCGTACTGCTCGGTGCTCCCCATCTTCACTGCGGCGACCGCAGCCCGCGCCTGGGCGAAGCCCACGCGCATCCCCTCGCCGGTCAGGGCGTCGACGTAGCCGGAGGCGTCACCCGCGAGCAGCACCCGGCCCGAGGCCCGTGAACGAGCGCGCTGGAGCAGCGGGCCGGCCCCGCGCGGATCGGTCGCCACCGCGGCGCCCTGCAGGCGTTCGGCGAGCTCGGGGATGCCCGCCACCACCTCATCCACATCGAGCGGCCGGGAGCCGAGCACGGCGACGCCGACGAGGCGCTCGTCGACGGGAGTCACGTACGCCTCCGCCCCGGCCGACCAGTGCACCTCCACCAGCGACGTCCACGGCTCGACGGCGAAGTGCTTCCGCAGGCCGAACCGTCTCCGGGTCCCCGGCTGAACACGCCCATCGAGCTGCAGCATGCGGCGCACCGGCGAATGGAGGCCGTCCGCGGCGATCACCCACGGGGCACGCAGGGTCGCGCCGTCGCTCAGGGTCAGGTCGACGCCATCCCCGTCCTGGCTGAGACCGGTGACCTTCGCGTGGATGCGGTGAGCGCCCAGCTCGGACGCCCGCTCCGCAAGCGCCTGGTGCAGCACGGTCCGTCGCACGCCTCGACCCGGGCGCTCGGCGAAGCGGTGCTCCACCCGCGAGTCCGCATCGATGTAGGCGACGCCGTCGAGACGTCTCCCCGCGGGGTCGACGCCGATCCGGTGAAGGGCGGCCAGCGCCCCGGGCATCAGGCCCTCTCCGCACGCCTTGTCGATCGGCCCGACCCGCGGTTCGACGATGACGACCTCCAAGCCGTCCACGCGTGCCTCGATGGCGCAGGCGAGGCCGATCGGGCCGCCCCCGACCACGACGACCTGTGCCTTCATGCGCGTGCCGGTGCGGCGAGAACGGTGGCGAGGGCGCGGTTCTCGCAGCGGATGCGCACGACGAGCAGCCACGCGTTCAGCACCGTGAACACGAGCGCGGTGATCCACGCCGTGTGGACGAGCGGCAGGGCAAAGCCCTCGACGACCACGGCGACGTAGTTGGGGTGCTTCAACCAGCGGTACGGTCCGCCGGTCACGAGCGGCAGATCGCGCACGACGATCACGCGGGTGTTCCAGCGCGGACCGAGTGTGGCGATGCACCACCAGCGCAAAGCCTGGCTGGCGAAGACCAGCACGAGCATCGGCCAGCCGAGCCAGGGCAGGAACGGCCGGTCGGCGAACCAGACCTCGGCGAGGCACGCCAGCAGCAGTCCGGTGTGGAGCGCGACCATCGGCGGGAAGTGCCCCTTGCCGAACTCGACGCCGCCGCGGGCGAACGACCACTTCGCGTTGCGGGTCGAGACGATCAGCTCGGCGATGCGTTCTGCGCCCGTCGCGAGGACGAGCACGGTGTACCAGATCACGGGACCGGGTCGATCATCGCGGCCGCGGGAAGCGCGGCCGGAGCGGCGGATGCGGTTGGAGCGGCAGATGCCGAGGGCGCGCCAGCCTCGACGGCGGCGGGCACGGCGGCGGGTGCGGGGCGCTCCGCGCCATCCGCCCAGCGCAGCAGGACGAGTTCGCTGGTCACCCCCGGGCCGAGTGCGAACAGCAGCCCGATGGTGCCGGCCGCGTGCGCATCCAGATGCTCCGCCAGCACGTGCAAAACCGCCGCCGAGGACAGGTTGCCGACGTTCGCGAGTGAACGCCAGCTGGAGTCGAGAGCCCCGTCCGGCAGGTCGAGCGCCTGCGAGAACGCCTCGAGCACCTTCGGGCCGCCGGGATGCGCCGCCCAGGCGCCGACGTCCGAGACCTCCAGATCGTGGGCGGCGAGGATGCCCCGGGCGTCGCCGGCGAAATTGCGTTCGATGACCTCGGGCACGCCGGCGCTGAGGACGATGCGGAAGCCGGTGCCGCCGATGTCCCAGCCGATCACATCGGCGGTGTCGGGATAGATGTGGCTGCGCGAGTCGACGACGTCCGGGCCTGCGAGACCCAGCTGCTCGGCGCGCCGATCGCCGACCATGACGACGGCCGCAGCGCCGTCGCCGAAGAGGCCGCTCGCGACGATGTTCGCCATCGAGTCGTCGCTCGCCTGCACCGTGAGCGAGCACAGCTCCACCGAGAGCAGGATGGCCACCTCGTCCGGGTGTCCGGCCAGGTAGTCGTTGACGCGGGCGATCCCCGCGGCTCCGGCGACGCATCCCAGCCCGAAGCTCGGGAGGCGCTTGACGTCCGTGCGCAGGCCCAGCCGCGACACCAGCTGGGCGTCGATCGAGGGCGCGGCGATGCCGGTCACCGAGGTGAAGAGCAGGAAGTCGACGTCCGTGGGCGCCAGACCGGCGGAGTCGAGCGCAGCGGTCACGGCTCGCTCGGCCAGCGTCGTCCCCTCGGCGATGAAGAAGTCGTTCGACTCCTGGAACGAGCCCAGCGAGCTGTAGCGCTCGAGCGGCATCACGAGACTGCGGCTCTGCACGCCGGAGGAGGCGTGGATGCGGCGCATCACCTGCTGCCTGGCCGGGTCCGACGTGATCATCGCGAGCAGCGCCGCGGTGATCTCCCCTTGGCTGTAGCTCCGGGCGGGGAGCACCGGGGCCACCGACACGATTCGGCTCACATGCGAAACGTACCACCAGCCCCGCGCGCTGTGATCTGCGGTCGGCGGATGCTCAGGGGCGGCCGGACGGCGGGGGGAGCCGCCCGGCCGCAGCTGTCAGAGCGCCGCGTCCAAGCGCTCCTGCTGAGCCAGGGCGACGGTCTCCACGAGCGGCTCGTGGAGCGGTTCGCCGGGCTCAACGCCCATGACCTCTTCGACGATCGCGGCGGGCTCGGCCTCGTCGAGCAGCTTGAGCAGCTCGACGCTCTGTGTGTCCTCGGGCACATCGAACCGCAGGGCGGAGCCGACCGCCTGGATCAGGGCCGTCGGGATGCCGCCGACGTGCTCCGCGTAGTCGGACGCCGGACCGATGAAGCGGTCGTTCCTGCCGAGCTTGCGGATGGGCTCGCGCCCGACACGAGTGACCTCGTCGACCAGGTAGGGGTTCGCGAACCGGCCCAGGATCTTCGCGCGGTACGCGGCGAGCTCCTCCTCCGGCAGGCCGTGCTTGGCGGTGAGCGCCGCCGAGGTCTCGCGCAGAGCGGCCTCCGCCGCCTCCCGGACGGCGGGGATCGCGATGGCCTCGCTGATCGTGGTGGCCCCGTGAAGGAAGCCTGTGTATGCCACAGTCGCGTGCCCGGTGTTGACCGTGAACAGCTTCCGCTCGATGTACGGGCCGAGGGAGTCGACGAAGTGGGCGCCCGGGATCTCGGGCGCGTGCCCCGCGAACGGCGAACGGTCGACGACCCACTCGTAGAACGTCTCGACGGTCACGTCGATTCCGGCGTCCGCCGCCTGCGCGGGGACGATGCGGTCGACGGCCGTGTTCGCGAACACCGCCCGCGCGGCGAGCTGCTCGCGAGTGTCGTCGTCCGGGAGACCGTCCATGAGCTCCGCCGCCAGCAGATCGGAGGCGCCGATCGCGTTCTCGCACGCCATCACGGCCAGGCGGGGCGCGTCGTCCGCCCGAGCGGCGAGACCGCGGGCGATCACCGGGGCGACGAAGCGGAGGATGCGCGGGCCGACCGCCGTCGTCACCACGTCCGCGGAGGCGATCTCGGCGACCAGCGCATCCTCTTCGGTCGCGCTGTTGATCGCGCGGAACCCGGTGACGGTCTTGGTCTCCGAGTCCTCGCCGACCAGGTGGACCCGGTACGAGTCCGCCGCTGCCAGAGCATCGATGAGCTCGGCGTTGACGTCGGCGAACACGACCTCGTACCCGGCTTCGTGGAGCAGGAGCCCCACGAAGCCGCGTCCGATGTTGCCCGCTCCGAAGTGGACGGCCTTCACTCGTTCACATCTCCCAGCAACGCATAGAGCGCTTCGGCGTCCGGGGCGTCGAGCAGCCTCTGCACGTCGTCCTCTTCCGAGAAGAGGATGGCGATCTTCGACAGGATCTCGAGGTGCTCGTTGTTCTGACCGGCGATGCCGACGACGAACCGCACCTCCTCGCCGCCCCAGTCGAGCGGCGAGGAGTAGCGGATGAAGGAGAGCGCGGACCGCTTGATCTCGTCCTTGGACTCGTTGGTGCCGTGCGGGATGGCGAGGCCGTTCCCCATGAAGGTGGAGACGGTGTTCTCGCGCTCCTGCATCGAGTCGACGTAACCCGGCTCGACGGCGCCCGCCTGCACGAGCAGCTCACCCGCCTCCCGGATCGCGTCCTCCCGCGTGGTCGCGGTGCCCGCGGCCACGACGTTCGCCCGGTCGAGAATCGTGTCGGTCATTTGTTGGCGTCCTCCGTGGTTCGCTGGTTCTTGACGAGGTCGACGACCTCGTCGTACTTGGGGCTGTTCATGAAGTTGTCGACCGAGACATGGATCGAGTCGGGCGACTGGCCCTTGGCGCGATCCGTCAGCTGCTGCTGTGTGATGACCAGGTCGGCCGTGCCGTCGAGGTTGCTGATCGCCTGGTTCGTGACGGTGACCCCCTCCACTCCGGCCTTCTTCATCTTGTTGCGGAGCACCGACGCGCCCATCGCGCTCGAACCCATGCCAGCGTCGCACGCGAACACGATGTTGCGCACCAGTCGATCCGTGGCGTCGCCCTGGGCGTCGCCGGTGTCGTGCTCGGCCTCGTCGACGAGGCCGCCGAGCACCGAGGAGGACTTGCCCTTGTTCGCCTCGGCCTGGGCGACGGCGGCCGACAGGTCGCCTGCGTTGCCGGCCAGCAGGTCGCGCTTGCGGCTCGACCGCAGGACGATCGCGGTGAAAGCGAACGAGACCGCGGCAGCGGAGATGATCGCCAGCGCGATGCCCAGCATGCTCGAGACGGGTGCCTGCGCAAAGATCGCGAACACCGATCCTGGCGCCGCGGGCGCTCGAAGGCCGGTCTGGAAGGCCACGTTCACCGCGACGCCGGTCATGCCGCCGAGGATCGCGCCGATGATCAGGATGGGCTTCATCAGCACGTACGGGAAGTAGATCTCGTGGATGCCGCCGAAGAACTGGATGATGAACGCGCCCGGAGCGGCCGCGCGGGCTGCACCGAGACCGAAGATCGCCCAGGCGAGCAGGATTCCGGCCCCGGGGCCGGGGTTCGTCTCGATGAGGAACAGGATGGACTTGCCGGCCTGCTGCGACTCCAGTGTGCCGATCGGTGTGAACACGCCGTGGTTGATCGCGTTGTTGAGGAACAGCACCTTGCCCGGCTCGACCAGGATGCTGACCAGGGGGAGGAGGTGGACGGACACCAGCCAGTCCACACCGGCTTCGAGCGCCTTGCTCAGGCCCTGCACCAGCGGGGCGATGCCGAAGAACGCGCCGATCGCCAACAGGAAGCCGAGGATTCCGGCGGAGAAGTTGTTGACGAGCATCTCGAAGCCCGCCTTGATCTTCCCCTCCCAGATGCGGTCGACCTGCTTCATCAGGTAGCCGCCGAGCGGTCCCATGATCATCGCTCCGATGAACATCGGGATGTCGGTGCCGACGATCACGCCCATGGCTGCGATGGTGCCCACCACGCCGCCGCGCACGCCGTAGACCAGGCGCCCGCCGGTGTTGGCGAGGAGGAGCGGGAGCAGGTAGGTGATCATCGGGCCGACGAGGCTCGCGATGTCCTTGTTGGGGAACGGACCCTGAGCGATGAAGAGCGCGGTGACGATGCCCCACGCGATGAATGCGGCGATGTTGGGCATCACCATGTTGGAGAGGAAGGTGCCGAACCGCTGCACGTGGACGCGCGCGCTGTTGGGCTTCTTCGGGGCCGACGCCGTCGCCGACGTCTGTGTCGCCGATGTCATTGTGGTGCCTCGTTTCTGTTGTCGGGGGCTGGTGAGGTGAAACGGTCGGCGGCCTCACGGACCGCCGCCCGCGCTTCGGCCGCGCCATCGGCGGCCAGGGCGGTCTCGGCCAGCGAACGCGCCTGGCCGAGGGTGTAGCGCTTGAGCGAGAGCCGCACGTCGGCGATCGCCGCGGGCGACATCGAGAGCGTCGTCGCGCCGAGGCCGACGAGCACGACGGCGAGCAGGGGGTCCGCCGCCGCCTCTCCGCAGATGCCGACGGGCTTGCCCGAAGCCGCGCCTGCCGCACCGACCTCGCCGATGAGGCGGAGGACAGCGGGATGCCACGGATCCTGGAAGCCGGCGACCGAACCGAGCAGGCGGTCGGCCGCAAGGGTGTACTGCGTGAGGTCGTTGGTGCCGATGGAGGCGAAGTCCGCGATCTGGAGCACACGGTCGGCGAGCAGCGCCGCCGACGGGACCTCGACCATGACGCCGACGGTCTTCAGGCCGTACTCGCGGCCGAGCTCCGTGAAGTAGCGGGTCTCCTCGACCGTCGAGACCATCGGGGCCATGACCCAGAGGTCCGCGTCGGTCTGCGCGTCGGCTTCGGCGAGGGCGGTGAGCTGCTCGCGGAGGATGTCCTCGTTGGCGCGCAGCGAGCGGAGCCCGCGCAGGCCGAGCGCCGGATTGTCCTCGTGCGCGTCGTTGAGGAACTCGAGCGGCTTGTCGGCGCCGGCGTCGAGCACACGAACGACCACCTTGCGACCGCCCCCGAACGCGCTGAGCAGCTTCACGTACTGCTCGCGCTGCTGGGCGACGTCGGGCGCCAGGCGCTGGTCGAGGAAGAGGAACTCGGTGCGGAACAGCCCGACGCCCTCGGCGCCGGCGGCCAGCGCGTCCTCCGCGCCCGCGGCCGAGCCGAGATTGGCGAGCAGCGGGATGGCGGTGCCGTCGGCCAGAGCGCCCGGCTCGACTCCGCCGGCGAGGGCGGCAGCACGCTCCTCGATGCGACGGAGCGCCTCAGCACGCTGGGCCTCGCTCGGCGAGACGGTGACCGTGCCGGCCGCCGCATCCACCACGACCTCGTCGCCATCGGCCAGGCTTCCGGCGCCGGCCGCGCCGACGACAGCGACGATGGATTTCTCGCGCGCCAGGATGGCGGTGTGCGAGGTCGGGCCGCCCTCGGTGGTCACGAGCCCGAGCACCTTGGTCAGGTCGAGCAAAGCGGTGTCGGCGGGTGCGAGGTCGTGCGCGACCAGGACGAAGGGCGTCTCCGAGTGCGGGACGCCGGGCGCCGGCTTGCCCTCCAGGGCTGCGACCACGCGCTGCGAGACGTCATCGAGGTCGCCGGCGCGCTCGCCCATGTAGCCGCCCAGCTCCGTGAGCATGTCGCGGAAGACGGCGAAGCCCTCGAACACGGCGCGCTCTGCGGTCTTCCCGCCGTCGATCCGAGAGGCGACGTCGTCGGCCAGGGTCGAGTCCTCCGCCATCATCGACTGCGCCTCGAGCACATCCGCCGCCGTGCCCTGGACGGTGGATGCGCGCTGGCGCAGGTCGGCCGCGACGGTGGCGACGGCCTGCTGCACGCGGGCCTTCTCCTCGTCGGGGGTGCGGGTGCTCGGCTGGTCAGACGGCTCGGGCAGCGGGGCCGACATCCGCAGGACGGGGCCGACGGCGACGCCCTGGCCGATGCCGGCGCCGGTGAGGATGTTCGTGTCGCTCATGATGCGTCCGCCGCGCTCAGGCGTCGTGGTCCGTGGCCAGGATCACCGCGAGATCGTCGAGGACCGCCTCGCCATTGTCCGCGTCGGTGGTGAGCACGATCTTGTCGCCGTGGTCGATGCCGAGCGAGATCACGCCGAGGATGCTGCCGGCGTCGACGGTCTTGCCGCCCTCCTTGGTCAGCTTCACCTTCGCGCCCGAGCTGTTGACCGCCTCCACGAAGAGCTTCGCGGGGCGGGCGTGCAGCCCGTGCGTCGATCCGACCGTGATGATCCGTTCAGCCATGGTTGTGGTCTCCTTCGTTCCGTGATGGCCTGGTGGCCGCCGCCATTCCGTATGCGACTCTGCTCATAGTGCCGCCGCCTTGGCGTTGAGAGCCAGGTCCAGGGCGCGCTCGCCGTCGAGGGCGGCCGGGGAGACGGGGGGCAGGACGGCGACCGCGGTGCCGGTCGCCGCTGCGCGCTCACGGATGCCCGGGACGGCCGACTCGAGGTGCGCGCCGACGAGGACGACATCCACTCCGGCGAGGGACTCCAGCTGGCTCGCACTCCCCGGCTGGACCTCGATGATCGCCCCGCGCTCACGGGCGGCACTGCGCAGCTTGACGGCCACGAAGGTGCTGGACGCACCGGCGCCGCAGACGACCACGATCTTCATCGATCCTTGCCTTTCGTGCTGGGTGGAGCTCATGGAACGTCAGCAATGCTCGCTCGCTATGCACCCGCGCTCCAGCAGCGTTTCTTCCGGGGGTGCGGAAAGTTGGCCGGAAGCGCACGGCGGCACCCTATGGGGTGGTTGACTCGTCGGGAAAGGTGGTCGCTGGTGGCGCTCTCGGCGAAGCAGACGAGGATGCTCGACATCCTCGCGCGTCGTGTTGCCTGGGTGACGGCCGCCGAGCTCGCGCACGACATCGGGGTGACGACCCGGAGCATCCGCAGCTATGCCGCGGCGCTCGGCGATGTCGTAGAGTCGGGCTCCAACGGCTACCGCGTGAAGCCCGACGCCTACGCCGCCTATCTGGCAGGCGACGGCAGCTCGGAGACGGGAACGGCCGGCTCGCCGCAGGAACGGCTGGTGTTCCTCGCGCGGCGGCTGCTCGACGAGCCGGACGGCATCGACGTCTACGAGACGGCCGAGAGCCTGTTCGTCAGCGACTCCACGATCGAGTCGGACCTGACGAGGATGCGCGGGCTGCTCTCCGGCACGGAGCTCGCCCTCGAACGCCACGGCGCCGGCGTGCAGCTCCTCGGGCCGGAGATCGCTCGGCGGAAGCTGCTCAGTCGGCTGTTCCGCGACGAGATGCGGCAGAGCGTCGTCGATGTCGCACGCATCCAGGAGGCGTTCGGGTCGAGCGGTCTGGTCGACTTCAAGTCCGACCTCGTCGCGATGCTCGACGCGCGCGGCTTCTTCGTCAACGAGTACGGCATCAACGACGTCCTCCTGCATATGGCCGTCGCTCTCGACCGAGTCGCCAAGGATCGCGTGCTCCCCGCTGTCGAAGAGCCGGAGGCGAGCGAGACCATCCGCTCGCTCGCGCACGACCTGGGCCAACTGATCGAGCGGCACTTCGGCACCGCGCTCGACACGACCGAGCTGCGCTACCTGGCCATCCTCATGCGCACGCGCGTGATCGCACCGGGCGCCGGACGCGACACGGTCGAGGAGTTCGTCAGCCCGGCCGACCTGGCGGTGGTCCGCGGCATCGTGGACCGCGCATCCACCGAGTACCTCGTCGACCTCCACGACGAGAACTTCATCGTGCGGCTCACCCTGCACGTGCAGAACCTGGTGGCCCGGGCGCACGAGAACACCTACTCGCGCAACCCGCTCACCCGGTCGATCAAGAGCTCGTACCCGATGATCTACGAGCTCGCGGTCTACATCGCCAGCCGGCTGCAGGCGGCCGAAGGCATCGAGGTCAACGACGACGAGATCGCCTACATCGCGATGCACGTCGGCGCCTACCTCGAGCAGCAGTCCCGGCGCCGGGATGCGGTCACCTGCGCGGTGGTGTGCCCCAACTACTACGACATGCACATCCTGCTGCGCGACCGGCTGGAGAGCACGCTCGGCGACGAGCTCGACATCACCAGTGTCATCACGTCGACCGACGCCGACTGGGACGCCATCGACGCCGACCTGGTGCTGACCACCATCGACCCGCGCGGCCGGCGCGAGAACACGGTCATCGTGCAGCCGTTCCTCACCGAGACCGACGTCGAGCACATCCGTCAGGCCGCATCCCGCATCCGCCGCCAGCGCCATCGTGCGCGGATCAAGAGCGAGCTGCTGGAGTACTTCGACGAGAGCCTGTTCCTGCGGAACTTCTACGCCCGCGACCCGATCACGATGATCCGCGCCCTCGGCGACCGGATGATCGCCGCCGGCGCGATCGACCAGGAGTACGTCGATCAGACGGTCGAGCGCGAGCAGATGTCGTCGACGGCGTTCACCGACTCCCTCGCGGTGCCGCACGCCATGACGATGAGCGCGCACCGCACGGCGATCGCGATCGTCGTCAACGACACGGCGATCGACTGGGGCGACGCCCGGGTCAACGTGATCGCGTTCATCGCCTTCTCGGCGGCGGGTCGCGCATCCTTCCAGACGGTCTTCGACCAGTTCGTCGAGGTGTTCTCCGACCGCGAGACCGTGCTCGGCCTTATCCGCCGCTCGGACACGTTCACCGCCTTCATCGACGAGCTCGTCCGCATCATCGACACCTGACCCCGACCCAAGCCAAGAGCTCCGGAGTTTTTCGGGTCGAATCGGTCGATTCGAGAGAAAAACTCCGGAGCTCTTTGATGGTGTGCGGTGTTACTGGTTGGCGGTGACGTTGTACGTCACGGAGACGCCAGGAGTCTTCACCGAGACCGTGTAGGTGTCGTTGGTGTAGACGGCGGACGTGTCGGTGGCGTTGGGCTGCTGCGTGAAGCCCTTGCCCTCGAGCGCGGACTTCGCGTCGGCGAAGCCGTTCTTGCCCGACGGCTGGACGGTGATCGACCAGCCGTTCTCCTTGTCGCCGCGGGCGACCACGACGGTGCCGTCGACGACGGGGACTTCGTCCTTCGGGAAGTCGGAGGGCAGTTCCTCGGACTTCGCGTCCTCGGACGAACCGGCGGCCGACGAGGACGACGACGCGGGCGTGTGCGAGGAGACGTAGTTGGTGTTGCCGCCGCTGGAGCAGGCCGCCAGCGAGCCGATGGTGAGGGCCGCCACGATGGCAGCCGGAACGAACGGATTACGTGTGCGCATATGGATTCCTAGTGCTGTATGAGGTGCGGTTTCGCAACACATCAGCCTACCCGTGAGCACACGGCGCCGCCTAGTCCGTGTCGGTGAACAGTGCCGGAAGCGGTCAGCCGAGCAGCAGGGCGCTCAGCTGGTCGGCGGAGTGCACGACCGCGATGGCCCCGGAGGCCTCGGCGGGCGATCCGTAGCCCCACTCGACGAGAATGGTCGGCAGGCCGTGCGCGCCGGCGCCTTCGACGTCGTACTGGCGGTCGCCCACCATGACGGTGTGCTCGAGGTCGACGCCGCGCTCGCCGAGACGGCGCAGGGCCTCTGCCACCACATCCGCCTTGGCGCTGCGGCTCTCGTCGTCGGTCGCGCCGGTGATGACGTCGAAGTACTCGGCCAGGCCGAAGTGCTCGAGGATGCGGGCCGCCTGCGCCTCCGGCTTGCTGGTCGCGATGGCGAGCGGGATCCCGGCCGCGTGCAGGCGCTGCAGCAGGCCGCGCACTCCCGGGAAGACCGCGGAGTCGAACGCGCCGTGGGCGGCGTAGTCCTCGCGGTAGACGGCGAGGGCGTGCCGAGCGGCCGGCTCGGTCATGCCGCCCAGGCTCTGCAGCGAGTCGAGCAGCGGCGGGCCGACGTACTCGAGGAGCTGGGCGGGGGAGGGCACCGGCTGACCGATCGTCGCGAACATGCGGGCGAGCGACGAGGTGATGCCGGGTGCGGAGTCGGTGAGGGTGCCGTCGAGGTCGAAGAGGACGCAGGTCCAGGTTCGGGTGACGGTGGGGGTCGGGTTGGTCATAGCGGTCCTATGGTATGTGACGTATCTGAGGCCCAGGTCAGCGCTCGCCGAGGGCGGATTCGATGTGAGAACGTGCGACGACCATGGTGTGCGCCGCTCCGGGGTCGAACTGGACGGCCACGAACTCGGCGGTGCGGATGAATCGCAACGCCTCGAGGGCCGGCACGATGGCCGCCTGCACCCGCGCCCCCTCGCCCTCCGCCGACTGGGCGACGGCTGCGCGGAGCGCGTTCATCGACGTGAAGAGCGGCAGCACCGCCTCGCCGGTGGTGGAGCTGATGGTGCGCAGCCGGGTCTCCTGGGGAGTGGAGCCGGTCACATCCACGACCAGGCCGCCCTTCACCGCGGCGGCGAGCAGCGCATCCAGGTTCTCGAGGGTCGGCTCGGCGGCGAGGGTCGTCAGGGCCGTGCGGACCGGGACGTTCTCGTAGCTCTGGGGGAACCGCGGCTGCGCCATCAGAACAGCCTGCTGTCGCTGTCGTCGAGCCCGCGCATGGCGTCGTAGTCGAGCACCAGACAGCGGATGCCGCGGTCTTCCGCCAGCGTGCGCGCCTGCGGCTTGATCTCCTGGGCGGCGAAGACGCCGGTGACGGGGGCCAGGTGGGGGTCGCGGTTCATGAGCTCCAGGTAGCGCGTCAGCTGCTCGACGCCGTCGATGTCGCCCCGCCGCTTCAGCTCGACGGCGACCGCCGCCCCCGCGGAATCACGGGCGAGGATGTCGACAGGGCCGATCGCGGTCATGTACTCGCGGCGGACCAGGACGTGGCCGTCTCCGAGAAGGTGGATCTGCTCGGCGAGCAGCTTCTGGAGGTGCGCCTCCACGCCATCCTTCTGCAGCCCCGGATCGATGCCGAGGTCGTGCGCGGTGTCGCTGATGATCTCGTGGATGGACACGACGAGCATGTCTGCGGTCTTCGCCTGGGTGACGCGCCAGACCTCGCGGATGCCGGCCGCACGCTGCAGTTCGTCGGGCTCGTCGACGGTCAGGGTGCACGGCGGGCTCATCCAGTTGAGCGGCTTGTACGACCCGCCGTCGGAGTGGACGAGGAGGCTGCCGTCGGCCTTCAGCATCAGCAGCCGCGTCGCCAGCGGCAGGTGCGCGCTGAGCCGTCCCGCATAGTCGACGGAGCAGTTGGCAATGACGAGGCGCACCGCAACATCCTAAGTGCAGCGGGCGACGGTGGTTGGATGGTCGGCATGGCCCACGAGCTCCTCATCGGCACCTACACCCAACGCCTCCCGCACGTCGACGGTCACGCCGAGGGGGTGCTCAGCGCCCGCTTCGACGGGTCGGACGTGACCGATGTGTCGGTCGCGGCGCGGGTGGCGAACCCGTCCTGGGTGACGGCCGCGCCCGGTGGTGAACACGTGTACGCGGTGAGCGAGACGGAGCCCGACGGCGGCCTCGTGGCCTTTGCGCGCGCGGCCGACGGCTCGCTGACGGAGCTGGGCTCGGCGTCGAGCGGCGGGCCGTCTCCGGCGCACGCGGTGGTGCACCCGGGCGGGCGCTTCCTCATCGCGGGGACGTACGGCGGCGGCACGGTGTCGGTGTTCGCGCTCGCCGCTGACGGATCGCTCGGAGAGCGCACCGCGTTCGTGCGGCACGAGGGCCGCGGACCCGACCCGGAGCGGCAGGATGCGCCGCACGTGCACCAGCTGAGCGTCGACCCGGTGAGCGGCGACGTCGTCGTCGTGGATCTCGGCATCGGCGAGGTCCGCTGGTACGCGTTCTCGGAGGCCGGCGAGCTCACTCTGCGCCCGGACGCGACCGTCGTACTCGGCTCGGCCGGCCCGCGGCACCTGGCGTTCCATCCCGACGACCGTCACGCGGTGCTGGTGAACGAACTCGACTCCAGCGTCGACGTGCTGCGGCGGGAGGGGGACCGCTTCGTCCGGGCGCAGAGCACGACGACCCGAGCAGACGGGGCCGACGGCGACAACCTGCCCGCCGCGGTGTGCATCAGCGACTCCGGGCGCACGGTGCTGGTGAGCAACCGGGGGGATGACGCGGTCGCGGTCCTCGCCTTCGACGCCGAGGCGTCGCAGCTGCGGCTGGTCGACTCGGTCGCGGTCGGCGGACGCACGCCGCGCGACCTCGTCATCGCGCCCGGCGGCGATCGGGTGCTGGCGGCCTGCCAGGACAGCGACGAAGTCGCGGTGTTCGCGTTCGACGACGACGAGCGCAGCCTCCGGCTGCTCGGCACATGGCCCGTCCCGACGCCGGTCTGCCTCCGCTTCGTCTAGCGGGGCGTCAGGTCTGGCGGCGGGTCAGGCCGGGTCGGGGGAGGCGGCGCGACGCTCGGCCGGCGCGTCGACGGGGCGCACGGCCGGTGCGGCCAGGAACGCGGCGATCAGCAGCGCGAGCACGAGGAACAGCGCGTTGAGGAGGCCGAAGTGCTGACCGAGGAAGCCGATCAGCGGCGGGCCGGCCAGGAAGGCGCAGTACCCGATGATCGCGACCGCGGAGACGCGTGCGGCGGGGTTCGCGGCGCCGTCGGCGGCGGCCGACATGCCGAGCGGGAAGCCGAGCGAGACGCCGAAGCCCCAGAGCACGGTTCCGATGACGACGAGCCACATCGGGCCGCCCACGATGAACAGCACGAGGCCGACGGCGCCCATCCCGGCGGTGATCCGGATGGCGTTGACGCGACCGATGCGGTCGACGATCGGGCCGCCGACCACCCGGCCGACGGTCATCGCGACCACGAAGAAGCCGAAGACCAGTGCGCCGACCGAGTTCGCCTGGCCGTGCCCGTCGACGACGGCGAGCGAGATCCAGTCGTTCGCCGAGCCCTCGCCGAACGCCATGCCGAGCATGACGACGCCGATCAGGATGAGCCGCCAGTCGGCCCAGACGGCCAGCGAGGTGCGCATGCGCTCGCCGAAGGGGATGCGCTCCTTCTCGGCCGCCTCGTCGCCCAGCTCGGCCTCGCGCGGGATGTAGCGGACGGCGACGATGGCGATCGCGACGATCACAACGGCCGTGACCAGCAGGTGCCAGACGACCGCGACCCCGAGCGCGGCGGCCGCTGCGCCGATGCCGGCGCCGAGCACCGTTCCCAGGCTGAAGCAGGCGTGCATGAGCGGGAGCAGCGTCTTGCCGATCTCGCGCTCGACGGCGGTGGCCTCTACGTTCATCATCACGTCGACCATGCCGTTGCCGAAGCCGAGCAGGATGAGCCCGATGGCGACCGAGGGGATGGAATGGAACGTCGTCGCGCCGAAGCCGATGAACAGGATGCCGACGGCGACGATCACGAGCCCGCCGACCATCCCGCGGTGCGGACCGAAGCGGACCAGGATCGGGGAGGAGACGGTGAGGCCGAGGATGGCGCCCACCGACATCCCGAGGATGAGGAGGCCGACCGCGGACGGGTCCTTGCCCAGCCCCAGATCGTCGCGGATGCCCGGGATGCGGGCCACCCAGGTCGCGAGGGCGAGCCCGGAGAGGATGAAGATGACGAAGACCGCGTTGCGCCAGGCGGTGAGCTCCCGACGGGAGCGCGTGGTGGTCGAGATCGGCTGTGACATCGGGCGAATTCCTGTGGGTTCGTCGGCTCGAATCGTTTCGATCGAAACGATTCGACTAAGCTATCACACGTGAACGAACCCAGCACAGTCCCCGCGAGCGTCCGGCCCACTCTGGCTGCGGTCGCCCGCCTGGCCGGTGTCTCGAACTCCACCGCCTCGCTCGCCTTCTCCGGAACGGGGCCGGTCTCCGATGCCACGCGCGAGCGTGTGCTCGCCGCGGCGAAGCGCCTCAACTACGCCGGTCCGGACCCTCGGGCGCGGTCGCTGCGCCGCGGCCGCTCGGGCATCGTCGGGGTCGTGATGGAGGAGCGCGTGCGCGACGCCTTCCGCGACCCCATCAAGATCGCCCTCCTCGACGGCATCACGGAAGAGATCGGCGCGATCGACGCGGGCCTCCTCATCCTCACCGACGCCGGCGAGGCGGCGCAGCGCATCGAGGACGCGCCGATGGATGCGGTGGTCCTGATCGGCTGCAGCCCGCGTCTCGACGAGTCGGTCGCCACGCTCCGCCAGCGCGGCATCCCGCTGGTGGCGATCGAGGGCGACCCGGCCGATGGCGTCCCGACCATCGGCCAGGACAACCGGGAGGCCACCCGGGTCGCCGCACAGCACCTCTACGACCTCGGCCACCGCGATGTCTCCGTGGTGACCCTGTCGCTCACCCGCGATCGAGCGCGCGGGCCGCTGACCCCGGACCGCCTGGCGGCGGCGAGCTCCACGACCGCCCTCGACCGGCTGGCCGGTGCCCGTGACGTCTTCCCTGATGCACCCGGCTGGGTCACCCGCGGATCGTTCGTGGAAGAGGGCCGCGCGGCCGGCCGCGCCATCCTCGCCGATGCACGACACCGGCCGACCGCCATCATCGCCCAGAGCGACCTGCTCGCTGCGGGCGTCATCCGTGCGGCGGAGGAGCTGGGTCTGGAGGTGCCGTGGGATGTCAGCGTCGTCGGCTTCGACGGCGTGCGCGTCGACGGCCTCTGGCCCTACGACCTCACGACCCTGGTTCAGCCCGCCGTGGACAAGGGCCGGGCGGCCGGCCGAGCGGTCGTCGAGATGCTGGAGGGTGCAGAGCCGATTCCCTCCACATTCACCAGCGTTTTCCACCAGGGGAACACAACGGCGGCTCCGCGGGTCTCCTCGGGAGCGCCGGTCGTAGGCTGACGGCATGGATCTCGAAGCCCTCTACCGCGACCTTCACGCCCACCCCGAACTCGCCTTCACCGAGCATCGCACCGCCGGCATCGTCGCCGAGCGGCTGACCGAGCTGGGGCTCGAGGTGCACACCGGCATCGCCACGACCGGTGTCGTGGGCGTCCTGCGCAACGGCGACGGCCCGACCGTGCTGCTGCGGGCCGACATGGATGCGCTCCCCGTGCGCGAGCAGACCGGGCTCCCGTGGGCCTCGACCGAGACGGTGACCGACGAGGCGGGCAACGCCGTGCCGCTGATGCACGCGTGCGGCCACGACATCCACATCACGTGTCTGCTCGGTGCGGTCGAGGCGCTGAACGACGCGCGGAGCGAGTGGTCCGGAACCCTCGTCGCGCTCTTCCAGCCGGCGGAGGAGCACGGCGGCGGGGCCCAGGTGATGGTCGACGACGGTCTGTACGAGAAGGTGCCGGTTCCGGATGTGGTGCTCGGGCAGCACGTGCTGCCCTACCCGGCCGGGATGGTCGGCGCGCACCCCGGCGCGGCCATGGCAGCGGTCGACACGATGGAGGTGACGCTCCACGGGCGCGGCGGTCATGGTTCCCGGCCCGAGACGACGATCGATCCGGTGGTGATGGCGGCAGCGACGGTCATGCGCCTGCAGACGGTCGTGTCGCGCGAGATCGCACCGCAGGACACCGCGGTGGTGACCGTCGGGAGCCTCCACGCCGGCACGAAGAACAACATCATTGCGGCCGAAGCCACGCTCGGGATCAGCGTGCGCAGCTTCAACGAGGAGGTCCGGCAGCGCGTGCTGGACGGCGTGCACCGCGTCATCGCGGCGGAATCGCAGGCGTCCGGTGCCCCGAAGGCTCCGGATATGGAGTGGGGAGAGCGCTACCCCGTCACCGTGAACGACCCCGAGTCGACCGAGCGGGTCAACGCGGCCTTCGCGGCCGAGTTCGGGGCCGACCGGGTGCTGCACCCCGGGGCGCTCTCCGGCAGCGAAGACGTCGGAAACCTCGCCACCGCCGCCGGCGCTCCGCTGGTCTACTGGATGCTCGGAGGGGCCGACCCGGAGACCGTGCTCACCGCGATGGCGGCGGGTACGGTCGACACCGACATCCCGACCAACCACTCGCCGTTCTTCGCGCCGCTTCCGCAGCCGACGATCGACACCGGCGTCCGGGCGCTCGTGGTCGCTGCGCGGGAGTGGCTGGCGTAGGGGCCGACCGGCGGCGAGCATCGGCGAGGCCGTTGGCGGGCCGCCGGCAGGAAAGGCGCAGCGGCCGAAGGGTGAGAGTCAGATCGTCGCGCCCGCACGCATCCATGTGCGGCCGCGCGCACGGAGGCCGAGCGTGAGCGCGCGGGCGCCGAGGTAGCCGAAGGCGAATGCCGCTGTCAGGGCGGCGAGGCCGGTCGCGTCGTGCCCGCCCCAGACCGCGGCGGCGACCGCGAGCGGGATGAACACGGCGACGTTCGCGAGGCCGGTGAGGGCGAGATAACGTGCGTCTCCGGCGCCGATGAGCACCCCGTCGAGCACGAACACGTATCCGCCCAGAGGGGCGCCGGCGCCCACGATGGCCAGCGAGAGGGGCAGCAGCGCGGCGA
The DNA here is from genome assembly GCF_043083605.1 of Leifsonia sp. NPDC014704. Lineage (NCBI taxonomy): Bacteria > Bacillati > Actinomycetota > Actinomycetes > Micrococcales > Microbacteriaceae > Leifsonia > Leifsonia sp. NPDC014704. Next base: position 278,277 of record NZ_JBIBYW010000002.1, on the reverse strand, counting down.
CCGACGCATCGCTCGTGAAGAGGCCCGCCGCGAGCGGACTCAGAGCGATCGTCACCAGGCCGAGCACCGCGCCCGCCCCGATTCCCCACTGCACGCACCGGCGCAGCACCGCACGGACGTTCTCGAGGTCGCCGGCCCCCAAACCCTTCCCGATGAGTGCCTGGGCGGCGATGGCGAGGGCGTCGAGGGCGAAGGCGAGCGTTGCGAACACGGTCATCGTGACCTGGAAGGCGGCGAGTTCGTCCGGTCCGAGACGGGTTGCGGCGAAGACCGCCAGAAGCATGGCCGCACGCAGGCTCGCCGTGCGGAGGAACAGCCAGCCGCCGGCACGCGCCGTCCGGCCGATGCCCGTGTGATGGGGGAGGAGGGAGGCTCCGACCCGGCGGGCGTGACGGGCGACGATGATCGCGTACACCAGCACCATCGCCCACTGCGCCGCGACGGTTCCGAGCGCCGACCCGCGGATGCCGAGTCCGGCGACGTAGATGAACAGGTAGTTGAGCACGATGTTCGCGGCGAAGCCGGCGACGGCGACGGCGAGGGGCGTGCGGGTGTCCTGGAGTCCGCGGAGCAGCCCGGTCGCGGCGTAGACCAGCAACATGGCCGGGAGCCCGAGCATGGAGAGGCTCAGATACTGGGTTGCCTGCTCACTGACCTCGGACGACGCTCCGAAGAGGCTCACCAGGAACGGCGAGGCGACCCACCCGGCGCCCGCGAGCACCACCCCGAGCACGAGCGCGAGCCAGCAGCCGTCCACGCCCGCCGCGACCGCACCGCGCTCGTCGCCCGCTCCGAGCCGCCGCGCGACGGCGGGAGTCGTGCTGTAGGCGAGGAAGACCATCAGCCCCACGATCGTCTGCAGCACCGCACTCGCGATGCCGAGGCCCGCGAGGGGCGCGACCCCGAGGTGCCCGACCATCGCCGAGTCGGCCAGCAGGAAGACCGGCTCCGCCACCAAGGCCCCGAGAGCGGGAACGGCGAGGCGGAGGATCTCGCGGTCGACCGGGCGGCGGAGAAGGGTGCTCACGACCATCCACGCTAGCCCGGGCCGCCGACGTCGTGTCGCCGGACGGATGTCGGTGGCCCTTCCTACAGTGGAGCCATGAGCCACCTGATGCCGGAACCCCTCGCGACCTGGTCCTGGCGGCTCGAGCGCGTGCGCAACGGTCGCACGGTGCTCACCCGGGCGCAGGCGGCCACCGCGCGCACCGACCTCGTGAACGACCGCGCCGCGCATCCGGCCGACTACGCGGACTACGAGGAGGAGTACGCGACGGCTCTCGACGAGCTGGACGTGCTGTCGCGGCAGGCCAACCGGCACGACGACCTCCTGTCGGTCATGGCGGCCGATCGGCGCGCGGCCGAGCGCGAGGCCGCCGCGAACGGGACAGCGTCGGCCGGTGGGCCGACGAGCGCGTCGGCAGCGCGCTCCCGTACGTCCCTCGCCACCGAGCACGACCGTGTGGCGAAAGGGCTGCCGGAGGCGTTGGACCAGTGGGTGCACCGGCTGATCCGATACCGCGCGGGTGTCAAGATCATCACGCCCATCGAGGCGGCGCGGGCCGAGATCCGTCTGCGCAACGAGGCGGACCTGCAGCCCGCCGCGTACCGCACGGGCGTGGCTGCGGCGTACTACAACCGGGTGATCCGTGAGCTCGGCGAGATCGCCACGGCAGAGCGTCCGGGCCGACGGGATGCTCCCGGGCTGACACGCGGGCTCGGCGCGGCGCTCGTCTGACCGGTTTCCGGCTGAGGTCGCTCCGGCCATGTCCTCAATGGCTGGGCGCGGCTGGGCGATCCGCCACTACGATCGACCCATACGCGTGAGCTGAACGGGGGGCGCGGTGAGTCCGAACGAGGCGGCAGAACTGCTGGGGGTGTCGCCCGCGGCGACACGCGACGAGGTGGAGCGCACCTACCAGGCGCGGCTCGCGGAGGCCGGTGCCGATGCGCAGCGCCGTGACGCCCTGACGGCGGCACGGGATGCGCTGGTCGCGGCATCCGCATGGCAGCCGCCGTACCCGCAGAACGCGCCGGCGCAGCCGTACCCGCCGCAGAACGCGCCAACTCAGCCGGCGCAGCCGTATCCGCCTCAGAATGTGCCGACCCAGCCGCAGCCTCCCTTCGCCCCGCAGCAACCGCACGGCGCGCCGACCCAGACGCCGGGCGGGGGGTCGTACCCCGGCCCAGCGCAGGGCGGCTACCCGCCGCCGGGCTTTCCGCAGCAGGGGTTCGCCCAGGCCGGCCGGCCTCAGCCCGGCCAGCCTCAGCCCGGCCAGCCCCAGCCCGGGCAACCCGCGCCGGGCTACGGCTCCGGTGCCTTGGGTGCGTACCAGGGCTATCCGCCCCCGCCGCCCCGCAAGCGAATGTCGACCGGCGCCATCGTGGGCATCACCGTGGGCGGCATCGTGGGTGGGCTCGCCATCCTGCTGGTCGCGGTCCTCGTCATCGCCTCGATCGGGGCCAGTGCCAGCCGGATCGCACAGGCCGAGAGCAGCTCGAGTGCCTCGCCGTACGACAGCGACCCGGGCGACGGCTCGTCCGACGACCCGTCCGAGGAGCCCTCGGACCCCGGCTCCGGCGATTCCGAGGTCGAGGACTACGACGTCGACGGCGTGCACGTCCACTACGTGGACGGCTGGACCTTCGAACTGACGCCCGGCCAGACCTGCGCCGGTGCGACCGTCACCGCCACGTTCGCGGACACCCCCGAGGGCGAGACGCTCGACTCCTGGACCACCACCGTCGACTTCGAGGCGGGCGTCCCGTACGACCTGACGATCCCCGACGATGCCTCCGAGTACGACTATGTCGGCATCGAATCGGTGCAGTGCGGTCAAGCCTGAGACGGCGAAAACCGGCACTCAAAACACAACTTTCACAAATTACTGAAAAAGGCGTAGCATCCCGCCCATGGATGCAGTGATCGACGTCGCCGGACTCGAGAAGAGATTCGGCCGCGTGCGTGCTCTCGATGGCCTCGACCTGACGGTGACGCCGGGCGAGGTTCACGGCTTCCTCGGTCCGAACGGAGCGGGGAAGTCGACCACGATCAGAGTCCTGCTGGGCCTCGCCCGGGCCGACGGCGGTCGCGCGACCGTCTTCGGGGGCGACCCGTGGAAGGATGCGGTCGCCCTGCACCGCCGCCTCGCCTACGTGCCGGGCGACGTCAGCCTGTGGCCCAACCTCTCCGGGGGAGAAGCCATCGACCTGCTCGCGCGGCTGCGCGGCGGCACCGCCGACCACGCGCAGTACGCCGCGCGCAAGAAGCGCCTCATCGACGTGTTCCAGCTCGATCCCACGAAGAAGGGCCGCGCCTATTCGAAGGGCAACCGGCAGAAGGTCGCCCTGGTCGCCGCGTTCGCGACACCGGCCGACCTGTACATCCTCGACGAGCCGACCAGCGGACTCGACCCGCTCATGGAGGCGGTGTTCGACGCCGAGATCCAGCGCGTCGCCGCGGAGGGTGCGACGGTCCTGCTGTCGAGCCACATCCTGTCGGAGGTGGAGCAGCTCTGCGACCGGGTCAGCATCATCCGCGCCGGTCGGACCGTCGAGACCGGCACTCTCGACGAGCTGCGACACCTCACCCGCACCGAGTTCTCGTTCAGCGCGGAGGGCGTCGGACAGGATGCGCTGACGGCCCTTCCCGCGACGCACGACCTCAACGTGGTCAACGGCCGCGTGCGGTTCACGGCCGACAGCGACGCGGTCCCGTCCCTGCTGGGTGCGCTCTCGCGGTTGGAGGTGCGCGGCCTCACCGTTGCGCCGCCGTCGCTGGAGGAGCTGTTCCTCCGCCACTACGGCGACGACGTCACCGCCGATGAACGCGTCGGGGCATCACGATGAGCACGACCATCGCGCCCGACCGTCCGGCGCGCACCGGCGACATCGTGCCTCGCGCGAACACGGGCGCCGTCCTCCGGTCACTGATGCGCCAGCGGCTGCGGCGCGACCGGTGGCAGCTTCTCATCTGGATCGTGTGCATCGCCCTGCTCGCGATGTTCTCGGCGTCCGCCATCGATCAGACGTATGGCGACGCGAACGCGCGCGCCCAGCTGATCCGGCTCGCGATCGCCGACCCGACCATCATCGTCCTCCGCGGGCTGCCGCAGGGCACGTCGCTACCGGCGGTCGCCTTCTTCGAGATCTACACGTTCCTTGCGCTCCTCGCGGGACTCATGAACACCTTCCTGGCTGTCCGCCATTCGCGGGCGGAGGAGGAGACCGGCCGGGCGGAGCTGATCGGCGCAACGCCGGCGGCACGGCTCCTGCCGACGACGGCGACCGTGCTGCACGCGCTCGCGGTCAACGTCGTCCTCGCCGCCGCCACCGCGCTCGGCTTCATCGCCGGAGGCCTCCCGGCGTACGGCTCCATCGTCGCCGGCGCCGCGACCGCTGGTGCCGGATTCGCCTTCTTCGCCGTCGGCCTGCTGCTCGCCCAGCTGTTCAGCACCTCCCGCGCCGCCAACGGCTTCGCGGCCGCGGTCGTGGTCCTGGCCTACCTCGTGCGAGGGATCGGCGACGCGATGGGCACGCCCGTCGGCGACGGGACGCAGCTGCGTTCCGCGTGGCCGACCTGGCTCAGCCCGATCGGATGGGGCGAGCAGTTCGCGCCGTACACCGGTGACGACTGGCGGCCGCTGCTGCTGCAACTCGGTCTCGCCGTCCTGCTGATCGCCGCGGTGTTCGGGCTGCAAGCCGTGCGCGACTCAGGCGCCGGGGTCATCCCCGAACGAGCCGGCCGTGCGAGCGCGCGCCCGACCCTCGGCGGCGTCTTCGGCCTGGCCTGGCGCCTGCAGTGGCCGACTGTGCTCGGCTGGACGATCGGTGGGGCGCTCGGCGGTCTGCTCGCGGGCGCATTGGGCACCGTCATCAACAGCTCGATCGCCGACAATCCCGCCCTCTCAGGCATCCGTGAGGCGATCGGCCGCATCGGCGGCGGTGGTTCCGGTCCGCTTACGCAGCTGTTCATCTCCGCGATCTTCTCGATCGTCGGAGTGCTCGCGGCGGCGTGCGCGGTGCAGGCGGTCATCCGGCTCCGGCAGGAGGAGGCCTCCGGCACGGCGGAACTGGTGATGTCGGCTCCGGTCACCCGCACGCGGTGGCTGTTCTCGTACGTCGCCGTCGGCGTCATCGCCGTGCTGGCGGTGCTGCTCGCGGGGGCCATCGCCTCGGGACTGTCGGCCATCGCCACCGGAGAGGACGCATCCACCTTCGGCGACTCGTTCGCCGCCGCCGCAGCGCAGGTGCCCGTCGCCCTCGTCTACCTCGGCGTGCTCACGTTGGTGTTCGTGGTCGTCCCGAGCTGGACGGCCCCGGTCGGCTGGGCGGCGCTCGGACTCGGGGCGTTCGTCGGCATCTTCGGCGGGCTGGTCAAGCTGCCCGAAGGAGTGCGGCACCTCTCGCCGTTCGCCGATGCGCCGGTCGTGGTCGGCGACGTCGACTGGACCGGTGGATACTGGATGCTCGGCATCACGGTCGTCGCGCTCGTCGGCGCTGCGGCCCTGATCCGCCGCCGGGATTTCGCGATCGGATAGACGGGACGGTGCCCATGGCCCAGGACGAGGCGGCGCTCGCCGAGGTGATGGAGCACTCCGCTGCCGTGTTGACGGCCGCCGGGTTCCCGAAGATGCCGGCACGGGTGCTGATGGCGCTCACCGTGACGGAGACTCCCGGGCTGACCGCCGCCGAGCTCGCCGAGCGGCTCGACGTGAGCCCGGCGGCCATCTCCGGAGCCGTCCGCTACCTGCAGACGCTGGGCATCATCCGTCGGCTGTCTCAGATCGGCAGCCGCCGTGATCGTTACGAGCTTCCGAGCGACTGGTACGCCCTCATGGTGCGCAACAGCCCGATCTACGGCGTGCTCGCAGACCAGGCAGAGGCGGGGCTCGCCGCGGTCGGCGATCCGGACTCGCCGGCGACCGAGCGGCTGCGCGACATGGCCGGCTTCTACCGCTTCGTGCAGGGCCGGCTCCCCGAGGTGATGGCCGAGTGGGAGCAGGTCCGCAGCGCCCGCCAGCAGTGACCACGCCGGCCGGAGCCGCGCCGTTATGCTGATCGCGTGCCACCGGTAGCCGACCTCGGGATGGCGACGGTGGGCCTGTGCGCCGCAGCCGTCGCTGTCTTCGTCGTCGTCGTCGTACGGCGCCGTCGCGCGGCTGCCGAGGCGGCCGACACCGTGGCACGGGCGACCGCACGCATCGATGCCTTGACCGGCACGACCTTCGAGACGGTCCGCTACCGCGGCGAGACCCCGCAGCTGGTCTTCGAGGGCGACCTGACGCAGGTGATGACCGTGGATCGACTGCCCACCGTCGTCCGTGGCGCCTCCATCCTGCGAGCGGGGCAGCCGGGCCATCGTCAGGCTCTGGCAGACCTGCGGGGGGAGACGGTCTTCGTCGCGCGCTTCTCGGCCGAGGGCGAGCTGGTGCTCGAGTTCGGTACAGGATCGCTCGTCATCGAACCGTCGACGCCGGCGTGACCCGTCCCGCGACCAAGCGCGGACTCAGAACACGTACTCCAGCAGGTCGAGGCCGACGGCACGCATCCCCTCGATGACCGCCAGCCGCTCGGGCAGGCTGGTGTCGTCGAAGTACGTCGAGACGGCGTAGGTGACGCCTGCGCGCGGGCCACGGAGCACCCCGACCTCGCTGCGCACGCCCTCATCCGTTCCCGTCTTGTTGACCAGCAGGATGCCGTGCTCCGGGTGGCGGTGCGAGTGCGGGTCGAGGCCGAACGCACTGGAGACGAGCGAGAAGTCGCTGTTCAGCGACAGCCACGAGATGACGCGCTGGCTGGTGGCCGGGTTGACGATCTCGCCGCGGGCCAGCGCCGAGAACAGCCAGGTCAGCTCGTTCGCACTGCCGACGGAGAGCTGCGGGGCGTCGTCCGGGCCGCGGTGGTCGCGCACCAGGTCAAGCAGTGCCGTGCGAGTCAGCCCAAGCGACTCGGTGCGGGCGCTGACGGCCTCGAGACCCACCCGGCGCAGGAGCACGTTCGTCGCGAGGTTGTCGCTGGTCGCACCGACGAGGGCGGCCAGGTCGGCGACCGGGAGGGATGGGACGTGAAGGTGCTGCCAGATGCCGGACTCGCCGGCGATGTCGCGGGTGTCGCGGTCGAGGTGCGCCAGCGGACTGAGCTGACCCGACTGCAAACGCGCCGCCACCTCGACCAGCAGCAGCACCTTGCCGATGCTGGCGGTCGGCATGACGACGTGATCGTCGACCGAGAACAGCACGGCGCCTGTGGAGAGATCCGTCGCCCGCGCCGAGACCTGCACGCCCGACACGGCGAGCCGGCCGAGAGCATCGAATCCGCGGCTGAAGGTCTCGGTCGATCCCGGCGCGCGGTGGCGGCCGCGGCGGGTGGCCGCCTGCCGGGCCCGCCGTGCGGACTCTTGCGCCTGGATCGTCACTGTGTCGCTGGGTCTTTCTTCCGAGTGCGGTGTACCGGAACTGCGGCGACCGTGCACCGGCCCCGCCGTCGGGGCCGCAGGGGTGCCCGCGGCGACGACAGGGACGATGTTACCCCGTGATCGGGGGTCATGGAGCGCCAAGAATCGATGCTCGCCGGCTCACCAGATGGTGACGCGCTCCGCCGGCGGAAGCCAGAGCCGGTCGCCGTCGCCGACCTGGAAGGTGTCGTAGAAGGCGTCGATGTTGCGGACGATCTGGTTGCAGCGGAACTCGTTCGGCGCGTGCGGGTCGATCGCCAGGAGGCGGATGACCTCCTCGTCGCGGCCCTTCTGCTGCCAGGCCTGGGCCCAGGACAGGAAGAACCGCTCGGCGCCCGTGAGGCCGTCGATCACGGGCGGCTCCTCGCCGTTCAGCGAGAGCAGGTAGGCCTTCCAGGCGATGCCGAGGCCGCCGAGGTCGCCGATGTTCTCGCCGATGGTGAGGGCGCCGTTGACATGATGCTCGGGCACCTGCGCAGGGGCGAGCGCGTTGTACTGCTCGATCAGGCTGGCGGTGCGCTCCTCGAAGGCGGCGCGGTCGGCCTCCGTCCACCAGTCCTCGAGGCGGCCGTCACCGTCGAACTTGGAGCCCTGGTCGTCGAAGCCGTGACCGATCTCGTGCCCGATGACCGCTCCGATGGCGCCGTAGTTGGCCGCCGCGTCCCGGTTGGCATCGAAGAACGGGAACTGCAGGATCGCCGCGGGGAACACGATCTCGTTGAAGCCCGGGTTGTAGTACGCGTTGATCGTCTGCGGGGTCATGAACCACTCGTCGCGGTCGATCGGCGAGCCGATCTTGCCCAGCTCGCGCTCGAACTCGAAGAGCGCCGCGGCGCGCACATTGCCGACGAGGTTCGTCGGGTCGATCTCGAGACGCGAGTAGTCGCGCCACTTCACGGGGTAGCCGATCTTCGGCGTGAACTTCTCGAGCTTGTCGAGGGCGCGCTCCTTGGTCTCCTCGCCCATCCAGTCGAGGGTGCGGATGCTCTGGCGGTATGCCTCGATCAGGTTGGCGACCAGCTCGTCCATCTGCTGCTTGGCGGCCGGCGGGAAGTGGTTCTCGACGTAGATACGGCCGACCGCTTCGCCCATCGCGCCCTCGACCAGCGAGACGCCGCGCTTCCAGCGCACGCGCATCTGCGGGGTTCCGGTCAGGGTGCGGCCATAGAAGTCGAAGTTCGCCTCGACGAAGTCGCCCGAGAGGTACGGAGCGGCGCCGTGGATGACCTGCCAGGTCAGCCAGTCGCGCCACGACTCCAGGCGGTCCTCCGTGAGGAGGGCTGCGAGCCCGGCGGTGAAGGACGGCTGGCGGAGGACGACCTCGGTCAGCGCTCCCTGCGGCGCGTCCAGCGCCTCCGCCCAGACGTCGAGGTCGGCGCTCCGACCCTCGGCAGCGCCACCGGTGAACACGGCCTTGGCATCGGCCCAGTGGTAGAGGTTGTAGGTCTTCTCCGAGTCGCGGGAGGCCACGTTGTCCCAGTGCTTCCCGGCGATTTCTGTCTCGAGGTCGAAGACGCGCTGGGCGCGCTCGGGGGCGTCGTCGTAGCCGGCGAGCTCGAACATCTTCTGGATGTGCGCGACGAACGCCTCGCGGACGGGCGCGAAGCGCTCCTCCCGGAAGTACGACTCGTCCGGAAGCGAGATGCCCGCCTGCTCGAGGAAGACCAGGTAGCGCTCCGGGTCGCCCGGATCGTTGTCGACGAACAGCTGGTAGAAGCCGCCGAGGCCGCGACGCTCCAACTTGGCGACCGTCTTCAACAGGCTCGGGATGCTGTCGACACCCTCCGCGAAGGTCAGTTCGTCGCGGATCGCCTCCACGCCGAGAGCATCGATGCGCTCCTCGTCCATGAAGCTCGTGTAGAGGTCGCCGAACTTTCGCTCTTCGGTGCCCTCGGCGGCGGTCTGCGCCTTCTCGACGATCTCGTGGACGGCGGTCTCCGACTCCTCGGCGAGGATCATGAACGAGCCCCAGCGCGCCTTGTCGGCCGGGATCTCGGTGGCCTCGAGCCACTTCCCGTTGACATGCCGGAAGAGGTCGTCCTGCGGACGGACGGCCGGGTCGAGTTCGTCGGTGCGGATGCCGGAGTCGAGCGTCATGCGCCCAGCCTACGGGTCAGGCGGTGGCGCGGGCCACCGAGCTCAGCCGGAGGTACGAGAGCGCGAAGAGCGAGCCGAGTGCGAGCTCGGCGAGGATCGACACCGTTCCGGACAGGCTGCCGAATCCGGCGAACGACAGCACGATGTTGACGATGGCGAGCAGCCCGTAGCCGGCCGCCAGTACACCGCTCAGCAGCGGCCGATTGGTCATGCGCCACCAGGGTCGCGCGGCGGCGACCGGTTCACCCGGGCCGCGGAACACTCGTGTGACGAGATACCAGCCGAGCGCCTGCAGCACGGTGAGCACGATGGATGCGGGTTCCGAGTGGAGCGCGTCGAACAGCAGCACGAGCACCAGGGTCACCGCGAGGAGGACGACGATCACGATCGTCTTCTCGCGCGGGGTGGTGAAGCGCATGGTGTTTCCTCCTGGTGTTCAGCATCCACGATGTCAGGGCGGCTCGGCGCGTCGCCGCAGGCTCGCCGTGTCGCCCGGACGGGGAGGCGAGGCGGGCGCGCCGAATTCGTATGCTTGCCCGGTGACCATCGCACCGTCCGACAGCTCCGCCGGCCAGAATGAGGCCGGCTGGACCCCGCCACCCGCCTGGACCCCGCCACCCGGCTGGTATGGCGACCCGTACGACGCGCGCTCGCTGCGCTGGTGGAGCGGGGCGGAGTGGACCGCGTACACCTACCCCGTCCAGATCCAGCCCGTCCAACCCGCGAAGAAGGCGAGGCCGCCGCGCAAGTGGATCGGCCGGTTCGGCGGGTGGATCTTCGCCGCCTCCAGCGTTTTCATCTGGCTCTGGCTTTTCGGGTTCAGCCTCCTCTTCAACGCGATCGCGCCGCACGCCCACGATGACGGCCCGGCGGTGCTCTCCCCGTTCCTCCTGGTGACCGGGGCGGCGACCGTGGCCGCCGCCATCCTCTACACGATGGCCTACCGGCTGAAGCCCGCCGACGGACTGTCCGCCTCGCGGCTCGTCATCATCGCGGGGGTCGGCGGCCTCGCGGCGACACTCGTCGCCGCTCCCATCAACACGGCGATCAACCTGCTCGGCGGGGGGACGTCGTCCCACCCGAGCGGAGCGGCCCTCGTGCTCGCCGGCGTGGTGGAGGAGCTGGTCAAGGTGACCGCGGCCATCCTTCTGGCCCTGCGGCTGCCGGTCAAGAACGCGCGGATCGGCCTGTTCATCGGCGGCGCGGTCGGGCTCGGGTTCAGCGTCATCGAGAACCTCAGCTATCTGCAGGAGGCGTTCGCGCGCGGGCAGGACTCCCCGCTGGGCTTCGGCGTCTTCGTGGGCACGGCGATCGGCAGGGAGCTCACGGGTCCGTTCCTGCACCCGGTGTTCACGGCCCTGCTCACCGCGGCCGTGTTCGGTGCGACGCGCAACGGCCGCTATCGGGTGACGTTCGGGGTCGTCCTGGCGTACCTCGGCGTCGCGGCGGCTCACGGGATGTTCAACGGAGCGGCCTGGCTTGCGCAGAACCTGCCGTGGCCGGCAGCGGCTCGCGGGGGCGCCATCCTGCTGTTCGACCTCGTGTTCGTCGTGGCCAGCGGTGTGACCTGGCTGCTGATCGCCCGGAGGATCCGGCGCAGGTCGGACCAAGAGGCCGCGCAGCAAGAGGCGGATCAGCGCGCGGCGACGAACGCGTCCTCGGCGGCGTAGTCGAACCAGCGATCGGTGCGCGCCCGCTCGACGAGGTTCGGGAAGACCGCCTCCCACGTCTCCTCGCGGCGCTCGGCGGCGCGCACCTCGCGCACGGCCCAGTCGATCGTCGACGCCACGGCATCGGCGTACGTCACCGGCTGCCGGTAGCCGAGCTCGACGGTCGCCGCCGTCATGCTCAGCAGCAGCGGGTGCGCGACCGTCCACGGGGTACTGCCGACCGCACCGATCGGGGGCCCCGGGAACGCGACGATCTCGACGTCGTGATCGAGCGCACGGAACACGATCCGCGCGATCTCGGCGACGCTGAGGTCATCGCGGTCCACCGCGTTCAGCACCCGCTTGCCGGGCTGCATGGCGCACAGGGCCACGAGTTCCGCGATGTTCACCGTCGATGAGGTGCTGAACCGGTTGGTCCCGTCGTCGGAGAGCACGATGCGCCGCCGGCCGTCGAGGGCGCGCTTGATGAAGTACCACTCGCGGAGCGCGGGGCTGAACGGCCCCTGGATGGCGCCAGGGCGCAGGATGCTGACCGGCAGGTCGTCGACCGCGAGCAGCCGACGCTCCATCGCGGCCTTGAGCGGCGAGTACGTCCGTTTGTCGTTGTCGACGGTCGGGTCGCTCTCCCGCAGCGGGATGGGATAGCGCGGGAAGTCGTCCGGCCCGGTCACCACATCCAGGTACCCGCCGTCGTCTCCGACGTACACCGAGCCGGTCGAGATCACGACGAGCGACCCGACGTCTCCGGCCAGCTGCGCGAGCTGGTCGGCGTGGCGCGGCTCGTAGGCGACGGTGTCGAGCACGAGGTCGTGACCGCGAGCACGGTCGAGCAGGGCGTCGGTGTCGTCGCGGTCCAGCCGGATGCTGGTCACATCCAGGTCGGCGAGCTCAGTGTCTCCGGTGTGGCTGCCGCGATGCGCAAGCAGCACCGACCACCCGTCGACCGCGAGGCGCCGGGCGACCGCGGAACCGATCTGGCCGGTGCCGCCGATGATCATGGCGGTGCGCGTCGTGTCGGTCATGCGGTCACCGTACCCCGGGGAGGCGCTCCAGCGGCGGCCGGTGCCGCTACCGGATGAGGGTGCGCGCGAGAGCGACGTACTCGCGCGCGTTGGCGTCCGGCAGGTACGCCCTGCCGATCGCGTTGCCGATCGCCGGGAGGGCCACCGGGTCCGGGTAGGCCATGTAGATGGTCTCGTAGGTGGGGTTGAATTTGCTCTTGAACGAGAACAGGGAGGCGAACCCGTAGGCGGGCTCGAGGGTGCGTGCGAGGAACGCGAGCAGTCGGTCCATCGTCGTCGGCTCGTCCGCACCGGCGTCGTCGACAGGCTTCGTGGCGAGCGGTGCGCCCGACAGGCTCAGCACCTCGATGCCCTCGTCGCGCATGTGCTGCGCGGCCGAGGCGATGATGAATTCCATGATCCCGGACATCGAACCGTCCGCGCGCCGCATGAAGTCGATCGTGTAGCCGACCACGCGCCCGTCGCGCCAGCTCGGGAGCCAGCTGGTGACGGCCTGGAGCCCGCCGTCGGGGTCGAAAGCGAGGTACAGCCGGACGTCCGGGTCCTTGAGCTCGTCGATGCCGCCGAGGGTGAATCCCATCTCGGGCAGCTCCTTCTCAGAGACCCACTGCTCGCTGACGGCCGTGATCTGCGTCTGGATGAGCGGGGACAGGTCGTCCCAGGTCGTCCAGAGCGTCGAGATGCGCGCCTTGACGCCGCGGTTGTGCGCCTGCCGCACCTTCTGCCAGGGCTTGCCCACCAGGTCGAAGGTCTGCGGATGCATCAGCGTCTCCTCGCCGACGGACATCGTCGGCCAACCGAGCGCGTCGAAGACCGGGAGGTACTCGCCGTGGATGCTGTAGAAGACCGGCGTCCAGCTGTTCGCGTCGCAGAACTGGACGAACTCGGCGATGGTCCGCTCCGCCCTCTCCGGCCGGCACACCGGGTCGGAGAGGGTGATCGCGATCCCGTTGATGACCCGGTAGGCGATCGCGGACTCGCCGTCGGAGCTGAACCAGTAGACGTTGCCCGGCCAGGTGCCCATGAAGCCGAGCGTTCCGCCGCCGCCCTGGCGCAGCAGCGACCGGAAGTGCTCCTCGTCGGCCACGGTGCGGCCGGTGAACGTCGCGCGGTACAGCTGCAGCGTGGCGAAGATGAACACGATCCAGAACACGGGCCCGACCCAGTGGTAGAGCACGACGACGATCGGCGTGGTCGGCACGATCGGGGTGCCGAGCAGCGACAGGAAGCCCGCGGGGACGAAGCGGCGCAGCGCCGAGGAGAACACATCGGCGACCGTGGCGTCCGGCACGAACTCCGTGAGGGAGGCGAGCCCTGCGATCAGATAGGCGAGCGCGAGCAGGGCGAAAGTGCAGAAGACGATGATCGCGAAGCGGACGGCCGCGTCGCGTGGGGAGCGGATCTGGAACTGCCGGCGTGTGGCGATCAGCAGGGCGATCGACGAGACGGGCACCAGGAGTGCGGCGAGCAGCCACAGCAGCACCTCGAGCGCGGGGGCGAGGGCCTCGACGCTCTGCACATCCAGCGTGACGTCGCCTCCCAGCGCCGTGAACGGCAGGACCAGCATCGCCGCGTTGACCGCGATACCGAGGATCAGGGCGAAGCGCCGACCGCGGCGCAGGCCGATGGCCGTCAGGAGCAGCAGGGCCAGCGGCAGGATGGAGAGCAGCAGCGGCCCGGGGCCCTGCACCGACACCATGAGCAGCTGACTGCGGCAGTTGCTCGTGTACGAGACGTCGCAGCGCGCCATGACCGCGGCGACATCCACGTCGGGGCGCTCGAACAGTGCAGCCACGAACGAGAGCGGGCCGAACCCGCCCGGAGGGAGCAGCGCCAGCAGGGGGCCGAATGCGGTGATGGCGATGACCGCCGCGACGAGAGTGCGGGTCTCGGCGTGGGAGCTGCGATGCAGCCGGCGGAGGCCGCCCCGCCGCAGAGCAGTGCCCAACGCCAATCCGAGCAGGGCCGCGATGAGCCGGTAGACGTTGTTCTGGTCGCCGTTGTAGAGCACGAAGACGAGCACGATTGCGAAGGTGAGCAGCCGGATGCGCCTCCGCCACAGCGCACTGGCGAACGCGCTCGCTGTGATGAGCGTTCCGACGATCCCGACCGTCGGGTCGAGGGTGAAGTCGAACTCCGTGGCCGTCGCCCACAGCTCGCCGATGTTGGCCGCGCTCCACTGCAGCAGCACGCCGAGCGCGACGCCGAGCACTCCGGTGACGAGGAAAGCCAGGATGGTGCGGGCCGTTCCGATCAGACGTTCCGCCGCGGCCATCACGGTGAGCGCGAGCACGATCGCGATGATCGTCTGCGCGAGATCCTCCGGCACGAACAGCGCGGTCAGCGGAGTCCACCATGCGCCGGCGCGGATGGTCGTGGTCACGCCGGCCGCCCACACCAGTGCGTCGCCGCCGACCGTCGCGGCGCTCCACAGCGTCCCCGTGACGATGGAGCTCACCAGGATGACCACCGCCAGTACGATGCTCGCCGGCGCGACACGCGCATAGCGCGTCAGAGTGCTTCCGAAGCCGCTGCCCCGACGTCCATCGCGCCCGTCCGGCACCGGAGCGTTCGGAGGCGTCGGCGCCGTCTCGGCGGTGTCTGCGTTGCTCATGCGGGCCTCCGTCACGGTGGGCTCAGTCCGAGGACAGGGTAGAGGATCTGGAAGTCCTTCGTGACGCCGCCCTCCAGCGCGTCGACGACATGACCGGCGCCGGGTACGACGTAGAAGGTGGTCTGCATGCCGGCGGCTTGCGCGGCCGCCGCGTCCCTCTGGACACCCGGGACGAACGTCGGATCGTCGCCGCCGACCGTGAACACCGCTGTCATCGCCGAGTAGCGGCCCGGGTTCGCGGCGAGGATGGAGGTGGGCTTCGCCGCCTCGAAGGCCGCGGCGTCCCCTCCGAAGACCTGGTCGATGGTCTGCTGCCGGATCTCGACGCCCGGGTACTCGTCGCCCGAGACGACGAGGAGGTTGCCGAATCGATCGGGATACTGCGCGGCGTACTTGAACGCGCACGCTCCGCCGTTGGAGTAGCCGCCGATCGTCCAGTGCTGTGCGCCCTGGAGCACATTCAGGTGGGTGCGGATCCACGCGGGGACCTCGTCCGTGATGTACGTCTCCGCCGTGCCGAACGTCGTCGAGTCCGCGCAGGCCGGGTCGCCCTTCGTGCCGATCTGGTCCGCGACCACGGCGATGGGTGCGAGTCCTTGATGCTGGGCGGCGTACCGGTCGAGCACCCCGCCGATGTAGCTCGGGTCGGGATTTCCGGGGTATCCCATCATGAAGATCACCACGGGGAGCGGCGGCGGGTTTTTCACCAGCGCCGCCGGTGGAAGGTAGATCCCGGCGGGCCGGGCGGCGAACCCCGCCGACGGGATGACCTGGCTGCCCTGCTTGCCTTCCTTCGGGAGGTCGGCGGGGGGCTTCCACGTCTCATACAGCGGCCGGGACGGATCGGCGGTGTTGGTGTGCGGCCCGAGAGGGATGCGGCCGGCATTCGTGTATCCGAACACCGAGCCGAGGGTAGGGTCGAGCCCGTAGTACGCGTTGACGCCGAGGCCGCCCGTGATGGCGAATAGCAGGATGGCCGCGGCCGCCACGACCTTGCGCCACCAGCGGGAGCGCCACAGGTTGACCACCGCGAGGCCGATCGCGGCGAACGTGCCCATCGCCCAGAACGCCACCTCCCGCGGCAGCGGGGTGCCGAAGGCGTCCGTCGCGTTGAGGATGGCGTAGAGGGCGGCGGCGACGACGGCGCCCCCGAGAACACCCAGCGACGCCGTGAGCACCCAGCGCAGCGTCGGGCGCCGGATCAGCAGGTACAGGACGGCGGCGCCGCTGAGGAGGAGGCAGACCGGGAGGACGGGCCCGTCGACGATGCGGATGCTGAGCGGATCCATCGGCCGGCCCCCGTCCCTGGCCTTCGCCTCAGATCTCGCGGAGTCGTTCGGCCAGGTAGCGGTCGAGCCCCTCGAGTGGGATGCGCTCCTGCTGCATCGTGTCGCGGTCCCGCACTGTCACGGCATCGTCCTCGAGCGAGTCGAAGTCGACCGTGACGGCGAGCGGGGTCCCGATCTCGTCCTGCCGACGGTACCGGCGTCCGATCGCGCCCGAATCGTCGAAGTCGACGTTGCGGCGCTTGCGGAGTCGGTCGGCGAGACCGCGGGCGAGGGGCGAGAGGGCTTCGTTGCGCGAGAGCGGCAGGACGGCGACCTTGACCGGCGCGAGCCGCGGGTCGAGGCGCAGCACCGTGCGCTTGTCGGTGCCTCCCTTGGCGTTCGGCACCTGCTCCTCGTCGTACGCGTCGACCAGGAACGCCATGAGCGCGCGCGTCAGGCCGAAGGACGGCTCGATCACGAACGGCACGTAGCGCTCGTTCTTGTTCTGGTCGAAGTAGCTCAGGTCTTTGCCGGAGTGCTCGATGTGCGTCTTCAGGTCGAAGTCGGTGCGGTTGGCGACGCCCATGAGCTCGCCCCACTCGCTGCCGACGAAGTCGAACTTGTACTCGATGTCGATGGTGCGCTTCGAGTAGTGGGCCAGCGACTCCTTGGGGTGCTCGAAGCGGCGGATGTTCTCCGGCTTGATGCCGAGCTCGGTGAACCAGTCCCAGGCGAGGTCGATCCAGGTCTCGAACCACTGCTCGTCGGTGCCCGGCTCGACGAAGTACTCGATCTCCATCTGCTCGAACTCGCGGGTGCGGAAGATGAAGTTGCCCGGCGTGATCTCGTTGCGGAACGCCTTGCCGATCTGGCCGATGCCGAACGGCGGCTTCTTGCGCGACGTCTGCAGCACCGACGCGAAGTCGGTGAAGATTCCCTGCGCCGTCTCCGGGCGCATGTAGTGCAGGCCGGACTCGTCGTCGACGACGCCGAGGTAGGTCTTCATGAGGCCCGAGAACTGCCGGATCGGCGTCCACTGGCCGACCTTGTCCGGGTGGTCCGGGTCCGGGATGTCATCGAGGCCGTTCGCCGGCGGGTGGCCGTGCTCGGCCTCATACGCCTCGAACAGGTGGTCGGCCCGGTAGCGCTTGTGGGTGATCAGCGATTCGGTCAGCGGGTCACTGAAAACCTGGACGTGGCCGGACGCCTCCCACACGGCGGTCGGCAGGATGATGGCCGAGTCGAGGCCCACCATGTCGCCGCGGCCGCGGACGAAGGAGTTCCACCACTCGCGCTTGATGTTCTCCTTCAGCTCCACGCCGAGGGGACCGTAGTCCCACGCCGACCGGGTTCCGCCGTAGATCTCTCCGGAGGGGAAGACGAATCCACGGTGCTGAGCCAGCGTGATGACGGAATCCAGTCTCGACGGTGCGGCCATGGTGCTCCCTGTGCGGTGCGGGTGTGTGGGGGACCCGTCCATCCTACTGAGGAAGCCGCACCGTCACCGCGCCGAGCGGAACTCCTGCTCGAGGATGGCGTAGACGGCGGTGTCCGACCACTCGCCCTTGAAGATCTCGGTCTCGCGCAGGAGGGCCTCCTGGCGCATCCCGAGACGCTCGCACAGGCGGGCGGATGCGTCGTTGCGGGCGTCGAGCTGGGCGAAGACGCGGTGGGCGCCGAGGGTGTCGAAGCAGAGCTCGAGCACCCGCTGGGCCGCCTCGGTCGCGTAGCCGGCGCCGTGGACGGCGGGGTGGAAGACCCAGCCCATCTCGAACTTGCCCCAGGTCGCGTTCTTGAGAAAGAGGCTGATGTCGCCGATCACGCGGCCGCGTCCCCCCTCGGCGTCGGCCAGCTCGACGGCGAAGACGATGCCGTCGCCGTTCTCGGCCAGGCGGTTCATGGCGATCCGCTTGCGCAGGTGCTCCGCCGACTCGTCGTGGTCGTGCACCTCCCAGTAGAGGTAGCGGACGACGTCCTTCAGCTTCTGGTAGGCGTGCACGTCCTCCAGGTCGCCCGTGTTCAGCGGGCGGAGCAGCAGGCGTTCGGTGTGCAGCTGCTCGGCGGCGTAGGGCAGGCCGGTCGCGCCGTGCGGCGGGATGACGGCGGTCGTGGTGGCTTCTTCGTCGCTCACGGTCGCTCCTCGTGCTGTGTGGTGCGGGATGGTGCGTGGTTCAGGATGCCGCCGACTCGTCCTCGACGGCGGTGAGGCGGGGGCGGGCGCGCTCGTCGTCCACATCCACACCGAAGACGGCGGCGGCGCCGTCGATGAAGGACTGGGCGTCGCCCTGCCGGGCGAGCTCGCGCGCGCGGACCGACGGGGTGTGGAGCAGGACTCCGGCCAGGTGGCGCAGAGCCGCCTCGGTCTGCTCGCTGCCGTCTCCGCGACTCCTGGCGCGCTCGATCTCGGCGTCGAGGACGTCGAACACGTGCTTGCGCAGGGCGACGAGGGCCGGAGTGACCTCCTGCTCGGCGGTCTGCGCCCGGTATTCGGCGGCGGCCGCATCCACGATGCTGCGCGCGTCGTCCGCGGCCTGCAGCTCGGTCAGCGGCGCGTGGATGCTGATGGTCTCGAGGTCGAGCAGCTCGACGCCCAGCAGCTCGGCGACCGCCGGGTCGACGTTGCGGGGGAGCCCGAGGTCGATCACCAGGCGGCGCTCGACGGCGCCCGGCAGGGCGACGGCCTCGGCGAGGATGGGCCGGGTCAGAACGTAGTCGGTGACGGCCGAGCAGGTGACGACGAGGTCGCTCTCCGCCAGCGCGTCGACGAGACCGTCGGCGGCGACGGGCGCGATGTCGTGCGAGAGGGCGAACTTCGCCGCGCGACCCGACGGCGAGTACACCCGCACGTCGGTCACGCCGCGGTCACGGAGGGCGGCGAGGCTGGCGCCCGCGTACTTGCCGGTGCCGACGAGCAGCACGCGGGTCTGCGCCCAGTCGCTGACCCGGCTCTCGGCGAGGTCGAGGGCGAGGCGGACGAGGGAGCGGCCGGCCGTCATGATGCCGGTGCGGTTCTTCACGCCGCGGGAGGTGCGCGAGGCGACCTGGAACAGGCGCTCCAACTCGCTCGTCACCGAGCCGTCGCGGCGGGCCGAGTCCAGTGCGCGTCGCACCTGGCCGGCGATCTCGCCCTCTCCGACGACGACCGACTCGAGGCCGCTGGTCACGGCGAAGAGGTGCTCCGCGACCGCGTGGTCGCTGTAGACGGCGCTGGCGCCGCGGAGCCGGTCGGGGTCGATGCCCGCGGCGCTGCTCACCGCATCCAGCACCGCCTCGGTGGAGACCGCGCGGGCGGCCGGGAGCGGCTCGTCGATGTCGAGGTAGGCCTCGAAGCGGTTGCAGGTCGCGAGGACCACCGAGCCCGAGACGATGTCGCTGTGCTCCGAGAGTGCGGCGGTGATGGCCGGAGCGTGACGCTCGAGCCGTTCCAGGAGGTCGAAGTCCGCCGTCCGGTGACTCGACGAGAAGCACAGAAGCACGGAGGAAAGCCTACGCTCGCGTCGGAGCAACCTCGAATCGGGGCCCAGGTTCCCTTCAGCCGGGCGTTCTCGCGGGAGAGCCCTGGCACAATCGTGTAGTGACCACCCTCGCCTCCGACCATCCCCTCGCCGCCGGCCTCACCGCCTCCAGCCCCCTCGTCCGGGCGTACCAGGGCGAACGCCAGGCGGTGACCCCGGTCTGGTTCATGCGACAGGCGGGGCGCTCCCTGCCCGAGTACCGCGAGCTGCGGGTGGGGACGCGCATGCTCGACGCCTGCCTCGACCCGGCGATGGCGAGCGAGATCACCCTGCAGCCGGTGCGGCGCCACGGTGTCGACGCGGGCATCTTCTTCAGCGACATCGTCGTCCCGCTGAAGCTCGCAGGAGTGGATGTGGAGATCGCGCCGGGCAAGGGGCCGGTGTTCACGCAGGCCGTCCGGACGGCGGCGGACGTCGAGCGCTTGACCGCGATCGACCCGGCGTCGCTCGACGAGAGCGTCTTCACGCCGATCCAGGAGGCCGTCCGCCTCACGGTGGCCGAGCTCGGCAGCACCCCGCTGATCGGCTTTGCCGGCGCTCCGTTCACCCTGGCTGCGTACCTCGTCGAGGGCGGTCCGTCGAAGGACCACATCCGCGCCCGGACCCTCATGCACGCCGATCCGGAGGCGTGGGCGCGCCTGATGGAGTGGACCGCAGACGTCTCCGGTGCGTTTCTCCGCGCCCAGGTGCTCGCCGGCGCGAGCGCCGCCCAACTGTTCGACTCCTGGGCGGGTTCGCTCTCGCTTCACGACTATGTGACGCACGTCGCCCCCGCTTCGGCCCGGGCGCTGTCGCACGTCCGCGACGTGGCGTACGAGCTTCCCCGCACCGCGGCAGCCGGCGACGCCGAGCCCGCGCTCGACGACGTCGTGCGGAACGTCCCGCTCGTGCACTTCGGTGTCGGAACCGGCGAACTGCTCAAGGCGATGCACGAGGCCGGGGCGGATGCCGTAGGCGTCGACTACCGCATCCCGCTCGACGAGGCCAGCCGCCGTCTCGGGCACGTCGTCCCGGTGCAGGGGAACGTCGACCCGGCGATGCTGGACGCGCCGTGGCCAGTGCTCGAAGCACACGTCCGCGACGTGCTCGACCGTGGCCGCGAGGCGCCCGCGCACATCCTCAACCTGGGTCACGGCGTCCCGCCGGAGACCGACCCCACCGTTCTGACGCGCGTCGTCGAGCTGGTGCACGGGTGGCGACCGGAGTGAGCGGCGAGGGCGACGACATCGGCGAGGAGATCCGCCATGCGGTCGAAGCACCGCCCACACGGATCGTCGTCGTCGGCGGAGGAATGGCCGGGCTCGTGGTCGCCCGCGAGTGCGCCCGTCCGGGTTTCGAGGTCACACTCCTCGAGGCCTCCAACCGTGTCGGCGGCAGTGTCGCGCCGCTTCCGCTGGGCGGGATGACGCTGGACGCGGGGGCCGAGAGCTTCGCGACCCGTGGCGGTCACGTCGCCGAGCTCCTCAGCGATCTCGGGCTCGACGACGACGTGGTGCAGCCCAACCCCTCGGGGGCCTGGGTCCGTCACGGGAGCCGCTCCGTTCCCCTCCCCAAGGCCGGACTGCTCGGCATCCCGAGCTCGCCCCTGGCGAAGGACGTCGTGGCGGCGATCGGCTGGCCGGGCGCACTGCGCGCCTACCTCGACCGTCTGATGCCCGTGCTGAAGATCGGCAAAGAGCGTCGACTCGGCACGCTCGTCCGCAAGCGCATGGGCAGCAGAGTGCTCGACCTCCTCGTCGCACCGGTCGCGACCGGGGTGTACTCGGCGGCACCCGACGAGCTGGATGTCGAGGTCGTCGCTCCCGGGCTCAACTCGGCGCTCACCCGGCTGGGCTCGCTGTCCGGCGCGGTCGGCGAGCTGCGATCGGCGTCGAAGGCGGGGAGCGCGGTCGGCGGGATCCGCGGCGGGATGTGGCGGCTGCCGGAGGCGCTCGCCGCAGACGTCGAGGCGCGCGGCGGCATGGTTCGCACCGGAGCCGCGGTCGTGACCATCGACCGGTGGAGCGCACCGGACGCCGAGGAGACCGCACGCGCGGTCATCGAGTCGGTGCTGGCCGAGTCGCTGGCGGGCGATGGGGCGGCGGCGACTATTCCGGAACCGGAGGAGTCCCGCCCGGCCCGCTGGGTCGTGCGAACGACCGACGGCCACGACCTTCCTGCTGACATCGTCGTGCTCGCCTCCCCGGCGGACGCGTCGCTGCGGCTTCTCGCCGCCCTCGAAACGGCTCCCGGCGACTCCGGTGCGCTCGCCGACCTCGATGACCTGGACTGGCCCGCCGCCTCCAGCGTCGAGCTGGTCACCCTCGTGATCGACGACGACCGCCTTTCGACGACTCCGGTCGGGACGGGCGTGCTCGTCGCCGATGTGCCGGGCACGGACGTGCGCGCCAAGGCGATGACCCACTCCAGCGCGAAGTGGGCCTGGGTCGCGGAGGCCGCCGGACCCGGCCGCCACGTGGTCCGGCTCTCCTACGGTCGTGCCGGCCGCGCGGCTGAGACGCGGGAGCTGGACGACGCCGAATTGCGTGCCGTGGCAGTCACCGACGCGTCCCGGCTCCTCAATATTCCGATCGCGGAATCCGCCGTGGCCGCATTCGCCCGAACCCCCTGGACGAACGCCCTCCCGTATGCGACAGTGGGGCAGCGGGAACGCATCCAGCGGGTCCGCACCGAGGTCGACGGCGTCGAGGGTCTCGAGGTCACCGGGTCCTGGCTGACCGGTACGGGCCTCGCCTCCGTCATCCCGGATGCGCGCCAGACTGCCGAGCGCGCGAGAGGTCTACGCTGGAGGGCTCTGACGACCGCACTCCACGCGGACACCTCAGGAACCACCGAACAGGGACTCGAGACTTAGGAGACGGAATGCGCGGCAAACTCCTCTTCATCGCCGGAGCGGCGGTGGGCTACGTGCTCGGCGCCCGCGCCGGACGGGAGCGCTACGACCAGATCAAGGCCGCGGCCGCCCAGGCCTGGCAGTCG
Source organism: Leifsonia sp. NPDC014704 (assembly GCF_043083605.1). Lineage (NCBI taxonomy): Bacteria > Bacillati > Actinomycetota > Actinomycetes > Micrococcales > Microbacteriaceae > Leifsonia > Leifsonia sp. NPDC014704. Next base: position 255,656 of record NZ_JBIBYW010000002.1, on the reverse strand, counting down.
CCGGGCGTGCAGAAGCAGGTGCACGCGGTGGAGGACTTCGTGTCCGAGAAGGTCGGGGAGTTCCCCGAGACCGCGTACATCACGGTGAAGAAGCTCGTCGTGCAGGCGAACCGCCGCCGCCGAGAGGCCCGGGCGCCGTATCCGTCGCCCGCCGCCGAGGCCGCCATCCGCGCGGGAGACGGCCGCAGCGACACGTCGTCCTGACGGGGGTACTGTACGGAAGCGACGAGGGGAGACGCCGATGACCGACCGTGAGCGGGGAGCCGCAGGCGCTGCCGGCGCGACCGGACCGCAGCAGGTGCGGACGCCCGGGCAGCGCGCCCGAGCGGAACAGGCGAAGTCCCGGCCTCTCGTCCAGCTGATCTCCGACCTGCCCCGGCTGATCGTCGAGCTGCTGAAGGCCGAACTTAACCACCTCAAGGCCGAGTTCGCCGAGAAGGCGAAGTATGCCGGCGTCGGCATAGGGCTTCTCGCCGGGGCCGCCTTCTTCCTCTTCTTCGCGTTCGCGACGCTGGTCGCTGCGGCGATCCTCGGCATCGCGGTCGCGCTGCCCGCCTGGGCGGCCGCGCTCATCGTCTTCGGCGCGCTCGTCGTGCTCGCCGTGATCCTGGCGCTGGTCGGCATCCGCTCGTTCAAGAAGATGGACGGCGTCGCCCCCTCGCAGACCATCGACAGCATCAAGGAAGACGCGGACGCGCTGAAGGGACTGGGGAAGTATGACAACTGACCGCAGCGACGTCGACCGGGCGCGGGCCGAGCTCGCCGCAACGGTGGAGGCGATCGAGTACAAGCTGAACGTGCCGAAGCGCGCGGCCGAGACCGCCGAGCGGCTCCGTCGGGACAACCCGCTGGCCCTCGCCGGGATCGCGGCCGGGGCCGTCGCGGCGACCGCCCTCGCCGTGTGGGGCGTCGTCCGTCTCATCCGACGGTGAGCGCTCCCGCGTTTTTGGCCTTCTCAGGTTTGAGAGGGAGACTGTGGGTATGAGTACCCCGGCTGCCGTTCCGGCAGAGTCGACCACCCCCGACACCCCCACCGACGCCCCGACCGGATTCACGCTCTGGGCTGTGCTGCGCCGCGATCCCGCCCGACCGGACGACCTCGACGGCACGGACGTTCCGACCGCCGTCTCCGAGCTCGAAGGCGTGATCGCCGACATGGAGCTCCAGAACGTCACGACGCGCGGGCTCTATGACGTCTCCGGCCTCCGAGCCGACGCCGACGTGATGATCTGGCTGCACGGCCCCGAGGCCGAGGCGCTGCAGTGGGGACTCCGTCAGCTGCGTCGCACGCGACTGCTGAAGGCGCTCCTCCCGACCTGGAACGCCATGGGCGTTCACCGCGACGCCGAGTTCAACAAGTCCCACGTCCCCGGTTTCCTCCGGGGCAAGGACCCGAAGGAGTGGCTCTGCGTCTACCCGTTCGTACGCAGCTACGAGTGGTACCTGCTGCCGGATGAGGAGCGGTCCAAGATGCTCGCCGAGCACGGACGAAAGGGTGCCGCCTTCCGCTCGGTGCTCGCGAACACCGTCGCCTCGTTCGCCCTCGGCGACTACGAGTGGATCCTTCCGCTCGAGGCGGACGAGCTCACCGACCTCGTCGACATGATGCGCGAGCTGCGCTATACGGAGGCGCGTCGCCACGTACGCGAAGAGGTTCCGTTCTTCACCGGGCGCCGCATCGAGCCGGCCGAGGTCGTGGAGGTCCTGCAGTGACGGATGCACAGACCACCCAGCGCGTGCTGGGTGCGACCCCGGCTGCGGCCGCGGGCCCAGAGCACGTGACGGAGCCGACCGCGTACGACGCCATCCTGCTCGCAGGGTTCGGCGGCCCGGAGGGGCAGGACGACGTCATCCCCTTCCTCCGCAATGTCACGCGAGGCCGCGGCATCCCGGAGGAGCGGCTCGAAGAGGTCGCCCACCACTACCGTCATTTCGGCGGGGTCAGCCCCATCAACGACCAGAACCGCGAGCTCAAGGCGGCCCTGGAGGCGGAGCTCGCCGAGCGCGGCATCGACCTGCCTGTGCTGTGGGGCAACCGCAACTGGGACCCGTACCTCGCGGACGCGCTCCGCGAGGCCGACGAGCGCGGCTTCACGAAGCTGATCGCGATCGCGACGAGCGCGTACTCGTCGTACTCGAGCTGCCGGCAGTACCGCGAGGACTTCGCAGGCGCGCTGGAGGCCACGGGACTGGAGGGCCGCATCCAGATCGACAAGGTGCGCCAGTTCTTCGACCACCCGGGCTTCGTCGAGCCGTTCATCGAGGGCGTCAAGGGCGCCATCGACGAGTTGCAGCAGAAGCTTCCGGGCATCGACCCGGCGACCGAGGTGCGCATCCTCTTCTCGACGCACTCCATCCCGTCGACCGACGCGGCGAAGTCCGGGCCGGCCGAGCGCGGCTTCGGCGAGGGCGGCGCCTACGCGGCCCAGCACCTCGCGGTCGCCGAGGTCGTCTCGCACGCCGCGACCGGCGGCACCGTCGGCTGGGATCTGGTCTACCAGTCCCGCTCGGGCCCGCCGTCGATGCCGTGGCTGGAGCCCGACATCAACGACCGCATCGCCGAGCTGCCCGCGCTCGGGATCAAGGCTGTCGTCATCGTGCCGCTCGGCTTCGTCAGCGACCACATGGAGGTCCTCTGGGACCTCGACAACGAGGCGATGGAGACCAGTGACGAGAACGGGCTGGTCGCCGTCCGCGTGCCCACTCCCGGCACCCACGCGGCGTATGTGAAGGGACTGGTCGACCTGGTCCTCGAGCGTCGCGACGCCGTTCCCGTCGACCAGCGTCCGGCGATGACGTCGCTCGGCCCCTGGTATGACGTGTGCCGGCCCGGCTGCTGCGAGAACGTCCGGCTCGGCTTCAAGCCCGCCGCTGCGGGGCTCGCGCCGTGACCGGGACCGTGACGAAGGTCGACGGCGCCGCGGAGCGTCGCGAGGGAGTGCTGCGCATCGGCACCCGCGGCAGCGCGCTGGCGGTCGCGCAGACGACGGCCGTCGCCGAGTCCATCGCCCGCGCGACCGGGCTGGATGTCGAACTCGTCACGGTGACCACCCACGGCGACACCTCGCGCGAGTCGCTCGCTCAGCTGGGCGGCACGGGCGTGTTCGCGACCGCCCTGCGCGACGCCCTGCACGCCGGCGACGTCGACCTCGTCGTGCACTCGCTCAAGGACCTCCCGACCGCGCCGGCACCCGGGCTCGTCATCGGCGCCGTCCCCAAGCGCGCCGATGCCCGCGACACGCTCGCCGCGCGCGACGGTCTGACGCTCGAGACGCTCCCCGAGGGCGCCCGCGTGGGCACGGGGTCTCCCCGCCGTGTCGCCCAGCTGAAGTCCCAGCGACCCGACCTCGACGTGGTCGACCTGCGCGGCAATGTCGACACGCGCCTCCGCATGGTGGCTGACGGTGAGCTCGATGCGGTTGTGCTCGCTGCCGCGGGCCTCAGCCGTCTCGGCCGTCTCGACGCCGTGACCGACTACTTCCCGCTGTCGCTCGTCCCGACCGCCCCCGGCCAGGGAGCGCTCGCGCTCGAAGTCCGCGCCGGAGACGAGAAGGGCCGCGGTCCGATCGCCCGGGCGCTCTCCGCGGTCGACCACGTCACCACGCATGCGTCGGTGACCGCCGAGCGGCACGTGCTCGCCGGGCTCGAGGCCGGATGCGCCGCTCCCATCGGAGCCACCGCGCTGGTCGACGACGGCCTGCTCTTCCTCACGGCGACCGTGTACCGGCCCGACGGCACGGAGAAGCTCACCGCATCCCACGCCGCCACCCCCGACTCGCTGAGCGCCGCCCATCTCGACGAGGCCGCACAGGATGTCGGTGCCCGCGTCGTCGCCGAGCTGCTGGAGGCCGGGGCTGCGTCGCTTGCTCCGCTGGGGAGCGATCGATGACCAATACCGCTCCGACCCCGAAGCCGCTCGCCGGCTGGCGCGTGCTCGTGCCGCGCGGTGGTCCGTGGGGCGACTCGGTCGCCGCCGACCTGCGGGCGAAGGGCGCATCGCCGGTCGTCGCCGCGATGATCAACTTCGCGCCGACGGCGGACGCCTCGGCACTCGAGGCGGCCCTCGCCCGGCTCGCGAACGGCGAGTTCGACTGGATGACCGTCACGAGCGCCACCACGGTGGATGTGCTCAGCGCCCAGCGCGCCGTCGTCCCGCCCACGACTCGGGTCGCCGCGGTGGGCGAGACGACCGCCGCCGCGCTCGCCGCCGCCGGCTATCACGTCGACCTGGTGCCGTCGGAGGACAACTCCGCCCGCGGCCTGCTCGCCGAATGGGAGGCGGCCACCCAGGGCGCGTTCCCCTTGCGCATCCTCACCCTCCGCTCAGAGATCGCGAAGCCTCTCCTGACCGAGGGGCTGCGTCGCATCGGGCACGATGTCGAATCGGTCGTCGCCTATCGGACCGTCGGAGTGCCGGTTCCCGAGAACGTCATCACCGACGTGCGCGACGGGCTCGTGCAGGCGATCCTGGTGACCAGCGGCTCGGTCGCCGAGCAGGTGCAGAAGCAGCTCGGCCCCGTCCCGGAGTCGACGCTGATCGCGGCCATCGGTCCGCAGACCGCGCGCGACGCCCGCTCCTTCGGCCTCCGGGTCGATGTCATCGCGGCCGAGCGCACCGCCGCATCCCTCATCGACGCCGTCGTGCAGGTCGCGCAGGCGCGCGCCCGCGACGCCGACGACTCCTGAGTTTTTCGCCTCTTCGCAGCACATTCGCGCGAAAAAGGCCGGAGCTGTTTGCTGGGAACACGCTCAGTTCGCCGGGCGTAGGCTGATGTGAGTGAGTGAACTGCATCCCGTCATCCGGCCCCGACGGCTGCGGCAGTCCCCGGCGATGCGCCGGCTGACGGCCGAGACCCGTCTCCACCCCGCCGAGCTGATCCTCCCGCTCTTCGTCCGCGAGGGCGCCACCGAGCCCGTGCCGATCTCCTCCATGCCCGGCGTCTCCCAGCACAGCCTCGATTCGCTGAAGCGCGTGGCGAACGAGGCGGCGGAGGCCGGCGTCGGCGGTCTGATGCTTTTCGGCGTCCCGGAGCAGCGCGACGCGATCGGCTCCGGTGCGACCGATCCCGACGGCATCCTCAACATCGCGACGCGCGTGCTCGCCGACGAGGTCGGCGACGCGCTGGTGGTCCAGACCGACCTGTGCCTCGACGAGTTCACCGACCACGGCCACTGCGGGGTTCTAGATGCCCGCGGTCACGTCGACAACGACGCCACCCTGCTTCGCTACCGCGACATGGCGGTCGCGCAGGCGGAGGCCGGCTCGCAGCTCCTCGGCCTCAGCGGGATGATGGACGGCCAGGTCGCCGCGGTCCGCGAGGCCCTCGACGAGACCGGGCACACGGACGTCGTCATCCTGGCCTACGCGGCCAAGTACGCCTCCGGCTTCTACGGACCCTTCCGCGAGGCCGTCGACTCCCAGCTCTCCGGCGACCGACGCGCCTACCAGCAGGACCCGGCGAATCGCCGCGAGGGGCTGCGCGAAGCGCGACTCGACCTGGAGGAGGGTGCCGACGTCCTCATGGTGAAGCCGGCGCTCAGCTACCTCGACGTTCTCAGCGATGTCGCCGCGATCAGCGACGTCCCGGTCTGGGCGTACCAGGTGTCGGGGGAGTACGCGATGGTGGAGGCTGCGGCGGCCAACGGCTGGATCGACCGCGACCGGATCATCGAGGAGACCCTGATCGGCGCACGCCGAGCCGGCGCCGACGCGATCATGACCTACTGGGCGACGGAGGTGGCCGGGTGGCTGCGATGAACGACGTGAACGAGCAGCAGTTCGAGCGGGCGCAGCGCGTCATTCCGGGCGGCGTCAACTCGCCCGTGCGCGCCTTCCGCTCGGTCGGCGGAACTCCGCGCTTCCTGGTGTCGGCCTCCGGCCCGTACGTCACCGACGCGGACGGCCGCGAGTACGTCGACCTGGTCGCGTCGTGGGGTCCGGCGATCCTCGGCCACGCGCATCCCGCCGTGGTGGATGCGGTGCAGCAGGCGGCGGCGCGCGGCCTGTCTTTCGGGGCGTCGACGCCCGCGGAGACCGAGCTCGCCGAGGCCGTGATCGGGCGCGTCCCGTTCATCGAGAAGCTCCGGCTGGTGTCCACCGGTACCGAGGCGACGATGAGCGCCATCCGCCTCGCCCGCGGTTTCACGGGCCGGCCGCTGCTCATCAAGTTCGCCGGGCACTATCACGGCCACTCGGACAGCCTGCTGGCTGAGGCCGGTTCGGGTCTCGCGACCCTCGCGCTCCCCGGCTCTGCGGGCGTGACCGAGGCGACGGCAGCCCAGACGATCGTGCTCCCGTACAACGATCTGGATGCAGTGCGCGCGGTCTTCGAGGCGCAGGGCCCCGACATCGCCGCCGTCATCACCGAGGCCGCCGCCGCCAACATGGGCGTCGTCCCGCCGGACGCGGGCTTCAACGCCGCGCTGACCGACCTCGCCCACGAGTTCGGCGCCTTGCTCATCCTCGACGAGGTGCTGACCGGTTTCCGCGTCAGCGACGCCGGCTTCTGGGGACTCGACCGCGGCTACACGCCCGACCTGGTGACCTTCGGCAAGGTCATCGGCGGCGGGATGCCGCTGGCGGCCCTCGGCGGACGCGCCGAGCTCATGGACTTCCTCGCGCCGGCCGGTCCCGTGTACCAGGCAGGCACCCTCTCCGGGAACCCGGTCGCGGTCGCTGCGGGACTCGCCACGCTGGCGAACGCCGACGAGGCCGTCTACGACCGCCTCGACACGGTCGCGGAGACGGTGTCGTCGGGGGTCTCGGATGCGCTCTCGGCCGCCGGAGTCGCCCACCAGGTGCAGCACGCGGGCAACCTGTTCAGCGTCGTCTTCGGCGACTTCGACCGGGCCCCGCGCACGTACGCGGAGGTGCAGCGGCAGGAGGCGTACCGCTACCGTGCGTTCTTCCACTCGATGCTCGACCAGGGCGTCTCGCTGCCGCCGAGCGTCTTCGAGGCGTGGTTCGTCACCGCTGCGCACGACGCGGCAGCTGTCGACCGCATCCTGAACGCCCTCCCCGCCGCCGCCCGCGCCGCGGCCGCCGCCACGCCCACCGCCTGACCCGCCCTCCACCTCCGCGACCCCCTTCGCCGAGGTGCACCTTGTTGCGCACTCCCACGGCGTGTCGACCGCAACAACGTGCACCTCGACGACAGAGGGATCCTGGGGGAGGGAATCGGGCCTAGGCGTCGGGGGCGGCGGGCTCGCGCGAGAGGGACTCCACGTAGGTGTAGGTGGCCGAGGAGGGCCAGCCGTCCGCATCCAGCAGGGCGTAGACGTCGAAGTTCAGGGTCCCACCACCGCCGGCCGCACGCCGGAGCGTGCGCGGAGGGGCGTCCGACGAGGAGCGCACGGTCACCGTCTGCGGCTCCGCGCCCGAACGCAGAAGGCGGGCGCGGAAGGTGGTGGTCCGGGTCATCCCACCACTCTCCCACGCCCGCCCGGAGGACGGGACCGGAGTCCCTAGGCTTGGCCGTGCGACGCCCTCGAGCGCCGCGACAGCGAATCGATGATCACCGCGAGCAGCAGCACGGCGCCCGTGATCATGAAGCGGTACGACGAGTCCAGGTTGAGGAGCGTCAGACCGTTCGAGATCGACTGGATGACCAGGATGCCGAGGAGCGCCGACCACGCGGAGCCGCGTCCACCGAACAGGCTCGTCCCGCCGATCACCGCCGCCGCGATCGCGTTCAGGTTGGTGTCGGTTCCGCCCGATCCCGCTCCCACCGACGCCAGGCGGGCGGCGGCGAGCAGGCCGCCGACGGCCGCGAACGTCGAGCACAGGATGAACACGCTGATGAAGACGCGGTTGACGCGGATACCGGCTCGACGTGCCGCCTCCACCGAGCCGCCGACCGCGAAGACCGAGCGGCCCCAGCGGGTGCGCGTGAGCAGGAAGTTCATCACGATCACGAGCACGACGAAGAACAGGAACATCGCTCCCGTGCCGCGGTCGGTGGACAGGTACCAGACGCTGATGCACAGCCCGACGAGCAGCAGCGCCGCCTTGAGGGCGACGACCGTCATCGACCCCTCCGAGAGACCGGCGTTGCGGCGCCGGACGTTGCGCCGGAAGTCGGAGAAGAACATCCCGCCGGCCGCGATCACCGCCAGGGCGTAGGCCGCCCATGGCGGGAGGAACCACTGCTGCGCGAACTTCACGATCCACGAGTCGTAGGGGATGTTGATCGAGCTGTTCGCGCCGAGGATCCAGAGCTGGAGGCCGAGGAAGCCGAGCAGACCGGCCAGCGTGATCACGAAGCTCGGGACGCCGAACCGGGTGAACAGGAAGCCGTAGAGCAGACCGATCGCCGAACCGGCGAGGATGGCGACGATCACGGTGAGCCACAGCGGCCAGTGCAGCTGGGTGAAGCCGACACCGAGGATGGCCGCGGCGACACCGCTCACCGACCCGACCGACAGGTCGATCTGACCGAGCAGCAGCACCAGCACGATGCCGATCGAGATCGTGCCGATCGCGGCGCACTGCAGCGTCAGGTTGACCAGGTTGTTCGCGCTCAGGAAGTTGGGGTTGAGGATCTGGAACACGACCCAGATCACGACGAGTCCGATGACGACCGGCAGCGATCCGAGGTCGCCGCCGCGCACCCGGCGTCCGAAGGCGCGGACCGCTCCGCCGAGCCCTTCGTCGCGGATGATCCGCTCGTCCTGGAGGTCCGCCGCCAGTTCGGCCGGCGTCTCTGGTGCCTTTGTCATGCTTCCGGGCTCCGTTCGGGGGATTCTTCGGCCTCCATGAGCCGTTCGGCGCGACGCACCACGACGTTGTCGGTCGCACCGGTGATGGCGGAGATGATCTCCTCGTAGCTGACCTCCGGCACACGGAAGTCGCCGTTGTTGCGGCCGAGGCGCAGCACGGCGACACGGTCGGCGACGGCCTGCACGTCGGCCATGTTGTGGCTGATCAGGATGACGCCGAGCCCGCGCTCGCGCAGCCGCTCGATGAGGTTGAGCACCTCGGCGGTCTGCGCGACGCCGAGGGCGGCGGTCGGCTCGTCGAGGATGACGACGCGGGGGTCGCCGATCAGCGACCGGGCGATCGCGACGGTCTGCCGCTGTCCGCCGGAGAGCGACGCGACCGCGATGCGGACCGAGGGGATGCGGGCCGACAGCTGCCGGAGCAGGCTCCACGACCGCTTCTCCATCTCCTCCTCGTCGAGCGTTCCCTTGCTGATCTCGCGACCGAGGAAGAGGTTGGAGACCACGTCGAGGTTGTCGCACAGGGCGAGGTCCTGGAAGACGGTGGCGATGCCGAGCTGCCGGGAGGCGGCGGGCGAGGGGATGTTCACCTCCTGACCGTCGAACTCGATCGTCCCCGCGTCCTGCGGGTGGACGCCGGCGAGGATCTTGACGAGCGTCGACTTGCCTGCGCCGTTGTCGCCGACCAGGGCGACGACCTCTCCGGGGTAGACGTCGAGGTGGATGTCGGTGAGCGCTTGGACGGCGCCGAACCCTTTCGAGACCCCCCGCAGGGAGAGGACGGGACGGCGGGAGGACCGTTCCTCGTCCACGATCGCGGATTCCATGGTCACGGCGTTCTCCTTCGAGCTGTGCGCTGCATGCTTCCTGTTCTCAGGGTAGAGCGGAACCCGGCCCGGGGCGCCTCCTCCGTTGTTGCGGAGGAGGCGCTTTCCGGGCCGGGCATCCGTTGATCGGTTACTTGATGCCGTACTTGTCGCACGCGGCCTTGTAGTCGGCGGTGCAGATCTTGGCCGCCGAGTCGGAGCCGTAGAACTCGTCCTTGACCACCGTGCTCTCGATGTTGTCCGTCGTCACCGACACCGGGGTCAGCAGGAAGGACTGGATGCCGGCGCCGCCCGCGGTCTTCACCGTGGTGTCGCCCTTGGGCTTGTCACCCTTGGTGAGACCGACCGCGAGTTCCGCGGCTTTCTCGGCCTCCGGCTTGATGGCCTTGTACACGGTCATGTACTGGTCGCCGGCGAGGATGCGCTGGATGCCCGCGAGCTCGGCGTCCTGCCCGGTGACGGGCGGGAACGGGCTCAGGTTGGCCGCCTTCATAGCCGCGATGGCGCCGCCACCGGTGCCGTCGTTGGCCGCGTAGACGCCCTTGATCTGGTCCTTGAACTGCGAGACCTGACCGGACACCCAGTCCTGGGCCTTTGCGGGGTCCCATCCGGGCGTGTCGTACTCGGCGAGCACCTTGTAGCCGCTGGAGTCGATGACGCTGTGCGCGCCCTTCTTGAAGAGGGTGGCGTTGTTGTCGGTCGGGGATCCGTTGACCATCAGGATGCCGCTGCCCGAGGGGACGCCGTCCTTCTTGAGCTTGTCGACGAGGGCCTGTCCCTGCAGCTGGCCGACCTTCTCGTTGTCGAACGAGATGTAGTAGTCGCTGTCGGGGCTGTTGATCAGGCGGTCGTAGGAGATGACGGGGACGTTCTTGGCCTTGGCCTCGCCCACGATGGATGCGGCGGCCTCGCCGTCGAACGGGTCGAGGACGAGCACCTTGACGCCCTGGGTGAGCATCGACTCCGCCTGCTGCTGCTGCTTGCTGGCGTCTCCGTCGGCGTTCGCGTAGAGGACCTTGCAGCCGGAGCAGAGCTCCTTGACCTTCGCCTCGAAGAAGGGCTTGTCGGCCGCCTCGTAACGGGCGGTGACCGAGTCCGGAAGGAGCAGACCGATCTGGGCGTTGGCGGCGTCTCCGGTGCTGCCTCCGCCGGACCCGTTTCCGGATCCGTTCGAACACGCTGTGAGGGTGACGGCTGTGAGCAGGATCGCGGCCGACGCGATGACCGCTCTCTTGGTGGCGATCTTCATTGAAAAACCTCCGATTCGGCACCGCCTTCGTTGGCGGCTGCGTTGAGTGTGCCAGTCGGGGGGTTTGGCGTCAAGAGTTGAAGCCAAGGGTTTCGATAACGGTTCGGACCGTCTTCGGGGGACAGCGCGTGCCGAGGGTCAGAACGTGACACCGTCCGGCGAGATCGAGACGCAGTCGACGGCGTACGCGACCGCCCCGAGGGCTGCGGCGCGCATCCCGAGCTGAGCCTGCACGATGTCCGGCATGAGGTCGGGGTTGACGATGATCGAGCGCTCCACCGCGTGTCGCATCGGACCGAGCAGAAGCTCTCCCGCTCGGGACAGTTCGCCTCCGACGATCACGCGCTCCGGGTCGATCAGGTTGCAGAGGTTCGCCGTCGCGACGCCGATGTGGCGTCCGGCGTCGCCGATTGCGCGGATGCAGCGCGCATCGCCCGCCATCGCCTGCAGCACGACGTCGCCGAGCTTGAGACTCCCGAGGTGGTCGCGCAGCTCGTCCAGGATGGCGGGGCCGCCCGCCAGCGCTTCGAGGCACCCGCGGTTCCCGCAGCGGCAGAGCGGTCCGTTCTCGCGGATCGTGGTGTGGCCGAACTCGCCGGCGACGCCGTGGTTCCCGCGGAAAAGCTGCCCGTTGAGCAGCAGGCCGGCACCGATCCCGTCGCCGACGTCGATCGTGATCGTGTTGCGCTTGCCGCGTCCCGCACCGAACCGCGACTCGCCGAGCGCCGCGAGGTTGGCGGCGTTGTCCACGAAGACCGGGCGCTTGATCCGGCGTTCCATCGACTCGGCGATCACGACGCCGTCCCAGCCGCGCATGATGCCGCTGCGGGCGATGGTCCCGGTCGCCCGGTCGATCGGAGCGGGGACCGCGATCCCGACGGCAAGCAGGTCGTCGCGGGACGCATCCACCGATTCGAGCATGTCGTTCAGGAGCAGCGAGACCTTGTCGAGCTCGTTGTCGGCGCGGTGGTCACGGGCGAGCGGCATATGGTTCTCGGCCACGACGGTGTGGGCGACGTCCGCCAGCGCGACGCGCAGGTGCCGTGTCGAGAAGTGCACGCCGACGACGAGGCCGAGCGCGTGCGCCAGAGTGACGTGCTGCGCGCGCCGGCCCGAGCGGATGCTCTGCGTCGTATGCAGGACGCCGGAGGTCGAGAGCTCTTTGACGATGTTCGACACGGTCGCGGGCGAGAGCCCCGTCGCCCCTGCCAGTTCGACCTGCGTGAGGCCTCCGTGTTTCTTGATGGCGTCGACGATGCGGGCTCGGTTGGCTTCACGAAGTGAAGTCTGCGAACCCGGAGTTCGTCGCTGCGTTGCCACGACGAGAAGGATACATGGCCGGGGAAGGGGGCCGATCAAAAGTGAAAGTAATGGCTTTGTGAGATTCCTATGACCATCTGGACGGCCCGGCTTGGCAGGATAGAGCTATGGCCGACCTGCACGTTCACCCCGACCGCTTGGAGATCCACCTCACGCGGGCCGAGAAGGTGCTGGCCATGAAGCGGGAGGATCTGGTGGTGCCGCGGGACAGCATCCGTTCGGTCGCCATCACGGAGGACCCGTGGATCTGGATCCGCGGCATCCGTGCGCCGGGCGCCGCCGTCCCGCTGACGCTGTCGATCGGGACGTGGAAGTTCCACGGCGGCAAGGACTTCCTCCTCATCAAGGGCAAGCAGCGCGCGGCCGTCGTGATCGACCTCGACGGCGAGGAGTACTCCCGCATCATCGTGTCGACCCCGCACGCGGCCCGGCTGGTGGAGGCGCTGCGCGTCGACGGGAGCGAGCTCGCCGCCGACGGCGGCATCATCGACTGAGCGTCAGCTGTTCTCGGCTGTCAGGCGTTCTCCGCCGTCAGGCGTTCTGGGCGACCACGAACAGGATCAGGCCGACCAGCGGGATGCCGCCTTGGAGCAGCGCAGTGACCCAGAACCGCCGGCCGATGGTGAGCAGCACAAGCGATGCCAGCACCATGCAGACGCCGCAGAAGAAGATGAGGCCGAAGCCCACGTCGTGGAGCGTCGTCCAGTACAGCACGAGCCCCACGAGCGCTCCTCCGGCGAGGAACAGGTTGTAGAAGCCCTGGCTGTAGGCGACCGGTCGCACGACGTCCGCGTCGTGCTGAGAGCCGACACCGAACCGGCTCCACACGCCTGGCGCCGACCAGAGCACGCTCTGCATCGCGAAGAACACGAGGTGCACGAGCGCCGCCGCGGCGATGAAGATGCTCCCGATGATCGCCATGCCGGGAGGATACGCTGCCGACCATGGAGACGTTGAACACGACGTGCGTCATCGTCGGGGGCGGGCCGGCCGGGATGATGCTGGGCCTGATCCTGGCGCGCAACGGAGTCGACGTGGTGGTGCTCGAGAAGCATGCCGACTTCTTCCGGGACTTCCGCGGCGACACCATCCACCCGTCGACCATCGGCGTGCTGGGTGAACTGGGGCTGCGCGAGCGATTCCTCGGGCTCCCGCACACCAGTATCACGGCGTTGGACGTCGTGGTGAACGGCAACCGCCTCCACCCGATCGACTTCAGCCGGCTCGCTCCGCCGGACGACTTCCTCGTTCTCGCGCCGCAGTGGGACTTCCTGAACTTCCTCGCCGAGGACGCCCGCCGCCATCCGAACTTCCGGTTGCTGATGCAGACAGAGGCGACGGAGCTGATCTGGGAGGAGGATGCGGTCAGCGGCGTCGTCGCGCACGGCCCGGACGGCGACCTCGAGATCCGCGCACGCTTGACCGTCTCGGCGGACGGCCGGGCCTCCCAGCTGCGGGCGCAGGCGGGTCTTCGGCCCCGGCGCTTCGGGGTGCCGATCGACGTGCTGTGGTTCCGCATCCCGAAGCCGGAAGACCTCCCCGCGCACACGCTGGCCTATGTCGGCGGAGGCGGAATGGTGGTCACGATCGAGCGTCACGACTATGTCCAGGTGGGGCTGATCATCACGAAGGGCGGGTACGGCGAGCTCCAGGCAGGCGGCCTCGACGCCTTCCGGCGGGCGGTGGTGGACGCGGCGCCGCACCTGCGCGAGGCACTCGAGACGATCACCGACTGGGACCAGGTGAAGCTGCTGAGCGTGCAGATCGACCGGCTTCCGCGCTGGTACCGGCGCGGCTTTCTCGCCATCGGGGATGCGGCGCACGCGATGTCGCCGGCGTTCGGCGTCGGCGTCAACTATGCGGTGCAGGATGCGGTCGCCACGGCGAACGCGCTGACGGCGACGCTGCGGGAGCTGGGACCTGCGGGTACCGCGGGCGGCTCCCCGGCAGCGAGCGACTCCACGGGCGAGGTCGACCTGCGGCTGCTCGACGGCATCCAGCGGCGGCGGATGCCGGCGGTCGCGGCGATGCAGCGCATCCAGCTCGCCGCGCACCGGACCATTTCGCGTCCGGAGGGCGTGCGACTGCTGCCGGAGCCGATGCCCGCAGCGCTGCGCGCGGCGCTCGCCGTGGCGACGCCCGGTATGCAGGCGATCAGCTCCCGTCTGATCGGGCGCGGGCTCCGGCCGGAGTCGGTCTCGCCGGAGCTGCGCTGACAGTCAGCTCTGGCCGGTCGCGACCCCGATGAGCAGGAGTGCGAGCCCGATCAGCGGGAGCGTCCCCTGGATGAGCGCGGGGCGCAGGTAGTCGCGGCCCGTCGTGACGAGCACCACGGCCGCCGCGACCATGCACGCCGTCGTGAAGATGATGAGCGCGAGCCCGGCCGCGTGCTGGCCGACACCGTAGAGGATCAGCCCGACGACCGCGCCGATCGCCAGGAAGAGGTTGTAGAACCCCTGGTTGTACGCCATCGGCCGGACGGTGTCCGCCGCCTCCTGGCTGGCTACGCCGAAGCGGCGCCAGACCGTCGGACGGGTCCAGGCGACGCTCTCCATGAAGAAGATCGCGATGTGGAGGGCGGCGGCGAGGGTGACCACGACGGTGGCGACGACGATCATGGCGCCAGCATACCGAGCGTTCTGCGGGTCAGGCGCCGGGGCGGGCGGGGCCGGGCTGACCGATGAGACGTGGGTCAGGCGCGCACGTCGACGACGGTCCGCCCGCGCAGGCGCCCGGCCAGGATGTCCTCGGCCGCCGGAATCGCCTCCGCGAGCGGCACGAAACGCGTCATCGCGGCGAGCGCCTCCTCGTCGAGGTCGGTGGCGAGTCGACGCCACGCGGTCTCGCGCAGAGCGGCAGGCGCATCCACCGAGTTGATCCCGACCAGCGAGACGGCGCGCAGGATGAACGGGAGCACCGTCGCCGGAAGGTCCGGACCCTGCGCCAGGCCGCACGCCGCCACGGTGCCGCCATAACGGGTCTGCGCGAGCACCGTCGCCAGCGTCTGACTGCCGACGGAGTCGACCGCGCCGGCCCAGCGCTGCGACTGCAGGGGTTTGCCCGGCGCGTCGAGTTCCGACCGGTCGATGATCGTGGTGGCGCCGAGGTCGGTCAGGTAGTCGCTCGCCTCCTCCACCCGGCCGGTGGATGCGGTGACCGGGTAACCCAGTTTCGCCAGGAGGGCGATGGCGACCGAGCCGACGCCTCCTGCCGCACCCGTGACGAGCACGCTGTCGCCGCGGTCGCTCACCTCCTGCGGGTCCACACCGTTCCGCTCGAGCGCGAGCACGGCCAGCATCGCCGTGAAGCCGGCCGTGCCGATGGCGGCCGCCTGCTCGGAGGTGATGGAGTCGGGGATGCGGACCAGGGCGTCGCCGTTCACGCGCGCTCTTTCCGCCATCCCGCCGTGGTGGTTCTCGCCGAGTCCGGCGCCGTTGAGGACCACCCGGTCGCCCGGATGCCACCGCGGGTCGTCGGAGAGCCGGACGGTGCCGACCACGTCGATCCCGGGGATGAGCGGCGAGACACGGGCGACACCGGGCCGCCCGCCGATGGCCAGTCCGTCCTTGTAGTTGAGGTCGGTGAATTCGACGTCGATCGTCACGTGCCCGGGCATGAGGAAGTCGTCGGTGACCCGCCGGACCTCGGCGGTGTGGGCGGTGATCCGTCCGCCGTCGACCTGCTGCTCGATCACGATGGCCCGGAAGTCGCTCATGGCCTCACCCTACGCCGGGCGGTTCGGCCGCCCCGGTCGTCTCAGTTCAGCTGCTCCGTCCCGAGGGGCAGCGCACCGCCCGCGTACAGCTCGAGGGCCGTGTTCTTGAGCGCGGTGAGGGCGACCCGTTGCGTCCAGGGTCCGTAAGAGACGCGGGCGACGCCCAGTTCCTGCAGCCGCGTCGGGGCGACCGATCCCGGCACGGCGATGACGCTGAGCTTGCGCTCGCCGAGGCCGGCGACGAGCTGTTCGACTGTCCGCTCGTCCAGCTTGCCGGGAACGAACACGCACGTGGCACCCTCGTCGAGGAAGGCGCGGCCGCGGCGGATCGCCTCCTCGACCTTCTCGTGGTCGGTCGGGAACGTGTCGCGGAGGAAGACGTCGGTGCGCGCGTTCAGCGCGAACGGCACCCCTTCGGCCTCCGCCGCCCGGATTGCGGCCCGCACGGCGGCTACGGCGTCGTCGAAGGGACGCAGCTGGTCTTCGAGGTTGGCGCCGACCGCGCCGACGCCGATCGCGTGCCGGATCGTCTCGCCGGCGTCGCCGTAGCCCGCCTCCAGGTCGGCGCTCACGGGCAGGTCGGTGGCCGCGACGATGCGTCCGACCATGTCGAGCATCTGGTCGAGTGGGATCTTCTCGCCGTCCTCGTACCCGAGGGTCGCCGCGATCGAGTGGCTCGCGGTGGCGAGCGCGCGGGTGTCGGGGAGGTCGGCGATGACGCGGGCGCTGATCGCATCCCAGACGTTGACGACCTGGAGCAGTTCGGGCGCGTCGTGAAGCCGCCGGAGTTCGGCGCCACGCGCCTGGATGTCAGTCATGGGCTCACCCTACGTCGCGGCGGGTCCTCGCTCTAGGATGGCGGCATGGCCCGCACGGGGGAGCCGATGGAGGTGCCGAAGAGCCGATCGGCGCCGGGTCGGCGCGCCTCGGCGAGTTCGGTCGTCGACTACGCGTTCTTCGTCTTCGGCGGTGTCGCCGCGGTCTGGCTGGCGGTGCTCCTGCTCACGGACAGCTTCGAGTGGGGCTGGTACCTGATCCTGTTCTTCGTGGTGTTCTGGGTGGTGCTCGCCTACCTGGTGCTCCCGCGGCTGCATCGCATCCTGACCGAGATCTACGTCCCCGACTATTTCATCGGCCGCGCGCGGACCAGTGACGGTCTGCTCGGCGACCCGATCAATCTGGCGCTGCTCGGGTCGGAGGCGCAGCTGGACGACGCGATGCGCGAGGCCGGCTGGACGCGCGCGGACGACATCACCCTGCGTTCGAGCCGTCGGATCATCAGCTCGACGCTGTTGCGGCGCAGCTATGACGAGGCGCCGGTGAGCCCCCTGTTCCTGTTCGGCCGTCAGCAGGATGTGGCGTACCAGCAGGAGGTGAAGGGCAACCCGGCGAAGCGGCATCACGTGCGGTTCTGGCGGTGTCCTGACGGCTGGCTGCTCCCCGGGGGGTACGGGGTGGACTGGCTGGCGGCCGGGACGTTCGACCGCTCGGTCGGCTTCTCGCTGTTCACCCTGCAGATCACCCACAAGATCGACGCGAACACCGACATCGAACGCGATCACATCGTCTCGACGCTTCTCGCGGCGGAGGTGGGCGCGGAGGTCTCGGTGATCCGGGACTTCTCGACCGGGTACCACTCCCGGAACGGCGGCGGTGACACGATCGAGACGGACGGCGACCTTCCGATCGTGGACCTGCGCGGGGTCCCGGTGGATGCGCAGGCCACGACCGTCGCGGCCGACGCGGATGCCCGCCGCGAGGCTCTGGCGGAACGCCGCCCCGTGCCCACCGCCCTCGGCGCGATGCTGATGGCGTTGCGCGTGCTGGCCGGCGTGGGCTTCGTCGTGCTGAACCTGCTCGATTGGCAGCGGTTCGTGATGTCCGAGCTGGGCGGCGAGGTGGTGACGGCGAGCGAGCGGGACACGGTGAGCCTGGTGCTCGGCATCACGATGGGCGCCTTCGGTGCCGGACTGGTGCTGTACTTCCTGCTTGCTCTGCTCGTGTTCTTCGGGAGCAACTGGGCTCGTATCGCCGCGATGTCGTACAGCTCGCTGATCATCATCGTTTCGGCGATCGACTACTTCAACGGTGGCCCGCAGATCTCGCTGCGCAACAACCTGCTGGGTCTGGCCCTGGACATCCTGGTGGTGCTGGCCCTGTCCTCGAAGCGCTCGCGCCTGTGGGCGCGGCGCCCGCGCGGCCGCCGCGGTCGCGGACGTCCCGCCGAAGTGCCGCCCGCCGCCGCCTCAGCACCCGCTGCCGCTTCAGCACCCGCTGACTCGACCACGCTCACATGAGCGGCTTCTTCCCGTCGGCGCCGCCCGCCTTGAGCGCGGACTCCTCAGCGTCCAGGAAGGCGAGCACGGACCGCACCGCCGGCTCCTGGTAGCGCCCTTCCGCCCGCGCCTCCAGCACCGCCTGACGTTCGGCGGTGATCATGGTCCGGCGCAGGCGCCGGTACTCGAGCGGCAGGTCGGTGCGATCGTCCGGCGACGGGTTCTCCAGGGCGTCGGAGAGGAACAGCGCATTGATCCGCAGCCGCTGGATGACCCGTTCGTCCTCGTCACCGGTGACCTGCGATTCCAGGTGCTCGAGCCCCGCGGACTGCGCCTCGGCGAGCAGCCGTTGCATCTCGCTGGCCTCCTGGGCGAAGTCGGGCGGCGGCAGCTTGAGACGTCTGATGATCCAGGGCAGCGCGAGCCCTTCGAGCAGGGTTCCGACCACGACGACGAACGCGAGGAACTGCAGGAACTCCCGGTGCGGTGTGTCCTCCGGAAGGAGGAACACCGCGGCCAAGGTCACCACACCGCGGATTCCCGCGAACGAGACGGCGATGCCCGTCGGCCACGACCAGCCGCGCTCCCGCAGTCGCTGCGGACCATAGCGGTAGAGCGTGGTTGTCCCGATCATCCACAGGAAGCGCGCGAGGAAGATGGCCAGCAGCACGACGATGCTGATGACGATCGTCTGGGGGATCGTGATGCCTGACGTGAAAGCGGCCGTGAGGATCGACCGCAGTTCGAGCCCGATGAAGAGGAAGACGGCGTTCTCGAGCAGGAAGCTCACCGTCCGCCAGTTGATCGTCTCCGCGATTCGCGCTTCGGCGGTCTGAATGGTGGGGGAGCGGTAGCCCAGGTAGAGCCCCGCAACGACCACGGCCAGAACGCCGGAGCCATGGAGCAGCTGAGACGGGATGAAAGCGAGGTACGGCGTCACCAGCGCGAGCGACGTGTCGAGCACCGGCGACCGCAGCTGCTTGCGGATCGCGGCGAGGACAAGCCCGACGAGAAGTCCGACGCCGATGCCGACCACCACGGCGAGCACGAAGTCGACGCCGACGGCCACCGGATTCACCACGCTGACGATCGCCGCGATGCTGGCGTTGAGCGCGACGAGTGCGGTGGCGTCGTTGAGCAGGCTCTCGCCCTCGAGCACCGTCACGAGTCGTCTCGGGAGCTTGACCCGGCCGGCGACCGCCTGCACGGCCACCGTGTCGGTCGGCGCGACCACGGCGCCGAAGGCGAACGCGGCCGCGAGCGTGATGGCCGGGACCACCAGGTAGGTCGCGAATCCGACCACGACGACCGTGAACGCCACCAGCCCCACGGAGAGCAGGAGGATGCCGTCACGCCTGGCCCGGACATCCACGATCGAGGTCTGGATCGCCGCCGCGAACAGTAGCGGCGGAAGAAGGCCGAACAGGACGACCTCGGGTTCCAATGTCACTTCCGGCACGCCCGGTACGAAGGACGCGGCCGCTCCGACGAAGACGAGCACGACCGGGGCCGACCAGCCGACTCGTCGGGACAGGCCGGTGACCGTGACCGTGACGACAACGAACGACACGATCCAGACGATGGTGGAGACCGGATCCATGCTGTTCATGATGGCGGCAACACGGAGAGGCCGCCAAGGTTTCCCGCCAGTCGGTGGATAAGGCGTTCGCCGTCGGCGATGTGGACGGTTTCGCCGTCGGCTAGGCGGCGTGAGCCTCGCAGGTCGCGATCCCGCAACCGTCGCAGACTACGAGCTGCTCGCGACAGGCCGCGTCGGAGCAGTTCCGCATCCGGCTCGTCGCCTCGCCGCAGGTGACGCACCGCCCGAGGACGGCGGCGTGGTCGCTGAACGTGAGCGAGCCGCGCCCGTCGAAGACGTAGAGGGCGCCCTCCCAGAGTCCATCGTCGCCGTAGGTCTCGCCGTAGCGGGCGATCCCGCCCTCCAATTGGTAGACCTCCTGGAAGCCGCGCGAGCGCATCAGCGACGAGAGCACCTCGCAGCGGATGCCGCCGGTGCAGTAGGTGACGACGGGCTTGTCCTTGAGGTGGTCGTACGCCCCACTCTCGAGCGTCGCGACGAACTCGCGGGTATTCGCGACATCGGGCACGACGGCGTCCCTGAAGCGTCCGATCCCGGCTTCGAAGCGGTTCCGGCCGTCGAAGAAGACGAGGTCGTCGCGTTCTGCGGCGAGCGCGTGCAGTTGGTCGGGGGTCAGGCGCTCGCCACCGCCGAGCACTCCGTTCTCGTCGACCGCCAGCTCGTCGGGAGCCCCGAAGGAGACGATCTCGTCGCGCACCTTCACGGAGAGGCGCGGGAAGTCGACGCTCGCGCCGTCCGCATCAAGGCCGGATCCCTCGCTCCATTTGGCGTCGATGCGTCGGAACGGCTCGTACTCCTTGGTGACGCGGAGGTAGCGTTTGAGAGCGTCGAGCTCGCCGCCCAGTGTCCCGCTGATCCCGTGTGGCGACAGCAGGATGCGCCCGCGCAGTCCGAGACGTCCGCACAGTTCGCGCTGCCAGAGCCGGACGGCTTCGGGGTCGGCGAGCGGCGCGAAGACGTAGAAGAGGAGGATCTTGGGTACGGCCACCGCCTCATCGTAGGCGAGCGGTTCCGGGGTGGACCGGATCGTAGGATCGTGGAGGCTGTGAACGCCCGCAGTCTCGTTCGCCTGCCGTTCAGACTGGTAGGACAGGGTCGAATGCGTTCCTCCGGGGCGTGCCCCTGACAGAAAGGCGGGTTGTTGCGAACCCTGGTCATCATCCCGACCTATGACGAGCGAGAGAACGTCGGCTCGATCGTCGGACGGGTGCGCGCGTCCGTGCCGGACGCCGACGTGCTCATCGTCGACGACAACTCGCCGGACGGCACGGGTGAGCTGGCGGACGCGCTCGCCGCAACCGACGCCAGCGTGCACGTCCTGCACCGCACCGGGAAGGACGGCCTCGGGGCCGCCTACCGAGCGGGGATGCAGTGGGCGCTCGACGCCGGCTACGAAGTCGTGGTGGAGATGGATGCCGATGGCTCGCACCAGCCGGAGCAGCTGCCGCGTCTTCTGGAGGCGGTTCGATCGCCTGAGCTGCCGACCGGCGCCGATGTCGTCCTGGGCTCACGCTGGGTCGACGGCGGTGGCGTGGTGAACTGGCCGGCTCGTCGTCGCCTGATCTCCCGTGGGGGCAGTACGTACTCGCGGCTGGCTCTCGGGCTGCCGATCCGGGATGTCACGGGCGGCTACCGCGCGTTCACCGCGGACGCGCTGCGGCGGCTGCATTTCGACCGCACCGAGAGTCAGGGCTACTGCTTCCAGATCGACATGACGCGTCGCGCCTACGACGCGGGCCTGCGGATCGTCGAGGTGCCCATCACCTTCGTGGAGCGGGAACGCGGCGCGTCGAAGATGGGTGGCGGGATCGTGGTGGAAGCGATGCTGAGGGTGACCCTGTGGGGTCTGGCCGGTCTGCCCCGACGCTTCCGCAGGCGTCCGTCCCCCGCGGAGACGGAACCCGCCGCGCGGGCGTAGCGTGGCGATATGGCCAACGATCCTCTGGAGCGCTTCGGCGCTGTCCCCCTTTTCACCGTGACCAGTGACGATGTCGCCGATGGGCGTCCCCTGCCCCGCGCCCAGTGGGGTGCGGGAGGTGGCGGCGACGACATCTCGCCTCAGCTCTCGTGGAGCGGCTTCCCCGCGGAGACCAAGAGTTTCGCGGTGACCATTCACGACCCGGACGCCCCCACGGGTTCGGGCTTCTGGCACTGGGCCGTCTTCAACATCCCCGCGTCCGTCACCGAGCTGCCCACCGGGGCCGGCGCTGAGGGTGGGGCGAACCTGCCCACGGGCGCGTCGATGCTCTCGAACGAGATGCGGTCGAAGAGCTTCACGGGCGCCGGACCTCCGCCCGGGACCGGTACCCACCGCTACGACATCGTGGTCCACGCCCTGGACGTCGAGCACCTGGATCTGGACCCGGAGTCGACTCCGGCTGTCCTCGGCTTCAACGCGCACTTCCACACGCTCGCTCGGGCGGTGATCGCGCCTATCGCCACCGCGGGCGACATCTGATTGGAGCCGCCGGCTCTGCGGTGTCAGTGCTTCACGCCGGTGAAGGCAAGCACACCGCCGAGCCCGATCATGAGGACGCCTCCGGTCGCACCGAGTCGTTCCACGCGCTTGGGTGAGCGACCGAACCACTGCCGGGCGGTGCCGGCGGCGAGCGCCCACACGCTGTCGAATATCAGCGCGAGTACGAGGAAGATCACCCCGAGCTCGAACAGCTGGAGGGGGATCGCGCCCGCGTGGTAGTCGACGAACTGCGGGAGCACGGCGACGAAGAAGACCAGCGACTTGGGGTTCGTGAGACCGACGACGAATCCTTCGCCGAGGATGCGCAGCCAGGATCGCCGGGGCGGAGCGGCCTCGTGGGTCACCGCGGTGTGCCGCCGGTGGCGGATCGCCTGAATGCCCAGGTAGACGAGGTAGGCGGCGCCCGCGAACTTGATGATCGTGAACAGCACCAGCGACTGCGCGACGACCGCGCCGATCCCCAGGGCGACGGCGATCACCAGCGGGAGCATTCCCAGAGCGTTCCCCAGGACGCTGAGCAGACCGCCCAGCCTGCCGAGGGCTAGGGAGCGTCCGATCACGAACAGCACGCTCGGCCCGGGTATGAGGATCAGCGCGATCGACGCGACGGCGAACGCGAGCAGCGACGGGCCGGGAACCATGAGCCGAGCGTAGGGGAGGTAGGTTCGTTACGTGAAGCTCCACAACGTTCGTGTGCACAGCAGCGAGGAGAACCTCGCCCGTCAGGACCAGCTCGCATGGAAGATCGCGCAGGTCGCGACCGACCCGGTGGAGGTGGACGCGGACGTCACCGAGATGGTCATCAATCGGGTGATCGACAACGCAGCTGTCGCCGCGGCGTCCTTGACCCGACGACCGGTGGTCTCGGCGCGGTCGCAGGCCCTCGCGCACCCGATCCCGTCCCGCCAGCTGGAGGAACTCACCGATTCTGTGGAGCACCCGCAGGACGGCTCCACCGTCTTCGGGGAGCAGCAGGCAGTCCGCGTTTCGCCGGAGTGGGCGGCGTGGGCCAACGGAGTCGCGGTCCGCGAGCTGGACTACCACGACACATTCCTCGCGGCCGAGTACTCGCATCCCGGCGACAACATCCCTCCGATCACCGCGGTCGCACAGCACGCGGGGCGCGCTTACGGGTTGACTGGCCGGGACCTCGTCCGCGGCATCGCGACGGGCTACGAGATCCAGATCGACCTCGCGCGAGCGATCAGCCTGCACCGGCACAAGATCGATCACGTCGCCCACCTCGGACCGTCCGCCGCGGCGGGCATCGGCACTCTTCTCCGGCTGCCGGCCGAGACGATCTATCAGGCGATCGGCCAGGCCCTGCACACGACCACGGCGACGCGTCAGTCGCGCAAGGGCGAGATCTCGAGCTGGAAGGCCCATGCTCCCGCGTTCGCCGGCAAGATGGCGGTCGAGGCGATCGACAGGGCGCTGCGCGGCGAGACCAGCCCGACCCCGATCTACGAGGGTGAGGACGGAGTGATCGCCTGGCTGCTCGACGGCCCGGACGCGTCGTACGACGTTCCCCTGCCCGACGCGGGTGAGTCGAAGCGTGCGATCCTCGACTCGTACACGAAGGAGCATTCCGCCGAGTACCAGGCCCAGGCCTGGATCGACCTCGCCAGGAGGCTGCACCGCGAGCACCCGGAGGCGGCCGACCCGTCTGGTGTGGAGAGCATCGTCATCCATACGTCCCATCACACGCATTACGTGATCGGGTCGGGCGCGAACGATCCGCAGAAGTACGATCCGACGGCGTCGCGCGAGACGCTCGACCACAGCATCCCGTACATCTTCACGGTTGCTCTTCAAGACGGCGGCTGGCACCACGTGGAGTCGTACCTGCCGTCGCGTGCGGCTCGGCCGGACACCGTCGAGCTGTGGGGGAAGGTGACGACGTCGGAGGATCCCGAGTGGACCCGCCGCTACCACTCGACCGACCCCGGGGAGAAGGCGTTCGGCGGTCGCGTGGTGATCCGTCTGGCCGACGGTCGTGTCATCGAGGACGAAATCGCCGTGGCAGATGCCCACCCGCTGGGTGCTCGGCCCTTCGTCCGAGAGGACTACGTCGCGAAGTTCCGCACCCTCGCGGCCGACGTTCTGGAGCAGGACGAGATCGAGCGATTCCTTGCGCTGGCCGAACGTCTGCCCGAACTGAGCGCCTCCGAACTCGCCGGCCTCACCATCACTGCGCGTCCCGGGCTTCTGGCCGCGACCCCCTCGCCGAAGGGACTCTTCTAGATGCTGTATTCGTCCGTTCCCGCGCACGAGAAGCGTGCAGCCTTCCGATCCCGACTGGCGTCGGGTGAGCTGACCCGAATGCCCGGGGCGTTCAATCCGCTGAGCGCGCGCTTGATCGAGCGCAAAGGATTCGAGGGCGTCTACATCTCGGGCGCCGTCCTCTCCGCAGACCTCGGCCTGCCGGATATCGGCCTGACCACGCAGACAGAGGTGGCCGGCCGATCCGCACAGATCACGCGCATGACGGACCTGCCTGCGCTCGTCGACGCGGACACCGGCTTCGGTGAACCGATGAATGTCGCGCGCACGGTCCAGGCGTTGGAGGATGCCGGCGTCGCGGGCCTGCACATCGAGGATCAGGTCAACCCCAAGCGGTGCGGTCACCTCGACGGCAAGCAGGTGGTGGATGAGGACACCGCTCTGAAGCGCATCCGGGCTGCCGTGGACGCTCGCCGCGATGGCAACCTCGTCATCATGGCGCGGACGGACATTCGTGCGGTCGAGGGCCTCGCCGCGGCGATCGACCGCGCGAAGGCGTTGGTCGATGCCGGCGCCGACGCTCTGTTCCCCGAGGCGATGGCTGATCTTTCCGAGTTCGAGGCCATCCGTGCCGCCGTGGACGTGCCGATGCTGGCGAACATGACCGAGTTCGGAAAGAGCGACCTGTTCACCGTCGACCAGCTGCGTGACGTCGGCGTGAACATCGTCATCTGGCCGGTGTCCCTTCTGCGCCTGGCGATGGGCGCCGCCGAGCGTGGCCTCGACCGGTTGGTCGGCGAGGGGACGTTGAAGCCGATGCTGGGCGACATGCAGCATCGCGCCGATCTGTACGACCTGATTGACTACGAGGGCTACAACGCCTTCGACACGTCGGTGTACAACTTCGACGTGCGGAAGTAGCGCCCTCTCTCGATGCCGCCCACCGGCGGCTATCCCGTCAGCAGCGAAGGAGCTCACATGACCGACCCCGAGATCCACAAGGGCCTCGCCGGCGTCGTCGTGGACACGACGACCATCTCCTCGGTGAACCCGCAGACGAACTCGCTGCTGTATCGCGGCTACCCGGTCCAGGAGCTGGCGGCGCACTGCTCGTTCGAAGAGGTGGCCTACCTGCTGTGGCACGGCGAGCTGCCGACGGCCGACGAGCTGGTCGCCTTCGAGTCCCTGGAGCGGTCGCTGCGTCGCCTGGACGACCGCACACGCCGCGCGCTGGATGACATCCCGGTGTCGGCCCACCCGATGGACGCCCTGCGAACCGCGGTCAGCCAGCTCGGCGGCCTCGACTCCACGCTGCAGCAGGCCGACAGCATCCTCGATCCAGAACTCAACGAGGGTCGGGCCGTCTACCTCTTCGCGCAGTTGCCCGCAATCGTGGCGTACATCCAGCGCCGCCGCCGTGGTCTCGATGTGGTGGAGCCGCGCGACGACCTCGACTACTCGCGCAACTTCCTCTGGATGACGTTCGGCGAGGTGCCGGACGACGTGGTCGTGGACGCGTTCCGCGTCTCTCTCATCCTGTACGCGGAGCACTCGTTCAACGCGTCGACGTTCACCGCTCGGGTGATCGCCTCCACGCTGTCGGATGTCTACTCGGCGGTGACCGGTGCCATCGGGGCGTTGAAGGGTCCGCTCCATGGCGGAGCGAACGAGGCCGTCATGCATGCTTTCGACGAGATCCAAAGCGCCGATCGCGCAGAGGCGTGGCTCGACGCGGCTCTGGCCGAGAAGCGCAAGATCATGGGCTTCGGCCATCGCGTGTACAAGAACGGCGACTCCCGCGTCCCCACGATGCGCGCGTCGCTGGTGGTCCTCGCGGAGCACTACGACCGCCGCGACCTCCTCGACCTGTACGACGCTCTGGAGAGCGCGATGGGCGAGCGCAAGAACATCAAGCCGAATCTGGACTATCCGTCCGGTCCGGCTTACAACCTGATGGGCTTCGACACCGAGACGTTCACGCCGCTTTTCGCAGCGGCCCGCGTCACCGGCTGGACGGCGCACATCTTCGAGCAGTACGCCGCCAACTCGTTGATCCGTCCGTTGTCGCAGTACACCGGCCTGGCGGAGCGTCACCTGGAGCGCTGACCTTCGGGTCGGCGCTCCGGGTGCAAGTAGCCCTCGGCAGCGTTCGATCAGCGGTAGAGCAGCAGCGCGTCTCCCTGCCCACCACCGCCGCACAGCGCGACCGCAGCTCGCCCGGAACCACGTCGAGCCAACTCGTGCGCCGCGTGTCCGGCGAGCCGGGCGCCCGACGCGCCGATGGGGTGTCCGAGCGCGATCGCGCCGCCGTGCAGGTTCACTCGTTCCGGATCGAGCCCCAGGTCGGACATCGACTGCAGCGCCACGGCCGCGAACGCCTCGTTGATCTCGACCAGGTCGAGCTCCGACACATCCCAGTTCGCCCGCTTGAGGGCTGCATCGATCGCGCGGGACGGCTGCGAGTGCAGCGAGTTGTCCGGTCCGGCGACCTGCCCGCTCGCTCCCACGAGAGCCAGCCATGGCAGTCCAAGGCGCTCGGCGTTCTCGCGACTGGTCAGCACCAAGGCCGCGGCCCCGTCGCTGAGGGGAGAGGAATTGCCGGCCGTGAGAGTCCCGCCCTCGGCGAAGCTCGGTCGCAGCCGCGAGAGCGTCTCGGCCGTCGAGTCTGGTCGAACGCCCTCGTCGGTCCGCACGACGAGCGGCTCGCCTTTGCGCTGCGGGATGGTGACGGGCGCGATCTCGTCGTCGAAGACTCCGGCGTCGGCGGCCGCTCCCGCGCGTTGATGCGATCGTGCTGCGAAGTCGTCCTGCGCCTCCCTCGTCAGCCCGAGCTTCTCCGTGTAGCTCTCTGTCGACGCCCCCATCGAGATACCGTCGAAGGCATCCGTGAGCCCGTCGTGTGCGGCCGAGTCGAGCGCCTGGATGGACCCGTAGTTCCAGCCGAGTCGTGAGCCGGGCAGGATGTGAGGCGCGTTCGTCATCGACTCCTGCCCTCCAGCCACGACCACCGTCGCCTCCCCGGTGCGGATCAGTCGTGCGGCGTCGATCACGGCGGCGAGGCCCGACAGGCACACCTTGTTGATCGTCGTAGCCGGGACATCCCAGCCGATCCCCGCACCGATTGCCGTCTGCCGGGCGGGGTTCTGTCCGGCACCGGCCTGCAGCACCTGGCCGAAGAGCACCGTGTCGACTGCCTCGGCTCCGATCCCCGACCGCTCGAGGGCTTGCTTCACGGCGATCGTTCCCAATTGCACCGCGGTCAGCGAGGCGAGCGCCCCCTTGATCTTCCCCAGCGGGGTGCGGGCGGCGGACAGGATGACGACGTCGTCGGTACTCATGGGCTACTCCTTCGTGCCTTGTCCTCCCATTGTCACACCGCGCACGACGGGCGCACCGGTAGGCTTGGGGCTCGTGACTGCACGCGTTTTGATCAAGGACCTGGCCGCTCTTCCCGACGGCCCCGTGAGCGTCGCCGGATGGGTCGAGACCGTCCGCGACCAGAAGAAGGTGCAGTTCGTCGTTCTGCGCGACGAGTCGGGAGCCGTCCAGCTGGTCAACCCGCGCACTGTCGGTAACGACGGCGCAGTGATCGCGGACGAACCAGCGACCACCATCTCCGGCCTCTCGCAGGGCAGCTTCGTTCGAGCCACCGGGGAGCTGAAGCACGACGAGCGCGTCAAGCTCGGGGGCATCGAGATCAAGCTGACCTCCCTCGAGGTGGAGACGGCCGCCATCCCCGAGACGCCGATCGCGGCCGACAGCGGTATCGACAAGCGCATGGACTGGCGCTTCCTCGACCTGCGCGACCCGCGCCACAACCTCATCTTCCGCGTGCAGACCACGTTCGAGCACGCACTCCGCCAGTACTGGGTGGAGAACGGCTTCGTCGAGATCCACACCCCCAAGCTGATGGCCTCGGCTTCCGAGTCGCGCGCCGAGCTCTTCGAGTTGCCGTACTTCGAGACCACCGCCTACCTGGCGCAGAGCCCTCAGATCTTCAAGCAGATGGCGCAGGCGGCCGGATTCGGCCGCGTCTTCGAGATCGGCCCGGCGTTCCGCGCTGACCCCAGCTTCACCAGCCGGCACGCTACCGAGTTCACGAGCGTCGACACGGAGATCAGCTGGATCGACAGCCACGAAGACGTCATGAAGGTGCACGAGGACCTCCTGGTCGCCGGTTTCACCGCCGTCAAGGAGAAGCACGGCGAGGAGATCGAGCGTCTCTTCGGCGTCGAGATCACCGTCCCGTCGACGCCGTTCCCGCGCATCCCCCTGGCCGAGGCGAAGCGCATCGTCGCCGAGCGCGGCTACGAGGTGCAGCGCGAGGACGACGACATGGACCCTGAGGGCGAGCGCCAGATCTCCGCGTACGTCAAGGAGACGTATGGGCACGAGTTCGTCTTCCTGACGGACTACGCGGCAAGCATCCGCCCGTACTATCACATGCGTCATCCCGAGGACCCGTCGATCACGCGCAGCTATGACTTGATCTTCAACGGCGTCGAGATTTCGACGGGGGCTCAGCGCGAGCACCGCGTCGACATCCTTGAGAAGCAGGCCGTCGAGAAGGGCCTCTCGGTCGAGGAGCTCGAGGACGTCCTGGCGTTCTTCCGGTACGGCATCCCGCCGCACGGCGGTTTCGGGATGGGCCTGGCGCGCGTGCTGATGCTCATGCTGCACCTCTCGAACCTGCGCGAGACGACCTATCTCTTCCGCGGGCCGACCCGCCTGACGCCGTAGCGCCGGAACCGGCGGTGGGCAGAGCCTTCCAGCTGTCGCCCGCCACCAGGACGTGCCCCAGGAAGCGAAGCCCGAGCGTCGCGGCGGATTGATCGAGCCGCCGCGTGAGCATGAGGTCTGCGACGGATGCGTCGAGCACGCCGGACGGATGGTTGTGCGCGACCGCGAACGATCGGCCGCCGCGCGTGAGCACCGCCTGAAGCACGTCCGCCGGTTGAACACTGGTCTCATCCACACCGCCGTCGTGCAGGAGCACCAGTTCGAGCGGACGCGAGGCGCGGTCGGCGACAACCACCACGAAGCGCTCCGAGTCGCGATGCAGCAGCTCCGGACGGACAACATCGGCGACCGCCTTATGATCCGTAAGCCGGGTCCAGGCTGAAGAGGCGCCGGCGCGTCGCCAGATCTCGATGATCGCCACCAGCCGCCCGGCTGTCGCAGGGCCGACGCCCGGTAATTGCTCGAGCCGAGCGAAGTCCATCGTCGCCAGCCCCGGGAATCCGCCGGTCCGGCGGAGCACGGATCGCGCAAGCGCGAGAACGCTGCGTCCTGTCTGTCCGGACCCCAGCACCAGGGCGAGTACCTCGTCGTCGGTGAGGGACCCGACGCCCAGTCGCCGCATCCGCTCACGGGGGCGGTCGTGGTTCGGGATGTTCGCAAGAGCCACTTCCTCTTCTTCGTCGTCGGCCATGAGTCGACGCTACGAAGCCGCCCCGCGAACCGGACGCGACGCCGGGAATCTGTGGAGAAGTGCGAGTCCTCTCAGCCTGTGGACGGTTCCTATCACGCGAGCCCCGCGGGCGCTCAGTGAATTCAAGGGAACCCCCTCCGTAGACTGGAGCGGTGGTAGCGAGCCAGGTTCACCTCGTCCGTCATGGCGAGGTGTTCAATCCCGACGGCATCCTGTACGGCAGGCTGCCGGGATTCGGCCTCTCCAAACTCGGCCACCGCATGGCCCAGGCCGCGGCGGACGACCTGCGCGAACGGTCCCGTCCGATCAGCGCACTCCGCGTCTCGCCGCTCCAGCGCACCCGCGAGTCCGCGGCCCCCGTGGCTGCAGCCTTCGGCCTCGATCCGATCATCGATGAGCGGATCATCGAGCCGACCAATCGCTTCGAGGGAACGCGCATGAAGCGCGCGGTCCGCAATCCCCAGTATTGGCCCTTCTTGATCAACCCGCTTCGCCCGAGCTGGGGCGAGGCCTACACGAGCATCGAGCGGCGGATGCTCGCCGCCATCCACGACGCCTTCGACTCCGTCGAGTCGGGCGATGTCGTCCTGGTCAGCCACCAGCTGCCGATCTGGGTCGCTCACCTCTCCGTCGCCGGCGAGCGCTACCCCCACGACCCACGCAAGCGCCGCTGCGCTCTGTCGAGCATCACGACGTTCGAGCGCGTGACCGCCGAGTCGCCGATCGCAACCTCGACGCCCGAAGTCGGCGCGGAGTCCACGACGGAGCAGCCCGCACACCCCCTCCACCCGGGCCGGACCCCCGAAGCGCAGCGTCTCGTCGAGGTCGGCTACGTCGAACCCGCCGCGAGCCTCCAGGCCGCCGCCACCGATGTGGGGGCGGTGTGAGCACCGTGTCCCGTCTCTGCTCGCGCATCCTGCTGCCCACCGCCGCCCTCGCTGCGGCGACCGCGCTCGCGCTCTCCGGCTGCACCGCCAACGACAGCCTCGCGAACCAGTACCGCTCGGGCAACGGCCAGAACTACATCGCGGGGGATGGCACGGTCAGCGAGTTCGCCCCAGGTAACCGCGGTGACGCGGTCTCCTTCACGGGCAAACTGCAGGACGGCAGCACGGTGTCCTCGGCCGACTACGCGGGCAAGGTCCTCGTCGTGAACTTCTGGTACGCCGGCTGCCCGCCGTGCCGGGTCGAGGCCCCCGATCTCGAATCGCTGAGCAACAAGTACAAGCCGCAGGGCGTGGGCTTCCTCGGCGTCAACCTGTACGACTCGGCGCAGACCGCGGAGAGCTTCGAGAAGGAGAAGGGCGTCACGTACCCGTCCGTGCTCGACCGCGACACCGGCTCCGTCCTCCTCGCGTTCAGCAAGACCGTCCCACCGAAGGCCACCCCGACGACGCTGGTCGTCGACAAGAAGGGACGCGTCGCCGCGCGCATCCTCGGTGCGATCCCCGACAAGAGCATCCTCGACTCGCTCATCTCCGACGCCGTGGCCGAGAACTGACGTGGGCGACGTCGGTCAGATCGTCTTCAGCGGTCAGCTTCTGCTGGCGCTGCCGATCGCCCTCCTCGCGGGGCTGGTCTCCTTCGCCTCCCCCTGCGTGCTCCCGCTGGTCCCGGGATACCTGGCCTATGTCGGCGGGATGAGCGATCCAGGCGCGAAGCGCGATCGCTCCCGAGTGCTGACCGGTGTTGCGCTGTTCGTCCTGGGGTTCGCCATCGTGTTCGTCGCCTACGGAGCGGCATTCGGTGCGCTCGGCTACTGGCTCGTGCGCTGGCAGGATGTCGTCGTCCGCGTTCTTGGAGCCCTGGTGATCGTCATGGGGCTGGTGTTCATCGGCCAGTTCTCCTTCCTGCAGAGGACCATCAAACCGTCGTGGCGGCCGGCGACCGGGCTGATCGGCGCTCCGCTTCTCGGAATCGTCTTCGGACTGGGATGGACGCCGTGCATCGGACCCACGCTCGCCGCCATCAGCGCATTGAGCGTCGGAAGCGGTTCGCCGTGGCGCGGCGCGCTGCTCGGGCTGTTCTACTGCATCGGCCTCGGCATCCCGTTCCTCCTCGTGGCCCTCGGCTTCGACTGGGTGGCGGGGTCCGTCGCGTTCATCAAGCGGCACATCCGTGTCATCAACATCATCGGCGGCGTCCTGCTCGTGGCCATCGGGGTCCTGATGGTCACGGGCCTGTGGAGCGAGCTCATGTCCCAGTTCTTGGCGGTGATCCAAGGTTTTGAGCCGGCCCTCTGATCACATCGACGCACCTCCCCAGCGGGAGGACCCGGAGGTCGTCCAGCCGAAGCTGGGACCGCTCGGGTGGATCCGCTGGTTCTGGCGGCAGCTCACGAGCATGCGCACGGCCCTGTTCCTGCTGCTGCTGCTAGCGATCGCGGCCGTTCCCGGGTCCCTCGTCCCGCAGCGGAGCTCCGACCCCAACGGCGTCACCAAGTACTTCAGCGAGAACCCGTCCCTTGCTCCCGTGCTCGACAAGCTGCAGTTCTTCGACGTCTACACGTCCGTGTGGTTCTCGGCGATCTACCTGCTGCTGTTCGCCTCCCTGATCGGCTGCATCATCCCCCGCACGCGCCACCACTTCGAGGCGATGCGCGCGAAGCCGCCGCGGACGCCGGTGCGCCTGACGCGCATGTCGGGCTTCCAAGCGCGCGTCCTTCCCGCGACGCTTCGCCCGGACGCGCCGGATCCGATCCTCACCGCCCGTGATGTGCTGAAGGCGAATCGCTATCGGGTCGCCCTGTATCAGGACGCTCGGTCGACGTCGGTCTCGGCGGAGCGCGGCTATCTGCGCGAGACCGGCAACCTGGTCTTCCACATCGCCCTGCTCGGTGTTCTGCTGGCGATCGGCGTGGGCGGCGGCTTCGGTTACACCGGCCAGAAGATCGTGGTCGAGGGGCAGAGCTTCGTGAACAGCCTGCCGTCGTACAACTCGTTCAACCCGGGCCGGTTCTTCAACGACGCGTCGCTGGTCCCGTTCTCGATCGCGGTGGACAAGCTGGATGTGGCGTACGAGACCAAGAACCGGGATGCGATCGGCACGCCGCTCGACTACACGGCGCATGTGAAGACCACGGGACCGGGGGATGCGTCCTCGGACACCACGATCAAGGTGAACGACCCGCTCGCGATCGGCGGGACGAACGTGTACCTCCTGGGCAACGGCTACGCACCGACCATCACGGTGAAGGACCCGGCGGGCAACGTGGTGTTCAACGACTCGGTCCCGTTCATCCCGCAGGCGGACCCCAATTTGACGTCTCTTGGTTTCGTGAAGGTGCCTGACGGCTTGAAGCAGCAGGTCGGGATGATCGGGTTCTTCTATCCGACCGTCACCGAGAGCTCGACCGGGGGAGGCGCGTTGGCGTCGAAGTTCCCCGGACTGAACGATCCCGTCTTGAGCCTCAACGTCTACGCGGGCGATCTCGGCGTCGACGACGGCGTCCCGCAGTCCGTGTACAGCCTCAATACCGACACCCTCGAGCAGCTGGCCGGCCCGCCGACCAAGACGAAGGCCCTGCAGCTGAAGCCGGGGCAGACGGTGGAGCTCCCGAACGGGCTCGGCACAATCTCCCTCGACGGCGTCAAGCGGTTCGCGACCCTGGAGGTGCACCATGATCCGGCCCAGATCTGGGTGCTGGTGTTCGCGATCCTGATCCTCGCCGGGCTGCTCACGTCGTTGTTCGTTCCCCGGCGTCGGCTCTGGGTGAAGGCGGTGGAGAACCCGGACGGCTCTCTGACGCTCGAGTACGCCGGGCTCGCCCGCGGCGAGGACCCCAACCTCCTGGCAGCCGTGACCGCGGTCGCCGATCAGCATTCCCGAGCCCTGGCCGGCTCCCCGAAGACTTAGGCTTGCATTGTGACCGAGACACTCGCTCAGCTGTCGACCGTGTTCTTGTACGCGGCGATGGGACTCTACGCGGCGGCGTTCATCGCCTTCGCGCTCGACCTCGCGCGTCGGGGGGCGCGAGCGACCGCCGTCGAAGCCGCCGTGGTTCCGAGCGCGGTAGCGCGCCGAGCTGAGGTGGCCGCCCCGGTGGGGGCCCCCACGACGACCGTGATCGGCGGGGGCGCGAGCGACGCGCCGCCGGAGCCGTCTTCGGCGCTCGGCCGTCTGTCGTCTCGCATCAGCAGCCGGGTCGAGGACGACCTGGTGAACGGGTCGGCGAACTCCGTCTCGATGCGGTGGGCGTTCGCGCTCACGATCATCGGCTTCGCGTTCCATCTGGTCGCGGTCGTGCTGAGGGGCATCGCGGCTGCTCGCGTGCCGTGGGCCAACATGTGGGAGTTCTCGATGACGGGCACGCTCGTCATCATCGGAGTCTTCCTGGTGGCCAACCTCAAGTGGCAGATCAAGTACGTCGGGACGTTCGTGCTCGGGTTGGTGCTGGTGCTGCAGGGGATCGCGCTGCTGCGGTACTACGTGCCGGTGGTCCCGTTGCAGCCGGCGCTCCAGTCGTACTGGCTCGTCATTCACATCATCGTGGCCGTCTTGGGTACGGCGTTCTTCGCGCTCGGGTTCGCGCTGTCGGGGTTGCAACTGCTGCAGTACCGCCGCGAACGGCAAGTCGCCGAGTCGCGGCCGCAGCAGTTCCGCTTCCTGGCTACCCTGCCGAGTTCGGTGGCTCTCGAGAACCTGGCCTACCGGATCAACATCGTGGGCTTCATCGCCTGGACCTTCACACTCATTGCCGGTGCCATCTGGGCCGAGAAGGCGTGGGGCCGGTACTGGGGTTGGGACACCAAGGAAGTCTGGACGTTCATCATCTGGGTGATCTACGCCGGTTACATCCACGCGCGCGCTACCCGCGGATGGCGCGGGTCGCGGTCCGCATGGCTTGCGATCATCGGGTTCGCGGCCGTGCTCTTCAACTTCGGGATCGTGAACGTGTTCTTCCACGGACTGCACGCGTACTCGGGACTGTGAGCCCGAAGATCCCGCCGCACGGAGAGAACCCCCTCGGAGCTTCGGCCTCGAGGGGGTTCTTGCGTTCAGGGCCTCGGCGGTGACGCCGCCAGGACAGATCCGCGGAATTGCGGGGATGTCAAGCGCGACACGCCCGGGCTGCGGGCGGAATTTGCACGTCCACGGAGGCCTGCGTAAAGTACTTACTTGTCACCCCAAAGGTGCGGGAGAGCGGAAGAGCTCCCCGGCCTCAAGCGGGACCAAATCCTTAGCCTAGCGGCAAACCTGAACTTGAATTAGTTCGGTTGCTGCGCTTAGGATTAACACCCACTCACTGAGCAGGTCTGACCGGTTCGGATCGTGTGATCGGTTGTGCCCACCACATATCGGGCCAACGAGGAACGCGAAACGCCGACTTGACAAACTGACTGAGAGTGGTAAGGTAGAGAAGTTGCCTCGCAGAGAAAGCCGACAGGCTGGAAGGCGAGAGCGTCCGATCCTTGAGAACTCAACAGCGTGCACAATGTCAAATGCCAAACAACCTCGGCATTGACTGTCTAGACCTAGTCTAGTGGTCGATGCGAGATTCCTTTGGATTAGAAACAGAATGTCAGTAGATATTCGAAACTAGTCAAGACAAACTCGCAGTGCGCGGACATATTTCCTGTCCACGCCTGCACTATGTTTCCCGGTCGCTTGCGATCGTGGAGCTAAACATTTTACGGAGAGTTTGATCCTGGCTCAGGACGAACGCTGGCGGCGTGCTTAACACATGCAAGTCGAACGATGAACCCGGAGCTTGCTCTGGGGAATTAGTGGCGAACGGGTGAGTAACACGTGAGTAACCTGCCCTTGACTCTGGGATAACCTCCGGAAACGGAAGCTAATACCGGATACGACGTACGGAGGCATCTCCTGTACGTGGAAAGAACTTCGGTCAAGGATGGACTCGCGGCCTATCAGGTAGTTGGTGAGGTAACGGCCCACCAAGCCTACGACGGGTAGCCGGCCTGAGAGGGTGACCGGCCACACTGGGACTGAGACACGGCCCAGACTCCTACGGGAGGCAGCAGTGGGGAATATTGCACAATGGGCGCAAGCCTGATGCAGCAACGCCGCGTGAGGGATGACGGCCTTCGGGTTGTAAACCTCTTTTAGTAGGGAAGAAGCGAAAGTGACGGTACCTGCAGAAAAAGCACCGGCTAACTACGTGCCAGCAGCCGCGGTAATACGTAGGGTGCGAGCGTTGTCCGGAATTATTGGGCGTAAAGAGCTCGTAGGCGGTCTGTCGCGTCTGCTGTGAAAACCCGAGGCTCAACCTCGGGCCTGCAGTGGGTACGGGCAGACTAGAGTGCGGTAGGGGAGAATGGAATTCCTGGTGTAGCGGTGGAATGCGCAGATATCAGGAGGAACACCGATGGCGAAGGCAGTTCTCTGGGCCGTAACTGACGCTGAGGAGCGAAAGCGTGGGGAGCGAACAGGATTAGATACCCTGGTAGTCCACGCCGTAAACGTTGGGCGCTAGATGTGGGGACCATTCCACGGTTTCCGTGTCGCAGCTAACGCATTAAGCGCCCCGCCTGGGGAGTACGGCCGCAAGGCTAAAACTCAAAGGAATTGACGGGGGCCCGCACAAGCGGCGGAGCATGCGGATTAATTCGATGCAACGCGAAGAACCTTACCAAGGCTTGACATATACGAGAACGGGCCAGAAATGGTCAACTCTTTGGACACTCGTAAACAGGTGGTGCATGGTTGTCGTCAGCTCGTGTCGTGAGATGTTGGGTTAAGTCCCGCAACGAGCGCAACCCTCGTTCTATGTTGCCAGCACGTAATGGTGGGAACTCATAGGAGACTGCCGGGGTCAACTCGGAGGAAGGTGGGGATGACGTCAAATCATCATGCCCCTTATGTCTTGGGCTTCACGCATGCTACAATGGCCGGTACAAAGGGCTGCAATACCGTAAGGTGGAGCGAATCCCAAAAAGCCGGTCTCAGTTCGGATTGAGGTCTGCAACTCGACCTCATGAAGTCGGAGTCGCTAGTAATCGCAGATCAGCAACGCTGCGGTGAATACGTTCCCGGGCCTTGTACACACCGCCCGTCAAGTCATGAAAGTCGGTAACACCCGAAGCCGGTGGCCCAACCCTTGTGGAGGGAGCCGTCGAAGGTGGGATCGGTGATTAGGACTAAGTCGTAACAAGGTAGCCGTACCGGAAGGTGCGGCTGGATCACCTCCTTTCTAAGGAGCAACTGGCACCCTCGGGTGTCCAGGCGCCGGATCTGAGCGAACGTCTCAGCCGGTTAGCTCATGGGTGGAACATTGACATTGGTGCGGAGCCGATCGGCTCGAACTCAGTACATCCTTCGGGATAGGAACGGTTCGGACTGCGAAGCTTCGCACATGCACGCTGTTGGGTCCTGAGGGACCGGACCTCATCGGAAAAGATGAGAACCGAATCCTCTGGACCTTTTCTTGTCGGTCATAACTCGGCCGGCGGAGAAGGTACCGCCCGTACTTTGAGAACTACACAGTGGACGCGAGCATCTTAGATTCGAACCTTCGGGTTCGGATCACAAAAGATGATCACAGTACTTTCGAGTACTGATTAGATCATTGGTCAATCTGCTCATCTTCGGATGGGCCGATCGATTCAAACTCATGTGATTTCAAGTTTCTAAGAGCAAACGGTGGATGCCTTGGCATCTGGAGCCGAAGAAGGACGTAGCAATCTGCGATAAGCCTCGGGGAGTTGATAAGCGAACTTTGATCCGAGGATTTCCGAATGGGGAAACCCCGCTGGGCCCTTTGGGTGACCCAGTGACTCCCGCCTGAATATATAGGGCGGGTAGAGGGAACGTGGGGAAGTGAAACATCTCAGTACCCACAGGAAGAGAAAGCAAAAGCGATTCCGTTAGTAGTGGCGAGCGAACCCGGAAGAGGCTAAACCGATCATGTGTGATAGCCGGCAGGCGTTGCATGGTCGGGGTTGCGGGACTTTTCAGCAGCTTCTGCCGAACTGCAAGCGTTACAAAGGATCATAGGCGAATGGTATTGAAAGGCCAGTCATAGAGGGTGCCAACCCCGTAGCCGAAATGGTCCAATGGCGCGAAGAGTATCCCAAGTAGCACGGGGCCCGAGAAATCCCGTGTGAATCTGTCAGGACCACCTGATAAGCCTAAATACTCCCAGATGACCGATAGCGGACAAGTACCGTGAGGGAAAGGTGAAAAGTACCCCGGGAGGGGAGTGAAATAGTACCTGAAACCGTTTGCTTACAAACCGTTGGAGCCTCCTTGTAGGGGTGACAGCGTGCCTTTTGAAGAATGAGCCTGCGAGTTAGCGATATGTGGCGAGGTTAACCCGTGAGGGGTAGCCGTAGCGAAAGCGAGTCTGAATAGGGCGATTCAGTCGCATGTCCTAGACCCGAAGCGAAGTGATCTATCCATGGCCAGGTTGAAGCGACGGTAAGACGTCGTGGAGGACCGAACCCACTTAGGTTGAAAACTGAGGGGATGAGCTGTGGATAGGGGTGAAAGGCCAATCAAACTTCGTGATAGCTGGTTCTCTCCGAAATGCATTTAGGTGCAGCGTTGCGTGTTTCTTGCCGGAGGTAGAGCTACTGGATGGCCGATGGGCCCCAAAAGGTTACTGACGTCAGCCAAACTCCGAATGCCGGTAAGTGAGAGCGCAGCAGTGAGACGGTGGGGGATAAGCTTCATCGTCGAGAGGGAAACAACCCAGACCACCAACTAAGGTCCCTAAGCGCGTGCTAAGTGGGAAAGGATGTGGAGTTGCACAGACAACCAGGAGGTTGGCTTAGAAGCAGCCACCCTTGAAAGAGTGCGTAATAGCTCACTGGTCAAGTGATTCCGCGCCGACAATGTAACGGGGCTCAAGCACGCCACCGAAGTTGTGGCATTGACATTATTGGTAGGCCTTCGTGGTCCAGCCGTGTTGATGGGTAGGAGAGCGTCGTGTGGCGAGTGAAGCGGCGGTGTAAACCAGCCGTGGACGCCACACGAGTGAGAATGCAGGCATGAGTAGCGAAAGACGGGTGAGAAACCCGTCCTCCGAAAGACCAAGGGTTCCAGGGCCAGGCTAATCCGCCCTGGGTAAGTCGGGACCTAAGGCGAGGCCGACAGGCGTAGTCGATGGACAACGGGTTGATATTCCCGTACCGGCGAAGAACCGCCCAAGCTAATCCAGTGGTGCTAAGAGTCCTAATCCTGGACACGGATCCCTTCGGGGTGAAGGTCCGGGCCTAACGCTCGACCCCATGCTGGTGCGGCTAGCGTATTAACAGGTGTGACGCAGGAAGGTAGCCCAGCCGGGCGATGGTTGTCCCGGTGTAAGTGTGTAAGCCGAGGGATAGGCAAATCCGTCTCTCATATAGGCCCAGGCACGATGCGTAGTCTTCATTGACGAAATGGGTGATCCTATGCTGCCAAGAAAAGCATCGACGCGAGGTTCCAGCCGCCCGTACCCCAAACCGACTCAGGTGGTCAGGTAGAGAATACCAAGGAGATCGAGAGAATCGTGGTTAAGGAACTCGGCAAAATGCCCCCGTAACTTCGGGAGAAGGGGGGCCTGAGGCGTGAAGGGATTTACTCCTGGAGCGTTTGAAGGCCGCAGAGACCAGTGGGAAGCGACTGTTTACTAAAAACACAGGTCCGTGCCAAGTCGCAAGACGATGTATACGGACTGACGCCTGCCCGGTGCTGGAAGGTTAAGAGGAAGGGTTAGCTTCGGCGAAGCTCAGAATTTAAGCCCCAGTAAACGGCGGTGGTAACTATAACCATCCTAAGGTAGCGAAATTCCTTGTCGGGTAAGTTCCGACCTGCACGAATGGCGTAACGACTTCCCAGCTGTCTCAACCGCGAACTCGGCGAAATTGCACTACGAGTAAAGATGCTCGTTACGCGCAGCAGGACGGAAAGACCCCGTGACCTTTACTACAGCTTGGTATTGGTGTTCGGTGTGGCTTGTGTAGGATAGGTGGGAGACTTTGAAGCCGGCACGCCAGTGTCGGTGGAGTCAATGTTGAAATACCACTCTGGTCACTCTGGATATCTAACTTAGAACCGTAATCCGGTTCAGGGACAGTGCCTGGTGGGTAGTTTAACTGGGGCGGTTGCCTCCCAAAAAGTAACGGAGGCGCCCAAAGGTTCCCTCAACCTGGTTGGCAATCAGGTGTCGAGTGTAAGTGCACAAGGGAGCTTGACTGTGAGACTGACAAGTCGAGCAGGGACGAAAGTCGGGACTAGTGATCCGGCAGTGGCTTGTGGAAGCGCTGTCGCTCAACGGATAAAAGGTACCTCGGGGATAACAGGCTGATCTTGCCCAAGAGTCCATATCGACGGCATGGTTTGGCACCTCGATGTCGGCTCGTCGCATCCTGGGGCTGGAGTAGGTCCCAAGGGTTGGGCTGTTCGCCCATTAAAGCGGTACGCGAGCTGGGTTTAGAACGTCGTGAGACAGTTCGGTCCCTATCCGCTGCGCGCGTAGGAAATTTGAGAGGATCTGACCCTAGTACGAGAGGACCGGGTTGGACGAACCTCTGGTGTGCCAGTTGTTCTGCCAAGAGCACCGCTGGTTAGCTACGTTCGGGATGGATAACCGCTGAAAGCATCTAAGCGGGAAGCCGGCCTCAAGATGAGATTTCCATGCCTTCGGGCGAGAGGCTCCCAGCTAGACTACTGGGTTGATAGGCCGGATGTGGAAGTGGGGACTAAAGACCCATGGAGCTGACCGGTACTAATAAGCCGATAACTTGATAATCACCACTCTCATAAACGTTGTAAGGCAGCTATGAGGGGCCAAGATTGTTCGCGTCCACTATGTGGTTCTCGATGTACGGTCGAGAACTGATTCAAGCTAAAGCTTGATCGTTCACTTTGATACATCAATAGTGTTTCGGCGGCCATAGCGAGAGGGAAACGCCCGGTTACATTCCGAACCCGGAAGCTAAGACTCTCTGCGCCGATGGTACTGCAGGGGGGACCCTGTGGGAGAGTAGGACACCGCCGGACTTCTTTGTGAGATGGCCACCCAGTGATGGGTGGCCATTTCGCGTTAACGGGGTCAGTAGCAGCACGAAGCATAGGCTGGGCTCGACCCGCCGACTCGACAGGAGAAGCCGTGAGCGACACACCGGCAGACGAGAACGCCCGGAACGAGCGACCGCGGCGCCAGCAGCCCGACCGATCGAGTCGCGACGGCGCCGGGTACCGACCGGATCGTGGAGGCTCGGGCCAGAGCCGGCGCCCGCGCGAGGACGGTGGGTACCGCTCCTCCCGTGACGGAGACCAAGGCGGCCGCGCACCGCGGAGAGGCGACGGATATCGTCCGTCGCGCAGCGGTGACGGCGATCGTGCCCGCAGCGATCGCGCGGACAGCGGCCGGCCGCGGACAGGCGGAGACGGGTATCGCCCCAATAGGAACGATGGGGATCACGGCGGTCGGCCCCGCACCGGTGGAGGCGCATCTCGCGACCGTTCCGTATCGGGTGGGGGCAACTGGCGTAACAACCGCGACGGTGGCTCCGGCTCCGACGAGCGTCGGTCGGGCGGCTATCGCTCCGACCGCGGCGGTGCACCTCAGTACCGCGGTGACCGCACGGAGCGCGGTGGATCCGACCGGGACCGCGGACGTTCCCGCGACGACCGTCAGCCGCGATCCAACGACGGGCGTCCTGCTCGTGAGTGGAAGCCACGATCGAACGAGGGCACTGGTCGGGAGTGGAAGCCGCGATCCAGTGACGGGCGTCCCGCTCGCGAGTGGAAGCCGCGTGGCGACAACGACGGACGCGCCCGCGAGTGGAAGCCCCGTGGCGACAGCGATCGGCAGTCGCGCGAGTGGAAGCCCCGCGGCGACGGCAGCGAACGCTACCGTAGCGGCGGAGACCGCGGCCGGAGCAACGATCGTCCGACCCGATCCGGCGATGCGCCGCGTTCCGGTGGGTTCCGTAACGACCGCCAGGGGCGCCCTCCGCAGAAGGATGGGCTCTGGACTCGCGACGGACGTCCGGCGCGAGGCGATCGGGACGCCCGGGACGAGAGCTGGCGTACGGACGAGGAGGCGCAGCTCGCACGAGAGCTCCAGTCCGTCCGTCCGCGGCATGATGACCCGCTCATCCCCGAGGACATTCAAGCCCGGGATCTCCCCGGCGAGGCTCGCGTCGAGCTGAAGACGCTCAGCAAGGACAACGCCGATTGGGTTGCCAAGCACCTGGTGATGGCGAGTCGTCTGATCGAGACGGACCCCGAGCTTGCTCACCAGCACGCTCTCTCGGCGGCACGTCGGGCCGGGCGCGTGGCTGTGGTCCGCGAGACACTCGCGATCACCGCGTACGCGATCGGCGACTTCGCACTCGCGCTGCGCGAACTGCGCACGTACCGTCGCATCTCCGGTTTCAATGACCAGCTGCCGCTGATGGTGGACAGCGAGCGCGGTGTCGGTCGTCCCGACCGCGCCCTCGAACTCGGACGCTCCGTCGACCGGGCCACCCTGCCGGCCGATGTGCAGGTGTCGCTCGCCATCGCCATGTCCGGTGCTCGCCTCGACCTCCAACAGCCGGAAGCGGCGTTGGCCGAGCTGGAGATTCCGCAGCTCGACCCCACCCGCGCATTCTCGTACAGCGCCGACCTCTTCCACGCCTACGCCGAAGTGCTCGAAGAACTCGGGCGCGACACCGACGCGGCACGGTGGCGCGAACTGGCGCAGCGGGCCGAAGAGGCCTTCGACCAGGCACACGCGACCGATGAGCTCGAGACCATCGACGTTATCGAGGAGGAGGTGCTCCTCGACCCCGAGGAAATCTCCGACGAGGCTCCCCTCAGCGAGGACGAGCTCGAGGTGGAAGCCCTCCTCAGCGAGGACGACGACGTCGACGACCACAGAGCTGAGGCAGACGACAGCGCTAAGGAAGACGACCGCGCTGAGACAGACGACAGCGCTAAGGAAGACGACCGCGGTGAGGTAGACGACAGCGGTGAGGACGAGGAGGGTGAGCCGACCGATGGCCCTGTTTCGACGGAGCAGTGAGGGCCGGGCGCCGCTCGACGGCGCCGACCTCGTCCTCGCCGACCTGGACGGCGTCGTCTACAAAGGCCCTGACGCCATCCTGCATGCCGTCGAGAGCCTCAACGCCGTGGCTGAAACCACGCGAGTCGGTTACATCACGAACAACGCCTCGCGTACGGATGCGTCCGTCGCCGAGCACCTGAACCAGCTCGGCCTCCATGTTGAGCCGAGCGACGTCGTCACGTCTCCCCAGGCTGCCGTGCGACTGCTCGCGCAGCACGTCCCCGCCGGCTCCAGCATCCTGGTGGTCGGAGGAGACGGCCTGGTCGACGAGGTCGAGAAGGGTGGCTTCACGGTGACCCGTTCGGCCGACGAGTCGCCGGCGGCCGTCATCCAGGGCTTCTCGCCCGAAGTGGGCTGGGCAGACCTCGCCGAGGCAGCCTTCGCTCTGCAGGGACGAACCGACGACGAGCGCCCCTGGATCGCCACCAACACGGACTGGACGATCCCCGTCGCCCGAGGCATCGCTCCGGGAAACGGGACTCTGGTATCGGCCGTCCACACCGCGGTCGGCCGGCTGCCGCTGGTCGCAGGAAAGCCGGAGCGCGCGATCTTCGACGAGGCGGTCGCACGCTTCCAGGCGCAGAGCCCGCTCTTCATCGGTGACCGCCTCGACACGGACATCCTCGGTGCCAACCGGGCGGGTATCGCCTCCGTTCTCGTGCTCACCGGGATCGACGGCGGAAAGCAGTTGCTCGCCGCCGATGCCGACTCGCGGCCCGCGTTCATCGTGCGTGACCTTCGCGGACTCGGAGAGCCTTATCCCGAGGTCAAGACGGCGCGGAACGGCGCGGTCAGCGTGCGCGACGCGACCGTCGCGATCGACGGAAACGACGTCCGCATCGTGTCTGAGGGAAGCGATGAGCTCGACCTCCTTCGCGCAGCGTGTGCGGCGATCTGGAACTCAGGCCGG
Organism: Leifsonia sp. NPDC014704; assembly: GCF_043083605.1. Lineage (NCBI taxonomy): Bacteria > Bacillati > Actinomycetota > Actinomycetes > Micrococcales > Microbacteriaceae > Leifsonia > Leifsonia sp. NPDC014704. The sequence continues at coordinate 211,908 of NZ_JBIBYW010000002.1, read as the reverse complement.
GCGATTTACGGGCTCGAGGTGCCGGAGCGCCTGTACAGCTGACGCCGAATCAGAGTGCGATTCCGCGCTCGAGAAGGCGGTGGCAGCGTGCGAGCCGCTCGAGCCACCATTCAATGCGCTCCGGTTCGGCCTTCACCCGGTCCAACCGCGCGGACGACACGGTCGGACGAGTGACCGGGATGCTCCCGTCCACCGGAACAAGCGGTTCATCGGCGACATCATGCTCGAAAAGGGCGACCGTTCCGAGACCGCAGTCGAACTCCAGCTCGGGGAGCGAGGCCGCGAGGTGCGCTCCCATGGCGATTCCCACCGACGTGTCGAGGGCGCTGGAGACCACCGCCGGGAGCCCCGCTTCGGCGACGATGCGCTGCGCCGCATGCACTCCGCCCAGAGGTTGCGCCTTCACGATGACGATGTCGGCTGCTCCCGCCCGGGCGACGGCGAGTGGATCGGCGGCCTTCCGCACACTCTCATCCGCTGCGATCGGAATGCCCATGTAGTGGACGCGGCCCCGCAGCTCGACGAGCTCGTCGATGGTCGCGCACGGTTGCTCCACGTATTCGAGGTCGAAGGGCGCGAGCGCGTGGATGGCGTGCTCCGCTTCGTCGAGGTTCCAGAGCGTGTTCGCATCGACGCGCACGCGGCCCTCGGGGCCGAGCACATCTCTCACCGCCCGCACGCGGGCGACATCGTCGGCCAGGGTCTGGCCGCGTTCGGCGACCTTGACCTTGGCGGTCCGGGCGCCGGGGAACCGAGCAAGCACCGCAGGCACCTCGTCGGCTGAGACGGCCGGGACCGTGGCGTTCACGGGGATGCGATCGCGAAGTGCCGTTGGTGTCGCCCTCCAGCCAAAGTCGATCGTCGCACGCAGCCAGGAAGTTGCCTCCTCGTCGTCGTACTCGACGAACGGCGAGAACTCCGTCCACCCGAAGGGGCCCTCGATGAGCACCGCCTCGCGCACCGTGATCCCGCGGAAGCGGGTGGTCATCGGGAGCGAGACCACGCGTGAAGTTGCCAACAGGTCGGCGAGGTCCGGCACCATTCCACAAGTTTTGCACGAGCCGGTCGGCGCGGGACGGCGAACCGTAGGCTGGATCCATGCAAGCGGACGTCTCAGAACTCTTCGACCCGGAGGTGTGGCGCGAGGTCACCGGCTTCGATGGCCTTACCGACATCACCTACCATCACGATGTCAGCGGGAGGATCGCACGGGTGGCATTCGACCGCCCAGAGGTGCGGAACGCCTTCCGCCCGCGCACGGTCGACGAGCTCTACGCCGTGCTGGAAGACGCCCGCACAAACCCGCACATCGGAGTGGTGCTCCTGACCGGCAACGGACCGAGCCCGAAAGACGGCGGCTGGGCGTTCTGCTCGGGCGGCGACCAGCGGATCCGGGGGCGCGACGGCTACAAGTACGCGGAGGGGGAAACGGCGTCCTCCATCGATGCCGCGCGCGGCGGTCGTCTGCACATCCTGGAGGTGCAGCGCCTCATCCGATTCATGCCGAAGGTCGTCATCGCGGTGGTCCCCGGATGGGCGGCCGGCGGCGGCCATTCGCTGCATGTCGTGTGCGATCTCACGATTGCGAGCGCGGAGCACGGCCGGTTCAAGCAGACGGATGCCGATGTCGGGTCCTTCGATGCGGGATACGGCTCGGCCTACTTCGCGCGGCAGGTCGGCCAGAAGTTCGGCCGGGAGGTGTTCTTCCTGGCGCGGGAGTACTCGGCTCAGCGGGCATACGAACGCGGCGCCGTCAACGCCGTCGTGCCGCATGAGGAGCTGGAGGCCGTGGCGGTCGAATGGGCGAACGAGATCCTGACGAAGTCGCCCACCGCCATCCGGATGCTCAAGTACGCCTTCAATGCGGTCGACGACGGGCTGGTGGGCCAGCAGCTGTTCGCGGGGGAGGCGACGCGGCTCGCGTACGGGACGGACGAGGCGGTCGAGGGCCGCGACGCTTTCCTGGAGAAGCGGGATCCGGACTGGTCACCGTTCCCGTGGCAGTACTGAGGCCCTGAGATGACCCGAGAGCTCCGCGTCGTCGATGCGTCGCGGCCGGAAGAGGTGTTCGTCGCTCTGAGGGAGGCGCTGACCGCCGGCGGTGCAGCGGTCGTGCCTCGTAGTGCTCCGTCCGGCCCTCGATCAGTGCCGGACGCTGGGGCAGCAACGGAGCCTGGGGCAGTGCCGGAGCCGTGGCCGAGAGCGGGAGCGCACGTCGCGCAGAACGTGGCGCTCGTGATCGAGACGTCCGGATCGACCGGGGTGCCGAAGCGAGTGGCTCTCTCGGCGGATGCCCTGCTGGCGAGCGCGGCCGCGTCCGCGGGTGCTCTCGGCGGGCAGGGTCAGTGGCTGCTGGCGCTCCCCGCGCACTACGTGGCGGGCGCGCAGGTGCTTGTGCGATCGCTCGCCGCCGATACCGAGCCCGTTTTCTACGGTGGAGGGCACTTCGATGCGGAGCGGTTCGCATCCCTCGCGCAAGCGCTCGACCACGACCTGCGCTTCACATCCCTCGTGCCGGTTCAACTGGCGCGGCTGGTGGAAGCGGCGGAGGCCGGTTCCCGCACCGTGGCGGCCGCGCTGCGGAGGTTCGACGGCATCCTGGTCGGCGGACAGGCGCTCTCGACGCAGCTGCGCGAGCGTGCGGAGACGATCGGAGCGCGCATCGTGAGCACCTACGGTTCGAGCGAGACCGCGGGCGGGTGCGTGTACGACGGGGTCCCGATCGGCACGGCGACGGTGCGCGGCATCGAAGGGCAGCTGGAGATCTCCGGGCCGATGCTCGCGGAAGGGTACCTGGGCGATCCTGACCGGACCGCGGCCGCATTCCACGAAGCGGACGATGCTCGCTGGTACCGGACGGGTGACTTCGGCTCCGTGGACGACGCCGGCCGCGTGACGGTGCTGGGTCGCGTGGACAACGTGATCATCTCGGGCGGCGAGAAGGTGCTGCTCGACGCGGTCGAGCGGGCGGTGCGCGAACATCCCGGGCTGCACGAGGCCGTCGTGGTCGCGGCGGAGGATCCGCGCTGGGGACAGGTGCCGGTGGTGGTCGTCGAGGTGAGCGGCGACGCGACATCCGTCGCGACGCTTGAGTCGCTGCGCCGTGCCGCGAGAGAGCGTCTGGGGCGTGCGGCCGCGCCGGCCCGGATCGTCGAAGTCGACCGCCTCCCCCGGCTGGACAGCGGCAAGCCGGATCGGGTCGCGCTCGCGCGGCTGGCCGCTGCGCCGGAGGCATAGCCCGTGTCGTTACAATTCGCTCTGTGATGAGTCAGAACAAGCCCCGCATGGAGCGCATGGCGCCGCAGACCTCCCGTGGGCCGCGCGGCGGCCGGAGTCGGCGTCCCGGCGCCGCCTCCGCTCCCGCGAAGCCCGCGACGACCGCCGACTGGATCGCCGGCGCTCGCCTCCGCACCCTTCCCCTCGCCATCGCACCGGTCCTGATCGGTGTCGGCGCTGCGAAGGTCGCCGAGGGTCCGGGCGTCTGGCATCCGGTGCGGGCGCTGCTGTGCCTCGCCGTCGCCGTCCTGCTCCAGATCGGCGTCAACTACGCCAACGACTACTCGGATGGCATCCGGGGAACGGACGAGTTCCGGGTCGGACCGGGGCGCCTCACCGGCTCCGGGAAGGCGACACCCCGCGCCGTGCTGACCGTCGCGCTGACCTTCTTCGGGCTCGCGGCCGTCGCCGGTCTCATCCTGGTCATCCTGACGCAGTACTGGTGGGTGCTGATCGTCGGCGCCGCCGCCATCGCGGCGGCATGGTTCTACACCGGCGGCAAGCGACCCTACGGGTATTACGGCCTCGGCGAGGTCTTCGTCTTCGTCTTCTTCGGGCTCGTCGCCACGGCCGGGACCACCTACATGCTCGCCGGCCTCGTCAACCAGGAGGCCTGGTACGGCGGGGTGATCGCCGGTCTCATCGCGTGTGCCGTCCTGATGGTGAACAACATCCGCGACATCGAACCGGACAAGCTGGCGGGCAAGCGGACCCTCGCGGTCCTGCTCGGCCGGGTCGCATCCCGCATCGCGTTCTGCGTGCTGCTCCTCGTGCCCTTCGGCATCCTCGCGGTGCTGGCCGTCTTCTACCCGTTCGCCTGGTACGGGATGTTCGCCCTCCTCGCGGCGCTGCCGGCGTGCGTGATCACGCTGTTCAGCCGCACACCGCGCGAACTCATCACGGCTCTGCAACTGACGAGTCTCACCGGTCTGCTGGTAGCGATCGCCCTCGGCGCTGCCTACGCGTTCTGACGCGGGGCGTCAGTCTCGCTTGCGCTCCCCCGTCTCGGCGGTCGCGCCGTCGACCGCCGCGTCCTCGACGTCGTCGTCCTCCGACCGCACCGGCTTCTCGCGGTGACGGACCGCGTACAGATCGGACGACACCGCGTTACGCGGTCGGCTCAGGAAGATGTACGAGAGGCACAGGCCGATCAGCGCGGCCGCGATGACGGCGAGCCACCAGACGAGGCCAACCAGAAGCAGGAGCACGAGCGGCACCGCGAACACCAGGAGGCGCAGCACGGTGTAGGTGATCCAAGAGGGAATCCGCTTCACCCTCCCAGCTTAGAGAGCGTCTCTGAGAGTTACGATTGACCCATGGTTCGCCTCTGGATAGCCCTCGGCGTCGCAGCCGTGGTGTTCTACATCTATTCGGTGGCAGACTGCGCCCTGTTCGACCGTTCTCGAGTGCGTGGCCTTCCGAAGCCCGTGTGGCTGCTCGTCATCATCCTGTTCCCGGTCATCGGCGGGATCCTCTGGTTCCTGATAGGCCGGGGCCGTCGGAAGGCGGACCTCGCGCGTCGCGTGAGCGCACCGGACGACGACCCCGAATTCCTGGGCAAGCTCCGGATGGACCACGACCAGGAGGAGCGCATCCGGCAGCTCGAGAAGGAGCTCGCCGAGCTGGACGACAACGGTCCCGACAACGATCAGACCGGCCGCCGGGATGGGTGACCGCCCGCACGCGGGCGACGTCACCTCGGTCGGCACGAGTCCGGTCCATCCGGGCATGAGCGCCGCCAGCGGCAGCGCGGTCACCGGAAATCCGGCGACGGACTTCTCGCTGGCGCTTCTGAGCGCCCTCGTACGAAACGGTGTGCGTGACCTGGTCGTGAGCCCGGGTTCCCGGTCGCAGGCGCTCGCGCTCGCCGCGGCCGAGCTCGAGCGATCCGGCTCCGCGCGGCTGCACGTGCGCATCGACGAGCGCTCCGGCGGCTTCCTCGCCCTTGGGCTGGCCCGCGAGACCGGTGCGCCCGCCGTGGTCGTGACGACGAGCGGCACCGCGACCGCGAATTTGCACCCGGCCGTCCTCGAAGCACACGAGGCGGGCATCCCGCTGATCATCGTCACGGGCGATCGACCGGAGGAGCTCCGCGGCATCCGCTCGAACCAGACGACGCAGCAGGACGGTCTCTACGCATCCGCCGTCCACTGGTCGGACGATGTGGACGCGCCGACGGGCGAGCCCGGCGAAGCCGACCGTGCGTCCGCCCTCGGTGCAGCGGCAGTCCGGGCAGCAGTCGGCGCCGAGACGGCGGATCCCGGGCCCGTCCACCTGAACATCGCATTCCGCGAACCGCTCTCCGTTGCTGTCCCGCCACTGCCGGAGCCTCTCCACGGCACGCTTCCCGCGGTCGCCGGACCGGCGGCGCTCGGACGCGACATCGTTTCCGTCGACGGCGGACGGAAGACCGTCGTCGTCGCAGGTGCCGACGCGGGACCGGCTGCCGAAGAGTTCGCCCGCGACGCCGGGTTCCCGCTTCTGGCCGAGGTTTCGAGCGGCGCCCACTTCGGGCCGAACCTCGTGGTGTCGTACCGGGAGTTGCTGCACGAGGACGCGTTCGGCGGCGCCGTCGAACGGGCGATCGTGTTCGGTCATCCCACGCTCAGCAGGGAAGTGCCGGCGTTGCTCACCCGTGACGACGTGGAGGTCGTCGTCGTCGCCCCCACCGGGGCGCAGGCGTACAACCCCGGGCACCGGGCGCGCATCGTCGGAGGGGTCCGGGCTGCCGAGACGATCGACGTCCGCTCGCCGGAGGTGCGGGGATGGGTCGGCCGTTGGGTGTTCGCCAGCCGGCGCATCGCCGAACTCGCGGAACGCGAAGCCGATCCCGCGGCGGTCGCGCCGGACGTGGAGAAGGCCCGCTCGTTCAACCCGGCCGACGCCCTGGCCTTCGCCTCCGCCGAACTCGCGGCCATCCGGGCTCCGATCACGCGGGCCCTGCTCGCGGAGGCGGTCTGGCGCTACACCTGGCCGCACGACAGGCTCGTGCTCGGTGCCTCCCGCCTCATCCGGGACGTCGACCGCATCGTGCCGGGCAAGAAGATCGCCGTGCATGCCAACCGCGGGCTGGCGGGCATCGACGGAACCATCGCCACGGCGACCGGCATCGCTCTCGCCAGTCAGGCAGCGGCACGCGGTGCCGGGACCCCGAGCGGAGTGACCCGTGTCCTGCTCGGTGACCTGGCGCTTCTGCACGACGTCGGCTCGCTGCTGATGGGTGCCGGCGAGGCGCGCCCTCACGTGCAGGTCATCGTGGGCAACGACGGCGGCGGCACGATCTTCGACGGACTGGAGGTCGCCGCCACCGCAAGCTCCGACGCCTTCGACCGCGTCCTCTACACGCCCCAGGGGGTCGACATCTCGGCGCTCGCCCACGCGTACGGCTGGCACCACACGGTGGTCCGCACCAAGGGCGAGCTGGACCAGGCCCTCTCCGCGCCCCCGGCCGGCACGAGCATCGTCGAGGTTCCGCTGCCGCGCTGAACGTGCTGTGATTCTCCTCGGACGCACTGACGACGACAGGAGACAGCCAAGGCGCACGACGGACTGCCCGAACCCATCCAGCGGTTCATCGACACGACCAACGACGGAGATTCCCGCGGATTCGTCGACACCTTCACCGACGATGCGTACCTGAACGACTGGGGTCGCGAGTTTCACGGCCACGCCGGGGTGCGGAGCTGGGACAGCACAGACAACATCGGCGTGAAGTCGCACTTCGAGCTCGTCGACGCTCGTGAGGGCTCGCAGCCCGGCACCTGGATCGTCACGCTGACGGTGACGGGCGACGGATTCAACGGGACGGGCCCGATGGAGTTCCAGCTGCGCGACGGTCGCATCGCCAGCCTCCGGATCAGCTGATCTCATCCCGTCGACGTGATGCGGAGCGCACAAGCCGCATCCACCTCGGCCGACCGACGCTTGGAGACATTGCACAACGGATGCGCCGGTGCGGTGGCGGATCACTAACATGATCGCCGTGCACATGATCTTCCGGACGATGCTTCACGCGATCATCTCCCGATTCGGAGCGCGGCTCGGCCACTGGGATGTGGCGCGCACGAAATTCCGCGTCCTGCCGACGGACCTCGACATCCTGAAGCACATGAACAACGGCGTGTACCTGTCCATCGCCGACATCGGACGCTTCGATTTGTTGATGCGCAACGGCGTCTGGGCCATCTTCAAGAAGCGCGGCTGGTACCCGGTCGTGGCGTCGGAGACGATCTCGTTCCGCAAATCGCTGGAACTGTGGCAGCCGTTCGTCGTCGAATCGCGCATCCTCGGCTTCGACGAGAAGGCCGTCTATGTCGAGCAGAGATTCACCGTGGGCGGCGAGATCTACACGCAGGCGTTCATCCGCGGGCGCTTCCTCAAGCGCGGAGGCGGCATCGTCACGATCGACGAACTGCTGGAGGCCGTCGGTCCGTCGCCGACCGATGTCACCGTCCCCGAGTGGCTGCGTGCCTGGGGAGCGGATGCGGCCCTCCCGTCGACTCGCGTCGAGGCGCCGAGCATCTGGAGCGAGTGACGCCGCGACCGCCGGTCAGGCCGGTCCGAACGCGAAGACGCGGTCCGGATCCCACTGCCGACGCACCGCCTGGAGCCGCTCCGAAATCGCCGGCGGCCACACCCTCTCGAAGGCGGCGCGATCGGAGAGATCACCGGCGAAGTTGACGTTGGTGATCGCAGAGACCGTGTCGTGCAACGCCTCCGCGATCGCTCGAGCACGAGCGGGCGCGGCCTCCCCGAAGGTCGACGGATCGCCCGCAATCAGACTGAGCGTGAAGCCGCTGTCCCGCCCGCCGACCGAACTGCCGTCCTCCAGGTCGCGCGCGGTCGCGCCGCCCAGCTGGCGGATCTCGGCCGCAACGAAGGGCGACCCGGACCCCGGCCCCGCGAGTTCGAGGATCACATCGGCCGAGTCCTGGTCGAACGAGTCGAGCATGAAACCGCGGATCCAGGTCGGACCACCCTCCTCCGGATCGCTGTGGATGCTCGCAACAGCGGTCGTCGGCATCTCGGCGACGAAGTCGAGAGAGACCGGCGCTGCCGCCCGGATGGAAGCGAAGAGCTGCTCGCCCTCTGCCGGGTCGCCCGGGTAGGCGAACCGGACGCTGAGGAGGGTGCGCCCGCGCAGGAAGGGCGGCGGTCCCTCCACGTCCGGCACGTTGAGGAGGACCACAGACGTGGTCGCCTCGTCCGGCAGCTCGGCGGACCAGTCGACCCAGGCGTGCAATGCCGGCTCGATCGCTCCGCCCTCGAAGAAGACGCTTCCGCCGTAGAGCGAGCGGAGCTCCACCAGCTCAAGCGTCATCTCCGTGACGACGGCCAGGCCGCCCTTACCGCCGCGCAGAGCCCAGAAGAGGTCGGGATTCGTCTCGCGGTCGGCGGTGACCAGCTCACCCTCTGCGGTGACGACACGGAACCCGCGCACCCAATCGCTGGTGAAGCCGTAGCGGCGGGCGAGGGGTCCCACTCCGCCGCCCAGGGTGTAGCCGACCGCGCCAACGCCGGTGGACGAGCCGGTGACGGGTGCCAGGCCGTGCTCGGCCGCGGCGACGATGACCGGCGCCCAGCGCAGGCCCGCGCCGATGCGGGCCAGGCGGGAAGCGGCATCGATCGAGAGTCCGTCGAGGCCCCGCGTGGAGACGATCATGCCACCGACGATCGGTGCCTCCGCGCCGTGGCCGGTCGCCTGTACGCGCACCGGGACTCCGGCTTCGCGGGCGAAGCGGACCGCCTCTACGACATCGTCGTCAGACGCGACGGCGACCACGATGTCCGGATCATGGCGGATCGCCGGGTTGAAGCAGGCGACCTCCGCCGCGAGTCCATCGTCGCCTCTGACGTAGACGGTGCCCGTGATGGCCTCGCGCAGGCGCGAAACAGCGTTCGTGTCGAGTTCGATTCCCATGGGTGAAATGTAGGGGAGGCCACCGACATGAGGGAACCCCATTTTTGTGACGGGTCAGTGTCAGGTGCGTGACGTAGCATTCGAGCATGTCCGCCGTCCTGCCCTCCGCCCCCGCGTCTGCGACGGGCGCGAGGTCACACACCTCGGCGGCGCCGGACGCCGAGACGGTGTATCGGCCGGCGGCCCCCTTCGATCTCTCGGGGACGCTCGCGCCGCTGGGCCGTGGTCCGTATGACCCGACCACGACCTGGGACCTGCGGGGGATGTGGCGCACCTGGCGCACGCCGATGGGCGCCGCGACTCTGCGCATCCATCGGGCGTCCGCCGGTGATGTCTCTGCTGCCGCGTGGGGACCGGGAGCGGAGTGGGCGATCGCAGCCGTTCCGAGCCTGCTCGGCCGGGACGACGACTGGTCCGAACTCGACGTCGCGAGTCATCCCCTGCTCCGCGACAGCCTGCACCGCAATCCGGGCCTGCGGTTGGCGCGGACCGGGCGGATGCTGGAAGCGCTGATCCCCGCCATCATCGAGCAGCGGGTGACCAGCCTCGAGGCGTATCGGTCATGGTCGCGCCTGCTCCGCTGGTACGGCGAGCCCGCACCGGGTCCCGCGCCGGAGGGGATGCGCGTGACGCCGACGCTCGAGCAGTGGCGCGGCATCCCGTCGTGGGAGTGGCACCGCGCCGGAGTCGATCCTCGCCGGGCACGAGCGGTGCAGGCGGTGCTCGCGGTCGCTACCTCACTCGAACGTGCGACCGACAGCGCTCCGACCCTCGCCGAAGCGGAGACCGTGCTGCAGTCCATCCCGGGCGTCGGTCTCTGGACGGCCGCGGAGACGCTTCAGCGTTCTCATGGCCACCCCGATCTGGTCAGCGTCGGCGACTACCACCTCGCGCACCAGGTCGGCGAAGCGCTCATCGGCCGTCGGGTCGACGACGACGGGATGCTCGAACTGCTCGAGCCCTGGGCCGGCCACCGGCAACGCGTCGTGCGGCTGATCTTCGCGAGCGGCTTCCGCTTCCAGCGGCGCGGCCCGCGCGTGACGCTGCAGGAGCATCGCTGGCACTGAGCCCGCTGAAGCGCTGGCTTCAGCCGGCAGTCCCCGACCGCGCGGCGGTGTGCTCGGATCGCAGATCGCGGTCGAGCTCCCGGCACAGGGTCCGGTAGTGCTCGGTCATGGCCGGGCTGTAGCTGCTCCATTCGGGGAGCGGTTTGTGATCGTGCACGGCCACCAGACGGTCGAGGTAGTAGTCCCAGCGGGGTCCGGAGTCCGCTTCCTCCACGAGCGACCGCAACCGTCGGCCCACAGTGACCGTGGTGTGGCCGCTCGCCTCGCGTAGATGCACGAACATCCGGTGCGATGCGTCGGCACCCCCGACATCGGCGTGGAGGCGATGCGGCGCGGAGCACTCCATCACGGAAACGTCCTGCCAGTCATTGTCGTCGCCGTCCACGGTCATGCGGAACTTGACCGCCCCGGTCGACCCGGTGCCCTTGTATTCGCCCAGCCATTCCGCAAGCCGCGGTGAGCGGCTGAAGAAGGTCCACACCTCCTCGATGGGCGCTTTGAACATCCGGTCGAGGACGAGGTAGACCCCGTCGTCCTTGCGGACCAGTCTTCCTGTCGGCTGCGGCATCATGATGACCTCCGTCGGCTCAGCCTCTGGTGATCCACACACTAGTCACGCTCGTCCCGAATCGGCAGAGGGCGGCTTGCGAGTGCTCTCAGCCTTCGAGCACCGCCATCGCCGCGTTGTGTCCGCCGAGTCCGCTCACCGCACCGCCGCGCCGGGCCCCGGAGCCGCACATCAGGATGCGCGGATGCCGCGTCGCCACGCCCCAGCGCTCGGCCGGGGTGTCGAGGGCGTCGTCGTCCTCCGCGAACGGCCAGGAGAGGGGGCCGTGGAAGATGTTGCCGCCCGGCATGTTGAGCGCCTGCTCGAGGTCGCGCGTGGTCTTCGTCTCGATGCACGGGTTGCCGTCCGCGTCGGTGAGCAGGAGGTCTTCGACCGGCTCGGCGAGGACCGAGTTGAGGGAGGCGAGCACCGCATCCTGAAGCCGCTGGCGGGTGGCGTCGTTGTTCTCGTCTGTGAGCCAGCGGTCGGGGGTGTGCAGCCCGAACACCGTGATGGTCTGAGCGCCGCTCTCGGCGAGCTCCGGGTCGAGGATGCTCGGGTCGGCCAGGGTGTGGCAGTAGATCTCGCAGGGGAGGAGGTCGGGCATCACTCCGCGGGTCATGCCCGCGTAGGCCTCCTCGAGTTGCGAGTAGGTCTCGTTGATGTGGAACGTCCCGCCGAACGCCGCCTTCGGGTCGATCGCCTCGTCGCGCAGTCGCGGGAGGCGCTTCAGGAGCAGGTTCACCTTCACCTGGGCGCCCTCGGCCTTGGGTGCGGCCGGCTCCGCGGTCTCGCCCAGTAGCCGGTCGAGCACGCCGGGGGCGACGTTGGCGAGCACGTGGCGGCCGACCACTCGCCGCTCGTGGCCGTTCCGCCGGTATTCGACGGTCCCGTCCGGGTCGATCCTCGTCACCTCGGCGCCGGTGACGATGCGGGCGCCGGCCTCACGGGCGACGCGGGCGAGCTCGCCGGTGACGGCGCCCATCCCGCCGACGGGGACATCCCACTCGCCCGTGCCTTGGCCTATGACGTGATAGAGGAAGCACCGGTTCTGCGCGAGTTCCGGATCGGCGAGGCTGGCGAAGGTGCCGATGAGGGCGTCGGTCGCGACGACCCCGCGCACCAGGTCGCTCTGCAGGCGGGATTCGATGAACTCACCGATCGGGCGCTCGATCATCGCCTGCCAGAGCTCGTCGTCGCCGACCAGCGCCCGGGCCTCCGTCCGCGTGAGGAGGGGCTCGGTCACGGTCGGCCAGAGTGCGCGCGCGAGTTCGCCGGTGCTCTCGTAGACGCCGTCGAAGGCGTCCGCGTCGTCGGCCGCGCCGATCCGGGCGAAGGATGCCGCGGTCGCCGTCGCATCGGTGTTGTCGATCAGCAGTCCCGCGCCGTCGGGGTCGCCGGGAACCGGCGTGTACGACGAGTAGCGGCGGCGGGCCAGGCGGATGTCGAGCCCCAGGTCGTCGATGATGCGCTGCGGCAGCAGGCTGACCAGGTAGGAGTAGCGCGAGAGGCGCGCTTCGACACCCGCGAACGCCTGCGCGCTGACCGCGGCGCCGCCCACTTCATCCAGCCGTTCGAGCAGGATGACGGACTTGCCGGCCCGTGCGAGGTACGCCGCGGCGGTGAGGCCGTTGTGCCCTCCTCCGACGATCACGATGTCGTGGGTCGCGGCGGCGGGGGAGGAGGAGCGGTCGGTCATGGAATCGACTCTAGCCGCGGTGGATAACCGTCAGTTCTCCACATCTTCAGGTCGCTTCCGGGGCCGCCCAGCGCCGGGTAATAGTGTCGTCATCATGGTCGACACAACGGATGGCGCCGCGGCGCGCCCGGCGGCGATCGCTCACGAGGCGGTCGAGCTGGTGCAGCGCTGGCTCGCCGAGAGCGCGCGCGGGGACGACGGCTCCGCGCCCCGCCAGGATCCCGCCGCCGAAAGACTCGCGGGGGTGCTCAGCGACCCGCACGGTCTCGACTTCGCCGTGGGCTTCGTCGACGGCGTCGCGCGACCGCAAGACCTGTTCGTCGCCGGGTACAACCTGCAGCGGGTGGCCAAGCGCATCCCCGCCTTCCTGCCGTGGTACATGCGGATCGCGATCTGGCTGGGCGGCGTGTTCGGTCCGGTCCTCCCGTGGGTGGTGATCCCGATCGCGCGCCGCGTGCTGCGGCGGATGGTGGGGCACCTCGTGGTCGATGCGACACCCGAGAAGCTGGGGCCGGCGATCGCGCGGCTTCGGTCGCCCGACGACCCAGACGGTCATGGAGCACGGCTCAATCTGAACCTGCTCGGGGAGGCGGTGCTCGGCGAGACGGAGGCGCTTCGGCGGCTCGAGGGGACCCGGACACTCCTCGCCCGGGAAGACGTCGACTATGTCTCGATCAAGGTGTCCTCGATCGCGTCGCAGCTGTCGATGTGGGCGTTCGACGAGACGGTCGAGCGCGTGGTGGAACGGCTCACCCCTCTGTACGAGCTCGCCGCCGCGTCGCCGACCCCGAAGTTCATCAACCTCGATATGGAGGAGTACCGCGATCTCGACCTGACGATTGCGGTCTTCACCAGCATCCTCAGCAAGCCGCAGCTGCTGGGGCTCGAGGCGGGCATCGTGCTGCAGGCGTATCTGCCGGACGCTCTGGACGCGCTTCAGACGCTGACCGAGTGGTCGACCCAGCGGCGCGCGCAGGGTGGAGCGCCGATCAAGATCCGGGTCGTCAAGGGCGCGAACCTGGTGATGGAGCGCGTGGATGCGACGATCCACGGCTGGCCGCTCGCCACGTACGGCACGAAGCAGTCGACCGACGCGAACTACAAGCGGGTGCTCGACTGGGCTCTCACTCCGGAACACACGGATGCCGTCAAAATCGGCGTCGCGGGGCACAACCTCTTCGACATCGCCTACGCCTGGCTGCTCGCGCAGAAGCGCGGAGTAACCGCGCGGATCGACTTCGAGATGCTGCTCGGGATGGCGACCGCCCAGGCGGAGGCGGTCAAGCGCACGGTAGGTGAGCTCCTGCTGTACACCCCGGTCGTCGACCCCCGTGAATTCGACGTGGCGATCTCGTACCTGATCCGCCGGCTCGAAGAGAACGCCAGTCCCGAGAACTTCATGTCGGCCGTGTTCCAGCTCGGATCCGACCCGGAACTGTTCGAGCGCGAGAAGCAGCGCTTCCTCGCGTCCGTCGGCGAGTTGGAGGGCGACTCCGGCCCGCGCGGCACCGCGCCGGTTCCGAACCGGCAGCAGGATCGCGCGCGGGAGTGGGAAGAGGCCTCGGCGCCGTCCTTCACGCGTCCTCCGGCACCGCCCGCGCCCGCCGCGCCCGCGACGCCCGAAGAGCAGGGGCTCACGAGCGTGGTGCTGGGGCTGACCAGAGGGTCGGGCGGCATCGAGCTGACTCCGCCGGACGAGGCGGCGCCCAGCTCCGCCGCCCCGGCGGTTGCGTCGGCGGGGGCCGACGACTTCCGGAATGCTCCGGACACCGATCCGTCCCGTGCGGCGAACCGCGCGTGGGGCCGGCGAATCCTCGCCCGCTCCGCCGCGTCGACTCTGGGCGAGGAGACCATCGCCGGTGCGGCCGTCCAAGACGCCGGACGTCTCGATGCCATCCTCGGGATGGTCGCGGAGGCCGGTCGGGAGTGGGGAGCGCGCTCCGGCCACGACCGCGCGGCGATCCTCGACCGCGCGGGGCATGCCCTGGAGGCCAATCGCGATCGACTGATCGAGGTGATGGCGGCCGAGACGGGCAAGACCATCGCCGAAGCGGACCCGGAGGTCAGCGAGGCGGTCGACTTCGCCCACTACTACGCCAGCCGCGCCCGGGAGTTGGACGCAGTACAGGGCGCGCAGTTCGTCCCGAGTGCCCTGACCGTTGTGGCTCCGCCGTGGAACTTCCCGGTCGCCATCCCTGCCGGGTCGGTGCTGGCAGCGCTCGCCGCGGGCAGCGGCGTGATCATCAAGCCGGCTCCTCAGGCCCGGCGCTCCGCGGCGGTGATGGTGGAGGCGCTGTGGGAGTCCGGCATCCCTCGCCACCTGCTCGCCCTGATCGATGTCGCCGAGAACGAGCTCGGACAGCAGCTGATCGCCGATCGGCGGGTAGACCGGGTCATCCTCACCGGCTCGTACGAGACGGCGAAGCTCTTCCGCTCCTGGCGTCCGGATCTGCCGCTCCTCGCCGAGACCAGCGGCAAGAACGCCATCATCGTGACTCCGAGCGCCGATTACGACCTCGCTGTCTCCGACATCGTCAAGAGCGCCTTCGGTCATGCCGGTCAGAAGTGCTCCGCCGCGAGCCTCGTCATCCTGGTCGGCTCGGTCGCGAAGTCGCAACGCTTCCGCAACCAGCTCGTGGACGCCGTGACCAGCATGCGGGTCGGTTTCCCGCAGGACCCGGCCAGCCAGATGGGGCCGCTCATCGAGCCCGCGTCGGGCAAGCTGTTGCACGCCCTCACGACGCTCGGCGCCGAGGAGGAATGGCTCGTCGAGCCGCGCCGTCTCGACGACTCCGGGCGGCTCTGGAGTCCCGGAGTGCGCACCGGCGTCCAGCCCGGCTCGTACTTCCACCTGACGGAGTTCTTCGGGCCGGTGCTCGGCATCATGACCGCGCGTGACCTGGACGAGGCGATCCGCTACCAGAATGCGGTCGAGTACGGACTCACCGCCGGGCTGCACTCGCTCGACCGTGACGAGCTCGTGCATTGGCTCGACACCGTCGAGGCAGGCAACCTGTACGTCAACCGCGGCATCACCGGTGCCATCGTGCGCCGGCAGCCGTTCGGCGGATGGAAGCGGTCCTCCGTCGGAGCCGGAACCAAGGCCGGAGGGCCGAACTACCTGCTCGGACTCGGAAGCTGGATCCCGGAAGCAGGGCACTCGAGCTCGAGCTTGCACCTCCGCGGTCTGGAGACCCGGGTCTCCGACCTCATCGAGTCCGGGCAGTCCTCGATGGACTACCCGTCCTTCGACCTGGTTCGGCGGTCCGCCCTGAGTGACGCCATCGCCGTCGCGACCGAATACCACCGGGTGAAGGACGTCTCGGGGCTCGGCGTCGAACGCAACCTCTTCCGATATCGGCCGGTGCCCGTGGCGATCCGGCTGTCGGAGGGCAGCTCGCTTCCCGAGCTGCTGCGGGTGATGGCGGCAGGAACGGTGGCACGCTCGCCCTTCTCTGTGAGCACTCCGGTGAAGCTGCCACGCGGGATGCACGCGCTGCTGCGTGACCGGGAGATCGAGGTCGTTGTCGAGTCCGACGCGCACTGGCTTTCCCGTATCCGCGCGCACCGCGTCCCAGCTCATCGCATCCGGCTCATCGGAGGGGATCCGGTCGCGCTCGCGACGGCCCTGGGAGGCAGCCCCGACGTCGCGGTCTACAGCGGACCGGTCACGCCGTCCGGGAGGGTCGAGGTGCTCACGTTCCTCCACGAGCAGGCCATCTCGATCACGAACCACCGCTTCGGCAACCCGACGCACCTGTCGGACGACATCCTCTGAGCCCATTCCGACCCATCCCGACCGCACCCCCCGAGTGGAAGGTAACGCGTACTGTGACCGACATGACCCCTTCGATCCCCTCCCTGCCGCTCGCCGATGGTGGCAGCATCCCGCAACTCGGTCTGGGCACCTGGCCGCTGGACGACGCCGAGGTCGAAAAGGCCATCGTCGCGGCTGCCGAAGTCGGCTACCGGCATATCGACACGGCGGTCAAGTACGGCAACGAGGTCGGCGTCGGCCGTGGCCTCGCGCGGAGTGGCGTCGAGCGCGAGGACTGGTTCGTCACGACCAAGCTCGACGGCACCTATCAGGGCGATGACCGGGCCGTGGCCGGCCTCGACGACAGCCTGGCTCGCCTCGGGCTCGACTACGTCGATCTGCTGCTCATCCACTGGCCGCTGCCGCAGCGCGACCAGTACGTCTCCACGTGGGAGACCTTCATCCGCCTGCGGGACGCCGGCAAGGCGCGCGCCATCGGAGTCTCGAACTTCAAGCCGGCGCACATCGACCGCCTCATCTCCGAGACGGGCGTCACCCCGGCGGCCAACCAGATCCAGCTCAGCCCGGCCATTCCCCGCCGCGAACAGCGCGCGTACGACAGCGAGCACGACATCGTCACCGAATCGTGGAGCCCGATCGGCGGAACGGGTGACTTGCTCGCCGCCCCGGTGCTCGCCGGGCTCGCCGAGAAGCACGGCAGGACGCCGAGCCAGATCGTGCTCCGCTGGCATGTGCAGAACGGGCTCGTCGCCATCCCGAAATCGCGCAACCCCGAGCGCATGGCCGAGAACCTGTCCGTCTTCGACTTCGAGCTCGATGCCGACGACCTGAGCGCGCTCGACACCCTCGACGAAGGTCCCGACGCCGGCGTGGACTCGGACCGGTCCGGCCACTGAGGTTCGGGGCGCTGGCGGTCCGGGGGCGGACGGTCAGTCGCGGCGCAGGGGCAGAGTCACCGTCACCGTCAGGCCGTTGGGTTCGGCGTTCGCGAGCAGGACACGTCCGCCCGCTGCATCCGCCAACGCGCCGACGATCGCGAGCCCCAGCCCGCCACCCGACTGACCCGTGCGCGAGCCGTCGGCGCGCGTGAAGCGATCCAGAGCGACCGGGATGAAGTCCTCCGGCATGCCGGGGCCGGAATCCCGGACCGTCAGCACCACCGACTCGCTGCCGTCAGGGCCGTCCCCGGTCTGGACCAGGGACAGCGAGGCGACGACCGTCGCTTCAGGGAGGTCTTCGCCGCAGGACCGGATGGCGATGATCGCGTTCGCCAGCAGGTTGTCGAGGATGCGCCCGAAATCGGTGGGGGACAGCGCGACACGGGCTTCCGGGTCAGGACGCTGCCGGGGGTCGTACTCGAAGTCGACCGAGATACCGGCAGCCTCATCGTCGCTGCTCACCAGCAGCCGGGCCCGGTCGATCGCGTCCGTCAGCTCGTCCACGAGGGTGCGCCAGTCGATCCGGCCGCTCGACGGCCCGGCCTCGATGCGCGACAGCTCCAGCAGGTTGTTGGCGAGCGCCGCCAGTCGGATCGCCGTCGCGTGCGATGCCCGGATGTCCGTCAGCAGGGCGTGCGGATCCCCCGCATCCAGCTCGGCGAGCTCCAGCTGTCCACGAAGCACGGCCAGCGGCGTGCGCAGTTCATGGCTGGCGTCGGACACCATCTGACGTTCCCGCTCGGCCGAGGCCCGGAGGCGCAGGATCAGATCGTTGAGCGTTGTCGCGAGCTCCGACAGCTCGTCCTGGGCGGGTCCGACGGTCAAGAGAGCCGCCTCCTGCGGGGTCGAGCCGGCGATACGATCCGCCTGCTCCCGCATCCGGCTCACCGGCCGGAGCGCCGCGCGCGCGAGCAGCCACGACGCCGCGCCGAACGCGAGGATCAGCACACCGGCGCCCGCGAGCAGGGCCGCCGTCAGCCGGTCGAGGATGAGCGCGGTCGTCTCGTCGTTCCGCGCGGCGACGACGTGCATCACGCCGTCCGACGTGGTGACGCTTCGTGAGAGGACGAGATAGTGGTCGTCGCCCACCTGCACCTCGCGCGGCTCCCGGCCCTGATCGATCAGGCGCCCGATGCGGTCCTCAAGCGCCTGCGGCATGGTCGACGCAAGGATGGTGCCATCCTCGGCGACGATGGCGAGCTCCTGGCCGCCGCCCGGGAGATCGAACGGACCCGTCGGCTTCGACGGCAACGATTCGACCGGCGCGGCGACGTCATTGCTCAGCAGAGTGACGGTCGCGTTGTGGAGGATGGACGACACCCCGACGCGGATGATGAAGACGGCGACCAGACCGAACAGCGCCGCGACGATCAGACTGCCGATCGTGATGCGCGCCGTGATCGAGAGGCGCCGCAGTCGATTCACGACGTGGATGCGGTGTCGTGGCTACTCGGGATATGGTCGCCGCCCGACGTCGTGCGCTTGGTGTCGACCGCATTGCGGGCATCGAGACGGTAGCCGCGGCCCCGCTCGGTGACGATGTTCAGTCCGGCGCCCGCCGCATCCAGCTTCTTCCGGAGGTACGAGACGTACTGGTCGATGACGTTGGTGCCGATGTTCTCGGTGGTGCCCCACACCGACTCGAGGATGTCGGAGCGCGACAGTGTCTTGTTTGGGTTCGTGGCGAAGAGGCGCAAAAGGGTGAACTCGCGGCGGCTCAACGGCATCTCGTGCCCGGCGACGAGCGCCTGGTGCTCATGCGAGTCGATCGTCAGGCGTCCGACGCTCACCTGCGGCCGCATCCCCGTGGGCTCGCGGCGCAGCAGCGCGCGGACGCGGGCGGCGAGCTCGGCGAACGCGAACGGCTTCGTCAGGTAGTCGTCCGCCCCCGAGTCGAGGCCATGGACGCGGTCCTCGATCGCGTCGCGCGCCGTCAGCAGGAGGATCGGCATCGGGTTCGACGCCTCACGGATGTGACGGCACAGCTCGAAGCCGCTCATGCCGGGCAGCATCACGTCGATCGCCGCAGCGGAGAACGTGTCGCCGCGCAGCGCGATGAGGGCGTCGACGCCGTTGGTGACCAGGGTGACGTCGTAGCCCTCGGCCGCCAGACCGCGCTGGACGAGGCCTCCCATGTCGGGATCGTCTTCGACAACGAGCAGTTTCATGCGCCCATCGTGCCACTGTTCCCCGTGCCGGTGCTCGGATCGTGCCCTCGCGCCGAGCCGGCGCGCTGAACGTTCTCGCAGGAGACGGTCAGCCGTGCTCGACGACCGACTTCATGCTGTCGAGCACCATGCGCCAGTTGCCGCTCGATCGCTCGGCCTCCGCGTCGTCGGCGCAGCCGTCCTGCGTGATCGTCACGAGGGTGCCGTCGCCGTCGTCGGCGAGGAGGTACGAGACGGTCTGATAGCTCTCGGGGACGTCCGGCTTGCCGCTCAGTGGGCTGTAGTAGCTGGTGACGAGGCGCTCGCCGGAGACGATCTCCAGGATGGTGCCCTTGTCCTCGTAGGGCTTACCGTCCCACTCGCCGCGATAGACGATCGGGCTGCCGGTCTTCCAATCGGTCGAGACGCGGCTGCCGAAGAGGTAGCGGGCGATCGTGTCCGGGTCGGTCAGGGCCGTCCAGACGCGGTCGCGGGACGCGTCGATGCGGATGTCTGCGCGTGCTGTCGTACTCATGCCGCCAGTCTCATCCACTCGTGCGGCGGGGTCTTGAAGTTTCGCGACGCTCAGGCGTTGCCGCGGTTGATGAGGCGCGACAGCACGATCGCGCTGCGTGTGTGGTCGACGTTCGGGGCGAGCCGCACCTTCTCGAGCGCAGCCTCCAGGCTCGGGATGTCGCGCGAGCGGATGTGGACGATGGCGTCGGCGCTTCCGGTCACGGTGCCGGCGTCGACGACTTCGGGCACGGCGGACAGGATGCGCAGCAGCTCCTCCGGCGACACGGTGCCCCGACAGAACAGCTCGACGTAGGCCTCAGTGCTCATCCCATCGATCGCGGGATCGACCTGGATGGTGAACCCGCGGATCACGCCATCGGCCACCAGGCGGTCCACGCGTCGCTTGACCGCTGAGGCCGAGAGCCCGACGACCGAACCGATGTCGCCGTATCCCGCCCGGGCGTTCTGACGGAGCAGGTCGAGGATGCTGCGATCGAGATTGTCCACGGGGCGAGCATATGGTGAATCGTTGCGTGAAAGCCAGGGAAGTGACCGTTTTGTGCGTCCGTGTGCACAAAGGCGGCGCGGTGGAAGTTATCCACCGGCGCGCGAACGGGCGTTCACCCGCGGGATCGACGGTGGGAGCATGGTCGGCATGAGCAGAACGGACACCGCGCCGGCGCGACGCGACGACGACAGCAGCCACGGCTTCTTCGGTCAGCCGCGCGCGCTCGCCAACATCTTCGGGGTGGAGATGTGGGAGCGGTTCTCCTTCTACGGCATGCAGGGCATCCTGCTGATCTACCTGTATTACTCGGCCGAACGCGGCGGCCTCGGCATCGACCAGGCGACGGCCACCGGCGTGGTCGGCGCCTATGGCGGCGCGGTCTACCTCTCCACGATCCTCGGCGCCTGGCTCGCCGATCGGCTGTTCGGGTCGGAACGCGTGCTGTTCTGGAGCGCCGTCGTCATCATGGCCGGCCATATCTCGCTCGCTGTGATCCCGGGTGTCGCGGGTGTGCTCGTCGGCCTGCTGTTCGTCGCCCTGGGAAGCGGCGGACTGAAGGCGAACGCCACCCGCATCGTCGGGACGCTGTACTCGGAGAAGGACCCGCGGCGCGACGCCGGATTCTCGCTCTTCTATCTCGGCATCAACCTGGGCGCCTTCTTCGGGCCCCTCCTCACCGGGCTGCTGCAGTCGACATTGGGCTTCCACTGGGGCTTCGCGCTCGCCGCGGTCGGCATGGCGATCGGGCTCATCCAGTACTCGCTCGGTCGCAAGCGCCTCCCTGACCAGGCGCGGCAGGTTCCGCATCCCCTCGAACGCTCCCGCTACCCGCTGATGATCGGCATCGGCGTCGCCGGTCTCGCCGTCATCGTCGTGCTGGTGCTCACCGGACTGATCAACGCATCCAATCTCGCGCTCTGGGTGATCGGTGTGACGATCGTGGCCGCCATCGCCTACTTCGCCGTGATGCTCACGTCGAAGCTCCTGAATGCCGATGAGCGCAGCCGTCTCTTCGCGTTCATCCCGCTGTTCATCACCAACGCGGCGTTCTGGACGCTCTACCAGCAGCAGTTCACGGTGGTCACCATCTATTCGGACAAGCGCCTGAACCGGGACCTGTTCGGCTGGGAGTTCCCGGTCTCGTGGGTGCAGTCCATCAATCCGATCTTCATCATCGTGCTCTCGGGCGTCTTCGCGGCGATCTGGACGAAGTGGGGTGAGAAGCAGCCGTCGACGCCGATCAAGTTCGCGGCCGGGACGGTCCTCATGGGTCTTGCCTTCTTCCTGTTCCTGTTCTGGGCGGGAGGAGGGGAGAACAGCACCCCGTTGCTCGCCATGATCGGCATCCTCTTCGTCTTCACGGTCGCTGAGCTGCTGATCTCGCCTCCCGGGCTCTCCGTGACGACGAAGCTGGCGCCGCGGTCGTTCCAGGCGCAGATGGTGGCGCTGTACTTCCTCTCCGTGGCCCTCGGGACGGCGATGGCCGGCCAGCTCGGCAAGCTCTTCACCTCTGTGCCGGAAGGTGTCTACTTCAGCATCATCGGGGGCCTTGCCATCGCGATCGGGGTGCTGCTGGCGTTGGTCAGCCCGTGGGTGCTCCGCCTCATGCGCGGAGTGCGCTGAGTCAGCGCACGGCTGCTGGGATACTGGGGCGATGGCAGAGATTCTCGCGGTGTGCCGCGTCGAGCAGCTCCTCCACGACAGCGGCACGATCGGTGTCACGGCCATCGACAAGCAGCCCGTGGAGAAGAGACTGCGCGTAAGACCTCTCGGGCTGCACGGCGACGTCCAGGCCGACCGGAAGCACCACGGCGGTGTATCCAAGGCGCTGTACGCCTATGCCGACGAGGATGCTCAGGAGTGGGCGGGCGAGCTCGGCCGTCCCATCCCGCCCGGGCTGTTCGGTGAGAACCTGCGAACGGCGGGGATCGACGTGAACGGCGCCGAGATCGGGGAGCGGTGGCGGATCGGCGACGAGCTCGTGGTCGAGGTCACCTGCCCGCGCGAACCCTGCGCGACCTTCCAGCGCCGGATGCGGGAGCCGCAGTGGGTCAAGCGCTTCACGGAGAGGGGCCGCCCCGGGGCGTACCTCTCGGTCGTGAAGTCCGGCACGGTGGGGGCGGGTGACCGCATCGAGGTCCTGTCGCGTCCCGGGCACGGCGTGACGATCGCCTCGTGGTTCACGGAAGCCGACAGTGCCCAGGCCGACGCGCTGGAAGCGGCCGAGGCGGAGGGGGCGGTCACGCTCGTGAACGAGATCCGGGCGGACATCCACAAGCTGCGCTCGAGACGTTTACTTGTTCTTGACAAGTGAACTTGCAAAGAGCAAGCTAGTGGCACACCGACGACCGGAGGAAACCATGACCACGAACATCTTCGTCAACTTCCCGACGAACGACCTCGAGCGCGCGAAGACCTTCTACGAGGCTCTCGGGTACACGATCAACCCCATGTTCACCGACGACAACGCGGCCTGCGTCGTCCTCAGCGACACCATCTACTTCATGGTGCAGACGCGCGAGTTCCTCGCCACGTTCACCGATAAGCAGATCATCGACCCGGCCACGCAGACCGGCGCAACCATCGCGCTCAGCCAGGACTCCCGCGAGGACGTCGACGCCATCGTCGCGCGCGGCCTCGAGGCCGGCGGCACGGAACCGCGGCCGGCGCAGGACTACGGGTTCATGTACTCGCGCGACCTGGAGGACCCGGACGGCAACAACCTGTCCTACCTCTACATGGCACCTGAGGCCGTCGAGAAGGGCCCGGAGGCCTACATGGCGGAGCACGCGGCCGAAGCTCCGGCGCAGGCCTGACACGGCCTCCCGGATGGCGGCACGGGCGCCCCGCGGCTTCGGCCAGGCCGGAGGAGTGGCGCGCGCGGTGGAGCGGGTCGGCGAACGGTGGGCACTGCTCATCGTTCGCGACCTGCTCGCCGGCGCGCGCCGCTACAGCGACCTCAAGGCCGGCCTGCCGCGCATCCCGACCAACATCCTCAGCGACCGGCTGAAGGAACTGCAGCAGGCGGGCATCGTCCGCCGCGTCCCCACGGTTCGCGGCGGGTACGAGCTGACACCGCTCGGCCGCCAGCTGGAGCCGGTCGTCCTCGCGCTCGAACGCTGGGGCTGGGCGGCGCCGGGCGAATCGGCGGAAGGTGAGGTGTTGACTGCCGATGCGCTGGCCGTGACACTGCGGGCGGCCTTCCGCGGCGACGTCGCGGCCGGGTTTCCGCCGACCGAGTACCTCATCCACACGGGCGACACCTCGGTGAGCGCCGTGGTCGACGCCGGAGCCCTCGATGCGATGGATGTCGGCCCCGACGCGCTTCCGCAACCGCAGCGCCGGGTCGCGATCGCGCCGCCGGCCGATGTGCTCGAA
Source organism: Leifsonia sp. NPDC014704 (assembly GCF_043083605.1). Taxonomy (NCBI): domain Bacteria; kingdom Bacillati; phylum Actinomycetota; class Actinomycetes; order Micrococcales; family Microbacteriaceae; genus Leifsonia; species Leifsonia sp. NPDC014704. Next base: position 188,134 of record NZ_JBIBYW010000002.1, on the reverse strand, counting down.
TTCCGCATCGATCGCGAGTTTCTCGGCGAACTCCTCAGTGGAGAGATGCCACCGCTGGACGTGGAGACCGGCGACCGCAGTCTCGTGGACCGTTTCCGTCGGACCTTCCGCTTCGACGCCGCGCCCGGCGAGGACGCGACGGCGAAGGCATCGGTCGCCTGACGCATCCCCGACCGATATCGACGCCGCGTATCAGCGGCCCAGGATTCAGCAGTACGATCGCACAATGGAATTGCGGCAGCTGGAGCACTTCGTCACTGTGGCCGAAGAACGGCACTTCACCCGCGCGGCAGAACTGCTGCGCATATCGCAGTCCGGGTTGTCCGCGTCCATCCGCTCGCTCGAGCAGGAACTGGGCACCTCGCTCTTCATCCGCAGCACCCGGCGCGTGGAGCTGACCGCTGCCGGTCAGGCGCTCCTGGCCGACTCGGTGCGCACCCTCGCGAGTGCCGCCGCGGCGCGCGATGCGGTCGCCGCCGTGCGGGGGCTCCTGCGCGGACGCCTGACCATCGGCGCGGAGCCGTGTCTCGGCTCGGTCGACCTCCCCGCCGAGCTCGCGTCCTTCCGCACGGCGAATCCCGGCGTGGAGGTGCGGTTGCGCTACTCGGGATCCGAGGAGCTGGTGGATGACGTGGCCGGAGGCCGTGCCGACGTCGCGCTGGTCGTCGACACCGGCCACACGCCGGCCGGCGTGCACCTGCGGCCGCTGAGCACGCAGCAGATGCTGGTGCTCTGCCACCCGGACCACCCCTTCGCCGCGGAGCAGAGCATTCCGCTCGACGCGCTGCGCGGGGAACCTCTGGTCGGATTCCAGGAGGGCTGGGGCGCTCAGGCCCTGAGCCGGCGGGCGTTCGCCGCCGCCGGGTTCGACTACCGGGCCGCGATGGAGGTCAACGACGTGCATCCCCTGCTCGACCTCGTCGGGTACAACCTCGGGGTCGCGGTCGTGCCGGAGAGCTTCGCCCGCAAGCGTCCTGACGCCCTGCGGGCAGTCCGCTTGCAGGACGCCCCGGTCTGGACCGTCGCCGTGGCGGTCGCCGAGCAGCCGAGCCCCGCAGCCTCCGCGTTCCTCACACAGCTCGACCCGGTCGCCCTGACCCCGACTCCCGCCACCGCGGCCGCCGGCTCCTGAGTTTTTCCGCCCAAAACGGCGTTCGGGGGCGAAAAACTCAGGAGCCGATGGTGTGGGAGCCGAGGGCGTGGATGCTGCGGGTCAGGCGGCGTTGAGGCGGGAGAGCTCCTCGGGTGTCAGCTCGACGTCGACGGCCGTGACGGAGTCGCGGATCGTCTCCGGACGCGACGAGCCCGGGATGGGGATGACGTGCGGGCTCTGCGCCAGGTGCCACGCGAGCGCGACCACCTGCGGGCTGATGCCGCGGGCGTCCGCCACGTCCTTGAACGGCTCGAACCTGCTGCCGAGGTCGCCGGCCGAGGTGATTCCGCCGAGCGGGCTCCACGGCAGGAAGGCGATGCCGAGCTCGTCGGCGAGGCGGAGCTCCGGCTCGCTCGACCGGAAGGCCGGCGAGAACTGGTTCTGCACCGACACCAGACGGCCGCCCAGGATGTCCTGCGCCTGCCGGATCTGGTCGGGGTTCGCGTTCGAGATCCCCGCCATCCGGATCACACCGTCGTCCAGCAGGTCGCGGATCGCGCCCACCGAGTCCGCGTACGGGACCTCGGGGTCGGGCCGGTGGAACTGGTAGAGCCCGATGGCGTCGCCGCAGAGTCGGCGGAGGGACTCCTTCGCGGCCTGCTTGATGTAGTCCGGGTGCCCGTTCTGCGTCCAGGATCCGTCGCCAGGGCGCAGGTGACCGCCCTTGGTGGCGACCAGGACGGCAGACGCGTCGCCGCCGGTCCACGTGCGCAGCGCCTCGGCGATGAGCTCCTCGTTGTGGCCGACCTCGTCTGCGTGCAGGTGGTACGCGTCGGCCGTGTCGATGAACGTGATGCCCTCGTCGAGCGCTGCGTGGATGGTCTTGATCGAACGCTCGCGGTCGGGGCGTCCTTCGATCGACATGGGCATGCCGCCCAGGCCGATGGCCGAGACCTGGACGTCGCCGATGGTACGTGTCTTCACTCGTTCTCCTTCGTGTCGGTGTGGCCCGGGGTCACCAGGCGTAGTCCTCGGGGGCCGTCTTGTGGCCCGGGAAGATCTCGTCGAGCCGCGCGAGCGCCGCATCGTCGAGGTGGATGTCGAGGGCGCGCAAGCCGCCGTCCAACTGCTCGTGCGTGCGCGGGCCGATGATCGGGCCGGTCACGCCGGGGCGCGTCAGCAGCCAGGCCAGGGCGAGGTCGCCCGGCTCGTGGCCGAGTTCGGCGGCGAGGTCCTCATAGGCCTCGATCGCGTCGCGGTGCTTCTCGAGCGTCTCGGCAGCACGGCCCTCGAGCCGGCGCTTGCCCTCGTTCTGCTTGCGGATGACACCGCCCAGGAGGCCGCCGTGAAGCGGCGACCACGCGATGACACCGACGCCGTTCGCCTGCGCGGCGGGCAGCACCTCCAGTTCGACCTGCCGGGTGAGGAGGTTGTAGATCGACTGCTCGCTGACGAGCCCGAGCAGATTGCGCTTGCGCGCCTCGGCCTGCGCCGTCGCGATGTGCCAGCCGGCGAAGTTGCTCGATCCGGCGTACAGGATCTTGCCCTGCGCGATCGCGGTCTCGATGCCCTGCCAGATCTCATCCCACGGGGTGTCCCGGTCGACGTGGTGGAACTGGTAGATGTCGACGTAGTCGGCCTGCAGGCGCTTCAGGCTGGCATCGAGGGCGCGGCGGATGTTCAGCGCCGACAGCCGGTTCTCGTTCGGCCAGTCGCCCATGTCGCCGTACAGCTTGGTCGCGATCACGGTGCGCTCGCGGCGGCCGCCGCCCTGCGCGAACCAGTTGCCGACGATCGTCTCGGTGGCTCCGCGTCCCTTGTGCTGGCCGTAGACGTTGGCGGTGTCGAAGTAATTGATGCCGGCGTCGTGGGCGGCATCCATGATCTGGTGGGAATCCTCTTCGGTGGTCTGCGGACCGAAGTTCATCGTGCCGAGGACGAGGCGCGAGACCTTCAGGCCGGACCGGCCCAGGTGTGTGTACTCCATATCCGCCACTCAACGCCCCGCCGAGTCAGATGTCCAACAGGTGGCGTGGATGGGATTGCGCGGTCGCGGTGATGAATCGCGTCGGGCTCGCAGTCGCTACGCGTCTCCGTCGAGAACGCGCCGGCCGGCCTCGCGGATCACCGCGTCTGCGGTCTCGATGTCCGGCCCGGCCATGAACCCGTGCGACGCACCGGGCACCTCGCGGAGCAGCGCGGGGACACCGGCCTCCGCGCATTGCGCCACCAGGTGTTCCGCATCCGGGAGGAGCGAGTCCTCCGAGCCGACTGCGACGAACACTGGCGGGAGGCCTGCCGCATCGACGGCGAGGTCCGGCGCGTCCTCGAGGCGGCCGACGCCCGTCCAGTGGAGGAAGGCCCACTCGGAGAGTTCGCGACCGGGGCCGCCCGGCGCCGCGTCGTCGTAGCGCGCGAGGCCGAGGTCGACGTTCGGATTGGATAGCACGAGGCCGTCAGCGCGGCCGGCCCGTGCGGCCGCGAGCGCGACGGCGCCGCCGGCGGAGTCACCCCACAGCACGACCCAACGGTTCCCTTCGCGGTTGACGGCTCCTGCGACGGCGACCGCATCGGCGGCGGAGTCGGCGAGACGCGCCTCCGGCGCCAGCCGGTAGTCGACCGAGACCACGGAGACACCGAGGATGCCTGCGATCCGACGGCAGTATCCATCTTGCAGCTCGAGATCGCCGAGGATCCCGTAGCCGCCGTGCAGGAACACCACCACGGCATCCGGGCACGTGGCTGTCGTCGGCGTGTAACGGCGCGTGCTCACGGCGCCGCCGGGCTCGTCGTCGACGACACCGTCGAAGGGCACGCGCGGGCGCGCGAGGGCACGCGCACGGGCGTCGGCACGCAGCCGCGCGACATCGGGTTCGACCATGGGTTCAGCATCCCACCGGCAGCGGGATGCGCACCCCTCAGGCGCGGAGAGCGGCCTCGAGCTCGGGGTCGGTCGGCTCGACGAGGTGACGGCCGTCCGGGAAGACGATGACCGGGATGTTGGTGCGTCCGCTGATCTGCTGAGCGCGGTCGGCCTCTTCAGGACGCGCGACGAGGTCGATGTACTCGTAGTCGGCGCCGAGTCGGTCGAGGAGGGACTTGGAGCGGATGCAGTCGCGGCACCAGTCGGCGCCGAAGACGGTCACACGGTCGAAGGAGACGGTCGGAGAAGTCATTGCTCCAGGTTAAGCGCCGCTGTCTGAGAGTCCGGTGGTGCCATCCACCAGCAGCGTGGCGCGGGACTTGGACGCCTCGATCAGGACGGCATTCGCGCCGTCGACATCACGTGCCCACGCCGTCGCCGCCCCGACCGACCGGCCGTGGCGGGTGTGCCGGTCGACCAGCCGCCGCATCCGTTCGTCCTCCGGCGTCTCCACGAACCACGACTCGGCGAGGAGCGCGGGGATCCGCGACCACGGGTCGGCATCGATGAGGAGGTAGTTGCCCTCGACCACGACGATCCGCGTGGCCGGAGGCACGGCGATGGAGCCGGCGACCGGTTCGTCCACCGTTCGCTCGAACGCCGGCGCGTAGACGGGGTTGCCCGTCTCGGTCAGCACGCGCTGGAGCAGGGCCGCGAATCCCCACCCGTCGAAGGTGTCGATCGCGCCCTTGCGGTCGTGCCGTCCGAGCGCATCGAGGGTGGCGTTGGCGAGGTGGAACCCGTCCATCGGGAGATGGACGGCGGTGCCCGCGCCTGCCAGTTCGTTCATCCGGCCGGCGACGCGGCGTGCGAGCGTCGTCTTGCCCGATCCGGGGCTGCCCGCGACACCGACGATCGCCCGGCCGCCCGTCGGTGCGAGCGCGAGTGCGCGCTCCGCGAGCGCCGTGAGGTCGGAGACGGGCGAAGCGGTGGATTCGGTGGTCACGCGTCCCATTCTGCTGCGATCAGCGCGCGAACCCGCTGATGGCCTCCGCCATGAGCTCCGACGCTTCCGGCCCCCCATGCCCCTCTCCCTCCACAATGGTCAGTCGGCTCGCAGGCCACTGTTGGTGGAGCAGCCAGGCCGTGATGACCGGCCCGCTGACATCGTGACGGCCGTGAATGAGCACTGCCGGGATGTGCGCCAGTTCGCCCACGCGGTTCAGGATGGCGCGCTCGCCGGGCAGGAACGCGTCATTCGCCCAGTAGTGCGTCACCAGGGTCGCGAAGACGAGTCGTTGCGTCGGATCGGTGTGCAGGGGTCCGGGAACGAAGTTCGGGTCGAGAGAGACGTGGGTCGACTCCCAGGCGTCCCACGCGTCGGCCGCGGCGATCCGCTCCTCCAGTGTTCCTGTTGCGAGTACCCGTGCGTATGCGTCGATCACGCGCTCGCCGGGTCGGCGGTGCGACGACCGCTCGAGCGCCTCCCACGCCTCCGGGAAGACGCGTCCCATCGTCTCCGTGATCCAGTCGACCTCCGCGCGGCCGGTCGTGGTGACGGCGGCGAGGACGATGCCGATCACCCGCTCGGGATGCGCCAGCGCATACGCCAGGGAAAGCGTGGACCCCCACGATCCGCCCGTCACGACCCAGCGGTCGATCCCGAGCTCGGCGCGGACCAGCTCGATGTCGGCGATGAGTCCGTCGGTCGTGTTGGCCGGAAGGCGGTCGAGCGCATCCACGACCGACGGCGTGCTGCGGCCGCAGCCCCGCTGGTCGATGCCGACGAGGCGGAATCGCTCGGGGTCGTAGCGCTTGCGGTAGTTTCCGGGCCCCAAGCCGGAACCGGGACCGCCGTGCAGCCACAGGACCGGGACGCCGTCCGGGTTGCCGCTGGTCTCCCAGTAGATGCTGTCTCCGTCGGGGTTCTCCACCCGTCCATGCGCGTACGGCTCGACCACAGGGAACATGTCCGCACCGTACCGCATCCCGCTCAGGAGGTGCGGGTGGCCGTCGCCTCGGTCTCCTCGAGCTCTTCGCGGACCACTTCCCGTGGGGCGAGCACGACGCGCGGGCGGAGCCCGGCGAACCGGACGCGCAGCCCGCGGTACTTCACGAGGTAGATCACGCCGACCAGGGCGGCAGCGAAGCCGCTGGCGGCGCCGACGCCCATCGCCCAGCGCGGACCGAAGGTGTCGGCCACCCAGCCGACGATCGGCGCGCCGACCGGTGTGCCTCCCATGAAGATGGCCATGTAGATCGCCATGACGCGCCCGCGCAGCACCGGATCCGTCGTCATCTGCACGGTGCCGTTGGCTGTCGTCATGAGCGTCTGCGACGAGATGCCGATCACGATGAGGGCGGCCGCGAACAGCCAGTACGTCGGCATCACGGCGGCCAGAGCGCAGCCGAGCCCGAACAGCGCCGCGCCGGCGAACAGCAGCGAGACGCGCGGGCGGTCGCGCCGGGCGGAGAGCAGGGCGCCGACCACCGACCCGACCGCCATGATGGACGAGAGGATGCCGTACTCGCCAGCGCCCTGGTGGAAGACGCTCACCGACATGGTCGAGATGAAGATCGGGAAGTTCAGGCCGAAGGTGCCGATCAGGAACACCATGATCAGAATGACGAGGATGTCGGGGCGGCGCCGCACGTACCGGAACCCGTCGACGAGGCTCCCGCGCGAACGCTTCGCGCGTTCCGTGCGGTAGAGCTGCTCGCGGTGGAGCATCGCCAGCGACAGCAGCACCGCCCCGAAGGTCGCTGCGTTGATCAGGAAGACCCAGCCGGCGCCGACAGCCGCGGTGAGGAGGCCCGCCACAGCGGGGCCGAGCAGTCGGGCCGCGTTGAACGAGGCGGAGTTCAGCGCCACAGCGTTCGACAGGTTCGGTCCGGCGACCAGGTCGGAGACGAAGGTCTGGCGAGCGGGTGCGTCGAAGGCGGCGACCACGCCGAGCAGGAGCGCGAAGAGATACACGTGCCACAGCTGGACGACACCGGTCACGGTCAGGATGCCGAGGCCCAGTCCCAGCAACCCCATGGCGCCCTGCGTCGCCATCAGGAGCTTGCGGCGATCGAGGTGATCGGCCGCCCATCCCGTCACGGGCAGCAGGAGAAGCTGCGGACCGAACTGCAGCGCCATGACGATGCCGACGGCCGCCGCGTTGTTGTGGGTGAGCTGGGTGAGGACGATCCAGTCCTGGGCCGTCCGCTGCATCCAGGTGCCGACGTTCGATACGATCGCGCCGGCTGCCCAGATGCGGTAGTTGACGCCGGCGAGCGAGCGGAACATGGAACTCACGAGTCGGCGAGCTCCCGCATGATCTCGGCGGCCTCGGCGAGAGTGGCGCGCTGCTCGGCGGTCAGCGTGCGCAAGCGCTGATGCAGCCAGGCGTCGCGGCGTTTGCGTGTCTCGGCGACGAGCCCGATGCCCCGTTCGGTCGGCACGACGACGACCCGGCGTCCGTCCGACTCGTCGGCGGTTCTGGCGACGTAGCCTGCCTGCTCGAGGCGGTTGACGGTGCGGTTCATCGACGGCGGCTTGACCCGCTCGAAGTCGCTCAGCGCACCGATCGTCGCGGCGCCTTCGCGCACCAGGTAGGCGAGCGCGGCCGTCTGGGAGTCGGAGAGCTCGTGGTCCTCCTTCTCGGAGCGCAGACGTCGGGCCAGCCGCGCCACCGCGATGCGGAGTGCGCCGCTCAGATCGTGGGTCGACAATCGTGCGCTCATACATAGTTAGCCTAACAAATTAGATTGGCTAACTAAACCCCCTTCGCTGCGGGCGTACGTCAGACTGGGGCCGTGCACAGTGAACAGGGCCGGAGTTTCGATGACGAGGACGGCGTCCGCGTCTATTTCGATGTGTACGCGCCCACACCCGACGGCACAAGGCCGGCGGCCGCCATCCAGCTCGCCCACGGGGTGGGGGAGCACGCGGGACGCTATCGCGAGCTGGCCACCCACCTGGCCGCCGCCGGGTACGCCGTCTACGCGGACGACCACCTCGGCCACGGGCGCACCGGGATGCAGCAGTGGGAGGGCGACGCCACGCGCCTCGGGAAGCTCGGGCCAGGCGGCCTGCGCGCGGCGATCCGCGCCGTCCACGCCTTCAGCGATCTCATCCGGGAGGAGAATCCCGACCTGCCGTTGGTCTACGTCGGCCACAGCTGGGGATCGCTGATCGGTCAGATCGTGCTCAACCGCCACAGCGACGAGTACGACGGGATGGTGCTCTCCGGCACCGCGTACCGTGCGCTCGGGTCGATGAACGGCGGCGACCTCAACAAGCGGCACGCCCACCTCGGAACGACGGGCGCGGAGTGGCTCAGTCGCGATCCCGCGGTGGCGCAGGCATTCGTCGACGACCCGCTCACGACCCTCACGCCGCTTCAGAAGCTGTTCGGGATGGCGGACGCCGCCCGGCTGCTCGGCCGCCCCGCTCGCGGGCTGGCTCAGGACCTCCCCGTCCTCATCCAGGTGGGCTCGGACGACCCGCTCGGCGGCCCGGTCAGCGCCCGGAAGCTGGAGCGGGCCTACCGCACCCGATCGCGCCTTTCGGACGTCACCACGATCGTCTACGAGGGCGCCCGGCACGAGATCTTCAACGAGACGAATCGCGCCGAGGTGTTCGCCGACCTCACCGCCTGGCTCACCGAGCGTTTCCCCGCCCGCTCCTAGCCGTAGGTTCCGCCCCCCGTCGAGTCCGCAAAAACTGCACGCCGGTCGCCTGATCAGCGTGCAGTCTTTGCGGACTCGACGGCGGGACGGAGGGCTGGAGAGAGTGTCTAGCGCAGGGGAGGGGAGTGCGCGGACACTGAGGGTCGGGAGGGCGTCATGGGAGAACACATCCTGAGAGGACTGTCTCGGTTCACGCCGATCGACAACCCTGCGAACTTCAGCGGGCACGACACCGACCTGGCATGGATCCTCGTGATCCTGGGTCTGCTGCTCGTCATCCTGCTCATCGGCCTGGGCGTGACGTTCCTGCGCAGTCCGGAGCGGGAGCTCGATGAGTGGGGCAACCCGAGGAACCCGCCGGGAGGCACACCGCCGCCGGCGTGACCGCCGGACCGTCCGCCCCCGGGCGGACGTAGGGTAAGGGTATGCATGGTGAGTACAAGGTCCCCGGGGGCAAGCTCGTCGTCGTCGACCTGGAGGTGGTGGACGGCAGGATCGCGGATTTCCAGCTCGCCGGCGACTTCTTCCTCGAGCCGGACTCCGCCCTGGAGGCCATCGACGCGGCCGTGAACGGCCTGCCCGCCCAGTCCGACGCGAAGACGATCGCGGGAGCGGTCAAGGACGCCCTGCCCGAGGGCGCCAGCCTGCTCGGGTTCTCGCCGGAGGCCGTCGCCGTGACGGTCCGCCGCGCTCTGGCGAAGGCGACCAGCTGGCGCGACTACGACTGGGAGATCGTGCACGCGAAGGCCGTCTCACCGCAGATGCACCTCGCCCTGGATGAGGTGCTCGCCAACGAGGTCGGCGAGGGCCGCCGCGGGCCGACGCTGCGCATCTGGGAGTGGGACGAGCCCGCGGTCGTGATCGGCAGCTTCCAGTCGGTGAAGAACGAGGTCGACCCGGAGAACGCGAAGAAGTACGGCATCCAGGTCGTGCGCCGCATCTCCGGTGGCGGTGCGATGTTCATGGAGGCGGGATCGGTCGTCACGTACTCGATCTACGCCCCGGCCGACCTGGTGCAGGGCATGAGCTTCGCCGACAGCTACGCCTTCCTCGACGAGTGGGCGATCATCGCGCTCAAGTCGCTCGGCATCGACGCCGTCTACCAGCCGCTGAACGACATCACGAGCCCGTCCGGCAAGATCGGCGGGGCCGCGCAGAAGCGGCTCGGCTCCGGCGCGGTGCTTCACCACGTCACCATGAGCTACGACATGGACGGCCAGAAGATGACCGAGGTGCTCCGCATCGGCCGCGAGAAGATCAGCGACAAGGGCATCACCAGCGCGGCGAAGCGTGTCGACCCGCTCCGCAGCCAGACCGGCCTCAGCCGCGCGGAGATCATCGAGCAGATGAAGCTGACCTTCAAGAACCTCTACGGCGCGACCGACGGCGACCTCACCGACGCCGAGTACGCCGCCGCCGAGAAGCTGGTCGCCGAGAAGTTCGAGACCGAGGAGTGGCTCTACCGCGTCCCGTAGCGCCGCGGGGCCAGCCGATCCTCAGGGAGCGCACAGGTCCTCCGGTACCCTGGAGGGCGTGAATTGGTGGGTCGTGGGGATCATTGCGGCGTTCGTCGCCCTGATCGTCGTCGCCGTGAAGCTGGGCTGGATCGACCTCTCGAACAAGGCGCAGCGCGGCTCGGGCACCATGAGCGGCGCGATCGGCGGCTCGTTCGACGAGATCTTCGCGCCCGCTCGGCACGAGGCGCAGCAGGAGATGGACCGCCAGTCCCTGCTGCCGGCTCCGGCACCGCTTCCCGGCGACAAGGGCGACGGCGCCTGGGAGGGCGGCAAGATCTCGCTCGACCTGGGTCCCGCCGGTCACGGCCAGCGCGCGGAGGGCCGCGCCCCCAGCGAGGACGGCCGGGCTACCGCTTCTGCAGCTCCGCGTAGTCGGGGTGCTCGCTGAGCCAGCTCCGCACGTAGGGGCATGAGGCGATCACGCGGAGGTCGGTGTTGTCGCGCACGTCGTCGAGCGCCGTCTGCACGAGCGTGGACGCCATCCCTTTCTCGCGCTTCTCCTCGTCGACCTCGGTGTGCGTGAAGACGATCGAGTCATGCCGCAGTTCGTACTCCGCGACGCCGATCACCTCGCCGTCCTGAAGCAGGGCGTAACGGGACTGCTCCGGCTGTTTCTCGACGCTCAGGCTCATGAACCTCACGCTACCCCGTCAGGGAAGGGGCCTCTTCCGCGTCTCTCTAGATGAGGGCGGATTCGTCGCGCTCCTCGAGAGGAGGCCGCCGTGCCGATCGTCCTTCCCGTCGCTCTCTCCCTCTGCGGCAAACGGGACTCCGAGATCCGGATGCGTCCGGTCGTCGATGCGCTCGGCCGGGCCGGATTCCTGGCGCCCGTCGCCGATCCCTTCTCCGCTGTCCTGGATCGGGCTGCAGATCCGGCCGCTGCGATCGAGCAGCAGCGGCCCGACGCGGTGCTCGTCCACGGCGGCTCGGCGACGGCGCTGGCGGCGGCGATGGCCGCTTCGGAGTGCGGCATTCCCGTTGCGCACCTGGACGCCGGGCGCTGCGACGGCGATGTCACCGCATCCCTCCCGGGCGAGCCCGTTCGGCGGACGCTCAGCCGGATCGCCGCCCTCCAGCTGGCGCCCACGGAGCACGCTCGGCGCATCCTGCTGGCCTCCGCCGTTCCTGAGGAACGGATCGTCGTCACCGGCGATCCCCTCGTCGACGCGGCGCTGTCCGGCGATACGAGTGCCGTGGCGGCGGAAGACCGCAAGATGGTGCTCGTGGCCGCCCACCAGCCCGAAAACCGTGGCGCACCGATGCAGCGGATCGGATCCGCAGTCCGCGTGCTCGCAGCACGATTCCCCGGCCTGGCGTTCGTGCTGTGCTCCGGCCCGGAGCTCGCGGTGCATGCCGGACTGACCACTGCGGCCGGACGGCCATCCAACATCCTGTCGATGCCGGTACCGCCGTTCCCCGAGCTCGTCCGCCTCCTCGCAGAGGCGACGCTCGTGCTCACCGACTGCGCAGAGCTGGAGGAGGTGGCGCCGAGCCTCGACGTGCCGGTCCTCGTTGTCTCGACGACGACGGACCGACCGGAGGGAGTCCTCGCCGGGACGTCCCGCACGGTCGGGACGCGCGTCGAGACGATCGTGGAAGAAGCCTCCGCGCTCCTCGTCGATCCGAACCGCCATGCCGCCATGGCGCACCGGCCCAGCCCCTTCGGGGACGGGCACGCGGCAGAGCGGATCGTCGCAGCCCTGTCGGCTCTGATCGGCTGCGGGGAGCGGCGGCCGGACTTCGCGCCGCGCGTCGACATCGGGGTCGCATCTCGGTAGTTCCTCGGTAGTTCTGCGGTGCCGCACACGTCAGTCCGCGGCGGACTCTGGGGTCACTCGACCGGCGCCGCCGGTCCACCACCCCGACTGAGGAGACAGGATGCCGCCGACCGCCGTCCGCCCCACCGACCTGGAGCTTCTCCGTCGGGTCCGTCGGGGCGAGCACGCGGTCTTCGCGGAGCTGTGGACGCGCTACGAATCGTGGGCGCACCACGTCGCCCGGCGCACGACCTCCCGTTACGACGCGGAGGACATCGTGCAGGAGGCCTTCACCAAGGTGCTCGCCGCCCTGCGCAACGGCAACGGGCCGACCGAGGGTTTCGCCCACTACCTGCGCACGGCGATCCGCAACGTCGCGGCCACCTGGGGCGCCCGCGACGCCCGGATGCCCCTTGTTCCCCTCGGCGAGGACGCCCACCTCCCGGTCTACGAGTTCGAGGTCGTCGACTTAGGCGAGCTGGAGCAACCATTCCGCAGCCTCCCCGAACGTTGGCGGCGCATCCTGCTCCTGACCTGCGTGCACGAGTTGCCGCTTTCCGTCGCGGCCGAGGTCCTCGGGATGACGCCCGGCGCCGCCGCCGCGCTCGCTGCCCGAGCGCGCACCGGTCTACGCATGGCCGTCACCGGTGTCGACGGCGAGGATCTGACGCTCGCCGCCTGAATGTCCGCCCCGGAGGGCGCGCGCTTCCGCCGTGTCCTCCGGGTGAGCGGTCGCCCCGCAGCTCATCGACTGCTCACCCCCGGGACAGCTGCTCCCGATGCCAGAGCGCCAGCTCTGTTCGCGAGCGCAACCCCAGCTTCACCAGGGCGTTCTGAACGTGCGTCTCCACTGTGCGGATCGACACGAACAACTGCCGCGCGATCTCCTTGTTGGACGCCCCGTCCGCCACCAGGGCCGCCACCTGGCCCTCGCGCGGCGTCAACTCCGGCGTCCGCGACGAGTCCGGGATGCCCGTGCGCGTCCTGGCCTCGACCATCCCGTGCAATGCGAAGTCGATGCTTTCGTCCTCGCTCAGCGCCGCCCCGTAGGCGAACGCCCGGTCGAAGGCGTCGGCGCCGAGGCGGTGGCGAAGCGCGCGCTCGGTCGACGCTCGGTCGTAGAAGTAGGGCGGGTAGTTGGCGCGGATCGCGCCTGCATCGCGCCACCGGGCCGCCGCAGCCCCCAGGAGGGTCGCGCCGCGGGCGGGATCCGCGTGCTCGCGCGCGACGTCGGCGAGCAGTTCGAGCGACTGGGCGACACCCAGCCCGTTGCCCAGTCCGCGCTTCACCACCAGCGCCTCTCGAGCGTCCGCTTCGGTCGTCTCGTACTCGCGGACGGCGGCGCACGCGGACGCCCGCGTCGTGAGCACGAAGGACCGCTCGAACCGGTCGCCGACCACGAGGGCGCGTTCGGTGATGTCGTCGCCGACGCGTGACCCCTCCGCGCGCTCGCCGAGGGCGTGCAGCCGCGCCGCGAGACGTTGCGGGGTGTTCGTGCGGCCGAACCGATAGGCGTCCTCGCCGAGCTCGTCCATCAGGATGCGGAGCAGCTCCAGCGCGCGCCTGTCGTCGGCGTCGATGACCTCGGCGGCGCTGCGGACGCTCACCGCGCAGTCGTGCGTCGCCTCGGCGTCGTCGCCGTTCGCGACCTCCTCGAGAGCAGCGCGGGCGGTGGCGAGCTCGCTGCGGGCAAGGCCCGGCTTCCCCGTCTGGCCGAAGACGGCCGCTCGGAGCGCGTGCCCCTGCGCCGCCCAGAACGGCGACGGGCGTCCGGAGGCGAAGGCGGTCCCGAGCCAGGTCGCAACCTCGTCGCCACTGCCGTGAAGCATCCACGCCTGCCGCCAGGCGGTCACCGCGACCTCGACGGCTCGATCGGTGTCGCCGAGCGCAGCGGCCGTGGACACCGCTCGACGGATATTGGCGATGTCACCGCGCAGACGCTGCAGGATCTCGCGTTGACGGCCGCCGAACCAGTTGTCCTCCGCGTCGTGCAACCGCAGCAGCATGCACGAGACGAAGTGGCCCTGGGCGTCCTCGGGATGCGTCGCCTGCTCGGCCCCGAACTCCCGCAGCGCGGGCAGCAGCTCGTAGCGCACATCCCCCTGGACGCGCCGGCGATGGACCACCGAACGCCGGATGAGCTGCTTGAGCGCCGTGCGCGCCTCTCGCGGACCATCGGCGCTCAGGGCGGCCATGGACTCTCCGAGGTCGAGGTCCCAGCCCGGGGCCAGCACCGCGAGATCCGTCCACACGTGCCGCTCCGTCTCTGTGCAGCGATCCCAGCTGTCCTCCACGGCCGCGCGGAGCGACCGGGATTCCGCCGCGGCCGGTTCCAAGGTGTCCAGTTGGTGGGAGATGCGACCAGCGAGCGTTCGCACATCCATGAACTGCAGTTGCGCGGCGGCCAGTTCGATCGCCAGCGGGACCCCGTAGGTGGCCTCGCAGATCGTGACGACCTCCGGCAGCGTGCTCTCGTCTACGGAGAAGAGGGCGTCGCCCGACGCGGCACGATCAGCGAACAGCCGGACGGCGTCGCTGCCCGCTGTGAGATCACGGTGGGCGAAGGGACCGATCGCCACGAGCGCCTGTGCGGCCGACGCGGGTGGTTCGCGGGAGGTGACGATGGCGCGCACACCCGGGCACGCCAGGAGGAGGGCGTCCACCATCGCCGACGTCTCGGCCACGGCCTCGTCAGCGTCGTCGATCACCAGGAGCGCGTCCTCGTCGCCGACTGCGGCGATCACAGCGCCGAGCGCGTCGTCGCCCGGATCGACCTTCAGTTCCTGCGCGACCGCCAGTGCGACATCGTGCCCGCGACCACGAACATCCACGTACCAGACGCCCGACACCGAGCGCCGCAGCGACTCCGCGGCCGCGATCGCGACGCGGCTCTTCCCCACGCCCGCCGTTCCCGTGACGGTCACCAGACGGTTCGAGGTCTGCAGCAGGCGCCGGATCAGAGAGACCTCCTCACGGCGCCCGATCATCGGGTCCAAGCGCACGGGGAGGCCGTGCGTGGAGTTCGATGTCTGCATACCGACCCCCGTCAGCCGGGGCGGGGCGCCGGCCCTGACCGTCGTCTGATCCATGAGCCGACGCCCCTGTTGGGTGTTACGTCTCGCATGGTGTCAGGAGCGCCAACGGCCCGAAAGACAGCTGTCACAGGTGCGGCTGGTACGGCGCCCACGTCTCCAGGTCGTATTCGAGCTCGACCCCGGAGTAGAGCCGGAGAACCCAGCGCTGCGAGTCCCCTCCGGCGAACTGGCCGGTTACGGTCTCCGTCACCCAGCCACCGTCGGCGTCGTGGGTCCAGCGGATCAGACCGACGTGCTCACGGAGCCGTGGAGGGTGCGGTGGGTGGATGTAGTCGAATTCGTCAGCCATCGTCTGTGCCTCCTCCCGCCCGGCGGGTGTTCGACCCGTCGATGGCGGCGAGGCCATGATGCACCTTCGGCGGCGCGTTGGGGACTAGCTGTTTTCCATAAAGTCAGGCGCGTGAACGGTCCTCGACCGCACCGTCGTCGCGCCGCCACTCGAGCTCGATGCCGGAGACCAGCCGGACGCGTACCGTGCGGCCCACGACCTCCATCCTGGCGACGTCGGGGTGCCCCTGCACGCGCATCCACCCCGGTGATCCCGGCTCCGGAAAGGCGCCCGCGTCCTCGTTCACCGCACCCACCCCTCCCCGTCGTCGTCGATCGACCGGCGTCGAGGAGTAGCTTGACGCGAACTCACACGATTCCGCTAGTCGATCGAGTGTTCAGGAGGCAGACGATTCGCGGCCGACGTAGCGATAGATCGCCTCACGGGGCCAGTCATCCGCGGTCACCAGCTCGTAGATCTCCATCGCCGCGTCCGCGGGGATGCGGACGCGGACAGGAGGGTGAGATTCGAGCACGGGAAGGTCGATCGACCGGTCCAGCGCGGGCTGGTCGGGGTGCACGAGGAATGCGGTGAACGCGTCGTCGCCGAAATCCATGCGTTCACATTAGTCCTCACGTTCCCCGTGGCGTAGCTCTCCGCCCAACTGTCTATCCAGGTCTCGATCGACCGAGACACCATGACCCGAACGGGGAACGAGGGGGAGCGAGAGATGACGTCGACCGACCAGAAGAGGACGGACCGATCCGGGCGATTCCCGGTGTGGGCCACCGTGCTGCTCGCCGTGCTGGGCGCGGTGATCCTGCTGGGGACCGGCGTGCTCGGAGGCCTCACCCTCCGCTCGGGCGCATCGACGCTCGGGATGGCACCCGCCCGGCCCGCTTCGCTGTCGTCCGCATCGGTGTGCGACGCCGAGCGTGTTGCGAGCGACGTGCTCCCCTCCATCGTGACCATCGGGGTGGTCGCCGGCGACGGGTCCGGCGGCACCGGCAGCGGGGAGATCATCTCGGCCGACGGCTACATCCTCACCAACAACCATGTCATCGCCCCCGCTGCCGAGGGTGCGAAGATCACCGTTCTCTACAACGACGGGACGACGCACCCGGCGAAGCTCGTCGGTCGCTCGCCGCGCGCCGACATCGCCGTGGTGAAAGTCGAGGCGAGCGGGCTGCCCGTCATCGAGCAAGGGGACTCGACCACGCTCAAAGTCGGCCAGCCCGTGGTGGCGCTCGGCGCCCCGCTCGGCCTCTCCAGCACAGTGACGACCGGTGTGGTGAGCGCCCTCGGCCGCACGGTTCCGGTGCAGAGCGACAGCGACCGCAACGCTGTGCTGGCGGACGCGATCCAGACCGACGCCTCGATCAATCCCGGCAACTCGGGAGGTGCGCTCGTCGACTGCGACGGCCGGCTCGTCGGGGTGAACTCGGCGATCGCGACCGTGCCCGGCGCGTCCGGCGAAGCGGGCGGAGGGAGCGTCGGCATCGGCTTCGCGGTTCCCCAGGCGGTGGCGATGCCGATCGCACAGCAGATCATCTCGACGGGCAAGGTGACCTATCCGATCTTCGGGATCTCGGTCACGCCGATCCAGCCCGGCCACGGCGACAACGACCAGCCGGGGCTGTACGTGCAGTCGGTGACGCCGGGCGGGCCGTCGCAGCAGGCCGGCCTGAGGGCTGGGGATGTGATCACCCGGGTCGACGGCAAGCCGGCCGGCAGCGTCGACGACCTCACGGCGATCCAGCTCACGAGCAAACCCGGAGATGGTGTCGACGTCGTCTACGTGCGGGACGGCCGGCGGCAGACCACGACGGTCACCCTCGGCAACGGCTGAGCGGCTGAGCGGCTGAGCGACCGAGCGATGCAGCGGCTCAGCCGGGGCGCTCGACGCCGATCGCGATCTTGAACCGGTCGATGATCCGGTAGCTGTCGCCCGGACCGTTCTCCTCGACCCGCACGGTGTCGTAGACCCGGAAGTCGAGGATGCGCAGCTCGCCCAGACGCTCGGCCCGCTCGTTGAGGAGGGCCGAACGGAGCGGCGAGGTGGGGTCGCGGGGGATGAGCGGTGTGACGATCTCGCCGCGCCATCCGTCGGTCGTCACACTGACGAGCCCGGCAGCACGCTCCCGCGGATTCCAGTGCATCAGCCTCATCTCGTCCTCTTGTCGGCACGTTGCGGTGTGTTGTGACGGAGCGGCCCGGCCGGTTCGATACCCGACGAGCGGGCCGAGCCACTCCGAAAGGGAGGCCCATTGGGGGCGCTCCGGTGGAGACGCGCGAAGCCCGATGACGCGCTCTCCGCTTATGTAGACGTTGTTGGCGAGTGATCGTGACGCGAAGAACTCAACTGCACAGGTTCCACTGGGCGCGCACCTGGTCGGCAGACAGCGGGACGCCGTAGACCGCCGCGAAAGCGAGGCTCCCCGTGATCTGCCGCGCGGATGGCGTCTCCGGCCCCCAGTTATCGAGGTTGTCCGCTCCGATGCGCCAGTGCCCGGGGAAGGCGTGCGCCTGCGTGACGGAGGCGTCATGGGCGACCTCCTCGCCGTCGACGTAGAGCGCCATGCCGTCGTCCGACAACGTCGCGGTGGCTTGGTGCCAGCGGCCATCGGTGTAGCTGGATGTGGAAGCCACCGTTCGGACGGCTTCCGGGAAGACGCCGAACACCAGGCGACCGTCGTCCGTCAAGAACAGGTGGCGGTCGTAGTACGCCGAGACGCCGTCGCTCGATCCGCTGAACCCCAGCAGCCGTCCGCCGCCCTGGGTCGCCTGGAACCAGATCTGGATGGTGAATCGGTCGGTGGGTTGGCGGAGCGTCTCGTCTGTCAGGTTCCACTCGCCCGCGCCGGGGTGTCCCGAATAGCGTGCGGTGTTCCCGTGGACGAGATCCCTCGCGGTGCGGGATCCGGTCTCGTCGTCTAGCCGGTACGCCAACAACGTGCCCGCCGCCGGGATCGCCTGGATCGCGGCCACGCAGCCCTGCGGAGCCGGCGCAGGGGCGGCTACCGGCGGGATCGCAGGCGCCTCCGCGCCGGGCCCATTCGGGGCCGCCGGAGCGATCGGCTCCGCGAGGGGGGAGTCGATCGCGGGCGGGGTGCTGTCATCACCGCCCGAATCTTCCCCGGTGGTGGCGTCAGCTGTGGGGGCGTCCGGCTTCAACTGGCCTTTCTGCTCGGGCGTCGGGCGGGAGGTCTCGGTTACCTTGTCGGGCTCGTCGTGGCCCGCGTTCTGCGAGCCGGAGGAGGAGCCCCGCCCGGTCTCGGCCGCGGCGAGTTCTGACCCGGGCGTCGCGACGACTGCGCCGCAGGTGAGGGCCGCGGCCGCCACCACACTGGCCGCGACGGCGGCCATCCCGGCCTTCGAGCCACCCGTCGCCGCGCTCGACAGGTGCCGGAGCCGCCCGCCGCCGCGGACGGCGGTCGTCGGACCGGCCTGGGGCGTACCGGCCGGCGTCGTATCGGAGAGCGTCGCGGCGACGGCGGTTCCCGATCCGCCGATGGTCGAAAGGTAGGCGGTCGCGCCGGCGAGCCCCAGGAACAGGGGCAGGATTCCGAGAGCGATCCGCGAGCCCACGCGGTCGGCCTCGGAGGCGGCATCCGCGCAGCGCTCGCAGGCGTCGAGGTGCTGCGTCACCTTGCGGCGGTCGGCCTTGGCCAGTCGTCCTCGAACGAACGGTCCGAGCTTCTTCAGCGTCCATGCGTGGATCGGGTCCTCGGTCGGCGCGCTCGCCAGGTGGGCGTTGATCCAGGACTGCCGGAGCCCTTCGCGTGCGCGGAGCGCGAGCGCGGAGACCGCGTTCGCGTTGAGGCCCATGAGCGGCGCCACCTCGCGGGGCGCCATGTCTTCGATCTCGGTGTACCAGAGCACCTCCTGCCACTTGTCGGGCAAGGCGTAGAAGGCTTTCGCCATCGTCTGCCGGTCCATGCGGTCGAGGGCCGTGACCTCGCTGAAGGTCCAGTCCTCGATCACGTCGGCGTCTTCGATGTTCGGGGTCGTCTTGCGGCGCGACCAGTCGATAGCCACGTTCCGGACCGTCGTCGCGAGGTACGAGCGGAAACCCGACGTCGGGCCTTTGCCGCGGCCGAGCGAGGTCAGGATGCGCGCGAACGCCTCCGACGCGAGGTCATCGGGGTCGAATCGGCCGGTGATCGAGGCCGCCATGGCACGGCCGGCCTGCCAATGCCGCTTCCAGAGCACGCCGTAGGCGAGCGTGTCTCCGTCTCGTGCGAGGACGATCAGGTCGGCGTCGGAGAGGTCGTCGAGTTCACCGGTCATAAGGGTCGGGTCCTTGAATAGCGGTACGGGCGTTCACTGACTTGGACGCAGTGAATTGCAGATCATGACGCGATCGAAGCAAGAAAGTTCTTCGTCGTCGATCGGGGATGGTGTGGCACCACCATCCCGCCCGTCCCCGCGGTCATGGGACCGTCGGACTGCGGAGAGACTGCGTAGGTCGGACGACCCGCCCGGTCAGCGCGTGCGGCGGCGGCCGCGCGTCGCCAGGTTCCAGAGACCCGCGAAGAGCACGGCGCCGGCGACGCCGTTGAGCACGCCGCCCACGACATCGGTGCCGTAATGGACGCCGACGTAGAGCCGCGACCAGGCGACGGCGAGAACGAACACGGCGCCCACGACGACCACGAGGGCGCGAGGGAGCCCCGCACGGCACACCATGGCGAGGGCCGTCACGAGCGCCGCGGCGAACACCACGTGCCCGCTGGGGTAGCTGAGCGTCGCCGGCGAGATGTGCAGCACGTGGGTCAGGTCGGCGGTGGACGGCCGCGGCTGCGCGACGACCGTCTTGACGACCAGCGTCGTCAGCCAGCCGGCGCCCGTGACCACGCACGCGCCCAGCGCTCGGCGCCATCCCACCGCGAACAGAAGGATGACGAACACGACGACGAGGATCGCCGCCACCACGACGGGATGGTCGAGGCGGTCGAGCAGCAGCGCCGCGTCGTCCAGCAGGGGGGAGTTGACGCGGTTCACGGCCGCGTCGAGACCGTCGAAACGCAGTGCGGGCACCGCCTTCGCAGCGAGCCCGAGCCCGATCGTGACCGCGAAGAGGACGACGGTCCAGACGATCCAGTGGGCCGGGGCGCGCAGGGCCCACGAGGTCTGTCGCCGCGAGTGCATCCCCTCAGCGTAGGGAGCGGCCGAGCGGGAAGACTGGACGTCCGCCGCCCGACGGTGTGAAGACGCTCAGCGGACGAAAGGTGCCACCGACCGCGTGATCTCCACGGCACGCTCGGCGACCCGGGCGGCGGAGCCGTTCCCGCCCGCCTCGGCCCATTCGCGGACGGCGATGCGGATGGCGGCGATGCACGCTACGACGAGCAGCTCGGCCCGAGCCGCAGCGTCCGCGTCGTCCTCGGCGGCGCCGGGCGTCGCACCATCCTCCCGGGCGACGTCCTCCAGGAACACGGCGACGGCCGAGACGAGGCCCGCTCGCAGGTCGTCGAACCGTCCGAGACGGCGCCGGAGGAGGCCGGAGTGGCGGGCGGCGATGAGCATGCGCGCCTCCCGGAGCTCCGCATCCTGCTCGTCCGGGAGCGATGCGGTGAACAGGGTGTCGACGAGGGCGGCGACGACGCTTCCCCGGTACGCGTCGGTCAGGCGGCGGCCGATCCACGCCGGGTCGCCCCAGGCGCGGCGCACGTCGAAGAGCGCGTCCTCCTTCGTGTCGAAGTAGTTGAAGAAGGTGCGGTGCGAGACGGGAACGCGCGCGCAGATCTCGTCGACCGTCACCTCGTCGAGGTCGCGCTCGAGCGCGAGTTCCAGGGTGGCGCGTTCGAGGTCGGCTCTGACTTGGGCCTTCTTGCGCTCGCGGAGTCCGTCGGAGTTAAAAGTTTGCATGCTCGGAAATTTTGCAGCCATGTACCTTGTTAGTTGACTTTGGTCACCTAATTATATATGGTTGATCGTCGTCAACCAATCGTGCGAAGGATCCACATGTCAACAACGCTCTCCAGGGACGGGTCACCGGTCGTGATGTCACACCGGCAGGTGCTCGAATCCCTCTCCGGACTCCTGCTCGGGATGTTCGTCTCGATCCTCGCGGGCACGGTCGTGTCGACCTCGATGCCCCGGATCATCTCCGAACTGCACGGCGACCAGACCGCCTACACCTGGGTCGTCACCAGCACGCTGCTCGCCACCACGGTGTCGACGCCCATCTGGGGCAAGCTCGCCGACCTGCTCAACCGCAAGCTGCTCATCCAGCTCGCCCTCGTGATCTTCGTCGCGGGCTCGGCGATGGCCGGCTTCTCGCAGGACACCAACATGCTCATCGGCTTCCGCGTGGTCCAGGGCCTCGGCGCCGGCGGCCTGACGGCGCTCAGCCAGATCATCATGGCCGACATCATCAGCCCGCGGGAGCGCGGCCGGTACATGGGCCTGTTCGGCGGCGTCATGGCCGTCGGAACGGTCGGCGGTCCGCTCATCGGCGGACTGCTCACCGACTCCGTCGGCTGGCGCTGGAACTTCTTCGTCGGCGTCCCGGTCGCGGTGGCCGCCATCCTGCTGCTCCAGTTCACCCTTCGCCTGCCGAAGCGCCCGGCGCGGAAGGTGCGCATCGACTACCTCGGTGCGATCTTCCTCGCGGCCGGCGTCTCGCTCCTGCTCATCTGGGTCTCGCTCGCGGGCAAGAACTTCGACTGGTGGAGCGCCGAGACCATGTGGATGGTCGGAGGCTCGATCGCCCTCATCGTCGCGACGATCGTGACCGAGCTCGTCGTGAAGGAGCCGATCATCCCGCTCGGGATGTTCAAGAACCGCACGTTCACGCTCGCCGTCATCGCCTCCATCTCGGTCGGCGTCGCCATGTTCGGCACGTCCGTCTTCCTCGGCCAGTACATGCAGCTCGCCCGTGGCGCGACACCCACCGAGTCCGGTCTGCTGACGCTGCCGATGATCCTCGGACTGCTGCTGTCCTCGATGATCGTGGGCAACCTGATCAGCCGCTTCGGCAAGTGGAAGGGCTTCATGATCGCCGGATCGCTGCTGCTCACCGCCGGACTGTACCTGATGAGCACCATCGAGTACGACACGAACTACTGGCTCGTCTCGCTCTATATGCTCGTGCTCGGCGCCGGGGTCGGCATGGTCATGCAGAACCTGGTCCTCATCGTCCAGAACACGGTCCGCCCGGAGCAGCTCGGTGCGGCCAGCTCGAACGTCGCGTTCTTCCGGAGCCTCGGCGGTACCATCGGCGTTTCGGTGATGGGATCCATCCTGGGTACCGCGGTGAAGGACATGATGGCCGACCGTCACCAGGAGCTGCTGACCGCCGTCGGCAAGCTCGGCGCGAAGGGCGTCGCCGCCGCCAAGTCGCTGCAGAGCGGAACGCTCCCCGAGGTCAACACCCTCCCGGTGCCTATCCGGACCATCGTGGAGTCGGTCTACGGCCAGGCCGTCGCCGACATCTTCCTGGTCGCCGTGCCGCTCGCGATCATCTCCGTGATCGCCATCCTGTTCCTCCCGAACATCAAGCTGGGCAGCAAGACCGCCATCGAGCGGATGCGCGAGGAGAACGCCGAGACGCCGCTCGAGGCCGCGGAGGAGAACGCGGTGGAGGTCGCGGAGGCCCTGATCGGGGCTCCGGCCACCGGATCGGTCGCCGCCGTCCGGCGAGCCGGCGACGGCGACAGCCCGGCTGGGAACGGCCGCTAGACGGTCGCGTTATGATCGCGGCCATGGACAACACGGATCGGGTGGCGGCGGGCTCTGCCGCCACCCTTCCCGCCGCCCCGGAACCGGCGAGCGATGCAGCCATCTCCGAGGTGGAGGAGCAGTTCACCCGGCTGTTCAACCAGGTCGGCACGGCGATGCGGGATCGCGCGGTCCGCATCCACCCGGACCTGCAGCCGGGAAGCTACAAGCTGCTGACGACGATCGTGCGCAGCGGCCCCATCCACGCCGGAGCCCTCGCCGCCATGCTCTACACCGACAAGAGCGTGATCAGCCGGCAGGTGAAGCTGCTGGAGGACATGGGCTTCATCGAGCGCAAGACCGACCCGACCGACCGGCGGGCCAGCTTCATCGCGGCGACGCCCGAGGCGATCGAGAAGGTCAACGAGGTGCGTGCCGCCGACCAGGCGACGCTGTACCGAGGCCTCCGGCGCTGGGGCGAAGAGGATGTGCGTCGTCTGGCGGAGCTGCTCGGCCGCCTCAACGAGGTCACCCGCTAGAGCTCCCGGTGGTGATTCAGCGGGACGCTGGTACCCTTCGTCGGGTATGCAGTCCGCATCCGCCCCCCGTCGTTCCCGCGGCCGCCGCTCGGCAGGCCGTCGCGCCGCCGTGCCGACGCAGCGCGTGCGGATCCGGCTGCCGAGGTCGCGGAGACGACCCCTGCTGCCTCTTCAGCACCGTATCGGAGTGAGCCTCGCGGTCATCGGGCTGGTGTGCGGATTCTCGATCGTTCCGACGGATGACGCGCTCGCCTCCACCCTGCTCGTCGCGCCGTCGACGACGCTTGCGCCGGGCGATGGGACGTCCGGCTCGGCCGCGGCGGCTGTACCGGCGCCCGCCCAGGAGCTGCTGGTGGATGCGACGATCGCCGCCCCCGTCGTCAATCGCGAGAACCTGAGCGCGACTGACGGGCTGCAGACCCTCGCGCGCGTCGGCACCAACGAGGCGTGGGCGAAGCTGGTGCTGATGTTCGGCGGCTGGCCGCAGACAGACGCGAACGTGACGGTGATGCTGCGCTGGATGCGGCAGGAGAACGGCCCGCCGGATTGGTGGAACCGTAACAATCCTCTCAACAACGGCTACGGGTCGGGCGGTGGAGCGGGTCTCGGCAGCTACCCGGACCTGATCACGGCGGCCGAGTACTGTGCGAAGAATCTGCAGCGCGGCTACCCGGACATCGTGGCCGGGCTCGAGGCCGGCACCTCCGCCGATGCGACCGCCGCCGCGATCTGGGCGTCGCCCTGGGCGACCAGCCACTACGGCAACGGCACCCACTGGAGCACCCGCCCGGTCGAGATCGTGCAGGCTCCGGCCTCCGCCTGGGGCCTCTGACCCCGCCCTCCGCCGAAGTGCACGTAGTGGCGGCTATTCCGCCCAAATAGCCGCCACTACGTGCATTTCGGGCGCGGGATGGGCGGGGTGCGGCGTCAGGACTTGGCGAGCCAGGTGCGCAGGCGGTCCAGCGGCCAGGTCGTGATGATCCGGTCGGCGGGGACGCCGTTCGCGGCGGCGCGCGCGGCGCCGTACGCGAGGAAGTCGAGCTGGCCCGGGGCGTGCGCGTCCGTGTCGATCGAGAAGAAGCATCCCGCGTCGAGGGCGCGCTGGATGAGGTCGTCCGGCGGGTCCTGGCGTTCCGGCCGTGAGTTGATCTCGACGGCGACCTGGTTCTCGACGCACGCGGCGAACACGGCATCCGCGTCGAACTCCGACGGCGGCCTGGTGCCGCGCGAGCCCTGCACCAGGCGGCCGGTGCAGTGGCCGAGAACGTTCGTGTGCGGATCGCGGATGCCGCCCAGCATGCGCTTCGTCATCGTCCGCTTGTCGGAGCGGAGCTTGGAGTGGACGCTGCCGACCACCACATCCAATCGGTCGAGCAGCTCGGGCGTCTGATCGAGCGTGCCGTCCTCGAGGACGTCGACCTCGATCCCGCGGAGCAGGGTCACGGAGCCGGTGTCGAGGCTCGCGATGACGTCCAGCTGCTCCTCCAGGCGCTCGGCACTGAGCCCGCTCGCCACGGTGAGTGTGGGGGAGTGGTCGGTGATCGCCTGGTACTCGCGGCCGAGCGTCGCGGCGGCCGCGGCCATGACCTCGATCGGGACGGTGCCGTCGGACCACTCGGTGTGGCTGTGCAGATCGCCGCGCAGCTGGGCGAGCAGGTCCGCGCCCGCGGTCTCGAGGGGCTGCGCGTTGCGCTCGCGGAGGTCGGCCAGGTAGTCCGGGACGCCGCCATCGACCGCCTGCGCGATGACCTGGAAGGTGCGGTCTCCGATTCCCTTTGTGCGCTTCAGCCGGCCGTCGGCGACCCGCGCGGCGAGCTCCTCCTGGTCGAAGGGGGCGATCGTGGCGGCCGCTCGGCGGAAGGCCTGCACCTTGAAGCTCGGCGCGAGCTCCCGCTCGAGCCAGAAGGCGATCTCGTTCAGCGCGTCGACGGCATCCATGCGCACCATGCTCCCACCGTGTCGGTGGTGGCCGGTACCGTCGGCGACATGGGGAGAATCGTCTTCGACACGGCCGCGACCATCAACGGGTGGATCGCCGATGAGCACGACTCGCTGTCCTGGCTGTTCGCGGTGCCCGGCGGAGAGGAACCGGACGAGAGCCTGCTCCCAAGCGGAGCGACCGTGATGGTCGAGGGCCGTACGACGTACGAGTGGGTGCTGCGCGAGAGCGGCATCCTCGAGGCGCCGGAGAAGTGGCAGGAGTTCCACGGCACGCGGCCGACCTTCGTGTTCACCCACCGGGAGCTGCCGGTGCCCGAGGGGGCGGACATCCGCTTCGTCTCCGGTTCGGTGACGGATGCGCTGCCGGCGATCCGGGAGGCGGCGGGCGACGGCGACATCTGGGTCGTGGGCGGAGGGGATCTGGCGGGGCAGTTCTTCGACGCGGGCGCGCTGGACGAGCTGGCGGTGTCCATCGCGCCGGTCGCGCTCACCGGCGGCGCGCCGCTCTTCCCGCGCAGGGTCGAGTCCGACCGTTTGCACCTCGAATCCGCCGAGGCCGTCGGCCAGTTCGCCCGGCTGCGTTACCGCATCATGGCCGCAGAAACGACCGCCTGATATACCGTGGGTCGCGTTCGACGGAGGGAACCGACATGACCGCAGCGGCCGACAGCCACGATTTGATCCGCGTCCAGGGGGCGCGCGAGAACAACCTCAAAGACGTCAGCGTCGAGCTGCCCAAGCGCCGGCTGACGGTCTTCACGGGCGTCTCGGGCTCGGGCAAGAGCTCGCTCGTGTTCGGCACCATCGCCGCCGAGTCGCAGCGCATGATCAACGAGACGTACAGCGCCTTCGTGCAGGGATTCATGCCGTCGCTGGCGCGACCGGACGTCGACGTGCTCGAAGGGCTGACGACGGCCATCATCGTCGACCAGGAGCGGATGGGCGCCAATGCCCGCTCGACGGTGGGCACGGTGACCGACGCGAACGCGATGCTGC
Organism: Leifsonia sp. NPDC014704; assembly: GCF_043083605.1. NCBI lineage: Bacteria > Bacillati > Actinomycetota > Actinomycetes > Micrococcales > Microbacteriaceae > Leifsonia > Leifsonia sp. NPDC014704. The sequence goes on along the minus strand of NZ_JBIBYW010000002.1, from coordinate 161,723 downwards.
GCATCCTGTTCAGCCGGCTCGGCCAGCCGCACATCGGATCGCCGCAGGCCTTCTCGTTCAACATCCCCTCGGTCACCGGCCGTGGCGCGATCACCGTCGGCGGCAAGACGGAGTCGCGCGAGTTCACGCAGCTCGGCGGCATGTGCCCGCGCTGCGAGGGCATGGGCAGCGTGAGCGACATCGACCTCACGCAGCTCTTCGATGACAGCAAGTCGCTCGCGGAAGGCGCCATCACCATCCCCGGCTACACGGCCGACGGCTGGGCCGTGCGGATCATCGGCAGCTCGGGCTTCGTGCCCGCGGACAAGCCCATCCGCGAGTTCACCGAGCAGGAACGCAAGGACTTCCTCTATAAAGAGCCGGTCAAGGTGAAGATCGAGCGCATCAACATGACCTATGAGGGGCTCGTGCCCAAGGTCCAGAAGTCGATGCTGTCGAAGGATGTCGACGCGATGCAGCCGCACATCCGTGCGTTCGTGGAGCGCGCCGTCACGTTCGCGATCTGTCCCGAGTGCGGCGGCACCCGGCTGAGCGAGGGCGCACGGTCGTCGAAGATCGCAGGCATCAGCATCGCGGATGCGTGCGCCATGCAGATCACCGACCTGTCGGACTGGGTGCGCGGGCTCGACGAGCCGTCCGTCCGTCCGCTGCTCAAGAACCTGCAGCACCTACTCGACTCGTTCGTCGACATCGGCCTCGGCTACCTGTCGCTCGACCGGCCCTCGGGCACGCTGTCGGGCGGCGAGGCGCAGCGCACGAAGATGATCCGGCACTTGGGCTCGTCGCTCACCGATGTCACGTACGTCTTCGACGAACCGACCGTCGGGCTGCATCCGCACGACATCCAGCGGATGAACGAGCTGCTGCTGCAGCTGCGCGACAAGGGCAACACGGTGCTCGTGGTCGAGCACAAGCCGGAGGCGATCGCGATCGCGGATCATGTCGTGGACCTCGGTCCACGAGCCGGCTCGGCCGGCGGCGAGGTCGTCTTCGAGGGCACGGTGGAGGAGCTCCGCGCGAGCGATACCCTCACCGGCCGGCATCTCGACGACCGCGCCCGCCTCAAGGAGACGGTGCGGACGCCGAAGGGAGCACTCGAGGTGCGCGGCGCCTCCGAGCACAACCTGCAGGGCGTGGATGTCGACATCCCGCTCGGCGTGCTGGTGGTCGTCACGGGGGTGGCCGGGTCGGGGAAGAGCTCACTCATCCACGGGTCGGTGGCGCTCCGTGACGGCGTCGTGTCCGTCGATCAGGGCGCGATCCGCGGCTCGCGCCGCAGCAACCCGGCGACCTACACGGGGATGCTGGAGCCGATCCGCAAGGCGTTCGCGAAGGCCAACGGCGTGAAGCCCGCACTCTTCAGCGCCAACTCCGAGGGAGCGTGCCCGAACTGCAACGGCGCCGGCGTCATCTACACCGACCTCGGCGTGATGGCCGGGGTCTCGACGGTGTGCGAGGTGTGCGAGGGCAAGCGCTTCGACGAGTCGGTGCTCGAGTACCACCTGGGCGGCCGCGACATCAGCGAGGTGCTGGCGATGCCGGTCACCGAGGCCGAGGAGTTCTTTGCGAGCGGCGAGGCGAAGTTGCCCGCCGCCCACGCCATCCTGCAGCGGCTGTCCGATGTAGGGCTCGGCTACCTGACCATCGGCCAGCCGCTCACGACACTCTCGGGCGGCGAGCGGCAGCGACTGAAGCTGGCGACGCACATGGCCGAGAAGGGCGGCGTGTACGTGCTCGACGAGCCGACGACCGGGCTGCATCTGGCGGACGTCGAGCAGCTGCTCGGACTGCTCGACCGGCTGGTCGACGCGGGGAAGTCGGTGATCGTGATCGAGCACCACCAGGCCGTAATGGCGCACGCCGACTGGATCATCGACCTCGGTCCGGGAGCCGGCCACGACGGCGGCCGGCTCGTCTTCGAGGGCACTCCCGCCGACCTCGTCGCCGCTCGCTCCACCCTCACCGGCGAGCACCTCGCCCGCTACGTCGGCGCCTGACCCTCACCCCCACCGTCGAGTCCGCACAGATTGCACGCAAACCCCCGTCGCGGCGTGCAAAGTTTGCGGACTCGACGGTGGGGATGAGCGGCGGGTTACGGAAGGTTGCGCGGGCGCAGGGACGCACTCGGCGAGGCGGATAGCGTCGGAGGGTGAGCACCCCGATCGAGAACCTCGGCCGCGAGACGCGGCTGTACCGGCCGTCCGAGGAGTTCGCGGCGCAGGCGAACGTCGACGCCTCCGTGTTCGCCGAGGCCGCCGCCGACCCGGTGGCCTTCTGGGAGCGTCAGGCCGCCCGCCTCGATTGGGCGGAGCCGTGGCACACGGCGCACACGTGGCAACCGGCCGAGCCCGGTGACGACGGCGAGCTGACGGTCCCGCGGGCCGAGTGGTTCGCGGGCGGCCGCCTCAACGCGGCCGTCAACTGCGTCGACCGTCACATCGCCGCGGGCCGGGGCGACCGCGTCGCCCTGCACTTCGAGGGCGAACCGGGCGACCGCGAGACGATCACGTACGCGGACCTCCAGCGGCGGGTGGCGCAGGCGGCGAACGCCCTCACGGCGTTGGGCGTCGGAGAGGGCGACCGCGTGGTCGTGTATCTCCCCGTCATCCCCGAGACGGTCGTCATCACCCTGGCGATCGCGCGGGTGGGCGCCATCCACTCGCTCGTGTTCGGCGGCTTCTCGGCGGAGGCCCTGCGCTTCCGGGTGGAGGACACGCGAGCGAAGCTGCTGGTGACCTCCGACGGGCAGTTCCGGCGGGGATCAGCGGTGGCCGTCAAGGCGAATGCGGATGCGGCGGTCGCCGGCGACAACGCGATCGAGCACGTGCTGGTCGTGCGGCGCACGGGGGAGCTGACACCGGACGTGCCCTGGACGCCTGGACGCGACGTGTGGTGGCACGACGTGGTCGAGACGGCGCCGGAGGTGCACGAGCCGGAGTTCTTCGATGCCGAGACGCCGCTGTTCATCATCTACACGTCCGGGACGACGGGGCGACCGAAGGGCGTCGTCCATACGACCGGCGGCTACCTGACACAGGCGTCGTGGAGCCACTGGGCGCTCTTCGACGCGAAGGACGACGACGTGTACTGGTGCACGGCCGACCTCGCCTGGGTCACTGCGCACACCTACGTGCTGTACGGCCCGCTGTCGAACGGTGCCACCTCCGTCATCTACGAGGGGACGCCGAACACCCCGCACACCGGCCGTCACTTCGAGATCATCGAGCGCTACGGCGTGACCACCTACTACACGGCGCCGACGCTGATCCGCACCTTCATGACCTGGTTCCCCGAGGGGCCGGGGGAGCGCTGGGACCTCTCCAGCATCCGGCTTCTCGGCACGGTCGGCGAGGCGATCAACCCGGAGGCGTGGGTCTGGTTCCGCGATAACCTCGGTGCGGGACGCGCGCCGGTGGTCGACACGTGGTGGCAGTCCGAGTCCGGTGCGGCGATCGTCGCACCGCTGCCCGGAGCGACCGCGCTGAAGCCCGGTTCGGCTACGGTCGCCGTGCCCGGTGTCACCGTTCGTGTCGTCGATGAGCGAGGCGAGGATGTGCCCCGCGGCTCGGGCGGCTCGATCGTCATCGACGGCACGTGGCCGGCGATGTCACGCACGGTATGGGGCGATCCGGAGCGCTACCGCGACTCGTACTGGCGGCCGTATGCCGACCGCGGGTACTTCCTCGCCGGTGACGGTGCGGCGGTCGACGACGATGGATACATCTGGCTGCTCGGCCGCCTCGACGACGTGATCAACGTGTCCGGTCACCGGCTGTCGACCATCGAGATCGAGTCGGCGCTGGTCGCGCATCCACGCGTCGCCGAAGCCGCCGTCGTCGGCGTGGGCGACGACACGACCGGGCAGGCGGTCGCCGCGTTCGTGGTTCCGTCCGGGGAGACACCGGCGGAGGCCGACCTCCGCGACCAGGTCACGCGCGAGATCGGCGCGATCGCGAAGCCGCGTCACGTGGTCATCGTCCAGGACCTCCCGAAGACGCGGTCCGGCAAGATCATGCGCCGCCTGCTGGTCGACCTGTTCGACGGCCGGGCGCTCGGCGACACGACCTCACTGCAGGACGAGACGGTTCCGCACGCGATCGCGGAGACGCTGGCGGCACGGTCGCACTGAGGTCGTTCGGCGGGCGCGAAAGGGAGGTGTTCACGCCCGACGCGCCGACGAGGTGCACTGAACGGAGGTAGTTGCGGGGGTGAGTACGCGGATGTCCTCCGTTTCCGACGGCGGCGGGCGCGGTCAGGGGCGCAGGTCGGCGATCGTCAGGGCCGCGTCGATCAGGCCCAGGTGCGAGAGCGCCTGCGGGAAGTTGCCCCAGAAGGCGCCGTCCGCATCCATCATCTCGGCGTAGAGACCGACGTCGTTCGCGCGGCCGACCAGGTCGTCCATCAGCGTCGTCGCCTCGTCGATCTCGCCGACGCAGGCCAGGGCGGCGGCGAGCCAGAAGGAGCACGCGGTGAACGGACGCTCGCCCTCGGCTGCCGCGCCGGTGAAGCGGTAGAGCAGCGGGCCGTCGCCCAGCTCGCGTCTCAGAGCGGCGATGGTGGAGCGCATTCGTTCGCCCCGTTCGAAGCCGCTGGGCGCGTGGAGCAGCACCGAGGCGTCGAGCTCCTCCTCGTCGGCGGCCATCGTGTACGCGCCGAGGCGGTCCGACCAGCACCGCTCATCCACCCAGGCGTGGATGGCGTCGGCCTCCCGACGCCAGCGCGAGGGGTTGCCCTCCGTCTGCCCCAGCTCGACGAGCTGCAGGGCGGCCTGCAGCGCCTGCCAGCACCCCATCTTCGAGGAGGTGTGGTGACGGAGCTCGCTCAGCTCCCACATCCCGGAGTCGGGCAGGCGCCAGATGTCGCAGACGCGGTCGGCCACGTCCGCGACCAGGCGGCGGGTGGGCACATCGAGCACGTTGCCGGCCGCCGCGTACGCGAGCGCGACGCTCAGGAGGTCGCCGTAGACGCCGAGCTGCAGCTGTCCGGCCGCCCGGTTGCCGGTGACGACCGGTCCGATGCCGCGCCAGCCGGGCACGTCGTGCGTCTGCGGATCGGCCGACGACTCCTCCCGCAGCCCGTACAGCACGCGCAATTCGGAGACGTCACCCTTCACGGCCCGGAGCAGCCACGAGATCGCGGCGTGCGTCTCCTCGCGCAGGCCGAACCGCGCCAGAGCGCGCAGTGTGTACGCGGTGTCGCGGACCCACGCGAACCGGTAGTCCCAGTTCTTTCCGCCGCGGTCGGTCTCCGGGAGTGAGGTGGTCGCGGCGGCCGCTATGGCGCCGGTCGGCGCGTACAGCAGCAGCTTCAGCGCGAGCGCGCTGCGCTGCACGGCGTCGTCCCACGGCCCCTGATACGAGAAGGTGCGCGACCACAGCTCCCAGTTGCCGACCGTGCGGTCGATCCCGATGTCGACGTTGCCGGGGTCGGGCAGGTGCAGCGGCTCGTCGTCTGTCGCGACGATAGAGAGCGTCCGGCGGGACCCCTCGGTGACCCGGATGCGGCCCCCGAAGCGCGGGGCGTCCGCATCCTCCTCGGTGTCGTTCAGACCGGTGACCCCGATGTTGACCGTCCCGACGCGGAGGATGCGCTTCCCGTCGACGCGCTCCGCCCACGGGCTGCTCGCGCCGAGCATCGTGCCGGGCTCGACGGCCCAGTCCATGACCACCGTGCCGTCTACCCCTTCGATGCGGCGGGCGAGTTCGAGCCACGGCAGGCGGCCGGCGACGCCGGTGACCAGCGCGTCGGTAACCCGCACGGCGCCGTTCTCGGTGGTGAAGGTGGTCTCGAGCACATTGGTGCCCGGAAGGTATCGCCGTCGGGTGCGGAAGGCGCTGACCGGACGTAGCTGGATGCGACCCCCGCGCTCCGGGTCGAGCAGCGCCGCGAAGGCCGGATCGGAATCCAGGTTGGGGACGGGCAGCCAGTCGACCGTGCCGGAGCGGTCGATCAGGGCGACGGTGCGGCCGTCGCCGAGGGCCGCGTGGTCCTCGATCGCGGCGCTGCCGTCGCGCTCGATCGCGGCGCCGGCCTCCATCGATCCCGCCGTCACGCCCGCTGCTGGAGACCGGCCGCCGAGATGACCGCCTCGCGGAACACCGGTGTCAGCTGCTCCGCGGTGGGACGTCCGGCCGGATCCGTAGAGGTCATCGCGTGGAGGATGCGGGACCAGTCGTCGGGCAGGCCGTCCGGGATGGGCGGTTCGTGTTCCAGCCGGGCCATCGCCGACTCGACGGCGCCGCCGGGGTACGCGACCGAGCGCGTGAAGCACTCGAGCAGGACGAGCCCGAGGGAGTAGATGTCGCTCGCCGGGGTGGCCGGCTGGCGCATCGCCTGCTCGGGGCTGAGGTAGGCCGCGGTGCCGGTCGTCTTGCCCTCGTCCGCCTGAGAGGGTGTGCCGACGAGGCCGCTGGCGATCCCGAAATCGGTGAGCCGCGCCCGCGCCCGGAAGGTCGTCGTGCCGTACGAGACCAGCATGATGTTCGACGGCTTGATGTCGCGGTGCACCACCCCGTTGGCGTGGACGTACTCGAGAGCCTCGGAGATGTCGTAGGCGACTTCCGCGATCTCCTCCAGCGTCAGCTCCCGCTGGGCCAGCATGCTCGCGAGATCGGTGCCGGAGACCAGTTCCATGATGAGGAACGGACGCGGGTCCTTCGGAGACGAGTAATCGATCCCGGCGTCGATCAGCGAGACGATGCCGTGATGGCTCAGCCGCGCGAGCGCCGCCTGCTCGGTGCGGTACTGCGCCATCTCCTCCTCGCCGCCGGAGCGGTAGAGCTTGATGGCGACCTCGCGCCCCAGCAGTTCGTCGGTCGCGCGGAAGATGCTGGCCTCGCCGCCGCGGCCGATGACGTGCTGCGGCCGGTAGCGACCGAGCAGCGCCGGGATGGTGGACTCGGGCATCAGCTGTTTCGCGACCTCAGCAGAGCGAAGGACGACTCGCCGAGGATGACGCTCTCGCCGTCGGCCAAGGCCAGTTCGGGGTCGCTGGAGAGCTCCAGCTCCCAGTTCGAGCCGGCGGCCTCCGGGAGCACGAACTCCACGCCGTTCCCGGCCGCGTTCAGCATGAGCAGGAACGAGTCGGCCCCTTCGTGCCGCAGCTCGAACGCGATCGAGCGGGCCTCCGGGTCTGCCCAGTCCTCGTCGGCGAACGGCTCGCCGTCCGCCCGTACGATGCAGACGACGTCCGGGCCGCCGACGTCGGGGGCGTGCCGGTACCACTCCGGCCGGAGGGCCGGCTCTGTGCGGCGCAGGTGGATGAGCTTCGACGTGAACTCGTGCAGCTCCCAGTCGGCGTTCTGCCAGTCGAACCACGAGATCTCGTTGTCCTGGCAGTAGGCGTTGTTGTTGCCCTGCTGCGTCCGCCCGATCTCGTCGCCCCCGAGGATCATCGGGACGCCCGCCGACAGCAGCACCGTCGCGAGGAAGTTCTTTCGCTGCCGGGTACGGAAGGCGTTGATGCCCTCGTCATCCGTCGGCCCCTCGACGCCGTAGTTGCTCGAGCGGTTGTCGGATTCGCCGTCGCGGTTGTCTTCCCCGTTGGCCTCGTTGTGCTTCTCGTTGTAGCTTGTGAGGTCGGCGAGGGTGAAGCCGTCGTGCGCGGTGACGAAGTTGACGCTCGACAGCGGAGCGCGCCGCGAGTCCTCGTAGATGTCCGGGCTGCCGAGAACGCGCTGCGAGAGGGTCGACAGCACGCCGGGGGTGCCGCGCCAATAGTCGCGGACGTCGTCGCGGAACTTGCCGTTCCACTCCGACCATCCCGCGGGGAAGCCGCCCAGTTGGTATCCGGCGACATCCCACGGCTCGGCGATCAGCTTCACCTGCGCGAGCGTCGGGTCCTGCTGGATGAGCGTCAGGAACGCGCTGTGAAGGCTGGCGTCGCCGCCCTGGCGCGTCAGCGTGGTGGCCAGGTCGAAGCGGAAGCCGTCGATGTGCATCTCCTCGACCCAGTACCGCAGCGAGTCCATGATGACCTGGAGGGCGGCCGGGTGGCTCACGTTGAAGCTGTTCCCGGTGCCGGTCGTGTCGAAGTAGTGGGCGGCGTCCCCGTCCACGAGCCGGTAGTACGACGGGTTGTCGATGCCCTTGAAGCTGTACGTGGGCCCGAGGTCGTTGCCCTCGGCGGTGTGGTTGTAGACCACGTCGAGGATGACCTCGATGCCGGCGGCGTGCAGCGCCTTCACCATGCCCTTGAACTCATCGACCTGGTGACCCGTGTCGCCCGTCGCGGCGTACTCGTTGTGCGGGGCGAAGAAGCCGATGGAGTTGTAGCCCCAGTAGTTGCGGAGGCCCTTCTCCTGCAGGTGCGCATCCTGAACGAACTGGTGGATGGGCAGCAGTTCGACCGCGGTGACGCCGAGGTTCTTGAGGTACTCGACCGCGGCGGGGTGCGCCAGCCCGGCGTAGGTGCCGCGGAACTCCTCGGGCACCCACTCCATCAGCTTCGTGAAGCCCTTCACGTGCAGCTCGTAGATGATGGTCTCGCTGAGCGGCGTGTGCGGCCGCTCGTGGTCGCCCCAGTCGAACTCTTGCGGGTCGATGGCGATGCCGAGGGCGACGTGCCGAGCACCGTTCGTGTCGCTGCGGCGCTTCGGGCGGCCGAGCTGGTGGCCGAACACGGCCTGCGTGTTGTCCCAGGCCCCGGTCACGGCGCGTGCCTGCGGTGCGAGCAGCACCTTGGCGGGGGAGAACCGGAGACCGTTGGCCGGGTCCCATGGTCCGTCGACGCGGAGCCCGTAGCGTGTTCCGGCAGTGAGGCCGGGGACGAACCCGTGGAAGACGTGGCCCGTGCGTTCGGTGAGCACGGTCTGCTTCTCGCGGCCGCGGTGGTCGAAGATGGAGACGATGACCTTGTCGGCGCGCTCACTGTAGACGGCGACATTCGCGCCGCCGTCGCGCAGGGTCACCCCGAGCGGGTACGGCGTAGAGGCGGCCGTCACAGGGACGACCCCTGCGAGCGGCGTGCGCTGGGGGCGGTCCGGCGGTGGGGCCGGGGGCAGGGTTGGGACACGGTGCCTCCGTTCGGTAGAACGCCACGATACCTGCGCGGTGACACGCCCATCCAGGCATTGACACGGGGGTTGCGGACCGTTAGGCGCGCGGCTTACGCGCCGCGCAGGCGCTCGAGCAGGCCGGAGTTGCGGCTGACGATGCGATCGATGATCTGCTGCGTGGTGGGGTTATGCGCCGCGGCTGTCATCCCTACACCCTATCGAGAGAAGTATTGCATATATAACCGAAGCTATCGCCGCGTAACGCGCACCGCCTCACCGAACGCCGCGACCGCATCGGCCGGCGCCTCGCCGAGGCCACTGCCGGACAGGCTCACCTCGACGAGCAGTTCGCCGCGGCGGAACCGGAAGACGCCGTCGGTGTACGCCACCTGGGTCGCGGGCGCATCGGCGGGGATCGTCCGGCGCAGACCGGTGAGGGCGCGGTACCAGTCGAGCATCCGCGCGTTCTCCGGGCGCTCCGGCTCCGACCAGTCGAGCTTGGAGCGTCGGAACGTCTCCGGGTCCTGCGGGTCGGGCACCACGGCCGGATCCCAGCCCATCTTGGCGAACTCCTCGATGCGGCCCTCGGCGGTCGCCTTCCCCAGCTCCGGCTCGGGATGCGACGTGAAGAACTGCCACGGTGTCGTCGCGGCCCACTCCTCGCCCATGAAGAGCATCGGCGTGAACGGGCCGAGCAGGGTGAGGGCGGCGGCCGCCGCGAGGCGTCCGGGGTCGAGCGTCGCGGTGAGGCGGTCGCCAGCGGCACGGTTGCCGATCTGGTCGTGGTCCTGACTGAACACGACCAGGCGGGTGAAGGGGATGTCGGCGTCGAGCGGGCGGCCGTGGTGGCGCTCCCGGAAGCTCGACCAGGTGCCGTCGTGGAAGAAGCCCCGCTGGAACACCTTCACCAGCGCCTCCGGCCGGGCGAAGTCGCTGTAGTAGCCCGTGTCCTCGCCGCTCAGATTCGCGTGGATCGAGTGGTGCACGTCGTCGTCCCACTGCGCGTGGAGGCCATAGCCGTGGTGCGCGCGGGTGCGGATCAGCTTCGGGTCGTTCAGGTCGCTCTCGGCGATCAGGGTGCGCGGACGGCCGGTCTCCCCGGCGAGCTCGTCGGCGAGGAGCGCGAGCTCCTCGAGCAGGTGGGTGGCGCGGTGATCCTGCAAGGCGTGCACCGCATCCAGCCGCAGGCCGTCGACGTGCATCTCGCGCAGCCAGTACTCCGCGTTGTCGAGGATGTAGCGGCGCACCTCGTCGGACAGGGAGCCGTCGAGGTTCACGTTCACGCCCCACGTGCTGGCGCCCTGGCCGAGATACGGCCCGAACTTCGGCAGGTAGTTGCCGCTCGGGCCGAGGTGGTTGTAGACGACGTCCTGGATGACGGCGAGACCGCGGCGGTGGCACTCGTCCACGAAGCGCTGGTACGCCGCCGGTCCGCCGTACTGCTCCTGGACGGCGTACCAGAGCACGCCGTCGTAGCCCCAGTTGTGCGTCCCGTTGAAGGCGTTCACCGGGAGCAGCTCGATCGCGTCGACGCCGAGGTCGATCAGGTTGTCGAGTCGCGCGGCAGCGGCATCCAGGGTGCCCTCGGGGGTGAACGTGCCGATGTGCAGCTCGTAGATCACGGAGCCGGTGAGGTCGCGTCCCTCCCACGCGCCGTCGGCCCAGGCGTGGGCGTGCGGGTCGAACTCGCGGCTCAGCTCGTGCACGCCGTTCGGCTGGCGGAGCGACCTCGGATCCGGGAAAGGTCCGTCGCCGTCGATGAGGAAGCCGTAGTCGAGGGGTTCGGAGGGAAGATCCGGCGCCTCGGCCAACTCCCACCATCCCCCGGTCGGGCTCGCATCGGACGCGGGCACGCGCGTGAGCGGGTAGGTGCCGAGGTCGCCGAGCACCACATCCACAGAGCGCGCCTCCGGGGCCCAGACGGCGAAGCGGCGCTCGCCGGCGGTCATCGGGTCACCGCCAGCAGGGCGACGGGGTAGGTCTCGAAGACGGCGGCGAGCGGGACGCGGCCCGAGAAGTCACGTCCGGTGAGTTCGTCGCGCATGGGCTCCTCTCCTAGGTCGATGGTGGTGTCGGCCCATCCGCCGGTCGCGGAGAGCCCGACGGGCAGGCGGGTGGCGAGCGCGATCGCGCCGCCGCGGTCGAAGCCGACGAGGTGACCGGCGCGCGACCCTTCGGCGTAGACAGGACGGTAGCCGCTGAAGAGCTCCGGCCGGTCACGGCGCAGGCGGAGCGCCTTCGCGGTGACCAGCTCCTTCGCCGCGCCCGACGAGTCGACCTCGGGCTGCCATCCCTCGTCGATGTGCGCCAGGAGCGCTGCCGCCGCATCGAATTCGACCGGGCGGCGGTTGTCGGGGTCGACCAGTGAGCGCTCCCAGCGCTCGGAGCCCTGGTAGACATCCGGGATGCCGGGCGCCATGAGCTGGAGGAGCTTGGCGCCGAGCCCGTTGCTGGCCCCGGGTGCTTCGATAACCGCGGCCAGCGCCTCGACCTCGGCCCGCACGCGCTCGTCATCGAATGCGGCGTCGATGGCGGCGAACATCCGCTCTTCGAACGCCTCGTCGGGGTCGGTCCACCCGGTGGACGCTCCGGCCTCTCGGGCCGCCTTGAGCGCGTAGTCGTGCAGCCGCTCGCGTGACGCCGGCCAGGCGCCCACGACCGACTGCCACAGCAGGCTCTCGAGCGAGCCATCGCCGAAGCCGACGCGCTCCCGCACCGTCCGCAGGAACCGCTCCCAGCGGCCGGGCAGCTCGGCGAGCACGTGGATGCGCGCCCGCGTGTCCTCGCCGCGCTTGGTGTCGTGCGTCGACAGCACCGTCATCGACTCGGGCAGGCGACGCTGGCGATCGGTCTGCCGACGGTGGAACTCCTCGGGCGAGAGAGCGAACTCCGACGGGTCGGCGCCGACCTCGGTCAGCGACACGAGTCGGGTGAAGCGGTAGAACGCGTTGTCCTCGACCCCCTTCGCCATGATGGCGCCGGTGGTCTGCTCGAACCGGTCACCCAGACGGTCGACGATGCGCGCGATCACGGGTGCGAGGTCCGGGCGGGTGGCCGCGGCCGCTTGACGCGCCTCCTCCAAGTACTCGTCGCCGTACGGCAGATAACTGCGGTACACGGGGAACCAGGCGGCCAGTTCGGCGACGGCATCCGCCGTCTCCTCGTCCGTCCCCTCCTCGAGCTCGCGGACGACCCGGAGCACCTCGGACCGGAGGATGCCATCGGCGACGGCGCGCTTGCGGCGGTGGACGAGCTCCACCCAGTCCTGGCTCTCCTCTCGCTCGTCGAGCTCGCCCGCGAGGGCGGTGAGCGGCCCCTCACCGGTGGGGTCGACGAAGACCCGGTCGATGATGGCGAGGGCGTCGTATCCTGTGGTGCCCTGCACGGGCCAGTCCGGCATCCGCTCGTCGCCCTCGATGATCTTCTCGACCCAGATCGGGGCGTCACCGGCGAGGTCGCGGAGCCGCTCGAGGTACTGGCCGGGGTCGCGGAGGCCATCCGGGTGGTCGACGCGGAGGCCGTCCACGAGCCCCTCGCTCAGCCAGCGGCCGATCTCGCGGTGGGTGTCGTCGAAGACCTGCTGGTCCTCGACACGGAGTCCGGCGAGCGTGCTCACGGCGAAGAACCGGCGGTAGTTGAGTTCCGCATCAGCGCGCCGCCACGACATGAGCTCGTAATGCTGGCGGGCGTGCACCTCGCGGGGTGTCCCCTCACCTGTGCCGGGCGCGATCGGGAAGCGGTGGTCGTAGTAGCGCAGCTCGCCGTCCTCGATGCGCAGGGCGTCCTCCTCGTCCGGGCCGTCGCCGAGGATGGGGAGCCGGAGGCGTCCGTGACCGAAGGGCCAGTCGATGTCGAAGTAGGAGGCGTAGCGCGACTCCTGACCGTGCTGGAGCACATCCCACCACCAGGCGTTGACCGCAGGGGTGGCGACGCCCATGTGGTTGGGGACGATGTCGACGAGCACCTTGAGCCCCCGGCTGTGCGCGGCGTCGGCGAACTCGCGCAGGGCCTCCGGGCCGCCGCGCGACGCATCCACCCGGCTGTGATCGACCACGTCGTAGCCGTGCATCGAACCCGGCTCGGCCTCCAGCAGAGGAGACACGTAGACCCAGTCCGCGCCGAGGCGCTGGATGTGATCGAGCACCTGCATGGCGTCGCGGAGGGTGAAGGCGGGAGAGATCTGGAGGCGGTAGGTGCTCACAGCGTTCATTCTGCGGGAGGGCGGCACCGCCGAGTAGGGCTTGAAATCCATCGCCGGGCGTTTTGCTAGACGAGCGAGCAATATGGTTAGACTAACTACATATTCGCTGGATCAGCGACGGACCGAGGGGAGACGCGGGTTGGGACTGCTCAGTTACGGGGGAGCGGACTACGAATTCTCGGATCGGCTGTTGGCCCATGTGCAGGTCGTCATCACGACGAAGCTGCGCCGCCGGGAGTCCTTCGCCCTGAGCTGGATCCGTGACGGGGACGGCGGTCGCGAGGCGATCTGGGTCGACAACGGTCTGCCGATCCGATTCCGCTACGACGAGGGCGTCATCGCGCCCCTGAACCGCGAGTGGCTCGAATCGCTGATGGATGGCACGCACCGGCCCAACGGGCTCCTCATCACGCCGGAACCCACGGCCGCTGAGGGTTCGAAGGGCAAAAGCTAGGCAGTCTAGTTTGTAGGTGCTCTATCGTTAAGGGCATGACGTCCGAGACTCACGGACCGGCGCACTACTGGTACGAGGAGCGCGCCGACGAGCGCGCCCCCGGCATCGAGGTGCTCGAGGCGATGCGCGCCTACGGCGTCGCCGAGTCGGCCATGCGCCGACGGTCCGAGGGCGTGCTCCGGATGAGCGAGAACGACGTCTCGGCCATGCGTTACCTTCTACGGGCCCAGGAGTCCGGCCGCACGGTCGGTCCGAAGGAGCTGGCCGAGTACCTCGGCATCCAGAGCTCGTCGGTGACCGCGCTGCTCGATCGCCTGGAGCGCGCCGGGCACATCCAGCGTCAGTCGAGCCCCTTCGATCGGCGCGCGCTGATCGTCGTCCCCACCGTGCCGGAAGACGAACTGCAGCGGGCGATCCTCGGCGATATGCGCCAGGAGCTCGTCGATGTCGCGGCGTCGCTCGAGCCGGCTGACGCCGCCGTGGTCATCGACTTCCTGCGGCGGATGCGCGATGCCGTCGACCACATCGACGCGGCAGAGGCGGCGGGTGCGCCGAACCGTTCCGGCGACCGCTCTCGAAGCAGCGCGTAAAATCGGAGTATCGAATCACAGACCGGCGGGCGGTACTGGTACGACCGTGCGAACCCGTATACCGTTGACGTCCTGAACGCGCTGCGCGACTATCGCGCCGCCGAGCAGGCGATGCGTCGCCGTACCCGCGAGTCCATGCGGATGGGCGAGAACGATCTGCGTGCGTTGCGGTTCCTGTTGAAACGGCAGAACGAAGGCGTTCCCGCGACACCGGCCGAACTCGGTGCGCTCCTCAAGCTCAAGTCGTCGTCGGTGACCGTGATGCTCGACCGGCTGACCGTGGCCGGCTGGGTCACCCGGCAGCCGCATCCGGTCGACCGGCGCAGTCTGGTCATCCTGGCGACGCCGGGCGCCGACGAAGAGGTGCGGCACACCCTGGATGCGATGCATCGCCGCATGCTGGAAGCCGCCTCGGTGCTCGACGAGCGCCAGGCGGAGATCGTGAAGAGCTTCCTCGGACGCATGTCCTCCGCACTCGAAGGCCTGGATCGCAGCGACACCGTCTCCTGAGCGTGACGTGGGAGGTCGCTCCGTGGGGGTAGACCCGCTTCCGCAACGGTGGGACCGTCGAAGACGAAACGGACCACGAAAGGGGACGTCATGGGACTGGACGACAAGATCGAGAACGCCGGAGAGAAGCTGGGCGGAAACGCCAAGGAGGCCACGGGTAAGGCCACCGGCGACGAGCGTCTCGAGGCCGAAGGCAAGGGCGACCAGGTCAAGGCCGACGTCAAGCAGGCCGGCGAGAAGATCAAGGACGCCTTCAAGCACTGACCCTCGGACGACCACGAAGCCCCCGAACCGGATTCCGGGCGGGGGCTTCGTCGTGTTCACCGGGACGTCGCACCGATTTCGCCTTTCGTTCACCGACAGCGCGGAGTAGTTTCCGGTGCATGGGAGACCGGACGGATCGCGCCAGGGCGGCGCGCAGGGCGGGGATCGGCGCGGTGCTCGCGCTCATCACCCTGGTCGCGACGGTCGCGCTCGCCGTCGCCATCCCGACCCAGGGCGAGAACCCGCGAGCCTGGGGCGTGATCGTGTGCGGACTGGTCACCGTCGGGCTGTGCACCGACTTCGCCCTCCGCAACCGGCGGCTGCTCCGGCACTACCGGGGTGACGACCTGGTGCCGGCGCACCATCCGGCTTCGCGGAATGCGGGCCCCCGGAGTCACGCGCCGGCGCGGCGCCAGGCATCAGCGAGTCAGGCGCGCGCGAAGGCCGCCCGGTAGCGCGTCGGGGGAACGCCGACCTCGGCGTCGAAGTGGTGGCGCAAGAGGGTGGCACTGCCGAAACCGCACTGGCGCGCCACCTCGTCGATGGGCAGGTCGGTCGTCTCGAGCAGCAGCCGGGCACGCAGGATGCGCTGGGTGGTGAGCCACTGCATCGGCGGCACCCCGGTCTCGGCGACGAAGCGCCGTGAGAAGCTGCGGGTCGACATGTGCGTGCGCTCGGCGAGGCTGCCGACGGTGTGCGTCTCGTCGAGGCGCTCGGTGAGGTAGTCGATCAGCTCGCTGAAGGTGTCGTCCTCGCAGTCGCTGACCGGCTTGTCGATGTACTGGCGCTGGCCGCCGTCGCGCTGCGGCGGAACGACCATGTTGCGCGCGATCGTGTTCGCGACGGCGCTGCCGAGCTCGCGGCGTACGAGGTGGAGGCTGGCGTCGATGCCCGCAGACGTGCCCGCGCTGGTGATGATGCGGCCGTCGTCGACGAACAGCACGTCGGGGTCGACGCGGGCCTCCGGGAAGCGGCGCTGCAGCTGGTCGGAGTAGCGCCAGTGCGTGGTGCAGTCGCGGCCGTCGAGCAGGCCGGCGGCACCGAGCGCGAAGGCACCCGAGCAGACGCTGAGCAGGATGGCGCCCCGGTCGTATGCCCGGCGGAGCGCATCCAGGAACTCCTCGGGGTACTCGTCGCGGACGGTGGCGGCGGGGACGGCGATGAGGTCGGCGTCGTCCATCGCCTCGAGGCCGTAGGGGGCGGTGACGCTCACGCCGACCGGGCTCACGACCGGAGCCCCGGGGTGGATGGAGCAGACGCGGAAGTCGAACGGCTCGAGGCCCGCGTAGCTGCGGTCGAGGCCGAAGACCTCGCAGACGACCCCGAACTCGAACATGGCGAACTCGTCGATGAGGGGTACCGCGACCGATCGGATCATGCCGTCAGTGTAATGGCCGTATCTTTGCGAAGATAGACCCAAAGCCATCTCGTGTCCGTATCTTTACGTCCGTAACGTAAAGGTCATGGCGAACACGACATGGACACAGGGGATGGAACACAGCTGGGTCGCGCACCCGACTCGGACCGACGGGGGAGAACCGCCGCGCCGGCGCCGGTTCGTGCTCAGCGACTGGCTGCCGGCGGCGATCCTCGCGCGCGGCGGACGCGCCGACCGTGAGACCGAGCGGGCGCTCGGCGATCTGCGGGCGATCCACGCGGCGCGCGAGACGGGTCGTTGACGCGGGCCCAGCCGCATCCACGGGGCGCGACACGCTGCTATGGCGCCGCCATTACGGCGTGTCGCGACCCACGAACTCGGTGAGGGCGGCGACGGGCATGGCGGCGGCGCGCGGCGCCGGTCCGACCGACGAGCGACGCAGCAGATCGGCGCCGAAGACGACGGCGGCGTCGTCCACTCGCTCGCCGTGGATGCGCTCCAGCGCACGACGGGCGGCGGCAGCACCCAGCTCGTAGATCGGCTGCTCGACGACCGTCAGCGGCGGCGTGGTGATGCTTGTCCACTCGGGGTTGTCGAACGAGATCAGGGAGACGTCGTCCGGGATGCTCAGCCCGAGCGTTCGGATGGTCTGGAAGACCGCCATGGCGATGAGGCTGTCGGACGCGATGATGGCGGTCACCGGGTCGTCGCTTTCGAGAAGCTCGCGCGCCACCACATCCACTCCGCGGCGGCGGGCGTCGAGGCGGATGTTGCGCTCGGGTGACGGGATGCCGGCGGCCGTCAACGTCTCGAGCACGCCGGCGACGCGGTCGGCGACGCTGGACATGGTGATGCGGTCGCCCGGCGTGTACTGCGACGCCGGGTGGTCGTGCGTCGAGATGAAGGCGATCCGGCGATGCCCCTCGGCGAGGAGTTCGGTGGTGGCTCGCGCGGCGGCGGACCGGTTGTCGACCGTGACGGAGTCGTAGGGTTCGCGGTCGGCCCGGCGGTCGAGCAGGACGAGCGGCCGGCCCGCGGCGCCGACGGCCGCGAGGTGGGCCACCCGCGCAGACGAGGCCGGAGCCACGATCAGGGCGTCGACCTGCTTGTCGAGCAGGACGTCGACGGCCGCTTCCTCCGCATCCACATCCTCATCGGAATTAGTGAGGATGACGTCGTAACCGGCTTTGCTGGCGACATCGGAGATACCGCGCATGGCGTGCGCGAAGAACGGGTTCTCGATGTCGCCGACGACCACTCCGATCGTGTTCGAGCGGCCGGTGTTCATCGACCGGGCGAGAGCGTTGGGGCGGTAGTTGAGCTCCTCCGCCGCGGCCAGCACGCGCGAGCGGACGGCGTCGCTGACCTGCCCGTAATCGCCCAGGGCGCGGGCCGCCGTCGCCTTCGACACCTTGGCCGCCCGGGCGATGTCGGCGACCGTGACGGCGCGCCGGGATGCGGGGCGTGGGGACATCGGTGCCGCCTTCCTCCTGCGAACTCCACGTGTTGACGAACGCGGGAAACGTGATGTAGCGTCCCAGAAAACCAACTGAGACCGGTCTCAGCGTAATCGCCAGAGACCGGTCTCAGCAACCCGCACCGATCGACGAGGATCGCACGTCCCGTTTCTCGCCGACCATCCCCAGACGATTGGACCCCCGCAGTGAAACGACGCACCTTCCTCCGGCCGGCCGGACTGCTGGCCGCCGCGGCCACCGCCGCCCTGGTCCTCGCTGCCTGCAGCGCCGGCGGCGCCTCCGGCTCCGCCACCAAGGACAACCCCTACGGCCTCATCGAAGCCGGCACGGTCCGTGTCGCCAGCCTCGGCGATGCCAAGCCGTACACCTTCACCGACGCCAAGGGCGACTTCACCGGCTTCGACGTCGAACTGTTCACCGACGTCGCCAAGCGCGCCGGTCTCGGCAAGGCCGTCTTCACCGGCCAGGACTTCTCCGGTCTGCTCGCCGCTGTCGCGAACCACCAGTTCGACGTGGGCGTCGCCGCGATCGGCATCACCGACGAGCGCAAGAAGACGGTCGACTTCTCCGACGGCTACCTCGCGGGCTACCTCACCGTGCTCACGACCAAGGCCGGCGGCATCGACTCGGCGAAGGACCTCGCCGGGAAGCGCCTCGGTGTCGTGCAGGGCACCCTCCAGGAGGCGTACGCCGTGAAGAACTTCCCCAAGGCGAACCTCGTCCGCTTCCCCGACAACAACGCGGCCGTCTCGGCGGTCAACAGCGGCTCGGTGGACGCGCACTTCCTCGACTACGAGGCGGCGAAGAGCTACGTCGCCCAGTACCCGACGCTGAAGGACGCCGTGGACATCCCGTCGTTCGACGCCCCCGCCGGCTTCGCCATCGCCAAGGGCAACCCCGCCCTGAAGAGCGCGCTGAACAAGGCGCTCCACGAGGCGATGGAGGACGGCACCTGGAAGAAGCTCTACCAGAAGTGGTTCCCCGGGTCGCCGATGCCGACCCAGTACCTGCCGAAGGCCGAGCAGACCTCGACGCCGACCACGTCGAAGTAGGAGCTCAGGGAGATCCCCATGGACTGGCTGACCACCATCACGCACACCTTCTTCGACATCCCGTCGATGCTGCAGGTCTTCCCGCAGCTCCTCGGCGTCGGACTCGTCAACACGCTGATCATCTCGATCGCGGCGACCGTCATCGGCGTCGTGCTCGGCATGGTGGTCGCCGTCATGGGGATCTCCACCTCGCGCTGGCTCCGCATCCCCGCCCGCATCTACACGGACGTGTTCCGCGGGCTCCCGGCGATCCTCACCATCCTGCTCATCGGCCAGGGCTTCGCCCGGTTCTCGCAGTCGATCTTCGGGCCGTCCCCGTACCCGCTCGGCATCCTGGCGCTTTCACTGATCGCCGCCGCGTACATCGGCGAGATCTTCCGCGCCGGCATTCAGAGCGTCGACCGGGGACAGCTCGAGGCCTGTCGTGCACTCGGCCTCAGCTACGCCAAGGCCATGGCCCTCGTGGTCGTGCCGCAGGGCATCCGTCGAGTACTCCCCGCCCTCGTCAACCAGTTCATCGCCATCGTGAAGGACTCCAGCCTCGTGTACTTCCTCGGGCTGCTGGTGGGCGAGCGGGAGCTGTTCCGCGTCGGCCAGGACGCCGCGGTGCTGACCGGCAACCTGTCGCCGCTGGTGCTCGCCGGACTGTTCTACCTCGTGATCACCGTGCCGCTGACGCACCTCGTGAACTACTTCGACAACCGGTTCCGCACCGGACGACGCAAGCCGGCTCCGCCGAAGAGCGGACTGGACGAGCTGGATGAGGTCCAGCCGCCGGCACCCCTCACCCTCGGGAGCAACACATGACCTACACCTCTCCGCTTCCCGCGCAGCAGACGCCGGACTTCCGCGGCTCCGCGCTCGACCTCGTCGACCTGACGATGGCCTACGGCGACATCGACGTGCTCCGGGGCGTCAGCATCTCCGTCGCACCCGGCACCACCACCTGCGTCATCGGCCCCTCCGGGTCGGGCAAGTCGACGATGCTCCGCGGCATCAACCGGCTGCACGAGCCGAAGAGCGGGGATGTGCGCCTCGACGGCGAGAGCATCCTCGGGACGAAGCCGGATGTGCTCCGCCGCCGCATCGGCCTGGTATTCCAGCACTTCAACCTGTTCCCCGACCACACCGCCCTGCAGAACGTCATGCTCGCGCTGCGGTCGGTGAAGCGGATGCCGAAGGCGGAGGCGCAGCGGATCGCCGAGGAGCGCCTCGTCGAGGTCGGACTCGGCGAGCGGATGGACCACCGGCCCCGCGACCTCTCCGGCGGCCAGCAGCAGCGCGTCGCGATCGCCCGCGCTCTCGCCATGGAGCCCGAGGTCATGCTGTTCGACGAGGTCACCAGCGCCCTCGACCCGGAGCTCGTGAAGGGCGTGCTGAACCTCATGGCCGACCTGGGCCGCCGCGGCATGACGATGGTCGTCGTCACCCACGAGATGAACTTCGCCCGCAAGGTCGCCGACCAGGTCGTGTTCATGGACGAGGGCCGGGTCGTCGAGGCGGGACGGCCGGACGACCTGTTCGACCGGCCGCAGAGCCCGCGCCTGCAGCGCTTCCTCTCGGAGGTGCTGTGATCCGCGTCGGCCTGATCGGCTACGGCGTCGCCGGCCGCGTGTTCCACGCGCCGTTCCTCGCGGCGGACCCCGCCTTCGAGCTCGCGGCGGTCGTCACCTCGCAGACGGACCGGCTGGCCGCCGAGCATCCCGGCGCGACGGCGGTGCCGGACGTGGATGCGCTGCTCGCGCATCCCGGGCTCGACCTGGTGGTCGTCGCCTCGCCGACCCCGCTGCACGTCGCCCACGCGACGGCCGCCATCGATGCGGGACTGGCGACGGTCGTCGACAAGCCGTTCGCGCCGGACACGGCCGCCGGCCGCGCCCTGATCGAGCGCGCCGAAGCGGCGAGCGTTCCGTTCACCGTCTTCCAGAACCGCCGCTGGGACGGCGACTTCCTCACCCTGCGGCGTCTCGTCGGCGACGGGACGCTGGGCGACGTCCGCCGCTTCGAGTCGCGGTTCGAGTGGTGGAAGCCCGCGGCCGACGAGTCGTGGAAGTCGACCACCTCCGCGCAGGAAGGCGGCGGCATCCTCTTCGACCTCGGCGCGCACCTCATCGACCAGGCTCTGCTGCTGTTCGGTCCGGCCCGGGTGACGCACGCCGAGCTGCGCAACCGCCGCCAGGCGGGCGCCGACGACGACGTGTTCGTCGTGCTCGAGCACAACGCCGGCACCACCAGCCAGCTCTGGATGAGCGCCGTCGCGCCCATCGCCGGGCCGCGGTTCCGCGTGCTCGGCTCGCGCTCCGGCTTCGTCACCTGGGGTCTCGACCCGCAGGAAGGGCAACTCGCCGGCGGCACCCTTCCCGGCGACCCGCGGTTCGGACAGGCGAGCGCTCCCGGTCGCCTCGGCACGGACGCGCATCCCGACGAGGTTCCGCTCGTTCCCGGCGACTACGCGGCCTTCTACCGCGAGCTCGGCGCCGCGCTCCAAGACGGAACACCGCTTCCGGTGGACCCGCGGGAGAGCCTGGCGGCCCTCGAACTGATCGACACCATCCACACGCTGAACCGAAAGTGAGCACCATGACCGCACCATCCATCCGCACACGCGTCGTCGTCATCGGCGGCGGCATCCTCGGCGTCTCGACGGCCACCCAGCTGGTTCGCTCCGGCGCCGAGGTGACGCTGCTGACCGAGGCGGAACTCGCCAGCGGCGCTAGCGGACGCTCGCTCTCCTGGCTGAACACGGCCGGCCTGCGCTCACCGGAGTACCACGCCCTGCGTCAGCTCGGCATCGACCGCTACCGCACGCTCGCGGCGCGCGCCGACGTCGCGGAGTTCCTGCGCTTCGACGGCGGGCTGACCTGGGCGCCGGAGGGCGAGTCGTTCGCGCACATCCTGGAGCACGAGCGCGCCATCGGCTACGACGCCCAGTGGCTCAGTGCCGATGACATCGCCGAGTGGGCCCCCGGGGTCGACCCGGCGGCCATCGCCTCCGAGGGGGCCATCTTCAACCCGGGCGAGGGCTGGGTAGACCTGCCGTCGCTCATCGCGTACCTCGCGGCGGAGTTCACGTCGCGCGGCGGAACCCTGATCACCAACGCCGGACACGTCGAGGTCGTAGTGGAGGACGGCCGGGCGGTCGGCGCCGTCACGCCTGACGGCCGTCGCTTCGACGCCGACGCCGTGCTGCTCGCGACCGGCCCGGGCGTGCCCGCGCAGGTGGCCGAGCACGGCGTGACGATCGAGGACGGCAGCCCGGAGGCGCTCCTCGTCTGGACGAAGCCCGTCCAGACCGAGTTGACGGCCGTGCTGAACACGCCCAACGTCGCGGTCCGGCCGACGCCGACCGGTGCGCTGGCGCTCGACTCGGCCTGGTCGGAGGAGGCGCTGATCGTCGGCGACGACGGCTCCGTGACCGTGCCGGACGGCATCGTCGACCGCCTGCTGGAGGAGGCGTCGCGCGTGCTCGCCGGTCACCCGGCGCTGGAGCTGGACGGCTTCGGCATCGGCGGCAAGCCCATCCCCGGCGACGGCGAGCCCGTGCTCGGCGAGCTGGAGCAGATCGACGGCTACTTCGTGGCCTTCACCCACAGCGGCGCGACGCTCGGGCTGATCGCGGGCGAGCTCCTCGCCCGCGAGATCCTGAACGGCGAGAAGTCGCCGCTCCTCGACACGTTCCGCCCGGCGCGCTTCTCGGCCGCCCTGGTGTGAACGTCGCGGAGGGGGCCCGCCGCTCCGGCGGCACCGTGGGATGGGCCCCCTCCGCCCCCTTTCGTCGCGCTTCTCGTCGCCGTTCTCGTCTGGCCGGGGCCGCATCCCCTGCCGTCTCCTAAGCTCGGAGCGTGGATGAGATCTCGGCGGCCGGCTTCCTGTTCGACATGGATGGGACTCTCGTCGACTCGACGGCGGTGGTCGAATCCGTCTGGACGGCCTTCGCCGACCGCCACGGACTGGATGCGACCGCGCTCCTCGCGTACGCCCACGGACGGCAGGCGGTCGACACCGTCGCGCACTTCCTCCCCGCACTGACCGACGAGGAGCGGGCCGAGCTGGTCGGTGCACTCGTCGCGGAGGAGGTCACCCGCACCGACGGCATCGTCGAGATCCCGGGTGCGGTCGCTCTGCTCCGTCGCCTCGTGGCCGACGGAGCGCCGGTCGCCGTGGTGACCAGTGCGCCGCGCGAGCTGGCCGTCGGCCGGCTCCGCGCCGCCGGGGTCACCGTGCCCGACGTGCTCGTCGCCGCGGAGGACGTCACCCGAGGAAAGCCGGATCCCGAGGGCTACCTCCGCGCGGCCGAGCAGCTCGGCGTGCCGATCGCCGACTGCGTCGTGTTCGAGGATGCGGAGGCCGGGATCGCCGCGGCCGTGGCGTCCGGCGCACATGTCGTCGTCGTCGGATCGCACGAATCGACGGTCACCGCGGGCCTCGACCGGCTCACCGACTACGCCGGATTCCGGGCCGCGCTGCGCTGACAGGTACTGCATTGCGCGAGGGCGCCTGAGGCGAGCAGGATCGCGCCATGAGCACCAAGAGCGTGCCGCGGCGCGTCCCGCGCCGACCGGCGTCGAGCCTCTCCGAACGGTGGACCGTCGTCGACGGGGTCGACGTGTTCTACCGCGAGTCTCCGAACCCGCCGAACGCCCCGGCGATGATGCACGTGCACGGCTTCGGGCTCTCCGGCCGGTACCTGCTGCCGACCGCCGAGCGTCTCGCGAACGAGTTCCACACCCTCGTCCCGGACCTCCCGGGGTTCGGCCGGAGCGGCAAGGTCCCAGAGGGTCTCGACATCCCCGATCTCGCGCGAGACGCGGCGCGCTTTCTCGACGACCGGGGCATCGACAAGGTCACGCTCGTCGGCAACTCGATGGGCTGCCCGGTCATCCTCGAGTTCGCGCACCACTATCCCGAGCGCATCGAGCGTGCCGTCCTCGTCTCGCCGGCGGGAGGCGTCTACAACCGGCCGCTGCGTCGGGCCATCGGCCAGCTGACCCGGGACGGAGGGCGCGAGCCGCCCCGGATGATGAGGGTGGCGACGCCGGACTACCTCCGCTTCGGGGTTCCGAGCACGTTCAAGATGTTCAGCGCCCTCACCTCCTACCCGTCGCTGGAGCGGCTGCTGGAGCTGCACATCCCGACGCTCGTGGTGATCGGCGACCGCGACCCACTCCTGCCCGGACCGGAGCGGGTGCAGGAGATCGCGTCGGCGACGGACAATCACGTTCTAGTGGTGCGGATCGAGGGAGCGGCGCACGCGATCAACTTCAGCCATCCCGGCGAGCTGGCCCACATCATCCGGCTCTTCATGGCCGACCAGCCGATCGTCGACGACCCCGATTCGCCCGGGCACGCGAGCCTGTACGAGATCCACCGCGGGCGGCACCTCCCGCCGACGGAGTAGCGGCGGCTCAGGTCGAGGGGCTCAGGAGCGCTGGAAGGATGCGGCGCCCGCGCAGAGCCGCGCCCGCACCCAGCCGCCGGTGTCGCTCAGCGGCAGTTCGCCCGAGCGGACGGAGCGCACGAAGTCGAGCGCGAGATCGGTGAGCCGGCCGTCGGCGGTGTCGGGCGCATCCCGGCCGACGTGGATGGACAGCCAACGGGCGAGGCGCGGTCCCACGCGAGCGGCGACCGACACGATCCCGGCGAAGTGGCGCGCCTGGCCCTCCGTCCCGTCGTCGACGTGCCGGCGGAAGCCGCGGCCTCGGATGCGGTTGGAGCCGCCCCGCCCGGCGTCGAGGAACCAGAACGGACCGCGCCGGACACCTGCGACCTCGTGGCCCAGGTCACGCAGGAACCGCCCCGGCGACAGCGGCGGGGTGCGCGCGGCGAGGCGGTCGCAGGCAGCGGCGAGCTGTTCGCAGGCGCTGCCGGTCACTTGTCGCGGCCGTTCACGAGCGCCTCCGCGCCGGCCTGCCACCAGACGCCCGCGGCCGGACCGCCGTTGCAGCTGCCGTCGCTGACGCCGGGATGCTTCACCCAGAGCAGCGCATCCAGCTTGCCGTCGCTTCCCTCCGTCACCTTCGGGTCCTGGCCGAGAGCAGCGCCCGGGGGGTTGCACCAGGTGCCCGTCCAGCCCTTGCCGTTACGGGAGACGTCGATGACGTAGTGCTTCCAGCCGACCTTCGACGAGAGACGGCCGGCGTAGTCCCGCTCGCGCTGAGTGGTGTCGAAGTTCGAGACGTTGGTGAAGAAGCCGTGGGCCTCCTCGATGTTCGCGCGCTTCAGCCAGGCGGCCTGGTCGTCGGCCGACAGCCAGCGGGCGTTCCCGCCGTCGAGGTAGGTGGCGACGCCCGCCCCTTCGAGGATGCTCACCGATTCGCGCAGCAACGGAAGACGGACCTCCGCCGAGCCCGCGCACTTCTCGGACGACAGCATGGCGAGCGAGTCGGGCTCCAGCAGGACGACCGCGCCGCTGCCCCGCAGAGTGGATGCCATGGTGCGGATCCATGGCAGGTACTGGTCCGCGGTGAGGCCGCCTTTCGAGTAGCCGCCGCAGTCGCGGTTCGGGATGCCGTAGGCGACGAAGACCGGGGTGGCCTTCTGCTCGCGCGCCTCAGTGATGTCCTTGCTGAGCTCTGTCACCAGGCGGTCGCCCTGGAACCACTCGCCGAGCCAGACCGCCGTCGGCACGGCGGCGATCTGATCGGCGACGGCCGCACCGGCGGTGTCTCCGAGGCCGAGCAGGCGCTTCTGCGCCGCCGCGGCCTCGGTGTTCGGATCGAGGTACAGCCGCGGCGACGCGAACGCGGGCGCCTGGCGGTCGGTGGTCGGCGGTGGGCTGGAGGGGGTGCTCGGCGCCGGGGCCGGCGTTGCGGCCTTCAGGCCGACGCCCACGGCCGCGGCGACCGCGATGAGGGCGAGCGCCCCCACGACTGCTGCGACGACCGGTCTCCGCATCCGCTCCCCTCCCGCGCACTCCCGGAAGTCCACACCCTAACAGCGCTGGGTGGACCGCATCCGTGTCGCCCGGATTGGGGTACAGAATCATGTCCTCCAAACGACCCACAGACCGGTCTTTCTGGCTATGCTCGCGGATGTCACACCCGAGTTACTGTCTTGAGCCCCGCGGGAGCCGACCCGAAACCGGTCCGCGGGAGAACCCGAACGCGCAAAGGACGTATCGTGCACACCACCCTGCCCTACAACCATGCCCACGACCGGGCCCAGCTGCTGGCCCGCCGCCACGAGCGCGACCTGCACTGGGCGAAGGAGCGCCGTCGTCAGCACGAGCGCGAGAACGCGGAGGCCCGGGCGCTGCTCGCGACGCATCCGCTGCGGCTCGCCCGCGTCACGCTGTGGACCGCCGGCACGGCGCTCGTCGTGATCGGTGCCGCCTGGGCGGTCGCCCTCGCCGTGACCGCCCCCGGGTGGCAGGCGGCGGTCGACGGCGCGGGCGCCGCGCTGGCTCTGGCGGTGCTGCTCGCCTCCGCGATCTCGCTCGGGCGTCTTCGGGCTCGTCGGGCGGCCGCACGCGCGCTGCTGCGGAGCAGGGACGCGCGCCTCTCGCACACGCAGTACCACATCCACGAGAGCGTGCACTCGTTCATCGACGCCCGGGTGGATGTGGTCAACACCCGGCAGCCCGTCTCCGCCTGACGGCGCGGCGGCTGGAGGGCGGCTACGGCTTGAGCGCCGTCGTCGAGCCGACCACCTCATCCACGAAGCCGTAGTCGCGAGCCTCGTCGGCGGTGAACCAGCGGTCGCGGTCGCCGTCTTCGATGATCTGCTCCACCGGACGGCCCGTCTGCTCGCTGGTGAGCTCGGCCATCCGCCGCTTGAAGTGCAGGATCTGCTTCGCCTGCGTCTGGATGTCGGCCGAGGTGCCGCCGAAGCCGCCGTGCGGCTGATGCATGACCACGGAGGAGTTCGGGAGGGCGTAGCGCTTGCCGCGCTTGCCCGACGACAGCAGGAACTGGCCCATGGAGGCGGCGAAGCCGAGCGCGAGCGTGGCGACGTCGGCCTTCACGAAGTTCATGGTGTCGAAGATCGCGAACCCGGCGGTGACCGAACCGCCTGGGGAGTTGATGTAGAGGAAGATGTCGCGATCGGGCGCGATCGAGTCCAGCAGGAGCAGCTGGGCGCAGATGTCGTTGGCGACCTCGTCGGTCACCTCGCTGCCGAGGAAGACGATGCGCTCGTCGAGCAGCCGTTGCACGGGAGAGGTCTTGTCGGTGTCCATGAGCCCAGTGTGGGAGCCGCATCGGCCCGTGTCTGCGGCTTCTGCCCGTCGCGAATCTGCGCAGGGCAGACCCCGCCGTCGGACGGACCGCGTGCCAGCATGGTGGGGTGCGGAGGCGGGGGATCAGGTGGCATGCCAGGGCGAACGGTGTGCTCGTCGCCGTGCTGACGGCCGCCGTCCTCGCCGGGTGCTCCCAGGAGGTGCGCGGCGAAGAGGACCTCGCTGCGCGGCCGTACACCGGGGCCTTCTACGACGACCCGCCCGCCGCTGCGGGGAAGCCGGGCGAGATCGTACGCTCCGAGCTGGCGCCGGGCGGGCCGTTCGGCGCGACCGCATGGCGCATCCTCTTCCGCTCGACAGACCTTTCCGGCAACCCCGTCCTGAACAGCGGGATGCTGCTGGAGCCCGACGGACCGGCACCCGACGGCGGCCGGACCATCGTGTCGTGGGCGCATCCGACGACGGGGAGCGCCGAGAAGTGCGCGCCGTCCCGCTCCGTCGACCCGTACGTCTGGATCGAAGGGCTGAAGGCGCTGCTCGACCAGGGCTACGCAGTGGTGTCCACCGACTACACGGGGATGGGGGTCGACGGACCGAACTCCTACCTCGTCGGCGACACCGAAGGACGGAACGTCCTCGACGCGGCCCGTGCCGCGCGCGACTTCCTCGGGTCCGCCGCGAGCGAGCGCGTCCTGCTCTGGGGGCACTCCCAAGGTGGGCAGGCGGCACTGTTCGCGGCCCAGCTGTGGACTCAGTACGCACCGGAGCTCGACGTGCGCGCGGTCGCCGTCGCCGCCCCCGCGACGGACCTGGCGTCCCTCATGCGCGCCGACATCGGCGACGTGTCGGGGGTCAGCATCGCGTCGTACGCGTTCGATGCCTACTCGGAGGTCTACGGGGCGCCGCTCGACTCCATCCTCACGCCCGCCGCCATCGCTGCCCTGCCGACCATGAATGGCTACTGCCTGCTCACCCAGAACAGTGCCCTGCATGACGTCGCGCAGCCCCTCGTCGGCCGGTTCCTGACGGGCGATCCGGAGACGACGGAGCCGTGGGCGACCCTGCTCGCGGCCAACACGCCAGGCGATTCCGCGATCCCGGTGCCGCTGCTCGTGGCGCAAGGGCTCAGCGACAAGCTGGTGCGGCCGTCGGCGACGGCGGCCTTCGCGGATGAGCAGAAGCAGCGCGGCACGGATGTCGTCTACGACCCCATTCCGGGAGCGACGCACGGCACCGTGGCGGACAAGGCACTGCCCGCGGTGCTGCGGTTCTTCGATCGCCTGGACGGATCGGGCGGCTGATTGTTTCTATAATCGAACACATGCCTTCCGCCGATGCCGCGCAGCCCTCTGCCGCGCAGCCCTCTGCCGCGCAGCCCTCTGCCGAGACGACCACGCAGACGCCACCGCTGCAGACCCTGTCGCGCGGCATCCGGATGCTCGAACTGATCGCCGACGCGGGGGAACCGCTCAGCATCCCGGTGATCGCGTCTCGGCTGGGGCTGCACCGTTCGATCACGTATCGCATCCTCCGCACGCTCGAGGAGCACGGGCTGGTCGTGCGCGACGCGGCCGGTGCTGTCGAGCTCGGGCCGCGGATGGCGACGCTCGCGCGATCGGTGTCGCGCGACCTGCAGTCGGCCGCCCTCCCGCAACTGACGGCCGTCGCGAACGAGCTCACGATGACGGCCTTCCTCGCGGTGCTCGACCGCCATGACGTGGTCACGCTCGTGACTGTCGAGCCGTCGCACGCGCACGCGACGGTGGCCCAGCGCCCGGGCACGCGGCATCCCCTCGCGTCGGGGGCGCCGGGGATCGCCATCCAGTCCGCCCTGACCGAGGCGCAGTGGCGGGCGCTGCCGGGAGAGCATCCCCGCGACGACGCCGCGCTCGCGCAACGCCGGGGATATGCGACCAGCCACGACGAGGTGATCGCCGGGCTCGCGTCGATCGCCGTGCCGGTCGTCGCGCCCGGGCAACCGGTGGCGGCGCTCGCCGTCGTCTATGTCGCGAACGACGTGGACGCCGCCGCCATCGGCGCGCGCCTGCGTACCGCCGCCGCCGCCATCGAGTCCGACCTCCGCTGACCCCCTCCCACCCACCGTCGAGTCCGCATACTTTGCACGTCGGGGCGGCGTTTCGTGTGCAAATTGTGCGGACTCGACGGTGGGGGAAGGGCGAGAGAGCGGGATCAGGGGGCGACGAAGTCGCGGTGCTGGGCGGTCTGCGAGAGGGCGGAGAGCAGGGTGAAGCCCGAGAGGGCGTCCCAGCCGCCGGTCCAGGTGAGGTCGCGCGCGATCTCCCAGACGGTGCCGCCGGGATGCGCCGCGACCTCACGGGACCGGCGCAGGTGGTGCTCGCGCAGGGCGCCCGTTCGCTCCGCTAGTCCGGTGAACGGATGCTCGTGCCCGGGCAGTGCGAGCGCGTCCAATTCGCCGATGCGGTTGAGGCCGGCGAGGTAGTCCACGATCGGGTTCGTGGCGGTCGGGCCGCCGAGGCCGAGACCGGAGTTGACGGTCGGCAGCACGTGGTCTCCGGTGAAGACGAGCCCGGCATCCTCGTCGTGGAGGCACAGATGGCCGGGAGTGTGCCCGGGCGTCCACAACGCGCGGAGGCGACGGCCCGGGATGTCGAGGATGTCCCCGTCCGCGAGCACGGCGTCGGGCGCGGGCAGTCCCGCCGCGACAGGGGAGGCGACGGCCGCCAGCAGTTCCGGACGGCGGTCGGCCGGGACGCCCCACGCGTCCACGTCCGGCGCCGGGACCCCGCGGGCGAGCGCCGCGGCGGCCTCGGCCTCGCGCGCGTGCATCAGCAGGGCGGCGCCGCTCGCGGCACGCACCGCCGCGGCGCCTCCCGCGTGGTCGGCATGGAGGTGCGTGATGACGATCGAGGCGATGTCGCGCGGGGTGCGCCCCAGCGCATCCACCGCGTCCAGGAGGGTACGGGTCGCGACGTCCGTCGGAGAGCCGGGATCGATGACGTGAAGGCGTCCGTCATCGTCCTCGACGAGGTACGCGAGGCTGTACGGCAGCCCGCCTCGGGGCATCGGGACGCGCACGGCATGCACGCCCTCTGCGATGGTCTCGAAGCGGTCCACGACCGTCAGGCTAGACCGCCGTCGTCCCGACGCCCCGTTCGGTTACGCTGTGGTGTTCGACAACACCGGCGGGGAGGGGGCGGGACATGCGGCGTGTGGATTCGACGCCCCGAGCCGACTGGCGGTCGCGGCTGGACGAGATCGGGTTCACGTTCTACGACCTGCCGTCCGAGGGCGGGCGCCCCTACTGGAACGAGACCGCCGCCTACGCGTTCACCATGGCGGAGGTCGAGCTGATCGAGGCGGCGACGCAGGAGCTCTTCGATCGCTGCATGGATGCCGTCGAGCACGTCGTCCGCGAGCGCCGGTTCGCCGAGTTCGGCATCCCGTCGCGGTTCCACGATCTGGTGGCCGACTCCTGGGATGCGGACGACCCGACCGTCTACGGCCGTTTCGACCTCGCGTACGACGGTGCGGGAACGGTGAAGCTGCTCGAGTTCAACGCGGACACCCCCACGTCGCTGGTGGAGTCGGCTGTCGCCCAGTGGCAGTGGCTGGCCGAGGTCCGGGGAGAGGGCTCCGATCAGTTCAACTCGCTGCACGAGCAGCTCATCGAGCAGTGGGAGCACATCCGTCGTGAGCGCTGGGGCCTGCCGGAGGGCTCCCGGCTGCACCTCGCCTCCCTGCACGACACGGGTGACGGCGCCCTCATCGTGGAGGACTTCGAGACCGTCGCCTACATGGCCGAGACCGCCGCCGCCGCGGGCTTCGACCCCAAGCTGGTGTTCGTCGAAGACCTGCAGTGGGATGTCGATACGGCCCGCTTCCTCGACGCCGACGGCGAGCACGTCCGCCGCATCTTCAAGCTGTACCCGTGGGAGTGGATGGTGAACGAGCAGTTCGGCGGCTTCCTGCTGCAGAGCCGCGAGAGCACCCGCTGGGTCGAACCGGCGTGGAAGCTCCTGCTCAGCAACAAGCAGCTACTCGTCGTGCTGTGGGAGCTGTTCCCCGGCCACGCGAACCTGTTGCCCGCGTTCGCGGAACCCGGCGCACTGGCCGGCGAGCCGGTCGTCCGCAAACCCCGCCTCGGCCGCGAGGGCGCCAACGTCACGGTGCTCGACGCCGAGGGCGCCGTCGTGGCAGAGCAGGACGGCCCGTACGGCGATGAGGGATTCGTGTTCCAGAGACGGGCGGACTTCGCGCCCATCCCCGGCAAGACCGCCGTCATCGGCTCGTGGGTCGTCGGCGACAGCCCCGCCGGGATGGATCTGCGCGAGACCAGCGGGCCGATCACCGGCGACCTGGCCGAATTCGTCCCGCACTTCATCGAGGAGGACCGTGCGTAGTCAACGTCCCATCGCCCTCACCGGCATCGCCGCCGCGCACCGCAGCCTCCCGCGCGTCGCCTTCGGCGTGACGACCCTGGCCGCCGCGACCCTCCTGCTCGCGGGATGCGCGCCCGACGATGAGGGCACCGTCCGGGTCGCCGCCGACGGCACCAAGTACGTGCTGCCCGACGACGCCCGTCGCCCCGAGTACCGCAGCCGCGAGGACTGCATCGCCGACGTCACCGAGCAGCTGGCCGCGCTCCGGGCGGAGGGCACCGAGGTGGATGACGACCCCGCCTCGCTCTGCGAGTCCGCCGACGCGTACCCCGGGCATTACCACTCTCCGTGGATCGGGCCGATCCTGTGGGGCGCCTCGGTGTGGAACAGCAACCGCGTGGCGGCCTGGTCGCCCGTCCGCAACGGCGGCTTCTCGTGGACCAGCGCGAACCTGCAGCCGGACGTCGTGCAGCGCGCACCCGCTGGGGCGGCCGCCGGAGACCGCGCACCGCTCAAGGGCGGGTTCGGCAGCTCCGGGAAGTCGGGGATCGGCGGCGCCCGCGAGGGCGGCAGCGTCGGCGGCTAGCCGGCCAGTTCCCGGCTGAGCAGGATCGGCCGGAAGAACGCGGCCAGCTCGTCGGTGGCCGTCAGCGGCAGCACCGCGGACACGTACTGGTCGGGCCGCACGACGACGATCGCGCCACCACGGTCGATCCCGCGGACCGCGAAGATGTCGTCGTCCGGGTGGGCGGCGTACACCTTCTCGTAGTCGATGAGGCCGAACGGTCCGACGCGCGGGAGGAACAGCTCGGGGACCGTGCCGAGGTCGACCGCCGTGTGGTCCTGCTGGTAGATCACCTTGACGTCGAACCAGGCGTCCGGGTCGGCGCCCGCCGGTGTCGCGGCGAGCGGCGAGTCGGGCGACGACGACAGCCAGGCGGCGAAGTCGGCCACCGCCGAGGGCTCTCCCGCTCGGGCGGCGTCGGCGAAGACGTAGATGCGCCACCGGCCGTCGGCGCGCGCGTGATGGCCCAGGTGCACGGGGTTGCCGTCGCATACCCGCTCCACGGGGGCCGACTTGAACCGCTTGCCGACGGGGAAACCGGTCGCGAGCTCCTGGTGGCTCTGCTCCCCGACGATCAGGGACGGCGCGTACTGCGTCATGAACCCGGCCGGGAACTCCGCGGTGCGCACGTAGAAGTCCTCCAGCTCCGACGGGCTGTCGAACTCCTCGGGCTTCTTCGCCATCAGCGTCGACCACTGCTTGTCGAAGTCGATGAGGTCCTTCGCGACCACCTGCCGCTCGGCGGAGTAGGTGGCGAGCAGGCTCTCCGGGCTGCGGCCATCGAGCACGTGCCCCAGCTTCCAGCCGATGTTGAAGCCGTCCTGCATCGAGACGTTCATGCCCTGGCCGGCCTTCGCGCTGTGCGTGTGGCAGGCGTCGCCGGTGATGAAGACGCGCGGGGTGCGCATCCCGAGCTCCTCCGGCAGCACGTCGTCGAAGCGGTCGGTGAGCCGGTGACCGACCTCGTACACGCTGTGCCAGGCGACGTTGCGCACATCCAGCGTGTACGGGTGCAGGATGCGGTTGGCCTGCTCGATGATCTGGTCGATGGAGGTGGCCCGGATCGCACCCTTGTCCTCGGGCGACACCTCGCCGAGGTCGACGTACATGCGGAACAGGTAGCCGCCTTCGCGGGGGATGAGCAGGATGTTGCCCGCCTCCGACTGGATCGAGCACTTGGTGCGGATGTCCGGGAAGTCCGTGACGGCCAGCGCATCCATCACGCCCCAGGCATGGTTCGCCTGGTCGCCGGCGAGGTGGCAGCCGATCGCCTCGCGGACCTTGCTGCGGGCGCCGTCGGCGCCGACGACGTACTTCGTGCGCACGACGCGCTCGGCGCCCTCGTCCGGTCCGGCGGTCCGGCGCAGGGTGACGGCGACGGGATGCTCGCCCTCGCCGACCTCGAGCCGCACGAACTCGTAGCCGTAGTCGGGTGTCATCCGGGCGGGCGAGTTCGCCATCACCTCGGCGAAGTAGTCGAGCACCCGGGCCTGATTGACGATCAGGTGGGGGAACTCGCTCACGCCGGTGGGGTCGTCGACCGGCCGCGCGGTGCGGATGATGCGGGACGGATCGGCGGGGTCCGGCTTCCAGAACGCCATCTCGGTGATGCGGTAGGCCTCGGCGATGATCCGCTCGGCGAAGCCGAACGCCTGGAACGTCTCGACGCTGCGGGCCTGGATGCCGTCGGCCTGCCCGATGGCGAGCCGGCCCGGGCGGCGCTCCACGATCCGTGTCGTGACATTCGGGAACTGGGACAGCTGGGCTGCGGCGATCATGCCGGCCGGGCCGGTGCCCACGATGAGGACGTCCAGCTCGTCCGGCAGCTCGGCCGGCCGGTCGATCCCGGTGCCGGACGGCTCGTGGATGCGCGGATCGCCGGAGACGTAGCCGTGGTGGTGGAACTGCACGGGAACCTCACTTCGTCGTAAGTCGTTCATTATGCGAACGCACCGTTCGCATATCGCCCGACCAGAGTACCCCATCCCGAAATGTCTGCGCCGCGTAGCTTTGTGCAACAGAAGGCGTCGCAGCGGAGGCGGTGCCGCACCATAGGGGGATGTCGGAGTTCAGCACAGCCCAGGTTCACGCGGGCGAGGCCCGCGACGCCGCCCACGGCGCCCGGGTCACGCCCATCTACCTCACCGCGGGATTCGAGTTCGACAACTTCGCCCAGGCCGAAGGCCGCTTCGGCGGCGACGAGCCCGGCTACACGTACAGCCGCTCCGGCAACCCGACGACCGCCGCGCTCGAACGCCGCGTCGCCGCCCTGGAGCACGGCCGCGAAGCGATCGCGGTCGGCAGCGGCCAGGCCGCGCTGACGGTCGCCGTGCTCGGCCTCGTGCAGGCCGGCGACCACATCCTGTCGGCCCAGAGCGTCTACTCGGGCACCCGCGGGCTGTTCGAGAACGGCCTGCGCAGACTCGGTGTCGAGATCGAGTTCGTCGACGACCCCACCGACCTCGCGGAGTGGCGGCGGCGCATCCGTCCCACCACCCGGGTGCTGTTCGGCGAGTCGATCGCCAACCCCGGCACGGAGATCCTCGACATCGCCGGCGTCGCGGCGGTCGCGCACGAGAACGGCATCCCGTTCATCGTCGACAACACGCTCGCCACCCCGTACCTGCTGCGGCCGGGCGACCACGGTGCGGACATCGTGGTTCACTCCGCCAGCAAGTACCTCGGTGGCCACGGCTCCACGCTGGGCGGCCTGGTCGTCGACCAGGGCAGCTACGACTGGGCGACGTCGCCGTTCGCGCATCTGACCGGGCCCGACGACTGGCTGGATGGCGCGAGCTACGTGGCCACGCACGGCGCGGCCGCGTACACGGCGTTCACCCGCTCCGTCGTCGCGTCGCTGTTCGGGCCGGTGCTGTCCCCGCTGAACGCGTTCCTCATCCAGCAGGGCATCGAGACGCTCTCGCTCCGCGTGCAGCGGCAGTCGGACACCGCGCTCGCCGTCGCCCGCTGGCTCGAAGCGCAGCCCGAGGTCGCCCGCGTGGAGTACGCGGGCCTGCCGTCGCACCCGTCGCATCCCCTCGCCCAGCGCTACCTGCCGCGCGGTCAGGGCGCCGTCCTCGGGTTCACGCTTGCGGGCGGAGCCGCAGCGGCCGAACGGTTCTACGACGCCGTCGAACTGTTCAGCCGGATGACGCACATCGGAGACGTGCGGTCGCTCATCCTCCACCCCGCCTCCACCACGCACGCGCACCTGCCGCGGCACGTGCGCGACGGAATCGGGATCGGTCCGGGACTGCTGCGCCTGTCGATCGGGCTGGAGGACGCGGACGACCTGATCGCGGATCTGGAGCGAGGAATCGCCGCGGTCGCCGCGGCGGACGTGGTGGTCGAGGATGCGGCTGTCGCGGATGCGGTGGTCGAGGATGCGGCTGTCGCGGGGGACGCAGAGCTGACCTCGGCGCCGCTGAGCGCCGTGGCGGGGAGGTAGGCGAGCATGGCACGACTGCAGCACTTCGGCTGGTTCTTCAGCCGCGGCTTCGGGCCTCAGGGCTGGGGCCGCCCGTATTGGGAGTGGGACTACCGGTGGACGCGGCCGGATCTCTACCAGCAGTCCGCGCGCGAACTCGAGCAGGCCGGACTCGATCTGGTCATCATCGAGGACGCCCTGTCGATCGGCTTCCCGGAGACCGTCGACCTGCGGGTGCGCGAGGCGTACGGCGGGCCGAAGCACGACCCGCTGATCCTCTCGCCGTACCTGCTGGATGCGACCGAGCACCTGGGTGTCGCTCCCACGATCAACGCCGGCGCCTACCCTCCTTACGTCGCCGCCCGTCAGTTCGCGAGCCTGCACCACCTGAGCGGTCACCGGCTCGGGGTCAACGTGGTCACTGACGTCGGCAGCGCGCGGCACCTCGGCCTGCCGGCCCTCTCGCACGATGCGGCCTATGACCGCGCTGAGGAGTGGCTCACCGTGATCCGGCGGCTGTGGCACAGCTGGGATGACGACGCACTCATCGAGGACGCCGCGACGCGCCACTTCGCCGACGGCTCGAAGATACGGCCGTTCGAGCACGAGGGCGAGTACTTCCGGGTGGCCGGGCCGCTCAACGCCGTGCCGTTCACCGACGGCGACCCGGCGATCGTCTCGCCCGGCGGCTCGCCGCGCGGCATCGCGTTCGCCGGTACGCACTCCGATGTGCAGCTCGCCCTCGCCCCGCTGGACGCGCAGAGCATCCGCGACTACCGGGCCAAGGTGCGTGAGGCGGCCGTGGCCGCCGGGCGCGACCCCGACTCGATCAAGGTGCTGTTCGTCTTCAAGCCGGAGGTCGTGCCGAGCGACGAGGAGGCGCGGAGGGTCGTCGAGGCGTCGAAGCATCCCACCGACGCGGAGCTGTACCGGGAGCTCGCCGGACAGTCGAGCGACCTGGAGACCGACCTGACGCAGCTGTCGCTCGACGAGCCGTTCGACGTCTCGGTGTTCGGCGACCACGTGTCGCAGGGCAGCATCAAGGGACTGTTCGGAAAGCAGGGGATCCGCGATGGGGTCACGCTGCGCGACCTGGTCGCGCCGAAGGTCGTCAAGGGACGCATCGCCGACCGCGAAGGATTCGTCGGGACGGCCGAGCAGATCGCCGACTTCATCGAAGAACTGGGGGAGGAGGCGTCGAACGACGGCTTCATCTTCTCGGGCGACCTGCACCCGGTGACGCTGCACCGCAACCTGGACGAGCTCGTCCCCGTCCTGCGTCGGCGCGGAATCCTGCGGCGGGAGTTCGGCGACGGCGGCATCCGGGGCAATCTGTCTGACTTCTGAGCGGGCCGCGGCTTGCGTCGGAGAAACAGGCGCGAATCTCCGACTGACCGCGGTGGGGCAGGAGATTCGCGCGCCGGTGTGCGGAATCTCCGACCGGGGCGGCCGTATCTCCGACCGGGTGAGGCACATCTCCGGCGGGAGGGAGCGGATCTCCGCGAGTGTCAGGCTGAGCCGCCTCCGGAGGCCCGCGGCTACGGTCGGTGGCTTGCGTCGGACGAAAGTGCCCGAATCTCCGACTAACCGCGGTGGGACGGGCGATTCGCCCGCGGAGGCGCGGGATCTCCGGCCGGGGGGAGGCGCATCTCCGGCGGGAGGGAGCGGATCTCCGGCGTGAGCGGAGGGCCGGACGGCTACGCGCGCTGCTCCTTGCGGGCGCGGAAGGCGACCATGTTCATCCGGTTGCCGCAGCGCACGCTGCAGAAGCGCTTGGAGCCGTTGCGGGAGAGGTCGAGCAGGAGGCCGGTGCAGTCGTCGGCGGCGCACACGCGCAGGCGGCCCGTCTCGTCCGAACGGATCACATCCACCAGGGCCAGCGCGATCTCGACGCGGATGCGCTCGGCGAGCGGCGCATCCTGAGCCGTGGCATGCAGGTGCCAGTCGAACCCGTCGTGGCGCATCAGGTACGGCAGGGCGTGCGCTTCAGCCAGCATGGCGTTGACCTCGACGGCCGCCTCGTCGCGGTCGAGCGTCCAGGTGCGGCGGATGCGATCTCGCGTCTCGTGGACGGCCCGGAGCTCCGCCTCGTCGCCATCGACGCGGCCCGAGTAGCGGCTCTCGGTCAGCAGGGCGACCAGCTGCTCCGGGGTCGCGAGTTCGTCCTCGCCGCTCTGCGAGGCGTCCGGAACCGTGTTGCCGAGGACCACGGCGAATTCCAGGGCGTCCTCTGTGTCAGGGGCAAAACGCAAGTTGACTCCTTACTCGCGACGCGCGTAACGTCAGGACCATCATCGCTGACAACCCTGACAGGTGACCCTATGACGCATCGGCATCCGACTTCGCTCGGCCTGCTCATCGCCGTGCTCTCTGCGGCGACGTTCGGGATGTCGGGCGCGTTCATCAAACCGCTGCTCGAGAGCGGCTGGTCGCCCGTCGCTGCCGTCACCGCACGCGCCCTCATCGGCGGGATCGTGCTGCTGCCGTTCGCGCTCATCGCCGTCCGGGGTCGCTGGGCTGCGGTCTGGCGGGGCCGCTGGCGGCTGCTCGGGATGGCTCTCGTCGGCGTCGCCGGAACCCAGGTGCTGTACTTCGCGGCCATCCAGCGCATCCCGGTGAGCTCGGCGATCCTCGTCGAGTACCTCGCGCCCGTCCTGCTGGTCGTCGTCGTGTGGATGCGCACCCGGCGGGCGCCGCGCCTCGTCGTCCTGGCCGGGTCGGTCGTGGCGGTCGGTGGGCTCGTGCTGGTCGTGTCGCCCGGTGGCGCCGGCGCTCTCGACCCGCTCGGCCTTCTGCTGGCGGTGCTCGCCATGGGCGGTTGCGCGGCGTTCTATGTGATCGCGGCGCGACCGAGCGACGGCCTCCCGCCCGTCGCCCTGGCCTCCGGCGGGCTCCTGATCGGCGCGATCGCCCTCGCCGCCGTGGGGGCGACGAGCGTTCTGCCGGTCACGGTGAGCTTCGCCGAGGTGCCGCTGTTCGGCCAGTCGGTGGCGTGGTGGGTGCCGCTCGCCGTGGTCGGCGTGTTCGCCACGGCGGTCGCCTACGCCGCGAGCATCACCGCGACGGAGCTGCTGGGGTCGC
The DNA here is from genome assembly GCF_043083605.1 of Leifsonia sp. NPDC014704. Classification (NCBI taxonomy): domain Bacteria; kingdom Bacillati; phylum Actinomycetota; class Actinomycetes; order Micrococcales; family Microbacteriaceae; genus Leifsonia; species Leifsonia sp. NPDC014704. The sequence continues at coordinate 123,190 of NZ_JBIBYW010000002.1, read as the reverse complement.
GGCTGGCGTCGTTCACCGGCCTGCTGGAGGTGGTGGCGGCGACCCTGTATGCGTGGCTGCTGCTGGGGGAGCAGCTCGGTCTGCTCCAACTGCTGGGCGGGCTGCTCATCCTCGGCGGGATCGCGCTGGTGCGCGCCGATCGCTCGGATCCGGTAGGTGGCGTCGCACCCGACCACGCAGGCTCGCCGGAGGAGCCCGCTTCGCTCGGCGCCTCGCTGCCGGAGAGCAAACCGAGCTGACCCCTTGCCGCGGCTCCCGCACGCGCCGATGGTGGACACATGGATGCGACGAGCCGCGATGAGGACCGACGTGGGCACGACGAGGACACGTCGACGATCGACGTACGCCTGACCGGCGTGCGCGACCCGCGCGACCCGGATGGCTTGCTGACCGTCGAGCAGGATGCCGACCGTCCCGACCCGTCGCGGTTCGGCGTTCCCGAGACGGACACGCTGGAGCGGGAACGGGAGTACGTCGCCCGGCTGGGCGAGGGCGGCTCCTCGGACGACCTGCCGCAGGTGCCGCCGAAGCGCGGCGTGACCGGCCGGGGCTGAGCACCCCCCCCGGCAGCGGCGAGAATGGGATGATGGCCCTCCCCGCGACCGAGCGCATCATCCCTGTCCCGGTCACCCGCATCGAACTGGAGGCCGCCGTCGCCTTCGGAACCCTCCGCCGCGCCTTCGAAGTCGAGGTGCCCCCGCTCGACGTCGGACAGCTGCGGGACCTGCTCGCGGACGACGCGGACTGGCGCCGCCTCACCCGCGAGACGGCGGGGCCCGGCATCCATCGGTTCGTGAGGTTCTGGACGGATCACCCGACGCCGGTGATGCGCGTGGGCGGAGCCGACATCCCGAGCGCCGTGTATCTCATCGGCGATTACGCCACAGCTGCGCGGATGTTCCGGCACGACCCCGGAACACTGCTGTACACGCCGATCCGGGTCGAGCTGCACGCTGCGCGCAGCGGCGGAACAGTGCTGAGTGTCGACCAGCCGAGCAGTCGGCTGGCGAGCTTCGGCAACAACAAGATCACACAGGCGGGCTTCGAACTCGATCGGATGCTCGGTGACCTTCTGGAGGAACTGGGCCTGCCCCGGCCCAGCGTGCTGCGCCGATGAGCCGGTGGCAGCGGTCCTCCCCCTGACGATGTCGGTGCGGCGGCGTACTGTCTGCCGCATGAGCGACACCAGCGGCACCACGAACGGCGCGGGCGACGATGTGCTCGGCGCCCGCGGCGACGACAGCAACCCTGCGAGCAAGGACCCGTCGGAGTGGGTCACCGGCGATGAGCCGATGACCGCATCCCAGCGCAGCTACCTCGACACCCTCGCCCGCGAGGCCGGCGAGGAGCTCCCCGCCGACCTTACGAAGGCGCAGGCCTCGGAGCACATCGACCGGCTCCAGCAGAAGACCGGCCGCGGCCAGTCCTGACGCGATCCGGTTGACGCAACACGCCGTCCCCAGCCGACGGCGGACGGCGTGTCGCGTCAACCGAAGGTCAGCGGGAGGCGGGCACCGCGTCGCGGAGGAAGTCCGCGACCCAGCGTGCGCTGCGCTTCGGCGTGCGCTTCTGCGTCGTGTAGTCGACGTGCACGATCCCGAAGCGCCGGGAGTAACCCCACGCCCATTCCCAGTTGTCGATCAGCGACCAGATGAAGTAGCCCTGCAGCGGTAGGCCTTCGGCGACCGCATCCCGGGCCGCCTCGAAGTGCGCCTCCAGGTATTCGGCGCGCTGCGGGTCGTCGATCTCGCCGTCCGCGCCCACCTGGTCCGGGTACGCAGCACCGTTCTCGGTGATGTACAGCGGCAGGTTCGGCGCGAGCGCGTTGGCCTGGCGGAGCACATCCACCATCCCGTCGGGGTGGATCTCCCAGCCCATCTGCGTGACCGGAGCCCCGGTCTTGACGAAGCGGACGTGCTCGCTGCCCGGGTAGGCGCTGGCCGGGCCGCCCGTCGCCGGGTTCGACCCCGACGCGACGGTGTGACGGCTGTAGTAGTTGATGCCGAGGAAGTCGATCGGCGCGGAGATGCGCTTCAGGTCGTCATCGGTCGCGTTCTCGGCGAACCACTGCGTCTCGCCGAGGTCCTCGAGCACATCCGCGGGGTACGCGCCCTTCAGTACCGGGTCGAGGAAGAACCGGTTGCTGAGGCCGTCGATCCGGCGCGCGGCGTCGGCGTCCGCCTCGGAGTCATTCGCGGGCTGCACCGAGTAGAGGTTGAGCGTGGTGCCGATGTTTGCGGACGGGACGGTCGCTCGCAGCGCCTCCAGTGCATGGCCGTGGCCCAGAAGGAGGTGGTGGGCCGCGTGCGCCGATCGGGAGCCGAGCGTTCGGCCGGGCGCGTGGTGCCCGCTCGCGTAGCCGAGGAAGGCCGAGCACCACGGCTCGTTGAGCGTGATCCAGTCGGTCACGACGTCGCCGAGCTCCTCCGCGACGAGCGCGGCGTAGTCGGCGAACCGCATCGCGGTGTCGCGATCGAGCCAGCCGCCCCGGTCCTCCAGCGCCTGGGGCAGATCCCAGTGGTACAGGGTCGCCCACGGCGTGATGCCGCGCTCGCGCAGCGACTCGGCGAGCCGACGGTAGAAGTCGAGTCCCGCACGATTCGCGGGGCCGGTGCCGTCGGCCTGGATGCGCGGCCACGCGATCGAGAACCGGTAGGCGTCGAGGCCGAGGTCGGACATCAGCGCGACGTCCTCCGGCCAGCGGTGGTAGTGATCGTCGGCCACGTCGCCCGTGCTGCCGTCGGCGATGGCTCCGGGGACGCGCGCGAAGGCATCCCAGATGCTCTCGCCGCGGCCATCCTCGTGGGTGGCGCCCTCGATCTGGTACGAGGCGGTCGCGCTCCCGACGACGAAGCCGTCGGGAAGGTCGCTTCTCTGCATGGTCACTGCTCCTTGGACGGGGCGAGCCAGTCGCCGTCGCCGTTCTCGTAGAGGGAGATGAGGATGTCGTCGCGCTTGATCCCGAGCGCTGCGAGCCGCTCGACGACCAGCTCCGCACCGCGCTGCTTCACTTCGGGAGAGTACCCGTTGTAGGCAAGGATGCTGATGAAGACGATGTCCGAGCGATCCGCGTCCGGGAAGGTGCGGCTGTAGAACAGGTCGCCCTGCTCGTGCAGCGTGAAGATCTGGAACAGGTCGTCGGCCGGCATGCCCCAGCCGTCCGCGAGCGCGGAGTTGATCGCCTGGCTCATCTGCGGTCGGAGGTGAGCCAGTGGGCTGTGCATGTCGATTCGGACGAGTGGCATGGTGTCTCTTTCGTGTGTTGTGTCGGTGTCGGTCAGTCGGCGTCGAGCCAGTTCGCGGGAGAGGGCAGGAGCGACTCCAGCTCGTCCCAGAACTCCTGCGGCCGGTCGAGGGCTGCGGCGTCGAGGGTCTGCTGGATGCGCTCCGGCCTGCTGATCCCGACGATGGTGCTCGCGAATCGGTCGTCGCGGGTCGAGAAGCGCAGGGCGGCGGCCGCGAGGGTGGTCTCCCAGCGGCGGCATACCTCCCGCATGCGCGCGATGGCGTCGAGCGTCTCCGCCGAGGCCGCCCGGTAGCCGTAGTCGGTCTTGCGGCCGGTCTCGTCGGCGAGGATGCCTCCGCCGAGAACGGCCGCATTCACGATCCCGACCCCGAGATCGACCGCGCGGTCGAGCAGAGGCCCGGCGCTGCGGTCGACGAGCGTCCAGCGGTTGTGCACGAGCAGCACCTCGAAGACGCCGAGGTCGAGGTAGCGGCGCATCACCCGCACGTCACCGCCGGCGAGCCCGATGTGGCCGACGTCCCCGCGCTCCTTCGCCTCCACGAGCGCATCCACCGCCCCGCCCGGAGCGGTCATGGCGTCGAAGTCGTGAAACTCCGGGTCGTGCAGGTGCACCAGCGGCAGTGGGCGGATCCCCAGCCGCCCGGTGCTCTCGGCGATCGACCGCCGCACGCGCTCACCGCTGTAGTCACCGTCGCGCTGGTCGGTCTTGGTGATCACCAGGACGTCGTCCGGCAGGCCGCCGAACTCCGCGATCGCCCTGCCGATCCGGTCCTCACTGCGGCCGTCGGAGTACCCGTTAGACGTGTCTATGGTCCGGATGCCGCTGCGCAGTACGTCCTGCACCAGCGCGACCGCGTCTGCCTCCGCCACCTCGTGGCCGAAGTTTTCGGGCATGCTGCCGAGCGGGGCGCCGCCGAGGGTCACCGCGCTCACGGAGAGTCCCGTCGCGCCGAGCGGACGCAGCGAGGTGGATGCGGTCATGCGTTCTCGATCGTGTACAGCAGGCCGTCGGGGCCGCTGTAGACCTCGCGGTCGCCGGCGGTGCCGACAGCCGTGCCCGGAGCGGTCCGGCCCTCGAAGGCGACCGCTACGAAGCCGGGCGCGTCGAGCTGCGGGCTGCGCTCCGCCTTCTCGGCCTTGTCGTAGGTGAAGATCTCGAGCGAGCTGTCGCCATGGCGGAGGAAGTTGATCTCGAAGCCACGGTCGTCGCTCGGCTGGTGGATGCCCGACATCAGCGAGTACCCGAGTTCGCCGTAGTGCTCCTTGGTCGCCTCCAGGTCGGCGACGGTCTCGGCGACGTGGTCGAAGCGCGGGCGGTCGGGGTCGCCGAGGCCCCAGTCCTTCTCGACCGCCTCGCGGTCGTAGACCTCGTGGTATTGCAGCGGGCCCTCGACCAGTTCGAGCAGCGTGCCGTCCGGGTCGTAGAAGAACGTGATGCGCACATCACCCTCGGCGTGGATCGGCTCGAGATGGAAGGGCACATCCGCGTCGTGCAGGGCGTCCACGCGGGCGTCGAGGTCGGACACCTTGAAGCCGACGTGACGAAAACCGCGCTGCAGGTCGTCGCCGACCCACGTCGATTCGGCGGGAGCGTCGATGCGGTTGAGCACGAGCTGCGCGGTGACCAGATCGAGCACCGCGTTGTCGTCACCCGCCTCGATCACCTCGGCGCCGAGGTGGCGGCGGTAGAACTCGACCGAACGCGGGATGTCGGTGACGTTCAAGAGTACGGATTCGATGGCCAATGTGGAGTCCCTTCTACGTGAAAGCTCACTATCTCAACGTACGCAACTAAGTGCATTCAGCCAGAGAGAGCGGCAGTAGACGACACCATACATGGCTACACGCAGTTTGTGACAAAAAGGTTCGAACTGTTGCGCGCCTTTCGAATGCGTGTGTAGGCTCGCCCCGAACGTGCGCCGCCATGCACGAGATCAGCACAAAGAGGTGGAGGAATCACAATGATGCGTACGCGGTTCATTTCCGCGGCAGCGGTGGCTGCGGCCGCCGCACTGGCGATCACAGGCTGCACCGGCTCGTCCGGCGATCAGGCCTCGGATGTCAAGCCGGCCAAATCCGGAAGTGTCACCTGGTGGGGATGGACCCCCGACACCCCGGTGGCCGAGAAGTACATCGCAGAGTTCAACAAGCAGTACCCGGACATCAAAGTCACCTACAAGAACTTCGAGAACGTCGACTACCGCAACACGATCACGCCCGCCCTCGACTCGGGTAAAGGCCCGGACGTCTTCGACCTGTCCCCGGCCGGCGGCTCGCCGGACCTCTGGGGCCCGTACGCACTCGACCTGACCTCGCTCGCCAAGGACACCCTGGGCGACGGCTGGAAGGACAAGATCGGCGGCTCCTACGTGAAGCAGCTGACCAGTTCGGACGGACGCTTCGTCTCACTCCCGCTGGGCGGCATGTCCGCAGGCTTCCTCTGGTACAACAAGGACATCCTCGACAAGGCCGGCGCGAAGGTGCCGACGGACTACAACTCGTGGGTGGACACCTGCAAGAAGGTGACCGCCATCGGCAAGACCTGCTTCACCATGGGTGCGGGCGGAACCGACACCTTCCCGACCGAGATGTATCACTCGATCGCCAACACGGTGGATCCCGACTTCTTCATCAAGGCCGCCACCGGCAAGGCGAAGTGGAACGACGAGCAGGGCAAGAAGGTGCTCGAGATCATCAAGAAGATGAAAAACGACGGCATCATCGCGCCGAACGCGCTCGACGGCCCGCAGTATCCCCTCGCCAACAACGAGTTCATGAAGGGCGACGCCGCCATGGTCCAGATGGGCTTCTGGTACACGCAGTATGCGGGCGCCGAGTCGTGCAAGGCCTCGATGGAGGCGGCCGGTGTCACCAACCCGACGTGCTTCGTCCAGTTGCCCGCGCAGTTCCCGGACGTCGCAGGCGAAGGCCACAAGAGCACGTACTTCGGTGAGGCCGACTACGGACTGGCGATCAATTCCGAGTCGAAGAACATCGGCGCGGCCAAGACCTTCGTCTCGTGGATGACCATGGACAAGACCGGCCAGCAGAACGTCGCCAACGCGCTCGATCTGCTGCCGGCCCTGAAGGGGACCACGCCCGACTGGTCGAACATCACGCTCGTGGACGAGGCTGTTCAGCGTCCGGCGATGGAGAACCTGATCAAGGAGAGCGGCGAGACCACCGAGTCCCGCCAGTGGCAGACCACCGAGAAGTCGCTCGACGCGATCGTGGTCGCCATCCAGCAGGTGCTCGACCCGTCGGTGAACAAGTCGATCGCGAGCATCGCCGACGACCAGCAGGCCTCCTCCGAGGCCAGCAAGGTCGGCACGAAGTAATCCGCAACCGATAAGAACGGATCGATTCACTCATGACCGTCACGGATCTTGAGATCGGATCCGACCGACACCCACCCGTGGTGAAGGGGGGCGGGCGCTCCAGACGGCGCGCCCGCCTCCTCCCCGGGGGCCTCCGCTGGATCCTTCCGGCGTTCGCCATCTCCGTCGGGCTGATCTACTACAGCATCATCTACTCGGGCTACCTGTCGTTCTTCTCCTGGCCCGGCGGCCGGGCGCTGATGACGCCGGTCGGCTTCGGCAACTACATCTCGGCGCTGGCCGACCCGGTACTCTGGACCTCGCTGCGCAACACGATCATCTACTTCGTCGTGGTGTTCCTCGTGCAGGTGGCCGGCGGGACGCTGTTCGCGGCGGCCATGCACTCCAAGATCCGCTTCGCGAACCTCTACAAGGTGCTCGTCGTCATCCCCGTCGTCGTGGCCCCGGCCACGCTCGCCCCAGCGCACGTCGAGGTCTGGCAGAGCGACGGCACGGTCAACAGCATCCTCGGCTTCTTCGGTCTGTCGACGCTGCAGCAGCCGTGGATCGGCCAGTCGACCACATCGCTGCTCGTCGTCACCCTGGTCGGATGCTGGGGCGCGATCGGTTACGGCTTCATCCTCATCTACGCCGGGATGGCGCAGATCGACCCCGAGCTCATCGAGGCCGGGCGATTGGACGGCGCCGGCAACTTCCGGGTCCTGTTCTCCATCGTCCTGCCGACCCTGCGCCCCATCATCGTGTCCCTGGCCATCCTGAACTTCATCACGGCGCTGAAGCTGTTCGACAGCCCGTGGCTGATCACGCAGGGCGGTCCGGCGCACTCGTCCGAGTTCCTCGGAACCATGATCTACGCCGAGACGGCGAGCAGCGACCGCAACCTCGGTTACGCGTCGGCGCTGTCCATTCTGGTGCTGATCATCGCGATCGCCGTCTCCGTGTTCATGCAGCTGCAAGGCCGCGAGCGCCTCACCCGCACGAAACCGCGCCGCAAGGAGGCCGCCGATGTTTGAGACCCGTTCGCGACGTGCGCGCATCATCCTGCAGCTGGTGCTGACGGCGGCGGTCATCCCGTTCGTGATCCCGCTGATCGCGATGCTCCAGACCAGCTTCGAGGGACAGGGGTGGGGCAACTACCTGGCGGTGGTGCAGGTTCCCGGCTTCCCGAAGTTCTTCCTCAACACGATCATCATCGCGGTGGCCTCGATCGTCATCGTCTACGTGGCCACCCTCGCGGCGGCGTTCGGCTTCTCGAAGCTGCGCGTGCGAGGGAAGGAGCTGTACTTCTGGCTGATGATGGCCGCGCTGACCCTGCCCGAGGTGGTGCTGATCGCTCCTCTTTATACGACCGCCGTGAAGCTCGGTCTGCTCGGCACCTATTGGTCGGTCATCCTGCCGATTGCGGCCCTGCAGATCCCGTTCACCGTGCTGATCGCGCGCGGGTACGTCGACGGCATCCCGGACGCGATGTTCGAGGCCGCTCGCATCGACGGCGCGAGCACCTGGCGGGTGTTCTGGTCGATCCTGGTGCCGCTGTCGCGCCCGATGGCCGTGGCGCTCATGGTGCTGGTGCTGATCTACGCGTGGAACTCGTACCTGCTGCCGAAAGTGTTCCTCATCGACGACGGGATGGGCGTGGTCACCCAGCTGCCCGAGTTCTTCCGCCGGCAATACAACGACGACACGCCGAAGATCCTCGCCGCGTCCGTGATCACCGCGATCCCGACGATCATCGCCTACATCGCCCTGCAGCGGCAGTTCGAGCGCGGTATGGCGGCGGGCGCGATCAAGTGACGGGGGAAGTCGTGGCTGGGGCGCCGCATCGGGCAGACTTCCTATCTGGGGTCCCGTGCGGGGCGAGGGGAAGGCGGTGAGCAGATGACGGATCAGGCGGCGTCGATCGGCCTGGTGATCCGGCACGGGCGCGACCGCGACCCGGTCGCGTCCGCGATCGTGCGTGCGATCGCCGGCCCGCTGCTCGCGGCCGGCATGCGGTTCATCACCCGGTCGGTCGACGACGAGGAGTCGGAGCTGCGCACCTACCGGCTGTGGGCCCGCGTCGGTGGAATCGCCGGTGTCATCGTTCTCGGGGCACGCCAGGAGGACGCGCGCGTCCGGCTCCTCCGTCAGATCGACATGCCCTTCGTCGCGCTCGCCTCCGTTGCGGACGATGCCGACTATCCGGCGGTGACGGTGGATGCGGCGGCCGCCTCGCGCGCGCTCGCCGCCTACCTCGATGGGCATCCTGCTCGCCGCTGGGTCTACGTCACCGCGCAGTCGGAGCCGGACCCGCTGGTCAGCGATGTCGGCAGTGCAGCGGGCGACGGCGACAGGCGCATCGAAATCGTGCAGACGCCCGACGTCGTCGCGGACGCCGTCCGTATCGCCGCCGAGAGCTCGCCGGACGCCCCGACAGTGCTGGTCTTCGACAGCGACCACGACGCGGTCGCGGCGCTCGATGCGCTGGAGGAGCACGGCGTCCCGGTCCCTGACGCGGTCTCCCTGATCTGCTGGAGCGACTCGTTGGTGTGCCAGAGCGCGAGCCGCCCCATTACGGCGATCGACCGTCATGGCCGGGAGATCGGCGCGCTGCTGGGCACGGCGGCGCTCGCCGCCATCCACGACGGCGATGTCGGACCGGTGACGGCGCCCGAACCCGTCGTCGTCGTGCGGGAGACGACGTGAGCGCGGCGCGGCGGCTGGGGCCGTCGTCCGCGAACACCCGGAGCGCCGTGCTCGATATGGTCCGTTCCGGCGGCACGGTCACGCGCACCGAGCTGGCGGAACGCTCGGGGCTGACCGCCACCTCCATCACCCGCATCGTCAAGTCGCTCATCGAGGACGGTCTGGTCATCGAGACCGGCTTCAGCGAGTCGACCGGAGGCAAGAGAAGCAGCCTCCTGGAGCTCAATTCGACCGGGCGGTTCGCTGTCGGGCTCTCACTCGACGCGGGCCGCCTGACCTACGTGGTGACCGATCTCGCGGGCACGGTCATCGGCAGGCTGGTCTCGCCGGGCATCGAGCAGGCAGGCCCGAGCGAGGATGTGGTGCGCATCGCCCGCGAGCTCGGGCAGCTGCTGGTACAGCTCGACATCGCGCTGGAGTCGGTTGTGGGCGTCGGTGTCGCAGGCGCCGGTCTCGATCTGGGCGCTGGAGCGGAGCGTCTGTCGATCACCTCCACCGAGTGGGAGTCCTTCGCCCTGAACAAGGCGCTCGAACCGCGCATCGGACTGCCGGTGGTGCGCGACAACGACGCCGCCTGCGCCGCCCTCGGCCAGTACTGGGCCGGCCGGGTGCCCGCGACGCAGGACTTCGCGACCCTCTACCTCTCCAACGGCTTCGGCCTGGGACTGATGGTCGGCGGCAGCGTCGCCCGCGGGGCGTCCTCGAACGTCGGCGAGATCGGCCACATGGTGATCGACATCGACGGTCCGCAGTGCTGGTGCGGCGCGCGCGGTTGCCTGGAGATGCTGGCGGCGCCCCGTGCGGTGGTGGCGCAGGCGCTGGACGACGACGATCTCGTCCGGCAGCTGGGCCTCACCCGCGACCCGCAACGCTTCCGCGCCGACTTCGAGGCGATCGCACGGGCGGCCGCCCAAGGCGAGCCGCGCTGCTGCGAGCTGATCAAGCGCTCGGCGCGGTATGTGGCCGCGGCGGTGCTGTCGATCGTGAACGTGCTAGACCTCGACCGTGTCGTGCTGGCCGGACCCGGATTCGCGGACGCCGGAGCCATCTACGTTCGCGAGATCCGAGCGTACGTCTCGCAGTTCGCCCGCACCCGCGCCATCCACCCGGTCGTCATCGAGCTCGCCGACCCCGGGTTGGATGCGGCGGCCGGTGGAGCGGCGACGCTCGCGCTGCAGCACGCGCTCACCCCGCATGCGGCGCCGGCTCGCTGACCACGAGGTCCTCGGACCGACGGGCCGGCCGAACGCGTAACGGCACACCTCTCCACACCGACCCCGCGCTGGGATATGGTTCGGCGACGGCGGTCGTGGGCGGAGGCGAGCAGCATGCGTGGAGCTGTACGGCACGTGGAGTGGGTGGGCGACGAGGACCCGCAACGACTGGAGGCCGCGGTGCTGACCCTCGCGCCGGACAGGCTCGACGCCCTCGGCACCTCGCGGACCACCGACTACGTCACCAGCTGGGCGCTGGAGACCGGGCCGGACTGGGTGACCTCGCGGCTCTCGGTTTCGGTTGCCGGCCGCGGGTTCACGCGCTGGCTCGTGCTGACGCGCAGCGCCCACGGCACCTGGGCGACCGAGACGTACGCCCACGGCGACGTGCGCTACCACGGCGAACCGATGCCCGATCCGGGCGCGGCACACCCGGAAGCCCTGGAGGACGCACTCGACTGCGACCTCGCGCTCTGTCCGGTCACCAACACGATGCCGATCCTGCGCCTGCGTGCCCGAGAGGGGCTGGCGGAGACCGAGCTCACGATGGCGTGGGTCGACCTGCCGTCGCTCGCGGTCATCCCGAGCCGGCAGGCGTACAGTGCCGCGAAGCCGTTCGACCCGGCCTCCGGTCACAGTGTGGTGCGGTACCGCAGCGTGAGTGACACGTTCATGGCCGATCTCACCGTGGATGAGGACGGCATCGTGATCGACTACCCGCGGCTGGCCCGGCGCATCCTCTGAACACACGGCCGGCTCCGCCGTCTTCGAGGCCTCTCATCGGTTCGCGTTGATCGTCCAGCGTGGACCGCCCTCCGTTCGGGATGCTGAGTGGATGCGCAACACCGTTCCCGCCGTCACCGCCCTGTTCTGGGTGACCAAGCTGCTGACGACGGCCATGGGGGAGACGGCGTCCGACTTCCTGGTGAAGGCCATCGACCCCGTCGTCGCCGTCGGTGGGGCCTTCGTAGTGTTCGCCGTGGCGCTCGGGCTGCAGTTCGCCGTGCGGCGGTACATCCCGTGGGTCTACTGGAGCGCCGTGCTGATGGTCGCCGTCTTCGGCACGATGGTGGCCGATGTGCTGCATGTCGAGCTCGGTGTCCCGTACCTCGTCTCGACGGTGGTGTTCGTCGTCGCTCTCGCGATGGTCTTCGTCCTCTGGTTCGCCACCCAGCGAACCCTGTCGGTGCACCGCATCGACACTCCGGCGCGCCAGGTGTTCTACTGGTGCGCGGTCCTGGCGACCTTCGCCCTCGGAACAGCGGTCGGCGACCTGACCGCGACCACGCTCGGGCTGGGCTACTTCGCCTCCGCCCTGCTGTTCGGCATCCTGTTCGCCCTTCCCGGCGCGGCCTACCGCTGGTGGGGCTTCGGCGCGACGGCGGCGTTCTGGACCGCGTACGTCCTGACCCGGCCGTTCGGGGCGTCGCTCTCCGACGGCCTCGCCGTGTCGCACGCTCGCGGTGGACTGGCGCTGGGGACCGGACCGGTCAGCCTGATCCTGCTCGCCGCGATCGCCGTCTGCGTCACCGTGCTCAGCGTCCGAGGGCGCCCGGCTACCGGAACGGTCGCGGAGGCACCCTCGGCCGCTGGTCTCTGACCGGCTCAGACCTCCGTGTGGCCCAGACGCGGTTCCGGCACGAAGGCGGCGACGGCCTCGGCGGCGGACTCCAGCTCCAGCACGATCAGCTCGTTGGCGCCGGCATGCAGTACGCCGCGCGGGACGAACAGCGTCTCCTGCGGTCCGCGCGTCCAGTAGCGGCCCAGGTGGAAGCCGTTGATCCAGGCGACGCCCTTGCCCCATCCCGTCGTGTCGAGGAAGAGGGGGCACGGTTCGTCCAGGCCGAAGACGGCGCGGGCGAAGACCGGACCGGCCAGGCGCTCGGGCGTCTCGGCGCCGGCGGCGTCGAGGGCATCGCGCACGGGCGCGAGCGACGACAGCTCGAGCGGAAGGACGCTCCACCGGCGCAGCTCCTCGCCGTTCAGCTGCACCGGGCCGATGAGTCCCTTGGGCTCGCCGATCCGGGGACCGTAGTCGACGCGGCCCTGGTCCTCGACGAGCACGGTGAGGGTTCCGCGGCTGGGGGAGAGCGCGATGGCCGAGTCGTGGTGGTCGCGGGCGAGCACGCCCAGGCGGCTGGTGCCGACCGAGACGTACGCGCGGTCGCGGACCTCGCCGAATTCCAGCACCGCGGGCTCGGTCGTGTCGATCTCGGTGCGATACAGGCCGAGACCGCTGTAGTGGCCCAGCTCGTCGAACGTCGGCAGCGAGTCCGTGTGCGACCACTCGCCCAGCCGGTCGGCGACCGACCAGAGCGGAACCGAGGAGCCGAACGGGACGGTGAACGCGGGCGCAGCCGCGGCCACGACGGGCTCGAGCTCCGGCACCGGGGCGTACTGCGCGATCACATCGCGGAACGCCCAGAACTTCTCCGTCGGCTCGCCCGCCTCGTCGAGCGGGGCGTCGTAGTCGTAGCTGGTCACGATCGGCTGGTAGACGCCCTTGTCGTTGGCGCCGTTGGTGAAGCCGAAGTTCGTGCCGCCGTGGAACATGTACAGGTTGACGGATGCGCCGAGCGCGAGCAGCGCATCCAGGTCGGCCGCCGACTCCTCCACCGAGGTCGTGTGGTGGTGACCGCCCCAGCTGTCGAACCAGCCGTCCCAGAACTCCGAGCACATCAGCGGCCCGGTCGGCTGGTGTCGGCGCAGCGTCGCCAGCCGTTCGCGCGAGCGGGAGCCGAAGGATGCGGTCTTGAGCAGCTCCGGCAGTGAGCCGTTCTCGAGCATGTCGTCCTGCGGCTGGTCGACCGTGGTCAGCGGCACCGTGATCCCGGCACCGCGGATGACCTCCACCAGCTGACGCAGGTACTCCTTGTCGTCGCCGTACGCGCCGTACTCGTTCTCCACCTGCACGAGCAGCACAGGTCCGCCCTCGGTCACCTGCAACGGCCGGACGATGTCGAGCACGTTCCGCAGGTACGCGGAGAGCGCGGCGACGAAGCGCGGCTCCGACCGGCGGATGCCGACCTCCGGATCCGTGAAGAGCCACGCGGGCAGGCCGCCGTTGTCCCATTCGGCACAGATGTACGGCCCGGGGCGGACGATCGCGTACATCCCCTCGTCGGCCACCGCCTTCAGGAACCGGGCGAGATCGAGCGCGCCGTCGGCACGCCATTCGCCGGGGCGCGGTTCGTGCGCGTTCCACGGCACGTAGGTCTCGATCGTGTTGAGCCCCATCAGGCGCGCCTTGTGGATGCGGTCCGCCCAGTCGTCCGGGTGCACGCGGAAGTAGTGCAGCGCTCCCGAGAGGATGCGGAACGGCTCGCCGTCGAGGACGAAGTCGTCGCCCGCGATGTCGAAGGTGGTCATGGTTCTCCTGAGGGGTGGGATGGCCGTGGCCGGCCGCGACGTGCGCGGCCGGCCACGGAGATGCTGCTACTCGCCGGTGACCGTGAAGCCCTGCTGGTTGCCGTAGTCGACCAGCGCCTTCTGCCAGGCCTGCAGACCGGGGTTCAGGCTGGTGTTCGACGTGTAGGACTGTCCGACCGTGTCCCCGTAAATGCTGTTCGCGTAGACCTGGAACGGCAGGTACTGCCAGCCGGTCGACACGTTCTTGGCGCCGTCCACCAGCACCTCGTTGATCTTCTGACCGCCGAAGTACTCGGGGGCGGAGGCGAGGAACTCGGAGGAGTTGAGGTCCTTCGTGGTCGACGGGAACCCGCCGGACTCGAGGAACACCTTGATGCTGTCCTCGTCGTTGTTCAGCCACTTCAGGAAGCCGGCCGCGAGAGCCTGGTTCTTGCTCTGCTTGAGCACGACCTGGCCGCCGCCGCCGTTCTCGGCGTTGACCGGCTTACCGTCGTAGGTCGGGATGGGGGCGACGCGCCACTGACCGGCGCCGTCCTTTACCGACGACTCGAGCACGCCGGGCATCCACGCGCCGGTGATCAGCGTGGCGATGGAGCCGTTGCCGAGCGCCTTGAACCAGTCGTCGCTCCAGCCGGGGACGCTGGAGAGCAGCTTGCCCTCGACCAGCTTGTCCCAGGTGCCCGTCCACTTCTTCGTGCCCTCGTCCTGGAGGTTGATCGACACCTTGGTGCCGTCCACGTTGAACGGGCGGCCGCCCGCCTGCCAGATCATCGAGGTGGTGAAGCCGGAGTCGCCGGAGTCGCTCGTGATGTAGGCGTTCGGGTCGGCGGCGTGCAGCTTCTGCGCGGCCGCGACGTACTCGTCCCACGTCTTCGGCACGGCGATGCCGTTCTTGTCGAAGACGGTCTTGTTGTAGAACATCGCCATGGGGCCGGAGTCCTGCGGGAGGCCGACCAGCTTGCCACCGACGTTCACCGAGCCCCAGGGGCCGGGGGTGTAGTCGTCCTGCAGCTTGTCGAACCCGTACTGCTTGAGGTCGACGAGCGAGTCGGAGAGGGCGAACTGCGGGATGGCGTAGTACTCGACCTGCGCGACATCGGGTGCGCCCGATCCGGCCTTGATCGCGTTCTGCAGCTTCGTGTACTCGGTGGTGTTCGTGCCGGCGTTGACCAGCTTGACCTTGACCTTCGGGTACTCCTTCTCGAAGGCGGCGACCTGGGCCTCCGCCGACGGGGTCCACGACCAGTAGGTGATGGTCCCGCCCTGCTTGAGGGCCGCGTCGATGTCGGAGGCGCTTCCGCCGCCGGACGAGGTGCCGCCCGAGCAGGCGGCCAGGGAGGCGGCGGCGACGGCGCCGACCACCGCAGCGGTGACGACCCGGGCGATGCGCCGGGACGCGAGAGTGCTCTTCATGAGCTTCCTTTCACTTCTTCGTGGAATGAGATTGCGGATGGGGGATGGGGTTACTGCTTGACGCTTCCGGCGGCCAGACCTGACTGCCAGTAGCGCTGGAGCACCAGGAACGCGGCCACGATCGGGACGATCGTGATGAGCGATCCGGTGATCACGAGGTTGAAGATCGGCTGGGCGCCGACCCCGGTCGCCTGCGCGCTCCACTGGCTGAGGCCCACCGTGAGGGGGTACCAGGTGGGGTCGCTCAGCATGATGAGCGGCAGGAAGTAGTTGTTCCAGGTGGCGACGATCGCGAACAGTGCGACCGTGACGATGCCGGGGGCGAGGAGCCGGAGCGAGATCGTGAAGAACGTGCGGAACTCGCCCGCCCCGTCCATCCGCGCCGCCTCCAGCAGCTCGGTCGGGATGGCCTCGCTCGCGTACGTCCAGATGAGGTAGAAGCCGAACGGGCTGATGAGCGAGGGCAGGATGACCGCCCAGGGGGTGTTCGTGAGTCCGGCCTGGCTGAACAGCAGGAACGTCGGGACGGCCAGGGCGGTCCCCGGCACGGCGATCGCTCCGAGCACCACGGCGAACACGGCCCGCTTGCCGGGGAAGTTGTACTTCGCCATGCCGTAGCCGGCGACCGTGGCGAGCAGCGTAGCGCCGCCTGCGCCGACGACCACGTAGAGGAGGGTGTTGCCCAGCCACTGCACGAAGATGCCGCCGCGGTAGGTGAACGTGTCGGCGATGTTCTGGAAGAGGTTGAAGTCCTTCCCGAACCAGAGCCCGAACGACGAGTAGAGGTCGGGCTGGGTCTTCGTCGCGTTGACGATCAGCCAGATGAGCGGCACGAACGAGTAGATGACGAAGAGCACCATCACGATCGTCAGCAGCGGCGACTTGCGGATGCGGCGGCCGGAAGAGGCGCCGTCCCGGACGCGCGCTGCGGCACGAGACGGGGCCTTGCGCGGGCGCGTGCTCCGGGTGTCGGTCAGCGTGGCCATCAGCGGGCCTCCTTCCTCGTGCCGCGCAGCTGCACCACATACGCGATGACGGCGGTCAGGACGCCCATCACGATCGCGACGGTCGCGGCGTAGTTGAACTGCTGGCCGGCGAACGAGAGGTTGTAGGCGTACATGTTCGGGGTGAAGTAGCTGCTGATCGCGTTGGGCGCCAGCTGCTTGAGCAGGTTCGGCTCGTTGAAGAGCTGGAAGCTGCCGATGATCGAGAAGATCGTCGCGATCACGAGCGCGCCGCGGATGGCGGGGAGCTTGATGCTGAACACCGTGCGGAACGCTCCGGCGCCGTCGATCTCGGCCGCCTCGTAGAGCTCGGTCGGGATGACCCTCAGCGCCGCGTAGAAGATGAGCATGTTGTAGCCCATGAACTCCCAGGTGACGATGTTGCCGATGGAGGCGAGCACCCACTGACCGCTGAGCGGCGCGAGCCCGGTCCCGAGCAGCTGGTTGATGCTCGCGGTCAGACCGAACTGGTCGCCGTAGATGAAGCCCCAGATCAGCGCGGCCACCACACCGGGTACGGCGTAGGGGAGGAAGAGCGCGATCCGGAAGAATCCGGCGCCGTGCAGTCGCGCGCTGTCCAGCGCGAGGGCGGCGACCAGCGAGAGCACCAGCATGATCGGCACCTGCACGACGAGGAACAGCGAGACGCGGCCGAGCGACGCCCAGAACTTCTCGTCCTGGAACACGGCGACGTAGTTGCCGAGGCCGACGAACGCGTTGCCGCCGATGAGCTGCTGGCGGAAGAGGCTGAGGTAGATCGCGTAGACGACCGGCGCGATGATCATCGCCGCGAAGACGACCGTGAAGGGGGCCACGAAGGCCCAGCCGCGCCAGTCGCGGCGCGACCGGCGGCCGCGGCGGGGGATGCCGGGCGCGGTGGCCCGCGTAAGGGACGTCGTTGTCATGTCTTCCCTGGGTTCGAGAACGGTGTGCCGATGTTTACGTCAACATCGTGGCGGCTACTCTAACATGTTCACGTCAACATGATGCAAGGTCGTGTTGAACCCTCGTGTTGAACCGAGAAGTGGAGACCATGGCAGAGTCGCTCGCCGAATCCCCGTCCGCCCGTGCGACGGCACGCAAACGCGGTCCGTCGCTGGGCGATGTCGCGGCGCACGCGGGGGTCTCGACGCAGACCGTCTCGCGGGTGGCGAACGGCCTCACCAACGTCGAGGAGACGACGCGTCAGCGCGTACTCGCCTCGATGCAGGTGCTCGGCTACCGCCCGAACCGAGCGGCGCGGGCGTTGCGGTCCGGCCGCTTCCGCAACATCGGCGTCGTCATGTTCACCCTGTCGTCCTACGGCAACATGCGGACCTTGGACGCCATCGCGGTGTCGGCAGCGACCGCCGGCTACTCGATCACGGTCGTCCCGGTCGAACGCCCGACACAGCAGGACGTGAGCGTCGCGCTCAGCCGTCTGCTGGAGCAGGCGGTCGACGGCATCATCGTCGTGATCGAGGCGCACATCGTCGACCGCGCCGACGTCGAGCTGCCGTCCGGGCTGTCGGTCGTGGTCGTCGACTCGACCGAGCGCCCCGACTACCCGCAGGTCGACACGGACCAGGCGGAGGGTGCGCGGCAGGCCACCCAGCACCTGCTCGACCTCGGCCATCGGACCGTCTGGCACATCTCCGGCCCGGGGGACTCGTATTCGGCCGCACGGCGGGAGGAGTCGTGGCGCCGGACGCTCGAAGAGGCCGGCGCGCCGGTCCCGGAGGTCTTCCGCGGCGACTGGTCGACTGCCGCCGGATACCGGCATGGTCAGGAGATCGCCGCGCGCCCCGAGATCACAGCCGTGTTCGCGGCGAACGACCAGATGGCGCTCGGCGTGCTGCGCGCGCTGCACGAGGCCGGCCGTAGGGTGCCGGAGGACGTCAGCGTCGTCGGGTTCGACGACATGGCGGAGTCGGACTCGTTCTGGCCGCCGCTGACGACCATCCACCAGGAGTTCGAGGCCATCGGTCGCCGCGCCCTCGAACTGCTCATCGCCGAAATCGAAGCGCGGCCCGAGCCGGTGCGTTCCTCGGTGCTGCACACACGCCTGGTCGTGCGCGCGAGCACGGCGGCCCCGCCGCCTCCCGCCTGACGCGCGCCCCTGTCGCCGTCGGAGACCCCGCCCCCACCGTCGGTGATCCCGCCCGATCGCCCCTGAATCTCCATCCGCACCGCGGTCCGTCGGAGATTTCGGCCACTTTCTCCGACGCTACGAACGGGCCGCTACGAGGGCTCTTCGTCCGCTTCGAGCGACTCGTCCGCATCCACGAAGTCGTCGTCGGTCTCCGTTGCCTCGGTTGCCGCCGCGGCCTGCGCCTCCGCAAGCTCGCTCGCCTCGTTCTCGTGCCGGTGCCTCGCCATGGGTTCCCCTCTCGACACCTGCATCATAGAAGCTCACCGCGACCCGCCGTCCAGGCAAACGAGAAGCCCCGGCCGTAGCCGGGGCTTCTGTACTGTCTCAACCAGTGATCTATGTAGAAACACAGTGCGCCACGAGGGATTCGAACCCCCAACCTTCTGATCCGTAGTCAGATGCTCTATCCGTTGAGCTAGTGGCGCATGACCCGCACGCGGACCGGATACGAGCTTACATGACGGCATCCAAGACCGCCAATTGACGGCGGAGGGCGACCTGGCGGTACGACGTCTCGATCAGCTCGAAGGTCTCCGCCCAGTCCCGTGCGCCCCGGTCGAGGTCGATGGCGAGCCAGCCGCTCGGGCCCCAGTACTTCGGGACGAACACCCGCTCGTCCTCACGCCAGGCCGGCTCCTCCGCGGGATCCGGCTTGAACACGAGCGTGTCCGGGCGGTCCATCGACGCCCCCAGCACGGCGAACGCACGGCCCTTCTCGCCAGCCTTCCATGATGGCCGGCCGTGGTTCATCGTCTCGACGGCCTCGGGCAGTCTCAGGCAGATGCCTCGGATGCGCTCCACCAGGGCATCGCCCTCATCGAAGAGCAGCGGATGCTCCATCAGCGTGTCCTCCCCATCACCGGAAGACCTCGTCCAAAAAGCAGACCAGCGCCCGCCAGCTGCGAGCGTCGGCGAGCGGACAATATCGGTCCGTGCCCGGAATGGTGAACGCGTGCGGCGCGCCGGAGTACGTGTTGACCTGCCAGTCGACGTGCGGGGCGCCCCGCAGTTCTTGCTGGAACGCGGCGACCGCCTCGTCGGGAACGACAGGGTCGTCGCCGCCGGTCATCACCAGGAGGGATGCGGCGATCTGGGCCGCATCGGACGGGTCGTGCGCGATCAGACCGCCGTGGAAGGAAGCGACGCCGCGCGCCGGGGCGCCCGTGCGCGCGAACTCGAGCGCGGCCGTCCCCCCGAAGCAGTAGCCGATGACGGCGAGGCGCGCGGGGTCGACGGCGGGATGCTGCTGCAGCCAGCTGAAACCGGCCGCGACCCGGGCGCGGAGCAGCGCCAAGTCGTTGTAGTACTTGCCCGCCTCTGCGGGCGCCGCGTCTCCGGCCGGACGTATGCCGGCGCCGTAGAGATCGGCGGCGAAGGCGACGTATCCGGAGCGCGCCAGCATCTGGGCGCGCATCCGCACGTTGTCGCCGACACCGTGCCAGTCGTGCAGCACCAGCACCGCCGGGCGTCGCTCGTCGGCCTGCGCGTCGCGCGCCAGGTATCCCTCGAGGGGGACGCCCGCGTGTTCGTACGCCACCGTCTCGGCCTCGATGACCGAGCGCTCACCGATCGGGACCTGCTCGAGCAGGGCCTGGAAGGCGGGGGCGAGAGCGGGCGACGGGCTGTCGTTCGTCACAGGGCGGCTCCTGGGTCGTCACGTCACGCGGACGGCAGGCGCCGTCGGCGGCCGGGTCTGCTGTGACGTGGTCGCGGAGTGCGCGCGGGAGCCCTGGGGTGCGGGTCGGGTTCCCACACCTTCACACTACCGCGGGTTCCCTCGGAGCACGACGGACGTACGATGGGCCACATGGCCACCGAGTTCAGCGATCAGGCGGATGCGAGCCGCTTCGCGATGCACGTCGACGGGGAGCTCGTCGGCGTGCTCGACTACCGCATCCTCGGCGACTCGATTTCGCTGACGCGGGCCTTCACCGTGCCTCACCACCGAGGCAAGGGGTATGCCGCGCAGCTCGTCGAGTACGCGGTGGGCGAGATCGAGAAGCGTGGGACGCTGCGGATCGTGCCGATGTGCTGGTACGTGGCCGACTGGTTCGAGGCGCACCCGGAACGCGCTGCCCTCCTGCAGCGCCGGGCCGGCTGACCGCCCGATGGCGGGAGAGGGAGGCGCGGTCCCCAGCCGTCTGGTCGCGCGGGTGTCGCGGTTCGGAGATCCGACGGCCATGGTGCTGGCCCGCGAGGCGGTGCGTCCCCCGCGGGGCAACGAGGTCGTCGTGCGGGTCACGCACGCTTCCTTGGGCGCGACGGATGTGCTGGCCAGGCGTGGCGGGTACGTGCTGCAACCGGCTCCCGGCTTCATCACGGGATACGACTTCGTCGGTGAGCTCGTCACGGAGTCGGCGGTGTCGGTCGCCCTGGGCCTGCGCGTCGGCGCCCGCGTGGTCGGCGCGCTTCCGCGGATGGGCTCTCACGCGACCTTCGTGACGGTCGCCCCGACGCTGCTCGTCGCGCTTCCCGCGGGTCTCGACCCCGCTGCGGCCGCGGCGCTCCCGCTCGACGGGGTGACCGCAGGTCACGCCCTCGCGCTCGCCGGTGCGGGGGACAGCATCCTGGTGCAGGGTGCGTCCGGAGCCGTCGGGATGCTCGCCGCACAGCTTGCCCTGCATGCCGGACGGACCGTGATCGGCACCGCCTCCGCCCGCAGCCGCGACGCGATCGCCGATCTGGGCATCCCGCTGGTCGACTACGGCGCTCCCGACTGGCCCGCCCGGGTCCGCGAGGCAGCGGGCGGCGGGGTGGATGCGGCGATCGACCACACGGGCTCGCCGCGCGTCCGTGAGGTGCTCGCGCCCGAGGGCGTACTCGTCCGCACGGGCTTCGCCGGCCGCGCCGGGCAGGAACGGGCCGACGCCGTCCGCGGATTCGCCCGGGCGGCGCGCGGCCGGTCGGAGCGCATCTGCAGCGCCCCGCTGTTCATCGCGACCCGACGCACCGCCTACCGCCGCCTCCTCGCGTCGCTCCTCGCCGACGTCGCCGGCGGAGGGTTGCGCACTGCGGAGCCGGTGGTGTTCCCGCTCTCCGAGGTCTGGGAGGCACACCGGGCCGCCGAGTCCGCGCCACCGGGGCGCAAGGTCGTCCTCGCGATGGACTGAGCCGGCTCAGAACGCGAACATCTGCCCCAGCACGACCACGGCGATGATGAAGAGCACGACGATGCCCGCGATGGTGACCACCGCGCGGGCCGAGAGGCGCGCGATCCCGAACCCGACCAGGAACGGCAGCGCCAGGCAGCCGAGCGCGAGCACCCACCAGAATGCCGCGTAGCCGCCCGCCGACGCGGACTCCAAACGCCCGCCGAACAGCTTCTGCGTCGTGGGATGCGTCGCGAACGCGATGCAGGCCGACAGCGGATACGCGATCAGCACGGCGGTGATGAGGCCGGCGAACGCCCCCCAGAGCCCCCGCTTCTCGCCCAGCTGGAGCGTCTCCTCGTGGTGCGGCCCTTGGCGGCTCTTGGTGCTCATGGCGCACAGCATAGCCAGCGGCCCGGCCACCGGGAATGCAGCAGAACGACCGGCGCTCGGAGCCTCAGAAGTCGTCGTCGGAGCCGATGACGACCGGCACGCACTCCGAGAAGCGGTACCGGATCAGCTCGGGCCACAGCGTCGAATCGCACAGGTCGAAGACATCCATCACTGCCGCTCCGCCGATGTGCGACGGCAGGCGCAACTCGAAGGGCGGTTCGCTGGTCCGTTCGAACTCGATCTCGAAGGCATCGTCGTCGCGCTCCAGCACGGCGAGAACTGTCTCCATGGTGGCCCTCCCTCGACGGATGGATCGTCTGCTCCCACCGTTACGCTCCGGCGTCGCCGTGGCAAGCCCTGGCGTACCCGGAGCCGCTCGTCCGACTGTCAGACTCTTTCTGGCACTTAGTGTCATAATCGGGCTCATAACCCGACGAGGAAGGGACGACGATGACCGAATCGAAGCCGCTGACAGCGCACAGCACCATCGGCGAATGGCTGACTGATCCGAAGGGCGCTCCGCTCATCCAGGGACTGCTGGCCCAAGCGGGCGTCGGTGAGGAGATGCTCGCGCCGGTGCGCGGCCTCCCGCTCCAGCAGCTGGTGGCGCTCAGCCAGGGACAGCTGCCGCAGTCTGTCGTCGACGACCTGGTCCTTCAGGCCAACGACGGCGTCATGCCCGAGGACGTGGAGACCGGCTGGGTCGAGAAGGTCACCCCTGGCCGCTTCGACGGCCGCACGGTGATCGTCACCGGTGCCGCGTCCGGGATCGGCCGGGCGACCGCGTCGCGCATCGCCCGCGAGGGCGGCCGCGTGATCGCCGTGGACATCTCTGCGGAGCGTCTGGACGAACTCGCGTCGAGCCTTCCGGCCGGCGCGGTCACCACCGTGGTGGGCGACATCACCAAACAGGAGGACATCGACAGCATCGTGGCCGCCGCCGGCGACCGCATCGACGCCCTGGCGAACGTCGCGGGCGTCAACGACGACTTCTCACCGGCGCATGAGACCTCCGACGCGGTGTGGGACCGCACCATCGGCATCAATCTGACCGGTGGGTTCAAGCTCACGCGCGCGGTGCTCCCCGCGATGCTGCGGGCGGGCGCCGGCTCGATCGTGAACGTGGCGTCGGAGGCCGGCCTCCGCGGGAACGCCTCCGGCACCGCGTACACCGTCTCGAAGCACGGCGTCATCGGTCTCACCCGCAGCACTGCGTTCATGTACGGTCCGCAGGGCATCCGGGTCAATGCCGTCGCGCCGGGCGGAGTGGCCACCGGCATCCCGATGCCCACGCACCCCTCGGAGGCCGGGACCGCGCGTCTGTCCCCGTTCCAGCAGCAGATCCCGACCATCGCGACCGCCGAGCAGCTGGCGGCGTCGATCACCTTCCTGCTCAGCGACGACGGCGTCAACATCAATGGCGCGGTGCTTCCGAGCGACGGCGGCTGGTCGGTCCAGTAACCGTCAGGCGGGGTTTCGATCAGCCGCGCTGGTCGCGCCTCGACCGGAGGACGTAGGCGGTGCCGGCCGTGAGAGCTGCGAGCAGCAGCACACGGCCGGTCTGCTTGCGCCGGCCGCCCCAACCGCCGGTCACACCGAGCGGAGAGCCGGACGGGCTGTTGAGGTTGCCGGTGGTCGGTGCGGCCGGTGCCTTCCGGAACTGTCCCAGCTCCGTCTGCCGGGCGATCGCCGCCTCCACCGCCTGAGGATGCCGGCGGTGCTGGCGCACCATGGCCCTGCCCGCCCCGCTGACCGTCCGTTCCGCGGCGCCCGGGCGCTTCCAGGCTGCGACGATCTGCTTCACGGCATCCGTGGGCGGGTAGACGGGTGGCAGGGCCTGCAGAGCGCGACCGGTGCGGTTGCCCGCGTGCTGGAAGATCGGGGTGTCCAGCGTGGGCGGCAGCACCGTCACCACGTGTACGGGCGACTTCGCCAGCGACAGCTCGGAACGCAGACTGCGTCCGAGAGCGATCACCGCGGCCTTCGACATCGAGTAGGCCGCGGAATACGGCTGCGGCACCTCTCCGAGGATGGATGCGACGTTGACGATGGTGCCGGAGTGCTGGCGCAGCATGACGCGCAGGGCGCTCCTGCTGCCGTTCGCGTAGCCGTGGATGTCGACGTCGAGGATGCGCTCGAACTCGGCCGGAGGCTGCTCCCAGAACACGCCGTAGCTGCTGACCGCGGCGGCGTTGATCCACACATCCAGTCGGCCATGTCTCGCGATGGCGGTGTCGACCGCGCGGTCGGCCGTCGCCCGGTCGGCCATGTCACCGGCGACCGCCACGACATCGCGTGCTCCCTTCGCCGTGCACTCGGCGACGACGTCCTGAAGGGCGGATGCGCCGCGGGCGACGAGCACCAGCTTCGCGTGACGCTTGGCGAACTCCAGGGCGGTGCCCCGGCCCAGCCCGCTGGATGCTCCGGTGATGACGACGACAGGGGATGCGCTCATGCCGCCGACGGTAGGCGCTGCGGCCGGAAGCCGTGAGGCCTTGACAGGGCCATACTCGCGCGGTGGCCGCTCGTGAAGGGTCTGCCGCGCGGCGGCCGCCGGTCCGACCATCGAAGGGAGAGAAGAAGGAGCACCCATGACCGCCAACGACAACGACAGCGGCTTCCGGCGCGCCAAGCGGCCCCGTTCCGTCATCGCCGGCCCCTACGGCCACCCGTTCCACGCGACCGTCGTCACCATCCCGATCGGCGCCTGGACGGCCGCCGTCGTGTTCGACATCGCAGCCCTGCTCGGCGCGGCGCCGGGAGCGCTGGCCACCGGCGCTCTGTGGCTCGTCGTGATCGGCATCATCGGCGGGGCGGTCGCCGCCATCTTCGGGCTTCTGGACTTCTCGCAGCTCCCGTCGGGCACGAAGGTGAAGCGCACAGCCATCTGGCATCTGATCTTCAACTCGACGGCGCTCGTCCTCTTCATCGTGAGCGCGATCGTCCGCGCGGGCGACCCCGACCATCCCAGTGTCGCGGGCTTCGTGCTGGCGCTGATCGGCATCCTCGTCGTCGGAGTCTCCGGGTTCCTCGGCGGCGAGCTCGCCTACCGTCACGGTGTCCGCGTCGCCGACGAACAGGACCAGCAGCGCGCCTACAACGCATGAGCGCGACCGGATACGGTTCTGATGTGTCGCGCATCCAGGAAGTCGCACGCGAGTCCTTCGGCTGGGAGCAGCTGCGCCCGCGGTTGACCGAGGCCATGGAGGTGCTCCTCGGCGGGGGCGATGTGCTGGCCGTCATGCCGACCGGATACGGCAAATCGTCGCTCTACCAGGTGACCGGCTCCATCCTCGACGGCGTGACGATCGTCGTGTCGCCGCTGATCTCCCTCCAGGAGGATCAGGTGCGCGCGCTCAGCGAGGCGAGGGGCGCGCCCCGTGCGGTCGCCATCAACTCCTCCGCCGGACAGCGCGAGCGCGAGCGCGACTGGGAGGCGCTGGAGTCGGGCGAGATCGGCTTCGCCTTCCTCGCGCCCGAGCAGCTCGCCAACCCGGAGGTGCGCGAGCGGCTGCGGGCCGTCGACGTCTCCCTGTTCGCGGTCGACGAGGCGCACTGCGTCTCCTCCTGGGGCCATGACTTCCGCCCCGACTACCTGCTGCTGGGCGACATCATCGACGAGCTGGGCCATCCACCGGTCGTCGCGATGACCGCGACCGGAGCGCCTCCCGTGCGCGCCGAGATCTCCGAGCGGCTCGGACTCCGCGCGCCGCGCTTGTTCGCGACCGGGTTCGACCGTCCCAACCTGCGGCTGGAGGTCGTCCGCCACGAAGAGGATGCGGCGAAGCGCGCCGCCGTCGTGGAGCAGATCCGCGAGCTGGAGGGGTCGGGGCTCGTCTATGTCGCCACCCGCAAGGACGCCGAGCTGTACGCCGACGAGCTCGAGGAGGCCGGCATCCCCGCGGCGGCCTACCACGCCGGGCTGCGCCGGGCCGAGCGCGATGATGCCTACGAGCGTTTCATGGACGGCCGCGCGCGTGTAGTCACGGCCACCAGCGCCTTCGGGATGGGCATCGACAAGCACGACGTGCGCTCGGTGGTCCACGCGTCCGTGACAGACTCCCTCGACAGCTACTACCAGGAGGCGGGACGCGCGGGCCGGGACGGCGAGCCGGCTCGGGTCACCCTCCACTACCGCCCGGAGGACTTCGCCCTCACCAAGTTCTTCTCCGGCGGGGGACCGGACGCCGACGAGCTGGCTCGCGTGTTCGGCGCGATCGCCCGTGAGCCGGGGATCACCCGGTCAGACCTGGCGGAGCGTGTGGACATCAGCGTGCGCTCGCTCGGGCGCCTCCTCGGCCTGCTCCGGGATGCGGATGTGCTCTCCGGCACCGACGACGACCTGCGCGCCGCGGACGTCAGGCCGGCAGAGGCCGCCTCGAAGGCGGTCGCCGAAGCGGAGTCGCGGCAGAGGATCGAGCACTCCCGCGCTCAGCTCATGCAGGAGTATGCCGAAACGGGAATGTGCCGTCGGCAGTTCCTTCTCGGCTACTTCGGCGAGGAGCTCCCCGAGCCCTGTGGCAACTGCGACACCTGCTCCTCCGGCAGTGCGCAGCGGTGGGCGGAGGAGCACGACGCGAACCGCGAGGACCCGTTCCCACTGTCGGCGCGTGTGCGCCACGAGACCTGGGGGCCCGGCGTCGTGATGCACACCGAGGCGGACCGGCTCACAGTGTTCTTCGACGACGCGGGCTACAAGGTCCTGTCGCTCTCCGCCGTGAAAGACGGCGGGCTGCTCGAGGTGGTCAGCCCCGCCGCCTGAGCCGCCCGCTCAGCTGCGGCCGATCGCTCGCGCCGAGGCGACCGCCGCCTCCGCGCCATCCCGCCACGGCTCGCCGTGCCCGGGAAGCAGCACGCGTGCACCCGTCCCGGCGATGACTTCGAGCGACGCGAGAGCCTGCTCCGAATCCGCCGTGGCCGCCCCCGCGACGATCTGAGCGCCCGGCACGCCCTTGTAGGGGTCGAGCGTCACGAGGGCGTCACCCGTGAGCAGCGTCTCGCGGTCGCGGAGCAACAGTCCGCAGTGCCCGAACGTGTGGCCCGGCGTGAACACCACCTCCGGATGGCCCGGCAAGTCGAGCGTCCCGGAACTCGGGAGCTCCGACACCTCCTCGACCCCCTTCACGTTCAGGGCGCCCGCTCGCAGCATCCCCACCACCGGAGGGAGCGACCGCGGGTAGAGCAGGGGATAGATGAACGGCGTGTGCTCGCGCCGGTAGCGGTAGGGATGCGCGGCCAACTCCCGGTCGCCGGCGTGGACGTATACCGGCACACCTAACTCTTCGACGGCCCTCTCTGCGAAGCCGACGTGGTCGAAGTGCCCGTGCGTGAGGACGATTCCCTGCAGATCGCGCATGCGCAGATCCAGTTCGTGCGCCGCCCGGATCAACGGCCCCCACGTGTTCGGGAACGCGGCATCCACGAGCGTCCAGGATTCGCCCTCCGCCAGCAGATAGCAGTTGGTGAAGGCGTGCTCGAGGCGGTGGACGCCCGGCACCACCTCCGGTGTGAGGCGCGGTGCGCCCAAGCGGCGCCCACCGCTGAGAGTCATGGACCGGTTCACGAAGCCCTCCCGTCGATCTGCTCCGTGTCTACGCGTCCCCACGAGGACCGGGCAGGGCTTGACACGACGAAGGGCGCAGGGTCCGTGACCCTGCGCCCTCCTTCCGCGCCGCTCAGCCCTGGCGGG
The DNA here is from genome assembly GCF_043083605.1 of Leifsonia sp. NPDC014704. NCBI lineage: Bacteria > Bacillati > Actinomycetota > Actinomycetes > Micrococcales > Microbacteriaceae > Leifsonia > Leifsonia sp. NPDC014704. The sequence continues at coordinate 95,618 of NZ_JBIBYW010000002.1, read as the reverse complement.
CCTTCATGCGCGGGTTCTTCTTATTGATGATGAACGTGCGGCCCCGGCGACGCACCACCTGAGCGCCGGGCATCGCCTTGAGCGAGCTCACCGAGTTGCGTACCTTCATGACGGACCTCCCTTGTTGAAATCTATTCTCAATAACAATGGAGGACCGCGGTTTATTCGCGGGTCGGACGATCAGATCCCGAATGTGGCCAGCCAGGAGTCGACCACCGGGATGTCCAGGCGCTGGTAGCCGCCGAGGTAGCGGCAGTTGTCGGTGTAGCCGTAGCTCGTCACCGCGACCAGTTGGTCACCGAGGAACACCGGGCCGCCCGAGTCGCCGAAGCAGGTCCCGCCGGTTCCGCGGGTGTCGTTCGGATTGCCGTTGGTCTGCAGAATCTGCGGGGTCAGCTTCTGGCCCGGCATGTCCACATAGCGACGGATGAGGGGATAGCTCATCGGCTGCGGCTTCTGCGGCCCGGACTCCGGCTTGCGCACCTCTGTTCCGTAGCCGACCGCGGTGAACAGCGTCTTCGACAGGTTGCTCGTCTTGATCGCGTCGAGCGTGCCCACGGGCGCGATCTGCGGGTAGCCGGACCCGAACGAGGCCACGGGCTGGTCGAGCACGATGACGCCGACGTCGTTCCAGTTCGCGGTGTCCGTGAAGTCCGAGTAGTCCGGATGCGTGTACGCCGTTCCGGAGTAGTAGCCGGCCGCGGTGATCTCTGCCGCGGTGAATCCGGCGGTGGGGTCGGCGGCGACCGGGAACGGAGCGGGCGGCTGCTCCGCGATCACGGAGTCGAACGTGACGAGCGTCTTGCCCAGCGTTCCGGAGGTGCAGTGCGCGGCGGTCACGACCACCGTCGGCGACACCAGTGTCGCCGAGCACCGGAAGCGCCCGTCGGCGTCGTAGAACAGGATCAGGCCGACGTCAGGATGCTTGTTCCCGTCGGCGACTCCTCCCGTGCTGGCGACGGCGGGTGTGCCGACGGCCAGTCCGGCGAATGCGGCCAACGCGATGGCGGCGGCCAGGATTCTCTTACGCATGGATCCCCCTTTGGATCGGTAGCGGTTCAGTCCTCCGAGTATGCACAACCCCCGGTCGGGGGCCAAGGCTCCATATGTGGAGGATGTTCGCTCGAAACCACTTCGATGAGCCGCGTCACGATCAGGAGGTGGCCCGCGTCTTCATGGGTGAAGGGTTCGGGCGAACGGGCCGGACCCCTTCAGGCGATGTGGCGGGGAGTACGGGAACTGTCCCGCCGCATCGCCCCCACGCGCCGTCGAACCGATGATCGGGTGCGCCGCGGCCGTTCCGCGATAAGGCGTCACCCCCTATGCTGTTCCGGGGGAAAGGGGAATCTGATGGGCGCGATCGCAGTGCACGAGTTCGTGTCGCTGGACGGCGTGTTCGAAGATCCGAGCTGGACGTTCGAGTTCGGATTCGATCCCGACATGGGCGACGACATCGGCCGCATCACGCGGGCGTCGGACGCGATCCTGCTCGGCAGGCGCACGTTCGAGATGTTCGCACCCGCGTGGTCCCCCCGCACCGCCGATGACGATCCGGGCGCGCCGTTCTTCAACGACAGCCCCAAGGGCGTCGTCAGCTCGACCCTGGACGACCAGACCGCGGAGCGCACCTGGCGCAACTCGCGGTCGCTCGGCGCGTACGATGCCGAGCGCATCCGGGCCTTCGCCGATGAGTTCAGCGGCGGGGTGTACATCAGCGGGTCCGGCTCGCTCGTGCGCGCCCTGCTGGCCGACGGACTCGTCGACTCGCTCCATCTGTTCGTCTATCCACTGGTCCGTGGGACGGGCGCACGCCTGTTCCCCGAGGGAAGCGCGCCCGCTAAGCTGCGGCTGCGTCACCACGACGCCTACGACAACGGCGTCCTGCACCTCCACTACACGGCCGCCTGACACCGCCCGCGAACGACCGCTCCACTGCGGGCGCCGGACCGACTTCCTCAATTGAGGCCGCTCATCGTCCGCAATTGCCGTTAGCCTCGCTCGTGGCGGGGCTGCTCCGCCATCACATCCATACACAGCACACCCGGGAATCACTGTGACTCTGCTTCGTCTCTCACTCCGTTTCGTGCGCCCCTATTGGCGCGCGGTGACCGCGGTCGTGGTCCTTCAGCTGATCGCGACCATGGCCGCCCTCTACCTTCCGACCCTGAACGCCCAGATCATCGACAAGGGTGTCGTCACCGGCGACACCGACTTCATCTGGCGCACCGGCGGCATGATGCTCGTCGTCTGCTTCATCCAGGTCATCGCCGCCGTGACGGCAACCTACTTCGGGGCACGCGCCTCGATGTCCGCGGGCAAGGACATCCGGCGCTCCTTCTACCGCAAGGTGGATGCGCTGCCGTCGCTCGACCTCGCCCGTTGGGGGATGCCGACGCTCATCACGCGCAACACGAACGACGTCCAGCAGGTGCAGATGCTCCTGCTGATGACGTTCAACTTCATGGTGTCCACCCCGATCATGTGCATCGCGGGAATCATCTTCGCGGTGCAGGTCGACGCCGGGCTCTCCTGGCTGATCTGGGTCTCGGTCGCCGTGCTGTTCATCGTCGTCGGCGTCCTCGTCTCGCTCCTGCTGCCGATGTTCCGCATCATGCAGGAGCGCATCGACGGCGTGAACGGCGTCATCCGCGAGCAGATCGTCGGCATCCGCGTCATCCGCGCGTTCGTCCGCGAGCGCTTCGAGACGAAGCGGTACGACGACGCCAACGCGGCCCTCACGCGTATCTCGGTCAAGGTCGGAAACGTCTTCGTGCTGATGTTCCCGATCATCATGCTCATCCTCAACGCGGCGACCGTCGCCGTGCTCTGGTTCGGTGGTCACCGGGTCGACGCCGGCGACATCCAGATCGGGGCGCTGACCGCCTTCCTGCAGTACCTCCTGCAGATCCTGGTCGCGGTCATGATGGGCGTGTTCATGGCCATGATGATCCCGCGCGCGATGGTCTGCGCGGAGCGCATCGAGGAGGTGCTCGGCGCGACGCCCAGCACCGCTCAGGCTCAGGCCGACGCCGACGAGGTCCCGACGAGCGGCCGGGTCGAGGTGCAGGATGTCACCTTCGGCTACCCGGGCGCCGAGAAGCCGGTGCTCAGCGACGTGACCTTCACGGCCGAGCCGGGAGAGGTGACCGCGATCGTCGGCTCCACCGGTTCCGGCAAGACCACGCTGGTCTCGGTGATCGCCAACCTGTTCACTCCGCAGAGCGGCCACGTGCGCATCGGCGGCGTCGCCGTCGACGCGCTCACCCGCAAGCAGATCGCCGGCGTGCTCGGGCTGGTGCCGCAGCGGCCGTACCTCTTCTCCGGAACGATCGCCTCCAACCTGCGCTTCGGGCGTCCGGATGCGACCGACGAGGAGCTCTGGGAGGCGCTGCGCGTGGCCCAGGCCGAGGACTTCGTCCGCGCGAAGGAGCACGGGCTCGACGAGCGCATCTCCCAGGGCGGCACGAACGTCTCCGGCGGACAGCGCCAGCGACTGTGCATCGCCCGCGCGCTCGTCGCCCAGCCGAAGGTGTACCTCTTCGACGACTCGTTCTCGGCGCTCGACGTCGCGACCGACGCCCGCCTGCGGCGCGCGCTCGCCGAATCCATCGGAGACGCGGCGATGATCGTCGTCGCACAGCGCGTCTCCACGATCCGCGAAGCCGACACGATCATCGTCATGGACGACGGGCGGGTCGTCGGACGCGGCACCCACGACGAACTGCTGGAGACCAACGAGACGTACCGCCAGATCGTCGAGTCGCAGCTGAGCCTGGAGGTGGCCTGAGATGGCACGGACCACAGAACGCAAGAAGCGCGGCGGACGCCCCGAGGAGGGGCAGAACCCGACCGCGAAGGACATCGTCCTCGACGAGCTCGAAGAGGAATACGACTTCACGCCCACCGAGGCGGACGGCGACATGTTCGGGGGAGCGCCGGCGAAGAAGGCCGAGAACTTCTGGCCGTCGTTCAAGCGGCTCATGGGACTCCTCAAGCCCGAGTGGCTCGGGATGGCCTGGGTCACGCTGCTCACCGTCGTGTCGGTCGTGCTCGTCGTGATCGCGCCCAAGATCCTCGGTGACGCCACCAACGTCATCTTCAACGGCATCTACGTCACGAAGCAGGGCATCGACTTCACGGAGCTCGGGCGCCTCCTGCTCATCGTGCTCACGATGTACCTGGTCGCGTCACTGCTGCAGTGGTGGCAGGGCTACCTGCTCAACGCCCTGGTCATGCGCGTGGTCTACGGGCTGCGCAAGGACGTCGAGACGAAGCTCAACCGCCTGCCGCTGAGCTACTTCGACACCCGGCAGCGCGGCGACCTGATGTCGCGCGTGACCAACGACGTCGACAACATCCAGACGGCACTGCAGCAGGCGTTCTCGCAGCTGATCCAGTCCGTGCTGATGGTCATCGGCATCGGGATCATGATGTTCATCGTGTCGTGGCAGCTCGCGCTGATCGCGCTGATCTCCATCCCGCTCTCCGGCGTGATCGCGGGGGTGATCGGCTCGCGCTCGCAGAAGCTGTTCACCGCGCAGTGGGCCTCCACCGGTTCGCTCAACGGGCACATCGAGGAGTCCTACTCCGGGCTCGACCTGGTGCGCGCCTTCGGCCGCGACGAGGTCATGCTCGGCGAGTTCGACGAGCGCAACTCGAAGCTGCACCGGGCGCAGGTCGGCGCGCAGTTCGTCTCGGGCAGCATCATGCCGGCGATGAACTTCGTCTCCTACCTCTCGTACGTGCTCATCGCTGTCGTCGGCGGCCTGATGGTCGCCGGGCGCACGCTGACCATCGGCGACGCGACCGCGTTCATCCAGTACTCCCGTGAGTTCTCGCAGCCGATCGGGCAGATCGCCGGCATGGCCAACATGCTGCAGTCGGGTGTCGCCTCGGCCGAGCGGACCTTCGAGTTCCTCGACTCGGAGGAGCAGATGCCCGAGACGCCGACCCAGCACCTTCCGGAGCGTGCCGACGGCCGCGTGGAGCTCGACAAGGTGGAGTTCTCGTACGACCCCGAGACGCCGCTCATCCAAGACCTGTCGCTCAGCGTCCAGCCGGGGAGCACGGTCGCGATCGTCGGTCCGACAGGCGCGGGCAAGACCACGCTCGTCAACCTGATCATGCGCTTCTACGAGCTCAACGGCGGCACGATCCGTCTCGACGGCATCGACACCACACACCTGTCGCGGGATGAACTCCGCGGCCAGGTCGGCATGGTGCTGCAGGACGCCTGGCTGTTCTCGGGGACCATCCGCGAGAACATCCGGTACGGGCGCCTCGAGGCGACCGACGACGAGGTGATCGAGGCGGCGAAGGCCACCATGGTCGACCGCTTCGTCCGGCAGCTGCCCGACGGCTACGACACGGTGATCGACGCCGAGGGCGGCAACGTCTCGGCCGGTGAGCGCCAGCTCATCACCATCGCCCGGGCGTTCATCGCCAACCCGTCGCTGCTCATCCTCGACGAGGCGACCTCCTCGGTCGACACCCGGACCGAGCTGCTCGTCCAGCACGCGATGGCGGCGCTGCGCACCGACCGGACCTCGTTCGTCATCGCGCACCGCCTGTCCACCATCCGCGACGCGCACACCATCCTCGTGATGGAGCACGGCCGGATCGTCGAGCAGGGCGACCACGCAACGCTTCTCGAGCGGCGCGGGGCGTACTACGACCTGTACATGACGCAGTTCCGCGGCGACGACGCGGGGGCCGAGGTCGACCAGCAGGATGAGGCAGGCGTGCCCGAAGAGGTCGCCGCCCCGTAAGGGTGGCGCGCGGACCGCCTAGCGGGGTTGGGGCGGTCCGCACGCCGGACACCAGTGAACAACCACCGCGGCACCGGGTCACTCTCGTTGACACCGGTGCCGCGGCGTGCGGCTAGACCGAACAGTTCAGCGGTCTGGTGCACCTAGCGTCGGGCAATCTTCACCACCGTACGGACGGCGAACACTCCGGCGAGTACCCACGGCCCCACCACGATGATCGGGTCGAGCCACGTGTGCTTCACGTCCGCGCGACGAACCCCGAACCGAGACGACACGGGATGGTGGCCTGCCTCGCCCAGGACGCCCGACTCCGTGATCGGGTCGTCGGGCCGGCGGGACGCGAGCGACTTCACATGTGCGCCCACCGACTCCACCCGGTCGCCCAGCACCAGCAGCAGCCAGTGCGCGGTCTGCCCCTCGCTGTAGCGGTCGTAGGCGAAGCGGCGGATCGCGCCCGAGACACCGTGGAGCGGTTGAGCCGTTCCGAACACCGGCGTCATCCGGGTGTGCTCGATCGAGCGCTCTCGCCCCTGTACGGGCTGTTGCTGCTCCGGGATCTCCCAGTGCGCACCGGGCGGCTCCAGGTCGAGACGCTCCCGCGGGTGCGACGGCCGGTCGGCCGGGTCGCTGTCGACTCCCCAGCCGGGGATGCGCCTGCGGAGCTCCTCCGGGTCGTACTGCTTCGTGTGATCTGTGGCGACGTACGGCATCTGCTGTCCTCCCTCGATCCGTGGTTACGCGGCGCTCGGCACGACGAGCGGCTTGATGATCCCGTCGAGCTTCGACGAGAACAGGTGATACCCCTCCGCGATGTGCTCCAGGGGGATGCGGTGAGTGACGATGTCCGACGGCGTGAGGTATCCGTTGCGGACATGCTCGAACAGGCGGGGCCACTGACGCTTCACCGGGCACTGGTTCGTGTGGATGGTGAGGCCCTTGTTCATGGCGTCTCCGAACTTCACCGCGCTGAACAGCGGGCCATACGCTCCCATGACCGAGATCGTGCCACCCTTGCGCACCGAGTCGATCGCCCAGTTCAGAGCGATCGGCGAACCGCCCTGCAGCTTCAGCTTGGAGGCGGTGATGTGCTGCAGCGCCGATCCGTCGGCCTCCGCCCCCACCGCGTCGATGACGACATCCGCGCCGAGACCGTCGGTCGCCCGCTTGAGCGCGAGCACGACGTCCCCCAGCTCGACGAAGTTGTACGTCTCGGCGTGGGCGAACTCGCGCGCCTTGGCGAGGCGGTAGTCCAGGTGGTCGATCACGATGACCCGCCCGGCGCCCATCAACCACGACGACTTCGCGGCGTACAGGCCGACCGGCCCGGCACCGAACACGACGACCGTGTCGCCCTCGACGATGTCGCCGAGCTGAGCGCCGAAGTAGCCGGTGGGGAGCGCATCCGTGAGCATGACGGCGTCCTCGTCCGACATCCAGTCCGGGATGACCGTCGGCCCGACATCGGCGAGCGGCACCCGGACGTATTCGGCCTGGCCGCCGTCGTATCCGCCGGTCGTGTGCGAGTAGCCGTAGATTCCGCCGACGGCGGTGGCGTTCGGGTTCACGTTGTGGCAGTTCGAGTAGAGGCCGCGCCGGCAGAAGTAGCAGGTGCCGCAGAAGATGTTGAACGGCACCATCACGCGGTCGCCGACCTTCAGGGTCTGGACGTCCGGCCCGACTTCGTCGACCACCCCGATGAACTCGTGTCCGAACGTGTGGCCGATCCGGGTGTCCGGCATCATGCCGTGGTAGAGGTGCAGGTCGGATCCGCAGATCGCGGCCAGCGTGACCCGCACGATGGCATCACCCGGGTGTTCGATTTTCGGGCGGTCCTTCTCCTCCACCCGGATCTTGTATGGGCCGCGGTACGTCATCGCCAGCATGGCTCTCCTCTCGTCCAGACCTACTCGATGCCGGATGCACGAGTGAATCGAGGCGTTGACAGCCGCGAGGGGCGGTGTAGCCCTACACCTTTTTGCTAGGCAAGTGAACGAGTTGCCGCGCCGGTCGCACGGCCGTAGAACAGGAGCATGACCAAAGACGAGCGCGCCTCGCTGCCTCCCGGACCCGATTTCTCCTACGGCGGGTACACCGTGAAGCTGGAGCCAGAGCACGGGCAGACCGGGCGCTGGCGGGTGGTCGACGACGAGAACTACTACGGTCTGGTCGCTGCGGCGGAGCCGCTCCGCGGGGAGCCCGAGGTGCACTTCGCGGCGCACTTCCCCGGCGAGGAGGACATCCCGCCGATGAAGATCGTCCCGCTCTGGACTCTCGCGGTGGAGTTCCTGCTGGATGCGGGAAAGGGCGAGGCGCTATGGGGTCTCCCCGATGACCGGACGGCGCCGCATCCCATCGTCGCCGACGCCCTCCCGGAACCGTCCGCCGAGGCCGGCGCCGAGCCCGAGGCCGAGCCCGAGCCCGAAGCCGACGCGAGAAGACAGGCCTGACAACGCACGAAGGCCCGGAGCCGAGCGGCTCCGGGCCTTCGTCGCGTCGCGCCGCGCTAGGCGGTGACGCCGATCGCGAAGCTGACGGCTCCCTGGTCGTCGACCTGTGCATCGAGCACCTTGTCGTCGAGGACCTCGGCCGCCTGCGTCTCGAGGAAGATGCGGGCGCCGCCCGACTCGACCACCTGGTCCGAGGCCTCCGGCTCCGGGGTGACCGCCGCGGCGAACGCGGTGTTGTCAGGGTTGCTGCTGCTGATGCGCAGACCCGCGGAGTCGTCCGGGGACTGGTCGGTCAGCGTCTTGACGATGGTGCTGGCGTTCTCGGTGAGGGTGAGCATGTGCTCTCCTTCCTATCGATGGTCCAGGAGTCGACTACGTTCCCGCGCACTACCGCCGGCCGCAACCGGCTCGGAGGCCATTGCCAGGGAACGCTCACGAGGCTCTACTCGAAGGCCTTCACGAGCTCGCGGCCGAAGGCGTCCAGGTCGTCGGGCTTGCGCGATGAGACGAGGGTGAACGGGCCGTCGTCGACCACGACCTCCTCGTCGACCCAGGTCGCCCCCGCGTTGCGGTAGTCCGTCTGCAGGCTCGGCCAGCTCGTCAGTGTCCGGCCGCCCACGACGCCCGCCTCGATCAGCACCCAACCGCCGTGGCAGATGACGGCGATGGGCTTGCCGGCTGCGGCGAAGTCCTTCACCAGCGACACGGCCTCGGGGAACGTGCGGACCTGGTCGCCGTTGGCGACACCGCCCGGAAGCACGAGGGCGTCGAACTGGTCGGCGCTCGCAGAACCGAGGGTGACATCCACCGGGAAGGTGTCGGCCGGAGTGAGGTGGTTGAACGCCTGCACCTCGCCCTCCTCCTTCGATACGAGCTTGGGCGTGCCGCCGGACTCGGTCACCGCCTGCCAGGGCTGCACGAGCTCGGCCTGCTCGATACCCTCGGGGCCCACCAGGAATGCGATCGTCTTGTTGTTCAGTGCCATCTTGTCGGTCTCCTTCCGATGCCCCACCTGTACGCCGGGGGCACGGCAGAATGAACCCATGGCGAGCATCCCGCAGCTGACTCTCAACGACGGCAACACCATCCCGCAGCTCGGCTTCGGCGTGTACAAGATCCCGGAAGCCGAGACGGCGGACGCGGTGGTGGCGGCGCTGGAGGCGGGGTACCGCCACATCGACACGGCGGCGTTCTACGAGAACGAGCGCGGGGTCGGCGAGGGTGTGCGGCGCAGCGGGCTCGACCGGTCCGACGTGTTCGTCACGAGCAAGGTGTGGTGGACGGAGAACGGTTACGACTCGACCCTGCGGTCGTTCGACGCCAGCCTCGAGCGGCTCGGCTTCGACACGATCGACCTCTTCCTCATCCATTGGCCGGCGCCGCGCAGCGACCGGTACGTGGAGACCTGGCGGGCGCTGGAGAAGGTGCGGGAGGAGGGTCGCGCGCGGTCGATCGGAGTGGCCAACTTCCACACGCATCACCTCGACCGGCTGGCGCGGGAGACCGCGACGGTGCCCGCGGTGAACCAGGTGGAGCTGCATCCCTGGCTCCCGCAGGCCGAGGTGCGCGCGTACGACGCGGCCCACGGGATCGTGACGGAGGCATGGTCGCCGCTGGCGCGCGGGCGCGTGCTCGGCGACCCCGTCCTCGACGCGCTCGCCGCGAAGCACGGGGTGACGCCTGCGCAGGTGGTGATCCGGTGGCAGCTGCAGCTGGGCAACGTGGTCATCCCGAAGTCGACCTCGCCGGAGCGCATCCGGTCGAACATCGACGTCTTCGGCTTCGAATTGGATGCGGAGGATCTGGCCGCCATCGCGACGCTCGAGTCGGGGGAGCGCACCGGAAAGGATCCGGACGACCTGGGCTGAGCCGCTGCGTCCTAGTCGGCCCGGGTGACCGGCTGCCGCAGGATCGTCCGCAGCTTCTCCGGCGCCGTCCTCCGGGCGTCGCTCAGGTAGATCTCGTGGTGGCGCGCGGTCATCGTGAGTCCCGCATCCGGGATGAACACGTCGTGCAACTCCGCAAGCACGGGCGCCTCGTCGTCGTAGGAGCCGACGTGGAGGGTCTGCACGCTCAGCCCTTCGTCGAGCGTCTCGACGCGCAGCTCGTCCAGGCGCGGGGCGCCGCCCTTGCTCCGCAGGGTCGCCGTCGCCTCCTCGACGTGCGCGTCGGTGATCCAGTCGGGGACGAGGTTGAGCGCGGTCCAGTGCCACTGGGACTTGTCGCGGGCACTCGTGAAGGACGCCATGTCGTCCGCCCACCACAGCGCCTCCAGCGGCATGACGGTGTAGTCGCGGTCGAGGCTGCGCTTGCTGAGGAACTTCAGCGCGTAGGCGAGCGGGAAGATCGTCTGGATCGCATCCCGGTACTCGCCCGAGGTGTTCGGGTCACCGTGACCGTCCACCATCAGGTAGCGCAGCGGCGGAACGGTGACGACCTCGAAGCGACCGCGCCGGGGAGCGTACAGCCCCAGCTCCTTCTTCAGGTCGGTCTTCACGGTCACTCGCCCGATGGATGCGCCCCGACGACGTCGAGGAGCCATGCCAGCGCGAACGCCCGCTCGCGCCAGGCGGCGTACCGCCCGGAGACGCCGCCGTGACCGGCGGCCATCTCGATCTTGAGCAGCGGGTCCGCATCCACCTCGCGCAGCTTCGCCGCCCACTTCGCCGGCTCGACGTAGAGGACGCGGGTGTCGTTGAGGCTCGTGATGGCAAGGATGCGCGGGTAGTGCGTCGCGTGCACGTTCTCGAGCGGCGAGTACGACTTCATGTAGTCGTAGACCTCGGGGTCGTGCAGCGGGTCGCCCCACTCGTCCCACTCGATCACGGTGAGCGGCAGGGACGGGTCGAGGATGCTGGTGAGCGGATCGACGAACGGCACCTCGGCGAGGATCCCGGCGAAGTCGCGGGGCGCCAGGTTCGCTACGGCGCCCATGAGCAGTCCGCCTGCGCTGCCGCCCTGCGCCGCCATGCGCGACGGATCCGTCCATCCGCGGTCGATGAGATGGCGGGCGGCGGCCACGAAATCGGTGAAGGTGTTCTTCTTGTGGAGCTTCTTGCCGTTCTCGTACCAGAGCCGGCCGAGTTCGCCGCCGCCGCGGACATGCGCGATGGCGAACACGACGCCGCGGTCGAGCAGGCTGAGGCGCGGGATGCTGAACGACGGGTCCATGCTCGCCTCGTACGAGCCGTAGCCGTAGAGCACGAGCGGGGCCGGCTCGCCGGGCGTGACCAGGTCGCGGCGGTACACGAGCGAGATCGGGACGCGCGCGCCGTCCGGTGCCGTCGCCCACTCCCGGCGCTGCTCGAATAGGGAGGCGTCGAACGCTCCGAGCACCGGCTGCTGCTTGCGCAGGGCGAGCTCGCGGGTGCGGACGTCGTAGTCGTACACGGTGGAGGGCGTCACGAAGCTGCCGTAGCCGAGGCGCAGGAACGGCTGCGTCCACTCCGGGTTGCCGCCGACGCCGACGGTGAAGAGCTCCTCCTCGAAGTGCAGTTCGTGCGGAGTGTCGTCGGCCGGCTCCTCGCTGTGCGGGTCGGGCACGCAGGCGACGGCGACCCGTGTCATCCCCTCGCGGCGGTACTCGACGCTGACGAAGTCGCGGAACGCATCCACGCCCTCGATGCGCACAGCCGGATCGTGCGCGAGGAGCACCCGGCGCGGCCCCTGCGGGTCGTCCGCCGAGACGCTGACGAGCTCGAAGTTGACGGCGCCGTCGTTGTGGACGATGAGGAGGCGGTCGTGGCCGCCGACGATGGCGTGCTCGACGTCGTACTCGACGCCCTCCTTCCGCGGCCAGACCACGCGGAACTCGCCGGTGGGGTCGTCGGAGCGGAGCAGCCACGCCTCGCTGGTGATGTTCGAGCCGGCCTCGATGACCAGGAAGCGCCGGCTGCGGGTCAGGCCGACGCCGATCCAGTAGCGCTCGTCCGGCTCGTGGAACACCTGGGTGTCGGGCACGGCAGGAGCGTCGCCGACCCGGTGCCGCCAGACGGTGTCGGGGCGCCAGGACTCGTCCACCGTCGTGTAGAAGATGTAGGCGCCGGTCTGGTCGAACAGGGCGCCGCCCGCGGTCCCCTCGATCTCATCGGGGAAGGTCACGCCGTCGTCGACGAGCGAGCGGACGCGGAGCGTGTAGCGCTCGTCGCCCTCGGTGTCGACGGCCCAGAGCAGGCGCGTGCCGTCGGCGCTCACGTCGAAGCTGCCGAGCGCGTAGAAGTCGTGCCCTTCGGCCTCGGCGTTGTCGTCGAGCAGGATCTGCTCGCCCGGGAGGCCGTTGCGCTGGGCCGCCTCATCGAGCGTCGGGGGAACCCAATCGTCGGCGGAGGCGATGGGAGCCCGGCAGTGGATGCCGTACTGCTTGCCCTCGACCGTGCGGGTGTAATACCACCAGTCGCCCTCGCGGACCGGCACGCTCAGGTCGGTCTCGCGGGTGCGCGCCTTGATCTCGTCGAAGATCTGCTCGCGGAGCAGCGCGAGGTGCTCGGTGCGGGCGTTGGTGTACGCGTTCTCCTCGTGGAGGTGCGCGATGACCGCCTGGTCGTCCTTCTCGCGCAGCCACTCGTAGTCGTCGACGTAGACGTCGCCGTGGTGGATGCGTTCGACGGGCTTCTTGGCGGTGACCGGCGGGGTGAGCATGTGCCCAGGCTATCGGGCGGTGCCCACCTCGCACGCGGTCGCGATCCGCCTCAGGGTCGCAGCAGCACCTTGCCGACGCGTCCGGCCTCGCCGCTCGCCGCGACGGCTCCGGCGATGTCGTCCAGCCCGTGGACGCCCGCGACCGGGAGGGTCAGCGTGCCGTCCTGCAGACGGGCGAACAGCTCCTGGAAGAGCCGCCCGCGCTGGTCGGCCGGCATCTCGCGGCTGACGACGCTGCCCCAGAAGCCCTTGACCGTGGCCTGCTTGAAGATGATGTCGCCCGAGGCGAGCTCGAGGGTGGGAGACGCCATCGCGCCGAACACGACGAGGGTGCCGTTCTCGGCGAGCGTGGAGAGCACATCCCCTGCCGACGAGCCGCCGACGGAGTCGACGCCCGCAGTGATCGGTGCGCCCCCGGTGATCTCGGCGAGCCGGTCGCGCCAGCTCGCGTCGTCGGTCGCGATGACGCGCTCGATGCCCTGGGCGCGCAGCTCCTCGACACCGGCGGACCGGCGGACGAGGCCGACGACGTTCAGTCCGCGTGCGGCGCCGAGCTGGGCGACCATCCGGCCGACCGCGCCGTTCGCGGCGTTCTGGATGAGCCAGTCGCCCTCCGTGAGGCCGAGCAACTCGAGCAGGCTGATCGCGCTGAACGGCATCGACACCAGCTGAGCGGCCGACTCATCGGGAAGCCCGTCGGGCACGGGGATGAGGCCGGCGGCCCGAGTCACGAAGTACTCGGCCCACACGCCGAACGTGCCGCCGGTGACGACCCGCTGGCCGACCGCCAGCTGCTCGACGCCCTCGCCGACCGCATCCACGACTCCGAGCGCCTCGGTGCCGGCCTGCGCGGGGAGCTCGGGCTTGAAGCCGTAGGTGCCGCGCACCGTCCACAGGTCGTGGTTGTGGATGGGCGAGAGCATCATCCGCACGCGGACCTCGCCGGCGCCCGGCTGGGGGAGGGGCCGCTCTTCGACCGCGAGCACCTCGGCGGGGTCGCCGAACTCGTGGTGGACCAGGGCGCGCATCGTGGTGGCGTCGGTCATGGCTCAGTCCTCCGAAACCGTGATGGTGACGTCGATGTTGCCCCGGGTGGCGTTGGAGTACGGGCACACCTGGTGCGCCGCGTCCGCGAGGGCCTGGGCCTGCTCGGCCTCGATCCCGGGCAGGACGACCTCGAGCAGCACGGCGAGCTGGTAGCCGCCGTCGCCGTTCGGTCCGATCTCCACGCGGCCTCCGACCGACGAGCCGTCGAGCTTCACCTTCTGGCTGCGGGCGACCGCCTGCAGCGCCGAGTGGAAGCAAGCCGCGTATCCGGCGGCGAACAGCTGCTCGGGATTGGTGCCGGCTCCCGATCCGCCCATCTCCTTCGGGACGGCGAGGTCGAGGGCGAACGAGCCGTCGCTGGTGGCGACACGGCCGTCACGGCCGGCGCCGGTCGACAGGGCTTCTGCGGTGTAGAGGACGTTCATCAGTTCCTTTCGGAGGGTGTTCTGTTGTGCGCGGCGGCCTGCGGCTGCGCTGCAGCGTGCATGGTCTCCGTGAGCCGGTGCAGGGTGTCGATGAGGGCGCCCGCCGCCTGCTGGTCGGGGAGGCCGGTGCCTGCCGCGATCCGGGCGGGGATGTGGGCGAGCTCCGAGCGCAGCTCCTGGCCGCGTTCGCCGAGCGTGACCGTCACGATGCGCTCGTCGCCCGCGCGGCGTTCGCGCCGGACGAGACCGGACTGCTCCATCCGCCGCAGCAGCGGGGACAGCGTGCCCGAGTCGAGCTGGAGGTGTTCGCCCAGCGACCCGACGGTCTGCTCGCCCTCGACCCAGAGGGTGATGAGGACGAGATACTGCGGGTAGGTGAGCCCCCAGGGCTCGAGGAGCGTACGGTACGCCTGCGTGGTGGCACGCGTGGCGGCGTAGAGCGAGAAGCACACCATCTCATCGGTCACCGGCATGCCCCAACCATTGCACACAACTAAATTGCGCACAACTTAAACGGACTAGTTGACGCAACACGCCGTCGGCCAGTGCCGCCGGACGGCGTGTTGCGTCAACCGGATGCGTCAGCGCGCGGCGTCGAACGCCAGGAGGGCGGCCCCGGCACGACCGGCGTCGCCGCCGAGGGCGCTCTGGACGACGGGCGGCCGCTTCCGCCAGGCCAGCCCGGACGACATCCGCTCGCCGAGCGGCCCGAAGAGCGCGTCGCCGGCGTGCGAGACCCCGCCGCCGAGAACGATGAGCCCGGGATCGAGCAGCAGGGTCAGGATGTTGAGGCCCTGGGCGAGCACGTCGAGCGCCTCCGACCAAATGCGGTCGGCGAGCGGGTCGACCCCGAGCCGCTCGACGATGCGGCGGGTGCTGAGGGCGTCTCCGCCCGCCGCCCGGTACCGCCGGGCCACGCCCGCGCCGGACATGTACACCTCGAGGCAGCCGCGCTGGCCACAGGTGCACGGCTCGCCGTTCGGGACGACGGGGATGTGTCCGAACTCGCCGGCGGCGCCGGTCGCGCCGGTCACGGCGCCGCCGGACGAGACGAGAGCGGCCGCGACCCCGGTACCGATCGGCACGAGGGCGAAGTCGCCGAAGCCGCGCGCCGCGCCGCTGTTGCGCTCCGCCAGCCCGGCGGCACGCACGTCGTGACCGACCGCCACCGGCAAGTGCAGCTCGGAGCGGAGGATGTCGAGGAGGGGGACGTCGCGCCAGCCGAGGTTGGAGGCGTAGTGCACCAGCCCGCGCTGCTCGTCCAGCATTCCGGGGGTGGCGACGCCCGCGCCGACGACGTCGTGACCGTCGTCGGCCGCGGTTCGGCGCAGCTCGCCGAGCAGGCCGACGAGTGCGGTGAGGATGCCGTCCGCCGGGGTCGCGAGCGTCGTCTCCGTCACGGCGGCGCCGTCCTCGCGGACGACGGCGCCCTTCATGGCGGTGCCGCCGAGGTCGACGGCCAGGACGACAGGGAGGCCGCTCATGCGGACTGCTCGTTCGCCGTGTCGCGGACGGCGGCGACCACGGCGCGGACCACCTCGGCCGAGGTGACATCGCGTGCGCCCGAGTCGTACGCCGTCGGAGCGCCCGCGCCCGGGGTCGCGACGGCGCGGGGCGCCCGCAGGTGCACCTCGCCGACTCCCGCCCGCCGAACGACCTCCGCCACATTGCCCGGACGGACGCCGCCGCCCGCGAGGATCGTCACGCGGTCGCCGGCGAGCTCCACCAGTCGCGAGAGCTCGTCTGCGCCCTCCAGCGCCGTCGCGGCACCGGCCGAGGTCAGCACGCGTGTCACGCCGAGATCGGCGAGCTGCTGTAGTGCCTCCGCCCGGTCGGCGACCTGGTCGAACGCCTTGTGGAAGGTCACCGGAGCATCGCCGCACGCGGCCACCAGGCGGCGGGTCGCATCCACGTTCACCCGTCCGTCGGCGCGCAGCGCTCCGACGACGAAGCCCAGGACGACGCCCGAGGGGTTGGGGAGCGCACGGATCGAGTGGATGTCGTCCACCATCGCCTGCAGCTCATCGTCGTCGTACACGAAGTCGCCCGGCCGCTGGCGGATGAGCACCTGGATGCCGATCCGCGTCGCCGCGCGCAGCGCTCCTGCGACCGTGCCGATGGACGGCGTGATGCCGCCCTCGCCCAGCGCCGCGCACAGCTCGATCCGGTCGGCGCCGGCCTCCTCGGCCACCGGGACGCCGGCGAGGTCGTCGAGGCAGATCTCGACGACCGTCACGCGAGGCGCTCCAGCGCGGCGGTCAGGTCCGCGCCGAGCTCGATCGCACCGACTGGTATGCCGCCGCCGAGCACGGGGAGGTCGGTGAGAGAGCGCGCATCCGCGATCGGGGTCCCGAGCACCTCGAGCACGCGGAGCGCGATGAGCGTCGTCGCCCGGGGACTGCCGTCCACGATCTTCATGGCGACGGCCGTGCCGTCCGCGGCCGCGACTCCGATCACGCCCTCGGCGCCGCCCTTGGCGAGCGCTCCGGGGACGCTCTCCATGAGCGTCGTGTTCTGGTGGCCTGTGCCGCCGACGTAGTAGGGGTGCTCCCGCATCGTGTCGGCGACGGCGCGCTCGGGCGTGCCCGGCTCCGCCTGCACTAGCCGGCCGAAGGCGCGCGCGATCCCGCGGACGCTCGTGCCGAAGAGTGGAGCGCCGCAGCCGTCGATCGCATCGTGCCCGACCGGAACGCCGGTCAGCTTCGCCATCGTGGCGCGGATGTGCTGCTGCAGCGGGTGCTCCGGGTCGAGGTAGCCGTCGGTCGGCCACCCGTTCGTCGTGGCGGCGAGGAGCATGGCGGCGTGCTTGCCCGAGCAATTCATCCGCACGCGCGAGCGCCCTTCGCCGTCGCGCAGCATCCGCTCGAACGTCGCCTCGTCCTCGGGGCGGTCCACCGGGCAGCCGAGTGCCGCGTCGTGGACGCCCGCACGGGCGAGCAGCTCGCGCACCAGCCGGACGTGCTCGTCCTCACCCGTGTGGCTTCCCGCGGCGATGGCCAGCTCCGGACCGGCGAGCGGCGCGCCGGCGGTCAGGCAGCCGAGGGCTTGCAGCGGCTTCACGGTGCTGCGCGGCAGCACCACGGCATCCGGGTCGCCCAGCTCGATCAGCGGGTCGCCCGCGGGGTCGAGTGCCACGAGGCTCCCGAAGTGCCGGCTCTCGATGAGGCCGGAACGCCGCACGACGGCCAGTTCCGCCAGGTCGGTGGCGGAGTCGGCGGTGCGGATGGAGACGGTGGGGGCGTCAGACATGGTCGGCTTTCGTGGAGTCGGTGCCGTCGTCGATGTGCTCGACGGCGACGACGGCGGGGAGCGTCGGGAGGACGGGCTGCGGCGAGGTGCGCCGCCGCGATCCGCGCTGCAGCCGCGACGCGAAGGCCGAGAGGCTGCCGTTGACGATGAGGTAGATCACCGTCACCGCGACATAGGTCGGGATGAGGAGGTGCAGGTACGAGGCGAGAACCTGCCCTCGGTACAGCAGCTCGGTGAACGCGACGATGTAGCCGAGCGAGGTGTCCTTGAGGAGGCTGACGAACTGGGTCACGAGCGACGGTGTGACATTGCGCACCGCCTGGGGGAGCACCACGTACGTCATCGCCTGGACCGGACGCATCCCGAGGCTGAGGGCTGCCTCGCGCTGTCCGCGCGGCAGGCTGAGGATCCCGGCGCGGATGATCTCGGCGAACACCGCGGCGTTCGCGATGGTGAGCGGCACGACCAGCTTCCAGAGCGTCGGCAGGTTGATGCCGATCTGCGGGAGGCCGAACAGCATCAGGTAGATGACGAGCAGCACGGGCACCGTGCGGGCGATCTCGATGTAGAGCCCGCAGACGAAGCGGACCCAGCGCACCTGGCTGACCCGGCCGAGCGCGAGCAGCGTGCCGAGCGCAGCGCCGAGCACCGCGACGATCGCCGCCGCCTCCAGCGTGCCCAGAAGTCCGATCAGCAGGTACTGCCAGATCGCCCACTCGGTGAACGGTGCCCAGCGCTCGGGCGCGAGCTGGCCGTGGGCCGCGAACTGCCAGAGGCCCAGACCGACGATCAGGGCGAAGACGACGACGCTGACTATCGACCCGATGAGGATGTTGCGACGGCCGCGTGGGCCGGGAACGTCGTAGATGAAGGAGGCGCCGTACTGGCGCTTCGGGCGGCGAGGGCGCGCGGGAGCCGGCCGGTCCGGGATGAGTTGTGCGGTCATCGGGCGATCGCCACCTTCCGCTCGACCCAGCCGGCGGCGAGGCCGATGGCGAGGGCGATGGCCATGTAGAGGAGTCCGGCGCTGGAGAAGATCAGGATGGGCTGCGCGGCGACGAGGTTGACCTTGTTGACCTCGGCGGTGAGCTCGACGATGCCGACGGCCGCCGCAAGCGCGGTGTTCATGGCGAGCGCGATCATGACGTTGCCGATGGGCTGCACGACGGCGCGCAGCGCCTGCGGGACGACGACGTAGCGCAGCGACTGCCAGAGGGTGAGGCCGAGCGCGCGGGAGGCCTCGACCTGGCCGACGGGGACGGTGTTCACACCCGATCGCACCGCCTCGGCGACGTACGCCGCCTCGTAGACGGTGAGCACGATGATCGCGGTCGGGGTCAGCGGGAGCAGGATGCCCGCATCCGGCAGGGCGAACACCGCCAGCAGCAGCAGGGCCAGCAGCGGGACGTTGATGAAGAACTGGACGTACAGGAAAGCGGCGGCGCGCAGCACCGGGATGGGGCTGACACGGGCGATCGTGACCAGCACGCCGAGCACGATGGAGCCGACGCCGGCCACCACGGCCATCAGCAGCGTGGTGCCGAGTGCCTGGGCCAGTGGCCCTAGGTTGTCGATCAGGGGGTTCATCGTTCTCTCGTCGAGTGGTCGGGAAGGAGCAGTGTCAGCGGAGGGGGCCGGATGCGCGCGGGCCTGTGTGGGTGCCTCTCGCGCGCATCCGGCCGGTCTGGTGCGGTCGGATCAGGAGCCGGGAACGGACCCGATCTCCGGCGGCGTCGGGATCTCCGAGTCGGTCACGGTGCCGAGCGTGGTCTTCCACGCCTTGCCCCACTGGCCGTCCTTCTGGATGGTCTTCAGCCACTCGTTGACGAACTTCTTGAAGTCGTCGTCACCGTGCTTCAGACCGATGCCGTACGGCTCCTTGGTGAAGGGCTGCCCGACGACCTTGATCTGCTTCTCGCTGGCGGCGTCGCTCGCGAGCAGGGTGTAGTCCTGCACGTACGCGTCACCGCGGCCCTGGATGAGCGCCTGAACGGCGGCCGGGTCGGTGCCGAACGCGGTGACCGTCGCCTTCGGGGCGATCTTCGGCACCTCGGTGACGGCGGGCGTGTTGGCGCCGACGATCACGTTCTTGCCGTCGAGGTCCTTCTCGCTCTTGATGTCCTTGTTGTCGCTCTTGACCGCGACGGCGAGGCCGGACTCGAAGTACGGACCGGCGAAGGCGACCTGCTTGGCCCGCTCCTCGGTGATCGTGTACGTGTTGAAGACGACATCGACGGTGTCGTTCTGCAGCATCGCCTCGCGGGTCTCGGAGGCGGGCGGCACGATCTCCACGTTCGGCTTGCCGATGATGTAGATCGCGAGCAGCTTGGCGAGCTCGGCGTCGAAGCCGTTGACCTTCTGCGGGTCGGTCGGGTCCTGCTGCGAGAGCAGCGGGGCGTCGAGAGCCTCGGCGACGATGAGCTTGCCGCGCTTCTTGATCTTCTCCATGGTCGAGCCGGAGAGGATGAGGTCGGCCTTCGCGACGGGCGCGCCGGCGAGGACGGAGTCCCCCGACGCGGTCGAGCTCGCGTCGTTGCCGGGCAGTGCCGTGTTGCCGGAGCAGGCGGTGACGGCGAGCGTCACGGCCGCGAGCAGGACGCCGGCGACGGCGCTCTTCCTGCGGATGCTGCGGGTCATGGGATGCATCCCTTTCTGATTGGACTTCGGTGTGATGTGGAACGGTGGTGCGCGGCCTCGTGCGGTGCGGGTGCTAGTGCGAGAGCACGGAGGCCAGGAACGACTTCGCCCGCTCGGTGGCGGGGGAGTCGAAGAACTGTGCGGGAGGGGCCTGCTCGACGATCTGCCCGCGGTCCATGAAGACGACGCGGTCGGCGGCGCGGCGGGCGAAGCCCATCTCGTGGGTGACGACGATCATCGTCATGCCCTCCTTCGCGAGGGAGGTCATCACATCGAGCACCTCGCCGACCATCTCGGGGTCGAGGGCGCTTGTCGGCTCGTCGAAGAGCATGACCTTCGGCTGCATGGCGAGAGCGCGGGCGATGGCCGCGCGCTGCTGCTGGCCGCCCGAGAGCTGCGCCGGGTGGCTGTCGGCCTTGTCGGCGATGCCGACCCGGTCGAGCAGCTCCATCGCCTGGGCGCGTGCGGCATCCTTGCCGAGCTTGCGCACCTTGAGGGGAGCGAGGGTGACGTTCTCGAGGATCGTCCGGTGGGCGAACAGGTTGAACGACTGGAACACCATCCCGACCTCCGCCCGGAGCTTGGCGAGCGGTGCGCCCTCTTCCGGCAGCAGTTCGCCGTCGACGCGGATCTCGCCCGAATCGATGGTCTCCAGGCGGTTGATGGACCGGCACAGCGTGGACTTGCCGGAGCCGGACGGCCCGATCACCACGACGACCTCACGCTCGGCGACGTCGAGGTCGATGTTCTGCAGCACGTGGAGGTCGCCGAAGTGCTTGTCGACCGCGCGCAGGCTCACCATCGGCCGTGCGTCCGTTGCTGTCATCGGGGTCCTCGCATCGTCGTCGGGAAGGTTTCGATGAGCGTACTAAGTATCGACGCTTGATCGCAATATCGAAATTAGTTAATCCGATATCGAACGAAGTCGGTACAGTATCCTCGACGCAGGACGGCGGGCAGCAGGCCCATCGCCGCAGAGGGGATGCCGCGATGACGAGCACGATGGAGGGGACGTCCGTCCTTGCCGGGCCGGGCAGTCCTGGCGGCATCCTGGAACTCGTCCGCTCCGGCCGGTCCCGGTCGCGGGCGGATCTCGCCCGCAGCACCGGCCTCTCGCCCTCCACGGTGTCGCAGCGCGTCGACGCCCTCATCGCCGCCGGCTACCTCCGCGAGGCGGGTGCGGGCGTCTCCCACGGCGGCCGCCGCCCGCGCGCCCTCGAAGTGGATGCGTCCACCGGCGTCGTCTGCGCCGCCGACCTGGGCTCGCATCACGCCACCTTCGGGCTCATCGACCTCAGCGGGCGCGTGCTGGCCTCCCGGACCGAGCCGATGGACATCTCCACCGGCCCCACCGCCGTTCTCAGTTGGATCGCCGAGGTCGGCGCCGAACTGACGGAGGCGCACGCGCAGCCGGGCCAGACGCTCCGCGGGTTCGGGATCGGACTCCCCGGCCCCGTCGACTCCACCACCGGCCGTATGGTGTCGCCTTCGCGCATGCCCGGCTGGAACGGTGTGGATGTGGCCGCCGAGCTCTCCGCGATCACCGGCCTCCCCGCCGCGGCGGACAACGACGCCAACCTGATGGCGCTCGGCGAGTACGACACCTTGGGCGGCGACGTCGGCGAGCTCGTGTTCGTGAAGGCGGGATCGAGCATCGGCTGCGGCATCGTCGCCTTCGGCGGCGTCTACCACGGGCACCACGGCATGGCGGGCGATATCAGCCACGTCACCGTCCCCGGCGCCCCCGCGGTGCTCTGCTCGTGCGGCCGGATCGGCTGCCTGGATGCCGTGGCCGGCGGCGCCGCGATCGTCCAGGCGCTGCGGTCCTCCGGCGTCGAGATCTCCGACACCCGCGAGGTGCTCGCACTCGCCAGGGACGCGCATCCACGCGCCACGCAGGAGCTCCGGGAGGCGGGCCTCCGCACCGGCGGTGTGCTCGCGACGATCATGAACTTCTTCAACCCGCAGCGACTGGTGCTCGGCGGCATCCTGGGCGAGGCCGAGGCGTTCGTCGCCGGCGTGCGCTCGGCCATCTACTCGGACTGCCTGCCGATGATCACGGACCAGCTCGACATCGCGGTGAGCGTCGCCAAAGAGCAGGCGGGCATCCGCGGAGCCGGGCGGCTCATCCTCGACTCGGTGTTCGACCCGGCGCGCGTCGACCTCGTCGTCCGATGACTCAGGCCGTCGCCATCGTCGGCGCCGGCCGGATGGGCCGGGCGCACGCGGCGGCGTGGGCGGCCAACGACATCCCGGTGCTGTACGCGGTGTCGCCGCGCCGCCGTCCGGATCTCCCGGAGGCGCCCGACGCCCGCTGGGCCACCCGGCTGGAGGAGGCGCTCGACGACCCCGCCGTCACCATCGTCTCCGTCTGCACACCGACCCCGTCGCATGCCGACCTGGCCATCCAGGCGCTCGAGGCGGGTCGTCACGTACTGCTCGAGAAGCCCATCGCGCTGACCGTGGAGGACGCCGAGCGCGTGGAGGCTGCGGCCGCCCGGGCGCGTGGGACGCTGATGGTCGCGCACGTCGTCCGGTTCTTCCCCGGCTACGCGGCACTCGCGGAACGCGTCGCGGCCGGGGCCGTCGGCCGCCCACGCGTGGTGCGTGCGTCGCGCATCTCATCGGCTCCGACGGGCTACGACTGGCTTGAGGACGAATCGCGATCCGGCGGGATGCTCGTCGACTTCGCGATCCACGACATCGATCAGGCGTCCGCCTACCTCGGTCGCGCTGTCGCCGTGACCAGCATCCCGTCGGCGGGTGCGGGCTTCGGCGTCCCGGTGATGACGACGATCGAGTATGAGGGCGGCGGCGTCGCCCAGGTGCTCAGCGTGTCCGACCTCCCGGAGAGCCAGCAGTTCCTCACAACGCTCGAGGTCGTCGGCGACACGGGGATGGATGCGGCGGAGCCGGAGGCCGGTGACGCGTTCGCCGCGCAGGCGCGCTACTTCGTCGACTGCGCGACCACGGGCGTGCCGACCACCCGCGCGCCTGTCTCCTCGGCGGTCGAAGCACTGCGGGTGGCCCTCGGTGCGCGCGAGTCCGCGCGCACCGGGCGACGCGTTCTGCTGCCCCGGTAGGGTGGGCGCGTGAGCGACAAGTGGTGGCAGTCGGCGGTCGTCTATCAGGTCTATCCGCGCAGCTTCGCGGACAGCGATGGCGACGGGATCGGTGACCTGCGCGGGGTGATCGAGCACCTCGACTACCTGAACGAACTCGGCGTCGACGTGGTCTGGCTCTCGCCGATCTACGCGTCCCCACACGACGACAACGGCTACGACATCAGCGACTACCGCGCGATCGACCCGCTGTTCGGCACCTTCGAGGACTTCGACGAGCTTCTCGAGGGGATGCACGCCCGCGGCATGAAGCTGGTCATGGACCTCGTCGTCAATCACACGTCGGACGAGCATCCGTGGTTCATCGAGTCGGCGTCCTCCACCGACAACCCCAAGCGCGACTGGTACTGGTGGCGTCCCGCTCGCGACGGCAGGCAGCCGGGCGAACAGGGAGCGGAGCCGACCAACTGGGGCTCCTTCTTCTCCGGACCCGCCTGGCAGCTCGACCCGCAGACCGGCGAGTACTACCTCCACCTGTTCTCGCGCAAGCAGCCGGACCTCAACTGGGAGAACCCGGAGGTGCGCGACGCGGTCTACGAGATGATGAACTGGTGGCTCGACCGCGGGGTCGACGGCTTCCGGATGGATGTCATCAACTTCATCTCCAAGGTCACCGCGCTGCCCGACGGGGTCGTCCCGGAGGGCGCCCTCTACGGCGATGCCTACCCGTACTTCGCGCAGGGCCCGCGCATCCACGAGTTCCTGCACGAGATGCACGAGCGCGTGTTCGCCGGTCGCGAGGACCGCTACCTGACCGTCGGGGAGATGCCGGGCGTCGACATCGAGCAGGCACGCAGGTTCACGGACCCCCGCAACGGCGAGCTCGACATGGTGTTCCAGTTCGAGCACGTCGACCTCGACCACGGACCGGGCGGCAAGTGGGACCACCGGCCGCTCAGCGTGCTCGACCTCAAGCGCAACCTCTCCACGTGGCAGGAGGGGCTCGCCGACCTCGGCTGGAACAGCCTGTACTGGAACAACCACGACCAGCCGCGCGTCGTCAGCCGGTTCGGCGACGACGGCGAGCACCGCATCCCGTCGGCGAAAGCGCTCGGCACCGTGCTGCATCTCATGCGCGGCACGCCGTACGTCTACCAGGGCGAGGAGCTCGGGATGACGAACGTCCCGTTCTCCTCGATCGACGACTTCCGCGACATCGAGTCGCTGAATCATTACGCGGAAGCCGTCGACATCCTGGGCGCTCCTGCAGAGGAGGTGCTCGCGGCGCTGCGGCGGACCAGCCGCGACAACGCCCGCACGCCGATGCAGTGGACGTCCGGTCCGCACGCCGGCTTCACCACCGGGACTCCGTGGATCACGGTCAACCCGAACGCGGCCGAGATCAACGCCGAAGCCGAGGTGGCCGATCCCGCCTCGGTGTTCGCCCACTACCGGGCGCTCATCGACCTGCGCCATCGGTCGGAGGTCGTCGCGATCGGAGACTATGCGCTCGTGCTGCCGGAGCATCCCCAGGTCTTCGCCTACACCCGTAGCCTCGGCGACCGGTCGCTGCTGGTGCTCGCGAACCTCAGCAGCGAGCCGACGACGTTCGATGCCGCGCAGCTTCCCGCCTGGGCGGTCGGTGGCGGCGATGCGCCTGCTGCCGAACTGGTGCTCTCCACCCTAGGCTCCGGGACCGATGCGACGAGCGGATCGCTGCGCCCCTGGGAGGCCGTGGTCTACTCCCGGGGTTGAGCTTCGCGACAGGTCGTCCTTGCGCGGGCGGCGCGCCGGGTGTGGGATGGGCGACACGACCCGGGAGGCGACGATGGGCAACTATGTGGCGCGTGCGGAGATCGACGTGGCCGCACCACGGCGTGCGGTGTGGGATGTGCTGACCACGAACGGCGCGCGTCCGGAGATCCTGTTCGGCGCGGAAGTGGTGTCCGACTGGCGCCTGGGGTCGGAGATCGTCTGGCGCGGCGAATGGCAGGGCAAGGCGTTCCAAGACCACGGTCGGGTGATCGAGCTGGAGGATCGCGAGGAGCCGTGGCGTATTGTGCTGACGCACTTCAGCCCGCTGAACGGCCTGCCCGACGAGCCGGAAAACTATCACACGCTTCGGTTCGAGCTGGATGAGATCCCCGGCGGAACGCGGGTGACGCTCGACCAGGACAACAACCCGACGCGGGAGGCCGCCGAGCACTCCCGGGCGAACTGGGCGCAGATGCTGGCGGGCGTGAAGACGGTGGCCGAGCGCGACGCGCGGTAGGCGTGCGGTCGCCGGCTTGCCGGCGGTCGTCCGATCAGGCGTCGAACGCTTCGCGGAGGAACGCGAGGAGGAACACGTCGAACGCCTGCACGGTGCCGTTCCGGTCGCCGGTCATCAGGAAGCCGAAGTGGAGTCCGGCGGCAGAGTCGACGAGCCAGGTGGCGAGGACGCCCGCCCGCCGGGTCTCGACGCCCTGCTTCTTGAGCCACGCTTTGACCGTGTCGCGCCACTGCATGAAGGACGTCGTCACGCGCTTGCCGATGTCGGGGTCGATCGGCTCCAGCGCTCCGGCCTCGAACTGCAGGCGCAGTCCGGTGCGGTTGCTCTCGCGCAGGGAGTGGCGGAACGCCTCCTTGTACCAGTCGTGGAACTGGTCGCGGTCGAACGCCGTCACGTCGACACCGGTGAGCGACTCGGTCTGCTGACGGACGCCCTCTTCGAGGATGGCGTCGATCATCTCCTGGCGGGAGCCGAAGTGGTACACGAACGAGTAGGTGCTCACCCCGAGGGCGCTGGCCAGACTGCGGAAGGTCATGCGGGAGAGCGGCTCCGTCGCCACGTGCTCCATGATGCGGCCGAGCAGTTCCGGTTTGCGGTTCGGATCTGGTGTGCGTCCCACGCGATAACACTAGTCCGGATATCGCGCCGGATGGCTAGACAGCAGTAGGCTTTCTCACCGCCGATCGACCCCGGCCGAAACTGCCCCTCTGGGTCGCCGATCAGGGCTTGCCGGGCTTGCCTGGACCGCCGCCCTGACCGCCGCCGTTGCCGGGGTTCGCACCGGCTCCGGGAGCGGGTGCCGTCGGCGCTACTGGAGTGGTCGGCGGCTTGGGCGCGACCGGAGCCGTCGTGAACTTGCCGCTCGGCGACGGGAAAGCTCCACCACCGTAGGCCGCGTTCAGCGCGGTCAGGATGCGCTTCGCGATCGAGAACTTGACGTTGCCGCCTCCGACGCCCTGGAAGCCGACGCTCCGGAGCGCCACCCCGCCCTGGACGTTGCCGACCCAGGTGGCCTGGGCGACCTTGGTGGTCGAGGTGACGAGCCAGTTCTCGACGGAGTTGTCCGTCGTGCCGGTCTTGCCGAAGATCGGGATGCCGTCGCCGGGGTTGGCCGACGCCGCCGTTCCGCCTCCGCGCAGCACGCCCTGCAGGGCGTAGATCGCGGCAGCGGCGACCTGCGGATCGATGGGGGTCGTCGAGCACGTCGACTTGGGCACCGCGTGCTCAGCGCCGTCGGCATCGACGATCTTGTCGATCGCGATCGGGCTGCAGGCCACGCCGTTGTTGGCGAGTCCGGCGTACGCGGTCGCCATGGTGATCGGCGCGATGTAGTTCGTCCCGAGCACGGCCGACGGGTTGGCCATGAACCGGTTGGCCGACTCGTCGGCGCCGTGGACCAGCAGATCCTGTGCGCGCTGCTTGATGCCGCAGAGGTCGAGCTGGGTCGCCATCTTCGCGAAGACCGTATTGATGGACTGCGCGGTCGCGTTCATCACGGTCGTCGCCGTGACGCTCTCGCCCTCGTCGTTCGACACGTTCCAGGGGGCGCCGCCGATGTCATTGCACGGGTCGCTCGCGTGGAACTGCGTCTGCGGGAAGACGTGCTGGGTTCCGCTCACCGTCTGGTAGAGGGAATGCCCCTCCTGCAGCCACTCCAGCAGGTCGAAGACCTTATAGGCCGAACCGGTCTGGAAGCCCTCGGAGCCGCCGTAGTCGTAGTCGGTGTTGTAGTTGACGGCCGTGGTCGCCGGAGCGGGATTGGCCGTGTTGTCGTACGGACGGTTCTGCACCATGGTGACGACGCGGCCGGTCCCGACCTCGACCGAGACGTTCGACGATCCGACGTCAAGGCGCGGGTCGGCCGGCGGGATGTACGCGCTGATGGCCTCCTGCGCTTGGTTCTGCAGGTCGAGGTTGAGCGTCGTGTAGATCTTGAGGCCGCCGCGGGTGAGGAAGTTGGAACGGTCGTCCTCCGTCTTGCCGAAGATGGGGTTCAGTTCGATCGTGCGCTCGACATAGTCGCAGAAGAACGCGGCGTTGTACTGCTGCGCCGTCATGCAGCCGTTCTGGGTCGGAGTGATCTTCGGCTCCACCTTGGTGGCGCGCGCAGCGTCGTGCTCCTCCTTGGTGATCTTCCCGTTGGCGAGCATCCGGTCGAGCACGTAGTTGCGCCGGTCGAGGGTCTCCTTGTACCCGTTGGCCGCGCCGTTCTCCTTGTCGTCCGGACGGTCGATGCGCAGGTTGTCGGGATTGTTGAGGATGGCGATGAGGGTCGCCGCCTGCTGGATGTTCACATCCTTCGCCGCGACACCGAAGTAGTACTCCGCGGCGGACTGGACGCCGTACACACGGCCGCCGAAGAGCGCGATGTTCAGGTAGCTCTGAAGGATGTCGTTCTTCGAGTACTCCTTCTCGAGCCCGATCGCATAGCGCATCTCCTTCAGCTTGCGCGACGGGTCCACCTTCGTGGCGTCGTCGTAGCAGGCCTCGTAGATGGTCAGCTGCTTCTTCTGGACCGCATCGGTCGCGGTCGGGTCGGGCTGCTTGTTCTCGCAGCGCTGCACGAGGATGTTCTTGACGTATTGCTGGGTGATCGAGGATCCACCCTGCACGGATTTGTGCAGAGCCGTCAGAACGGCCCCGCGCACGGTGCCCGTGACATCCACGCCTCCGTGCTCATAGAACCGCGGATCTTCTGTGGCGATCGCGGCGTCCTTGAGGTTCTGCGAGATGCCGTCCCAGCCGACCTCGACGCGGTTCTGGGAGTAGAAGCTGGCGATCGGGACCTGCTGGCCATGGCTGAGCGCGTACATCGTCGACGCCTGCGCGAGCGGCTCGACCTTGATGTATTCAGGCAGTCCGTCGAAGACGCTGATGGTCGAATCGGCTGCGCTGCCGGTGAGCGCGACGGCCGGTGTCACAGCCGCCGCAGCCAGCACGCCGGCAAGCCCGCTCAGTGCCACGAAGCCGGCCAGGGCAGGCGCCCATCCCCATCTCATGCGTCTTCTCCCTCAGTGGAATTACCGTTCGTCCGTGGCGGCAATGATACGCGTCGCATGCGACGCGTCCGGGACGCGCACGTTCAGGTTGGTGGAAGGAACGAAGACCGCCGGGTCTGTGGAGAACTTCCGTCAGGACGCGTCGCGCAGCTTGTCGCAGAGCACGGCGAGGGTCTCCAGCTCTTCCGGGGTCAACCGGCCGCCGACGCGATCTGTGATGGTCTTCATATGATCGACGGCGACACGGCGGAACATGTCGTATCCCGTGTCGGTCAGCCGGATCACCGTGCCGCGCGCATCCGACGGCTCCGGGCATTTCGCCACCAGTCCGCGCGCGACGAGCCGATCGACGAGGCGGCTGACACTCGGCTGGGTGAGCAGCACGTGCTTGTTCAGATCGCGCAGACGCAGTTCACGGTTGGGCTGGCGCGACAGGTTGAACAGCACGTCGTACTCGTTGAACGAGATGTCGCGGGTGGGGAACTCGGCCGCCAACGTCCGCATCACGGCCACCTGGGCCCGGAACAGAGACTCCCACGCGGAGACGGCGTTGATGCGGGCACGTTTCGTGGGCTCCGCCGCCGTCGCGCTCTCGGCCATGACCCGTCCTCCCTACGCGAGCTCAATGCATTCGCATCTTCCCATCATGCGCGCGCGACCGGCATCCGTGCCACCACGGGGGAGCGGCGAGGGCGGAAGGAGAGGACGGGGCGAGAAAAAGATTGAGGGCCGGCCGCAGAGGCTAGCGGCCGGCCCTCTCCCTTGCACCAAGAGTGTCCTGCAATCACATTCCGCGATGGCTGCCACAGCAAACAACCATTGCTCTTGAACTATATAACGAAGAGGTAACGGCATCTAGTTATCAACTCGTTATTTTTTCTGCGAGTTCGCTATGCGCACGTGAGACGTCGGACAGGCTGGCGGCGTACCGGCTCACTTCGTCGAGGGCTATCCGTACGGCTCCGCGGTAGAACACGGTCCGAATACCGCCGGCCGCGATGGGTTCGTGCACCTGCAACTCTCCGACGCCGAGCCGGGAAGCGGCCACCTCGGGAAGAAGAAAAGTCGGGTCGTCCATAGGGGAACCGTAACGCTGCGCGCCGGGGAGGCGGCCAGGGAGTACGCGTCACCGAACTCCCGCGCGTCTGCCGGTGGACAGGAATACTCTGAAGCGAATACTCTATTCAGAGTTACCGGCCATCGAGAGGAGTCGTCATGGCAAAGCGCGCGGTGTCCAACCCGCTGGCGTTGGCCGTCCTGGCCTGCCTCTGGGAGCGGCCGATGTACCCGTACGAGATGACGACGACCATGAAGGAGCGCGGCAAGGAAGACAGCATCCGCCTGAACTTCGGGTCGCTCTACGCCGTCATCAAGTCGCTCGAGAAGCACGGCTTCATCGAGGTGGCGCAGACCGAGCGCGAGGGCAACCGGCCGGAGCGCGTCGTCTACGCGATCACTCCGGCCGGGCGGCAGGAGGCCGAGGAATGGCTGCGGGAGCTCGTCGAGATCCCGGTCAAGGAGTACCCGGCCATCGAAACCGGCCTCTCGCTCCTTCCGATGCTGCCGCCGCAGGTCGCAGCCGACCTGCTCGAGCGCCGGCGCGACCGGATCGACGCCGACATCGCCGAGCGCACCGTCCTGCTGGCGGAGGCGAGCGGCCTCCCGGAGCTCTTCATGGTCGAGTTCCACTACCGGATGGCCGTGCTCCAGGCGGAGCGCGCGTTCGTGGCCGACCTGGCCGCACGCATCCGCGACCGCTCGATCGGCGGCTACGACTGGTGGGAGCAGCTGCACGAGCTGCTCACCCAGGGGATCGGCATGGAGGAGCTGCGCGAGCGCATCGCCGCGGGTGCCTTCGGAAAGGAGGCGGCCGAGCTGTTCCTGTCGTAAGGCCTCGTGCCACAGAACGATGGCCGGAGAGCGGCAACTCTCCGGCCATCCACACCTTCAGTCGTTCCGTGAGGAACCTGCGTCAACAGTCACCGAGGGCTGTCTCCAAGGATATCCCCGTCGGTGGCTGCCTACCTGAAAGAGAGAAGCCGCCATGGCAACCGCAAACGGGCCGGCGCTCGCCGCCGACCACCTCGTGAAGACCTATCCAGGAGGGCGGGGGAAGCCTCCGCTCCGCGCCCTCGACGACCTCGGCTTCGTGGCCGAGAAAGGCACCGTGTTCGGCCTGCTCGGACCCAACGGCGCCGGCAAGTCGACGACCATGAAGATCCTGTCGACGCTCACCCGCCCGGACTCGGGCGCTGCCTACGTCGCGGGCATCGATGTCGCGCGTCATCCGGCACGCGTGCGCCGAGCCCTCGGGTTCGTCGCCCAGAAGCCGGTCTCCGATCCGATGGACACCGGAGTGGAGAACCTCGTGCTCGCCGGCCGACTGCAGGGCATGTCCGGCCGGGAGGCCGCGGCTCGGGCCCGCGAACTGCTCGACCGGTTCGGCCTGACCGATCACGCCCGCCGTCAGGTCAAGACGTACTCGGGCGGCATGGCGCGAAAGCTGGATGTGGCGATCGGCCTCATGCACCGGCCGGAGGTGCTGTTCCTCGACGAACCGACCACCGGCCTCGACCCGGAGGCGCGCGCCGAGCTCTGGCTGGAGCTGGAGCGGATGACGACCGCCGAGAACCTGACGGTGCTGCTGACGACGCACTACCTCGACGAGGCGGACCGCCTGGCCGACCGGCTGGCGATCGTCGACCACGGCCGGGTCGTCGCCGGCGGGACCCCCGAGGAACTCAAGAACGACCTCCGCGGCGACGCCGTGATCGTCGAACTGGCCGGCGACGCCGACCCGTTCGCGGGGCTCACCGCCCTGCAGCGGGTGGATGCGCTCCGCGAGGTGGGCGGAGACGGCCGCACCCTGCGCGCCCGCGCCGACAACGGCGCTGCGACGCTCCCGCTCGCGCTCGCCGCGCTGGAGGCCGCGGGCGTCGCCGTCGCCTCCGCCACCGTCGCCCGGCCCAGCCTGGACGACGTCTACCTGCGGCACACCGGCCGCACCTTCACGCGGGCGCAGGAGTCCGCCGAGTTCGTCCTGGAGAACGCATCATGACCACGACCACCCTTCCCACATCCCGTCCGCAGCGGCGGAACGGCCCCACCTTCCTGACACACACGCTGCTGCTGACCGGGCGACAGCTCCGCGCCGCCTGGCGGATGCCCGCCTTCCTGGTGATGAACCTGGTGCAGCCGGTGATCTGGCTCCTGCTGTTCGGTCAGCTCTTCAAGTCGGTGATCGACATCCCGGGCTTCGGCGTCGGGCAGAGCTACCTGGAGTACCTGACGCCCGGCGTCGTCATGATGCTGGCGCTGTTCGGGTCCGCGTGGTCGGGCACGGTGTACATCCAGGACATGGATCGCGGCGTCATGGATCGCTTCCTCACCTCGCCGACGAACCGCGGGGCGATGATCGTGTCGACGCTCGTCTACCAGTCGCTGCTCGCGGTGGTGCAGTCGCTGGTGGTGGTCGGCATCGCGTTCTGGGCAGGGGCGCGCTTCGAGGGAGGTGCGGTCGGCCTCCTGCTCCTCCTCCTCGGGGTGGTGCTGCTGACCGCGGTGTTCTGCTCGCTGTCGAACGCGGTGGCGCTGCTGGCTCGGGAGCAGACGGCGCTGATCGGCATCTCGCAGCTGATCACGCTGCCGCTGATGTTCCTCAGCTCGGCGATCATGAACACGAAGCTCTCGCCGGAGTGGGTGCAGAACGTCTCCGCGTACAACCCGTTCGAGTGGGCGGTGATCGTCGGTCGCCAGGCGCTCAGCGCGCATCCCGACTGGGCCACCCTGTGGGCTCACGCCGGTCTGCTGGCGGCCCTCGCGGTCGTCATGGCCGCCTGGGCGACCAGCGCCTTCCGCGTCTACCAGCGCTCCGCCTAGCTCCCAAGCCAACAGCTCCTGAGTTTTTCGCGTCGACGGGGTCGAAAACGCGGAAAAACTCAGGAGCTGCTGGCTGGGCTGCGGGGTGAGGCGGGGCTCAGAAGAGGTCGGGGGAGGGAGCGCTTGCGTAGCGGATCGAGACGTCGGCGTGACGGTCGAAGCGGTAGCCGACACCGCGGACGGTGCGCACGATGTCCTCGTAGCGGCCGAGCTTCGCGCGCAGGCGACGCACGTGCACGTCGATGGTGCGCTCGTTCGGGATCTCGTCCTCATCAGCGCCGCTCCACAGCGACGAAATGAGCTCGGAGCGCTCGATGGTGCGGCCCTCGCGCAGCACGAGGTACTGCAGCAGCTCGAACTCCTTGTAGGTCAGCGCGACGGTCTGGTTGTCGAGCACGAGACGCTTCCGCGAGATGTCGACGACGACGCCGGATGCGGCGCGGTCCTCATCCTCATCGACGGTGACAGTGTGACGGTGCTTCGCGATGGCCGCCGGGTCCTGCAGGGCGAGGCGCACCACATCCACGTCGCGTCCGCCGGCGCCGGCCGGGGCGAGGGCGACGGCGGCGTAGGTCTCGGCCGTCGGGGCGATCTCGGCGGTGAGACGCTTCAGCGCCTCCACGATGCGACCGAGGTCCGTGCCCGCGGCGGCGGCCTTGGCCTCGTCGATGCCGACGTAGAGCACGAAACCGCGGGCCTCGGTGCCCTCGGGCACGGCGCGGATACGGGGAGCCGGCTCAGCGGCCGGTTCGGGCGCCGGACGGACCGGGCTGACCGGAGAGACGGCGGAGGTGCGGGGGAAGGCGGTGTCGACGGTGGCCAGAGACATGGGAATCGAGTCCTTAGTGATGATGTTCCGGATCCCGATGCGATGAAGCTCCGCGGGTACGGCGGAGTGCGGGGATTCCGGGGAATGTCGTGTTGTGTGCCCTAGACGGCGGGGCGGATGCGCGGGAGCGTGAGTGTGGCGCTCCCGGGGAGCGTGCGCCCGGTCACGACGAGATGACGTCGGAGGGCTGCTGCTCGGCGAAGGGTCGTCAGATCAGCGACACATTCGGCAACACATGACGGAGTCGCGGCCGGCCATCATCATGCCGGCATCCCCAAGGGCCTCGAAGGAGGTCAGGGTACGCGAGTTGTCAGTCATGCAGGTTAGTAAAACCGACGATGACTCGACGTGTCAAATCATTACGCAATGTTTCGTGCGGGCTAGACCGTGCCGTAGAGCCGGTCTCCGGCGTCTCCGAGGCCCGGAACGATGTAGCCGTTCTCGTTCAGCCGCTCGTCGAGCGCGCCCAGGACGATGGTCACATTGCGGCCCTCTGTCGCCTTCTCGAGTGCCTCGAGGCCCTCGGGGGCGGCGAGCAGGCAGATGGCCGTCACGTCGACGGCATTACGCGCGAACAGGAACTCGATCGCCGCGCCGAGCGACCCGCCCGTCGCGAGCATCGGGTCCAGCACGAAGCACTGCCGGTCGGACAGGTCCATTGGCAGGCGCTCCGCATACGTGGTGGGTTCGAGCGTCTCCTCGTTGCGGACCATCCCGAGGAAGCCGACCTCGGCGGTGGGCATGAGCCGTACCATCCCCTCCAGCATCCCGAGTCCCGCGCGGAGGATCGGGACCACGAGCGGCCGCGGCTCGCTCAGGGCGACACCGGTCGTGGTGGTGACCGGGGTCTGGATCTCGACGGGCTGCACACGGACACCGCGCGTCGCCTCGTACGCGAGCAGCGTCACGAGCTCCTCGGTGAGCTGGCGGAACACCGGCGACGGCGTCCGCTTGTCACGGAGCACCGTCAGCTTGTGGGTGATGAGTGGGTGGTCCGCAACGTGCACTCGCATAGGCTCAAGGCTAGCCGAACCCCCGAATGTCGAGAGGACCGCCGTGAGCCTGCCCGTTCCCACCGACTACGAGCAGTGGATGCGGCGCGCGCTCGACGACGCCCGGCTCGCTTTCGACACGGGCGACGTGCCGGTGGCCGCTCTCGTCCTCGACGAGCACGGCGAGGTCATCGGAAGGGGGCGCAACGAACGCGAGCTTCGCCACGACCCGACGGCGCACGCCGAGGTGCTGGCCCTCAGGGAGGCCGCGGCGACCCGCGACGACTGGCACCTCGAGGGATGCACGCTCGTGGTCACGCTGGAGCCGTGCGTGATGTGTGCCGGCGCCGTGCTCGCGGCACGCGTGCCCACCGTCGTGTTCGGCGCCTGGGACGAGAAGGCGGGCGCCGCGGGATCGGTGTACGACGTCCTGCGCGATCGCCGGCTCAACCACCGCGTCGAAGTGTTCGCGGGCGTGCTCGCGGAGGACTGCGGCGAGGTGCTGCTTGACTTCTTCCGGGCCAAGCGCTGAACGCTGGGTGCTGACAGCACGATCCGTCAGGCGGGAAGGCGCTCCAGCCACTCGGAGAATGCCGCGCGCGACGCCTCCTGCATCCGCGCCGAGTACGCCTCGCGGTCGCGCCGCAGGGCGTCCGGGTCGATGGCCAGCTCATCCAGCTCGTTGTATCCGTCCGCGACCCACGCCTCGTGCATCTCATCCGTGACCTCGGGATGGAACTGCACGGCGAGAGTGAAGTCGCCGATCGCGAACGCCTCGTTGGAGTAGTCGCCGGAGGAGGCCAGCAGTGTCGCCTGCTCGGGCAGCTCGAACGTGTCGCCGTGCCACTCGACGACGGGAACGCCGTCGAAGTGGCGGATCGGCGAGTCCGCGCCGGCCTCCGTCGGCTCGACCCGGCGGTAACCGATCTGGGTGGTGTCGCCCTTGTAGACCCGCTCGCCGAGCGCGCCGGCGATCAGCTGAGCGCCCAGGCACACGCCGAGCACGGGCCGCTCCGCACCGATGCGCTCGCGCAGCAGCTCCTTCTCCTGCTCGAGGAACGGGAACTGGTCGGTCTGGTAGGCGCCCATTTCTCCTCCGAGGACGACGACGAGGTCGGCTTCCGCCGGGTCGATCGCCGATACGTCCTCGGTGGTCACATCCACGATCCGCAGGTCGTAGCCGTGCTCGGTCAGCACGGGGCCGATGTTGCCGAGGTGGATGCTGGGGTCGTGCTGCAGGATGACGGCGGTGCGGGTCACTCGAGTCCTTTGATGACGATGGTGTCGGTTGCGGGAGCGGCCTCGTTGGGGTCGACCCATACGTCCGGCTCGATGTAGATGACGCGCGCCGCGGGGACGGCTTCCCGGATGCGGTGCTCGACGACATCGATCGCCGCGGCGACGTCCGCGAGGCGGTGCTCGCCCGAGAACGCGAGCTTCGCGGCCACCATCAGCTCGTCCGGGCCGAGGTACAGGGTCTTCATGTGGATGATGCGCTCGACCTCGGGGCCGGACGTCACCGCGCTCTCGATCGCGGCGAGATCGGCGTCCGACGCGCCCTCGCCGACGAGCAGGCTCTTCGTCTCGATTCCCAGCACGACGGCGACCGCGACCAGCAGCGCGCCGATGAAGAGGGTGCCGATTCCGTCCCAGACGCTGTTGCCGGTGATGATCGTCAGGCCGACGCCGATCAGGGCGAAGACGAGGCCGGTCAGCGCCGCCACATCCTCGAGCAGGACCACGGGGAGTTCGGGAGCCTTCGCGCGGCGCACGAACTGCGGCCACGACATCCCCTTCTTGTGCGGGCGGGACTCGTGGACCGCCGTGCGCAGCGAGAAGGACTCCAGACCGATGGCGATGAGCAGCACCAGGATCGGCAGCCAGGCGTTCTCGAGCGGATGCGGGTGGGTGAGCTTCTCGATCCCCTCGTAGATCGAGAACACGCCGCCGACGGAGAACAGGATGATGGAGACGACGAAGGCGTAGACGTAGCGCTCGCGCCCGTAGCCGAACGGATGCTCGCGGTCGGCCTTGCGGCGCGACTGCCGGCCGCCGAGCAGCAGGAGCAGCTGGTTGCCCGAGTCGGCGACCGAGTGCACGCCCTCCGCGAGCATCGACGACGAGCCCGAGAACGCCCACGCGATGAACTTGGTCAGGGCGATCCCCAGGTTGGCCGCGAAAGCAGCGATGATCGCTCTGTTACCGCCGGATGCGCTCATGCCCTTCATCCTAGGATGGCCGCATGGACGACGCGCAGAACGTGACCCTTCCGACCATCGCGATGCTCGGCGCTGGCTCGATGGGCCGCGCGATCCTGAGCGGTCTGCTCGCGCCCGGCGTGCAGGTCGCCGGCATTCGGGTCACGAACCGGTCGGAGGCGCGGGCGGCAGAGCTCGCCGGGACGCCGGGCGTGACCGCCTACGCGACGGAGACGAAGGCGGACGCCAACTGGCTCGCGGTCGATGGAGCGCAGGTCGTGATCGTCGCGGTCAAGCCTGCGATGGTCCGCGACCTGCTGGCAGAGATCACCGACTCGTTGGCGCCGGGGACCGTCGTCGTCAGCGTGGCGGCCGGGGTCACCACCGAGACGATGGAGACGCTTCTGCCGGACTCGGTCTCCGTCGTCCGCGCGATGCCGAACACTCCGGCCGTCGTCGGCAAGGCGGTGACCGGCATCAGCGCGGGCTCGCGCACCGATCCGGAAGACCTGCAGGTCGTGCGCGCCCTGTTCGAGACCGTCGGCGAGGTGGTCGAGGTGCCGGAGTCGCAGCTGGATGCGCTGAGCACGATCTCGGGATCCGGTCCGGCGTACGTGTTCCTCCTCATCGAGGCGCTGACCGAGGCGGCCGTGCAGAAGGGTTTCACGCCCGAGCAGGCGGCGACCCTCGTCAACGGGACGTTCCTCGGGGCGTCCGAGCTGCTGGTCTCCTCCGGAGAGGACCCGGCGGAGCTGCGCCGCCGCGTCACCAGCCCGAACGGCACCACCGAGCGGGCGATCGCCGTCCTCTCCGAGGCCGACCTCCCCGCTCTCTTCGCCCGCGCGACAGACGCCGCCCTCGCCCGCGCCCGCGAACTAGCCGCCGGCTGACTCGCCCGCCCCCTCTCCCCTCCCCCCACCGTCGAGTCCGCAAAGACTTACCGCTGCGGGGGTGGTTTCCGTGCAGTTATCGCGTACTCGACCGGTGGAGGGCGCGACGGACCCGCAGCGCGACGTCGTCGAAAGGGTCCGCGGCGGTCACGAAGATGACGTCCCATCCCGAGTCGACGAGGCGCTCCCGGCGACGGATGTCGTTTCTATACGTCGACGTGTCCGTCCGGTGGTGATCACCGAGGTATTCGATGGCGACGCGGGCGGCGGGATACGCGAGGTCGATCATGGCTTCCACCCGATCGCCGTCCGATGAACGGACCACGTGATTGAGCTCCGGTGCGGGAAGGCCTGAGTCCTCGAGTGCCACGCGCAGGCGGGACTCCTGCGGTGAGAGGGAGCCGTAGCGGATGCGCGCCAGCGCCTGCCGGAGAGTCGTCACGCCGCGTCGTCGGCCGTGCCGTCGAACCGCCGCCTCGAGGTGGGCGCGCGTCAGGAGCGGCGGCTGCTGTGAGTACGGCTCGTCACCCGTGATCAGGAAGTCTCCAATGGCGACCAGGTCGGGTAGTGGCAATCGGGTGCTCAACTGAGCCCATGTGTCCTGAGCAGCGATCACGCGGAGTCCGTCGACGACTGCCCACCGATGCTCGTCGGGGGTCAGCTGGTGGGAGACGATCCCGCGGAGACGAGGCGGCCGCGTCGGCTCGAATACCGAGATCTCGACCTCTTCGGGTTCCGCCCAGCGGGGTAGCGGCATCCCGTGGATGACGGCGGCGGAACGATGGCTGAACAGCGCCTCACCCGGCAGGATGACGGCTGCTGCGCGACAGAGCGCGACGTGTCCTACTGGTTCGGTGGCGCACCGCATGCCGAAGAAGGGCCGGTGCAGCCTCTCTCCATAGACCGTGCGCCACGAGACCCCGTCCCGCAGCAGTTCTCTCGTCCGTACGCCGTGCTCATCCATCCCCCTACCCAAGCGCCTCCTACACGCCCTCGATCACCTATCCACAGCCCCGCCGTCGAGTCCGCAAAGTTTGCACGCCGAGCCGCCCCGGAGCGTGCAAAGTTTGCGGACTCGACGGTGGGGGAAGGAGCGCAGAGGGGACGGGGGGTCAGGCGTCGAGGGCGGCGAAGCGCTCGATGTCGGCGGAGGCGCCCGAGACGATGACGAGGTCGTGGTCGGAGACGACCGTGTCCGGCGTCGCGTAGGTGAACGGCTTGCCGGGGCTCTTCACGCCGACGACCGTGATGTTGTACTTGGAGCGGACACCGGATGCGCCCAGGCGCAGGCCGCGGATCGGCTTCGGCGGGTACATCTTGACCAGCGCGAAGTCGTCGTCGAACTCGATGAAGTCGAGCATCCGTCCGGACACCAGGTGCGCCGCCCGCTCGCCCGCCTCCGCCTCCGGGTAGATCACGTGGTTGGCGCCGATCCTCTCCAGGATCTTGCCGTGCGATTTCGAGATCGCCTTCGCCCAGATCTGCGGCACCTTCAGGTCGACGAGGTTCGCCGTGATCAGCACGCTCGCCTCGATCGACGAGCCGACGGCGACGACGCCGATGGAGAAGTCCTCCGCCCCGATCTGGCGCAGCGTCTCGATCGAGCGCGCATCGGCCTGCACCGTGTGCGTGACCCGGTCGGCCCACTTCTGCACCAGGCTCGCATCCGTGTCGATCGCGAGCACCTCGCGGCCGAGGCGGTCGAGCTGCCCGGCGGTGGCGGCGCCGAACCGCCCGAGCCCGATGACGAGCACGGGCGCGTTGTGTCTGATCCGGTCAACCAACGAGCGGCCTCTCCTCCGGGTTGTGATACAGCTGACGGCGTTGGCTCTGGGCCAGCGCTGCGGCGAGAGTCACTGTACCAACGCGCCCGCAGAACATCGTCGCGGCCATGACGTAGACGCCGGCGTCCGGAAGACGCTCGGTCAGACCGGTGGACAGACCACATGTGGCGAACGCCGAGATCACGTCGAACAGCACGTGGTCGAGCGGCGCCTTGGTGATCTGCAGGATGAGGATGCTCGACACCGCCACGATCGTCGCGCCCCACAGGGCGACGGCGACCGACAGCCGCAGTACGTCGATGGGGATGCGGCGGCGGAACGCATCCATCGACTCCACCCCGCGCGCCTCGGCGAAGGCGGCCAGGAAGAGGACGGCCAGCGTCGTGACCTTGATGCCGCCGGCGGTGGATGCGGACCCTCCTCCGATGAACATGAGCATGTCGGTGACGAGCAGGCTCGACCCGTGCAGGTCGTCGATCGGGATGGTCGAGAAGCCGCCCGACCGCGCCATGGTCGACAGGAAGAACGACTGGAACACCGTGTGCCCGGCATCCAGTCGGCCGAACGTCTTCGGGTTGTCGTATTCGAGCACGATGTAGAGCACGGCCCCGGCGACGAGCAGGATGACCGAGGTGAGCAGCGTCAGCTTCACGTGGATGGACCAGCGGCGACGTTTCTGGCGCAGATTGGATGCGATGGCCAGGATGACCGGGAACCCGATCGCGCCGAGGAACACGCCGATCATGAGTGCGCTCAGGAACCAGTAGTCCGTCGCGAACGCAGCGATGCCTTCGCGGTTGGGGGTGAAGCCGGTATTGGTGAACGCCATGGCCGAGTAGTAGAGCGACTCCCACGCAGCGGTGCCGACGTCGATGCCCGCGATGAGCATCCGCGGGAAGAGCAGCAGGGCGACGGCGCCCTCGATGACCACCATGCTGATCGCGACGGTGGTGAGCAGCTTGCCGACCTCGCCCAGCCGGACCGCCTGTCCTTCGGCGACCGGGCCGCCGTGCACGCGGAGCGGGTTGCTGTCGCTCGCCGCCATGAGCTTGGCGCGCAGCCCGAGCTTGCGCGAGATGACGAGTCCGAGGATGGATGCCATGGTCAGCACGCCGACGGCGCCGACCTGCACGCCGATATAGACGAGCAGATGGCCGAACACGGACCAATGGGTCGCCATGTCGACGGTCGCGAGCCCGGTCACGCAGATGACGGAGACCGCGGTGAACAGGGAGTCCGCCAGCGGCGTCCACCGTCCGTTCGACGACGAGATCGGCAGCGAGAACAGCAGCGTGAAGACGAGGATCAGCAGGGCGAACACGAGGATCGCGAACCGGGACGGGCTCCGGGCCGCGAACCCGTTGAGGGCGGCGCGGATGCGCCCGACAGCCGACGCGGGCCGTCCGGGGACCGCCCGGGTGGTGGCGCTCATGTCTCGTCCTTCCCGTCTTCGGCTGTCGGGCGGGCTTCGGACATGGTACTGCGTCGGGGGAATGGCTAGCCTGGGGACATGGCCGACATCTTCGACGTGATCGCCGATCCGACGCGGCGCGACATTCTGCGCGTGCTGCTCGATCGCAATACGGACGCGGCGCATTCCGTGGGCGAGATATCCGTTTCCGAGATCGTCGCGACGCTCGAGCTGAGCCAGCCGACGGTGTCCAAGCACCTGAAAGTGCTGCGCGAGGCGGGCCTCGTCTCCGTGCGCGAGGAGGGCCAGCACCGCTATTACAGCCTGGACGCCCGCCCCCTTGTCGCGGTCGAGGACTGGATCATTCCGTTCACGGCATCCGATGAGGACATGGAGTTGAGCGTCCGGCTCGCGGAGGAGACGCGCGAGTTCGCGAGTACGGTCGGCAAGGTGCTCGCCGACACGCGTCACCGGGTGTCGTCGGCGACCGAGCGCGTGACGCCGAAGAAGTGGCGCAAGGACTGACCCTCCGCGAGTACGATGACCGGAAAGAGGAGGACGGACTCATGGCACACGATCTGAGAGACGTGCGCTTCCTGACGGTCGCCGAGGTGGCCGACATGATGCGCGTCTCCCGTATGACCGTGTACCGGCTCGTCCATT
Organism: Leifsonia sp. NPDC014704; assembly: GCF_043083605.1. NCBI lineage: Bacteria > Bacillati > Actinomycetota > Actinomycetes > Micrococcales > Microbacteriaceae > Leifsonia > Leifsonia sp. NPDC014704. The sequence continues at coordinate 54,428 of NZ_JBIBYW010000002.1, read as the reverse complement.
CGGGCGAACTGCCCGCCATCCGCTTCGGCCGATCGTTCCGGGTTCCGGAGTCCGCGGTCGACCAGCTCCTGCAGGCCGCGACGTTCCGCGAGGGCGGCGTCGCGGACTCTGCGTGACGTCAGGTAGACTGGCTGCTCGTGTCGCCGCGCGCCCCGCGGCATGCCCCCGATTCTTTGTGAGGTCCACGTGGGTTCCGTTATCAAGAAGCGTCGCAAGCGTATGGCGAAGAAGAAGCACCGCAAGCTTCTTCGCAAGACGCGCCACCAGCGTCGCAACAAGAAGTAGACCTCGAGTCTGCGGCTCCAAGCGTCGGTCCATCCGGTCCGGCGCTTTTTGCTGCGTCTAGAGTGGATTCGTGTCCAGCGTCTCCGTGACTCTCATCGGCAAGCCCGGCTGTCATCTGTGCGATGACGCGCGGGAGGTCATCCACTCGGTCATCGGCCAGCTGCCGGACGGCTCGCCCACGGTGACCGTGGAGGAGCGGGACATCCTTCAGGACGCCGAACTGCACGAGAAGTACGTGGAGGAGATCCCCGTCGTGCTCCTCGACGGACGCGTCCACACCTACTGGCGGGTCGACCCGGCACGCCTGCGCACCGCACTCCTGGAGGCCGAATGACCATCCGCCACGTCGTCTCGTGGAAGCTAGCGACCACCGACGAGTCGGAGCGCGCCGAACAGGCCGCGGAGATCAAGCGCGGTCTGGAGTCGCTTCCCGCCGTCATCCCGCAGCTGCGTTCGCTTCAGGTCGGCGTCAACGCCGTGCCGGGGGACAACTTCGACGTCGTGCTGATCAGCGATTTCGACGACCTGGATGGCATCCAGGCGTATCTCGACCACCCCGCGCATCTCGAGGTGGCGGGATACATCCGCTCCGTCGTGGGCTCTCGGGCCGCGGTCGACTTCGAGGTCTGACGCCGCAGCGCGACGCCCGCAGGGCGACGCCGCAGGGCGACGCCGCAGGGCGACGCCGCAGGGCGACGCCGCAGGGCGACGCCGCAGGGCGACGCCGCAGGTGTCAGAAGACCGGCGTCTTGGTGATGTCCGCGTCGCGGCGGCGGTAGTCCTCGAGGAACTGCGCGAGGGTTCCGGCGTAGAGCTCCTTGACGAGGTCTCCCGCCTTGGCGCCGTCACGGTCCTTCGCGGCGGTGAGGATGCCGGCCAGCGCGCCCGGGAGGTCATCGATCCCGAACGGCTTCTCCCAGACCGAGATGTAGCGGAGCAGCTGCGGGCTGAGCCCCTCGCTGACGGAGGCCAGGACGTCGTTCCCGCCCGCTCGGGTCAGCTCGAGGAAGAAGTCGTTGAATGCGCGCCCGAGGGCGGGGAGGTCGCGGGCCTTGGCGGACTTCTTGACCTCCTTCTGCGCCTTGTCGAGGCGCGTGACGACCGCGTTCTCGAGCTCGGGCACGTTCGCGCGAGCCGCGTGCTCGTGGAGCAGGCCGGTCGTGTAGATGGCCTCGTCGATCGCCTTGAGGTCGATCGGCGCGACGCGGGTGTACCGGTTGGGCGCCATCTCGACGAGGCCGATGTCGGCGAGCTTCATCAGGGCTTCGCGGATCGGGGTCCGCGAGACGCCGAGCCAGGCGGTGAGCTTCTCGTCGAGGAGGGTCTCGCCCGGCTCGAGGGTGCCGTCGAGGATGCCCTCGTACAGGCGGTTGTAGACCACATCGCGCAGCAGCCGGCGCTCGACCGGTGCGGTATCGCTCACGGGCAGCGGCATCAGCGGACCTCCTTCGATGGCGTGCCGAACTCGTCGGCGATCGAGACGATCGACTTGTCGAACAGGTCGCCCGCGGCACGGGCGGCCTTGTCGGCCTTGCCGGAGACAGCGGCGTCGATCAGGGTCTTGATCGGGGGGAGGGCCTTGTCGAGCGGCGCGGAGGAGGGAGCGGCGTTGAGCGCCCGCTGCACCTCCGGAAGGTGCCGCTTGAGGAGGCGCGCGACGGTCGCGTTGTCGAGACGTCGGACGAAGACGCCGAGGAAGCCGTCGGCGGAGAGTCCGGTGCGGACGGCCTCGGATGCGTCGCCGGAATCGAAGGAGCGGAGCGTCTCGCGGTCGCCCTCGGTGAGGAGTGGCGTCGCGTCGCGCACGACGCCGGCGACGAGCACACCGACGGTGGTGAGCAGTTCGCGGAGCCGGCGCGACTCGATCGGCGTGACGCGGGTGCGTCGCTGGGGCAGGATCTCGACGAGGCCCATGGCCGCCAGCTGGTTGAGCGCCTCGCGGACCGGGGTGCGGGACACCCCGACCCAGCGTTCGATCTCGGCGTCGTAGAGCTGCTCGCCGGGGAGTAGGTCGCCGTCGACGATGGCGTCGAGCAGGCGCAGGAAGACTTCGTCTCGGATCAGCCGCCGGGGGCTGGCGGCTTCGGTCACGGGCACGGGCATAGTTGGATGTTACATCCAGGTGGATCGGTCATCGGGCTGATGTACTGAGTGTCGAAAGCGCGCATTGCGTGCTCTATTTGTCAGGTGGAGCGGCCCCTTCGTCGGCCGGCGTCCATGCAGTCCCCATCCGCTCCCCAACGGGTGCACAGCATCGCGGGCGTAGGCTGGCCCCGTGAGATCAGCCCCGACCGCTCGGCGGGATACGGGCGTTACGGTGCTCGTGGCCGAGACCGCACCGCTCGACGACGTCCGCCAGCTCATCCCGTTCCTCGACTCCCGCGCACCCCTGCTGTGGCTTCGCAAGGGTGAAGGGATGGCGGCGATCGGGGAGGTGCTCCGGCTCGACTTCACCGGCCCGGACCGCATCCAGGAGGCGTCCGCCGCCTGGCGGGCCACCGCGGCCGCCGCGGAGGTCGACGACGCCGTCCGCACGCCTGGAACGGGTCTCGTCGCGTTCGGCACCTTCGCGTTCGACGACGAGAGTACGGCGACGAGCACGCTGATCGTGCCAGAAGTGGTCATCGGCCGTCGCGGAAGCCGCAGCTGGATCACCCGCATCCGTCGCGCCGACGCCCAGGCCTCGGCATCGCTGCCGCGGCCGACCGCGTTCGGCGACGAGTACCGGCTCGCCCTCCTTCCCGGCGAGCTGGGCGGCGACGGCTACCGTTCGGCAGTAGCGGCCGCGGTCGAGCGCATCCGCGAGGAGGATCTGTCGAAGGTCGTGCTGGCGCGCGACCTCCGCGGCCACCTGCCGGTCGAGTCGGACCTCCGCCGAGCGCTGGTCGAGCTCGCGCTCGGCTACCCGGACTGCTGGACCTTCGCGGTGGACGGCCTGGTCGGCTCGTCCCCCGAGACCCTAGTGCGCGTCCACCACGGAACGGTGACGGCACGCGTGCTGGCCGGCACGATCTCGCGCGGCTCCGACGCCTCCCTCGACGCCGCCGCGGCCGCCGAGCTGGTGGCCAGCGCGAAGGATCAGGGCGAGCATCGCTTCGCCGTGACGAGCGTGATGGATGCGCTCCGCCCGCACAGTGCGGACCTCGCCGCGAGCGACGAGCCGTTCACGCTCAAGCTGCCCAACCTGTGGCACCTCGCGACGGACATCGCCGGGATGCTGAGCGACGGGTCCAGCTCCCTCGACCTCGCCGCCGCGCTGCACCCGACGGCCGCGGTCGCCGGGACGCCCCGCCGCGAGGCGCTGGAGCTGATCCGCGAACTGGAGCCGTTCGACCGCGGACGTTACGCGGGCCCGGTGGGCTGGGTCGGCGGCGACGGCGACGGTGAGTGGGCGATCGCGCTCCGGTGCGCGCAGGTGACGCCGAGCGGTGACCTCACGGCGTATGCGGGCGCCGGCATCGTCGCGGACTCCGACCCCGAGCGGGAGCTCGCCGAGACGACGATGAAGTTCCGGCCGATCGTGGAAGCGTTCGGCTGAGCGGCATCCGGCTGCGCGTCTGACTCCGGCGATCAGGAGTCGGCCAGGCGGCGCTTCTGCTCCTCCACGTCGTAGTCGGGCATCGGCCACTCCAGGTCGAGCCCCTCGAGCGCACGGATCAGCAGTTGCTGCACGGCGACCCGCGCGTACCACTTGTGGTCGGCGGGGACGACGAACCACGGCGCCTCCGCCGTGCTCGTGCGCTCCAGGGCGATCTGGTACGCCTCCTGGTAGTCGTCCCAGCGGAGCCGCTCGTCGACGTCGGCGGGGTTGAACTTCCAGAGCTTGGCACGGTTCTCAAGCCGGGCGGCGAGGCGCTTCTTCTGCTCGGTCTTCCCGAGGTGCAGCATCACCTTGACGATGGTGGTGCCGGAATCAGCTAGCTCATGCTCGAATCCGGTGATCGCGCCGTAGCGGCGTTCCAGCTCCTCCGGCGGGGCGAGCTGGCGCACACGGCCGATCAGGACGTCCTCGTAGTGGGAGCGGTCGAAGACGCCGACCTGTCCGGCGGCCGGGACCTCGCGCCAGACGCGCCAGAGGAAGTCGTGCGAGAGCTCCTCCGGGGTCGGCTTGCCGAAACCCGCGTAGTGGACGCCGCCGGGGTTCATCGCTCCGATGACGTGCGAGACGATGCCGCCCTTCCCGGCCGTGTCCATCGCCTGGAGCACGAGGAGGACGGACAGCGGGGCGCCCTCCCTGCCGCACGCGAACAGCTTCTCCTGCAGTTCGGCGAGCACGTCCTTGCCCGCCGAGAGCGCATCCTTCCCCTCCTCCTTGCCGCCCGCGAAGCCGGGAGTGCCGTCGGTGGGCTGGTCGGCGAGGCGGAAGCCGGGTCTCACGCGGAGCAGCTCGGAGGGATCCGTCGTCCAAAACGTGTCGTGGGACACCGTCGCTCCTCACCCGTGAGGCGGCCGTCCGCCCCGCGATCTCTGGGATCGCCATGGTAGTCCCGCTGGTTCAGATGTGGTCTAGCCGTGGGTCGGCGCGCAGCATTACGGTGTGCGCGATGAGAGGCGGCTGAGATGGGCTCTTTCTGGAATGTGTTCTTGTACGTCTTCTGGATCTTCGCGTTCGTGGCTTTCGTGATGATCCTGTTCACCGTGCTGGTGGACCTGTTCCGCGACAGCGCGCTCAACGGATGGTGGAAGGCCCTGTGGGTGATCTTCCTCATCTTCGTCCCGCTGCTCTCGGTGCTGGTGTACCTGATCGCGCGCGGACGGGGCATGGCGGAGCGGAGCATGGCACGTCGTGCGCAGGTGCCGGAGGACGACGACTGGGGAGCGAGGCCGACGGCATCCGCGACTCCGGCGGCCGACATCCAGCAGGCGCAGGCGCTGCTCGACCAGGGCGTGATCTCGCCTGGCGAGTTCGACGCGCTCCGGGCGAAGGCGCTGGGACAGCGGTTCTGATGGCCGGATGCGCGATGTCGCGCCGGGTCGCCTGGCTGACCGTTCGGCGTGCATCCTGTCGTCGGCATGCACCCGCTGACGGCGCAGCCTAAGCTGGTGGGGTGAGTAAGGCCGACCTCAGCAAGCAGCCCGCGCAGGTCGCCGCCATGTTCGACCAGGTGTCGACGCGCTACGACCGGACCAATAACGTCCTGTCGGTCGGCAATGCGGCCCTCTGGCGCGTCGCGACGACGCGTGCGGTCGCCCCGCGCGCCGGCGAGACGATCCTCGACGTCGCGGCCGGGACGGGCACGTCGAGCGCCTCCCTCGCCCGCAACGGGGCCTCTGTCGTCGCCGCCGACTTCTCGGCCGGGATGATCGACGTCGGCCGGCAGCGTCAGTCCGGCAATCCGTTCATCCGGTTCGTCCAGGCCGACGCGATGGACCTCCCGTTCGACGACGACACCTTCGACGCGGTGACGATCTCGTTCGGCCTGCGCAACATCGTCGACCCCAAGAAGGCGCTCGCCGAGTTCTTCCGGGTGGTCAAGCCCGGGGGTCGCGTGGTGGTGTGCGAGTTCTCCCAGCCGCCGCTCGCTCCCGTTCGTGCCGGATACTCGGCCTACCTCAAGTTCGGCATGCCGGTGCTGGCGCGTGTCGCCAGTTCGAACCCGGCCGCCTATGAGTACCTCATGGAGTCCATCCAGGCGTGGCCGGACCAGCGGGCGCTCGCCGGGTGGATGCGCGAGGCCGGTTTCGAACGCGTCGCGTACCGCAACCTGACGGCCGGCATCGTCGCGCTGCACCGCGGGTTCAAGCCCCAGCGCCAGGCAACTCCGGTGGAGCCGGTCGCCGAGCCTTCTCTCGAGAATGCCAAGCCCGAGGCGTCGGCTGACGAGCCCGCGCCCGCGAAGCCGGCCGCCGTGGCGAAGCCGAAGGCCGCTGCAAAGCCGAAGACCACTCCGAAGCCGAAGACACCCGCCGCCAAGGAAAAGCCCGACGCGGCGAAGCCCGCTGCGGCGAAGCCCGCTGCCGCGAAGCCCGCCGCAACGGCGAAGCCTCAGCCCGCCGCTTCCACGCCCGCGGCACCCAAGCCGAAGCGCTCGACCTCCGCCGGCTCCGTGTCGCGTCCGGCATCCGCCGGACCCGCCGGCTCCGAAGAGTCAGCGTCCACCATCCCGTCCGAGGGGGAGTAGTGCCACGAAGTGTCCCGGCTGTGCGGCGCCCGTCGCTGACCAGCCAGCTCGGCTTCACCGAGCGGATCTTCCTCCGCGGTGACGACCGCGAGCTCGCGAACGCCGTCGACGCCGGTCTCGCGCAGGTCGAGGAGAGCCTCCACCGCGAGATGCACTTCGCGGACAACCTCGCCGACGTGACCGCCCGGTACCTCCTCGAGGCCGGCGGCAAACGGGTCCGTCCGATGCTGACGCTGCTGGCCGCGCAGCTCGGCAACGGCACGAACGCCGACGTCATCCAGGCGGCGGAGGCGGTCGAGATCACCCACCTCGCCTCGCTGTACCACGACGACGTCATGGACGACTCCCAGATGCGCCGCGGAGTGCCGAGCGCGCAGTTCGTCTGGGGCAACTCCGTCGCCGTGCTGACCGGCGACCTGCTTTTCGCCCGCGCCAGCAAGCTGGTCTCCGCGCTCGGTGAGCGCGCCATCCAGCTGCAGGCCGACACGTTCGAGCGGCTGTGCCTCGGCCAGCTTCACGAGACCATCGGGCCCCAGGAGGGCGAGGACCCGATCGAGCACTACATCGGGGTGCTGGAGGACAAGACCGGCTCCCTGATCGCGGTCGCCGCCCAGATGGGCGTGCTGTTCTCGAACGCTCCGAAGGAGTTCGAACAGCCCGTCGTGGTGTTCGGCGAGAAGATCGGCGTGGCCTTCCAGCTCATCGACGACGTCATCGACCTGTCGTCGGAGGGGGTGGCCGAGACCGGCAAGACCCCTGGCAACGATCTCCGCGCCGGCGTCGCGACCCTCCCCGTCCTGCGCCTCCGCGAGCGCGCCTCCACCGACCCGGAGGCCGCGGCCCTGCTCGAGCGTCTCGAGCGCGACGTCATCGGCTCGGCCGAGGACGGCGAGGTCACCCCCGCCGCCATGGAAGCGATCGCCGCGCTCCGTGAGCACGATGTGACCCGCCAGACGCTGGAGGAGGCGCACCGCTGGGCGCGCGAGGCGGTCGAGGCCCTCGAGCCCCTTCCGGACGGCCCGGTGAAGAAGGCTCTGATCCGGTTCGCGGACACGATCGTCGAACGCTCCAGCTGAGCAACCAGCAACCCCAGAAGGAATCAACGAATGACCAAACTGCGACTGGCCATCGTCGGCGCCGGACCGGCGGGCATCTACGCCGCCGACATCCTGCTGAAAGCGGAGCGGGGCTTCGACGTATCGATCGACCTGTTCGAGCAGCTTCCCGCCCCGTACGGCCTCGTCCGCTACGGCGTGGCCCCCGACCACCCGCGCATCAAGGGCATCATCACCGCCCTGCGCGAGGTGCTGGACAGCGGTGACATCCGTATCTTCGGCAATGTGCAGTACGGCCGCGACATCACGCTCGACGACCTCAAGCGCCACTACAACGCCGTCATCTTCGCCACGGGCGCCGTGCGCGATGCCGACCTCGAGATCCCCGGCATCGAACTCCGGGGTTCGTATGGTGCGGCCGACTTCGTCAGCTGGTTCGACGGGCACCCCGACGTTCCGCGCACGTGGCCGCTCGACGCGAAGTCCGTCGCCGTCATCGGCAACGGCAACGTCGCGCTTGACATCTCTCGCATGCTCGCGAAGCACGCGGACGACCTCCTGCCGACGGAGATCCCCGACAACGTCTACGAGGGGCTCAAGAACTCGCCGGTCACCGACGTGCACGTCTTCGGCCGTCGCGGCCCGGCGCAGGTGAAGTTCACGCCGCTGGAACTGCGCGAGCTGGGCGAGCTGCGCGACGTCGACATGATCCTCTACGACGAGGACTTCGACTACGACGAGCAGTCGAAGGCGGCGATCGCGAGCAACAAGCAGGTGATGGTCATCGACCGCGTGCTCCAGCAGTGGCGGCAGCGCGAGGTCGGCAGTGCGTCGCGCCGGCTCCACCTGCACTTCTACGCGAAGCCGCTCGAGGTCGTGGGCGATGAGAACGGCCACGTGCGCGCCTTCCGCTGGGAGCGCACCGAGCCGGACGGCGAGGGCGGCGTGCGCGGCACGGGGGAGATCCGCGAGCTCGAGATCGACGCGCTCTACCGAGCTGTCGGTTACTTCGGCTCGCCGTTGCCCGGCATCCCGTTCGACCGGAAGCACGGTGTCATCCCGAACCACGAGGGCCAGGTGCTGCGCAAGGGCGACAACGAGCGCATGTACGGGGTCTACGCGACCGGATGGATCAAGCGGGGGCCCGTCGGGCTCATCGGTCACACCAAATCGGATGCCATGGAGACGATCAAACATGTCATCAACGATCAGGGAAACTGGTGGTCGCCGTCCGACCCCGAGGAGCAATCTGTGGAGAACCTCCTCCACGAGCGGGGTGTGGAGTACACCACGCTCGACGGCTGGCACAACCTCGACGCGTACGAGCAGTCGCTCGGCGCCGAGCGTGGCCGGGTGCGAGTGAAGGTCGTCCCCCGGGACGAGATGGTGCGGGCCTCCAACGGCGAGCCGGTCGGCAGCGGCCCGGCGGGCGGGCAGGCCGCCGAGTAGGCGTGCCGGCGGCATGTCGAACGCGCACGAGTGGGTCCCCGACGTCCTCGGGGAGCCGTTCGAGCAGCTGACGCTGCCGCTGCAACCGGATGCGGAAGGCGACGTCGTCGCCACTCTCGTCCGGTACTCGCCGCCGCCGCGACTCCACCTGCATCGTCGGCCCGCGGCCGACACCGACGTGCTGTACGTGCACGGCTGGTCGGACTACTTCTTCCAGACCGAGCTCGCCGAGTTCTGGCACGACCAGGGCGCGCGGTTCCACGCGCTCGATCTGCGCAAGTACGGCCGTAGTCTCCGGCAGGGCCAGACTCCGGGGTTCGTGGACGACCTGGCCGTCTACGACGAAGACATCGCGGCGGCCCTCGACGCGATCGGTCACGGCGAGGCACCGGACGTGGACGCCGCACCCCGCCCGCGCTCGCGCCGACTCGTCCTGCTCGGCCACTCGACCGGCGGCCTCACCCTCAGCCTGTGGGCCGACCGCCACCCCGGTCGAGCGGATGCGCTCATCCTGAACAGCCCCTGGCTCGAGTTCCAGGCCCGGTCGGCGGGTCGCGCCGCGCTGACGCCGCTCATCGACCTGCACGCGCGCATCGACCCGAAGGCGGCGATGCCCAACGTCGACCTGGGCTTCTACAGCCGGACGGTGTCACGCACCATGGACGGCGAGTGGGACTACGACCTGGCCTGGCGCCCGATCCGCGGCTTCCCGGTCCACCCCGCCTGGCTGGTGGCCGTGCTGGCCGGGCATGCGCGGGTCGCGGCCGGTCTGCACATCGACGCACCCGTGCTGACCCTGCTGTCCGAGCGTTCGACGCTGCTGCCGCACTGGACCCCGGACATGCTGACCTCCGACGTGGTGCTCGTCGTCCGCGACATCGCTCAGCGCGCGCTGCAACTCGGGCCGACCGTCACCGTGTCGTGGGTGGAGGACGCCCTCCACGACGTGTTCCTGTCGCGACCCCCGGTGCGCCAGGCGGCGTACGCATCCATCTCGCAATGGATGCGCGGGTACCTCAGCGGAAGTTGACGAACTGGACGGCCACGTCCAGGTCCGCGTTCTTGAGCAGCGCCATGGTGGCCTGCAGGTCGTCGCGGCTCTTGGAGCTGACGCGCAGCTCGTCGCCCTGGATCTGCGACTTCACGCTCTTGGGCGCCTCATCGCGGATCAGCTTGTTGATCTTCTTGGCCGCATCCTGCTCGATGCCGTTCTTGAGCCCGACCTCGATGCGGAACTCCTTGCCGGACGCATACGGCGCCCCGGTGTCGAGCGACTTGAGGGTGATGCCGCGCTTGATGAACTTCGACTCGAGCACCTCGAGCACGGCCTTCACGCGCTCCTCGGTGTTGGCCTTGAGCAGGATCTTCTCGCCGCTCCACTCGACGGATGCGCCGACGTTTTTGAAGTCGTAGCGCTGGTCCACCTCTTTGCGGGCCTGATTGACGGCGTTGTCCGCCTCCATCTTGTCGACCTTGCTGACGACGTCGAACGAGGAGTCTGCCATGGTGTCCGTCCTTCCCGTAGTGAGCTGCTCCCAGTCTACGAGGCGGGGACGGATCCCTCCGCGGTAGGGGTCTGACCGGTACTCCCGGGGGACGCGCGGAGGGCACTCCGATTCCTATCGTCGGGACCATGGACGCCATCAACGACTTCATCGCGGCAGCGGCCGCCTCTCCGTGGGTCTATCTCGTCGTCTTCGCGGTCGTGCTGGTGGACGCCTTCTTCCCGCCGGTTCCCAGCGAGTCTGTCGTGATCGGCGCGTCTGCTGCGGCGGTCGCCGTCGGCGTTCCCAACCTTCCCCTGGTGCTGGCATGCGCCGCCGCGGGGGCGATCGTGGGCGACAACCTCACCTTCGCGCTCGGGAGGACGCTGGGGCTCGACCGGTTCCGGGTGCTGCGGAGGCCGCGGATGGCCGCCGCCGTGGAGCGCGCACGGCGCGGGGTCCATGCCCGCGCCGGCGTTCTCATCCTGTCGGCGCGGTACGTCCCGGTCGGCCGGGTGGCCGTGAATCTGGTGGCCGGCGCCTCCGGACTGGCCTGGCGCCGGTTCGTCGGATTGTCGGTCATCGCGGGCGTCTCGTGGGCGCTCTACTCGGTTACAGTGGGGGTGGTCGCGGCCCAGTGGCTGCACGGCAACGCGTTCCTGGCGATGGTCGTCGGCATCGCGATCGGCGTCGGCACGGGGGTCATGGTGGATGCGCTCCTGCGCCGCGCCGCTCGCCGACGGCTTCTGCGGGCGGGCGACGAGTCGTCGCCCGTCGTCTCGTCCGAGCCCGAGCACGCCGGAGCGCGAACCGCCGCGCTGGAGGGAGAACGCCGATGACTGCGAACAGTCTCCCCACCACCGCCCGGGTGGACCGGTGGCTCCTGGTGCTGTGGATCGCCGCCGCGGCGGCGTCCGTCGCCATCGTCGCGGTGTCCGCTTCCCTCGCAGCGGCCGTCTACGGCGTGCCGGTCGCCCTCGCCCTGCTTCTGGCGCTCCTCCAGGGAGCGTCCATCGTCGGCTCCCTGCTCTGGCCGCGCGTCGCGGCCGCTGCTGCCGCCGTCGCACTGCTGGGCTTCGCCGTCTCTTCACCGGCGACGGCGACCGCTCCGTGGCCGGTGTCGGCCCCATCCATCGTCGCGTTCTCGGCCACGATCGCACTCGTCGTGGTCCGGGGCGCCTGGCGTCCCGGACTGGGGGCGTGGGTCGTCGCGGTCGTGGGAGCGGTGATCGTCGGAGTCGTCGGCGGAGCGGCGGCAGGCGCGGCCAGCGGGGTCGACGGCACCGCGACGGCCGACCTGATCGTGTTCGCGTCCGTCAGCGGAGCGGTCCTCCTCGGGGCGTTGCTCGTCTCACGCTGGCAGGACGTTCGCCGCCAGTTGGTGCGCGAACGCCAGACCTCCGCGGGCGAGCTCGCGCGGCGTGAGGTCGCGGAGGAGCGGACGCGCATCGCCCGCGAGCTGCACGACATCGTGGCGCACGGGATGTCGGCGATTCAGGTGCAGGCGTCGAGCGCGAAGTACCGCATCCCCTCGCTTCCCGACGAGGCGGTCGCCGAGTTCGACGACCTCGCCGCGACCGCGCGCATCGCGATGGGCGAGATGCGGCGACTCCTCGGGGTGCTCCGCAGCGACGACAGCGGGGTGGAGACGGCGCCGCAGCCGGGCGTGACGGACATTCCGGCGTTGGTCGCCGATGCGGCGCGGCGCGGACGGGTGGAGCTCGTCGGCGCCGACGTCGACACGAGCGGCATGGACGCGATCACCTCGCTCGCCGCCTACCGGGTCGTGCAGGAGTCGCTGAGCAATGTCGCGCGGCACGCGACCGACGCCGCCACCGTGGTCCGCCTGGACCGGGTGGACGACTCGCTCGCCATCGAGGTCCGCAATGCCCCGGCCCCCGGTCGCCCCGCCTCGCCGCCTGCTCCCGACGGCGGTGGCCACGGGATCCGCGGGATGCGGGAGAGGGCTGAGCTGCTCGGCGGCACGCTGACCGCCGCCGCCCAACCCGACGGCGGGTTCGTCGTGCGTGCGGTCCTCCCGCTCGCCGGGAAGAATGGGACGCCGTGACGATCTCCGTGCTCGTGGTCGACGACCAGGCGATGGTCCGCGCAGGCTTCGCCGCCATCCTCGCCGCTCAGGACGGGATCGACGTGCTCGGCCAGGCGTCCGACGGTGCCGAAGGCGTCGAGCTGGCGCGCCGCCTGCGACCGGATGTCGTGCTCATGGACGTCCGGATGCCCGGCATGAACGGCATCGACGCGACGCGCGAGCTCGTCCACCCGTCGCGCGGCGAGCCGCATCGACCGCTCGTGCTCGTGCTGACCACGTTCGACGCCGACGAGTACGTCTACGACGCGCTCGCCGCCGGTGCGAGCGGGTTCCTGCTCAAGGACGCGCCGCCGGACGACCTCGTCCATGCCGTCCGCGTCGTCGCGGCCGGGGAGGCGCTGCTCGCTCCGCGCGTGACCAAACGACTGCTGGAGCGGTTCGCGACCCAGCGGCCGGCCACCTCCAGCCGTGCTCTGCTGCTCGCCGACCTGACCGAGCGCGAGCGCGAGATCCTCGTGCTCATCGGGCGCGGGATGTCGAACGCCGAGATCGCGGCGCAGCTGTTCATCGCGGAGCAGACCGTGAAGACGCACGTGAGCCGCATCTTCACCAAGCTGGGCCTGCGCGACCGGGTGCAGGCCGTGATCCTGGCCTTCGACGCCGGGCTCGTCGAACCGGCGCCGTAACACCGCTGGCAGGGCTGCGCCGCTGGCACCGCTGGGCCGATGACGCGACCCCTACCGCGGTAGTGCCCGGGGTTGGCTCCGCGGAGGGACGCGGCGGTCGGCACCGCATCGAGACGCTCATACCGACCGGTCACCGGGACCGGACGGAAGGAACGCCCGATGTCTCTCGCAGCCGCCACGCTCGCGCCCGACTCCCCGCCGGTTCCGGCGAGAGCGGCCGCGGGTCCGCATCCCGACCGCGTTCCGACCTCCCGCCGTGACGCCGCAGTGGATGTGGCCCGCGCCTGGTGCCTCACCGTCGTCGTCGCCCTCCACGCTCTGATGGTGGGCGTCTCCGTCACAGCGGACGGGCCCGTGCTCCAGAACGCGATGGAGCATTGGAGCGGGTTCGGCATCCTGACCTGGTTCGGCCAGGTGATGCCGCTGTTCTTCGTGCTGGGCGGGTTCTCCGGGTTCCTGCAGTGGGAGCGTGCACGCCGGCGCGGAGCCGGGTACGGCGTCCAGCTCGCCGGCCGTCTGCGGCGCCTCTTCGTGCCCGCGATCGCGGCCGTACTCGCGATCGCGGTGGTGCTGGGCCTGCTGCAGCTGACCGGCGTGCCGGAGGACATCGTGGCGACTGCGGGCTTCCGGCTCAGCCAGCCGCTGTGGTTCCTCGGCGTGTACGTCGTGTGCACGGCGGCGCTTCCCCCGCTGGCCGCCCTGCATCGGCGTCGGCCCGCGATCGCGCTTGCGGGTCTCGGTGCCGCGGTCGTCGCCGTGGATGTGGTGCGCGCATCCACGGGCGTGGCCGCCGTTGGCCTGATCAATCTGCTCTTCGTATGGCTGCTCGCCCAGCAGCTGGGATTCGTTCTCGCAACGGCTCCCCAAGACGGCTGGTCAGCACGTCGAGCGAGCTGGCTGGCGGTCGCCGGTTTCGGGACTCTGGCCGTGCTGTGCGCCGCCGGCGTCTACTCTCCCGACCTCTACCTCAACCTGAACCCGCCGACCGGAGCCCTCGTGCTCCTCGGCGTCGGTCAGCTCGGCGTGTTCTCCCTCCTGCGCTCACGACTGGCGCGCCTCGCGGAGCGCCGCATCTTCGGCCGGTACGTGGCCGCGATGAACCGGCACGCAATGACCGTGTACTCGTGGCACATGCTCGTGCTGGTGCTGCTGGCGGGGGTGCTGCTCCTCGTGGGCGGCGAGTCGCTGCCTCAGCCGCTGTCGGCCGAGTGGTGGCTGACTCGGCCGCTGTGGCTGGCCGCCGCCGGGGTTGCGGTCGCAGTGGTCGCGGCGGTCGCCGGGCGGTTCGAGGCGCGGCGGTCCGATGCAAAGACCGGGACGGGATGGCGCGTTGCGGGGCCGGTTCGTGCGGTGTGCGCCGCGGCGGCGGGCGCAGGCGGCGTCCTGCTCATCCTCGTCTCCGGGTCGGCGTTGGCAGGATGGGTGATGGGTGCCGCGCTGATCCTCGCGGGTCTGGGTCTCCTGCGCTCGCCGGGCGTGCCGGCAGGGCAGCGGTCGGCCGCCTTGACGGGAGTCGCACGGGTAGGAGAGGCTTAGGCAAGCCTCCCCTAAGTCAGGAGACCCGATGGCCGAACTGATCCCCTTCTCCGAAGCCCTCCGCGAGCGCACGCGGGGTGTCCATCAGGAGAGCGAGGGCGCCGGCTTCATGCAAGACCTGATGAGCGGGCGGGGCTGCCGGGACGACTACATCCAGCTTCTCTCGCAGCACTACTTCATCTACGAGGCCCTCGAAGAGGCGGCCGTATGGATGCGCGAAGACCCGGTCGCCGCGCTGTTCATAAGCCCCAAGCTGACCCGCCTGCCGGCGATCGAAGCCGACCTGGCCTTCCTGCTCGGCGACGATTGGCGCGAGCGGATTGCGCCGCTGCCCTCGACGGCGCGGTACACGGCTCGCATCCGCGAGGTCGGTCGCACCTGGCCGGGAGGCTTCATCGCACACCACTACACGCGCTACCTCGGCGACCTGTCCGGCGGCCAGATCATCCGCACTCTGCTGCAGCGCCAGTACGGGTTCGAGACCAACGGCGTCGGGTTCTACCTCTTCGGCGACATCGCCAAGCCGAAGCTGTTCAAGGACACGTATCGGGCACAGCTGGATGCGGTCCAATGGACCGAGGAGGAGCGAGACCGCGTCATCGGCGAGGTGTCCCTGGCGTTCCGCTTCAACACGGAACTGTTCGACGACCTGGCGACGGCGAAGGCCGCTGCCTGACACGAGTCGGGATCAGGCCGTCTGCGCGAGTTGGGCGTAGTAGGTGACGTGGCAGCCGTCACCGTTGCACTCGACGCAGAGGGTGATCTCCTCACTGCGCTGGGCCGGGTCGGCCCCGGTCCCGTCGCACCGTTCGCAAATCTCCAACGTTCTCATGCCCATGATTGTGCGCCCGACCACCGACATCGGCGGCAGGTCCGTCGGGGTGTCGCGATCGTGGCGTTCAGTCGTGCCAGAAGCCGCGATGCGGATCGGCCGCTTCGTCTTCGAGGATGGGGCCGATGACCGTGACCTCGCGGCTCCCGTCGGCGAAGATGAGGCGGCACGGGTGGTCGAGCGTCGGATTCTCGGGATGGTCGCCCGTGAGGGCGCGCAGGCCCTGCTCGGAGAGGCCGTAGACGACCGTGCCGATTCCGGCCCAGTAGATCGCGCCGCTGCACATGGCGCAGGGCTCGCACGAGGTGACGAGGGTGTACCCGGGGAGCTCGGTGTGGGGGATGGCCTCCCACGCCTTCCGCACCAGGTTTGTCTCCGCGTGGCCGGTGATGTCGTTCTCGGTGACCACGGTGTTCTCCGCTTCGAGGGCGATCGTGCCGTCGGCGGCCACGAGGACCGCGCCGAACGGGTGGTTGCCGTGGGCGCGGGCGTCGATGGACACCTGGATCGCGCGTCGCACGTGGTCTTCGGTCGCTGCTGCTGCGGTCATGGGTCGGGTCCTCTTGTGTGGATGCGCGGGCGGCTGGGCCCGACACCTGTCTATCGGTGATTCTGCCGAGAGCAGAACCGCCGAAATCGACGGGCGCGGATGCGGCCGAGCCGACATAGGCTTGCGGCATGCTCGTACGGCATGCGATCGGATCGGTGCTCCGCCGGATCAGGACGGAGCGCGGGACGACGCTGCGCGAGCTCTCCGAGACCTCCAGGGTGTCGGTCCCATACCTCTCCGAGATCGAGCGGGGCCGCAAAGAGGCGTCGTCCGAGATCCTCGCCGCGCTGTGCCGCGTGCTCGGGATCAGCGAGGGTGAGCTCCTGACCCGTGTCGCGGCCGAGTTCGCGAGTGCACAGGTGCTGACTCTGGTGCCGGAGCGGGAGATCGAGCGCGAGCCCGCATCCACTCTGGAGCTGCAGTCCGCTGCGGTCGGCGGTGCCCCGCAGACCTCCGGCGTCGTCGCTCTCGCCGCCTGACGCCGGCCGTGTGGCCGCTGAGCGGGCGCTGATTTCGTCTGCAGCCGCCCGCCGAGTATTCTTGTGTGGCGCCTTCGGTCACGAGTGAACTGGTGGTCGAAAGCGCCAATGGCGAGTTACCCAAGCGGCCAAAGGGATCTGACTGTAAATCAGCTGTCTACGACTTCGGGGGTTCGAATCCCTCACTCGCCACCGCGTTCAGAACGCTCACGACAAGCCCTCGGCCACCGGCCGAGGGCTTTCGTCACGAGTGGGGGCGGTCGCATCGTCGGAGAAAACGGCTCGAATCTCCGGCCGGCCGCGGTGTGGATGGAGATCGGAAGGGTTTCCGCCATGATCGCCGACAGTGGCGGGCGTATCTCCGACGGGAGAGGGCCGCACCGGGCGCACCGCGCACAGGTCTGACAGGCTGGAGGCATGACCTCTAACGCCGAGCTGCTCGAGATCGCCGCCACCGTCGCCCGCCGCGCCGCCGCCTTCGCGCTGCAGCGCCGCCAGGACGGGGTGGAGATCGCCGCGTCCAAGTCGTCGCTCAGCGACATCGTGACGCGTGCCGACCGCGAGACCGAGCAGCTGATCCGCGACGCGCTCTCGGCCGCACGCCCGCGCGACGGGTTCCTCGGGGAGGAGTCCGGCGGCGGCAGCAGCCAGAGCGGTCTGACCTGGGTGGTCGACCCGATCGACGGGACGGTCAACTACTTCTACGGCATCCCGGCGTGGGCCGTCAGCATCGCCGTCGTCGAGGGGGACCCGGAGCCCGCGACCTGGAAGGCCCTCGCCGGTGCCGTGATGAACCCCATATCCGGCGAGGTCTTCACCGCCTACACCGGGGGAGGGGCGCGGCTGAACGGGGAGCCCATCCACGTCACCGAAGGGGTGGAGCTGCCGCTCGCCCTCATCGGCACCGGCTTCGGCTACGACGCCGACGTGCGACGCCGGCAGGCGGGATTCGTCGCCGAGCTGATCGGCGACGTGCGCGACATCCGCCGCATCGGCGCCGCGTCGCTCGACCTGTGCTCCGTCGCCGCCGGCCGGCTCGACGGGTACTACGAGCGCGGACTGAACCCCTGGGATCACGCCGCCGGCGCCCTGATCGCCCAGGAGGCCGGCGCGCGCGTCGCCGGACTCGGCGGAGGCCCGGCCGACCGCCGCCTCACGGTGGCGGCCGCGCCGGACCTCTTCGAGCAGCTGCACCCCCGCGTCGAGCGCTTCTACGCCGACTGGGAGTGACGCGGGCCGGGCTCAGACAAGCCAGGCGGTCGTGTCGCGGGGGAGCATCCCTCCGTCGAGCGCGCCGCTCGCGAGGACGACGTCGCCCTCGGGGAGCGCAACCGGCTCGTCCCCGAAGTTCACGACCACGGTGACCTCGCCGGAACGGAAGGCGAGCGTGTCGCCGCCCAGATCCATCCACTCGGGGGAGCCGAACGCCAGGTCGTAACGTCGTCGGGCCTCCAGGGCGTCCTGGTACATCGTCAGCGTCGAACCCGGAACGCCCGCCTGGGACGACCGCGTGTACGCCGCCCAGGTCGCCGGCTGGGGCAGCCAGCTCGCGGCCGTCGGCCCGAAACCGTACGACGCCTCGGCGCCCTCCCAGGGGATGGGGACGCGGCAGCCGTCCCGGCCGTACCGCTCGCCGTTGGTGCGGAACCACGTCGGGTCCTGACGCGCGTCGTCCGGCAGGTCGATCGCCTCGGGCAGTCCGAGCTCCTCGCCCTGATAGAGGTAGGCGGAACCGGGCAGGCCCAGCATCAGCGCGGTCGCCGCGCGCGCCCGGTGCAGGGCGAAGACCGGATCGGGGAGGCCGGTGGTCTTCGGACCGATGCCGTGGCCCTGCAGGTTCTCGCCGTGCAGCGCAAGACGCGTGGCGTGGCGGACGACGTCGTGGTTCGACAGCACCCAGGTGCTCGGGGCGCCGACGCTGCTGAACGCGGCGATCGAGCGGTCGATGACGCTGCGGAGGGCGGACGCGTTCCACGGGGTCTCCAGATACGCGAAGTTGAAGGTCTGCTGCATCTCGCCCGGGCGGACCCAGCGGGCGAGCTTGTCGAGAGGCTCCACCCAGGCCTCGCCGCACAGCACACGGTCGCCGGTGTACTCGTCGAGGACCTTGTGCCAGTCGCGGTAGATGGCGTGCACGCCGTCCTGCGCGAAGTAGGGAGGAGTCGGCGGCTCACCGTCGGCGTGCGCCGCGATCTCCGGCTCCAGCGGGATGCCGCCGGTCTCGAGCGACGGAGTGCTTCCGCCCATGCTGCCCATGTGCGCGGGCGGCGTGTAGTCGGGGAGGCCGGCCTCCTTGATCATGCCGTGGGCCACATCGACCCGGAAGCCGTCGACGCCGCGGTCGAGCCAGAAGCGCAGGACGTTGCGGAACTGCTCCCAGACCCACGGGTTCTCCCAGTCGAAGTCCGGCTGCGACTTGTCGAACAGGTGCAGGTACCACTGACCGGGACGGCCGTCGGCCTCGGTGATGCGCGTCCACGCCGCGCCGCCGAAGATCGACTCCCAGTTGTTCGGCGGCAGTTCGCCGTTCTCGCCCTTCCCGTCGCGGAAGATGTAGCGCGCCCGCTCGGCGCTTCCCGGACCGGCCGCGAGCGCCTCCTGGAACCAGCGGTGATCGCTCGACGAGTGGTTCGGGACGATGTCGATGATCACGCGCAGACCGAGGTCGTGGGCGGTTGCGAGCATCGTGTCGAAGTCGGCGAGGGTGCCGAAGCGGACGTCGACGTCGCAGTAGTCGGAGACGTCGTACCCGGCGTCGCGCTGCGGAGAGCTCTGGAACGGAGACAGCCAGACGGCATCCACACCCAGCTCGCGGAGAGCGGGGAGGCGGTGGGTGATGCCGGGCAGGTCGCCCATCCCATCGCCGTCCGAGTCGGCGAAGGAGCGCGGATACACCTGGTAGATGACGGCGGAGCGCCACCATTCGCGGCCGGGGGCCGACGGCGTGAGCTCGGTGTGGGGGAGGGGGGTCGGAGCGGCGATGGTGGTCACCTCGTGTTCGTGTCGGTTGTGATGGTCAGGGGTGGACGGCGGTGCTGGACCGCACGATCAGGTCCGCCGGAGCGGTGTGGCTGAGGGGTTCGGGACGTGCTCGGGCAGGAGCGCCGCGCGCAGCTTGGAGGGCGTCCAGCAGGAGCGCAGCGGCCTGCTCGCCCTGCCGATCGGGATGCTGCGCGACCGTGCTGAGCCCGAAGAAGTCGGCGAGCGGGTGGTCGTCGATGCCGATGATGGAGACGTCGCGAGGGACGGAGAGTCCGAGATCGCGGGCGGCGAGGATGGCGCCGATGGCCATCTCGTCCGATGCGGCGAAGATTGCCGTCGGGCGCTCGTGCGGCGAACCGAGCAGCTGTTTTGCTGCATCGTACCCGCCGGGGAGGGTGAAGTCGGAGGCGCGGTGCAGCTGCTCGTCGACGGGAAGGCCCGCATCCCTCAGCGACTGCTCGTACCCGAGCCGCCGGCTGGTCGGGATGTGGAAATCGAGGTCGAACTCCTGCGAGCCGCCGATGTGGGCGATGCGGCGGTGGCCCAGCGAGATCAGGTGGTCCGTCGCCAGGCGCGCGACGGCCAGATCGTCGATCGTCAGCGTGCTGACGCCGGGGAGTGGACCGCCCACACCGACGACGGGCTTGCCGAGCGCAAGGAGGCGGCCGACCTCCTGCTCCGCGAGCTCGAGCGAGACGGTGAACACCGCATCCACCCGGTTGCGCAGGAGGTGGTGATCGAAGACGCGACGGCGCTCGCCGCCGTCCCCGCTGAGGTTGTAGAGCGTGAGGTCGTAGCCCTGCCCGAGCAGGACGCGCTCGGCGCCCTCGATGACGGACGTGAAGAACCAGCGGTTGAGGTGCGGCACGACGGCGCCGATGTTGCGCGTGCGGCCGGAGGCGAGGCTGGACGCGTCAGAGGAGACGACATACCCGAGCTCCGACGCCGCCTGAACGACGCGTGCCCGTGTGCGGTCGGAGACCGGGCCGTTGCCGCTCAGAGCGCGGGAGACAGTGGCTGTGGAGACGCCGGCAAGACGCGCGACATCGTCGATCCCGGGCATCCCACCTCCTGCGTCTCGCGTCGTGTCTGATGCGGTGGAAGCGTTTGCGTCCGCCGGTGCCGTGCGGCTGGCCGCGCACAGCGGCAGTATAGCGAGTGGGGTGGAAGCGTTTGCACTCTGTGACGCGATGCGGTCAGGTCCAGTGGCCGGGCCGGTCGAGCGTCGGCGGCAGAAGGGTGCCGCCGTCGCCGGTCGCGGCGTTGACCTGCACCTGGGTGAGATAGATCGCCCTGCGGAGGTCGGCGCCGTCGAGGCGCGCATCCCGGAGGTCGGCTCCGATCAGCTCGGCACGGGACAGGTCGGCGCCGCGGAGGTCGGCGGCGATCAGAAGTGCGCCGCGGAGTTCGGCTCCGCGGAGGTCCGCTCCTCGGAGATCGGCGCCCAGGAGGTCTGCACCCGGCTGGATGCGTGAGCGCGCCGTCTTCTTCCGGCCGGAGCCGAGGGGTCCGGTGCCGACCGGTCCGGCCTCGCGGGTGAGCCGGGCGGCCTCGCGGAGGAGCTCGGCGGCGGGCCCCCGCAACTCCTCGATGTCGGAGTCGACGATGACCGCGGCCGCCGCGTCTGTCAGCGTCCGAACGTCGGCGCGTGCGCGGCGGAGCGCGGGATGGATGCGGGCTGCCGCGGGCAGTGCGAGCGCCTCTTCGAGGTACCAGAGCAGCTCGTGCAGCTGACGCATGAGCGGGAAGACGGCGAACATTTCGCGACGGCGCTCGGCGTCGTCGCGCCACCCCCTCCCGTCGAAGGTGTGCTGCGTCACCTGCTGACCGGCTCCAAAGCAGTCGAAGACCGTGCAGCCGCGGAAGCCGCTCTCGCGGAGCCTCGGGTGAATGGTGCAGAGGTCGTCCTGGTCGAGGTTGACGCAGGGATCGCCGGCGGGCTTGTCGAACGCGAAGTCGGCGGAGCGTGCGAAGGCGAGGGCGACGCAGCAGAGTCCGACGCACCGGGAGCAGTCGGCTCTCAGCTCGAGGCGGGGGTCTTCAGCGGTGCGCACCCGTCCACAGTACGGGTCCACCGCAACCTTTCCACACCCTCAGGGAGAGCCGGAATAGCCCCGAGCCGACCGCGTTAGCGTGGAAGAACGACACAACGAAGGAGAACAGCATGACTGCACCGCGCCGCACGATCGGTTCGTCCGACCTCGAGGTCTACCCGCTCTCTCTGGGGGGCAACGTCTTCGGCTGGACGGCCGACCGCGAGACATCGTTCGACGTGCTCGACGGGTACACCGCAGCGGGCGGCAACTTCGTCGACACCGCCGACGGCTACTCGGCGTGGGTGCCCGGCAACACCGGCGGTGACTCCGAGCGCATCCTCGGCGACTGGTTCGAGGCGCGCGGCAACCGCGACCAGGTGGTGCTCGCGACCAAGGTGAGCCAGCACCCCGACTTCAAGGGACTCGCTGCCGACAACATCCGCCGGGCGGCCGACGCATCGCTCGAGCGGCTGCACTCCGACTACATCGACCTCTACTACGCCCACTTCGATGACGAGACGGTGCCGCTGGAGGAGACGGTCGCGGCGCTCTCCGGCCTCGTGGATGCGGGCAAGGTCCGCTACATCGGCATCTCGAACTACTCGCCGGAGCGCATCGACGAGTGGTTCCGGATCACCGAGCGCGAGGGGCTCCACCGCGCTGTCGCCCTGCAGCCGCATTACAACCTCGTCGAGCGCGGGTACGAGACCACGTACCGCCCCATCGCCGAGCGCGAGGGCCTCGGTGTGATGCCGTACTTCGCCCTCGCCGCCGGGTTCCTGACGGGCAAGTACCGCGACGGCGTCACGGTAGACAGCGCTCGCGCGGGAGGTGCCGCGAAGTACCTCGACGACACCGGCCGAGCCGTCCTCTCGGCCCTCGACGAGGTGGCCGCCGCCCACGACGCGTCCGTCGCGTCGGTGGCCCTCGCCTGGCTGGCCGCGCAGCCGACCATCACCGCCCCGATCGCCAGCGCCCGCACCACGGAGCAGCTGCCGGACCTCCTCGCATCGGTCGACCTCGAGCTCACGGGCGACGAGCTGGAGGCGCTCGCCGGAGCCTCGGAGGCGGCCAAGGCGGCCTGACCCTCGCAGGGGGCGGGGCCGCCGCTGCCGGGCGTCCGCAATGGTACGGAGCACCCTGTCGTGGGTGGTATCCTCGAACGGTTGCCGAAAACGACGTGCCTCCGGCCGTCACGGCTCCGCCCCCTTAGCTCATTGGTAGAGCACTTCCTTGGTAAGGAAGAGGTAGTGGGTCCGATTCCCACAGGGGGCTCCGTCTCCCGTCCTGCGACTGGCTCGCTCGACGTGGGGATGCCAGGGCGGGGTAGCTCAGGTGGTTAGAGCACACGGCTCATAATCGTGGTGTCGCGGGTTCGAGTCCCGCCCTCGCTACAGTCCATATAAACACTGGGAACGGCGGCTGATGAACAGCCGCCGTTCTTTGGTTTTTAGAGCGATTTGGACACAATTTGGACACACTTCAAATCACCGAGGATCGCTCCGATGGGTCGTGGTCACCGAATTGGCCTCTGGGTGTGACGGCGCATCGACGTTGTCGAGCGCGAGTGCGGCGGCTTCATCGAGCCGGTGTGCGACGTCGTCGAGGTCGTCGTTGAAGAGGTCGGCGTAGACGTCGAGTGTCATTGCGGCGGAGGCGTGCCCGAGCATGCGTTGGACCGCCTTGACGTTGGCGCCCGCCGAGACGGCGAGGCTTGCTGTCGTGTGTCGCAGGTCGTGAATGGTCATCGGGGACAGCTCCGCCGCCGCCAACGCTTTGTCGAACCAGGAGTTCTGGCGAATTGTTGGCGTGGTTTGGTGCTCGCCGAACCTGCCGGGGAAGACGAGATCGGTTTCGGTCTTGCCGTGGATGGCGTCGCGGAGCGGTCCGTCAAGGAAAGCCGGGAAGGGAACGCTGCGTCGTTTGTGGGTCTTGGGTGATCCGACGATTACCTCGCCGCGCACGAAGACGGCGTTCTCGACGATGTGCAGCCGTCGCCGTGTGAGGTCGACGTCTTTCACTCGGAGCGCTGAGGCTTCGCCCCAGCGCACGCCCGTGTAGCCGAGCAGGAGGATCAAGGTTGCGTTGCGACCGCTCGCCTGTGCGAGTCGGTGCAACTGCTGGTGGGAGAGGTAGCGGTGCTCTTTGGATACCTTTCGGGGCAGCGAGACTCCGCGCGCGGGGTTGGAGGCGAGGCGATGGTCGCGCACCGCCACATCGAGTATGCCGGCCAGGATTCCGTAGCACCGGTGAACCAGTGCTGGTGACTTCGCCTTGCCGATGCCGTCTCCGCCGGCGCTGAGTCCGGAGACCCATTGTTGAACGTCGCTGTGCCGAATCTCGCCAATGGCTCGTGTTCCCCAGACCGGCCGGACGTGCAGCCGCCACGCAGATTCGACCACCGCGACCGATGACGGCTTGAGGTGGGTTTGCGCGGTCATCCATTGCTCGCCGAGGTCACCGATCGTGGCACGCGCTTCGGCCGCGTCGATGTAGTCTCCGCGAGACTTCTTGACCTCGACGGACGCGAGGTACAGTTCGGCGTCCCGCTTGGTGCGGAAGCCGCGCTTGTTCGCTTGGCTGTGGTCGGGTTTCCGGTAGCGCACTCGATAGCGGCGCCCGCTGGCGGATTCATAAGCTTCGATGCTTCCCATGCGCATTCTCCGCTCTCGCCGAATGACCGCGCTCGCCGCGGCCTACACTCGTGGCGGTTCTTCAATGTCGGTCAGGCCGGCGCTCGCAAGCAGACCTGCGACATCGGCGGCGTCCTTCGCGATCCGATTCATCCGCTTCTCAACGTCGGCATTTGCTGCGGTCAGATCAGGATCGCCGGAGGCGTTCTGGGACTCGAGCACGATTCTTAGCCGATCGAGCTCGCGCCGAAGAGTTCCGAGCTCCCGCACTGAGTTGAGGAGCGCGATGTCGGAGCGTTCGGATGCGTGACGCGGTCGATATGCGCTGGCCGGTGTGGCGGAGAGCCAGCAGTCGAACTCGGCCGCACTCATACCGTCGAAGTCGGCGCTGAGGTTCGGCAGGTCGAGCGCGGAGTCGGGTGACCCCATGGGGGCCAGGAGCATGCTCACCGGAACGTTCAGCCCACGAGCGATGTTGAGCAGTTGGCTGACGCTGATGTCGGCCTTCCTGCCTGACTCGATGTTCTCCAGGATCGCTTCGGTCACGTTGCCTCCCGCGATCGCCTCAGCCAGGTCGCCGGTGGTGCGAAAGCCGCGCGCTCTCCGCGCCAATCTGATCCGTACGCCGATGCCCGACTCTGTCCGAAAGTCTGCCATTTCAACAGCCTAGCGCGCCACCTGTTGTCAAGCGAGCGGAATTGCGCTACCGTTCCTGCAACAACTGAATCGCTCCTAGGTTGTCGAAACGGAGGAGATACGATGACTGGAGAGTTCATACAGCCAGCTGAAGTGGTCGAGCTGACTGGGCTGTCCCTCGCAGCACTGGCCCAGCTGCGTTACCACGGCAAGGGGCCGCGCTTCTACAAGCCGACACCGCGAACCGTCCTTTATAAGCGGGCGGAGGTGTTGGCATGGCTGGAAGCGAGCGCCCAGACGAAGACCGGAGTGTACGCATAGCCGACCAGGCGCAGTCCGCTCCCGGTGTTATCCAGGACTTCGTGGACGGCTATATCGTGCCGGTCGATCCGATGGATGATCTTCGGTGCGAGAGCTGTCAGTAGAACCAGACTTCCACCCCGGCGCGCCGCACGTCTCGAACCCCCGTTCGGGGGTAGCGTGCGGCACCAAATGGAGCGGCCGATCCTTACCCTCTTCACCGTGGTGCACGACTCACAGACCGAGTCCGGGCGGCGGTGACGCATCGTGGCTGAGACTCCCGAACCGCAGAGTCGCCCTCGCCACTCCACCTCTAAACCGGGCGCGCCGCCCACCTGAATCCCCGGCGTGATCCCGGTTCACCGTCCCAACTCATTCTGTGCTGGCGCACGCCAAGGCGTGCCGGCGCACCGCACTAACGGGTCCTTTGACCCGAACCCGATCCTTCACGCAAGCCACCTCCGCACAAGGAAGGTAGTGATCTCGTGGCTGAAGGAACCCAACTCCGCACGCGTGCGGATGCTCGACTGACCGAGCTGCTCCGCGAAGTCGACACACTGCTGCCGTACGTCCGTTTCCAGCTGCGCGGCTGGCCGAACGAGGTCGACGCAGTGCTACAGCTGGCTCGCGAAACGGTCTGGCACCGAAGCTCTCGGTACGACCCTGAACGCGGCTCACCTCACGCGTTCGTGTTCGGCATCACCCGCAATGTCGTACTCAGAGAAGTCGAACGGAAGCACGTCGTCATGGACGACGTTCCGATCGACCTCGAGTCCGATACGGACATCGACCCCCTGGATGCGCTGATCCGCAGGTTCGACGCGCACCGGTGGATGGTGTTGGTCGCGGACTTCGTGGGTCCATCCGACTGGCAGGTGATGGGCGACCTCAGCCTGGCCAACGGCGACGCTGACCGGGTGGCGGACGCCCATCAGATGTCCAAACGCGGCCTCCGCTCGGTGCATGACCGGGTGTGTCAAACCGCGCGAACCGTGCTGGCCGCCCTGGCAGCCGCGGATGCCGGACTGCCTCTGACCGGGTCGGTGATCGTGTCCTGCGTTCCCGACGTTGGTGGCTTTCGGGAGGTAGCGCAAATGATTGGCGAGGACGCGACCACCATCGCCGATACGCTCCACATCCACCCGGGGTCCGCGCGGGCGCGGATCGCCACCGCGAAGCGGCTGCTGATGATCGCCCGTGTCGTGCTCGAGCAGGAAGCTGCCGCATGATCAGCGCCAGCGCAGCGGCAGCTCACGCGGTGACGCATTCGAAGACGATCCGGAACCTGCTGATCGTTGCCGCGGTCATCGTCCTCGTCGTCCCTCTGGCACTGGTCGCGGTGCCGGTCACCCTGGTGCTCGCGATGGGAGCCAACGGGTTCGGCGGTGGCGGGGGAGCGTGCGGCGGATCCGCACCATCGGTGAACGCGGGTAGCACGGTCGATGGGTACGGGCCGGAGCAGCTGAAGATCGCCGCGACGATCATCACCGTTGGTCAGCAAATGAGCGTTCCCCCGCACGGACTGACGTTGGCGCTGATGGTCGCGATCGGCGAGTCCGGACTCCGCAACCTCGACCACGGCGACGCCGTCGACAACACCACCATCGGTGTCTTCCAGCAGGGCACCAGCTACGGCACGCGGGCGCAGCGGATGGACCCGGCGACCGCAGCCGCCGCGTTCTACACGCGGATGCTGCGCGTCCCGGACTGGCAGACCACGGCTCCCACCCTGGTCGCACACACGGTCCAGATCAACGCGGACCCGAACCACTACGCCCCGTTCTGGACGCCCGCCGTACAGGTCCTCGCCGCCCTGACTGGGGCCAGTGCGGGGTCGTGCCAGGTGCCGGCTGACGCTCGGGCGGCGGCAGCCGTTTTAGTGGGGGCGATCCAAGCGAACAAGCTCAACTTCCTCGAGGCCCGCTACGAACAGCAAGTCCTAAACATGGCGGACGGGACCGCAACATCGGACTGCGCCATCGATGCCCACGTCCTGCAACTGATTGTCGTTGCGGTCCAGGCGTTCCAGCAGGTGGGGGTCAGCGACCTCAACCGGCGTTGCACTGGCATGACGCCCGGCGCTGGCACTGCGTCCGCGCACTGGAAGGGCAAGGCGGTCGATTTCTACGCGATCAATCGCCAGTCCCTCAGTGGAGCAGATGCCCTCTCGCTCCAGCTGATCCACACGCTGGACCCCTACGCGCCGCACGGGTCGTCGATCGGTCAAAGCGACTGCCGCGCCCGCGCCAACGTGTCCTTAGGCGCCCTGCTCAACATCACCAGCGCCTTCCCCGACACCTGCAACCACCAACACATCCAGGTGCCCTGAATCAGAGATACCCGAAATGCGCGCCAAAAACCGTCCCAAACCGGAAGTTCCAAGTGAAGGGCGCACACGAGACCGAGGTGAAGTGAGATGACCAGGAAGCTGATCGCATTGGGGGCGCTCATCCCATGTCTGGTCCTGGCCGGTTGCGCGGCCGCACCCCAAGCAACGAACCCTTCGCTCACGACCGTCGCACCGACGACCTCGACCCGAACCCCGGCTGAGGCTGCGACGCCAGCCGCGGACGGCATCGTCGATACGGTCTACGTCCAGGTCTTCCCGGAGAAGACCTTCAAGGCCAAGCACGGCTGCCGCTGCACACTTCCGAACTCGTCGCAGGAACTTTTCCCGGCCGGCACACCGGTGATCTTCGTGAAGTTCACCATGACCGGCGAGTGGAAGCCCTCGCAGGGTAACCAGACCTATCAGGATGTCACCGGTGCGACCCTGAAGGGCACCCAGTTCGATGGTCGACCAGAGCCTGCGGTCCTAGACACCGCCGACGGACCCACCCTTGCAAAGGCCAACGGGCTCGCCTGGCTGCCGAGCGGACTTTTCCACGGTAAGTCCACCTGGACCATCCCAAACGACAAAGAACGCTCATTTGCCGCTGCCTGGTACCTCCCCATCGGTGTCGACAGGCTCCTGCTCACCATGGACGTCCCCTCGGAAGGACAACCATTGCGACTGGCCGTCCCTCTTCCCGCCTCTGCCACGAGCGCAGCGAATCCGAGTGGGGAGTGACCTCGTGAACCTTCTGCTGACTCTGCTTGGCGTCTTGGGGCTCGTCGCCGTCACGCTCCTCGGCATCGTCGGATCCGGGCTGTTGGCGGCGAAGCGGATGGCCGAAATGAACGAACCCCCGTCGAAACCAGATCCCACCGGAAGGAAGACCAAATCATGAACGCGCTCAACGACGCCCTCGTCCTCGTTCACTCCCGCACTATCACCGTCACGACCGTGAACAATCCGTCCCCGGACTTCTCTGGACCCGGGGTCGGCGCCCTTCAGTCGATTGCGAACGTCGTGTTCGCCATCGTCCTCACCCTCGGCGTGATCGGCGGTCTCATCGCCGCCGGTTTCATCGTCGTCGGCCACATCTCCAGCAACGGGCGCGTGCAGAAGATGGGCATCGTCGGCGTCGTCAGCTGTGTTGCTGGAGTCGCCGTTGCCGCCGGAATCGCCGGACTCATCAACTGGGGCCAGTCCCTCCACGTGGCGTGATCGTGATGCTTGTCCTCGCCGCGCCACCGGATCCGTTCTCGCCGAACTACGGCTGCTTCATCTCCGACTTCGGCTGCCAAGCCTCCCAGACCCTCGCTCAATTCATGGGCTCCACGATCCGCAACCTCGGCGACTTCATCGCCACCATGATCGCCGGCTCGTTCAACACCAACATCGACCAGAGCAGCTGGGAGATCGCACACTCCCAATTCTTGTTCTGGGTTGCCATCACCGCACCGGCGATCCTCATCGTCGCCCTGATACAAATCGGGATCGCGATGATCCTGCAAGACTGGGCACGCATCGGCCGAACGGCAGCCGGCGCCGCCCTCGCCATCCCGTTCGCCGCCATCTGCGTGTGGGGCATGCAGAAGGCCTCCGGCGTCACCGACGCGGTCACCGCCAGCCTCACCTCCACCGTCCAAGGCGGAGATCTCAGCCAGGGACTGCTGCGAGTAGTGGGGATCCTCGACATCACAAAGCAGGCGCCGAACGCAGTCATGCACAACTCCCAATTCACCCAAGGAGGCGTCGTCTTCACCATCGCCGCGCAAGGCGCGCAAGGCCCCGGCGCCGTCGGGGAGTACGTCCTCGCGTTGCTCGTTGTCGGGCTCATGATGATCGCCTCCCTGTTCCTGTTCATCGCCATGGCCATCCGCGAGTTCGGGCTCCTCGCCCTCGCAGCGATGGCCCCAGTTGGGCTGATGATGATCGGCCAGCCCAAGCTCACCGCCTGGGTACAACGCTGGATGAACCTCACCATCGGACTACTTATCGCCAAACCTCTCGCTGCCGGCGTTGTCCTCCTCGCCGTCGAACTGACCAAGTCCAGCCTCAGCATCGGAGTCATCCTCGTCGCCGCCGGCGCCGTGATCGCCGCCTCCTTCTCCCCGTTATGGGCGACCAAGCTCGTGTCCTTTGCGGGCGCGGAAGTGGGCACCGCTCTACATCACCGCTTCTCCGTGCGTGACCAGTTCTCGCGAGCCTCCACCGCAACCGCTCCCGTACGGACTGCCGCGCGGGTCATCAGGGTTGGGAAGTAACTCATGACCACCTTCACCGCCGACCAGATCATCACCGACGAAGGAGCACCCCGTGTGCGTTTCGCCGCCCGCGAGCGCCGCGGCATCTTCCTCGGTCTCACCTTCCTCCAGCTCGTCGTGATTGGCGGCGCCGTCGCCATCCTGCTGGCAACGCTCTTCATCAACCCCAACGCGCTCTGGGTGATGCTGCCGATGATCGCCCTCATCGTCTTCTTCGCTCTGGCGACGTACCGGCGTGAACCGGTGCTAGTGATCGCCGCCCAAGCCACCCGATACGTGTACCGCAGCATCGCCGGCCAGACGGTGTTCCGCCGGGACGTCTGGCTGCGGGTCGCTACCGCGTCGCTGAACGTCGGCCACGCACAGGTTGCTGCGGTCACCCCGGTCGTGACCTCGAGGTTCCTGCTTCCCGGCGCGCTAGGGGACGTGCAGATCCTGCAGATCCCCGGTGCCGGCGCGTTCATTTACAACGCACACGGCCGGCTCGCTTCGATCACCGTGCGGGTCGGATCCCGGGCGTGGGCGCTCCGCGACAAGGGCACCCAAGAAGCCGCCTACGACGGCTTCGTCGAGTGGCTCAGCTCCCTAGAGAACCTGCCCGGCGTGCGAGAGACCACCATCCGCGTCCGCGTCGACCGAGCCTCCTCCAACGAGCTCCGCGACTACCTCATCGCCCGCGAAGGCGAACACGCCCCACAGGTCAGCCCCGAACTGCGACAGCAATACTGGGAGCTGACCCAGGCCGCGTCCAAGCGGTCGATGGGATTCACGAACTACGTCACCCTCACTTTCGACACCGGTGCGCTCAACGGGGCGATCCGCGATGCAGGCAAGGGAACCACCGGGCTCGCCGCCGTCCTCAAAGAGCGCGTCGCTGGCATCGAGACCTCGATGGAGCACGCGCGCCTCACCCCGGCCGGGTGGTTAACTTCCGACGACTTGGACGAGCTGCTCGCGCTTTCTGCGGACCCCGTCTCGGCCGCGACCCGGCGTGAACGGGACGCCACGCTCGAGCCGCAGCCCGCCCCGCCAGTGATGGGCATTGACGAGGGCTGGGACGCGATGCGCGTCGATGAGTCCTGGCACCAGACCTTCTGGGTCGCCGAATGGCCCCGTACCGACGTCCGCACCGGTTTCCTCGAGCCCCTCCTCTACGCCGGGGATGCGACCCGGGTGATCACGTTGCAGGTGCGGCCCGTGGCCACGCATAAGGCGCTGGCTCAGCTGAACCGCGCCCAGTCCGACATGGAGACCGCCGCGACCATCCGGATGAAGCTGTCCTCCCGGATCCCGCTCACCCACCTGCGCGAGGAGGAGGACCTGGCGGTCCGCGAGCACGACCTCGTCGACGGATTCGGAGACGTCCAGTACCGCGGCTTCGTCACCATCTCCGCCGAGTCCAAGGACGCACTCGCCAAGGCGCGCACCGACATCGAGCAGGCCTCCCACCCGGCACGGCTAGTGCTGGCGTCGCTGTCGGGGCAGCAAGCCGCCGGGTTCGTCACCGGCGCCCTGCCGGTGCCGCTGGAAGGGGAGTGACAACGATGAAGCCGAACACGGTCATCGGCCGTATCCCCGCCGACGAGAAGCCCGGCGCCAACGGCCGCCACCGCCATGGCACCGACGTGAACAAGAACCCGTCGTGGAAGATCCAGTCCGCGGAACTGCCGGCGTCAAAGATGCCGACGTGGGGGTGGAAGCAGCCGCACAACCTGCGTGGCCCGCTGCGTGCCACCCCACCCGCACATCGCTGCAGCTCGAAGGTCCTGGGCGGCGCGTACCCGTTCCTGGCCGAGACCGGCGACATCCTCACCGGCGCGTACATCGGCGAAAACCTCCTCTCTCGGGCACCGTTCTGCTTCGACCCCTGGGACGCCTACTCCGCCGAAGCCGTCCGCTCCCACTCCGTCGCCATCCTGGGCGTGAAGGGCACCGGTAAGTCAATGCTCGCCAAGTCCTGGTCCTCCCGGCTCGCCCGGCTCGGTCGGAAGATCGCGGTCCCGCACGACCCGAACGGGGAGTGGGTGCGCGTGGCCGCCTACGTTGGCGGCAGCTCCATTTCCGTTGGCCCCGGCAAAGCCGCCCGCATCAACCTCCTCGACGAGGGACCGCGCGACGCGTCGTTCTCGGACGAGGACTGGAACCAGAACGTCCTCCAA
This sequence comes from Leifsonia sp. NPDC014704, assembly GCF_043083605.1. Taxonomy (NCBI): domain Bacteria; kingdom Bacillati; phylum Actinomycetota; class Actinomycetes; order Micrococcales; family Microbacteriaceae; genus Leifsonia; species Leifsonia sp. NPDC014704. Next base: position 22,561 of record NZ_JBIBYW010000002.1, on the reverse strand, counting down.
TACCGGCGGGCCACCGTGAAGACGATCATCCGTCGGTTGCGGGAAGGCGGGAACCTGGAGCCGGTCGAGCACACGGCCCTCGATGTCGCCCTCGACTCTCTCCGTGGCCAATCGACGGTGACCATCACCCACGTCTACGACCGGCTGGTCGATCCCAATGAAGGTCTACCGATCGAGGTCGCGGACGCGGGCCACCGGCTCGCGCATTCACTGCGCCGCATGGTGTCCGGCGACCTCACCGGATTCTTCGACGGACCCTCCACCATCCGCTTCGACGCCGACGCCCCGATGATGGTCGTCGACACCTCCGCCCTGAAAGGCGCATCCCCAGAAGCGCAGGCATTGGCTCGGTTGGCGACGGCGAACTGGATCCGCCGCGCCAGCCTCGGCGCGAACCGGCAGGCCCGGGTCATCATCCACGAAGAGGCCGCCGTCGAACTCCTCAACGATGTCTCCGGCGGTGACGGCCTCGCGGACCGGGTCGAGGACGAGAAGGTCGCCCGTCACCTGGGCACCTCTAACTGGTACCTCCTCCACCGCGTCGCCGACCTGGACGCGCTGGGCGACCGCAACAGCGCCCTCCACTCACGCGCGCTTGGGCTCCTCGCCGACTGCGAGACCCGCATCTCCTACGCCCAGCACTCCGGGGAGATCGCCCGGTCCCGGGAGGTTCTGGGTTGGAACGACACCCAAGCCGACCTCGTCCGAAAGCTCCACAAGGGCGAAGGACTCTGGCAGATCGGCCAAGACCGGGTCGCCAAGGTCCGCAACATCTGCACCGACTACGAACTCGGCATCTTCCGCACCGACACCATGGGCGGTGAGCGAGCATGAGAAACGACCACTCCTCCTGGACCCACCTCGCCCTCTACAGCCTCTTCGTCATCGTGATCGCCGGCGCGCTGACCACCGGAATCGCCAGCGCCACCATCAACGTGGCTTGCGGAGGTGGCGGCCAGCCGGGAAGCGTCTTCGCCGGCCTACAGCTCGCGATGAGTGGCGACCCGGGCGGCTTCGCACTGCAGCCCGGATGTACCGCACCGGTCACCTTGATCCGTGTGCTCGACATCATCGCCGTGCTCCTCCTTCTCGGCGCTGTCGGAGTGGCCGTGGTGTGGTGGCTTCGGTACCGGCAATCGGACCGGCACTTCATCCACGACCTGCGCGGGCGCGAAGGGCTGGCCAAGCCCGCCGAAGTCCGCAAGCACACCTCCGCACGCGCCGCTCTGCGTCGTGCGAAGGTGTTGCGTCCGTCGCTGTCCAACCCGACGCCGTCGGCTGCTGGATGGAAGGTGGGCAGCGCTCATGGGCAGGACGTTTACGTGTCGATTGAGGACTCGATCGTTGTCGAGGGCGCACCCCGGTCCGGCAAGGGCTACCGGTTCATCATCAACGCGATCCTCGACTGGTACGGCCCCCTGATCACCACCTCTACCCGCAACGACAACCTCGCAGCCACCATGCGCGAACGCGCCCGGATCGGCGATGTGACCGTGTTCGACCCCCAGGAACTCACCGGGGTGCGCTCCGCGCTGCGGATCTCACCGGTCACCGGGTGCGAGGACCCTCTCATCGCGGACCAGCGAGGGCAAGCCATCGTCGCCGGCACCGCGCTGGGTACGTCAAAGACCAACCAGGAATGGGCGCAGGTGTCCTCCTCCGTGCTCTCCCGGCTTCTGCACGCGGCCGCCGTCTCCGGCCGAGGAATTGACGCGCTCGCCCGCTGGGGGTCCAACCCGCGGCTCGCTCTGGAAGCGGTCGGAGTGCTCGCCAACCAGGGGACCCCAGGTTGGTCCGAGGACCTCGACGCGATCATCAACGGCGACGAGAAACTCCTCGCGAACTCCTGGTTCGGCGTCTTCGGCGCCCTCCGCCCCCTGTCCATCCCCGCAATACGGAAGGCGATGACCCCAGGTTCGGGGGAACAGTTCGACCTCGACGCGTTCCTCGCCGGTCCCAACAGCCTTTACCTCGTCGGCACCGGCGCCGGCGCCGGGTCCGTCGGCGGGTTTCTCGGCGCGATCCTCGACGACATCGTAGAAACTGCCCGCCGCAAAGCCCTCGCCTCGCCCGGCTCCCGCCTCGACCTACCGCTCGCGCTGATCCTGGACGAGATCGCCAACATGTTCTCCTGGCCCGCGCTGCCGCGGATCATGGCCGACGGTGGCGGCATCGGCATCTCCACCGTCGTCGTCCTACAGGCACTCTCGCAGGCCGAGACCGCGTGGTCACGGTCGGAGGCCGACACGATCTGGTCCGCGGCCACCGCGAAGCTGCTCCTCGGTGGCGCGTCCGACGTCGGCCACCTCCGCGACATCGAATCTCTGCTTGGGCTTCGCCGGATCCGGAACACGGGGCACTCGTACAACGACACCGGGTCCTCCACGAATGTGCAGAACGAGAGGGTCCCGGTGATGACGATCGACGAGATCCGCCGCATGCCCGAAACCGTCGGCCTCCTCGCCTACCGGAACCGGCGCGGCATCCTGCTCGACCTCCGTGGCTGGACCGACCGTGACGACTCCCGCCAGATCAGCACCGGCAAAAAGCTCACCGAGCTCGACCAGCAGGTCGTGTTCGCCGAGCAGTACCAAGCCGCTCTCGATCGCCGGGGATCAGAGGGAGAGGGCAACTGATGTCCAACCGTCGCCGTCCCGCCCGGGACAACACCTACCGCACCACCTACCTGCACTCCGCAGCTTGGTTCGCTCGCCGCGACCGTTGGTTCACGGACGAGCAGAGCCGCAACGGCGAGGCTCGCTGCGCACTCTGCCTCGGCGCCGGCGACTCTCGTTCCCTCGAGCTGCACCACCTCGACTACCGCGGCGTCACCCAAACCCCACACGGCTGGACCGCGCACGAACAACACCAAGACCTGATCGCGCTGCACCCCCGCTGCCACGAATACGTCCACCAGCTCATCGACCGCGACCGTGTCTTCTCCGGGTTCGTTTCCCGCCGCACCGCCTCCCTTCAAGCCATAGGCCGACTGCAGGCCAAGATCGCCCACTACATCGAAGCCTCACTGGAACAGCAGTGACCGACGACACCCCACTCGAGGACCTCGTCGCCTCGCTCGCCCAGGGATGGGAGGACCAGGCTCCTCGGCAAAGTCCCGGCATGCTCGACATCCGCGTCATCAACTGGCGCACCCTCGCCGACGCGGACGCACCAGAAGTCTGGACCGACCTGCGCAACTGGGTGACCTGGTTCACCCACCGGTACAACCTCCCCACCCGAAAGATCCCACCCTGCTGGTTCAAACACGGCGCCCTCGTCGAAGAACTCTCCGCCCTGCACACCGCCTGGCTCGTCTCCTACGACAGCCTCGACGCCGGCTACGGACCCATCGGCTGGCACGAACGCCTCGCCGTCGCCATCCCACGCTTAGCCACTTGGTACAACGGCGAATGCCACAACGGCCACACAGAAGTTTCGCAGACCGGCGACGACACCCTGCCCGCCGACTGGGGCGACTGGATCAGCCACAGCCATGCCGGCCCCTGATCGAACAGCCGTATTGCGCGCGGTTTGAGCGCTTATTTCGTCGTCGAACCGGAAGTTCTAAGTGAAAGCGACCCGAGCAGCGGGCGCAGACCGAAAAGGAAGAGAACAATGAGCACACGAGTCCCGATCAGCATCGAAGGCAACCTCGTCGCCGACCCCGACTTCGGCGAGTCCCAGAACGGCACCAAGTTCGCCAAGTTCACCGTCGCCGTCACCGACCGCAAACAGGTCGACGGCAAATGGGTCGACGGCGACACCCAGTACCACCGCACCACCGTCTTCGGCCGCACCGCCGAGAACGTACGCGCCAGCCTCGCCAAAGGCGACACCGTCATCGTCAACGGCAACCTCGAGTTCCGCCACTGGACCGACCAAGCCACAGGCGAACCACGAGCCGCAACCGAAGTCGTCGCCGACAGCGTCGGTCCCTCCCTCCGCTACACCACCGCGGAGGTCCCCCGCCGCACCCCAAAAGCTGACGGCCCGGACGCATCCGCGACCGGGCCTTCAGCGCATCTCGGGCAGCACGACCGCCCGGCCTCACTGGCATAGTGCTTTCGGACGGCAAGGAGGTCGACCTTGGGTTCGGCCTCCTTGCCGTTCATCGCGAGCCGCAACAATGCTCGTGGAAAAAGCCTGATCAGACCCAAAAACGAAGATCCACCCGGCCAGTAAGCTCGCTCGTGCCGTGCTAGTGATGCGATCCAGTGAAGCGCGGCGAGCTTACTGGCCGGAGCAGTGAACCGCCAGCAGGCACACCGGCCACTGGGTAAACCTTCATCCTCCGCGTCATGACGCCCCTCGACCGAATGGTCACGACTCCGCCGATTGTCTGTCCAACGAACGGGGGGTGGGGCGTCCACACAACGAATCACGAGTGTCCTCTAGGCTCACGCGAGGAGAAGGGGATAGACGCGTGACGAGATGGTGGAAGTGTGACCTGCAAGTTGCGACGCCGGGGGAAACGCGATTCCGCGGTGCTGCGACCTGGGATCTAGGTACGGAAGCCGGCCGCGCCGCTGCCGCCGACGAATACATGGACCGAGCGCAGAAAGCAGGACTCGAGGTCCTAGTTCTCGCCGATCACAACAGCGTCGAATGGGTGGACGAGATGGTGGCGGCGGGAAAGCGCCGTGGCATCGTTGTCTTTCCGGGGTTCGAGGTTACGACCGCAAGCGGATCAGATGGCGCGCACCTCATCATCATGGCCGACCCGGAGGGGAAGACACAGGAGTTGGGTGAACTGCTCATTTCTGCGTGCGGTTTCGACTTCGAAAACCCGAGGTTCAATCCCTCGCAGCCTGACACTCCCGCATCTTCGCCGCGGACGCTTCCACAGATCCTCGATGCCCTCGACGACCGCTTCCTGGCAATCGCGCCACATGCTTTTACCGACAACGGAATCGCCAGCGGTGACACATTGAAAGGTGACCTCCGTTGGAAAGCTTTGCACCACGACCGCCTGGCCGCCATCGATGTCGGCAATATATCCGCTCTGCTCGAAGGTGACCTATCGCCGAAGGCAAGCTTCAGGGAAAGGTTTGTCCGGCGGGAGCTGGAGCATCTTCCCGCCATCAAGCGCTTACCGTTTGTGTCAACGAGCGACGCCTACTCGTTGGATGAACTCGGTACTCGCTACACCTGGATCCGGATGGAGTCGCCGAGTCTCGAAGCGCTTAGACAGGCTTTCCTTGACTACGAAGCGCGAGTGATTTGCGACTGGGATCCGCGTTATCTGGGCACGGGGAAGACGCCAAATGACATCTCCCACGCTTGGGTGAAGCAAGTAACGCTCACCGGGGCAAAGTCAACGCAAGTGCCGCTGGAGATCGAGTTTGACCCCAGGTTGACGGTGCTTATCGGAGGGCGAGGTGCTGGGAAATCAACTGTGGTGGCGGCGCTTCGGCACTTGTACGGAGACATAAGCGCCCTGCCTGCCCAGGCGCGACTCGAAGCCGAACAACTTCGAGATGCAGTCTTCTCAGGCGCTGTCCTCACGTCGACCCACGTTCTTCCCTATAGCGGTGAAGAGCAGAGCGCGTCGTGGACGCTGTCTGCTGCATCACAAACGGTTCGTGGCGACGGCCGGGAAACGCCCACCGAGTTTGCTGTCCGAGTCATTAGCCAGAAGGAATTGTTCGAACGCGCCGCGGTCAGCGCAGATGGAGCCGACTCGTCCTCAAGGAATCTGCTCAAGCTCGTCGACGACGCTTTGGCGGCGAGTGGCCATCTAGCTTTGGCCCGATTCTCCAACCAGATGGACGAGCTCCGAACGAAATGGGTGAGTTCAGCCCGCAAGGCTCAAACCGAGAGGGACGCGATTGCCACGCGAACGAGCATTTTCGAGGCGGAGCAAGAGCTCGGTCGCCAGGTCGCTGCGTTCGACGACGAGCAAAACAAGACACGAAGAGCCGCAAATGATCTCGCGGATCGAGAAGCAACGTGGATGGACGCGTTTCATGCGCGTTTGATAACGGCGCTCGAGGACGTAATGTTCAACGTCGAGGGTGAGCTTGGCATCACTGAGCCAGACCTTCCAGCAGAGACCCTCGACTTCAGCGACGACCTGAAGGAGCACGTTAGAAAGCTGCTTGCAGTGCAACGTCAGGCCAAGTCGGACCTCGACAAGGCAGTGGAGCGCGGCCTCACCGAGGTAACTCGCATCAAGGATGAACTGCAGCAATCCGGTTGGCCCGCTCGGATCGCTGCGTCACGCAAGGACAGTGCCTTGTACCTCGCGGAACTTGCGGAGATTGGGCTCGACCCGACCGCTTATGAGGCCGTCCGAAGGTCATGGGTGGCGAAGCAGACGGAGCTCGCCGACATCGATCGTCGAGCGCGAGAGCTGCCCGAGGTCGAGGCGCAAGTGGCACGAGACTGGGCAGCTTTCCACGCGCTAATTGAGCAGCGTTATGCGGACCGCTCGGCACTTCTCAATGAAGTTTCGCGCCGCAGCGCAATGCTCCGATTTGATACTCGCCGGAAGGCAGACGTCGGGTCGTGGGTCGAGTCGGTCCGGGTACTACTGAACCTTCGGTCGGACGGATTCCTCGAGGACGTCCCGGAGCTGGGCAAGTGGCTATGGGGTGGAGATGCCGCCGAGCAAGCCCTGCGGTTCCAAACATGGCAGAAAGCTTGCATTACTGGTGATTTCTCCGAAGTCGCAGCTCGGGCCGCTCTTCGCGCAACCTGGGTCCAGCGACTCACGAACCTTGATCCGCTGATGCGGGTGCGCCTCGCGGCGGAGATCGCCGACGATGCTGTCGATATGGAGTTCCTCCGGTACGGCGACCCCATCCTGGGAACCGAACGTTGGGAACCTCTGATGACGGGTTCTCCGGGCCAGAGGAGTGCGGCGATGCTCAGCTTTGTGCTTCACCAAGGTAGCGAGCCGCTCGTTCTCGATCAGCCAGAGGATGATCTGGATACTGAGTGGATTTCCGAGCTCGTCGTCAGACAGCTACGCGCCAGTCGATGGACGCGGCAGGTGATTGTCGTCACCCATAATGCGAATATCCCAGTGAATGCGGACGCCGAGCGGGTGGTTGTACTTGAAAACAAGAGCGATGCAATCCATGTAAGAACTTCGCAAAGCGAAACGGGAATGCCTATTGAGCACGTCGGCGCGCTGGAGAATGAGCTGGTGCGCTCTGACATTCAACGGATTATGGAGGGAGGGGTCGAAGCCTTCGTCCGTCGAGAGCGTAGATACAACAACGAGGTGAATAGCTATCGACTGGCCATGCAGGCAATTGCTGAGGAGCAAGCCCCTGTGTCGTAGGACCGGGAGCCATGCGTCCAACGAAGGCGCCGAAGCTCGTGAAGGACGGATCAGTCCTAATGCGTCGACAGTGGGGTCATGCAGACTGTAGTTATGGATCGGCCAGCTCCGGACCCCAAACCGTGGGGAGTGTCGGAAGACGAAGCCGTCGACTTGTGCCGCGAGTGGATGGTCTACCTTGGTGCGCAAGATACGGTCGTCGCTTCGGGTGAGGTCAAGCCGATTTGTCATCTGTACAGCAGCCGCTTCCTTGCCTGGATCGATAATCGGCAGCGCAATCTGGATGTCGGATCAGTCGAACGGGCTGCGAGCCTAGCCGCTAACGATGGACGATATCCGTTGATTTTCGTCCCGGGTGGGGTGCTCCCCTCGGCACAGGACCGTGCGGACGAGCTCGGTGTGGCGCTCTTGCGATTCGACGCACAGAATGGCGACCTAGATGGACTCAGCGTTATTGGTCGCCGGCTGCGCGCAGTTGGGCTAGGGCCAGGCTGACGTTGGCCTCAGCCGACGGTGCGGCCCAGTGAATGCTCGGGCCGAGGCCCCTTCATCGGACCCGTTGTCGGAAGTGCGGCGCGATTGAGTTCGGCTCGCGCAGCCACGCGCGACTTGTCCATCGTTTCTTCGACGGCCGCTCGCTGCATTGTCTCTACGAGTTGGAATCGCGCGGCCTTCTTAGTCGGCGCAATCACTATCGCTTTGTTGTTGTCCTTACCCCGCGTTAGTCCCACGTACAGGCCTGCCGCATCGACGCCAGGCCCGACGAGAGAGACGTCGGTCGTCTCTCCCTGAACTCCATATACTGTCGTGGCGTATGCCAGGTGAAGGTGCGACTGCACGTATTCGTGACTTACTTTCCGAAGATCCGTTGAATCACTCGTCGAAGCGAGCATTACGTGCTGGGGCGTGACACGCCTGACTACCCAGCTTTGGCGGTTTTGCACGTCGAACCGGCTGTCGTTGCGGCGGGTCTGGACGACGTCGCCGACGAAGATCGGCTGTCCACCTTGTCCAGAAATGGCCTCTCCAGTATCTATGGCTCCTTGAGAAATCCGCCTACTCTGAATGTCTTCGCTTATCGCTTGAGCCTCAGCATGAGTCGCCGTGACCAAGGCGATCCTCTGACGGCCCCTTTGAGCATCGAACCACGCCCCGACCATCGCGTCGCGAGCCTCAACCTCGGAGTTGGTGACGACGACGTGGCCCGATCGGATCAACTCGTCTGCGGCCTCTTCCGCCTGTAGACGGCCCGCGGGACGGCGCAACTTCAAGCTAAGCTCAGCCCACGCTTCGTCCTTGAATCGGTGAATCGTAAGAAGCTCAACCTGGCGGGTAGCTCTACGCCAGAAGAGAGCCATGGCACCGGAGTGCCCGACAGGGAGAGCTTGATACTGGTCGCCCACCAGCGCTATGCCTGCTCCGGTCCGGGAAACGACGTCAAGCAAGGCATTCGCCGCTTGCATATCCAGCATGCCCGCCTCGTCCACGACTATGCGATCGCCGGGCCGAATCAAGATAGTGGGGCCGCTAAACCGGGCCCCGGTCGTCGGGTCCGTATCACCACTTCGAAGGCATGACCATGCGGTGGCGCCGGCGCTATTCGTGTTCCATCGCCATCCGTGGTCGTGGAGAAGCTGGTGGAGCGATGACGAGGCACTTTCCGTTTCTCGACCCGCAACAGCGGATGCCTTCTTGGTAGGCGCCACGATGATCATGGCGTGACCTCGATCGCGCAGCGCAGCGCTGGCCACCTTGAGCATTGTCGTCTTACCTGAACCCGCGGCTCCCGCGACCGCGACGATCCGATCCGAACCCGCTATGGAGGCCGCACCTTCTAACTGGCCTTCGTCCAACTTCCTGTTCGGTTCGATGAGGTTGGCTATCGCCGAGATTTCAGTCACGGAGAGTGTCTGACCCGGGGAGGAAAGGAATTCGGTTCGTTGGGCGATCGTGGCCTTGAGGGTCGCTGTCGAGATTGCCATTCGGCGCTTGATGTGTGCTGGAATCTCGGTTTCCGACAATAACGTCACGGTGTGCGTCCGGGTGGCGCGCGAGACCACATCGTCCAGGACCCCGGCGAACCGAACGCGGTCTGCAACTACGCCGGAACTTGCGATCGCTCGAATCGCACCGGCGCGGATATCCATATCACTGAAACGGCCACCCGTCCCCGTCGATCGGGCGTCTGCATCTACGATCGCCTTCGCCGCAAGTAGCTCAAGATCAAGGTCCGCCACTGCCACCGACCGAGTTGCGACCGCCGTCCGCGGTCGGCGGAGTTCCGAGTCGGTGTTAAGGAGCTCAGCCGTCACGACAGACGCCCAATCTTCCTCACTTAGCTGCCGTGGCTTGTTTGGCCGGCCGGCCGCCCAAGCCCATTGGTCGATCTGTGTTAGGACCGTCGAAGAGGGCTCCTCGTCTGGGTGCTCTTGCCTCCACTCATCGAGGTGTGCGGCCTTATTCGCCTCTATTTGCGCTGACCGCTTCGACAGCGGCCGAACTACGTGCTGCAACTGCGCAATCTCCCCGTCCGAGTTCAGTGTGTAGCCCTTCGCCGCCAGTGCGGCAACCCATGTCGGGTCGGTTCGCGATGCCAGGTCTCCTTCAGCGTTCACGACGTTCTGGAACCTCAGCGCGACTCGGGTGTCAACATTCGACCACTTCCCGTCCCGACCCTGCACCTTGACGTTGAGCCACAAGTGGCGGTGCTTGTGAGGATCCAACGAGCGCGACCGTTCATGTCGGAGCTCGACCACCTCAATTCGGGAGAGCTCCTCCCTGACGGAACCCTGCTTACCGCGCCGGGCGTTGAGCTCGGTCTGCCACAGCTTGATGATCCGATCTCGCAAACGGTCCTGCAAATCCTCATACGCGGCCGCCAACCCCGGGTCCAACATCGCTGCGATCGAGAACGACTTCGGGGCGTTGATCGTCGCATCCAAGATCAGATCCGCGACCGGGGATTCCAGGTCCCGTCCGCGTCGCTCACCTGTGAACGGATCGAGTCCGTCGACCCAGTTCTTCAACTGTGACCGGGTGAGCAGGTCGTCTCGGATGGCACCGTTTTCGACGATGTATCGGGTCATCACGGCGTCTGCGTACCCGGCAGCGGCCAGAGCGCCGTCAGCTGTTTTGGCTGTCAGGGTGGCGTCGCAGACACCGCCGAAGGCGTAGTTCACGGATTGCTTGACCCCTTGGGCCGCCTGCCCACGCTTCCAACGTGCCACTCCACCTCTCACACTTAGAACTTCCGGTTGCGCGCTCCTTCCGGCACGCATTTGGCGCGCACATCTCGAAGAGTGCCTACGTGCATTCGCTTCTTCTCTTGCTCTTCTTCCTCGGCTCCGTCCCTCTTTTTTCGGAGTCGTCCTCCTTCGTTGGTTCCTTGCTCTCGTCTCTGCCGCCTCCATCTCTGTTTCCACTTGGTCCTTCCTGGTTCCTTTGGGCGTATCCGCCGACGTCTCTTGACGCGCTCGTATCCCGAGCCCACGTGTTTGGGCATGGGAAAACCCCGGTCCGCTTGGACCGGGGTTCCTGATTGGGGGCTTACGCCTGGTGCTCGATGGCTTCCGCGATGGTGTTGGCTGTTCTCAGCACGCGTACTGCAGTCTCGCGGATCACGTTGATGTCTTCATCTGCCCAGCCCGTGATGTATCCGATGCTGTACGCGCTAGTGTCCAACCCGCTGAGGCCGGCGACGATGTAGGCGACGGATTCGGCTTCGACCTCCATCTGTCCGCGGTGCGTGCGGTAGTCGTCGATGTCGGCGATGTGGCGCAGCTCGATGTGCGCGGTCTCGTGGATGAGAGTCTTAGCTCGGGGGCAAGGTCTTCGGCGAGGATGACGCGGCGCGACTCAGGGTCGGTGTACCCACTCGCGCTGGAGAGCGACTCGCGGTGGACGCTCCATCCGTGGCCGGTGAGATGGGCGGTCAGCGGAGCGATGAGGCCGCGGTCGTTGTCCCCGATCAGCCGTTGGGCCGGGTCCTCGGGGAGCGGCTCGGCTCCCTCGATCGGGTCGGTCTGTGAGATGTCGAAAACGGACAGTGTGGGGAAGTACCGGACTACGTGTTCGTCGTCCTCGGTCGCCTTCTTCTGGTCGTCATCATGAGCGGACCTCTTCTCCCGGTATCCGAAGATCTTGATTGACTTCTCGCCCTTGCGAACTTGCCGTCCCTTCGCCTGCCACTGACCGAATCCGGCAACCATGGTCGCCTGCGGGTTCTGAGACATGATCAGCAGGACGTTGTTGAGGCTGTAGGTGTGGAAAGAGCGGGCGAACTCTAGGAACGCCCGCCACTGGCCGCTGTCCCTGAGCTGCTGGACTTGCTCCACGATCGACGCCTGCAGTGACTCCGCCTCGGTCCGTCGATGTTCTGCGCTCCTTGTGGTGCTCTTGCCGCCCATGATCCCAACCTCCTGATCGACCCTTCTATGGGTCTGTGTCAAATCAGCGAGTGTTGGTTTGGTTGTCCCGCCGATCAGTTTTTTTGCCGTTCCGGCAGAGAGATCGAGAGCGCGTGGAGGCAGCGCAGTGCCCGGAGTGGAGCGGTCGCTATGTGGAGGGAGCGCAGCGAGTGGAGTCTGCAAATAGCGACCGGAGGGAACGGAGCTGGCGGAGGAAGCTATGATCGGCCGGCCGGAATGGCGAAAAGATGCGGAAAGAAGTAGCACGCGGTCAGGCGTTCCGAACAGCGGAATCAGCGCCGCCTCAGTGCGGCTCCACTCGGGGCCGGTGGCTCCCCTGCGGCGGTGTTAGGCAGCATCCGGGCGGTGATGAACCGTGAATACGAGGCGACCATCACCAACACCGGGAACGACGCCCACTGGCCGGTCCCGGTCGGAATCCGCACCGGCGGGAACCAGAGGTCACACTGGACCTGGTCGCCCGGGGAGTAGTCCAGCCGGTCAGCTGGGTCCTTCGGCGAATACTCCGGCCGCAGCAGCGCGACCCGCTTCCGGAACCACGACGGCGAGCCTGCCCAACCGACTCGCTCGGCGATCACCGTCGCCGGCATCGTCGGGAACTCGGTCAGCAGCACCCGAACCCGCGACTCGAACTCGTCGAAAGCAGACGGCCGCTCCGGAGTCTGGAACGTCGGCGGCGACTCCGACGCCAACGCCTTCGACATCGTCGTCCGCGAGATCCCAAGCTGTCTCGCGATCCGCACCTTCGGCACTCCCTCAGCCAGATGCAACTGCCGAATCAAGGCCCAATGCTCCAAGGAGATCACCCATCCAATCGTGGAGTAGGTGTCCAGATCTCAAAGAGCGAATGTGTTCAGTTCCTCACGAGCGCTGACACCGAGACAGGATCCTTTACCGAGACGGCTTGTGCCTCTCCAGGCCCATGGATGCAGACCGGTGACGCACTGGTTGTGACCTCGACCAGTGGCAGACAAACGACCCGGTGAGGAACTGCGGGCGGAGACATACGGCGACAGCTCGGCTGGCCAATTGGGGCGGCCGATTGACGACTGCTACCCCTGACTAAGCAACAACGGTTCCCTGAGCATTTCCGAATGTGCCGATGCTCCCGGGCTGAGCGGAGGTAGGGCAGGATCATCGATGTGGCCACAGGGCCATCACTGGGCGATTCGGATCGGGGATCATGACTAGCTGGAGGCCGTACGTCTTAGCGCCATTAGTCGCGGTTGCCGGATTCGGGCTTTGGAGGGTTTGTGTCGGCGCGTCCTCTGACCCCGGCTCGGAGGATCCGTGGGGTGCGTGGGATGCCGTCGTGATTTGTGCCGGGCTCCTCGCGATCGGTGGGATCGTCTTCGTCCTCCGTTGGACGCGTCGCAGTCCGAGAGTTGGCGAACCATTGGGGTTCGCGTCGTGGGGCACATTTGATGATCGGGCGTCGCGCTTCGGCACATCAACCGCAGTTCGTTGGAGACGGTGGCAGGCGATTGGATGGGTTAGCTTCGCGGTGTTCGACTCGCCGTTATCGTCGGCTCCATCCTGGCGATTGCCTTTAACTCGAGCGGCAATCAGGCCGCCTTCAGCGCGACCGTCGTGACTTCATGCTTTGGCATCACAGCGGGGTGGGCGGGACTGCTGTGGGCTCGGCGGTACGGGCGGTACGCGATCGCTGGAGACTTTCTGGCCCAGCTGCAGTAGCGAGACCTATTCAGAGAGTCCCCTGAGGAGCGTTGGTCCCCTTTGACCGTCGGGGGTAGGGGAGTAGCATCAGCTGCTGGTTTTCACCGGGTACGGCACGCTGGGGAGGGATCAAACTCGTGGGAACGTTGCGCTACGGGACGCTCGAGGTCGAGTTTAATGACATGTTGTTGGCGCACTTGCAAGTGCTCATCGGGATGAAACTGCGTCGCCGGGAGAACTTCATGCTCAGTTGGGTGAAACCGCATGAGCTGGGAAGTGGCCGACAGTCGTTGTGGATTGATAACGGCTTCCCGATTAGTTTCGAGTTCGACGGTGGCCAATTCCCGCAGATCCAGTCGGGAATGGGTGGAAGCGATGGCGATGGAAGCGGCGGGAGCTTCTGGTCTTCACTTGACCAGTCACGAGCCACCAGAAAGCGCCCTCCGGCCGCACTGAGCATCTACCGGTGGAGCGTCGGACCCCCGTGTTCGCCGACGCCAGATCTGAGGTCTGTCTAGCCTCGGGTGCAGGCGCTGCCTTACCGTGCTGGTCGTGAGGTGTCGTTCCTGCTTTATCGCCGTTCTCCTTCATGGTGAGCAGCATTCCCGGGATCGAGCGGTGTTCCTGTCCCTGCACGGGCCGATGCCGCCGAGACGGCTGGAGGTGGCTGGATCATTCGCGGGAACGGCAGCGGTGGACGTGTATGACCTGGTGGATCTACGAGAGTGGCCCGCTCACGCGGTTTACGAATTCTGCTGCACGCTCCCGCGAACCCGAGATGATCTCGCGGACGTCTGATCCGGAGCTCGTTCGAGGGTTAGAGTTCCAGCCAAAGGTCGTCGTCGCGTCCGTCTGAGCCGGCCGATGCTGGTGGGTCGGTGACGGTGATTTCTGTCCAGGTCACTGATACGCCGGCGGAGATCAGCACGTGAGTGGTGCGGCCATCTTTGGGGCGAGGAATGCGGACGTAGTCTCCTCCAGAGCGAAGCGCGTCGAGGATCTGTGCCCGGGTAGTGGCGGCGTCAGTGTCCAGGAAGTAGTCCTTGCCGTTGACAGTGAGTTTGTGCAGGGTCATGGCCGGCCCTTGTGGTGCGTGAGTGGAGTGGGGCGGGGATCCTGCTCACGGTGTGGGGACCGCGGACAGGGTCGGGCGATCAGCGGCGCGGCGGAGTCGGGGTGTCCGGGTTCGCGGCCTGCTGAATGGTGGTTTTTGCGTGCTGGGCCTGTTCTGCCACGGAGGGTGCAGCGTCGGTCTGTGCGTTGATCTTGGGGGCTTCGGCTGCGGCCCGGTTCAGGATGGTCTCCCACCGTTCCTGCATGGGCTTGATCAGTCCACCACCGGCGCCGACGATGATCACTCCGGCGATGACGGCGAGAACGGCGATCAGGATCGGAGTGGTAACGGTGGTGGCGACATCGACCTGGTTCAGGGCGGCGATCACTCCCAGGAAGATACTGACAATGTTGGCCAGCGCTTTGCCGTAAGACAGGCCGCCGAGAGTGTTCTGGATCAGCATCTTCACTCCGGCAGCAATCGCGGCGGTGATGATCACGATGACGATGGCGACGATGACCTTAGGCAGGAAGGCGATGATTGCCGCCAGCAGCGCACTCACCGGGTTCGGTCCGAACACACCGAACGCGAACTGCAGCACGAACAGTACTAGCGTCCAATACAGGATCCTGGAGATCAGGGCGGAGGCATCCAGGTCGGATTTCGCCAACGCATTCTTCACCCCGCCGCGCTCGACCAACCGGTCAAACCCCACCCTGCGCAGCAATTTCGTCAGGCCGCGGGTGATCAAACTGGCAACGATCAGCCCGACGATCAAGATCACCAGGAACAGCAGGAACTTCGGAACAAAGTCGAAGAAATTCGCCAAACCGCTTTGCAGTGTAGGAATTATGTGCGAAGACCTTTCAAGTCAACGAGGAGAACCTATTTCCGGGATCAGAAACACCCGAACCGTCACACACCGGATGCCGCAACGTTACGGTCACACCACCCCGCCTGGCAGGGGTTGATGCGCTCACGCAGATGTGCTGCCACTGCGATGAGCGCCGCTCGGGAACAGATTCCTGCCGAGGAGTAAGCCGGCTGCCGCACAAATGTGCGGCAGCCCATCGGTGGGCGTCGGGGGGTTAGCGGCGGTCCGGGTGCTCGTCTTGGTCGTAGTCGATCTGCTACTTGCGGACTTTCTCGCTCACCGTCTGCTCCTCGGTGACCGTCTCGGTGTCCAAACGCACTCGCAGACGACGTGCTAAATACCAGCAAGGCAAGCGCAAGCTACTTGAGTAGGGCACGTTGGCGGATCAACACCTGGCGCGCAGCGTGTGTCTGAAACGATCGTCTACGGCGGAGCGCCTCGTGATCGCCGAAACAGTCGGCGCATCGTTCCGCTACCCACGACGCACTATCCATGGGACGATCGGCCGTATGAGTACCCCGATCATCGCCATCGTCTGCGTCCTCGGAGTCATTGTTCCACTGGCGCTCGGCCTCCTGCCCAGCCAGCGCAAGCGGCGCGCAACTCGCCGCTGATTCGCACAGCCGCGTTGGTTGGCACAGGGCCGCGCTGACGACCGCGGTAGTGACGCTTACCCCTTTGCGGTACCGGCTCCCCATCAGAACCGCTGTCAACGTCACGATGATAACGACCACAAGGACGAATGGCGCGACCACCGCAAGCGTGTACAGAGCGTATGCCCTGGGATCGAGCAGCGGACCCGGGCACTATCCCGGCTCGATTGCTACACATCAACTTGAGGCGAGTCCCTTGACGCGTGGCTCCTGGGGGCGTTCGTTGTCTAGCGATGGGGCCGCGTCGGAGGGTTCTTGCCAGAAAGACATCGAGCAACACAATCGGATCGGAGTGGACATGAAGGCAGTGGTGTACGAGGGACCGCGACAGGTCAGCACGAAGGACGTCCCGGACGCGAAGATCGAGCGACCCACCGATGTCCTGGTCAGGGTAACGACGACGAACATCTGCGGCTCGGACCTCCACATGTACGAGGGGCGGACCTCCTTCGAAGTAGGCCGGACGTTCGGTCACGAGAACATGGGGGAGGTCATCGAGGTCGGTAGTGGTGTGGAAAAGGTCAGGGTCGGAGACCGGGTTGTGCTCCCGTTCAACATCTCGTGCGGATTCTGTAAGAACTGCGAACGCGGCCTGACCAACTACTGCCTCACCACCCAGCCCGACCCATCATTCGCCGGTGCGGCCTACGGGTTCGCCGACATGGGTCCCTACGGCGGTGGCCAAGCGGAGCTGCTCCGCGTGCCTTTCGGTGACCACAACGCGCTGCGCCTGGGCGAGGATGCGGAGGAGAGGGAGAACGATTACGTCATGCTCTCTGACATCTTCCCTACCGGCTACCACGCCACCGAGATGGCCGGCGTGGTACCCGGCGACAGCGTTGTGATCGCTGGGGCGGGTCCGGTCGGATTGATGGCCGCCCTGTCCGCGATGATCAAGGGCGCCGCGAAGGTGATGGTGGTCGATCGTCACCCTGACCGGCTCGCGTTGGCCGAGCAGATCGGTGCGATTGCCATCGATGACTCCAAGGTCGATCCCGTGCAGGCTGTGCTGGACGAGACGATGGGGCTGGGAGCTGACCGTGGTTGCGAATGCGTGGGTTACCAGGCCCACGATCCTCAAGGCAACGAGGACATCACCGCTACTATGAACATGCTCATCAACGCGGTGCGTTTCACCGGTGGAATCGGCACCGTCGGCGTGTTCGTCCCCCAGGACCCCGGAGCCAAGGACGACCTCGCCAAGCAGGGAAAGGCGGCCATCGACTTCGGAACGCATTGGTTGAAGGGTCAGACCTTGGGGAGCGGTCAGGCCCCGGTCAAGCGGTACAACCGCCAGCTGCGAGACTTGATCGCCGCCGGCAAGGCGACCCCTTCCTGGATCGTCTCCCACGAAATCTCGCTGGACCAGGCTGCCGATGCCTACAAGAACTTCGACGCCCGGTCCAAGGGTTGGACCAAGGTCCTCATCAAGCCCGGGATGTCGACCGGGAAGAAGGCGAACTGATATGGCCGCTCAGGAAGAGGTGATGTCATGAGCGTGACGAAGGGACTGCTTGTCAGGCTGGAGGCCCTGCCCGGCAAGGAAGACGAGGTCCAGGAATTTCTCGGCATCGGGCGAGGGCTCGTCGAGGAGGAATCGGCCACGATCGCGTGGTTCGCGATCCGTCTCGGCCCGTCCTCATTCGGGATCTTCGACGTGTTCCCCGATGACGCCGGCCGCGACGCGCACCTGTCCGGCGCGGTTGCGACCGCTCTCGGCGAGCAGACGGGCAAACTGTTCAGCGAGCCGACGATCGAGAAATTGGACGTCCTGGCCTCGAAGCTTCCCGCTTGACACTACAGACCGGGAGTACTGGCCCAGAAAGGAGGGGTCGCTGCGCGTGGTGACTTCGGGCTTACACAGCCCGCTGACGTCGTGGCAGCGGCCCCTTCTTTTGCGGCCTATCGCTAATCACCAACAGCTCGGGGAGCCGCGATGACAGGAACTGACGACGGCGTTGCGCCGACGCGTTCACCCGAGGTAGCAGTGATCGGGGGCGGGATCGTCGGTCTGTCGACGGCGTACGCGCTGCGGGAGCAGGGCGTGCCGGTGCGCTTGTATGAGGCTGGTCTGCCCGGGACGGGTCAGTCCGCAGGCGAGTCGCGGATCTTCCGGCATGCTCACGACGACCCGCGACTCGTCGCTTTCGCGCGCGAAAGCCGTGGGGTATGGGATGAGTGGGCCGAACACTTCGACCTCGAGCTGGTCTCATCAGACGGTGTCCTGGCGATCGGAGACAGCGCCCTGGCGCGGCTGCGTGTGCTCGACCAGGTCGGTGGCGTGGAAGCGCACGAGATCGATGCGGCCGAGGTCGCCCAGCGGATGCCGCTGCTCGCTGGGTACTCGGGGCCAGCGGTGCTCGACGAGTCGGGCGGCGCGATCCGCACCCGCGCCGCGATCACGGCACTCACGGGTGCCCTCGCAGATGCGGTCACCACCGGTGAGGTCATCTCCATCGATCCCCGCGCCGACGGGACGGTCGAGGTGCGCAGCGTCACCGACCGGGCTGTTTACTCCAAGGTGGTCGTGTGCGCCGGCCGCGAAACCGCCCGCCTGGCACGCAGCGTCGGCCTGTCGCTGCCGGTTCGCCTTGCCGCACACGTCCGGCTGACCTTCGACGTGAAAGCCGCCGCCCCGGCACGAGTCGCGTGTCTGCAGGACAGCAGCGGCGTCTTCGGCGAAGTCGGCGTCTACGCGACGCCGCTACCGGGCAACAGCAGCTATTCGGTCGGACTCAGCGACACCGTCGGCGTCCGCGACGACGGAACTTTCATCGACCGGGCGGCGATTCGATCGCTGGACGAACGCGCACGCGAATACGTGACACGGGCGCTGCCCGGTCTCCACCCAGAGCCGCGCGACTTCCTTCACTGCTGGGTGACCGACCTCCCGTGGAGTGAGGACGGCGTGGCCGTGTGGGAGGCAGGCCCTGTCCTTTTTGTGGCCGGTCACAATTTGTTCAAGCAGGCACCTGCGCTGGGTCGCGCTCTTGCCCGGGCTGCGACCGGCGGCGGTCTCCGCGCCGAGCTCACGCCCGAAGCGCGCCTCGGCGACGCCCAGCGCTAGGGCGTGTGTCCCTTATCGCGGGCGGGGGGGACCCGCGCTTCTGGCCGGCAAACTGTTCGGCGAGCTCACGATCGAGAAGTTGGACGTCCTGGCCTCTGAGCTCCCCGCCTGAGACTACGATCTCGTCCCTCGTCACGATGGGGTGACGTTGGTCGCTGCCTGCAGTGCCTTGGCGAGGTAGCCCGCGGAAGCACCGACACCTTTGTCCGCGGCGTGCTTGGGCGTGCCAGCTGCAACCACGCTCCCGCCAGCGTCGCCCGCACCGGGCCTAGATCGATCACGTGGTCGGCCGCTGCGATGACGCGAATATCGAGCTCTGCCGCGACGACAGTATTACCCGCCTCGACGAGCGTCTGCAGATGCGCGACCAGACGATCCGTGTCGGCGGAGTGGAGCCCGGACGTTGGCTCGTCCAATACGTACAGCGTGCCCCCACGCTGCGCACGCTGCAACTCGGTCGCGAGCTTGACGCGCTGCGCCTGTACTCCGGAGAGCTCGGTTGCCGGTTGACCCAACCGGAGGTAATCGGGTCCAACGTGCCGACGGGAGAATAGGGAGCAATGAATAGAGCGCCTTGCTCCGCCGAAGCCTTCTCGTCCCGGCTATGCATGGCGTGACATTCGAAGAACTCGGCCAGGTGAGCCCGACGCTTGCCCCTCGTGGAGGGTTCAGCACGGCGGAGGGACCGGTGCGAGACATCGTCGTGAAGATCGCGGAACCTATAGGGACCGTCGCTGAAGAAGAGGCAGCGAGGTCTTAGCGTGCGCAGCCCGCCCGTGAGTGATCCGCTGACGGACACACGAGCCCGACATTGGGTGAACAAGATCCTTGCTCACCGATGCAGCAAGAGGCTGCGTATAGATCTGCGCCCCACGACACGAAGGCAGCGATGCCGGCGGGAACTGAGGGCCGGATGTGATTGCCGATCTGCTGCAGGGTGGAACTTCCAGCGAGGGAGACTTCGTACCTAGGTAGGCCGTGGCAGTTTCTGCCAGGCAGGTGTAGCGTCACCCCCGTGATGGAGTGCGAAATCGAGCCGCGAGAGCGCGCGCGCCTTCGCGCATCGGAACAATGCTGCGCACTGTTCAGCGCCCGCGGCACCACGGACCTGACGATCACAGAGATCGCGGGCGAGATCGGCATTTCGCAGCGAACGTTTTATCGGTACTTTCCGGTCAAGGCTGAGTCGGTTGGGCCAGTGTTCGACTGGTCCATTCGATGTTTCAACGTGGTGATCGTCGAAACGGATCCAGACATCGCCTTGACGGAGGTGCTGCGCCTCGCGTTCCGGGCAAGCTTGCTGGGCGAATCGGCCGAGCGCACTTTGCAGCTGTTTCCCCTCGTGTTCCGCAACTCGGAGATGTGGTCGGTGTTCATGAGAAGAGTTCATGACGGTGAGATGTCGGTCGCGCCCGTGTTGGCGCCCCGGCTCGGGTTGGCGGCGGACTCTGTCGCCGCCCGCGCGGCTGCCGCGGCCGTGGCGAGTTCGATTCGGATCGCCCTCGAGGACATGGTCACAGCGGGCGCTGATCCGGAGATCGCTTACGTGCGGACCCTCGCACAATTCACGTCGGGACCTCTCGTTGCCACCCCGCGCCGCCTCCCCGAGGTGGGCAGCCAGCCTCGCCACGCGAACCTGACGTCGATGGGAGGTGCGAACTCAACGCCCTGATCGAACAACACTGGCGCTTCGACGAGTCGCCTCCTGCGATCGCAGGGTAACCAGGCGACCGCAAACCATCATCCCCAACAAGGCCCGCTAATGGCGTATCTGTGAACAGAAAAGGAAGCACATTGTGAAAGCAGCACGACTGAACGAAGTAGGGTCGGATTTCGTCATCGAGGACATCCCGACTCCAGTACCTGGGCCTGGAGAGGTCCTGATACGAATCGGTGGATCAGGGGCATGCCACTCCGACCTGCACGTCAAGTCCGGCGAGATTCCGGGTGTCGCTTTCCCCCACACCTTGGGTCATGAGAATGCAGGCTGGATCGAGTCCTTCGGTCCCGGCGCAGAAGGCAACGGGTTCGAGGTCGGCGACGCGGTCGTCGTGTTCGGCGGCTGGGGCTGCGGTCACTGCCGTTTCTGCCTGGGAGGCAAGGAACAGCTCTGCAACACATTCCTGTGGGGCGGCATGGGTCCCGCAGGCGGGTATGCAGAGTACATGGTCGTGCCGTCCGTGCGGCATTTGCTTCCGGCAGACGGACTCGACCCGGTAGAAGCAGCCGCTCTCACCGATGCAGCCCTTACGCCTTACTCGGCGGTCAAGAAGGCACTGCCCCACCTCGTGCCCGGCACGAGCGCGGTCTTGATCGGCGCTGGAGGGCTCGGCCAGTACGGGGTCCAGTTCCTGAAGCTGCTCTCCCCGGCAAAGGTGATTGTCGTCGACACCGACGAGAAGAAGCGTCAGACCGCACGCGAGCTGGGCGCCGACGTCACCGTCGACCCCCGAGATGCTGATGCCGCGGAACAGATTCGCACTGCCGCCGGCCGGGACGGGGTAGCGGCTGTTCTTGACTTTGTCGGAATCGACACGACCATGGCCCTTGGCGCTGGAGCGGTGGACCGACTCGGTATCTTTGTGCTCGTCGGGCTCGCGGGCGGCAGCTTCCCGTTCTCGTTCTTCCGCTTCGCCGCCGAAGCAGCGATGATGACGAGCAACTGGGGTACCCGGAATGAACTCGAGGAGGTACTCGCGCTAGCCCGCTCTGGGCGCCTGGTATCGGCGATTGAACGACACCCACTTTCGGAAATCAACGAAGTGTTCGAACGCCTCGCCACCGGTCAGATCCCCGGACGGGCCGTGCTGGTCCCGGGAGCACCCTCCTCGAAGGGCTGAGCGCCCAACGGCCAGGACGATCGGGAATCGTTGACGCAAGCGGAACTGATCATTCCCGCGGACGTGCACTGGATCGCTCAACTTGTCGAGAAATTGAGCCGATTTGCTCCGCTTGCGCGCTCCGAGTCGAGCACAATCCTCAGGATCAGAGGTTGGTCCGCGTCGACATGAAGCACTTAGACCCGCTCATCTTCGGGGAAGCGCTCGCAACTCTGGATGCCGCGCGGAAGATCCTCGGGAAACCTCTGCTCGACCACACTACGAATTTGGGTCCCGCGCCTCAGGACAGCGTGTCGACGAATTCACAGGTACCCGGCGTGAACGCCCGTCACGAGACCGGAGGAGTCCGCTTGCGCCCTTCATGCGGTGAAGCGAAACGAACGACGGCGCGCCCACAAGCCGGTCCCTCACCGTGTACGCCTACCGCGATTGACCGCAGGCGATCCGGCTGGCTTCGGGATGCATGTGTACCTCGCACGATGAAGGTGTACGCATAGGTGCGCTATCTTCAACATCCTCGGACAGCTCGGAACAGAACTGTTGGAATCCTCTAATCCACGACGAGGCACCGAAAATGGGCTCTTCCCAGATGAGGGTGTAGGTCGGCCGGGCGCGTCGGTCCGCAGATAGACGTCGAGATCTCCCGACGACGGAGGTTCCTACGCCATCCATCCGAAAGAC